>NZ_CM145487.1:2500-807500 GCF_055521575.1 Novosphingobium sp. BL-S-24
ATCTGCCGGACGTCGGTGGGTACACGATGGCGCACTATTACAGATGTAAATCTGGCTGAGATAATCGTCCGCACCTGTAAACGGTGACGCCTCTATGCAGGGTTGTCATTGATGGTGTGGATTCTCAAGCGTGAGGTAAGAGCATTTGGTGGATGCCTTGGCATGTACAGGCGAAGAAGGACGTGGCACGCTGCGATAAGCGTCGGGGAGTTGTGAGCAAACTTTGATCCGACGATTTCCGAATGGGGAAACCCACCTTCACCATTTCTCTCAGAGGTTGAGTGATCAGTCTTTGAGTGAGGTGGATAAGGTATCACCGAGTTGAATACATAGACTTGGTGAAGCGAACCCGGGGAACTGAAACATCTAAGTACCCGGAGGAAAAGACATCAACCGAGATTCCGTTAGTAGTGGCGAGCGAACGCGGACCAGGCCAGTGCTCATCTTTCAGTTAGCAGAACACTTTGGAAAGAGTGGCCGTAGCGGGTGACAGCCCCGTATGCGAAAACGATGAGATGAGACTCGAGTAGGGCGGGACACGTGAAATCCTGTCTGAACATGGGGGGACCACCCTCCAAGCCTAAATACTCGTACATGACCGATAGCGAACAAGTACCGTGAGGGAAAGGTGAAAAGCACCCCGATGAGGGGAGTGAAACAGTACCTGAAACCGAATGCTTACAAGCAGTTGGAGCCTCTTTAGGGGGTGACAGCGTACCTCTTGCATAATGGGTCAGTGACTTAATGTACCATGCAAGCTTAAGCCGTTAGGTGTAGGCGCAGCGAAAGCGAGTCTGAATAGGGCGATGGAGTATGGTGTATTAGACCCGAAACCCGGCGATCTAGGCATGACCAGGTTGAAGGTGCGGTAACACGCACTGGAGGACCGAACCGTTGAATGTTGAAAAATTCTCGGATGAGTTGTGTTTAGGGGTGAAAGGCCAATCAAGCCGGGAAATAGCTGGTTCTCCGCGAAATCTATTGAGGTAGAGCGTCGGATGTATGCCGTTGGGGGTAGAGCACTGGATGGATGCGGGGGTCGCGAGATCTACCAATTCTAACCAAACTCCGAATACCAACGAGACTTATCCGGCAGACAGACGGCGGGTGCTAAGGTCCGTCGTCAAAAGGGAAACAGCCCTAACCTACAGCTAAGGTCCCCAAGTCATCACTAAGTGGGAAAGCATGTGGGAATCCCAAAACAACCAGGAGGTTGGCTTAGAAGCAGCCATCCTTTAAAGAAAGCGTAACAGCTCACTGGTCTAAATAAGGGTTCCTGCGGCGAAAATGTAACGGGGCTAAAGTGATGCACCGAAGCTTAGGGTTCAGATCTTTGATCTGAGCGGTAGCGGAGCGTTCCGTAGGCGAGTGAAGCGATCTGGTAATGGGTCGTGGACGTATCGGAAGTGCGAATGCTGACATGAGTAGCGACAAAGAGGGTGAGATGCCCTCTCGCCGAAAGACCAAGGGTTCCTGCTTAAAGCTAATCTGAGCAGGGTGAGCCGGCCCCTAAGACGAGCCCGAAGGGGGTAGTCGATGGGAACCACGTTAATATTCGTGGGCCTGGTGGTGTGTGACGGATCTCGTGTATTGTCCGACCTTATTGGATTGGTCGGGCTTTGAAGAGGTTCCAGGAAATAGCCCCACCGTATAGACCGTACCCGAAACCGACACAGGTGGTCAGGTAGAGTATACCAAGGCGCTTGAGAGAAGTATCCTGAAGGAACTCGGCAAATTGCCTCCGTACCTTCGGAAGAAGGAGGCCCCACGTATGCGCAAGCACTCGTGGGGGGCACAGGCCAGGGGGTAGCGACTGTTTAGCAAAAACACAGGACTCTGCTAAGTCGGCTTCAAGACGACGTATAGGGTCTGACGCCTGCCCGGTGCCGGAAGGTTAAGAGGAGGAGTGCAAGCTCCGAATTGAAGCCCCGGTAAACGGCGGCCGTAACTATAACGGTCCTAAGGTAGCGAAATTCCTTGTCGGGTAAGTTCCGACCTGCACGAATGGCGTAACGACTTCCCCACTGTCTCCAGGATATGCTCAGCGAAATTGAATTCTCCGTGAAGATGCGGAGTACCCGCGGTTAGACGGAAAGACCCCGTGCACCTTTACTGCAGCTTCAGAGTGGCATTAGGATAGAATTGTGTAGCATAGGTGGGAGGCTTTGAAGCGACGGCGCCAGCTGTCGTGGAGCCATAGGTGAAATACCACCCTGTTATGTTCTGATGTCTAACCTCGAACCGTTATCCGGTTCAGGGACCCTCTGTGGCGGGTAGTTTGACTGGGGCGGTCGCCTCCTAAAGAGTAACGGAGGCGCGCGATGGTAGGCTCAGGCCGGTTGGAAACCGGCTGCAAGAGTGCAATGGCATAAGCCTGCCTGACTGCGAGATTGACGAATCGAGCAGAGACGAAAGTCGGTCATAGTGATCCGGTGGTCCCTCGTGGAAGGGCCATCGCTCAACGGATAAAAGGTACGCCGGGGATAACAGGCTGATGATTCCCAAGAGCTCATATCGACGGAATCGTTTGGCACCTCGATGTCGGCTCATCACATCCTGGGGCTGGAGCAGGTCCCAAGGGTTTGGCTGTTCGCCAATTAAAGTGGTACGTGAGCTGGGTTCAGAACGTCGCGAGACAGTTTGGTCCCTATCTGCCGTGGGCGTCGATACTTGAGAGGAGTTGTCCCTAGTACGAGAGGACCGGGATGAACATGCCTCTGGTGTACCTGTCGTGGCGCCAGCCGCGCAGCAGGGTAGCTATGCATGGACGGGATAACCGCTGAAAGCATCTAAGCGGGAAGCCTCCCTCAAGATTAGGTATCTTCGAGTCGTGATAGACCATCACGTTGATAGGCCGGGTGTGGAAGTGGAGTAATCCATGGAGCTAACCGGTCCTAATAACTCTGATCATGCTTGAGAATCCCACCATCAATGACAACCCTGCTCAAAACAGGGAAATCCGATGGCGGACGATCAACCAGCCAGAAACACACACATCTGAAATACGCACGGGATACCACATCGATTAAAATGCGACTTGCGCCAGCTCCATTGCTTGGTGACCATAGCGTCAGTGACCCACCCGATCCCATCTCGAACTCGGCCGTGAAACCTGACAGCGCCAATGGTACTTACGCTCAAGCGTCGGAAGAGTAGGACGTCGCCAGGCATTGAAGCCGGCGCAAACTCGCACAAAAAACCCATCACAATGACAAAACAACAAAAGGGGGCCAACGCCCCCTTTTTGCGTCACACACAGACGCACACAATACACACGGCTGACCAAAATCAGCCCAAAACGGTGACGCGGGGTGGAGCAGCCCGGTAGCTCGTCAGGCTCATAACCTGAAGGTCGCAGGTTCAAATCCTGCCCCCGCAACCAACAATACCGGCGACATACGCCGCCCCAGGGCCTCCCTGGGGCGGCGTATGTCGTTTAACGCAAACACCGCCATCTCGCGCGCAGGCGACGCGCGACGATCGTTGACGTCGGCTGCGCGCCGGATCCCTCGCCATGATGATCAAGCAACCACAGCCCAATGCGCGTGTCATCGGCATCGATACGGACGTACCGGCGCTTGCACTCGCAGCGGCAAAAGCCAAAGCCGCGGGCGCCTATACCGAATTGCGATTGGGCTGCGAGGGAAATCTGCCCGCGTCTTCCAGAGATTGCGGGCCGGCCAGCAGAAGAGCAAATTAGGAAAACAGTCAGTCCGCTGCCCCCTCCTTTGACGCTGCTATGTTTTGGTACGCGGCTTCAAGCGGTCGGCGATCGACCCACTCGGATAATGAGAAGTCGCGTTCCAGGAAACCATGCAGCCCAAGCGCCTTCTTCTGCAGCTCGAACAAGGTGAGCCTTTCCTCGTCAAGCGTAGGGTGGAGGGTCGTATGGAAATCGGCGCCATAAGCCTTGGTTACGGCTTCGACACTACCGCGCGTTTCTGCCTGAAGAATTTCGTGGACCTTGGCGACGTTTTGCGCTGCCCAATCTGCTGCTCGCAACGTCACTTCCAAGAAACGAACCAGATAATCAAAGTGATTGTCGATCAAGCTCTGATGTACAGTAATAGGCCGGGGCGTGCCATTGTTCACGCGAAAGCGGCGGTCGGGCAGCGCATCCAGATCGATGCCTACGATTACGCCCGCTTCCCGTGCGCTGTCCAGCGCCGACGCGCCTTTGACATAGACGGCATCGACCAATCCCGACGTGAGTGCGGCGATGGGCCACAGATTGTCCAGTCCCCCACGTCCAGGCAGGTTTTCGCGGTCTGCACCCCCGATGTTGCGGATCGTGCCGCCAACCTCGACGATATCCACGTCATCGAAAGTCAGCCCGGCAGAATGCAAAGCGCCTTTATACCCGAGGAACGACATGCCGCGACTGATGCTGGTGCCTCTTACATGGCTTGGGATCTCGTGCTCTGTCCAGGCCGGCAGGGCAATCCGTTTCCCCTTGAGGTGCGCGGGGCTGGTGATGCCGGAATCAGGCCGGACCAGAATGACCTGGCTTTCCTCGATCCAAGTCAGGCCGATGAGCTTCGTTGGCTCCCCCTGCGCGCGAGCGGCAATGGCCAGCATGTTGCCGCCTTCACGGATGAGGGTAGGCAACCGATGATCGTAATGGTGCAGCGCCAGTTCAGGGGTGGCCTGCTGTAATGTGCGGACTGGAACGTTGTCCGCTGCAAAGGCCTCGTCCAGCCAGCCCAGCTTATATGCCAAGCCGGTCGCGGTGGGAACCGGGCAACGCGTGAACCATATCTCGCTTGGCGCGGCGGAAGCAGTAGGAGCCAGCTGGGTAGCCATGAGTATTCCTTTCGATCACAAAGCGGGAATGGCGGACGTCAAATGTTTCGAATTCTGATTTGCCGGACGATCGAGACCGAGGTTTTCGCGTAGCGTCCGGCCTTCGTACTCGGATCGGAAGATCCCGCGCTTCTGCAACTGCGGGACAACCAGATCGACGAAGTCTTCCAGAAAGCCGGGATTGAGGGGCGGGATCAGATTGAAGCCGTCCACCACACCTTGGGTAAACCAGTCCTCGATCTGATCCGCCACCTGGGTCGGGGTGCCAATGACGATGCGGTGGCCACGCACGACGTTGTAGTGCAACACAAGCTGGCGCAGCGTTAGATTTTCGCGCTTGCCCAGGCGTACGATCTGTTCCCACCGACCCTTGCCATTTTCGGGGACCGGGTAGTCATCGGGGATCGGCTCATCCAGAGGCAGATGGCTGACGTCTTCACCGATCAGTTCGATAGGACCTGTCAGATCCACTTTCGCCTGCAACGCTTCGAACTTCTCGCGCGCTTCGGACTCGGTGGCGCCGATAGCGAACGATAAGCCCGGCGTTACCTTGAGTTGGTCGGTCGCCCGTCCGAACTTCGGCAGCCGGCTCTTTACGTCGTCGTAATAGTCGCGTGCATCGTCTACAAATTGTGCTGCGGCGTAGATCATCTCCGCATGTTGAGCGGCGAAGTCACGTCCAGTCTCAGAGTTTCCGGCCTGCACGAAGACTGGATAGCCTTGAACCGGCCGGGCGATATCGAGAATCGATTCGGAATCGAAATGCCGCCCATGGTGGTTCACCGGATGGACGGACGCCGGATCGAGGTATTGGCCGGACTGCTTGTTGGGATGATTAAAAACCCCGTCATCCCAACTATCCCAATACTTCTTGGCCAGCGCGATGAACTCGGCAGCCCGATCGTATCGGCCGCTGTGATCAAGAGGATCCTGGACACCGAACGTGCGGATCGAGCCCGGTGAGAGCGACGAGACTACATTCCAGCCCGCCCGGCCGCCGCTAAGGTGGTCGATGGACGCCATTTGACGGGCAAGAGTGTAAGGGTGGCTGAAGTTTGTGTTCACCGTCGCGATCAGGCCAATATTCTTGGTCATGACCGATAACGCGGAAATAAGGCTGAGCGGTTCGAAGCTTCCGCCAGCCGGGCGACGACCAATACCGCGAACGTCATCCGCGCCCATCCCGACGAAGTCAGCGAAGAATACGCTGTCGAGTTTGCCCCGCTCAGCGGTCTGGGTGAGGCGAAGCCAATATTGAAAGTCCGGATCGCCGCCACCCGGGGATCCAGGAAGGCGCCAGGATCCCGGGTGGTGCCCATGCCGCGTCAGGAAGACCCCGAGGACGAGTTGGCGCTTGCGATCGATCGGCATCAGAAGCTTACCGATACCGCACCGCCCCACACGCGCGGTTCGATGATGTACTTCAGGTAGCCGAAGTTGGCGGACGGAATGATCGTCGATGCAGCGTGGCTGTTGGTGACGTTGCGGGCGAAAATAGAGAACTTTATGTCGTTGGGAAGCTTGTAGCTGAGCGATGCATTGCCCAGCCACTTTGGTCCCTGCTCCAGCGGAGCGGTCTGTGTACCGGCGTTGAAATAGAGATGAGAACGGTATGACCAATTGGTTTCGGCTACGATCTGGTGATCGTTACCGAGATCGAACGTATATTCACCACTGACGCTGGCAGTTACATGAGGGGCGCGGACGAACTGGTTGCCCGAGCAATCGACGCCCGCTTTGCAATTGGGGAACGAGGTATACTTGGTGTCGAGCAGGCCAAGTGTTCCTGACAAGCGCAAGGCGTCGATCGGCCGAGCGGTTATCACCGCTTCGGCCCCCTTCGACCATCCCTTGCCCGCGTTGGAGAGCTGGCTGAGCGGCAATTGGATGACGGTGACCTGAATGTCGCTGTAATCGTTGTAGAATGCCGCCAGGTTGGCAGTTAGCCGACCACCAAACCATTCAGACTTCAAGCCTACCTCATAACTCTTGACGAATTCCGGGTTGACGGTTGCGACCTGCGTTTGCAGCGTGGCGCCAGGGTTGAATCCGCCAGAGCGGAAACCCTTGGCGTATCTGGCATACACGTTCACGTCCTTGTTGAACGAATAACGTACCGTCGCATCATACGTGAACGCCCGCCAGTTGCGCTTGGTATCCTGGACAGCGCGAGTGGCGATCCCGGTTCCGGTGACCGAATTGCGCGACCAGAAGGTGCCCTGATCGAGGAAGACGAGGGTGCCTGAACCGGCCGCCGTGCCGATCGTGTTGAGATCGATCGCCTTGTCTTCCCACGTGTAGCGGCCACCAAGGATGACCTCGAGATTGTCGACCGGCTCGTAAGTCAGATTGGCGAATAGGCCGTAGCTGTTATTGGACTGTACAAACTGCGTATTGGTCCAGCTGGGTCGCAGTCCCACATTGTTGGGAAGCAGCGCGGTGACGGCCTCGGAATTCAGCTTTTCGTAATAGTAATGCGCACCCACAATCCATTTCAAACGCCCTTCATCGGGCGATGCAAGGCGTACTTCCTGATTGAAGCTCTTGGCATCCAGGCTGCTGTACGTGTGAGTGCCTTCGTGATTTACTTGCGTGCCAAGTTCGGAGCGGTGCTTGAATTCGTTGTATCCGGTGATGGACGTGAGGTGAAGTACACCCACGTCCCAATCAAGGTTCAACTGCACCCCCCGTTGCCGCAGATCCTGGCCGCTGTTGCCAAAGGACGAATTGTTTTTGTAGCCTTGCGGAACTGGAATGCCCGCAGCGTCAGTGGCATTGAGGCCCTGATAGATGATATCGCCGACATTCTTGTAGTCGCGATACTGCACCCGCAAGAGTGCGGTCAGTGTATCTGTGGGCTTGGCGAGGATTGAGAAGCGCGCCGCTGCTTCCCGGTTCTTGCCCATCGGGGTGCCGTCGTGCTGGTTGGTCGCAAAGCCGTCGTCGTCGCGGAAGTGACCGGCGAAGCGGACCGCCACTTTGTCGCTCAGCGGGCCGCCCCATGCTCCTTCAAGAAGGGTCGAGCCATAGCTGCCATATTCAGCACGCGCATAGCCACTCGCATTGAAATCGGGTTTGCGTGAGATGAAATTGACCGCGCCTGCGGTAGTATTCTTGCCCCATAAGGTACCTTGTGGGCCGCTAAGCACTTCGACGCGCTCAAGATCGAAAATTGGGAAGGCCTGCGCCACAGGTATGCCGACGTAGACTTCGTCTTGATAAATCCCGACCGGGCTGGTTTGACCGTTGCCTGGCACCGAGTTGCCGATACCGCGCAAGTACCAGCGTGGCGTCAAGTTGCCTACCGATGTGTCGGCACTGAAGCTCGGAACGAACCGTGAGATGTCGCTTGCGCGGGTAATCAGCCGATCGCGAAGAGCGTCTCCGCCCAACGCAACGACTGAAGCCGGTACGTCCTGCACGCTTTGCGAACGCTTCTGGGCGGTGACCATGATCACGTCGCTGCCGGAAGCGTCCGCGTCATCCGCAGGTGCCTCCGCGTGGGCTTGTCCGGACATCGAAAGTGCAATCGCCAGAGCGCTGGCAGTGGAAAGGCGGTGTGCCGAAAGAAAGTGATAGGGCACCTTGATTGCCATGGCGTGCTGAGTCCTCAATAAAGTCGAACGTGAACGGCGAAAGTTGATGGCTCGCTTGGCCGCACTTCCGTTTCACGATACTCAGCAACTGCTGTGCCATTTCCAGAAAATGTATATAAAGCAATGATTAAGAGGAATTACGAAACTGCCGGTGCGCAAGTCCGTACAGTCGGTGTGCAGATTTCAATAGCCCAAGAAATCCATCCCGGGCTCAAACGCGCCCTCATACAAATGTCAGATCAGACCAAAATTCTTCAGATGGGTACGCAGCACGTTTCGAGTGACGCCGAGTGCCGCAGCCGTTCGGATCTGGTTGCACTCGTGTCGACTGAAGGCGGTCCGCACCACGTTCTCGACCGTCCGATCTAAGAGGGAGTCCTGTTTTTCTTCCAGAAAACGGGCGACCAGCGGTGTCAGGCGAAGCTCCATGTCGACACCTTCATCGGTGGCGGTGATGACCGGTCGATCTTCCGTTGTGATCGGTTCAGATGCTTGCGGGTTTGCGCGGGTGTCCATCGCATTCAGTGCCAAATCCAGGTCAGTGATCTGACCGTCGATGCATGTCAGTGTGGCGCGATAGACGGCGTTTTCCAGTTCGCGAATGTTGCCGGGCCAGGCGTGAGAAAAAAGAGCATCCTCAGCCCCAGCCGTGAATTCAAGCCGCCCTGCATCCATTTTGGCGCCGTAAAGCTCGAGGAAATGCCGCGCCAGTGGAAGGATATCGGCACGCCGTTCGCGCAGCGGCAAAATCGGCAGGGAAACCACGTTGAGGCGATAGAAAAGGTCTTCGCGGAACCTGCCTTCGGAAACGGCCTTTGCGAGATCGACGTTGGTGGCCGCTATGAGCCGGACATTGAGCGCGATCGGCTTGCGCGATCCCAGTCGCACGACCTCACGTTCTTGCAGGACACGCAACAGTTTGACCTGTAATGAGTGCGGTAAATCGCCAACCTCGTCCAGAAACAAGGTGCCGCCATTCGCGGCTTCGAACCAACCCGGGCGGCTGTCGGTCGCGCCGGTAAAGGCACCACGTTCGTGGCCAAAAAGTTCCGATTCAATCAAGGTATCAGAAAATGCGCCGCAGTTGACCGCGATGAACGGGCCGTCGCTGCGGTCGCTCAGGGCGTGGACATAACGGGCGACCAACTCTTTGCCGGTACCGGTTTCACCCGCGATTAGAACGGTGGCTTCACTAGGCGCCGTACGTTCAATCAAGGGTATGAGCGCTCGCGAGCGGGGGTCAGAAAAAACGAAGGCGCGCGCGCGGATGGCGGGTATCGATGGGTTGTTCGGATCCAGAGAAAGGATCGTGCGCCCGGTCGAATGTGACCCCGGGCTTCCCGATTGTTTTTTCGCTACAGCCATTTCCGTGCTCCTTCGTCTGCACAATGGCACCGACTCATTGTCAATTGGAATAGTAGACATTATAGGGTGCAGGCAAGCTAAGCTTTACCTTCACCCCCATTTTTCTCCTTAAGCGGTAATCTTTCGGTCAGTAGCGATCGGTAACAGGCAGCAGCCCTTCCTGCAGAGCGGTGTCGAATAGTTTGCTCATTTTCCATTGCTGACGCAAAACGCCTGGTCCGAAATCTCGTGATCCGCCAATGGCTTCGGCTCTGATGGCGATATCCGCGCCTTCTTCCAGCAGCAGGATAAATTCTGCGAGGGCACGCAGGCCATTCCAGCCCCACACCGTCGCCCCGCCGTTTGCTTCGAGAATGGCGGGAGTTCGCGGATTGATCTTCAGCGTTTCGAGGATAAATGCGTCTTCGTCCTGCCGTCGATCGATATAGATCGGTATCTCGCGGGCCAGTTGAAAGCGCTGTACTGGTACATAGGTGAAAGGCAGGCTGCGGTGTGTTTGTGACCAAGCGCCAAGATTCGGGCTGTGAACGTGGCTAAGCGACGTGATGTCTCCATGCTGTTGAAACACGGACAGAAAGCGCAAGGCCCCAAACCCTTGGCCCTGATGTACCTTGCCCTCCAGATCGAAGATGTCGGCCGTCAGCGGCTTGTTCCGATCGAACGGGCCCGGGTAATTTACCGAGACAAGGAAGTTCTCGCCCGGCACCCGCTCGATGAATCCAACGGTTCCGTTAGCCGTGATCGTGCCGGTTTCCCGGAATGCCGTAAAGGCATTGTCCGCCTCGGCGATGGTAGCTTCGGCGAATTGGACGACGGCTGCAGGAATTAAGGATGCGGTCATGAGGTTAGGTCCTTGCTGAATACGGTGAAAGTCAGGCGGCGCGGCATTCGGCGCGCAGGGCAAGGGCGGCGGCCAGCGGCCGATCGTCTACCCAGGCATCGATATCGACTGGCTGTTCCAGAAACCCGTGAATACGTAGAAATTGCTCCTGCACTCTCAGCATATCTATCCGCTCGGCAGAGAGATCGGGGTGCAGCGAACGATGGAAGCCGTTGCGATATGCGGCTTCGACACCGCACCGCCCGGCAAAAGTTTCCCGCTCAAGAATGCGCATGAGTTCCGGCAAATGGCCCGCCGCCCAGTCGGCAGCGCGCAAGGTCTGGTGCAGGAACCGCACGACGATATCGAAGTGGTTTTCGATCATGTGGCGATGCACGACGATCGGTCGCGGCGTGCCGTTATTGATGCGGGTCATTCGGCTGGGATAGGCATCCAGATCAATACCGACTTCCAGCCCCAGTTTCTGGGCTGCCTCTGCCGCCGCCGCTCCTTTGACGTAGACAGCATCCACGCGGCCGTCAGCCAGCCATTGCAGGCCAGACCACATGCGTTGCATCATCTGTGGTTCCGAAAAATCGACCTGCGGCGTCGGCACATCCACTAAGCGGACGTCGTCAAGCTGCAACCCCGCCAGCCCCAAGGCGCTTTTGATGCCGTGCAGGGACATTCCACGAACCACGGATTGACCTCTGGTGGCGACATAGCCGGGCAACGCGAACCGCAAGCCTTTCAATTGGGCGGGATCCATAAACTGATAGCCCGGTCGGACCATGACCGCTTGGCGTTCATCGATCCAGGTGAGGCCGATCACCCGTGTATCCGCACCCAAAGCCCGAGCAGCGAGTGCGGGGATGTTTCCACCTTCGCGAAACAGGCGGGAAGCCATACGCTCGGCGCCGTCCACCACCAGTCGCAGCTTGTCTTCGCGTATCCAGTCAACGGCGATGCCTTTCGGCACGAACTCTCGATCGAGCAATCCCAGTGACCATGCGATACTCGATGCCGCCGGCACGGGAGAGCGTATCAGCCAGATCCGATCTATCGCTCCCCCAAAGTCGTTCGTCATCAGCGTCATATCCTTGCAGCTGCTTGATCGTCACGTCCCGACGCAAGTGCTATGCCAGCTGCCTGATCTGGCTGTATTCTGAAACCGCAGTAGATCCGCTGTGCAAATCTGTACGGCGATTGCGCAAAATTGCGCAGGCAGGTGCAGATACCGAAGTTGATCAACAGTCGAGACCGCGATTCTGGAGCGTGGCACGGTCCATGCTTCGCCTGCGGGAATGCTAAACGGCCCATCTTCATCGCGCGTCGGAACAGGACCCACTCACGTGTCCATCGCCGGCTTCCTTTCGCTCGCAGCGACAAGCGGCGTTACGATAGGAATGGCGAACATCGTAACGCAGCTGTTCGCGATCAGCATCGGGGCAACGCCTTTTCAAATGGGTGTGATCGGCGCGATGGAAGCCATTGGCATGATGCTGCTGACGGTGCCCGCCGGTTTTATCATTGCCCGGCACGGGGCCAAGGTGGTCTATGCTGTCGCCAGCCTGGGACCGTTGTTCGTGTACCTACTGTTGCCTCTGGCCGGACAGTGGTGGCTGGTTGCTCTTGCGCGCTTGTCGGTAGGGATCTGCATCCCATTCCGCACCGTGTCGATGGCAAGCGCGTTCCTGGGGCAATTACGCCGCATCGGGTCACACAAGGCGGGATGGTACCGCGCCTCGCTCACGCTGGGGATGGCAGTGCTCGGACCGGCGGCCGCAACTTTCATGACCGCGCGGGCAAGTTATCAGGTGTGCTATATTGTCATCGCCGTCTTGTTTGGAGGCATGGCAGCGTTCAGCCTTTCCTTTTTCCCGGAGAAGGAAGATGAGGCTGATGCAGATGGTCATAGGATCGGCGTCGTCGGCCAGATCACACGGCTATTGCGCAACCCGGATGTGTCTGAAAGCTGCTCCATCGAGTTTGTAAGCGGTGCGACAGCCAGTCTTTTCGCGACATTCATCTTTCTGGTTGCCGCATCGCTTCCAGGGCTGACTGCGCGTGATGCAGTGAATGTCCTGTTGATCGACGGAATAGTCACCATCACCGCCCTGTTCTTCGGTGCACGTTTACTGCGGTATTTGAGCAGACGGCAGGCCTACGCAATCGGCCTAGTCCTCGCCCTCGCAGCCTTGTTGGCTGCCTTTTCGGCAGATGGCCTGTCAGGTCTGATCATGGGCGGCGTGCTGCTTTCATTGGGAGCGGCTTTGGTACACCTGGTCAACATGGTGCTGCTTGCCGGTCTTCCCGGCGACCGCAGCAAGGCATCAAGCGTATACCAGCTTTCTCAGATGCTCGGTTCCGCCAGCGGTGCACTGGCAGGGGGCCTGTTAAGCAAAGTCATGCCGGTTCAGGCCATTTTCGGGGCGTGGCTTCCGGTGCTGGCGCTGGTTGCCGTCCCGATTTGGCTGTTTGGGCGGCGATCCGCCCTGTTGTCTTCCCAACCTTTAACCGAAGGAGGCCGTTGATGGCGCTCAGTTTTTATTGGTATCTGTCCACGTCGTCTCCAGTCGATCGCCGCCGGGCGGAGTGGGTGCAGGGGGATCGTCCATGGGCGCCTACGCGTGACGCTGCCAGCCGGCGGTTGCAGATAAACCATTATGATTATCTGACCCAGGTGGCCCGTGCGGCCGAACTGACGGGCTTCGACGGGATCGTCGTGCCCGATGAGGCGGATGGTGAGGAACCGTGGATCGTTACCGGCACTCTTTTGCGCGAAACCCGGCGGTTGGCGCTGGTGACCACGGTGGCGCCAGGGTCGGCCTCGGCGGTGTATCAGGGCAAGATGGCGTCGAGTGTGCAGCGGTTTTCCGGGGATCGGCAGGCTTGGCTGATTGATCAGGCGCAGGGTCTGGAGGCGGGTGATTCCATCGCGCCGGAAAGCACGTCTGAACGCGCGAAGGAACTGGTCACGCTGCTGGAAGGCATCTGGGGCGATGGTCCTTTCGATCAGGAGGGGAACCATTTTATCGTTGAAAAAGGAGGACTTGGCAGTCTGGTGAAAGGGCGAAGGAGGCCGCCCGTATGGCTTCGTCAGTCGGATCGACCTGCCCGGGAATTGCTGCCTCATGCCGACGTTCTGCTGCTGGACGAGGCGACGCCGATCGGCGCGCTTGCGGATGCCGTGGCCGATGCGCGCAAGGCTGCGTCCGGCCTGCGGATCGCCGCGCGGCTGCCGATTCTCGCCCGTGCGGAGGCCGCGGACGTGGCTGTGGAGCGTGAGCGGATAGAGCTTCCTGGGTCCGCACTAGTGGGCACCTATAATGACATTGCCGCCACCTTGAACGACCTGACGCGTGCCGGGCTTGATATTGCCGTCCTCTCCGCGACGAACCAGATTCAGGAAGTTCATATCGCCGGCGAACAGATCATCGGCCGCGTTCGCGCCAGCGCCGAAGCGGCCTGAAGGAGACCCTGACATGAGCATCGATTTCTATTGGCGCATCCCGACCCATGGATGCAGCAGCAGCATTCGCGAGCGCAGCTTCAACCGGGGTGACTGGTCTCCGTTGGTGCCGGGCAACCAGGCACCCGGTCTGGTCGGAGGCGAACCGGACGGGACCAGCTATATCGACCACATGGCCGAGATTGCGCGGGCCGCTGAAATTTCCGGTTTCGTTGGCGGGCTGCTGCCGTCATTCCCCATGACCGACGACCCATGGGTCATCTCCGCCGCGCTGGCGCGGGCGACCAAGGCGTTCCGCTTCATGATCGCGTTCCAGCCCGGATTCCTGAGTCCGGTGCGGGCGGCGCGGATGTCCGCCAGCCTGCAGCGGGCGACCAATGGGCGGGTGGTCTACAACATCATAACCGGCGGGGGCGGTCCCGCGCAGCGATGGTGGGGCGATCCCTTCGACCATGATGACCGCTATGGCCGGACAACCGAGTTTCTGGACGTCATGAAAGGCGTATGGAAAGATGGGCCATTCACGCACAAGGGCCGGTTCTACCAAGTCGAGAACGGCGCCTTGCCACCAGCCCTTGCTGCCGAGGATCTGCCCACGATCTACTTTTCGGGATCGTCCGAGGCCGCGCTGCAATCGGCGGCGCGTCATGCCGACTATTACCTGTCGTGGCTGGAACCGTTCGCCCAGCTAGCCCAGAAATTCGATCAGGTGAAGCGGCGCACCGCCGAGATCGGGCGAGCGATCAAATGCGCCATCCGGGTAGAGATCGTGGCCCGCCCGACGGAGGAAGAGGCATGGCGCGAAATCGAGCTGGGCTTTGCCAACGTGAAATCGGAAAGCCGTGAGGCATTCGGCGAACGGCGCGGCGATTCCGTGGGTGTCCAGCGACTGTCCGGGCTGGGCGTCGCCGATGCGCGCGACTATCGTGACCTGATCGTATCACCAAACGTATGGGGCGGTTTCAGCCTGCTTCGCCCCGGCCCTGCGCTGGGCATTGTGGGCAGTTACGAAAATGTCGCTGCGCGTCTGGACGAACTGATCGGCCTTGGCGCGGACTCGTTCATCCTTGCCGCGACGCCGCACCTTGAAGAGGCCTATCGCATCGGTGAGGAAGTGCTCCCCCTGCTGGGCCATCAGGCCGTGCAGCGGCTGGAGGCGGCTGAATAAGCCCCGCCGCCATTCACGGCACACACGACAAAAGGCCCGGCAGGATAATCCCGCCGGGCCTTTTGTCGTGTGATCCCGAAGTGTGGGTGTGGATTCACTTCGGATTTTCCCACCAACCTTCATAATGAAGGTCCCTGATCGCGCGATCCACGAAGCGGCGGTCGATCAGGTTCGATACGTCAACCTTGGTGCGCGTCAGGCCGGTGCGCGATGCGTAGTCGGACACGAAATCGAAGTGTTCCTGCAGCGCGGGCGTCGGCAATGGCGAATAACGCTGACGCCATGGCAAGCGGTTGTTTTGTTCGTCGCGCTTGACGGCGCTGAGCGGCGTCCCCCCCAGAGTTCCCCAGCTGATCACCGTATCGCGGTTCTTCTCCTCGCTGGACCAGTGGGCCTGGCGCACGAACGCGGTGACTACCGTCTGCACGATGTCCGGGTGGGCATCCAGGAAGTCCTTGCGTGCGAAGGTTCCGGCCATCATCTTCCAGCTTTCCGGCTCGTCACGGGTTGACCACAGTACACGGGCAAGGCCTTTTTCCTCCAGCACGTACGGTTCCGCCTGGATCAGGACAATGCCGTCCACTTTGCCACTGGTCAGCGCCGCCTGCCCGGCGACCGCGTTGACGTTGATGATCTTGAAGTCATCAAGCTTCATCCCCTGTGACTGGACATAGCGCGCGAAACCCGCTTCCCACGGTCGACCACGATGCAGCGCGATGCGCTTGCCCTTCAGGTCTTTCAGGGTCTTGGCCGTGGAATCCTTGCCCACGGCAAGGTAGATGTTCGAACCGGCGCGACTGGGGGTGACCAGCTTCAGGTCGACGCCACCAGCCATCGCGATGATCGAGGGCAGATCGCCATAAGCCGCCATGTCGATCGTCTTGGCCGCGAACCCTTCGTTGACGACCGGGCCGCCGACCGCTGGCGGCACCGGGACCCAACGGACCTTCCAACCCTTCTTGGCGAGTTCGGCGTCCAGCCATCCATCCTTCTGGATCATGGCAAGTCCGCCGATGAATTCGTTTTCGCCGTTCTTGGGCGAGACGATGCCGGCAATGTCGACGATCTTTTCCGACGGTTCAGGGTGGTCGGACGAACAGCCGCTTGCCAGCGCGAAAAGCGGCAGCAGCAGGGCCAGTATCTTGCGGCCATGGATCATGATGGAATGCTCCGGGTGGAAAATGGATCAGCCGCGCGGACGCGCCGGGAAAGTGACGAGTGTGCCGGCGTCCTGATCGGGTTCGCGGGTCAGCTCAGCCAGGATTTCATCCTTCAGGCGATGGAGCAGCGGCGATGCGCGATCGCGCGGGTGCGGCAGATCGACATCGACGATCCGCGCGATACGGCCCGGCCGGGGTGACATCACGACGACGCGATCGCCCAAGAATAGCGCTTCGTCTACGTCATGCGTGACCATAATCATCGTGGTGCCCGCTTCCATCCAGATGCGTTGCAATTCGGCCTGAACCTTGACCCGGGTAAGCGCATCCAGCGCGCCGAGCGGTTCATCAAGGGCCAGCACTTTCGGTTCGTTCACCAGGGCGCGGGCGATGGCGGCGCGCTGGGCCATGCCGCCCGAAAGCTGATGCGGATAGGCATCGCCGAAATCGCGCAGACCGACCAGATCCAGATGCTCGCCGATCAGCCGGTCGCGGCGGTCACGCGGTAGTTTCTGGTTGAGCAGCGCCACTTCCACGTTCTTTGCGACCGTCATCCACGGGAACAGGCGATGGTCCTGAAATACCAACCCGCGCTCAAGCCCAGTCCCGGCGACGCGAGTATCATCCAGCCGGATTTCGCCATCGTAATCGGTGTCGAGGCCTACGATCAGACGCAGCAGCGTGGATTTGCCGCAACCCGAAGGGCCGACGATGCTGACGAACTCACCGGGGCGGATCGCCAAATTGATGTCATCAAGAACGGTGAAGTCCTTGCCGCCCATGGCATAGCGTTTGGACAGGCCGGATATGCGCACCGATCCGGTGCGGGCGGTGTCTGCGCTTTTGGCGGAGCCGCGATGCGGGCGGGGGTCTGTCATGGCTTTTCCTATTTCCTGACGGCGGGTTGCCAGCGAAGCAATCGGGTACGCAGCAGTGCAAAGAGCTGGGTGAGGGCAAAGCCCATCAGGCCCACGCAAGCGACGCAGACGACGACGATGTCGGTCCGCGCGGCGACCTGGGCAGCCATCATTTCTGTCCCGAGACCGGCCGTGGCACTGAACAGCAGTTCCACGCCAATGGTGGCGATCCAGGCAAAGGCCAGCGCTTGCGAAATACCAGTGAACAGCAGCGGCAGGGCGCTGGGCCAGGCGATCAGGCGCAGGGACTGCCAGCGGGTGAAGCCGTAAAGGCGGCCCACTTCCGCGTGCTTGCGATCGATCGCCTGCATCCCTTTCTGGGTATTGAGGACGGTGGGATAGAATGCCGAAAGGGACACCAGCATCAGCTTGGCGCCGTCTCCGTTTCCAAACCACAGCGCCACCAGCGGCAGCCAGCCCAGGATCGGCACCTGGCGCATGGTGGTGATGAGCGGAGAGGCCGCCTTATCCAGAATTCGCGATTGACCCATGGCGATGCCGACCGCGATGCCGATCGAACCGCCGATCAGAAGCGCGCTCAAAGCGCGTTGCAGGCTGGCGGCGGAATGGAACAACAGGCGGCCGTCAACCAGCATCTCGATGAAGCTGGAACCGATCTGCTCCAGCGATGCGAATGCGTAGCTGTGGCCGCCCCCGTGTCGCGATTCCCATTCCCACCAGGCAAGGACGAGGATCGGGAAGAGAGCCGACAGGGCGATGGCGCCGATACGCTGCTTCATGACGTTTTCCACTGGGTGAGGCGGCGTTCCAACCGGACCATGGAGTTGTCGAGGATAAATCCGATCAGGCCGGCCACGAACACGCCTGACAGCACGACGTCGATCTGGAACAGTTGCCGGCCCATCTCCATCATCTGGCCCAGCCCGCTATCGGCGGCGAGCAGCTCTGCCGCGACCAGCGAAAGCCACGAGCGGGTAAGGCCAAGGCGCAGGCCGGTCAGCACTTGCGGCACGGTGGCGGGCAGGATCAGGCGGCTCAGAAACGGGGCGACCGGCATGCGGTAAAGCCTTGCCACTTCGCGGTGAGTAACCGGGATGTCGCGAACCGCGTCGTGCGTGGCAAGGGCCGAAGGAAAGAAGCTGGCGACCGCGACGATGACGATCTTGAAGCTGTCCTCCACGTCGAAGAACAGGATCAGCAGCGGAATGAACGCGATCACCGGCACCTGCCGCACGCAGTTGAACGTCGGCCAAAGCAGCCGGTACGTATTGCGCGACAGCGCCATGGCGGCGCCGATGGAGATACCCAGCCCACTGCCGACAAAGAAGCCGCAGACAAGGCGATAGAGGCTGGCGGACAGATGCCGCTCCAGTTCCCCGGTGGAGGCGAGGCTCACCAGTGTGGCAGCGACGCGCTCCAGCGGCACCAGTACCTGCGGAGGCCACGCGCCGCTGCGGGCCGCCACTTCCCACAGCACCAGCAGGGCGACGATGGGGAAGCTTTTGACCGCAATATTGCGCAGGCGCGAACCCGGTGTATCGGCAGTCTCGATTTGCATTGAGGACATGGCGCGCTCCACGATGGGTTTGCAACGCCGGTCGCAAGGTCTGTGCCAGAAGCCGGGAATGCGCTCAGTGCGGTGTTGCGCAGCAGTTGCGCTGCATCCGCTGTTGAAATCCGCACACCTTTTGCCTCGATTGCACCAGCATGAGCAGTCACCCGCGTCGATGCGGCTTGTTCGGTGTCATGCTGCATTTGCAGCAATCATGAGAAATTTGCGCAGGGTTGATGGCCGACAATAACCACCTCACAATTCAAGATGCTGTATTAACTGCATAAAATGCACTGGCACGGTTCTTGTTAATAGCTCCTCCGAACGACCTGCAGGGGGATAGATGACCAAGTTTCTAAACGCCGCGGCTGCCACACTGGGCAGTCTTCTTGCTTATGGACTGGCCGTGCCTGCGGCCCACGCGGCTGATGAAGCCGCCGCCGACAGTGCCGATGCGGGCACTGGCTCGGGTGGAGAGATCGTCGTCACGTCGCTCAAGCGCGAAACACGGCTACAGGATGCGCCAGCCAGCATTACCGCCATTTCCGACGACGCATTGCGGTCCGCCAACATCGATTCCGCCAACGACCTCGTGCGCGCCGTTCCCAGCCTGACGATTACCGATGCCGGACCGGGCCAGCGCCGCATCACCTTGCGCGGCATCCGCAGCGCAGGCGACGCGCAAGTCGGCATCTATTACGACGAGACGCCGGTTGCCGGACCTCCGGGCACCACCAGCGATCCGGGCGGCAGCCAGTCAGACTTCAAGCTGTTCGACCTCGAACGCGTCGAAGTGCTGCGCGGGCCGCAGGGCACTCTGTATGGGGCAGGCGCCGTGGGCGGCACCATCCGCCTGGTGACCCGCAAACCCGATTTCGAATTCGGGGGCCGCTTCGATGTCGCCGCCACTACGACCGAAGGCGGGGGTGAGGGTTATCAGATCAATGCCGCGCTCAACGTGCCGATCGTGCAGGATGTGCTGGCCGTTCGCGGCGTCTACTTTCGTCGCCAGAACGACGGCTGGGTGGATAACCCCCGGCTTGGTCTTACCGGCATCAACGACGAGCGCAGCGACGGTGGCCGCATCATGGTGCGGTTCATTCCCACGCCCGGCCTGACGATCGATGGCGCCGCGCATTTCCTGTATACCGAGGGCGGAGCCAGTACCTGGTCTCCCAGCGCGGGCAAGTACAACGCGGTCAACGCCTCGCAAGTGCCGTTCACGGACAAGCAGCGGCTGTACAGCCTGTCCGTGCATGCCGAACTCGGTTTCGCCGATCTTGTGGCGACGTCGAGCTATCAGGACCGCGACACACTGGTGACGCGCGATCCCACTCCGTTGTTCAACAGTTTTCGCACACGGTCCACCTGCGCCACGCACTTCACCGCGGCGACATGCGCGACGCCTGCGGGTTTCGCTGCGTACAACACCTATGTCGATACGCTGGTGCCTGCGATCTACTACCAGCCCCAATCGGTTACCGACTGGACGAACGAGATACGCCTGCAGTCGAATAGTACGTCCTGGCTGCAATGGACGGTGGGCGGTTTCTATGAGGATCGCGATGCCAACGTCCTGTCCGAAGCACGCCGCACGAACGCATCGGACGGATCGCAGATCGCCGGTGCCACGCCGTTGCTGCAACGCCACGTCGTCGACCACCTGAAGCAAAAGGCCGCGTTCGGCGAACTGGCGATCACGCCTGTTGCAGGTCTGACGCTGACCGGCGGGCTGCGTTACTACAGCTATGACAAGGTCGTCGGTGGCGATACTACCATCGGCCTTGACGTACTGCGTACCGCGGTATCCCCCTTTGCGCTGTACAAGACGAAGAACAACGGCTGGCTATACAAGGCGAATGCCAGTTGGAAGGCAGCGGACAACGTGTTGGTCTATGGTCAGGTCGCGACCGGCTATCGCCCCGGCGGCGTCAATCAAGTCCTGGGTCTTGCGCAAGCGCTCAGCTACAGTCCTGACAAGCTGACCACGTACGAAGGCGGCATCAAGACGTCGTTCGGCGGTGACGCGCTGATCCTGAATATTGGTGCGTACATCACAGATTGGTCCGACATGCAGGTAAGCATCAACAGCGGCAGCTTCCTGTACCTTGGCAATGCGGGCGCGGCGCGAATCCGGGGTCTGGAAGCGGAAGCCACGCTGAATCCCAAGCCCGGCCTGACGTTCAACGTCAATCTTGCCCTGACCGATGCGAAGCTGACGCAGGATCAGGTTCCCGATGGCGTTACTCCGGCAGCCACCACTGCACGTCGCGGAGACAAGATTCCGTTCATCGCCCCGCAGACCGTCAGCGTCGCGGGGCAGTACGAATGGTCACTCGGCTCCAGCGGCTGGAACGGGCTGGTGCGCGGTGATCTGGCATACATCGGTCAGTCGCATGCAGACTTCAGGCCCAATGCCATCGGCTATCGCAAAGTGGGGGACTACTCGCTGGCGAACGCGCGCATCGGTGCTCGCGGAGAACGGTACGGCATCTTCCTGTACGTCAACAACCTGTTCAACAAGGCCGGACGCATCGGAGCCGGCAATACGCTGGGCGGCACTACCGAGACGATCACGACCATCACCCCCCGCACCTACGGCATAAACCTGACCGGGTCGTTCTGACCGCACGGAGATCAGATCATGAAACAAAACCTTCTCTTCCACGCCGCGATCGGTGTGTTCACGCTCGTTACCGCTGCGTCTGTTCCCACCTCTGCGGTGCGGGCGGAGGCGCTGTCCGACAAGGACACCACCGCAATCATCGCCGGGATCGAGGCCCGTAAAAGCCAGCTTGCCGCCAATGCCCGCAAGATCTGGGAATGGAGCGAAGTCGGATTCCACGAAAACCAGAGTTCCGCGCTGCTGCAACAACAGCTCAAGGCGGCGGGCTTTCGAGTGGAGGCTGGCGTGGATGGCATGCCGACCGCTTTCATCGCCACGTATGGCAATTCCGGGCCGGTGATCGGGCTGCTATCCGAGTACGATGCGCTGCCCGGCCTCTCGCAGACCGACCAGCCCACGGAGCAATCACGCGGTGGGGTCGCCGGGCATGCCTGCGGGCACAACCTGCTGGGCACCGCGTCGGTAGAGGCTGCCATCGCGCTGGCGAAATGGCTGAAGGCAAGCGGCACCCCCGGTACCGTGCGCCTCTACGGCACCCCGGCGGAAGAAGGCGGTTTCGCGAAAGTCTATTTGGTGCGGGACGGTTTCTTCAAGGATGTGGACGCCGTGCTCAGCTGGCATCCGAGCAGCTCGAACGGCGCATCGCAAGGGCAGCTCCTGTCGATGGTGACGGTCAAGTTCCGCTTTGCCGGAACCGCATCCCACGCTGCCGCTGCGCCAGAGCGGGGCCGCTCCGCGCTTGACGGGGTGGAGATACAGAACGTCGCGGTGAATTACCTGCGCGAACACATCCCGTCAGACGCGCGGGTGCATTACACGATCACCGACGGCGGCGATCAGCCCAACATCGTGCCCGCCCACGCGGAAAGCTTCTACTACGTGCGCCATTACGATCCCGAAGTGGTGCGCGACGTGTTCGATCGCGTGGTGAAAGCCGGGGAAGGCGCGGCGCTCGCTACCGGGACGAAGTTCAGTTACGAAATCATCGGCGGCAGCTTCGGCACGCTGCCCAACGATACGCTCGGCCGGGTGGTTGACGCCAGCCTGCGCCGTGTCGGCGGGTATGAGTACACGCCCGAGCAGCAACGCTACGCCGATGCGATCGCGAAAACCCTGCCCACGGGCGCTGCAAAAGGCGGCCCGTCCACCATTTCCAGCTATGATTTCGGGCGCAAAGGGTCAGCATCCTCGGATGTTGGCGATATCAGCTGGGTGGTTCCCACCGCCAGCCTGGGAACGGCGACCTGGGTGCCCGGCACCGCGCCGCACAGCTGGCAGGCGGCATCCGCCAGCGGCACCTCGATCGGCGTCGAAGGCGCAGAAGTCGCCGCCAAGACCATGGCGCTGTCCGGCGCGCAACTGTTCCTGAACCCGGACAAACTGCGCGACGCCAAAGCCGAACTTCAGCGCAGCCAAGGCGCGGGATTCCAATACACCCCGCTCCTCGGCACGCGCAAACCGCCCCTGGACTACGCCCGAAGCGCGCTGCCGGAAGGGCGGTCTGGGAAGTAGTCCGCTTTTTCGTGTGATGTGTTCAGGTGCCGGCTTTGCGCCGGGACCTGATCAGAAATTGTAACCGATCTGCGCTACGATTGATCGGCCGCGCGTGGGTTGAAGAAAGGTATTCGTCGACCCTGCAAGGCCGCTCACGAAGTTGCGCTGGTCAGTCAGGTTGAGTACCTGCACGGCGGCATTCCATTTCGGCTGGCGATAGAAGACGCCCAAATCCAGATTGTAGCTGGTCGGGATGCGCACCGTCTTGCTGAGGTTCAGATACCATGGGCTTGTCAGCCAGCCGGACAATTCGACCCCAAAGCCTGAAGAATGGCGCCAGTCAATGTATCCGCTCAGATTGTACTTGGGAATTTGTACGGCATCGAAGCGTCCAGCTGGCAACTGGTTCAGGACATTGTTGTCGCTGAACACAGTGCCATTGTCGGGAACGAAGCCGCGTGGAGCGAACCCGGCTTGCGAAGTGTATTCGTTATAGGCCGAAAGGTAATTGAAGTTGATGCCGGTACGCAGCGCCTCGCTTGGTTGATAGCGCAAGGTAGTCTCGATGCCCTTTACTTTCAGGCGAGCGATGTTGTTGAATTGATCAGGGTTCTGATCGCGGGCCTGTTTGAAACCGGCAAGCGTTGCGAACAGCTGGCCGGGGATCAGTTCCGCCTTGATGCCGACTTCGTACAGTTCGCTAAGGCTCTTGAACTGCAGCGGGTTGAGCAGATTGGCCGCCGCACCGCTTCCCCAGCTCAGCCCGTTCGCGAAGCCACCAGTGTTGATCGCGATCGAACGGTCCCAGGTGAAGTAGAGAGTCGCGTTGGCTACCGGCTTGACGTAAGGGCTGACCTGCACCGAATAGAGGTTGTAATCGCCGCTGTCCGCCCGGTCGCCGGCGCCCGGCAGCGGGAAGGGATTTTTGATCGAGGCGTCCACCCAGCTATGACTGGCGCCCGCGTTCAGCCCGCCCACATCACCGAATTTCAGGTTGTGCTGGGTGAAGACCGTGGTCGTGCTCCAGGCGGACTGCGAGGTGTAGGATGCTACTGACTCCGCGTAGAGACCGTTGCCGGCGTAATACATCGGCGGCAGGTTCAGCCAGCCCAGCGAATTGGAAAACTGGGGCACTCCTGCACTCCCGATCCACGCGGCATTCCCACCGTTGGGATTTGATCCGGTCAGGCCCAGCAGGGTGCCGGGGTTCTTGGTCGATGGATCGAGCGTCAGATCGTAGGCATAGATGGACGTGCCGAAACTGTTGTTCGCGGCAATCGACCGGTTTGTTTCGCGGCGATAGATGATGCCGGTGTTGCTGTCGTCCACGATGCCGCCACCAAATTCGAAGCGATGGCGCAGTTCAAGGCGGTTGTCGAAGATACGGTCGCGCGACTGCACCTGGAAGGCGCCGGTCGCGTCCGTGGTGTCGCTCGATCGCTGGTAGAATGTGCTGTTCACGAGGCTGGTATGCTCGCCGATATCATAGGCCAGGCGCAGCTGCGCGGTGAAGCGCCGGGACGTGCCGCGGTCTTCCGCGCGCTGGGAGCGTTGGCGCGAGAGCGGAACCAGTTCGTTGCCCGCCAGAGTCGGGTCGTAGACCCAACCGCGCACGCTTCCGGGGCTTGCCTGCGTGTTGGGAGAAGCGGTCTGGAACGAGCCGGGCACGACTACTAACTGGCCATTCGCATTGCGTGCGCGGCGTACCCAGCCGGTAGTCGCCGCATCTGCCGCGCCGGATGCGAATACCGGCGACCAGTAGCTCGCACCGTTCTGTATGATCGGCGTGGCGCGCCCGGCGTAGTAGAGGCCGTCGTCCACCAGATCCTGCGTTGCACGGTTCCAGCCGTGGGTGACATTCCAGTCGTAATAGTCATCGTAGGCGACGTTCAGATCCGCGCGGAAGTTGTTTGCCGGTTTCCAGGCCAATGCACCATAAAGTGCGTAGTAGTTGTTTTTGACATTGTCGTAATAGTCATCCTGCTTTTGCACTGTGATGCTGGTACGGTATGCCAAGGTATCGCTGATCGGCGCGGTATCGTCACCCGTTATGGTGAATCCGAACTTAGATTTGCCGTCCGGGATCAGTGTGCCGATACGGGTCGTGAGGCTGGAACGACGCTGATCGAAGTCCGGCTTCTTCGTCAGATAGTTGATATAGCCGCCACTGCCGGTCACCGATCCGAAGATGACCGATGATGGCCCCGCAATGATGTCCGCGCCTTCATAGGCGTTGAAATTGGCCGGGTGACGCACGGCATAGCCGCGCTGGCCGTCCTGAAAGATTTCGGATGCCTGACCACGCAGCTGCGGCGCGATCCCGGCGTTCTGTCCGCCGCCCCTGGTGATACCGGGCGTGTACTTGGCAAGATCGTCGGAGCTGAGGATGATATCCTTGGTCAACTGGTCCGCGTTGATCTGCGTGACCGATCGGGGCGTGTTCAGGATGCTTTCGCCGGTGCCGTAGATAGAGGTCGGTTCACGGGTGGGCAGGACCGACGTCTGTGCATTCAGCCGATCGCCGTTGACCGTGATGGAGCCGCCAGCGCCGTCGCCTTCATCATCGTGCGTCGGTTCGGCACTGGCTGTCGCGGCGGCATGGGCAGTGTGTTCCGCCTTGGCGGTTCCCGACGAGGCCAGGGCAAGAATACTGATGCCAAAAAGGTATTTGGTGACGCGCATGGGATGCTCCCTTTGGGCCCGACGATCCGGTGCTTTTCTGAGGATGGAGCCGATGCCCATGCGGACCCCCCGCAGGCGGCCACCCCCTTAATAAGCCGATAAGCAAAGCGCGTGCCAGAGACGGGAATCCAGATAATTCAAGAGGTTGGAGTTTTGCCTAAATGCTGAAATCACCACATCGCTGCTGCGCATGAGCCAGGTGTAGGAGGCAGTAGGTTCATATGGAGCGAAGGCGGGAAGGGCCGCGAGGGCTTAGACGGGCGACCCTTCCCGCGCGCGCCGTGATGCTGCCCCATCGACGGCGCGGCTTGTCTGCCTAGGCGGCGACGGTCCGCACTTTCGCCGCCTCTTCGGAGGCAAGGATCGCCTCGGCTTCCGCCAATGGGCCGGGATCGATCCAGCCGGCGACGTCGAAATCCGCGTCGAGAAAGCCCCAGGCGAAAAGGAAGTCCTTTTGCGCGGCAAGGCCAGCGATGTAATCCTCGGTCAGGCGGGGATGCAGGCTGGTGGCATAGCGCGGGAACGTGGCTGCGATCGTTTCGGGCGTTGATCGACCATCCTCGCGCGTGAGGGCGGCCAGAGCACGTTCGGGATTGGCCTGCGCCCAGTGTGCTGCGCGCAGCAGGGCCGTGATGTAGCGGACGACCAGATCGCGATGTTGCGCCAGGAAGCTACGATGGACAGTGAGCGGTCGCGGTGTGCCGTTATTAATCCGATGCAGCGGGTTCGGCTCGTCGGTCAACCGCACCAGTTCGCGCAGGCGCTCCGCGTGCTGGCTGAACAGGCGCAAGCCCGAAGACTGGCGCAGGAACACTGCGTCCACCCGCCCATCGAACAGCGCCGCCAGTTCCGCCGTACCCGACGAGAGGTCTCGGCTACGGTCCACGGGCACATCGACGAAGGTAACGTCTTCGCGCCTCAGACCTGCGACTGCTAGACCATTCGCGAAACCATGGAAATTGGCCCCGCGCTGAAAATCTATCGAGATGTCCGAATAGAGCGGCACCGCCAGCCGCTTTCCGGCCAGGTCCTTCAGCGAACCAATGTCGCTGTCGGCGCGGGTCACGATGGACTGGAATTCATCGACCCAACTGATCGCCAAGACGACCGTGTCCGCGCCTTGCGCTCGTGCCCAGATCGGCGGAATGTTCCCGCCTTCGCGAAACATCGATGTGATGGAGTGGTCGAAATGGCTTTCGCGCACTCTGCTGTCGCGGGATGCCTGAAGCGATCGCAGTACGGCGCCGCCTGAGGCGAATTCGTCGCGCAGGAAGTTCTCCTGTATTGCGATCGTGGATGCGGTTGCGCCACCGCAGCGGGTGAACAGGATTTCCGTATCGCTCATGACTTAGGCTCCTCAATGATCGCGGGCAGGGTGGTTGCCGTCAAGCGCTGCGCCAAAGCGCGTCGGTGCGCCAGGCGGAGAAGGCGGTTCGGTCCGGGGCGACGCCGCCAATGGCGCGCGCACTGGCGTCCTGATTGTTGGAAAATCCCCAGATCAGCATTCCGCCACGGTCATGCTGGATGCGCTGGGCTGCACCGACCAGCGCCTTGCGCTTTTCGATGTCAGGCTGCGCTGCTGCGGCGGTGACCAGACGAGTGAATTCGGCATCGTTGAAATGCGTCTTGTTACCGACCGCTGTAGGACCGTCGTGTTGCTGGAGCGTCAGCAGGAACGGTCGGGATACGCCGACGACGGTGCTGAACGCCCAGTTGTTCTTGTCAGGACCGTTGAAAATCGAGTCATCTACTTGGCGGATACGGATTTCCACGCCCGCGTCGCGTGCCTGTTGGGTAAAAACGATACCGGCATTGCCGCCAGCGCCCGCCGTCGTCACCAGTTCGACCGACAGCCCGCCACCGTGTCCCGCCGAGCGTAACAGACTGCGCGCTTCGGCCAGATCCTGCGCGCGCTGGGGGATGGTGTGATCATACGTCGGGTCGCTGGGTGAATACAGGTCGTTGGCGACGCGGCCCTGACCGTGCAGGACGCGCTTCACCAGTTCCGGCCGGTCGGCGATCAGACGGAACGCCTTCACCACGCGCGTATCGTTGAACGGGGCTTTCGACAGGTTCATGGCAAAGCCGTGCCAGGCGTCGGTTTCGGAGGAGACGACCTCGAATTGACTGGCCGACTTGAAGAATGCCAGCTGCTCGAACGCGATCGAGGGGGCGACGTCCACTTGGCCCGTCTGCATCGCTTGCAGTCGCGAGATCGGATCCTTGAAGTCGATGATCTCGACTTCGTCCAGATAAGGCTGGCCCGGCTTGTAGTAATTTTCGAACCGCGAAAATACCGAGCGCTGGCCGGGTGCGAAGCTTTTCAAGCGATACGGTCCGGCGCCGACCGGGTTGGTGATCGGATCATAGTCGGTGGGCACGATGCCGCCCCAGCTCATCCACAATTCCGGCAGCGCGGCCAAGCCGTGGCCGGGTTCGAAGGGAATGCGCACCGTCAGCGGATCTAGCGCAGCAATCTCGCCCCGCTGTAACGATGGCAGGTAAGAACCGTAAGGCGATGCCAGTTTAGGGTCGGTCAACCGGCGGATCGAATGGATCACGTCGTCCGCATGGATCGATTTGCCGTGGTGGAATTCCAATCCCTTGCGCAGCCGGATGGTCCATTGCGTGGCATCGTCGTTCACTTCGGCGAATTCGGCCAGCGCGAGCGAGGGATGGGCCTTGCGATCCCATTCCCACAACTTGCTGTACAAGGCCCAGCCGCGAAACGAACCCGTACCCAATGGCTTGTGCGCGTCCAGGTTGCCGGTCTGCGCCCCGGCGATGATGGCGATGCGCGCCTTCCCGCCAGGTCGTGGCGGGCCACCCGTGACCGCAGCGCCGGGAGCATCCTTGCCGCAAGCCGAAAGCAGCCCGGTCCCCAATGCCAGTCCACCCGACAGCATCGCCCCCTTCGTCAGGAACGCACGGCGTGACTGCTCCGTCATTCAGCGCGCTCCTGCGGACAGGGCGACGGGGTTGGACGGGTGGCGGGGCATGGCGATCTCCTCGATATATGTGCAGGACCGAGAGCAAGCGCCGTGCCAAGCGCCGTTGGGCGTGGGAAAGCCGAGGATCACGCTTGAAGCGAGGTTTGGGGGTGCTTCGTTTCAACCGGCCCGGCTGCTTCATTTGGCGCAGGGAATGAATGTGCTCCACCTCACCGGGTGTCTGCCTTGAAGCAGGCGCAATGCTGATTTCTCGACAATGACAGGCAAGCATCGCAGGCGGAACAAGGGCAATCCGCCACTGGCACGGATGCTGCTTTGGAGGCCCCACATTTGTGGAGCATCGCCATGAGCATCGAATTCTTTGCCCGTCTGCCCCTGCATGGGGAGACGCAGTACATCCCCGGCGACAACCGCAATCGCGGCGACTGGAACCGGCAGCCATCTGCGAGCACCGGTGCCGTTTCGTCATCGCTGCTGGGTGACGACTTCACCTATATCGACTATCTGTCGCAAGTTGCGCGAGCTGCGGAGATCAATGGCTTTTCAGGCGCGTTGTTGGTGAACGCGCCGTTCGGGGACGAACCCTGGATCGTCTCCGCCGCGCTGGCCCGCGAAACGAAGCGGCTGCGGTTCGTAGATGCGTTTCACCCCGGTCATTTCAGCCCGTGGCAGGCGACGCAGATGGCGGCGAGCTTTCAACGGCTGAGCGGTGGGCGGCTGGTCTGGAACATCATCCAGGGCGGGTCGGATGGACTGCTGCGCGCCAATGGCGAACCCCTTCCCCATGACGAGCGCTATGCCCGGGCCATTGAGTTCCTCGATCTGGTCAAAGGCTTCTGGGCCAACGAGAGCTTTCAGTATGAGGGCAAGTATTATCGCGCGGACGGTGGCGGGCTACGCGGTCCGCTGGCGCGCGCGCCGATCCCGATCATCTGCTCGGCTGGCACGTCGGACGGCGCCAAGGAACTGGCAGCCAAGCATTCGGACTATTACCTCGTCCTGGCGGAATCTCCCGATCATGTCGCTCGCAATATCGCTGACGTGAAGGAACGTGCCGCCAAGTACGGCCGGGCCGAGGATATTCGCTTTGGCATATCGGTCGACGCCATTGCGCGCGAAACGGATGAACTTGCCTATGCAGAAGCAAAACGCTTCTTCGATGAAGGGGTAAAGGCGGGCACAGTCAAGGCGGCAGCAGAGCGTTCCGCGCATATGTCCGACACCAATCGCGAACGGTTCGAACGCTATAATGGCCGCGAAGTGAACGATTTCGACGACTTGTTCGTCGAGCCGCATCTGTGGGGCGGTTTTGGCTACATCGGCATTCCGCCGGGCTTCGCTTTCGTGGGCAGCTATGAAAATGTCGCCGCCAAAGTGCGCCAGTTCGCTGACCTTGGTATCTCGTGGTTCTTCCTGAACGGCTATCCGCACCTGGAGGAGATCTATCGGTTGGGCGAGCATGTCCTGCCCCGCTTTCGCGCGCCCCACCTGTCTCTGGCGGCCGACAATGCGCAAGAACAGGCGGTGCCGCTGGTATCCGGCGGTGGTCTGGCGGCACGCGGGAACGGATGATGGATTTGCTCAGCAGACGCTCGCTGATCGGCGGTGCGGCGGGGGCGGGGCTATTGCTCGCCGGTTGCGGCAGTCGCAGCGAAAGCGGCGGCGCGGCACCTGACAAGCCGCGGCGCGGGGGGCGTCTGCGCCTTGGCATCATCGATGGTGAGCGGGCCGGCAATCTCGATGCCCACAAGCCGCTGGGCCTTGGAAGCACCATCCGGGGCTTTGCGATGTACGCCAAGCTCTGGGAATGGGACGACAACATGCTGCCTCAACTGGCGTTGGCTGAGTCGGTCGAACCCAATGCCAACGCCAGCGCCTGGGACATCCGGCTGCGACCGGGGCTGGAGTTCCACAACGGCAAAACGATCACGGCAGACGATGTCCTGTTCTCGATCAGGCGCATTACCGATCCGAAGCTCGCCTCACCTTATGGCGCGCTGGTGTCCCCCGTGGATCGCGACGGCGTGCGCAAGCTGGACGATCGCACCGTGCGCATTCCCATCCGCGAAGGCTCCGGATTCGTCGCGCTGCCTGAGACCTGGACCAACTTCGGCGGCATCGTGCCGGTGGACTACGATCCGGTGACCAACCCGGTCGGCGCCGGCCCTTATCGGATCGACAAGTTTCAGCCAGGGCAACGAGCGACTTTCAAGCGGTTCGACCACTACTTCAAGCCAGGACGTCCCTACCCCGATGAACTGGAAATCATCGAGTTCAAGGATCAGACGGCCCGCATCGGCGCGCTGCTGGCAGGGCAGATCGACCTTGCCAACGCGATCTTGCCGGAACAGGCGGGACTGCTCCGCCGCGATAGCGGTGCCCGCATCCTCACCTCGCCCACGAACGGGTGGCAGTCGTTCGACATGAACACGAAAGAAGGCCCGTTCGCCGATGTCCTAGTCCGCCAGGCGTTTCGGCTGCTGGTCGATCGTGAAGAGCTTGTCCGTCGGGCCTTGCAGGGGGAAGGGCGGATCGGCAACGACCTCTACGCTCCCCAGGACCCTACCTTCGATCGGTCCATCCCGCAGAGACGGCAGGATCTGGATCAGGCGCGCAGCCTCTTGAAGCAGGCGGGCCAAGGCGGCCTTCGTACGGAACTTGTGGTCGGACCCGCGAACGTCGCGGCAGCGCTCGTCCTGGCCGAACAGGCAAAGCGCATCGGCGTGGATTTGCGGCTCCGGCAAGTGGACGCAGCGACCTTTGCTGGACCGGCCCGGCGAAGCTGGGCGATCAGCACCGGCGGGACGCTCGGCGTGCCGTGGCTGTCCACCGCGCTGCACATCGATGCGCCCTCGGCGGTGTCGAACAAGACCAACTTCAGCAATCCGCGCTTCGGCGTGCTGTTCGGGCAGGCGCTGGCGCAACCGGACCTTGGCGCACGATCGGGCTTGGTCCACGAAATGCAGCATATCCAGCATGAGCGCGGCGGCCTGCTGATCTGGGGCTTTGCGAATACCCTGGACGGCGTGGGTTCACGCGTGGGCGGCATCACCGCCGAGCATTCCCATTTCCCGACATGGCGCTTCGATCGGATGTGGGTGTGACCATATCGATGCAGCAGGGCGGCGCGGCGCTGGTGAAATTCGTGCAGCGCTGGGGCGAGGGCCGACCGAACTTGCGCAACTGCGCGGTTGGCACGGCCTTTGCGTTTGCAGTCGGCACTACGGAGTTTGCATGACTGACAACGTCCACACCATCGGCCAGATCGCCCCGCCAAAACGGCTTGAACGCATCCTGTTCACGCGTTGCCCGGTGCCGACCGCGTCCGGTATTGCACACGCGTTAGGATGGCTTTCCGAAGAATTCGGCCGGGACGGTCTCAGCGTCGATGCGTTGCAGGACAATCCGCGTGCGATGCGCGCTCATCACAACGCGCACGACCTGCCGGGCCTTTTTCGCGAAGGGGGCAATATTCCCGCGCTTGCAACCAAGGCACGCGGCGCGCCGACTCGGCTAATCGGGCTGACATGGATCGACGAGTGGCAGGCGATCCTGGTGCGATCGGAAACCGGCCCCATCACCCCGGCGCAGCTGAAGGGTCTGCGCATCGCCTTGCCTTCGTGGCACTCAACACGCGGTGACAGCATCGCACGAGGCATGTCGCTGGCGGGTATGAAAGGCGCGCTGGGAATCGCCGGCCTCGGGCTTGAGGACGTGACCTTCGTCGAAGTGCCGCTGGCGCCGGCAGCCGAGGATTCGCGGGTCAATCTGGCGCAGATGTGGTCGGGCATTGACGCTCTCGTCGCCGGCGAAGTGGACGCGGTTTACGTCAAGGGTGCATCGGCTGTCGATGCGGCTGAGCGTGCCGGGGTCATCGTCGGCATCGACCTTGACGGCTATCCAAGCCGGCATACCCGGGTGAACAACGGCACGCCGCGTCCGATCACCGTCGGCGAGGATCTTCTGGACAATCATTTCGACCTTGTCGTGCGCTTCCTGAAACAGACCCTGCGCGCCGCAGATTGGGCTGCGAACAACCTGTCTCAATTGCAAGCTATTCTGCAGGAAGAAACGTTTGCGGGCGCGGCAGGTGTAGAGGCTGCCTACCGCAACAATTTCCACCGCTCGCTGCATCCCGATCTGTCCGCCGAGCGCGTGGCGTTGCTGAGGCGACAGGCCGACTTCCTGTGGCATCATGGCTTTCTGGAGCACGATGTCGATATCGATGCGTGGATCGATCGCCGTCCGCTGGAAGCCGCGCTCGCGCGCAGCACCGCTCATGATGCCGACCATCGCGCCGCCTGAATTTTGCTGAGGAGAACGACCATGGCCACTGCTGTCCAGACCAACGAACTCAACTCCACCGTCCTCGATTTCGCGAATGATGTGGTGGCGCAGGCCGCCGAAATCTTTCGCGCGTATCGGGAGACGGGCACCATCACCGCCAACGGCACCGTCGGCTTCATCGAGCGCGTTCCGGGGGAGGACAAGATCGTCTCGGTCAACCTGCCGCACCCGTTCGACCGTAGCATCCACAGCAAAGAGCCGCTGAACTTCACGGTAACCGGTCTGGACGGCACCGCGTTCAAGGGCCGCGCCAATGGGCGTTACCTCAAAGTATTCAACCAGAACCCGACCGTCACGTCGCTCAGCCATGTCCATTCGCCCAGCCTTGGCGCATGGGCGCAGACGCACCGGACCCTGCCGATCAGCTACGTGCCGGTGCAGCGCTTCCATCTGGCCCGTGAGCTGCCGGTCTATATCGACCGCCGCCAGGACGAAGCCGATTTCATCAATGAAAAGCTGGCCGAAAATCCTTATACCCCCGCGATCATCGAAGCGAACGGCGGCGCCACCGTGTGGGGCTGGAAGGGCCTTCGCGATCTGGCTGAGTTCATCCTGCTGCTGGAAGAAGGCGCGCAAATCCAGATCCAGGCTCAGGCTTTGGGCGGTTCGCGTACCTACGGCCCCGGCGTGCTGCGCCAGCAGTGGAAGATGAGCAAGCGCTACGACGAAGCACGCGGGCTCGGCCTGCTGCCCGTCACCGATCTCGACTGATTTTCGGAGCCTCAGCCACCATGACCCGTCCCGTAAAGCTGCTGTGGTATCTGACTGCGCCCGATGGCCCATATCCTTGGGCTGAGGAAGGGCGTTGGCAGACCGGCTTCGATCACCTTGAGCAGCTTGCCGTCACGATCGACAAGCTGGGCTTTTACGGGGCGCTATTGGGATCCAGCGCATACGAAAGTCTGGCGGTCGCCGCCGCGATGATCCCGGCGACGGAGAGGATGAAATTCCTGGTCGCGCAGCATCCGGGCGAGCTTTCTCCTGCGGTATTGGCCAAGTATGCACAAACGTTCGATCATTTCTCGAACGGTCGGCTGCTGTTCAACGTGGTCAACGGCAACGATGCCGGTTTGGCGGCGCTGGGCGTGCATTACCCCCATGACGAACGCTACGACTTCAGCTTCGAATACTGGGATGCCTTCCGCAAAGTCTACGGCGGGGATCGCGCCGGGTATGACGGTCAATTCGTGAACTTGGCGCCGCGGGCCGAAGGCGGCGCGCCGATGAGCGTGTGGGCCGGTCCGCATCAGCCTTCCGGCGTGCCCTTGTGGGGCGCGGGCACTTCGGGGCCGGGGGTCGCGCATTCGGTCAAGCTGCTCGACGTCTACCTCAGCTTCGCTAATACGCCGCCGCTGCTGGGCGACAAGTTCCGCCGCGTGGGAGCGGAAGCCGCGAAGATCGGCCGCACGCTGGAATACGGCACGCGGCTGCAGGTCATCGTGCGCGAAACGGAGGAGGAGGCATGGGCCTATGCCGACTGGCTGCTCCAGCGCTCGTCCGTCGATCACGCGTTGCGTTCTATCAAAATGCGCCTGCCCGCCGGAGAGACGCTGGAGACGTATCGCAGCCCCGATCCGCAAGTGCAGCGCAACGTCGATATCGTGAAATCCGGCCGCCTTCCGGGCGCACGTGATCTTGAGGTATATCCCAACGTCTGGGTTGGCCCGGCATGGTTCGGCTTCGATATCATGGGGCCGTCGTCCGGAACCACGCTGGTCGGAAGCGCGGAGAATGTCGCCGCTCGGATTCGCGAATACGCGGACCAGGGCACCAGCGCGTTCATCCTGTCGGGCTTTCCGCTGATAACCGAGGCTCATCGCGTCGCCGAACTGCTGTTTCCGCTGCTTGACCTGGATCACGGGTTCGACGTCCCATCGCTGCGTGTGAGCCCGCCGCGTCCGCAGGCCGTGGTCATTCCCGAAGTGGAGAACGCGCTGGCCTGAGCCTGAAGGCCAAGGTTTTCGAGCGGCCGTTGTCGCGAAGCAAGGATGCACGATGGCGACGATCTTTTCCGAGCAGAGACGGCAGGCAGACCATCCGCCGCAGCCCGCCCAGCGCGTTGCCGATGGCGCTACCCGTTCCGAACCTTCGCGTCTTGCGCTGCCGGCATGGCTGCCTTGGCTAGGTGTCAGGGTCGTATCGGGACTGGCGACTACATTCGTCATCTCCGTCCTGGTGTTCGCGGCCACGCAGGCGCTGCCATCCGATCCGGCGCGCGTGATCCTGGGGCCGGACGCGACCGAAGCCAGCATCCGCACCCTGCAACAGCAGCTCGGTCTGGATCAGCCTATCCTTGTCCAATACGCGCGCTGGGCGCGACGAGCGCTGACCGGCGAATTCGGTATCTCGCTCGATTCCAGCGTATCTGCCGGGCAGATCGTGGCAGACCGTTTCGCGAATTCGGCAGCGTTGATGGGTATCGTTCTTCTGCTTGCTGTACCCATCGCTTTTCTGGGTGGTGTGGCGCTCGCGGTGCGGCGTGACAGTCGGCTGGACAGCTGGGCCATGAACGGCATCATTCTGTTCAAGGCGCTCCCAGGCTTCGTGCTGGCGATCGGGCTGATCCTGCTGTTGTCGACCACTGTGTTCCCCATTCTCCCGGCCGTTTCGCTGCTCGATCCGTCGGTGTCGCCGTTCCTGCAACCGGTGTATCTGGTGTTGCCGGCGCTGACGCTGATCCTGACTGTGGCGCCGTTCCTGCTGCGGCTCGTGCGTTCGGCGATGATAGAAACGCTCGAGGCGGACTACGTGGCGGCTGCGCGTCTGCGCGGGATCACGGAACGGCGGATCATCTGGGGGCACGCCGTCCCCAACGCGCTCGTCCCGGTGATCCAGGGCATCGCCTTGACCAGCCGCATGCTGCTGGGCGGCGCTCTGATCGTGGAGGTAGTGTTCAGCTATCCCGGCATCGGCAATGCGCTCAACGCAGCGATCGAGGTTCGCGATGTACCGGTGATCCAGGCAATCACCCTGACGATGGCAATCGGCGTGGTGCTGATCAACCTGCTGGCAGACATCGCGACGGTGTTGGTGACGCCAAAGCTGCGTACATCCTCCCGACCGAAACTGAACGCCGGAACGCGGGCGAAACTGAAGCTGAAGGCTGGCGGTGTATGAGCAAGCTATCATCCTTACGCTGCGATCCACAGGCCAGGCTTGGGCTTGCTTTCGCCGGTCTGGTGCTGGTGGTGGCGCTGGCGGGACCGCTGGTCACCCCGCAGTCGCCTTTTGCATTGGTCGGTCCGACGTATGGATTGCCTGGAGACGGCGCGGTCCTTGGGTATGACTATCTGGGCCGCGACGTGCTGTCGCGCCTGCTGGCGGGCGGGCGGTCCGTCCTATGGATGAGTTTTGCCGCATCAGCCGTGGCGCTCATCGTGGGCGCGTTGATCGGCATCGCAGCGGGGCTGTCTCGTCGCTGGGTAGACCATGCGGTGGTCTGGGCCACGGACGTGCTGCTCGCCTTCCCGGACCTGATCCTGGTGCTGCTGGTAGTGTCCATGCTGGGGCGCGAACCCTGGCTGATCGTGCTTACCGTAGCGGTGTCTTTCGTGCCGGGCGTGATCCGGCTGGCACGCGGCGTGACGCTCGGCGTCGTGTCTCAGGAATACATCGAGGCGGCGCGCTTGATGGGCTATCCGTGGTGGCGCGTAGTGCTGCTGGAAATCCTGCCGAATATCGCCACGCCCCTGCTGGTGCATCTGGGTATCATGCTGACATGGGCTATCGGCATGTTGTCCGGCCTGAGCTTCCTTGGCTACGGCGTTGCGCCGCCTGCCGCCGACTGGGGCCTGATGATCAACGAAAACCGCGCCGGGCTGATGCTGCAGCCGTGGGCGGTGCTCGCTCCGGTGGCAATGATCGGGGTCTTTGCGCTTGGCACCAACTTGCTGGCCGAAAGCGTATCGCGCGCCGGATCGCGCATCGGCGTGCGGCGCGGCGTAAAATCACGGGCGCGCACATTAATGCGGGGCACCAAGCGCCGCCTGCAGGACGCCAGGTCATGAGCGTAATTCCGTTTGTCAACGCCATGCTCCAGGTGCGCGATCTGTCGGTCACGCTGGGTGAAGGCGGGCCACCGATTGTCGGTGACATCAGCTTCTCCGTCTACCCCGGAGAGATCGTGGGCGTCGTAGGCGAAAGCGGATCGGGCAAGACAAGCATCGCTACCGCGTTGTTGGGCGATGCCCGCGCGGGGGCCGTGATTGCCAGCGGGGCGATCTTCGTCGACGGGCACGATATCCTCGCCCTGAATGAGCGCGACCGGCAGAAGGTGCGCGGCCCGGTCATATCGCATGTGGCACAGGATCCTTCGCTGGCGCTCAACCCGATGCGCCGGATCGGATCGTTGCTGGACGAAGTGCTTCAAGTTCACCTTCCCGATCTAGGCAAAGCTAGCCGCCAGACGCGCATCGCCGAAGCCGCAGCCGATGTCGGACTGCCGGATACGCGAGAGTTCTTGCGCCGCTTTCCGCATCAGCTGTCCGGCGGCCAGCAACAGCGCGTGCTGCTCGCGCTTGCGGTACTGCTACGGCCCCGGCTGATCGTGCTGGACGAGCCGACGACGGCGCTGGACGTTACCACGCAGGCGCACGTTCTGGCGACCTTGCGCGACCTTTGCCGAACGCGGGGCATTGGAGCAGTTTATGTGTCGCACGATCTGGCGGTGGTGCGCGAACTCGTGGACCGCGTTGTAGTGCTGTACGCCGGGCGCATCATCGAAAGCGGATCGCGCGACCAGATTTTTGAAAGCCCGGCGCATCCGTACACGCGAGGGTTGCTGGACGCCGTACCCGATGTTGCCGGACGCCATGCGGTGCGTCCGATCGCGGGCCACGCTCCTGCCCTTCAGGACCGGCCCGATGGCTGCTCCTTTGCGCCACGATGCTGGTTGCGCAGCGCCAGCTGCGCGGAACGTCCGCCATTGCGCGACGCGGGAGACAAGCGGCTCGTCGCCTGCCATCATTCGATCCGCGCCGGGCGAGAGCTATCGCCGCCGCCCGCCGCTCCCTCCATCGCCAACGAAACGGATGCGCTGGCGGTGTTGAGCGGAGTGAGCGCCAACTACGGGGCCAATCAGGTGTTGTCCGACGCCGCGCTTACGTTGCTCAAGGGATATTGCACCGCACTGGTCGGCGAAAGCGGTTCAGGCAAGACCACGTTCTCACGCGCGCTGGTTGGCGCGGTGGAAGATGTGGAAGGCACGTTTGAATACGACGGGCGCGACGTGCCCTTGGCTGGAGGCCGCGACAAGGATTTGCGGCGTCGTATCCAATACATATTCCAGAATCCATACCGTGCCCTCAACCCGCGCCAGACCGTTGGACAGATCCTGCGCACGGCGGCGCTGCACTTCTTCCCGATCCGGTCGGCAGACGCGGATCGCGAAGTCGCCATGGTGCTGGAGCGGGTGGCATTGGCCCCTGAACTGGCCAGTCGTTATCCCCGTGATCTTTCAGGCGGTGAACGCCAGCGCGTCGCCATCGCGCGGGCGCTGATCTGCAAGCCAGAGCTGCTCATCTGTGACGAGATCACATCGGCCCTCGATGTATCGGTGCAGGCCGCGATCATCGAACTGTTGCGAAAGCTTCAGCTTGAATCGGGTTTGACGATCCTATTCGTCACCCACGACCTGGGCGTAGTGCGCGCAGTTTCGGATTTCGTTGCCGTGCTGCAGCATGGGCGCATCGTGGAGCATGGGCCGGTCGATCGCCTGCTCGATCGTCCAGAGCATCCTTACACCCAAACCTTGGTAGCGAATTCACCGCGACTTCACGAAACGGCCGCGTAAGCCACCAAGCCCTTCTTGGCTGACACTTATGCCGAAGCCGTGGAAGGTGGCAGCGATTACCACCACCTTCCACGGCCCCTTTCGTTTTACCAGCGGTAGGAAAGCGTGGCAGAGTAGAAACCGCCGAGCGGATTGACCGGGCTGTCCTGTATATAGGCAACGGACGAAAACGGCCACCGCGACGTCGCATTGATGGGGACTTGTGCAGGTTTAGCATCGAACAGGTTGTTCACGTTGACGCGCAACCCAAGCCGTTCTGTGAACTCGTAACCCGACTCCAGATCGGCGATGAAAATGTTGCCGACGTCGACCAGTTCGATCGTGTTCGGGCCGGTTGGATGGGTAAGAGTATAGGAACGGTTGATCTTGCCGTAGTACGTACCACGCAGCCCGAGCGAGAAAGGGCCGGACTCCCAGTTTATCGATGCGATACCTTTGAGGCGGGGCGCGCGATAGAGGATCTGCGCTTGGGTGGCCGCCGATATCAACACGATGTTGAACTGCTGCAGCACCGCAGGCGTATCGACTACATCAAGGAACGTCGTCTTGTTGTAGTTTCCGGCCAGGCTCCATCGGATAGCACCTGCTCCCACATCGAACTTGCCATCGAGTACGACATCGACGCCGCGTGTTCGCGTGGTGCCGGCGTTGATCAGGTACGATATGCTGTCGTCAGGACCGAAGGTGGGCGATGCAGCCTGAACCAGCACGCCGGAACCCGGATGCGTGGATTCACGGAAAGCACCGATCTGCGATATGCGATCCCGCACCCGCACCTGGTACACATCGACAGAAAGGTTCACGCCATCGAGCGGCTGCGCGACGAGCCCGAGGCTGAAGTTCGTCGATCGCTCCGGCTTCAGCGGGCGGGCGCCAAGCGCCTGTGCCTCGGGTGAATTGACGGACAGAATATGGTTGGTCTGGTTCACCGTCACGCCGGTCTGCCGGAACGTGAGTGCTGCCAGGGCAGGCGCCTGGAAACCGGTGCTTGCCGTGCCACGGATCGCGAGGCCATCTGCCAGTTCCAACCGGCCGGATATGCGGCCGGTCAGCACGTCGCCCGCCCGCTGGTATCGTTCATAACGGGCGGCGAGATCCAACGTGGCGCCCTCGCTTGGCCTGAGCGAAAGCCCAGCATAAAGCGCGTAGGAATTTCGGCTGTCCCGCGCGGCGTCCTCAGGTCGCACGCCCGTATCGGCCTGCGATCCGGCATCCGAGAGGGAGATCGGCTTGCCGGCGTTCGGGCCATCCAGAATAGGCTGGCCGCCATATCCCCACGATTGCAGGTCTCCTGCCGTGCGCCGATAGGTCTCGCGCCGGAATTCGGCCCCGGCAGACCAGTCCGTACCAAAGCCGAACAGACCGTCTTCCGTGCTCTTGCGAATGTCGGCGTTGGATGTCCAAGCGGTGTAGCGATAGTTGCCGAGGAAGAAATCGGTCTGGCTTTGCAGTCCGTAACTGGGGCTAATGGAATCGTAGACGTACGTGTCGATGTCGTCCTGTCCGTATCCACTCGATACGTCCCAGTTCCAGCCATCGCCAATTTCGCCGCGCAGGCCCAGCAAACCGGAAAAGTTGTTTTCCACTATGCCGCTGTAGGGCGTGAACCCGTCCGGCCAGATGGCGCGCACGTTCTGGTCGCGCGAAGGAAAGCGATAGTGTTGCGGGGACCGGCCTTTGCGCCATGAATAATCGCCGAAGCCGTAAAGCTCTGCGGCAGCGCCGAGCGGCACGCCGATGTCGGCAGTGAAGGATGCCACCTGAGCGCGGGGCACGCCGCCCGCCGCGCCAAAAATGCGGCGACGTTCGACAGTAGCCTCGCGCGGGTCCGGGGTCGCGCCAGCCGGCAGGGTCGGCGCCGTCGAAGGGTTACCTGCAGGCAAGACCTGCTGCCCAGCGGCGTTGCGAGGGAAGTAGAACAGGATATTGTCCGGCACGTCGCCATCGCCGAACAATGCTTTTTGATCGACGTACTGAGCAGAGACGTAAAGGTGGCCTCCTTCGCCAAGGGCCAGGCCAGCACCGGCGTTGTATTGCTGGACCCAGCCGCCACCTTGATAGTACTGCCCGGCTCGCGCTGAAATCTCGCCGCCTTCGGAAGATTTGCGCGTAATGACGTTGATCACGCCCGCTATCGCGTCGGAACCGTAGATGGCGGACGCGCCATCGCGCAGTACTTCCACCCGATCGATCGTGCTCAGTGGGATAAGGCCCAGGTCTACGGCGGCTACCCCCACGTCGTTGACGCCAAGGCGGGCGGTCACATGGCGGCGCTTGCCGTTGATCAGCACCAGCGTGTGACCGCTGCTGAGGCCGCGCAACTGACCGGCGCGGATGAACGTGTTGATGCCGTAGCTGGGCATGTTGGGTACGTTGAAGGACGGCAGAGTGTCATTTAACGCCTGCAACAAACTTGTCTGGTTCGCCTGCTGCAGAGTCTTGGCGGGAAGGACATCGATCGGAGTGGGGCTGTTTTCCACCGTTCGCCCGGCACTGCGGGCGCCCGTGACGACGATGTTGCCTCCGATTTCGGCGTCAGCAGCCGCTTCCGCAGCCAGAGGGACGGCGTCGGCCCAGGAGATGCCGGGTGCGATCAGTGCAGCCGCGGCGGCGCTGTGTCCCAGGTGGTGTTTCCAGTTCATGAAAGGTTTGCTCCGAAACCGCTGAGTTGATCCAAGCTGCGGATCGCGCGTCTCACGGCAGTGCCGATCATCGACTGCGCGGTTTGCCCCCGCATGCCTCAGTATCTGCAAGGGTCGGGCCAAACCGAAAGGCTGCGACTTAAGTCGCTGTATGTCGGCAGGTTTTCAGGTGAAGTGAGCATATCTGTTGGCGGACGGTGGCGTATTATCACCACTACTCCATGATCAATGACGCTATATCAGCAGTCATAACATTCCATGCATGTGCGTAGTTCTTAGCTGGTCAGCAGCATTCACCAACCTAACAACAGCAAATTCAGGATGCCATTGCCTCAATCGGACCTTCCGAAACTACTCCGCTTTGGCGCTCGTATGCTTCGTAAAGGCTGGCGTAGGCGCCGCCTTTGCTCGTCAATTCAAGGTGACTACCGAGTTCCACGACCTGACCATCACGAATGACGGCAATTCGGTCAGCATCGCGGATCGTTGCCAGACGATGGGCAATGATGATCGCCGTACGACCTTCGCACAGACGGCGCAGCGCGCGCTGGATCATCCGTTCGGTATGCACGTCCACGGCAGATGTGGCCTCATCAAGGACTAGGACGGCCGGATCCGTGAGGTACGCGCGCACCAGGCACACCAGTTGGCGCTGACCATGGCTCAGGCTTGCGCCCAGCGGACCGACCTGCGTGTGGTAGCCATGAGCCAGCCGGCCCAGTACTTCATCTGCATCAAGGGCGCGGGCGGCGTCGATCAGTTCCTCGTCGTCCGCCTCGGGCCGGGCCTGTCGCAGGTTGTCCAGCACAGATCCGCTGAACAGCACGTTGTCCTGCAGCACCACGCCCACTTGTCGGCGCAGTTCGGACTGGCGCATGTGTTTCACGTCCACACCATCGACAAGGACGGCGCCCGTCTGCGCTTCATAGAACCGGGTCAGAAGCTGGACGAGAGTGCTCTTGCCATGGCCAGTCGCGCCCACGACGGCGAGCACTTCTCCGGCCTGGATCTTCAATGACAAGTCATGCAATACCCGGGGCAGGACACCTGGCGCGTACGAAAATCCGACTGTACGAAATTCCACATCACCGCGCATTGCGAACGACGGCACAGGATCTTCAACGTCCACTATCTCAGGCTTGGTATCGAGCAGGAGGAATACCCGCTGTGCCGACGCGGAGCCGGATGCGTAGCGTTCGAACAGGTCGTTCAAATCCTGAAGCGGCCCCAGGAAAAGCATGACGTAGAACAGGCTTTGCGCCAGTTCTCCCAGAGTGATGTGTCCCTGTGCAAGGCTGTAGCTGCCCACCAGCAGGATCATCGCCATGCCCGCCGCGTTCAGCAATCCGCTGAGCGGCGCGAACCATCCCGAGCGCTTGTTGCCGCGCACCAGTGCGTTGTCGAAGTCCTTGAGCAGTTCGCGATAGCGCATGCGGTTGGGTTCCTGCCGCACCAGTTGCTGGATCATCCGCACGCCCGATACGGTTTCCACCAAATGCGAGGTGAACCGGCTGCGGTTTTCCGCAACAACCGCCCAGCTTTTCTGCGAGACACGCTTGAACAACCACGTTCCCGCTACAAGAAATGGAACGACGCTGGCCAATGCGAGCAGGAGCAGTGGTGACATGATCCACAGCATGATTGCCGCGCCGCCGAAGCGTAGTACCGCGGACAGCATGTCGGGCGGTCCCTGCACCAGCAGTGCTTCCAGCGCATCCACATCGCGATCCGCGCGCGACAGGATGCGTCCAGCCTTGGTGCGATCGAAATAGCCGACGCTGAGCGCCTGGATGTGCTGGAATATGCGGACACGAAGGTCGTTCAGCACACGCAGGGCCGCTGCGCCGGCAAGATAACTCGACAAACCGGCAAACACAAAACGAGCCAGCCACGTCAGGGCCAGTCCAAGGCTGAGCCCCGTCAGCAGGCGTTCGTCCAGGGTCCAACCCGCAGCGCCCTTGACTAGCCCATGGTCCAGCAGTTGCCCCACGAACCATGGTCGCACGAACACTATCGCCACCAGGATGGTTTCAAGGGCGAAGACCGCCGCGACCTGCTTACGCACCGGATGGAGCAGGGGGAGCAGGCGGCGGAACATGCCGCGATCCAGCGCGTGCCGGGCCAGCATTTCCTCGATTTCGATGTCGCTCAGGATACGCTTGTTGTCAGGCTGCGGCACGGTCGATCCCCAGCAGGTCGCGATAGAGCGGGTCGGCGGAAAGGAGTTCATGAGTGCCACTGGCAGCGATGCGGCCATCGGTGCTGAGCAATGTTCGGTCGGCAAGCAGCACCGATGATAGCTTGCTGGTGATCAGCAGGACGGTCATGCGTCCGCCGTGCTGAGCCTGAAGGCCGCGAATGTTGTTCAGTACGGTGCGCTCGGTGACTGCGTCCAGCGCGCTCGTCGCGTCGTCCAGCACCAGAATATCGGGCGCCGCGATAAGCGCGCGGGCGAGACACAAGCGTTGGCGCTGGCCGCCAGACAAGGTGACGCCGCGATCGCCAATGCGGGTGTCGAGTCCCTCGGGAAGTCGGGCCAGCAGTTCGTCAGCGCCCGCCAAACGCAGCGCTTCGATAAGCGCATCGTCGTCCGCGTCAGGCGCTGCGGCGCGCAGGTTTGCGGCCAGAGTGTCCGAGAATAGGAAGATGTCCTGCGGGACCACGTGAACGCGGCGGCGCAGAACGGCGAGATCCAGCAGGCGGACATCGTGCCAGCCAACCCCCTCCGATCCTACCGACACCGTACCGCCATCGACATCGGCAAGCCGTGGCAGCAGTGACGCCAGCGAACTTTTGCCCGAGCCTGTCGCGCCGACCAGCGCTACGATCTGGCCCGGCTCGACGGTCATGGTGCATTCTTCCAGCACGGGGATCTCGCCGCCTGGGGCAAGCAGCCGCACTTCTTCAAGACGGAAACCCAGGGGGCCATCGGCAGTCATCGTGTCGCCACTGATGATGGTGGGCTGCTCATCCAGCAAATCCCAGATGCGTGCCGCCGAGGCGCGGGCATCGGCGAAAATGCGCATGACCCGCCCGATCGTTTCGACGCGGAACACCAGTGTGGTGGCGATCAGCAGAGCCGACACCAGCTCTCCCACGCCGATCGCGCCTGCCGCCACGAGGTGGGCGCCATAGGACAGGATCCAGACATGCCCCAGCGCCACCACGGCCTGCGGAATAGGGATGCGTGAGCTGGACCAAGCCAGGGCATGACGGGACTGGTCGAGGAAGAAGCCAACATGCCCCCTGAACTTGTTGACCCGGCCCTGTTCAAGACGGAAGGATTTGATGACCCGAACGCCGCTGATGCCCTCTGACAGATCCTGGTTCACCTGATCGTAGGCATCGCTGACATTGCGATCGAGGATAACCAGCGTGTCGGTCTGCCGAACGAAGATCCAGAACCCCAGCAGCGTCAACAGAAAAGGCACCAGCCCCAGCGCCCAGTTGTACCAGAACAGAAGGCCCATTGCCGCAGTGACGACGAGCGCAGTTTCCACCGTCTGCCGCCAGAACGCGACGAGGGCATCACGCAGCTTGTCCGCATCGCGCGTGGTGCGAGTGATCATCTCGCCCATGCCATGTTCCCAGTGATAGCCGAGCTGAAGGGTCTGCACTTTCACCAGAATGCGTTCGCGCAACGTCGACAGCAGGGCCTGACTGGCCCGGATGCTGCAGATGCCGGATATGTACTGCAGCACGCCGCGGGTTGCGGCCAGGCCGACCAGCAGCAGCGCCCAGTGCGAGGCGACGGTAAGGTCGATGCTCCCGTCCGGAAGCCGGGTAGCTGCCTTCCCCGAATTCGCCGCATCAAGCCCCCGCCCGATCAGCCACTGTTGCAGCGCAAGGCTCAGGTGAACGACGGTGAACAAGGCGAAGGTGACGCCGAACAATACCGGGATTGTTCGGTATAGAGCCAAGCTCCGCAGCAGCGGATGATCGGCGAGACGTGACCGCTTACCAGGTAAGCCGCATGGCTCCGCATGAGCGGTGGCAGCTTGGGCGTCGCTCATCACTCAATTCCGGGGCGAAGTTACCGGCCGCCGAACCGCAGCGGCCGAATATTCGTGCGGCGGGGTACCATTCAGATAATAATCGCCAACATGATGCAGGCGCCAGCGGATAGGGTCATGGGTAGTGTGAACGCGCACGTCCGACCAGAAACGATCCAGGTTGAACTTGCGATACGATGAACTGGCCCCCAAAAGCGAGAACATATCGCTGGATATGAGAAGCGCAGCCTCGTCGGTCTTTACGCGAGCGGCGGCTACGGACAAGATGAGTTCGTCGTCCAGTTCTTCCGGCCGACCTTTTGCATTGTATTTATCGTAGAGTTCGGCCGCGTCACGCAGTAGTGATTCCGCCACGCGTAGCGCCACGGCGTAATCGCCGATCCGCTTGATGATCAGCGGTTCCTGAACCGCGCGATCGACTTCGGCATCGATCCATACATTGGAGTGATTATTGAGATAGTGGATCGCTGCGTCGAACGCGCCGCGCGCGATGCCGCAGTCGATCGCGGCGTGGTTGATCTGCGCCCACGTTAGGCCGGTGCGTTCCGGTTTTGCGGGAGCGCCGGACGCGGGAAGGGTAACTTGTTCGTCATCCAGCACCAGATCGACGAAACGCACTCCGCCGCTTACCGAGTGGCGCTGGCCGAAGGAGTGCCAGTCGTCGTCCAGAAACAGCCCTGGTGTGTCGCGGTTAACGACGAAGCCGATCTGGCCCGCGTCAGACTTTGCACCGGAGAAAATCCACTCGGCCAGATAACTGCCGGTAGCGTAGAACTTTGCCCCGTTGACGACCAATCGGCCATCGGCATTACGCGCGGCTTGGGTACGGATATCGAATTTATGCTTGCCGCCTGTTTCCGCCGCAGCGTGGCCAAGGCGCTTTCCGGCGGCGACATCAGCAATGATCCTGTCGCGCAACGCGCCGGGGGGACGGCGTAGCAAGCCACGCAACATCATATGGTGGATCTGCACCAGCTGACCCACTCCGCCGTCCGCCGCCGAGATGATCCGCGTGATCTCGACAACCGTAGCGACGGAGGCCGCGATCCCTCCGCTTTCGATCGGTAGGGCAATGGCGGTGATGCCCGACCGCTCAAGAATCGCTGCCTGCTCATGCGGGATACGCTGGCGTTCGGACGAGTCGGCCGAGATTGCCGAGATCAGGGCCGCGGCTTCGTGCGCGGCAGCGATGGCCTCTGCTTCGTCAGCGAAACGCGACGGTGCCGGACGGTCTCGATCAAGAAGATCGGTGGCGATCTGGGCGCTCATGAGGACGCGTTCTCCGTTATGGGGGAGGAGTTGGTGGCGATGGCGATCTCCTGCTGCCGAAGCCGCGCGGCCCGGCCGTATTCATCCGGCGGGACGCCATTCAGGTAGAAGTTGCCGATGTGGTAGATGCGCCAGCGGATCGGATCGTGGGTGGTATGGACCCGCGCATCCGCCCAATACCGGCTCAGATTCCACCGATCGAGCGTGGAATTCGCACCGGTGAGCGAGAACAGGTCGCTGCCGATGAAAATCGATGCGTCGTCGGACTGCGCGCGGGCGGTGGCGGTTGCAAGGATCAGTTCGTCCTCCAGCGAGCGGTTGCCGGGATCGGCCTTGAAACGGTCGAACGTGCGGGCCGCATGGCGCAGTGCCGATTCCGCCGCGCGGACGGCGACGGCATACTCGCCGATGCGCTTTATCGTGTAATGTTCATCGGCTGCCCGATCCACGCCGGCTTCCGGCCAGGCGCGCATGTTGTCGCGGATATAGATGCTGGCTGCCTCCAGCGCTCCACGAGCAATGCCGGTGTCGATCGCGGCGTGAAGGATCTGAGGCCACGTCAGGCCGGTACGCGGCATGAAATCGGTGGCGGCTCCTTCGCCGTTTGCCTTTGGCGCGAAGCGCGGATCCACGGCTACGTTGTTGAAACTGATGCTGCCGCTGACCGAATGTTGTTGCCCAAAGGCGTCCCAATCATCTTCGAGTGACAGGCCCGGGGTATCGCGGTGGAGCAGCACGCCGACGGGACCATCATCGCTGGTGGCCGAAATCGAAATCCATTCCGCCAGATAGCAGCCGGTCGCGAACGTCTTGCGGCCGTTGAGACGCCAGATGCCTGCGTTGTCCAGCGACAGCCGCGTTCCGCCACCTTTACCCTTGCCCTTGCCTTCGGCCAAAGCGTTGCCGAAACGCTTGCCGGCAAAGATGTCGGCGATCAGGCGGGCACGAAACGCGTCGTCCGGGCGACCGAACACGCCACGAATCATGACGTTGTGGATTTGCAGCAGCTGCCCAACGCCCCCATCCGCTGTGGAAATGATACGCACGGTATCGACGACCGTTTCTATCGATGCGCCCAGTCCGCCGAATTCGCGGGGCACGTAGATGCTCGTAACGCCGGATGCGGACAGGATGGCCGCCGCTTCATGCGGCACGCTGTCGTTACGAGAGGCATCGCGGGCCAGTTCGGCAATCTGTCGCGCCGCTTCGTGAGCGGCGGCAATCGCTTCCGCTTCGCTGGAAAGGCGCGGGGGGCTGTGACCGATCATTTCATGTGCTCCCATCAGGCGGTCTGGAGAAGCGGCGCACTGGCCGCCGCTTCCTCGCGTCGGCGCACTTCTTCCCGCACGGCGGGAATAATCCAGCGCCCGTAATCGACGGCGTCGTAAAGCGGCTCATAGCCCCGATTTAGGAACGTCGTGATGCCGATGTCGTAGTAATCCAGCAGGGCCTCGACAATCTGATCGGGGGTGCCGACGAGAGCGGTGGAGTCATGGGTCGCGCCCACGGCCGTGGCGGTGCCGAACCACAGGCATTTGTCATGGCGATCGCCACGCTCCGCAGCGGCCAGCAGACGTTTGGTACCGGTTCCCTGCACGCCATGGAAAAGCGGATTGGGGGCGGCGTTGCGGCGATGGCTTGCCAGCCGGTCCGCAATGTCATGTGCCTTTTCCCAGGCCTGCGCTTCGGTATTCCCGATGATCAGGCGTACCGAAAGGCTGACACGCGGCGCCGGCTTGCCGATCGCAGCAGCGGCAGAGCGCAGCTTGGCGATTTGCTCTTTGACGTCCGAAAGCGGTTCCGCCCACAAGGCATAGAGATCACAATGACGCGCAGCAACATGGTACGCCGCGTCCGAAGATCCGCCGAACGACACCGGGGGGTGCGGTTGCTGAAGCGGTTTGATCGGCGTGAAGACATTCTTGAGCTGGTAGTATTTGCCATCATGATCGAACGGCGCATCTTCTGTCCAGGCGCGCCGCAATACGTCCAGGTACTCGCTGGTGCGGGCGTAGCGTTCGTCCTTGTCGGTCAGGAAATCGCCAAGGCCAGGCTCGGCGGTAATGCCGGTGATCGCATGCACACGAATGCGGCCGTTCGTCACGTGATCCAGCGCCGCCAGGGTCTTGGCTCCCTGCAGCGGCGATAGTGGGCCGGGGCGGAACGGGATCATGAAGCCGAGCCGTTCCGTGTGCGAAGCGGCAAAGCCGGTGGCGACGATGGATTCGCCTCCTGCCAACATGAGAACGCGGTCGAATCCCGCATTTTCATGCGCGCGCGCAAGATCGCGCAGGAATTCGAGATCGATGTTCTGACCGCCGCTGGGCGGGCCGATGAACTGATTGCGTGCGGCAAGCGCTCCGACGAATTCTACTGGCATCGAAATCCCCTGACTGGGCGCGTCGTCGCGCAATTGCGCCGCACCTATCAAGAGCCGTGCCAACCACACGAATGCGTGACTGCGGCAGGCTACAGCGAGTTAAGAGGATCAAATTTCACCAGCGACGGCGCGGAATATGTCGAAAATCAACCAGCGGTTCTTAAATGCGCGGCGCCCAAGACCTCATTCGTGACTTCGCTGTTTGGAGGAGGTGGTGCCATAGCATGTGACTGGCAGCGGCATACATGCCGTTTCCTGAGGATCACGCCAGTAACACACTTTCCTGTCTCGATGAGTTACGTTCGACAGACCAATGCCGCCGGAAAACTTTAGCCCTGCCGGGTTGCGCCTACGCACCCATGGCTCACCCCACGTCAAAATGGGTGGGCTACGACCCTGAGCGCCTGTTACCGGTCCAACATGCCCCAGCGCTAGACGGACCCGCATTATAACCGATGTAGTTGTTTAATTACAACCGATCCCAATCTAAAATATGACCGTTGCGCAGTCATTTAGTAAGGTGTTGTTAACGGCAAAAACATAGAAATATCTGTCACTAAACAACACATAAAGTCATATCTCGTGACGTGTTCATAGGCAGGATCACCTATAATGCTCCGTTCCGCAAAGAAGCGTTCTGTCGTAACCTTGATCACATCTGCGTTGATCGGCTGTGGTATCATGGCGACTACTGCACAAGCGGCTACTCAAGGAAGCATTGGGGCAACTTCGACCGGTACTGTGACCATCAACGCCACCATCAATGCGCTGGTCCAGATCTCCGACTTGAATGACATTACCTTCTCCGGACTGACGGGAAGTGCAACGGCCCAGCAGACCGACAATGTCTGCGTCTGGAGTAACACTGCGAGCAAGAGCTACACGATAAGGGCCACTGGCAACGGCACGACCAATGCCTTCACCTTGGCAAGCGGCACCAATGCGGCGATCCCCTATTCGGTAGCCTGGGCGAACACCGCAGGCGCGACCTCGGGCACGTCGCTGACCACGAATGTTGCCTCCACGGCCTTCACCAGTGCCGCGACACTTCCGCTGTGCAATCTCGGGGCCAGTCCGACATCGACGTTGTTCGTTTCGATCGGCGCGGCAGATCAGGCGGCGATGGTGGCAAACGCGGCTTACACCGGCGTGCTGACCTTGGTCGTCACGCCCCAGTAAGCGCATCGGAGATCTCCTGCGACCACGTCCGCCCGAGCCGAAATCGACGTCGGGCGCAGGTCCGCCAGAAGGAGCATGATCATGGCACCGTCGATGCGCGGGGCGATCGGCTGCGCGTGCGCCATCGCCGGTATGTTTTGTACGGTAGCGCCTGCGTCGGCGCAGGGCTTGCAGAACGTGCAGATCGGCGCACTCTCCGATCTATCGTTCGGCGCCATCGCCTCGGTTACGTCCAGTACGACCGTTTCTGAAAACCTGTGCGTTTTCACCAGTACGGGCAGCTACTCCGTCCGCGCCACCGGTTCGGGCACGAACGAAAGCTTCGCGCTCCTCAACGGCTCAGCACAGATGCCATATACCGTCCAGTGGGCAGCAGTGGCTTCGCAAACCACGGGCACGCAACTGACCGCCGGGCAGGCCACCCGCTTTACGCCTGGCGCATTGAACATTCTGTGCTCGCTGGGCAGCCTGCTGGCGGGCGGCGCCACCCTCCTCGTCACTTTGCCTGCCGCCAGCCTGAGCGCCGCGCAGGCCGGCAGCTATTCTGGAACGCTGACGCTGCTGGTTTCGCCGAACTGACGGCGGGCATGACGCAGACATACCTTCGCAGTACTGCCCGGCGAGCGGGTCTGGTCGCCGCATTCACGGCCGTAGCGACACTCGGCGCGACTGTCGCCAAGGCTGACGCCGGCAATCCCACGCGACCTCGTATCGCGATGCGCGTCACTGCTCCCAGTGGTTTCGAAAACCTAACGGGACCGCAACAGGTCTCCGTCGACGTTTACATGAACGGCAATCTTGTCGGCGAAGCGTTGGCCATCGTTAACGGTGGAACGTTCCGTTTCGTCGATCCCCTCACGCTCGTCGACAGCTTGCCCGAAATCAGCGACCGCCTTCCGGTGGCCGCGTCCCTTTCGGACGCAGCGCTCGATCCGCATGACGAAGCCGTCTGCCCGCCGGGAGCCGCGACGGCCTGCCCATGGCCGACCCCCGACGTGGCGGCGATCGTCTATGACGCCGCGCGCTATCGCGTCGATATCGTGATCAACCCACGTTACCTGACCGTGCGCGCCGCTGTGCGGATGAAGCATCTGCCGCAGCCTTCGTCCACTCCGGGTCTGGTGAACTTCATAACCGCCACCGTCGCGGGCGGAGGAGGCGTGCCGGCACAGTATTTCCTGCAGGACAACGCCGTGCTCGGCATCGGTACCGGCCGAATTCGAGCGAACATCCAGCAGGCCAGCTACTCCGGCTTTCAGACCGATACGCTGGTGGCAGAGATCGACCAGCCAGGCCTGCGCTACCGCGCTGGAGCCTTTTGGCTTCCCGGCAACACGCTGATCGACCGTATCAAGATAATGGGCGCCGGCATTTCGACACAGTTCGACACCTGGCTCGATCGCGACCAGCTCTCTGGCAGTCCGCTGATCCTGTTTCTGGATCAGCGGGCGCGTGTCGATATCCTGGTTAACGGCCACGTCATGTCGTCGCAGACCTACGAGGCCGGGAACCAGTCGCTCGATACCTCGGGTCTGCCCGATGGGTCCTACACGGTCATCTTGCGCATCACATCAGCGAGCGGCGGAACGCGAGAGGAGCGGCGTTTCTTCTCGCGCAGCGCCAGCCTGCCGATGACGGGGCACGACGCCTTCTTCATCTATGCTGGTGCATTCGTGCGCAACAGCGACGGGCTGGTCGGAGACGTGAGCCGCACACCGCTGTTCCAGGCGAGCTGGGCGCGCCGCATACGACCTGCTCTCAGCATAAACCTCGGCCTGATCGGCACCGACCGGCGCCAGTGGATTTCAGCGGGCGCCACGGTGTTGAGCGCCAGCTGGCAGCTCGACGCCGGAGTTCACGTCTCCAGCAGTCGTGGCCTCGGCCTGTTCGGCCACCTCTCCCGAACCGACGCAGGCCCGCTGTCGATCGACCTTGATGCCCGACACGTTTCGAATCCCGGTGGCGGGCCCCTGCTGGCAGCAACCACATTTGTTTTGCCGGTGCCCGGAGGGCTGGAATACACCCGCGATCAGGGCGCCTATACCCAGCTGAGTGGGGTCATCGGCTATCGCCTCGGCCAGGGGCGACTGACACTGGCGGGAAATTATCGAAGCCAGGCCGGCACCCGCCGCGACTACTCTTTTGGACCAGCGGTCTACATGCCGGTCCTGCGCCGCGGTCCGCTCACACTGGATGCCAACGCCACCTACGCCTTCACGCGATTGGGGCGGCAAGCCTACGCGGGGCTGACTCTTTCTGTAACTCGTCCGCGCACGACCTACTCCACCGTGGGCGGTGTGCAATCCGGTCCGGGCGGAAGAGCGCTGAAGGATGGATTGTATGGGGGTGTCAACGTCTCGCGTCGCTTCGACGACGTGCTCGACGCGCAAGTTCAGATCGATGGCGGCGTGCAGCATGCGAACGGCACCAGCTACGCCGATGCGCGGGTCCAGGCTCGGGGGAGAGTGGGCGATGCCAGTCTCGATCTGGTCCAGCCTTTGGATGGCAGAGCGGTGCAATACAGCGCCTCCTTCCACACCGCGCTCGTCGTGGGTCAGAGCGGAGCAAGGCTTGGCGATGGCGCCAATGGCGATGCGATGGTCGTCGTCGGCGTGGATGCCGAGCAGCGTGACACCACCTTCGAGGTTCTGGTCGACAATCGCGTCGCGGCACTCGCGAAGAGCGGCACGAAGGTGACGCTCGCCCTACCTTCCTATCGCACGTACGCGGTACGCGTCCGCGCCAAGGGTGGTGTGCTGAGCGCGTACGATGCCAATGCCCGGCAGGTAAGTCTCTACCCCGGCAATGTTGTCCGACTGAACTGGAGCGCTCGTCCTGTCGTATCGGTGTTCGGCCGGCTGGTGAAGGTCGACGGCACGCCCATCGTTAACGCCGAAATCACGGCCGGCAGCGATCTTGCTCAGAGCGATGAGCAGGGCCACTTCCTGATCCAGACCGGCAATGGCGCAACGTTGACCGTACGTACCCGTGGTGGCTTGATTTGCCACGTCGCGCTTCAATCGATCGCGCCGGTGGACGGCTATACGACCATCGGCGACCAGGTCTGCCGTGCGGCAGCCCCTTCCCCCTTAGCTTCGAAACCTCTTGCACAACCCGTCAGTTGAAGGACCGCATATGACCCCTGCATTCTCTCTGCTCCCAGTGCGCGGCATCGCGATGGTCGCCGGCTTGGCGGTATTGGGGGGCGCTCTCGCGACGTCCCCAGCGCAAGCCGCGGTCGCGCTCAGCAAGGTGATCGTCGATCTTGCGCCCACTGCGCCGCCGCGCGAAGACATCGAGATCACCAACACCGGCGACGAACGGCAGTACATCGTTGCCGAGCCAGCCGTCATCCAGGCACCTGGAACCACGCAAGAAAAACGACTTGAATCGTCGGACCCCACGGTCACCGGGCTGCTGGTGAGCCCGCAAAAACTGGTTCTCGAACCACGTGAGAGCAAGCTCGTGCGCGTAGCGCTCGTCACGCCCCGCGACCACCAGGAGCGCATCTTCCGCGTGACCATCAAACCCGTGGCTGGCACCATCGAGGCCGAGCAAACCTCGCTCAAGGTCTTCGTCGGCTACGATGTGCTGGTCATCGCCCGCCCCGCAGCGATTGCCGGAGAGATCACGGCCAGCCGATCGCCGGGCAAGATCACCTTCCACAATGGCTCGAATGCAAGCGTCGAACTGGCCGACGGGCGGCAGTGCGATGCTGGTGGCAATAATTGTGCCTCGCTTCCGGCAACCCGCCTCTACTCAGGCGCCGACTTCGTCGTTCCGATCAGCTACGGTACGCCGGTAGAATACACGCTCCACCAAGCTACGAACTCTACAAAGAAGATCTTCTGAACGTCTTGTTGGCAAACATGTAACGCGGCCGCTCAGTCTGTCTCGGCTATCTTGATATTGCCGTCGTTGTGCAATGTCGCGATGATCACGGCTGTGGAATAGCTCACGTTAATGGGAGGGAGAGTGATGTAATCGCCCGCGCCTATTGCAAGATTGATGCGCGTCACTTTTCCTCCTAACTTGGAGATTCAAGCTACTCAGTTAAAGGGCTCGCGTGACAGCGGCTACTCAACGTCGAACGCAGCGAAAGCCGATGTGCGATGTGGCTGTATCGATCATCTCGGGATGACGTGCGGCGGGACGATAACGCTGGCAATAGTTCGCAGCGCACAAATGTGATCCGCCTTTCAGAACTTTGCGTCCGATCCGCACGTTCGGTTGTGAAGGATCGAAGCTTTCTTTTAGTTTGCCTCCCCTCGGATTGCTGACGGTACAGCACGATTGACCCGCTTTCTTCTGAATGCGCGCATCAGGCTTGTCGCTCCACCAGTCCTTGGTCCATTCCCAAGTATTGCCGATCATGTCGAAAACCCCGTAGCCATTAGCGGGGTAGGTCTTCACAGGCGAGGTACGCTCCCAGCCGTCCAGCTTCTGATTGGCAAAGGGAAACAGGCCCTGCCAATAGTTTGCGAGCATCGCCCCGCCGGGAGCCAGTTCATCGCCCCAGGCATAGTCCGCGCCGTCGAGCCCGCCGCGCGCGGCGAATTCAAATTCGGCTTCAGTCGGCAAATCCCTGTCTGCCCAGTCCGCATAGGCCTGCGCATCGGCATAGGCGATCTGGACGACCGGATGGTCCACGAGGTTGAGAGCGTCCACGTTCCGGTCTGGTCCCAGTGGATGACGCCAGTCGGCGCCGAACTCGAAGCGCCACCAGTTGGCTGGATTGCCAGTGTCCACCGGCGCGGTGGTTTTATGAAATACCAGCGAGCCGGGCTGCGCCATCTCGGGAGCCATGCCCGGATACTGCGCGGGATCCGGTGCGATTTCGGCAATGGTGCGATAGCCGGTCGCCGCAATGAACTGCGCGTATTGGCGATTGGTGACCGGTGTGGCATCGATCCAGAACCCGTCGACCGACACGCGCCGCACGGGCGCTTCCTCGGGATAGAAGGTGTCCGAACCCATGGCGAACGTGCCGCCAGGGATCCAAACCATTCCGGCTTGCGCTTCGGGCTGCGTATTCGTCATTGTGATGCCGTCCTGCAAACCTATTATTCGTCCTTATCCTCGCACCAAGCGGCGTTTCGGGCAACGCACCCGGCACGCCGGCGCGCTCTAGGGCTTTGCCATCGATGGCCCTGAATCCTTCGGCGGCGCTACGCCTTCTGTGTGGCCTACCGATCCCGGCCTGCCACGAGTTCAACCAGCTCTTCCGCAACCCGCGGCACACCGTGATGTGCTTGGAAGAACAAGTTCACCTAACCAAGGATGCCCATGGTCAGCACCAGATTTCGAACCCGAATTTTGCCGAACAACCGCAGCTGATAAAGCCCTCAACTGTTACAGTCCGAGGCGCAAAACTCTAGATTGCGACATTTGGCGATCAAATATCACGAATTGTATTTGCTGCCGCGCTGGCTTCCGAGGCGAGATCGCGCAATGCCTTAGCAGTGTCTTGCAATAGGCTATCGCTGACTGGGCGCTCGCCATTGATGAATCGCCGGATAGATCGCTCATCTATTCGTAAGCGTCGAGCGAATGCGGTAGTTCCGCCAAACAGCTGAACGCAGTAAGCGAAGTGGTCCTGTCGATCTTGCATGGGTTGATTATAGCTTTTCTTGGCGCTGAGGCAATGCAGGCTGTTTGAGTCGGCTTCGTATATTAATCAACAGGGACTGCTGCTTTTGGGCATCGATAATAGCCAGCTGAATGCCCAGCATGAACCAATAGCTTTCGACCTGCACTGCGCATGGGGGGACGAACTCATCGACGGCGTTGGCCCGTGTATGCGGTTCTGGACGCTAAAGTCCCAGCTCTTCCAATCCGGGGTGATCGTCCGGGCGTCGTCCGAGCGGCCAGCGGAAGAGGCGCTCTGCCTCGGAAATCGGTAGGTCGTTTATGCTCGCGATCCGCCGCGCCATCAGGCCATCGGTCGCAAACTCCCAGTTCTCATTGCCATAAGAGCGATACCAAGCACCTGCACCATCATGCCACTCATAAGCAAAACGCACTGCGATCCTGTTACCGTCATGGGCCCAAAGACCCTTGATCAGCCGATAGTCCAACTCGCGGTTCCATTTCGCGGTCAGGAACGTGACGATAGCATCCCGCCCCTGAAGGAAGTCGGACCGGTTCCGCCACCGGCTGTCCTGGGTGTAAGCAAGCGCCACCCGTGCGGGATCGCGGCTGTTCCAGCCATCCTCGGCAGCGCGAACCTTTTGCAATGCGGTCTCATAGGTGAAAGGTGGGAAGGGCGGTCGCGACATCGTGAAAAATCCTTTCAGACAAAGGGTGTGGCAAACTCAAGACGAATGCCGCCGGGAATGAAGATGAGGAAGTGCCGGGTCGATGAGCTTGGGCCGATGAGACCGGGCGCTGCATCGACCACCACCTCGGGATGCGCCGTGACCGCCTCCCAAGCCGCCTCCAGCGCGGCATCATCGATGACCGACAGCGAGAGGTGATGGAGGCCGATGTTGGCGCGTCGATCGAAGGCCCGAGCAGTAAGCGGGTCTGCTGCGCGCCACAATGTCAGCAAGATCGCTCCGTCAGACACGAAAATGGAGGGATAGTCGGGAACGCCACCCACCTCGTCGAAACCCAGTGTGCCACAGAAGAAGGCGCGCGCCTGATCGAGGTCGGGTACGGTAAGGCCGACATGATGGACGCCTTGAGTGAGTTTGCGGGTCATGATGCTGTTCCTTCAAGTTGAGCAATGCGGGCACGAAGCGCTGCGATCTCGTCAACGAGGGGTTGGGAAGCGTTTCGCACCTCCGTCTCGGTGAAGCGCGGCGTGATATGTTGAGGGCAGTTCCAGTCGAACCCGATGACGTCGATCAGGAACCCACGCTCAGGCTCAGCAGCATAGCTGGGCGGCATAAGTGCAGCGATGTCCTCTGGATCCTCGCTGGAATGAGCATGGCCGATGATCTTGAGGCGGCGGCGATTCGGATAGTCCATCAAGAACAGCGCGACACGATTGTCGGCAGCAAGATGCGCAGCGGAGAGATATTGCCGGTTGCCACGATAATCGGCGAATCCTATTCGATTTCCCTCGATATGGCGGAGGAATCCTGTCGGTCCACCACGATGCTGGACATAGGGCCAGCCATCCTCTGAAATGCTGGCCATGTAGAAACTGTCGCGCCCGGCGATGAAATCCAGTTCGCGCGTCGTCAGCAGGTCGACCGGCCCCGCGCCCGCTTCCATGCGGGCATAGGACGCCCGCGATCCAGCCGCTGCCTGCATGGCGCGGGCGCCGGGACCGAAGAGGGTATGGAGAAAGGTCTGAGCCATGGAAGATATATAGCTCTTTGCCCTTGCTGCGATAATCGTCGATGAGTGACGTTCACTATTTCACTTTGAGGAATAATGGACCGCTTTGAAAGTCTCTCCGTGTTCGTTGCCGTCGCTGAGCAGCGCGGTTTCGCGGCAGCAGCGAGAGCACTGAATATGTCGCCGCCGGCAGTGACGCGCGCGGTCGCTGCGCTGGAGCGGCATCTTGACGTGACGTTGTTCCATCGGTCGACGCGGGCGGTGTCCCTGACGGACGAGGGCGCGGCATTGCTGGACAGGGCGCGGCGCATACTCGCTGACCTGCGTGAAGCAGAGCAGACTACGATGGGCGGACGATCCGTTCCACGCGGGCAACTTTACGTCACAGCACCGGTGATGTTCGGGCGCCTGCATGTTCTACCCGTCATCAATACGCTGCTGGCGAGCCACGAAGGTCTCAACGCGCGCATGATGCTGATTGATCGCAATGTCCGCATCATCGAAGAAGGTATCGACGTGGCGGTGCGGATTGGAGCCTTGGCCGACAGCACGTTGCGTGTCGTGACGATCGGCTCGGTTCGGCAGACAATCGTGGCCAGTCCGGCTTATCTTGCCGAACATGGGATGCCCGCTGATCCTGCCGAACTTGCCAGCCATCGTTGTATTGTGGGCAGCGGAGTGCGTGTCGGCAGCACATGGCGGTTCGGTGCGCGCGGCGAGACGATCACGGAGGTAGTTCCCCGCCTGACCGTCAACAGCATCGATGCAACGATCGCTGCCGCTGAAGCGGGCGTGGGGCTTGCCAGTGTACTAAGCTATCAATCGGCTGAGTGCATTGCGAACGGGAAATTGGTTGAAGTGCTCGCGGATCATGCCTTACCGGCCATGCCGGTCAGCCTTCTTTACGATCCCGGTAGGGCGGCCATGCCTGCGGTTCGAGCCTTCATCGAGGCCATGCGGGAACACGGTAGGAAGGGAGCGTGGTCCTGATCAAGGTTTGTACGAAACCGCAAGCATGAAAGGTCCGCCTGCACGACCAGGACTTTGTTTTGGAAGACTGAAATGGGTTACCCCCGGAGGTCGCCAACTAAAGGCCGAAATGCCTGGCGAAACCGAAAGGACGTGCATGTCTGATCGCCAGCGGGATGGCGATATTCATGCCACTGCCATTACCCCCATCGTTACATAATCCAGCTTGCCTGTACCCAGCACCGGGAGCGCATCGACTTCGCGAATGTCACGGGGAATGGCCAGCTCGGTGATCCCGTTCGAACGGCCCCAGGCTTGGAGATCGCCTGACTTAGCGCCTTTGCGCGTGGTGAAGAGAACCAGTTGTTCGCCTTTCCGTGCATCGGCGCGCGTGACGACGGCATGTTCGGCATCGGGCCACAGTGCCGAAGCGTAGCCTTCTACGGCGGGGAGCGAAATCATTTCGCCGCCAATCTTGGCGAAGCGCTTGGCGCGACCACGAATAGTGACGAACCCATCAGCATCGATCGTAACGATGTCGCCGGTGTCGTGCCATCCGCCCTCGGGCGGTTGCAGGAGACCCGGCGCATCTGCCTTCATATAGCCCGCCATGATATTGGGACCGCGGATCGACAAGCGTCCACCTTCGGCGATGCCGGGGACGTCATTCAACTGTTGTTCGATGCCCGGCAGCAAACGGCCGACGGTGCCAGCGCGGAAATGCATCGGCGTATTGACCGCGATCACGGGGCCAGCTTCGGTCGCGCCATAGCCTTCAAGAATGCGCAGGCCGAACTTCTCCGCATAGGCTTTGCGGGTTTCGTCACGCACGCGCTCAGCGCCGGCAAAGATGTAGCGCACCGAATAGAAATCGTAGTTATGGGCCATCCTTGCATAGCCTGACAGGAACGTATCGGTGCCGAACAGGATCGTCGCATTGCTATCATAGGCAAGCGCGGGGACAATCCTGTAGTGGAGCGGGCTTGGGTAGAGGAGGGTTTTTACCCCATGCAGGAGCGGCAGCAGCGTGCCGCCGGTCAGGCCAAAGCTATGGAACACCGGCAGCGCATTCAGCACCGTATCTGCCGTGTTGAAATCGATCCGCGCGGCGAGCTGTCGGCAATTCGACAGCAGATTGCGGTGAGTCAGGGCGACCCCTTTTGGCAAACCTTCCGAACCGCTGGTAAAGAGGATGACGGCGGGCGCGTCCGGGGCGATACGCAGACGCTTATGATGGTGTCCGGCGAAGCGGCCAGCGATCCAGGCGCGCGCTTTCGCTCCGATGCCGATGGCCGCCCCGATCTCCTCCAGCCAGAGGATGCGAATGCCCTCTGCCTCCAGCGCGGCGACGATGTCACCCAGCTTGGCTTGGGTAACGAATGCGTGGGCTGTAATGATCGTGCGAACCTGGGCGGCGGTGCAGGCGGCTTTCAGATTGGCAAGGCCCGCCGTGTAGTTGAGCATCGCGGGGACTCTGCCATGAGCCTGCAGTGCGAAGAACGTTGCCACCACTGCCGAGACATTGGGCAGCAGCACACCGACTGCTTCTCCCTGTCGGGTCGCGGCGGCAAGTGGCCGACCCAACGCCAGACTGCCAACGACCAGTCGATCGTAAGACATCGGCTCGCGCTTGATGTCTTCGATAACCGCCGCCCTGCCGCCATGGATATGCCGCGCCTCCAGCAGCGCCTCGAAAAGCGTTTCGTCGCTGTTCGACGTGGCGAAGATCATAGCGCTCATCTCATCGTAGAGACGGCGTCCTGCAATCGCGCGGCGGGCACGAGCGGTCATTTCGCCCTCGATTGCAAAGCGGCGTGGCGAGAGCACTGTCAGGCGGATCTTGGGGAAGCTGCGCAGCCGTACCTTACCTCGCAAGCGGGAGAAGGGCGTATATTGCGCGCCATCAATGCGGACGGGGATAATAGGCGCATCGGCTTTGTCGGCAACCATGCCGGGGCCGTCGAACACTTTCATCAAGGCCCCGGTGACGGTGATGCGGCCTTCGGGAAAAATCACCAGCGTCCGTCCTTCACGAACCGCTTTAACCATGGCTTTTGCTGCCATGGGATTGGTCGGATCCACCGGAAAGGCATCGAACAGCGACAGGAATGGCTTTATCCACCAAGCCTTGGCAATGTGGGTGTGGACTGCGAAAGTTGGCTTGCCAGGGAGAAAGGCAGCCAACAGCAATCCGTCGAGGAAGGAGACGTGATTGACCACCACCACGGCTGGCGATCCGGCCGCAGGCATGTTCTCGGTTCCTGTTACTTCGACCCGATAAAGCAGCCGCAATATGCCGCGGAAAATCGCCTTGATCATAGTTTCGGGCAGCAGCCAGCAGGAAATGAGTGCGATCGTCAGCGTGGCAAATCCCATTGCGCCGATGACACCAGGAACGCTCTCGCCGCGCGCCAGCATCAGCGTAACTATCACCACCACGACGACACTGACGGCGGCATTGACGATATTATTGGCGGCTATTGTGCGCGAACGTTCTTCGCGCGGGGCATGGGTCTGGAGGATGGCATATAGAGGCACGATGAACATGCCCCCGGCAAAAGCGATGCCAAACAAGTCGATGAGTATGCGCCAACTGCTCGAAGAAGCCACGAACGTTGCGATGTTTGCGTCAGGTATGCCGGGACCATAGCTGCGCGTCGCGAGCCATAGGTCGATCATAAAGCCGGCCAGCGCCAGCGCCGACACCGGCACGAATCGGGCGGACACTTCACCCGCCAGCAGGCGATTGACGAGCAGGGAGCCGAGTGCGACGCTGAGCGAGAAAACGAGCAGGAAGAGGGTGGCGACTTCCTGCCGTGCATGCAGCACGCCGCTGACCAGAGGCGCAAATTCGGACAGGAGGACCGCGCCGACCGCGAAGAACCAGCTGATTCCCAAGATGGAAAGCCATACGCCGCGACCATGGCGGGCAGCTTTCAATATCTGCCAGGTGCTGCGGAAGATATTGCGATCGACCTTCAGTCCCGGTGCGACCGGTGGAGCGGCCGGAACGGCCAGGCTGCAGAGAAACCCCAGTATCGCGATGCCCACGGCAGCCAGACCAGCGGCCATCGCGGGGATGACCCCGGCCAGCAACTGACCCCCTAATATGGCAAGGAAGGTGCCTGCTTCAATCAGTCCGGTCCCGCCCATCAGTTCGTGCTGTTTCAGATGTTGGGGAAGGATCGAAAATTTGACCGGTCCGAAAATGGTCGAATGAAGCCCCATCAGGAAGAGGCAACCCAGCAGCAGCGGCACTGATTGAAGGTGGAAGCCGATGAGCGCGAGGGTCATAATGCCAATTTCCGCTGCCTTCACCGCGCGCACCAGCTTCGCCTTGTCCCATGCGTCAGCAATCTGCCCGGCGATGGCGGAAAAGAGGAAATAGGGCAGGATGAACAGGCCCGTGGCGATCGTAGCCAGGAGTCCAGCCTTTTCCGGCTCGGTACGGAACAGCACGAAATTAGCGAGGAAAAGCAATGCGAACTTCAGCAAATTGTCGTTGAACGCGCCCAGGAACTGGACGACGAACAATGGCGCGAAGCGACGTTTTCCCAACAGTGACAGATCAGGCGCAGACATGATTTGGAACCCCCGTGGATGAGAGCGATAGGCGGGAAGTATAGACGGGACGTTAATCGGCATCGCTTTTGAGCTGGCGGCTGTAGAGCCAGCCGATGCCGATCAGGCTGAAGCCGAGCGCGAGGAAGGATGCGATGCGCAGCAATCCGGTCAGGCCCGCCGCGTCGAACAGGAAGACCTTGGCGACGGCCCCCAGCATCAGCAGCAGGGACGCGATGCGCCAGTCCCGATTGCCGATGCGGATGCCACGCAGCAGAAACCCGATGGCAAGGCCAATGGCCAGCACCGACCGTCCGATATCCTCGCCCATCTCCAGATGCGGACCGTTGAGCAGGGATCCTTCGAACAGCTGGCGCAGGACGCTGTAGGCGAAGAAGACGATCAGTAGCATCTGCGCACCTTGGATCGGACGGTCGAAACGGACAGTCAAATCCGGCGCAATCCGGCGCGTCAATGTGAACGCGGCAAAGGGCAGCGCGAACGCTGGGAGCAGGAGCGTCAGCAGCGGGATGCTGCCCACTGCCTGCGTGGCCCAGAGCGGATTGTGCAGCAACAAGCTGTAGAATACACCGTGCGCGAGCGCGGCGCCGATCAAGCCCAAAGCAGCCTTAGGGCGTTGTGCGAAATGCCACAGCGACCAGCCGGCACCGAGCAACAGTGCTTCCCACAAAGCGCGTTCGGCAAGTCCGGCGTGGATCATGTCGGCATCGGTCGTAATGCAGAAGAGTTGCTTGTACCCGATGTGTATGGCCACCGCGCCCATCAACGATGCGGCGGCGATGCCGGTTCGCCGCGCGAACCCATCGAAACGGCCCCGCCACATCGCCAGCGCAAGGAGCGCAGCGGGCAGTGCGAGGCGGCGCAGCGTTTCCGGCATATCAGGTGGGTTGTTTGCGAGCATCGGCCGGCCGACCAGCGATAACAGGCCTTGTCCGCTCCAGCCGAGTAGCGGCCATGCCGCCCACAGCAGGACAACGACCAGCATCGTTGCCATAGCTGGCAGCAGTGGTTGCGGCAAAGGGCGGCGCTTGGATCGAGCCAAAAGAAGCAGTGACAAAGCGGCGATCGGCCCGAGCCAGAGCGAAGGAACGATTTGAGCCACGGCGCCATAGGCGGTGATGGCGGCAGCGACCTGCGCCACGACGCGTCCTTTGGCAAAGCGTGCGCGCCAGGCGAAGAGGCCCGCGACGGCTGTGACCATACACCAGCGCAGCAGGGCGGGAAGTGGGGCGACGGACTGGGCATTGCCGATCAGCCGCAGGCTTTCGTCCAAGCCGCGATGTCCTATGATCAGTGAAATGAGAGCGACGAAGGTAAAGGCCCAGCCGCTATATTCAACGCGATGGTCCTGCGCCTTTTCAGACAACATCAGCAGCGCCGCGCCGACCAGTGCGAGCGTGACCGGCGCCATCCAGCCTGGCAGGCCGAACGCGCCCGCCAGGACCAGCAGTACTGCCGAACCTGTTGCGAGGACCACGAAGCGCAGATCGTTTTTGCGGTCCAGATGACGCCAGCCGAGCGCCATGGCCGATAGCGGCAGGGAACTGGCGACCAGCGCGATCAGGGCAAAATGGATGTCGTCTACGGGCGTAGCGCGGTAGAAATGGACGGCGGCGACAGCCAGTCCGCCCAGCGCTATCGCCAAGGCCTGACCCGCTTCGATCAGGCCGCCGGCCGGACGCCACAGCCGCCACAGCGCGGCGCCGCCATAGATGACAGCGGTTCCCAAGATCGCAAAAGTCAAGGCCAGCGGTGACGGTGATGGCCACGCCCCTGCGAGCAGCAGCGCAACGGCGAGGCCCACCGGGACCAGGCGACGGAAGGCGGCCTCGCGGCCGCTGAGCCAGATGAATGCGATCGATAGCAGGCCGTACAAGGCCCAGTGAAGCGGCGCGAAGCCACCGCTCGCCACCAGTGCGGCCATCTGTGCTGCAGCCACAATTGCGGACACTCCGCGGATCAGGGCGGCGCGGTTGCCGGAGAAGGCGAGCAGTGGGAAACCGATGCCCAGTGCCAGGATCAAGAGGCCAACGGAGAGCGCGGCCGCGACATCGAGCGCGCCGTTCAGGATCAGCAGGCTGCCCCAGCCGGCCCCGCCGATCAGCGCGCCGACACCCAGCCACATCCAGCGTTGGCTGCGGGACAAAGCGCACAGCCCACCAATCGAGAGCGCGAGATAGCAGGACAACAACGGCACATTAGGTTCGGTCGACCCGGCGAGTGCAGGGGTGGCGAGGCCGCCAACCAGCCCCAGCAATGCGCTCGGCGCGCCGAAGCGTAGTGATAGAGCAAGTGCGAGCCCGGTCACGGTGGCCAAGCCGACAAAAGCAGTCGCCGGGCCTATGAGATGATAAAGATTGGCGGCGGTCAGGATGGCCGCATACAGCGTGGCGATGCCGGCGCCCGCCAGCGCCTGACGCACCCGTGGATCGCGCAGGCGTTCCTCCTGCCGCAATGCGCCTTCCGCTGTGGCGATCAGGCCGCCACCGAACAGCAGGCCCAGCAGCACGCGCACGATCGGTGATAAAAGGCCAGTGTCGATCGAATATTTGACGAGCAATACGCCCGCCACCGCCAGCGTGATGCCGCCCGTCCAGATCGGCAAGCGACGGCCGAACAAATCTTCGAACGCGAAGCCCGGACGGGCGGGCATGTCAGTCTCACTGGTCGCAGTGGGTTCGCGCGCGGGGAGAGGTTCCTGCGCGGCAGCAAGCGTAGGGAGGATAGGAGGCGGCGCAAATGTTTCCGCACCAGCAGTCCGGGTGATCGGTGTGGTGCGTGCAACGGCGGGAACATTGGCACGCGGCGCCGTCATCACAGGGGGTGGACCGGGGTCGGATCGGGCCTGCTGCGCCTCCATCTCGATCAGCGAAAACCTCGTCTCAAGCTGTTTCATCCGGGATCGAGTGTTTAGCAACACGACCCCCAGCACGATCAGGACCACCGTCACCAGCATGTCTCATTCTCCAGTTGGTCGGGATGGAATAGACCTTAATTAGACAGTGTTCAATTAAAATATTAGACAGTGTTCAATTGAATTTCTAGAACGGCGGCATGGGCAGACGATCCGATCATAGTCGTGACGAACTGGAAGCGTTGATTTTGGCGGAGGGGCACCGCCATATGGCGGAGGTGGGCTTCGCTCGCTTCTCCGCGCGCGAAGTAGCGAAACGCATTGGGTATGCCGTGGGGACGCTGTACAACGTGTTCGGCAGTTACGATCGGCTCATTGTGGCGATCAATACGCGCACGTTCGAACAATGGGCCGCACATCTTGAAGAGCGGCTTGCCCGGCCATCAACGGATCGCATCTCGGCGCTAGTGGAAGGATATTTCAGCTTTGCGGCAGATCATATGCCGTTGTGGACCGCTATTTACGATCATCGCCTGCCGCCCGACATGCCAATGCCGGAAGATTTCGCCAATCGGCGCGCGGCGTTGACCGATGTGGTAGTGAGGGAAGTCGCGGCGGTGCTATCTCCCGAAACGCGCGATCGGGCACCGCGGCTGGCGCGGTCGTTGGTGGCGACTGTCCATGGCCATTGTATCTTCGCGCTAAACGGAAGCTTTGCCCTTTTGGGCGAAACCGCGCCATTGGAAATGGCAATCGCGCGGGTCAAGGAGTCGCTGTCAGCAGCTGGTGCGCATCTGTAGCATCGGTTTTGCAAGAGGAAGTAGTAGACGATGAAATGGCTCGAAAATCTGGAGCGCGATCTGCAATCTCCTCTGGCTGTGCGGCGGTTCGGCAGCGGCTGGTTTTCGGGTTTCTTCGGGCTGCTGCTGGCTGTCACGGGCCTCTGCCTCGTCGCGGCGCTGCGCTGGCCCGACTGGTTCGCGATGCCCGAACTGGCGCCGCTGCGTGAGTCCAATAGCCTGCGTCCAGCTGTGCATCTGATCCTGATCGCCGGCTATGGTCTGGCGTTGCTCAGTCTGTTGCTTCGTCCGCGCAAGGCAATCGGCGCCACCGCGCTGGTAATCGCGCTCATCGCCACGCTGCTGGGCGGAGCAGATGTGCAGCCACGTGAAACCCATGACTGGGGCATCTTTTTCGGCGTCGATTTCTTTGCCGTCAACATGATCGCCACCGGACTGATGTTCGCGCCGATCGAGAGGCTGTTCCCTCGCCGTCGAGAACAGCGTCTGTTTCGACAGGAATGGCGCGAAGACCTGTTTTATTACCTGCTCAGCTCCATGCTGGTGCAGCTCATCACCTTTCTCGCGCTTGCACCTTCCGGGTTCATCAATGCATCGACAGGGGGGCTGGCGGGCATCCGCGCCATGGTAGCGAGCCAGCCCTGGGCGCTCCAGTTTCTGGAAGTAGTGCTGTTGACCGATCTTGCCCAATATTGGTTTCACCGCGCTTTCCATCGGGTGCCGTTCCTGTGGGGCTTCCACGCGGTTCATCATTCGGCCAAATCGATGGATTGGCTGGCAGGGGCGCGCATGCATTTCTTCGAGATTATCGCGCTACGTAGCGTCACGTCATTGCCGCTGTTGACCTTCGGCTTTTCGCCTTCGGTGATGCAGGCCTATATCGGCTTCGTCTACATATACTCTTCGCTGTTGCACGCCAATCTAGGTGGCGACCTCAACTGGGTGGGCCGGTTTGTGGCGACGCCCCGTTTCCACCACTGGCATCATGGGATAGAAGAAGTGGCGGTGGACAAGAATTTCGCGATCCACTTTCCTTTTCTCGACCGACTCTTCGGCACACATCATTTCCCTGACGGCGTCTGGCCGAGCGGCTATGGCGTGCCGGAAAAGGTCCCGCAGGGCTATTGGGCGCAATTTGCCTATCCTTTTCGTCGAAAAGCAGATGCGCCAGGTGGTGAATAGAAAGCGCATCTAGAAAACAGCAGATAGTCTGGATGGCTACGGCTCAATAGCTGAAGTGCAGCTCCGCCTCTTCCCCTGCAGCGAGAGGCCGTGACCATGTGGCTATTCCGTCCGTCTGCGGCAGATCGTCACCCTGAGCGACGATCTTCTGTCCGGGCGAGCCAATCGGGATTTCCACTGCAACCGGGAAGGAATTGGCGTTCGAGACCGTCAACTGCATCTCTTTCGGCGCCAGCCGCTTTTGGGTTATCAGCACTTGCGTGCTTGTTCCGGCAGAGAGCCTAAAGGTCTCTCCTTCAGCCCGGTCTGTAAGCGTGCCTAGGCCCAGAAGCCGTCGTCCATTCGCACCTTGCGCATAAAGGGTGGTCGTGCCTTGCGGCAGGGCAAGGCCTAGCCCCGCTGCGCGTTCATTGCGCAGTACCAGCACCACGGTTGTCGGAGCGGCGTCCAGCATTTGCCAGGGGACGACCGCCCGGCGATAGCGGCGCTCGAACGGCACGTTTCCGCGCGCCAGCAAGGCGACCTGCTTCTGCGCGCGCGGGGCTACAGTGACCCGTTCCGGCACGCGGTACAGCTTGAGGTCGCCCAGATACTCGGGAGGAGGGGGAGGAGCGGGCGGTGGCGGGGGAGGGGGCGCCATGGCTGCCATCATTGGGGATGGCGCACCCTCGAACCGCCGTTGCGCGGTGACGAAGATTTCTTGCTGCGGCGCCGTTCGCGACGCGAGGTTGGACGTTGTCGTGCCAAGGGGGAAGCAGGACAGGCGCAGGTGCTCGATCGCGGCCTGCATCTGCGGCGTGCCGACGCGGTTTAGGCGGCCCGCGACGGCGTTGACTTCGGCTTGGGTAAACGCCTGTCCGTTGCCGTTCGCCAGCGTCAACCACGCGAAAAGGTTGAGGGTACGGCCATCGGCTGCCTGTGTCGCCACATAGCTTGCGCGCCAATCGAAGCCGGAAGCAAGATAGCTGAGCCGCACTGTAACCGTGCGGGCGGAGGGGCTGTCAGTCGTCACGCTCAGCACTGGCTTGCTCGACAGGCCGTTTGGAACGCTGCCGAATGCCAGTTTCTCGGGCAGCCCCGAGCATCGCAGTGCCTCTATTCCCCTCGCGGTGCGTAGGACGACGCCCTGTTTTGGGCCAGCGATGATGGTCGCTTCCTCGCTGGTCGCCTTGCCGGTGGCCTTGTCCGTGCGAGTGAGAGTCACCTCACGGCCCAGCGTTCCATCGATCAGCGACGCAGGCGAGAGTAGTCGCGCATCGCGATTCTTCTCGATCGTGCCGCCGGGTAGCCCCTCGATCACCGCGCTGACCGGAACGATGCCCTCGGCCACGCCTTCGAAACGAAGTTCTGCACGGCCGCGCGGCAGTCGGACCTTGCGGGTTTCGGTGACCATTGCAAAGCCGCGCGGGTTCCCCCGGTCGATCTCGCCACGAGAATATGCCGCGCGATAGACGGTCAGCGCGACGCGTGTCGGAGCGGCCGATACGATCATTCGCGTCTCCTGCGCTACGGCGGCTGACGGCAAGGCTCCGGCCGCAAGGACGACGGCAAGATGGAGGCGGAACATTAGTAGCGCGTGTCGAACGTCGCGGTGATCATCGCCTCCCCGTTTGCCGCAACCGGCACCTGCCACACGGCGGTGCCGGCATCGCGGCGCTCGCTCTTGCGGTTTTCCTCAGTGATGCGCGTATCGCTCCAGTCGAGCCCGTTCTGCACAAGTTCAACCGTCACAGCACGTGAACGTGCGTTGGTGAGGCGATAACGCATCTGGGTGCGCCAGCGATTTGGGTTGATCCGCGTGCGGGTTACCATGACGGGCTGTACCTTCACGTCGAAGGCATCGCCTGTCGGCAGAGCGATGGTTGAGCCTTGCGGCGTGTGCCCGATGGTGTTCTCGCCGGTGAACTGCGGTTGCCCGCGCGTGTCGCGGACGTAAACGCGCACGGTTCCAGCGGGAAGCGCATCTCCGAGGCCGCCCGCGCCGGAGTTGGCGAAGCTCAGAACGCTCTGGGCGCTCCGCGCCTCGTTCGCGCTGGCGAGCCAGTCGTTCTCGAAGCGATAGCCTGAACTCGCAGTCACGCCCTTTACGTCCAGAAAGCTGACCTGCTTGGTCTGCTTGTCGGCGATCGTGGTGCTCTCCGTCAGGGGGTAAAGATAGAAGTCGCCCAGCTGCTCGCGGGCGGCGCTCTCGGCGCCTGGGCTGGTGCGTGTCATCCGGCGCGGCTGCGGCATGTACGTATTCGTATCGCTCACACTGCCGACGTCGCCAGCGACCAACAGGGTCTTCGCGTTGGAAAAGGTCGTGCCGCTGTTGTTCTGCAACGTAACCCAGCCCTGCACGTCGATCTTGCCGGTCTTGTCGTCGAACAGGGCGACATAGTCAGCACTCCAGCGCAGACCACCCGTGAGGTACGAAAGCGTCGTTGGCCGCGCACCGGACCGCGTGCTGGCCAATGTAACCGAGAGCGTGGGCCTTGCCCGAAGCGACTCTGGCACCCGATCGAACACGGCGCGAACCGGAAGGCCATCATCACGCAGAACCTCGATGCGTCCCCCGATGTCGAGCACAACTCCGCCGTTCACCGCCAACACGCGGGCGCGTTCGCGAGTCTCGGCGCCCGTGGCGGGATTGGTGCGGATCAGCGTGATCGTTTCTCCAACTGCCTTTTCCATCAGGCTGGAGGGGGATAGCAGATCATAATCAAAGTTCTGCTCGACGATCGTCGCGTCGGCGACAGAAAGTGAAACCGTGGCCGGCCGAATCTGCGCGCTGACGTCGGGAAAGTCCTGTCGCACACGCCCGTTACCAAGGCTAAGCGTGCGAATGTCCTGCACCAAAGCCACGTCGTTGTTGTATATAGTAATCGACAGGTCACCTTGAGCGGTCCCCATCGCCGGGATGCCCGCGTCCTCTGCCGCCAGCGGGACGGAAGCGGAAGCAAGCAGAGCTGCCCAACCAAAGTATCTATTGCTCATGGACTTGCCCCTTCGTCTTCCCATAGCAGCGTCACATAGTGACGAAGCCAGATTGAAAAGACCAGTAGAGGAAACAGATTTCAGAACAAATTCAGTGTGCCCAGCTCAGCCTCACCCCGTCGAGTGCGTATTAGTATAATGTCTGTTGATGAACTTAATCCATGGTAGCATAGGGCGGTCCATGGGCCGGAAGGCTACGTCAGTCACGAAGGATGAGCACAGTACCGGGCGATGGCACGCAACATAGCCAATCGTACGCCATGGGGGGGGAGTGCCGCCCCCGAGGGTCAGGCCGATGCCGACGCATAGCTAATGCGGGGCCGAGGATACGGTATCGCTCCATCGTACCGGATGCATATATCAAACCGGATTCAGGTTTTTGGTCAGCTAAATATTGCATGATAACGGACCCTTCCCTCAACAAACACCATCGATGTCGGGGGTAGGGACGGTCCCTTTGGAATTGATTTGGTAATAGTTTCATCCATCCGAAAGGGTGTTCGTTTGCATGTCGACCCACTCGATATGAAGCGGAATGCCCAGCTCGCGTGCGATGATATCGACGGCGAGGGAGCAGCCACGCACTTCATGATAGAGTATCACTGCGCTCTCTCCACATGCTGCCAGCCACGATTGTGTGCTTTCGAGCCCATTAAGCCTTTAGCGTTTCGCAGGGCTTAGACGTAGCAGTACGCTATCGTCTTCGTCAGTTAGCGCGTAGAGCAATCCGTCGGGGCCTTGGCGTACATCCGAAGCGTTGATGCAAGTCGCCGAGAACGGTTTCCTGACGTAGTTCACGCAGCTTGTCGTCCATCACCACGCGCACTACGCCGCCCGTGCCATTGATCTCTCCCCGACGAGCGCTTGTGATGAAGATATTGTTCTTCCAGTCGGCAAATTTGTCGCCACTATAGATCGCGTCATATTCTGTCACGTAAGTATAGTTTGGCCAGCAATAGTTGCGACCGGGCTCGGCGGTCGATATCAGCTTTGAAAGGGCGCGAGTGGGCGGGCAGCCAGGCAACGTATCGATCCAGCCACCCCCCATCCATGCAGCAATGCGTCGGTCAGTTAGCGGCGAATGTCGTCGTTGTAATGCGATGGAGAACGGCAACTTTGCCAAGCGACGTTTCGCCGCCCGCTTCATCCTTGTGCGACGCCGTGAGGAGATATCGCCCCTTGCCGCGCGTCGGCGCGGTGAAAGTGCCCGAAGAGTCGGTCTTCAGCTTTTTCGTCCATTTGTCGGGTGAAATGACCTCCACTTCCGTGTCGGTAAGCGGCTGTCCATTCAACATCACGCGAAAGCGATTGCTGCCGGCGGCTACCGGCGCGATCTCGAACGGCATTTCAGAGCGGGCCTCGGCACGGCCGGCGCGAGCGAAGTAGGCGATGCCTTCCTTCTTGTCGTCCGGTCCCCATGGCGCAAAAACTGCGTCGTCATGGGCACGAACGTCGCCCGCCGGAACGCTTGCCTCAATATAACCGGCCTTGCGTTGAAGGGCAGGATTGCCGCCAGACAGCAGCTTCGGGGCCTTAAGATGATGGAACTCAGGATCGCCGCCAGCAGGCATCAGTTCTGCCGGTTCCCCCAGATAAATACGCGCCGGGCCGTTACCGTCACGCTCAATCCACACCTCATGCGCCTGCGCTGCTGGCGCCGCGATCATGAGCAGGGCGGGGGCGAGATACCGTAAAGCCATATCGAACTCCTCAAAAGCGCCAGCAAACTTTAGGCCGCAATTGAAGCATTCCATAGTAAAGACGCTATCGCAAGTCACTCGCAATTACGTTGCTGGATCGTAACACGGTCGATCGGGGAGGCACCGCGTTCTTGCTGAAGAGCAACTGCCCGGGACCATCACCGCTCGCGCAGGGCTTCGCGGGCCTTGTTGATCGGTTTCATCAGGTACTGGAGCACGGTCTTGCGGCCGGTCTTGATCTCCACCGTCGCGACCATGCCAGGCATGATCGCGTATTCTCGGCCGTTCTTGGCGTGGAGCGTGGCGCGATTGGTGCGCACGTGGACGCGATAGTACACCTGGTCGCGGTGCACTTCATCCTGCAGCGTGTCGGGAGAGATGCTGTCCACCGTACCCGCCAAGCTGCCGTAGATCGAAGGATCGTAGGCCGTGATCTTCACCGTGGCGGGCTGTCCGGGGCGCAGGAAGGCGATGTCGCGCGGAGACATGCGGGCCTCTATCACTAGCTGCTTTTCCAGCGGCACGATCTCCATCATCGAGCCGCCGGGCTGGATGACGCCGCCGATCGTGGTGACTTCCAGGTTCTTCACGATGCCGCGCACCGGGGAATAGAGCGTCGTGCGGTCCAGCTGGTCGCGCCTGCCGCCGACGACGGCGACCACCTGATCGAGTTCGGCGCGCGCCTTGGCATAGTCGGCGCTGGCGTCGATGACGTACTGGTTGCGCAGCGAATCCAGTTTTGCCTGAATTTCGTTTTCCTGTCGGCGCAACTGAATGATTTCGACCTGATTGGCCGCGCCCAATTCGACCAGCGGCTCGGTCATCGCCAGCTGGCGGCGGGTCAGTTGCAGGGACTGGGTAAGGCTGGCGGTGGCGACTTCCAGATTCTGGCGGCGTGAGCGCATCAGTTCCATCTCACGCTGGATCAGGGCGGGGGTTTTCCTGACCGCGTCCGGGAAATTCGGGCTGCCGCCGCTGATTTCCGCTTCCAGCCTTGCCGCCGTGGCTTCCAGCGCGCGGGCTTTGGCTTCCGCCTCGCCCAGCTGGGCGCTGAAGCGGGCGGTGTCGAGCGTGGCCAGCTTCTGGTGCGGGCGCACGATATCGCCCTCACGCACGAAGATGCCGTTGACGATGCCGCCTTCCAGGCTCTGGATGATCTGCGCGCGGGACGGCGGAGTCACTTTGCCGGGGCCGACCGCGACTTCGTCCAGAACGCCGAAATAGCTCCAGATCAGGAACGCCAGCACACCGATCGACAGGATCGGAATGATCCGCAGGCGGCCGACGGTACGCAGCCAGCGGCTTTCCTCTTCGGCGCGCAGGCCATCGAGGAGGAGGCCGCCCGACGGCGAAGGTGAGGCGGATGTGTTCATGCCCGGCTCTCCTGCGGTGCAACTGGCGGCGGAGCGGCCGGGGCGGCGGGCGTCGTCAGTTTGGCGAGCACTTGCTGGCGCGGTCCGTCCATCGCGATCCGTCCGCCTTCGATCACCACGATGCGATCGACCAGGTCGAGCAGGCCGGGCCGGTTGGTGGTAACGATCAGCGTGCGCCCGCGCAGCCATTGCGCCAGGTTGGCGACCAGCGACCGCTCGCTGATATCGTCAAGCGGGGCAGACGGTTCATCGAGCAGGAGGATATTACTGTTGCGCAGCAGGGCGCGGGTCAGGAGCAGGGTCTGGCGCTGCCCGCCGGATAGGCCGGAACCGCCTTCCTGCAACAACAGGTCTAGGCCCTGCGGCTGCTTCTGGACAAGCGAAAGGCCGCCTGTCACGGCGAGCGCGTGGAGGATTTGCTCGTCGCTGGCGCCCGGCGCGCCGATGATCAGGTTTTCGCGGATGGTGCCCAGAAACAGCTGCGCGCCCTGCCCGAGATAGGCGGAATCGCGGCGGATATCGACCGGGTTGATCAGCTTCATGTTGGTGCCGTCGAGCACGACTTCGCCGGTTTCCGGCCAGGCGAGGCCCGAGAGCAGGCGCAACAGCGTGGATTTGCCCGCGCCGATCCGGCCGAGCAGCGCGATACGCTCCCCCGCGCGGATCGACAGGCGATCGACTTTCAGCGCCAGCGGCCCGTCCTGATCGTAGCGGAACGTCAGGTCTTTGATCTCGTAGTTGCCCAGGAGGGCGGAGCGGCGCAGCAGGCCCTGCTCGGGATCGTGATCGACCGGCTTCTGGAACAACTCCTCAAGCCCGGTCATCGCGACTTTGGCGTTCTGCCAGCGCGTGAAGATGTGGCCGAACGGCACGAACAGCACCAGCGCGCGGCTCGTCAGGATCGAGCAGGCGATGAGCGCGCCCATCGTCATGTCGTCGTTCATCACCTGAAACGCGCCGGCGACGACAACGGCGGTGTAAGCCAGTTGCTGGAGGGTTTGCGTCCAGTTCACGAACAGGGCGGTGAGAAACCGCTGCTCGGCGCCGACACGGGTGCCGAGAAGGGTCAGGCGTTCCCACAAGGACTGGAAGCGGGCCTCGGCCTGCGCGGTCTTGATCTCGTCGATGCGCTCGATCGATTCGACCAGGATCGCGTTGCGCAAAGCGGATTCGCGCATCCCTTCGGTTGCAAGTCGACCCAGCGGGCGCTGGAGGAGGAAGCCGGGCAGCACGATCAGCACGGCGGCGGCGATCAGCACGTACGTCAGCGGCCCGGCAAGGAAGGCGAACAGGATCAGGAACAGGACGATGAACGGCAGGTCGATCAGGGCCGACACCGTGGTCGACGTCAGCATCTCGCGGATCTGTTCGATATCGCGCAGTTGCGAGATCAGCGCGCCGGTGGATTTGGGACGCGCGTCGTTGCGAATGTCGAGCGCGCGGGCGAATACTTGCGACGATATTGCTATGTCGGCACGGCGGCCGATGCGGTCCACCAGCTGCACGCGCGCGGTGCGCAACAGCAGTTCGATGAGCAGGGCGATGCCGGTGCCCAGCGCCAGCACCCACAGCGTCGAGATCGACCGGGCGGGGATCACGCGGTCCCACACCTGCATCGCGAACAGCGAGGTGGCGAACGTCAGCAGGTTGCCGAAGACCGAACCGAGCATGACTTCGCCATAGCCGCGCCGGTCGGCCATGATGATGTCCCACAGCCACGATCGGCTTGGCTTGCGCAGGAATTCATCGAGCCGGGCATTGCGCGACTTGGTGGACATCGGCTCCACGAAGCCGACCCGGCCGCTGATCCGTTCACGGAAGGTCTCCAGCGGAATGTCAATCGGGTTGTCCTGCCGCAGACCGGGGGACGTGACCTGCACGGACTGCGCATCGCGGGCATGGACGATCATCACGTCCTTGTCCTTGAGTTCGAAGATCGCGGGCAGCATCAGCTGCGGCACGGCATCCAGATCCATGCGGGCGATCTGGAATTCGAGGCCGGAAAGTCGCGCGGCGTGGATCAGCGCCTGATCGAGGTCCTGCCCGTCCGACCAGTAGAGGCGCTTGGCCAGCTCGGGCGCGCCCACCGGAACGCCTTTCAGCGACCCCAGCGCGGCGACGGCGGCGGTCCACGGGCTTTGCACGATCGGGGGCACTGTGTGAGGCGGAGGAGGAGGATTGTCAGCCATCGATGTCGTCTTCCTGGCGCAGGCGCGCCGGCAGGCCGAGCGAGGATCGCAGCGTCCCGTTCACATTTTCGAACCGGACGCGCGCGCCCATGATGTCGTATTCGGCGACGATGCGCGAACTGGCCGCGCGGTATGTTTCCAGCTGGGTGTTGAGCAGCTCGGTCAGGGTGCGCTTGCCCAGTTTGTATTCCTCGAAAAAGATGCGACTGGCGGTGATCGCCTGCTCTTCCTGCCGGGTATAGGCGGAGATGCGCTGCTGTCCGGCGCGGATTTCCTGCCTGGCGGTCAGTGCCCGGCCTCGCGCGTCGAGAATGGCGACTTCGCGCACGGCATCGGCGGCGCGGCGGTCTTCTTGCGCGGCTTCGACCAGATAGTGGTTGCTGCGCCGGTAGATGTCGCCCGTCACCGTGACCATCGCCGCCAGCGAATTGTCGCGCGTGTTGTAGGTGTAGTTGTTGCGGGTGTAGCCCAGTTGCAGGCCGAGCCGGGGATAGCGTTCGGCGCGGGCCTGACCGATGCGGGACGTGGCGGCGTTCTCTGCCTCTGCCGCCGCGATGACGGCGGGCAGCTTTTCGTAATCGGGTTCTTCCGTCCCCATCTCGAAGCGGGAGATGGTCGGCGCGGGGTCAACATACCGGTCGGGAATGCCGCCGATCAGGTTGAGCAGGTTTGCCTGCGCCACCGCCAGCGAGGTTTCGGCTTGGATCGCTTCCCCGCGCGCGCTCTCGACGCGGACATCGGCCAGCATCAGGTCGGACTTGTCCGAAATCCCGGCGTTGACGCGCAGCCCGATCAGATACCGCAGGCGCTCAAGGTCAGCGACCTGCTTCTTTGCCGCCGCGGACAGATCCTCGAACCGCTTGACGTCGAGGAAGGTGAGCGCGCTCTGTTCGGCCAACTGGTCTGCCACCGATTCCAGTTCCCATCCGCGCTGGCGGGTGGTGGAGCGAGCAGCGCCGATCTCTCCTTTCGATCGCCCGAAATCCCAGACCTGCTGTTGCAGGAAGACGCTGGGTCCGGCCATGTTCTCGTTCAAACCGGAGGAATTGCGGCCCGAGAACATGTTGGGGCCAAGGTTGGCCTGATAGCCGACCTGCGGCGTCCACACCGATTTCGCCGCGCCCAATTCGGCCTTGCCCCGCGCCAGTGCGGCGTTGGAGCGAGCGATTTCAGGATGCCGCGAAAGGGTTAGTGCCACCGCCTCGGCCAGATCCAGCTGTCGCGGCACTTGCGGGGTCTGCGTGGTTTGTGAAGGCGTCTGCGGAGTTACCTGTGGTGCGCGTGCCTGTTCGTTTCCGGTTACCGTAGTGGTCGCCGGGGCAAGTTCCTGTTCCTGTGCGTACGTTTCGACCGATAGCATTGCCAGGGCGACGACCGCACCCGCCCCGGCGAACCTCCACTGCGTAAACCCCATGATCTCCCTTCGTTATTTGAAACTCTTATCCCGTATGGTTACACCACTACCATGACCGGATGATCAACGAAGATGTTGGTCGTGCCCATCGTATAGTGATTGTAGGCTTCGCCGTTGATCAGGGTTTGTCCTTGGAACACCGCGCCGGTCATCGTCACGCTATCGCTGGCATCGCCGACCACCGTCAGCGTCTGATTGGCGTCGGTCATGTTGGTGACGGCGTTCTGCGTCAGGCTGATGGCGCGTCCGGTATCGCCGACACCCAGGTTGATCACTTCGATGTTGCGCACGTTTGTGACGGCATCGAAGTTGAGGATCGGGCTACCTGCCGGGCTTTCGATCAGCAGGGTATCGCGGCCGATCCCCCCGTCGATAAGGACGTCGGCGGCATCGAAGACCAGAATGTCATTGCCAGCCTCACCATACAGCCTGTCGGCTCCCGCACCGCCGCGCAGGAAATCGTTCCCGTTGCCGCCGTACAAGGTATCGTTGCCAGCATGGCCGTAAATCCGGTCGTTCCCCGAAGTGCCGAACAGCGTATCGCCGATGCCTGTGCCATCGATGAAATTCGGTGATCCGGTGGCGCTTAGCAGGTTCAGGTTGAGTAGGTTACCCGTGCCTGAAAGGTTGGACGTCTGATTGTTCGTGTCGGTTGCCGTGATCACCAGACTGCCCAGCACGTTGACCGCGATCGATGATTCGAGATGCACTGAACCAAGAAGTTCATTGATCGCCAAATTGCTGATCGTCCCGTTCGGCGTGGCGGACGTGATGGTTAGCGTGGACGATGGGCCAAGAAGGCCAAGGACCCCAGACTGGTTCTGTACCGAAAACTGCAGCCCCAGTTCCTGAGCCAGCAAGGTCGATGCGATCAGAGGATTGACCCCAAGCCCCACCAGCGCACCGTAGCTGACGGTAACGCTTTTCAGGTTGTTGTTCCGATCGAACGCGGTGAGAGACTGTGCGCTGAGATCGATAAGGTTCAGCGCGTCCAGTCCGATCAGCCCGAGCAGCGATGCGCTGTTGGCCTGCACGGTCGGCGGGACCTGCGGAATGGCTTCTATGACCAGCGCCTGTGAAGTGCTGCTGCCGACATTGCCGACTGCATCGACCACTCGCGCCGCCACGGTGTGGTTGCCCACAGCCAGTTGGCCTGCCCCATAGAACCAGTTGGTGCCGGCGGAGGATACATTGACCCAGGCGCCACCATCGATCTGCACCTGTACCTGGTCGCCCGCGCCCAATGTGGCGCTGAGAGTCCCGCCCACAGTCGGGGTGGAATCCTGCGTATTCCAGTCCCCCTGAATGCCGGTATCGGTGGTCAGGGTAGTGATGGCGATAGTTTGGCCCGGCGCCACCGTATCGACGTTCAACGCATACGTGTTGGATTGAGTGCTCGAATTGCCGGCAGGATCCACTGCTTGGGCGGTGAAGTTATGCGGGCCATCGGGCAGCGGTGAAGTGGGTGCAAAGGACCAGAAGCCCAGCGCGTCGGAGGTAGTGCTGCCCAGCAAGACCCCGTCGTTATAGATCAGCAGCGGCGTGTTGGCCGCGGCGGTGCCGAACAATTCGGGTCGGGTGTCAGCAGTGAAACCATTGTTGGAAACATTGCGGTTGCTCGAAGAGCTGTCGTCCACCGCGTAGAGAATGACAGGTGCAGCCGGCGCGATGGTATCGACGACGACGATATACGGAGACGATACTGGTCCCGAGTTACCCGCCGGGTCGGTCGCCAGCGCGGTAAGGCTGTGCGGGCCTTCACCGAGGGGGGTGGTGGGCGTGAAGGTCCAGTTACCACTGCCATCCGCCAGGGCGGTGCCGATCGCTGTGCCATTGTTGCGCACGGTGATGGTGGCCCCGGCCTCCGCCGTGCCCCGCAGCAGCGGGGTGGTATCATCGGTAAAGCCGCCGTTGGAAACGGGGCCTTGGATGGTGCCGACATCGTCGCTCACGCTGGTGATGATGGGTGCGGCGGGGGCAGTGGTGTCCACCGTAACGGTGAAGCCGCTCGACGTGGGGCTGACGTTCCCCGCGCCATCCCTGGCGGTGATGGTGAAGGTATGCAACCCTTGCGATAAGGCACTGGGCGGGCTGAAGCTCCAGTTGCCGCTGCCGTTCGCGATCGCCGTGCCCAGCACGGTGCCGTTGTTGAACACGGTGACGGTGGACCCCGCCTCCGCCGTCCCGCGCAGGAGCGGGATGGTGTCATCCGTGACCCCGCCATTGACGACGAAACCCTGCATACTACCGATATCATCGGTTACGCTCGTGATGGTTGGTGTGGCGGGTGCCACCGTGTCCACTATCAGCCCATAGCTGCTGGATTGGGTGCTCGCATTGCCCGCCGTATCAAGCGCGACGGCGGTGAAGCTGTGCGGGCCGTTGGCAAGGGCGGTGGTCGGGGTGAAGGTCCACGCGCCCGATCCGTTGGCGGTCGTCGTGCCGATCAGGGTCGTGCCGTCGAAGATGTCGATGACCGAATTCGGGGTGGCGGTCCCGGTCAGCTGGGGCAGGTTGTCGTTCGACATGCCGCCGTTGGCGATCGTCCCGGTTACCGGCGCGACATCGTCGATGATGCCGGTGATGACGGGGGCAGCGGGCGGCGTGGTGTCCACAACGATGGTGAAGCCGGACGAGACCGGACCCGTATTGCCCGCCGGATCGGTGGTGGTGGCGGTGAAGGCGTAGGTGCCTTCGGCCAGGGGGGATGCCGGGCTAAAGCTCCAGTTGCCGCCTCCGTCCGCAAGAGCAGTGCCGATGGCGGAGCCGTTGGACAGGATGGTGACGGTGGACCCGGCCTCTGCGGTGCCGCGCAGTAGCGGCATTGTGTCGTTGGTGACACCGCCGTTGGCAACCGGGCCTTGCACGGTGCCGATATCGTCGGTGACGCTGGCGATGATCGGGGAGGCGGGGGATGCCGTGTCCACGACCAGACCATAGGCCCCCGACGCTGAGCTCGCGTTGCCCGCTGCGTCTACGGCAACCGCCGTGAAGCTGTGCGAGCCATCGGCAATCGCGGCTCCGGGCGTAAAGGACCACACGCCGGATCCGTTGGCGGTAGTGCTGCCCACCAGGGTGCCACCGTCATAGATCAGGACGGTGGTGTTGGCGGCGGCGGTGCCGGTCAGCTGCGGCAGATTGTCGTTGGACAGGCCGCCGTTGGCGATCGTGCCGGTATTCGCAGCCACGTCGTCGATGATGCCCGTGATGGCCGGGACGGCGGGCGCGGTGGTGTCTACCGTGATCGCGAAGCCTGCCGATGCGGGACCGGCATTGCCCGCCGCGTCGGTGGCGATGGTGGTGAAGGTATAGATGCCTTCGCCCAGCGCCGGATTGGGGCTGAAGCTCCAGTTGCCCGATACATCGACTTGCGTGGTGCCGATCGCGGTGCCGTTGGAAAGGATCGTCAGCGTCGATCCCGCCTCTGCCGTTCCGCGCAGCAGCGGCACGGTATCGTTGGTGACTCCGCCATTGGCGACGGGCCCTTGCACGGTTCCGACATCATCGTTGACGCTGGTGATGACGGGCGCGGCGGGGGTGACGGTATCGACCCGGACCGAGAACGCGGCGGAGGCCCCGCTCTGGTTGCCGCTGGCATCCGTGGCGCGGACGGTGAACGTGTGGTTGCCCTCGCCCAAGGGAGTGGTGGGCGTGAAGCTCCAGTTACCCGCGCCGTCCGCCGTGGTGGTGCCGATCTGCGTGCCGTTCTCGAAAATGGCGACGCTGGCGTTTGCTTCCGCCGTACCGGTGAACGTAGGCTGCGTGTCGTTAGTCGCAGCACCGTTTGCGAGAGGACCGGTTACCGGGCCGACATCGTCGCTGGCACCGGTAATGACGGGTGCATTGGGCGCCGTGGTATCGACGGTGACGACATACGCCGCCGACGTGGCGCCAAGGTTTCCAGCGGCATCGCGCGCATTGGTGGTGAAGCTGTGCGATCCTTCGGCAAGCGGCGAGGCGGGCGTGAAGCTCCACGCGCCGGTGCCATCGGCAATAACGGTACCCAGCAACGCGCCGTTGTTGAAGACGGAGACGGTGGCGTTGGCTTCGGCGGTGCCGGTAAGTGTTGGCGTCGCATCATCAGACACGCCGCCATTTGCGATTGCCCCCTGGATGGTGCCTACGTTGTCGTTGGCAGAGGCGATGACCGGGGCGGCAGGCGCAGCGGTATCGACGGTAAGGTTGAAGGCGGTAGTCGTGCCGCTCTGGTTGCCGACTGCGTCGGTTGCGGTCACGGTCAGGGCATGGGGGCCGTCAGCGAGCGGAGTGGTGGGCGTGAAGCTCCACGCGCCCGATCCGTTGGCCGAGACGGTGCCGATCAGCGCGCCGTTGTCGAAGATGGAAACGGTGGAGTTTGCTTCCGCCGTGCCGGTCAGCGTGGGCCGGGCGTCGTCGGTGACGGTGCCGGTCGCCAGCGTGCCCTGAACCACGCCGACATCGTCGGATACGGTGGCGAGGGTCGGGGTGGCGGGGGCCAGGGTATCGACGACCACGGTAAACGATCCCGACGCCGCGCCGGACGTGCCGGCGGCATTGGTGGCGACCGCCGTCAGCGAATGCGAGCCTTCGCCCAGCGGCGTTGGAGGGGTGAAGCTCCACGCGCCGGTGCCATCGCTGGTGGTGGTGCCCAGCAGGGTCGCGCCTTCGAACACCGAAACGGTGACATTCGCAGGGGCAGTGCCGCTCAGCGTGGGCTGATTGTCGTTGGTAGCGCCGCCGTTGGCGATCGCGCCCAGGATCGGGCCGACATCGTCCAGGCCGCCGGTGATGACAGGCGCGGCCGGAACGCTGGTGTCGATTGTCAGCGTATAGGGCGCGGACGCGGCGCTGGTGTTGCCCAGCGGGTCAGCGGCGGTGATCGTGAAGCTATGGCCGCCGGTCGCCAGCGCGGCAGTGGTGAAGGTCCAGTTGCCGCCGGTCGCGATGGTGGTGCCCAGCAGGGTCGCGCCGTCATAGATGGAGATCGTCGCCCCGGCTTCTGCCGTGCCTGAAAGCGTGGGCGTGGTGTCGTTGGTGGTGCCGCCGCTGGCAACGTTGCCGGTGACGGGGGCCACATCGTCCGTCACGGCGGTGATGACCGGGACGGCGGGAGGCGCGGCATCGATCGTCTGCGTGCCTTGCGGAGAGACGTTGCCCGCGGCATCGCGGGCCGTGGCGGTCACGACTGTCGCGTCGGCCAGTACCGGGCTGGCCGGATACGTCCAGACGCCGCTCGCGTTCGCCTGCACCGTGGCGTCCGTGACACCGTCGCCGTTGAGGTCGATGTCGACAAAGGCGTTCGCTTCCGCCGTGCCGTTGAGCACGGAGCCGTTGCTGGGATCGATGGTCGGGGCGGCAGGCGCGATCGTATCGACCGTGAAGCCGACGGGCGCGCTGTTGAGGCTTTGCAGGGTACCGTCGCTGGCCGTCGCCGAAATGCTGTGCGCGCCTTCGCCCAAAGGCCCTGCAGGCGTAAAGCTCCAGTCGCCGTTGCCATCGGTGGTGGTGTTGCCAATGGCCGTCGTGCCGTCATAGATCGTGATGGCAGTGTTGGGGGCTGCGGTTCCGGTGATGACCGGGGTAGCGTCGTTCGTCGCGCCGCCGGGCGGAACCGGCGCCACCGTGCCGACATCGTCGATCACCGCCAGGATTACCGGCGTGGACGGCGGCGTCGTGTTGATCCCATCGTCCACGGTGACCGCGTTGCTGGGGCCTGACGTGTTGCCCGCAAGATCAATCGCCGTCGCCGTGAGAACCGAGTTATCAGTCAGCGGCGGAGTGAACGTGGTCTGCCAGCGGCCGAAGCCGTCCACCGTGATGACTTGCCCGTTGAGCGCGCCATCGACCGAGAGGATAATCGTCGCGCCGACTTCGCCGGTGCCGGACACGGTCGTTCCGTCGCTGATGTTGAGGACGGGGGGCAGGACCACGGTGTCCAGCGCCACCGCATAGCCGGAGGACACGGGGCTGACATTGCCCGCTGCGTTGGTGGCGGTGGCGGTGAAGGTATACGTACCATCGCCGCCGTTTAGCGTGGGCGTGAAGGACCAGTCGCCATTGCCGTCCGCCGTGATCGGGCCGGCCTGCGCAACGCCATTGATATAGAGCGTGATGATCGCGTTCGGATCGCTGGTGCCCGAAATCGTCGGCGTGTTGTCGTTGGTCGCGCCGCCGTTGCCCACGGAGCCGGACTGCGGAAGCGTGTCATCCTCGACACCCGAGATCACCGGAGCGGTCGGCGTGCCGGTCAGCACCGTGAAGGTGAACGGCGCGGTCGGGGTGCTGGCGTTTCCGGCGGCATCGGTGGCGATTATCGTGATGCTGTGGCCGGTATTGGTCAGCGGCGAGGCAGGTGTGAATGTCCAGTTGCCTGAGCCGTCGCTGGTGGTAGTGCCGATCGGAGTTCCGTTGTCGAGCACGGTGATGAGGGTGTTGGCGTCTGCGGTGCCACGAAGCACCGGCAGAGCATCGTCAGTGGTGGCACCGGAGGCCAGATCGCCGCGAACCGCGCCCTGATCGTCGTTCACCCCGACAAGTGTGGGAGTGGCGGGCGGCGTCTTGTCGAGCGTGACGACGGTGGAGGTCGCATTGCCTGCCGCGTCGGTGGCCGACACCGCGATGGGCGTGCCCGCGCCGGGGTCAGCAAGGAAGGTATAGGTCCATGCCCCGGTGACAGGATCGGCCTGCACCGTATCGGCGCTGCCGTCGTTGTTGACGTCGATGCTGATCGTCACGCCCGGCTCTGCGGTGCCGGTCAGGGTGGACAGGCCGTTGGATGGATTGACGGTCAGCGCCGGGCCGGTGGCGTCGATCGTAAAGGTGAACGCGGTGGACGCCGGGCTGGCGTTGCCCGCCGCATTGAGCGCGGTGGCGGTGATGGCGTGTGCCCCTTCGCCCAGCGTCGGGGTGACGCTCCACTCGCCGTTGCCGTCCGCAACCACGCTGGTGACGAACACGCCATTGTCGAAGACAGAGACGGTGGAATTGGCCTGCGCGGTGCCGCTGATCGTCGGCGTGGTATCATTGGTGAGGCCGCCTGTTGTAACGAGGCCGACGATGCCGGGGACGTTGTCTTCCACCAGAGTAATCTGCGGGGCCGCCGGGGTCACGGTGTTCAACGTGGCGGTATAGGCGGGAGAGGCCGGTCCGGGGATACCGGCGGGACTGGTGACGATCGCCGTGAAGCTGAGTGGCCCATCGGCGAGAGGAGCGGCGGGCGTGAAGCTCCACGCGCCGGTGCCGTCCGCCGTCGTTGTGCCCAGCAAGGTGCCCTGGTTGAACACGGAAACGCTGGCGTTGGCAGTGGCGGTGCCTGTGATGGTCGGCGTCGCGTCGTCCGTCCCGCCGCCATTGGCGACCGTGCCCTGCGTTACGCCGACATCGTCCGTCAGCCCGGTGATGGCGGGCGCGGCGGGGGTGCTGCCGTCGATCGTGACGACATAGGCAGGTGTCGGCGCGGTGGTGTTGCCCAGCGCGTCAGCAGCGGTGGCGGTGAAGGAATGCGGCCCTGCGGCCAGCGGCGTGGTCAATTGCAGCGACCACAGACCGTTGGTTCCGGCCGTCACCTGCCCAAGCTGGGTCGCGCCATCGAAGACGGTGACGATCGCGCCCGGCTCTACCGTGCCGGAGATGACCGGCAGCGTATCGTCGCTGGTGCCGCCACTGGCAACATTGCCGGTCAGCGGGCCGACATCATCCAGCACGCCGGTGATCGCCAGCGCGGTCGGGGGTGCGGAATCGATGGTGATCCGGTCGCTGCCCGATGTGTTGCCCGCGGCGTCAGTCGCGGTGGCGGTGACGATGGTGCCGTTCGCCAGCGGCGATCCGGCGGGCGGGGTATATGTCCACAAGCCGCCCGTTGCGACCACGGTAGCATCGGCGATGCCGTCTCCGTTGAAGTCCAGGTTCACGGTGGCGTCAGGCTCGGCACTGCCGGTCACCGTGGAGCCGTTGCTGGGGTTGATGATGGGAGCGGCGGGGGCGACCGTATCGACGGTGAGCCCGAAACTGGTCGACGGGGCGCTGGTGTTGCCAGCGGCGTTGGTCGCCGTGGCGGAGAAGACATGCGCTCCTTCGCTCAGCACGGTGCCAGGCGTGAACGTCCACGCGCCACTGGCATCGGTAACTGCAACACCGATGGCGACGCCGTTGTCGAAGATCGTGACGGTGGTGCCGGGGGCAGTGGTGCCGGACAGGACGGGGAGCACATCGTCGGTCACTGCGCCGCTGCCAAGGGTGCCGGTGTAGAGGCCGACATCGTCCGCCGCCGCCGAAATGACAGGTGCCGCGGGGGTGGTCGTGTCGATGGTCAGCACGAACGCCGCAGAAGGCGCGCTGGGCACGCCTGCCGCGCTCTGTGTGCTCGCAGTGTAGTTATAGGTGCCATCCACAAGCGGCGTGGTCGGCGTGAAAGTCCATGCGCCCAGCGGGTTTGCCGTTACGGTGGCAACCGCCGTCCCGTTCTGCAGGATCGTCACCAAAGCCCCGGGATCCGCCGTTCCCGACAGAGTCGGCGTGCCATCGTCCGTCGTTGCACCGCTCGCCAGAACGCCTGTTGCCGGCCCAACATCGTCCAAAGCCCCGGAAATAGCGGGTGCAGCCGGAACGCCGGTGTCGATGGTGAATTCGAACGACGCGGACTGCCCGCTGGTATTTCCTGCGACATCGGTGGCGGAAACCCAGACGGACTGCGGGCCATCGGCAAGCGCGGCAGTGGGCGTGAAGCTCCAGGCGCCGCTGCCATCCGCAACAGTGGTGCCCAGTAGCAAACCATTGTTATAAATGGATACTGTAGACCCAGCCTCAGCCGATCCGCTGAAGGTAGGCGTCGTATCGTTCGTGATACCATTAGCGGCGATAGCGCCCAGCACAGGCCCGGCATCGTCAGTAACCGCGTTGATCGCGGGCAGACCCGGCGCATCGGTATCGACGGTCAGCACGAACGGCGCAGACGCTCCGCTGGTGTTGCCCAGCGCATCGGCGGCGGTGATCGTCAAGGTGTGCAGGCCGGTGGCTAGCGGAACCGTGGGCGTGAAGCTCCAAGCGCCGGAACCATTGGCCGTCGCGGTGCCAATCAGCGTGCCACCGTCGAACACGGAAATGCGGGCATTCGGCTCGGAAGTGCCAGAAAGCGTGGGCTGGCGGTCGTCGGTCCGATCGCCACTGGTCAGAGCGCCGACCACCGGGCCGACATCGTCCGTAACCACGCCGATCGCGGGCACAGCGGGTGCCGTTGCATCGACGATAGCGGGCGTCGAAGGAGGCGAGACGTTGCCCGCCGCATCGATAGCCGTTGCGGTGACGGCGGTGCCATCGGCGAGCGGGGCGGGCAGGGTGATGCTCCAGGCACCGTTGCCGCCTGCAGTGGTCACGGCATCAGGCACGCCGTCGCCATTGGTATCGAGACTGACGGTTGCCCCGGCTTCCGCAAGGCCGGTCACAAGCACGCCGTTGGTCGGGTTCACCTGCGGCGCCCCCGGCGCGAGGGTATCGACGGTAATCGAGAAGGCGGGGGAGGGGAGGCTTTCATTGCCGACCCTGTCGGTGGTGGTGGCGGTGAGGGCCTGGGGGCCATCGGCGAGCGGGGCTGTGGGGGTGAAGCTCCAGGCGCCATTGCCATCGGCGTTCGTTGTGCCGAGCAGGACGCCGTTGGCGTAGACCGAGACAAGGACGCCGGCCTCAGCCGTCCCCGTGAGGGTTGGCGCTGCATCGTTCGTGGCTGCGCCGTTGGTGAGGGTGCCCTGGACCGGAGCAACATCGTCGATCACCGCACCCACGACCGGGACCGGCGGCGGGGTGGTATCGATGGCGACGGTCACCGTACCGCTGGCGGCAGGCGAGGCATTGCCCGCCGCATCGACCGCGACGACACTGACGAGAGTGCCATCGGCGAGCGAGGGCGTGAACGTGACGGTCCATGCCCCGGCCTGATCGGCGAGCACGGTGGCATCGGGGGTGCCATCGCCATTGGTGTCGATAAGCAGCGTGGCCCCCGCCTCGGCGGTGCCGGACAGGGTGGTGCCGTCGGTGGGATCGAGCACGGGCGCTGGCGGCGGCGTGGTGTCCACGGTAAAGGCCAACGGAGCCGATGCAGCACTGACGTTTCCGGCGGCATCGGTAGCGGTGAAGCTGACGGCATGCGCGCCTTCGCCAAGCGGCGTAGTGGGCGTGAAGTTCCAGGCGCCATTGCCATCGACGGCGGCGGTGCCGAGCAGGCTTGTGCCGTCATAGACCGATACGGTCGATCCGGCCTCTGCGGTGCCGCTGAAGGTCGGCGTGGTATCGTCGGTTACGCCATTGCCAGCGATGCTACCAACGACGGTACCCGCATCGTCGGTCGCACCCAGAACCACCGGTGCGGCGGGCGGGGTGGTGTCGATCCCGGCGGTGACGGTGACGCTTCCCGAAGGCGAAGCGTTGCCCGCCGCATCGGTAGCGACAGCGGTGACGACAGTCCCTGCCGCAACCGGCGAGGGCAGCGTAACGCTCCAGCTGCCATCCGCCGCAACGGTGGTGGTGGCATCGGCCACCCCGTCGCCATCGGTGTCAATGCCAACGGAAGTTCCCGCCTCAGCGGTGCCGGACACCGTCATGCCATCCGATGGCGACAGAACCGGCGCAGTCGGCGCCAGCGTGTCGATCGTGATCGGATAGGCGCTCGACGCCGGACTAACATTGCCCAGCCCGTCCGTCGCCGTGGCGGTGAAGCTGTATGCGCCGTCCCCCAGCGCCGGTGTAGTGAATGTCCACCAGCCACTGGAATTGGAGATGGTGGTGCCAATCAGCACAGTGCCGCTATAAATCGTGACGGTCGATCCAGCTTCGGCAAAGCCGCTCAGCGTCGGGGTGGAATCGTTAGTCGCGCCTGTTTCGATGATGACGCCGACCACAGGCTGAGCATCGTCCGCCACACTGTTGATGACAGGTGCCGACGGAGCGCCGTCATCAATGACGACCGTGGCGGGCAAAGACGTATTGCCCACCGCATCGCGCGCCGTGACGGTGACGTTGGTGCCATCGGGAATGGGGGCCCCTGGCGTAAAGGTCCAGGCACCGGTCGGCCCGGCCTGCACGGTTCCATCGACCGTGCCATCGCCATTGAGATCGATATCGACGGCGACGTTCGGCTCGGCGGTGCCGGTGAGTACGGTTCCGCTACTCGGATCAACGAGCGGCACAGCGGGTGCGGTTGCGTCAACGATCGCCGGGGCTGATGGGGTTGAGACGTTGCCCGCCGCATCGGTAGCCGTCGCGGTGACGGCCGTGCCATCAACAAGCGGGGCAGGCAGGGTGATGCTCCATGCACCATTGCCGTCCGCGGTGGTCACCGCATCAGGCGCGCCATCACCATTGATGTCGAGGCCAACGGTCGAACCCACCTCCGCAAGGCCGGTGATGAGCACACCATTGGTCGGGTTCACCTGAGGTGCGCCCGGGGCCACCGTATCAACGGTGAAGGCAAAAGCTGCAGATGCGGCGCTCTCATTGCCGGCGGCGTCGGTAGCGGTAAAGCTGATGCTGTGCGCGCCTTCGCCGAGCGGCGGAGCAGGAGTAAAGCTCCAAGCGCCGTTACCATCGACAGTCGCCGTGCCGATTTGGGTCGCGCCGTCATAGACCGCGATGGTCGCGCCCATTTCCGCAGTTCCGTTGAAGGTTGGCGTGGCATCGTCGGTCACGCCGTTGGCAGCTATCGTTCCGAGAATGGCGCCTACATCATCGGTAGCGCCTAGAACCACCGGCACAGCGGGCGGCGTGGTGTCGATCCCGGCGGAGATGGTGACGCTGCCCGAAGCGGAGACGTTGCCCGCCGCATCGGTAGCGGTCGCGGTGACGGCGGTGCCATCGGCGAGCGGCGTGGGCAGGGTGATGCTCCAGGCGCCGTTGCCTCCTGCGGTGGTAACGGCATCAGGCACGCCGTCGCCATTGGTATCGAGACTGACGGTTGCCCCGGCCTCGGCGGTGCCGGAAACTGTCACGCCATCCGATGGCGAAAGCACAGGCGCCCCCGGCGCGAGGGTATCGACGGTGATCGAGAAGGCGGGGGAGGGGAGGCTTTCATTGCCGACGCTGTCGGTGGTGGTGGCGGTAAGGGCCTGGGGTCCATCGGCGAGCGGGGCTGTGGGGGTGAAGCTCCAGGCGCCGTTGCCATCGGCGTTCGTTGTGCCGAGCAGGACGCCGTTGGCGTAGACCGAGACAAGGACGCCGGCCTCTGCCGTCCCCGTGAAGGTTGGTGTGGCATCGTTCGTGGCTGCGCCGTTGGTGAGGGTGCCCTGGACCGGAGCAACATCGTCGATCACCGCACCCACGACCGGGACCGGTGGCGGGGTGGTATCGATGGCGACGGTCACCGTACCGCTGGCGGCAGGCGAGGCATTGCCCGCCGCATCGACCGCAACGACACTGACGAGAGTGCCATCAGCGAGCGAGGGCGTGAACGTGACGGTCCATGCCCCGGCCTGATCGGCGAGCACGGTGGCATCGGGAGTGCCATCGCCATTGGTGTCGATAAGCAGCGTGGCCCCCGCCTCGGCTGTGCCGGACAGAGTGGTGCCGTCGGTGGGATCGAGCACGGGCGCTGGCGGCGGCGTGGTGTCCACGGTAAAGGCCAACGGAGCCGATGCAGCACTGACGTTTCCAGCGGCATCGGTAGCGGTGAAGCTGACGGCATGCGCGCCTTCGCCAAGCGGCGTAGTGGGGGTGAAGTTCCAGGCGCCATTGCCATCGACGGCGGCGGTGCCGAGCAGGCTTGTGCCGTCATAGACCGATACGGTCGATCCGGCCTCTGCGGTGCCGCTGAAGGTCGGCGTGGTATCGTCGGTTACGCCATTGCCAGCGATGGTACCAACGACGGTACCCGCATCGTCGATCGCACCCAGAACCACCGGTGCGGCGGGCGGGGTGGTGTCGATCCCGGCGGTGACGGTGACGCTTCCCAAAGGCGAGGCGTTGCCCGCCGCATCGGTGGCGACGGCGGTGACGACAGTCCCTGCCGCGACCGGTGCGGGCAGCGTAACGCTCCAGCTGCCATCCGCCGCAACGGTGGTGGTGGCATCGGCCACCCCGTCGCCATCGGTGTCAATGCCAACGGAAGTTCCCGCCTCAGCGGTGCCGGACACCGTCACGCCATCTGATGGCGACAGAACCGGCGCAGTCGGCGCCAGCGTGTCGATCGTGAAAACGAAGGGCGCTGATGGGACACTGATATTGCCAGCGGCATCTGTGCCGGTGAACGTCAGGCTATGTCCGCCTTCGCCCAAGGGTGTGGTTGGAGTAAAAGTCCAAGCGCCGTTCGCATTCGCGACTGTCGTACCAAGGGCAGTGCCGTCGTCGTAGACCGTGACAACTGATCCCGCCTCGGCCGTACCTGTCAGCGTGGGGGTCGTATCATCGGTCGTACCGCCTGCAGCAATCGGGCCCTGAATCGCACCTGCATCATCCGATGCAGCGGACAGCCCCGGCACCGCCGCTGGCGTTGTATCGACGGTAAACGGGAAAGAGGTAGACGTAGCGCTTACGTTGCCGGCTGCGTCGGTAGCCGTGAAGGTGATGCTGTGACCACCTTCAGCCAAGGCGGGGGCGGGGGTGAAAGTCCATGAGCCCGAAGAGCTTGCTGTGGCTGTGCCGATCAGGCTGCCATTGTCGTACACCGAAATTCGGGCGCCCGCTTCCGCGGCACCGCTGAAAGTCGGGGTCGCATCATCAGTAACGCCGCCGCTAGCGATGACTCCCTGGGCCGGACCGACATCGTCCGTCGTGGCGGACAGCACCGGTGCCGCAGGAGGCGTCGTATCGACAGGGGGAGGAGTGCCGCCACCGTTTCCACCGCCGCCGCCCGCCGCAGCAGCAACACCACCTATACCTGCCGCGCCAAGCCCAGCCAGCGCCAAGGAGCTGAATCCACCCGAGCTGCTCGCAGCGGTTACCCCCGCAGCAGCTGCTGTATCCACTTCAGCTTCTACTGCAGTTAGTTCGTAATTCACCGGACCGGTGCCGGGATCGCCAGCGGGCAAACAAGCGGCGCTGTCCAGATTTACAAGCCAGTTGGCTCCATTAACAGGGTCTTCAAGACTGATCTGGCCTGGCTCTTCCGAACCGCAGGCAAAGTAACTGGCCAGCCGCAGTACTGAACCGTCGGCAAACTGAATGACCAAGTCATTGAGATCGCGCGTCATCGAAGTGACGGATTGTGGGGACACGGCGATATTAATGTTCGAATTGGCAGGAACAGCGACTTGAGCATTATCTCCCACAACCACACGATCAATCTTGTTGGTGATGCGGTGAGCAGTCTCGACGAGCTTGTCCATGACATTGTTCCCAGCAATAAGTCTGCTGCTCATACTAAGAAGCAGCATTCATTTTCTTGTCGGACAAAAATAATAGACTATAAGTAATCTAATTTTTGCCTTAGTTAATTACAAATTAATCACACGACCTCTTCAAGTCTGAGTAGATCGTTTTTCGATTTTTTAGGTGTAATACATTATTCGAAATCAAGAAAATTGGTTTCTTGCGAACTATGTCCATTGTGGACAGGAATTACATTCGATGTGAGTGGAGTTGCCTTTGCATCTGCTCGGCCAAACGCTCTTTTTCGAGCAACTAACTGAGCAGAACGATCGTCTTGCTCGCTCAAACATATGTCGGGGCGCAACGGCGCAATTATCATATGTGGTTTGTTAGCAGCCAGATCGCCTATCGGCTGAGATGCATACCGAGTATGCAGCAACGAAGATTATTCGTCATCGCGAAATAAAATTCTACATATAATCAGTAAATCGTCCAACTAATAATAATCATGAATATTCAATATTTATTTAGTCTTAATTTTACATTTAATAGATCTTAGTTGAGCGCATTTTGACAGCATAAATTTCAGTACGCGGAGCACTAATAGAAGCCCCGGATATGCTGAATTTACCGGCATGATGCCGGCGATGTACATCCTACCGTGGGAGTGTGGAGATCGACAAAAACGCGCAGCGAATTCACGCCGAGAAAGCCTGATCGTTTGACGCTGGCCAAGATGGCGCACTGGTGGCAGCAATAACTTAGATTGGTAAGGAAACGATTGGTACCGGTAGCGTAAGCCGACGATGATCGTCAGCACGGAAGGCCAAGCTGATCTTGAGCATCAAGTGCCGTTGTGAATGATATCGAGGTGAGGAAAACTGATGGATTGTGCTGTTAAGCATTGAACTACACAAAACAGCTTTGTCGGTAGTCTCGGCAACGATTAGTCGGCTCTACCTGTATATGCTGGAGAAGGGTGTGCATCAATCTGCATTCAAGGAGTCATCTAAAGACACCCATTCCTGTACGGCTGATGATGAAGAACGGAAGTGGTAGACTTTGATAGAGATGTGTGGAGGCATCGGCCGGTATCGGCGAGGCTGATACAATGTTTAGTATTGCGTCTGCGCCGGACAAAAAAATGGCGGCTCGAAAGCCGCCATTTCCTTGACTGTAACAGGACAGATTAGTTGCTGTCGCCGTTGTCGTTGTCGTCGCTGGCGATGATCACAACGCCGGCGATGACTGCAGCAGCTGCTGCAACGCCGATGATGGCGCCGCCAGCGAGGTCGCTGGACTTCTTGCCCTTGCTCGAAGCCTTGACCGACGAAGCCTTGGCAACCGAGAGCGAAGCAGCAGGGTTTGCAAGAGCAGGAGCCGCTACCAGCGACGAAGCAACAGCAGCAGCGACAAGAAGATTGCTAATACGCATATCTATTGGCCTTTTTTCTAGAAAAAACGTGACACGAGAGTCTCGGCTAGCAATGCCTGGACATGCGCGCAAGCGAATTGATGCGCTGCACCAAAATCTTGGGGCGAAGTGTTGAACGTCTGCAACGGTATCACACGAGTGCAATCGATAGCGCCATCATTTTTTTACAAAGCGGCAATCTCATGCTGGGACAGTAGCGCGAACCTGCTGCTCCTGCAGGACCCACCGATCCTGCCCTTCAAAACCCATCGCCGTAAGGATTCCAGAGCGATAGGCGCCGGTATCAAGACCGATGCGACCGATCTCCTCGACCACTGATTCACTTATCGTATGGCCGTATACGACGGTTTTATTGGGAAATGGTCGACGATGCGCTGTGGAGGGGACAAGAAAATCGTCGCGAATCCACCGCAAATCGCTGATTTTTTGTTCGTTCAGCGGCACGCCGGGTCGAATCCCGGCATGCACGAACACATAATCACCTTCGACGATCAGATCTTCGAAGCTCGTAAGAAAATTCCGATGGGAGGCAGGGACCGCAGCGTCCACCATTGCGGCCAGTTCGCCGAAGTCAGCAGCATCATAGGCATCCTGAGTAATGCCATAGCTCAGGATCGTCGCGGCGCCGCCGATGCGGTGGAACAGGCGGATCGCTTTCCCGTCCCCGGTCAATACCGTTAGGAACACCTCTTCATGGTTGCCCATCAGAAAGCGGGTTTCAGGCCGTTCAGCTTTCAGCACCATCAGGCGCTCGATTACGCCTGCAGATTCAGGACCTCGATCAATCAGGTCGCCAAGGAAGATCAGTTGGTATTCACCGCCACGCGCCGCCGAATCGGCTTCGATCCGGGCCAGAAGACCTTCAAGCAGGTCCAGCCTTCCATGAATATCGCCGATAGCATAGATCCGCCGGCCCTCGGGGACCGCAGCGGCGGGCTCTGCGATTTTGGCAGAGCGAAAGAAAAGTTTCGCGAGCATTGGGAAGTTGCGGTACCCTGGCGGCGATGAACGTCGAATGTCCGCAATGATCAAACTTCGCCGCGTTGCAAGCATAAACCACCGAAAAGTGACGGTACGCTGCCTTTTGCACATAGCAATCGGCGTTGCTGCGATGGCCGGTGCCTCCGCGTCCGCCCCGGCGGCAGATAGCCCGCAATTCGAGAACATACGGGCAGTCGATACGCAACTGACCGAGATTGGCTATCGACTGGCTGTCGCAAATGCGCCCCTGTGCGATCGGCAGGAGCCGGGTCTGGGGCTGTTGCTACATACGCCGACGCAATATGCGCGCGGTGTTCGAGATGAGGCAATCCGGCACTTCCGTTTCGATGGTCCGGCAGGGGTGGAGGCGGTGCTTCCTGGATCACCCGCTGCGGCAGCAGGCGTGAAAGCGGATGACGCGGTGCTCGGAGCAGGCACCGTACGCTTCGATGCGGCAGACCTTGGCGGCGATGCCGGAACTGCCGAACTGATCAGGCTGGCGGGGCAGATAGCCGCCTTGCCGGCCGGAGTGCCGATGAAATTAAACGTCCGGCGCAATGGGATCGACAAAATGATGACGGTTCATCCTGTTCCCGCGTGCCGCACGCGATTCGAAGTGGCGGTTGGGCCAGAATTTGTTGCCCGCGCAGACGGGGAAATGGTCCAGATCGGCAGCAGGTTCTTTGCGGATTATCCCGATTTAGTGGCGGCTCCGATCGCTCACGAGCTGGCGCACAACATCCTGCGCCATCGTGATCGGCTCGAAGCCAAAGGCGTCGATTATGGGCTTTTGTCGGGCTTCGGCAGCAACGTGGCCTATTTCCGGCAGACCGAACTGGAAGCAGATATCCTGTCGGTATCCCTTCTCGCCAACGCGGGTTACGATCCTGACATTGCCGTCCGTTTCTGGCAAGCCTTCGGGCCGAAGCACGCTGGCGGACCACTTAGAAGCCGCTCTCACCCGGCCTGGAAGGACCGCGTCGCGACGATCCAGCGGGCTATTGCGGCATTGGGAGCGTCACGGCCCAACCGTCCCGCGATCATGGCCGACCGTGACAAACCACTTGATGGGGACTGGCAGAAATTGCTCGTGACGGCGCGCTGATCGGCGCCGTTGAATAGGGCAGCTGCGACGGCTTAGGCTGCGACTCTTTCCACAGCATGGCAAATGGACGCGACGGCTGCTTCCACTTCGCCTGCGTCGTCGCCTTCCGCCATGACGCGGATCACCGGCTCCGTGCCGGAGGGGCGAATGACTAGGCGACCCCGGCCGTTCAGTGACGCCTCGGCGTTTGCGATGGATGTCCGGACGCTGTCGATTTCCAGCGGTCGGCCTCCGGCAAACCGCACGCTGCGCAGCAGTTGGGGGACCGGATCGAACAAGTGCAGCAGTTCGCTGGCGGGCTTACCCGACTGAACCAGCGCCGCCAGCACCTGCAACGCGGCGATCGTGCCGTCGCCGGTGGTTGCGTGATCCAGCAGGATCATGTGCCCCGACTGTTCGCCGCCCACGTTGAAACCACCCGCGCGCATCCGCTCAAGGACGTGACGATCCCCTACCGCAGTACGCTCAAGGGTGAGGCCCTGACCATCGAGATAGCGTTCGAGGCCAAGGTTCGACATGACCGTGGCGACCACGCCGCCGCCCCGCAGTTCTCCCCGCGCCGCCATCTGGCCGCCGATCAGCGCCATGATCTGGTCGCCGTCCACCGTCCGGCCCTTTTCATCGACCACGATCAGGCGATCGGCATCGCCATCCAGCGCGATGCCGATATCCGCACTCGACGAAATCACCGTATCGCGGAGTAATTCGACATGGGTGGAACCGCAGCGATCATTGATGTTCTTGCCGTTGGGATTGACGCCGATCTCCACGATCTCCGCACCCAGTTCCCACAGCGCGCACGGCGTGACCTGATAGGCTGCACCATTGGCGCAATCGATCGCGATCTTCAGGCCATCGAGCCTCACCGTTGAAGGCAGCGAGCTTTTGACAGCGTGGATATAGCGGCCCGGCGCATCGTCAATACGGCGCGCACGCCCAATTTCGGACGGTGCGGCCAGATCGACATCTTGCGTGAGCAAGGCTTCGATAGCCAGTTCGTCCGCATCTGAAAGCTTGAAGCCGTTAGGACCGAAAAGCTTGATGCCGTTGTCTTCATAACCGTTGTGGCTGGCAGAAATCATCACACCGACATCGGCGCGGAGTTCGCGGGTAAGCAGGGCGACCGCCGGGGTCGGCATCGGCCCTAGCAGCACCACGTCCATGCCGACGCTGGTAAAGCCGGCAACCATGGCGTTTTCAAGCATATAGCCGGAGAGGCGGGTATCTTTGCCAATCACGACTCGATGGCGATGTTCACCACGCAGGAAGTGCGAACCGGCGGCCTGACCTACCTTCATGGCGGTGGCAGCGGTCATCGCGCCTTGGTTTGTACGCCCACGAATACCGTCGGTGCCGAAAAACTGCCTGGTCATATATGCCCCCCTCAAGAGGTATCCGTAGAATTACCAACGAGGCGCAACGCATTAGCGGCTTATTTGATCCTGCCAACTGGGTAATGCCGAGTATCACGCCGTTACATGCTACAAATGCGTAAACCCTTGGGACAAGTTGGTATTTTAACGGGATGAGTTGCCTGGCTTCATGGGTGGTCAGCTGACCGCCGGATTTCCTCTAAATTAACCATATCTTTAGTAGCCTGCGTTTACATGCCGAGCATCAAGCTGTCTGAGGGCGTATATTGATGTCGGTATCCGAAGTGGCCCTTTCCATATGCGTGCCCACGTTTAACCGACAGTTCATGCTGGAGCGGAACGTTACCTTTCATCTGGAGGCGTTCCGGCGGCTTGGCATCGCTTTCGAGATGGTGCTCGTCGACGATTGTTCGACCGATGAAACGGCCGCCTACCTTGCTTCCCTTGCCGAGGAGCCGGAAATCAGGACCTATCGTCGGGTCTGCAACAGCGGGTTCATGAGCAATTACGCTTTTGCCATGAATCGGGCGCGGGGGCGATATGCGGTATTCCTTGGCGACGACGATCTGCTGATCCCCGAAAAGGTGGTGGAATACATCGGCGTGATGGAAGCGGATCCGGCAATCGGCATGGTTCAGGCGCCGTGGATGCTGGTCGATGCGCGCGAGGGCGGAGGCGACATGGCGCCGTTCTACAAGCTGGCCGAGCCGATACGGCATGCGAAAGGCGATTTCGGCGGATTGCTGAACTTCATCCTTGAGCGCCACGTCTTTCCCGAATTCCTGATCGTGCGCCGCGACGTGCTGGCCGATTCGATATCGAGCGCCACGCCCTTCATCTTCTGGGCATTCCTCTTCACCGCAAGGGCGCTGAATGCAGCGGACGTGCTGTTTGTGCCGGAGCCATTTGCGCGGGTAACAGCCATCTCTGACGATCCCCGCACCCAGCAGGGCAATAAGGAATGCATGTTTCAGTGGGACACCTATCGCGGTGGGCTTGAGTTCATCGCATCCCACATGTTCGGACCGGGCCAGACCGGCGAGGAAGATCGCGGCCCGCTGATCAGCGCGATCCTGCACTTCATGGCGCTGCGCCAGTCGGTGGCGTTGCGGTTGTTGATCCAGGGCCAGCGCTGGCCGGAAGCCTACGTCCTGTACCATCGCATGGCCGCGTACAGCCCGCCGCAGATGGAAATGGTGTCGCTCGACATCGTGCGCACGCTGGCGGCGCTGACGGTAGCGGCGACCGAGGCGGGCGAATACGCCGAAGCGCCCGTCGTCATCGACCCTAGCTTGGACGAGCATATCCTCGGCATGATTGCGCCCGCTCTGCGCGATCGACTGACCCATGAGCTGCCATCGGCGGAAGGCCGCGGCCCCCGGGCTTGGCTCCGCGTGAACCAAGGGTTTGCGGTCGATCAGGTGCAGGATCAGGACGCCGTGTTTGACCTGCCTTCCTATCTCAAGCAGTTCTTCTGACGGCAGGACGCGGGGGCAGGTGCGTACAGACATGCAGGACATCCTGATCGTCGGCGCGGGCTTTTCGGGTGCCGTGGTAGGGCGCCATCTTGCGGAAGCCGGGCATCGCGTGACCGTGGTGGAGGAGCGCGGCCACGCCGGGGGCAATTGCCATACGCGGCGGGATGACGAGACCGGCGTGATGATGCACGTTCATGGGCCGCATATCTTCCACACCGATGACGAGGAAGTGTGGCGCTATGTCAACGAATTCGGGCAGTTCATGCCGTATATTAACCGAGTGAAGACGACGGTCGGCGGGCGGGTGTTCCAGATGCCGATCAATCTTCACACGATAAATCAGTTCTTTAACAAGACCTTCCGCCCTGACGAGGCCCGCGCCTTCATCGCCTCTGTGGCCGAGGGTGGTGAGGGGGAGCCGGGCAATTTCGAGGAGCAGGCGATCCGCTTTGTCGGGCGCGATCTGTATGAGGCGTTTCTGAAAGGCTATACCCTTAAGCAATGGGGTTGTTCGCCGACCGAGTTGCCCGCCAGCATTCTCAAGCGGCTGCCCGTCCGCTTCAACTACAACGACAATTATTTTTCCCATCGTTTTCAAGGCATTCCGCGCGACGGCTACACTGCGTTGATCGAGCGTATCCTGTCCCACCCGCTGATTACCATGCGGCTGAACACCCGTGCGGAGCGGACGGAAATGGCGCAGTTCGGGCATGTCTTCTATTCCGGTCCCATCGACGGCTATTTCGGGTGCGATATCGGCCGATTGAGCTATCGTACGCTCGATTTCGAGGCGTTTCGCGATGACGGCGACTATCAGGGATGCGCGGTGATGAACTATGGCGACATCGACGTTCCCTATACCCGAATCACTGAACACAAGCATTTCGCGCCGTGGGAAAGTCACGCTAAAACAGTATGTTATCGAGAGTACTCCCGCTCCTGCGAGCCGGGAGACACACCGTATTACCCCATTGGATTGGCCGCGGAAAAAGCCCTGCTCGCCCGTTACGAGGAGCGTGCGAAGGAGGAAGCCAACGTCACGTTCATCGGCCGCCTTGGCACCTATCGCTACCTCGATATGGACGTGACGATCCGCGAGGCGATGGACGCGGCAGCGCGATTTATGGTGGCACCTAAAACGACATGAACGACACCTATAACGATCCGGCCGCCTCCGAAGCGACCAATGACGCGCCAAACGACGCAGTGGTGGAAACGCTCGCCTTCCTTGCCAACGCGATGGCCGATATCGAGGAGCGTCTGGCCGAACGGATCGAGGTGACCGCGCGTGATCTCGAAGCGCGCCTCACCCAACAGATGCGCCAGACGATCCAGGACGTCGGCCAGCAGCTGTACGACAAAGTGGAATCCGAAACGGCGGACTTGCGGCAGATTGGCCACCTGACGACGCGCAAGATCGCGCGCGGCGGTCCGCGTATCCGCTGCGTGTTTCTGGTCCACGCCATCGAAAGCTGGGACGCGCAGATTGATCTGCATGATGCCATGCTGGCGGACGACCGCTTCGATCCGCTGGTGGTCAGCATCAACCGCAAGTTTCCGGGCGATGCGGGTTATGGCGGCGAGGACCAGACCAGCGCCGCGCTCGACAATGCGGGCATTTCCCATATTCGGCTTGGCATGGAACCGTCGTGGCCCGCGCTCGACATTCTGCGCGCCCTGCAGCCCGACGTGATCTTTCGCCAGTCGCAGTGGGAGCATGACGTGCCGCTCGCCTTCGCAACCGACCGGCTGAGCTTCGCCCGCATCTGCTCGGTGCCGTATGGCATGTCGATCGTCGCGCAATTTTCGGGCACCGAGAAAAGCGCCATCGGCGTCGATCCCCAATCGTTCGACCAGCATTACCATCGCATGGCCTGGCGCGTGTTCTGCGAGACGGAGCAGACCTGCGCCTATTTCCAGCAGTTCGACCACTCCGATCCGCAAAAGTTCATTGTCAGCGGCTATCCCAAACTGGCCCGCCTGCTGCGCGAACGCGACGAGGCGGAAAGCTGGCCCATCGCTGACAAGGGCCAGCGCCGTTTCCGAGTGGTCTGGGCACCGCACTATTCGGTGGGGACGAACTGGCTGGGCTTCGGCACGTTCGACGCCAACCATGCGCAGTTCCTCGCCTGGGCGCGCGAACGGCCGGACATCGACTTCGTGCTGAAACCGCATCCGGCGCTGTTCACCTTCGCCGCGCAGACCGGAGCCATCCCGAGGGATCGCCTCGATGCGTTTCTGGCAGACTGGCAGGCACAACCCAACTGCGCGGTCGAAACCCAGACATACGCGCATCTGTTCGCGGCGTCCGACATGATGGTGACGGACGGCATATCGTTCCTGACCGAATACCCGATCTTCGAAAAGCCGCTGGTCTTCATGGACTCCGGCCGCCACGTCCCGATGAACGCGCTGGGAGAAGCCGCCCTTGCCGCCGCCCATCACGCCGCCGATTTCAACGCGGTGCGACAAGCAGTGGAAGGCTACGCGAACGGCGTGGCCTGGCCGCTGGAACGCGAGCGGCAAGCGCTGTTGCAAACGCTGTTCCCGCGCGAGCAGGCCCCGACGCAGCTGATTCTGGACGCCATCGCCGAAGGGCTGACCGTGGGCACATCATGAGCACGAACGCCGGTCTCCCTCACACCTATCACTCTGAACTCGTTTCAGGGTTCATCCTTCCGCGAACCCGGACGCCTGCTGCACGCGCGCCCGGCGGCAGTCACCAGCGTCGAATGGAGATTTCATGAGCAGGGTCACGGGCGAGAAGATCGCGCTCAACAAGGATCAGGTCGCCGACTTCTTCGAGCAGCGTGCGCGCAAGTTTCGCGCCGACACGCCGCTGACGGCGGTGCTTTATCAGGACAAGCATCCCGAAATCGCAGAGCAGCGCGATGCCATGGAGCGGGAGCGCGTCACCCCGCTGCTGGCGCTGACCGGGGCCGAGCGCGTGCTGGACGTGGGCTGCGGCATCGGCCGCTGGGCGGCGGCCATCGCCGGGCAGGCGAGCACCTATCACGGCATCGACGCCAGCCCTTCGCTGATCGACCTTGCCCGCAGCTACTGCCCGTTGCCGAACGTGGCGTTCCACGCGCTTGGCGTCGATGAACTGACCGACGAATGGCTGGCGGCGAATGGTCCGTTCGACCGGGTCATCTGCTCGGGCATTCTCATCTATCTGGACGACGATCAGATGCCCGCGCTGCTCGATCGCCTCAGCCGTCATCTGGCCCCCGGCGCGATCGTCTATGTGCGCGAGCCAATGGGCGTGGAGGGCCGCCTGACGCTGTCGGGCCACTGGTCTGAGGAACTGCAGGCGCATTACAACGCGATCTATCGCTCGCCCGAAGAGATCGTCGGCGCGCTGAAAACCGCCTTTCCCGCCCCCGACTACATCGTCGGCGCGGCGACCTTGCTGTTCGAACAGGCTGGCCTCAACAACCGGGCCGAAACCCAGCAGCATTTCTGTCTGGTTCAAAAAGCCGGTGCCCCGGGTCATGCCTGACAGCTGTTTCTGCTTCGACCTTGACGGCACGGTGACGCGCGAGGAACTGCTGCCCCTGATCGCGTCGGAACTCGGGCTGGAACAGGAGATGGGGCTGCTCACGCGGCTTACCATGGATGGGCTGATCCCGTTCGAGGATTCGTTTCGCCTGCGCTTCGCGGTCCTGCGCACGGCGGGGGTCGAACGCATCCAGCAGATCGTCTCCGAGGTGGACGTGGACCCGGATATCGAGGCGTTCATCGCGCAGAACCGTGAGCGCTGCTTTATCCTGACCGGCAATCTCGACGTGTGGATCGCGCCGCTGGCGCAGCGTCTGGGCTGCGGGCTCTATTCCTCCACCAGCCAGTACAGCGCCAAAGGGCAGCTGGAGCTGGTGCAGATCATGCGCAAGAACGTGCCCGCGCTGGAACTGAAGGAGCGGTTCGGGCGGGTGATCGCGGTGGGCGATGGCTATAACGACGTGCCGATGTTCGATGTGGCGGACGTGGGCGTGGCATTCAACGGCGTCCACACCAGCCCGGACGCCTTGCTGTCGATGGCGGACTATGTGGCGCTGAACGGGAAGGGTCTATGTCGACTGTTGAACACGCTGTAATCGCCGCTGCGGGCCTTGGTTCGCGCCTTGGCCATGGCAAGCCCAAGTGCCTTGTGCAGGTGGAGGCTGTCAGCGTGCTGGCTCACCTGATGCATCTGGTGGCCGACGTGCCAGACGTGCGCGTCGTCGTCGGCTTCATGGAAACGCAGGTGATCGAGGAACTGCGCCGTGTCCGCCCCGATGCGATCGTGGTGCGCAACCCGGCGTTTCGCACCACCACGACGCTGCACAGCTACGCCATGGGCGCGCGCGGATTGAGCGGCGATTGCCTGTTCATGGACGCGGATATCCTGGTCGTGCCTGATAGCTTCCAGTCGTTCCTTGCCGCCTGCCGCCCGGACGAGGCGCGCCTTGCCCTCACGCCGTCCCGCAGCACCGACGCGGTCTATGTGGAGATGGAGGGCGAGCGGGCCACCGGCTTCAACCGCGATCGCCCCACCGATTACGAGTGGGCCAACATCTCGTGGCTGCCCACCCGCATCTTCGACACTATCGGCAACACCGCCGTCTACGAACATTTGCACGCCCACCTGCCGATGGCGACCGGCGTGCTGGACTCCTACGAGATCGACACCGAGGGCGACCTGAACCGTGCCCGGCAGAACGCCGCGCTGTTCCGGCTGAATGAATGCGCGGGGTACGTGCCGGGGTGATCACTGCGCCTAGAAGTCCACATTTGCCGACAGCCAAAGCCGCCGACCCTCCTGGTTGATGGAATAGGCAGGGGTGAAAGCCGTGACCGCTCCGTTCGCGTAAGGGACGTAGACGGCATAGTCGGTGTCGAGCACGTTGTAGACCGTCGCGGCAAGGCGGAAGGCAGGCGTGATCCGGTACGCGCCGCCGATATGAAAAACCTCATAACTGCGAAAATCGCCAAGCGCGGCCTGTTGTGCGTTATTACCGCGCCAGCGGCTCGACCGTACTTCGGCGCGCGCCCACAGGCTTGCCGCCTCGGTGACGTTCCAGCGCAGGTTGCCGTTGAACATGTGCTTGGGCACGCCCACCAGCGGCAGGCCTTGGTCCTCGCCGCTAAGCTGCTCGGTCTGCGTATAAGTGTAGTTGGCGGATAACGTCAGGCTGGGGGTGAAGGCAAAGCGTGCAGCTGCCTCGACCCCGCGCGTGCGCGCCTTGTCGATGTTGATCGACTGCCCGAACAGATCGACGCCGGGAAAATTGCCGACATCAAGGCATCCGGGGCGGTTGGGGTTACCGGCAAACGAACAATTGGCAATGCCGGGTCCGCTGGCGATCTTGTCGTCGAAATCATTGTTGAACAGCGTGACGTTGCCGCTGAAGAAGCCGTGGCTGTCGTAGTAAAGGCCCGCTTCGTAGCTGGTGCTGGTTTCGGGGGTCAGGCCCGGCGTGCCGATCAGCGGCACGCGGCCCTGACTGCCAAAGCCGATGATGCCGCTGGCGATCTGTTCGACCCGCGGCGTCTTGAAGCCCCGGCTCACGCCGCCCTTCAGGGTGAAATCGTCGTTGATGTTCCACACCGCGTACGCGCGCGGCGACCACTTTGAACCGAACGTCGAATGGTCGTCATACCGGGCGCCGCCCGTCAGGTTGAATCCGTCGACCACCGTCAGGGTGGCTTCCGCGAAGCCTGCCCACTGGCGAAACTTGAAGGGTGCCGGTGCCACGCCATCGATCATTCTGGCCCACCAGTATTGGCCGCCCACCGTGAAGGCCACAGGCCCCGCCTTACCGGCGAAACGCGTGTCGATGATGTCGTTGCGCGCTTCCAGATTGCGGGCGCTCCCCGGCGTTGCGCCGGGCGTGCCGTTGGGGATGAGGCGGCCGATCGTCTCGGTATCGTTGCGGGTCAGCGTGGTGTCGAGCTGGCCGAAATCACCCATGCGCCAGGTATGCGCGGCGACATAGTTGGAGCGATTGAACTTCTGTGTCGGCGAATACCCGCCCGAGCCCAAAGTGCCGAGGCGGCCCTCGGTGTTGTCGTACGTCTGTTCGTTACGATCGAACTCCAGCCAGAGATCATGATCGGCGTGGGGCGTGAAGCTCAGGCGGCCGCCGTACGTATAGATGTCCGAGCGGACCGGGTTGCGGCCGAGCGTCAATGCCGGATCGCCGGGAATCTCGATGTTCGACCCTTCGCGATGGAACACGCTGCCGCGCAGGGTGAGGCCGACAAGATCCTTGACCAGTGGCCCTTGGGCGAAACCGGAGGCGGACTGGATGTTGCCAAACCGCTCGTCGCCCTGGATCGTGGTTTCAGCGGTCGCGCTGCCAACCCAGCGGTCGCCGACCTTGCGTGTGATGATGTTGACGACGCCGCCCATCGCGTCCGATCCGTAAAGCGTGGACATCGGCCCGCGCACCACTTCGATCTGCTGGATCGCCGCAAACGGTGGCAGGAAGCTGGTGGACGTTTCGCCAAAGCCGTTGGGGGTGACCCCGCCGGGCGCGTTCTGCCGGCGACCGTCGATCAGCACGAGCGTGTAGTCGCTGGGCATGCCACGGATCGAGATGTTGAGGCCGCCGGTCTTTCCGGCTTCGCCGCCAACGTCCACGCCTTGCACATCCTGCAGTGCCTCGGCCAGGCTTACGAAGCGCTTGTCCTGCAACTCCGCCCGGTCGAGCACGGTGATGCTGGCCGGCGCTTCGATGATGTCCTGAACGTACCCGGCGGCTGTAACGACGATAGGTGATCCGGTGTCCTCTACCGCCTCATCAGCGAGAGCCCCCTGCGAGGCAAAGGCAGACAAAGCAACAAAACCCGCGCCCAGGCTGCGGACGTGACGATCCTTCAATTTGATCAAGTGATTAACCCCTGCATATTGCAAATGCGAGTGCGTCGCAATTGCGGAGCCGCATGTGTTGGAGAGGTTGAGGTGTCAATCGTCCCGGGGCGTGATTGGGATCCAGAAATGCTAAATCACGAACAGAGAACCGTGTGTTCGCAATTTGATACAACGATGCAACGTGGGCGAGGCACTCCCCGGAAAGCCGCCCCGCTCACGTCGAACCTGCCCTCCAGCGAGCCAGCGCTCGGGAATGGGTCTGGTGCTCGTGCTTGATGGCTTTCTCCGCTGCCTTGCGTTCGCGTTCATGCGCTGTCTGCATGTGGCGGCGTTCCTCCTCCAATGCGCGTTCGCGCGCGCGCAGATCGGCCTCCTGCTTTTTCTGCTGCGCCACAATGTCGTCGAGAGCTTTTTCAGCATCCTCCAGCTTTGCTCGAGATGGTCTTGGCTTCGCTTTTTTCTTCGGTTTGGGCTTGAGGTTCGCCCCGTGTGTCTCGCCATCGGCACGTCCGGGCTTCGGACGATCCGCCGGCAACGCCGCCAACTGCTCTTCCGCCGTTCCGCGAAGACGCTTGATGACAGTGCCGGGGTTTTCAAGTGGTTCGCGGGTAAGGGCTGTGTCCGTCACCATTTCCGCAATGCCGCGCGCGAACAGGTCCGCGTCACTTCCCCATGCGGCCAGCGCGGCCTTCTGGCTGGGGGCGGCCACGTAGGCATCGTGGAACCCGGCCGCCGTCCTGAACACTTTCAACTTTTGTCGTCGCGCCATGGTTTAACAATACCCGGCCAGCCAATCGGTGCCATCCAGCAACATTTGGGGGGAAACCGGGCCATGATGGCTCGTGCGCGTTTGACGTGGCGCTGTATCGTACCCAAGTGAGCGTCGTTCCAGTTCTGAGGTCCGAATGACGGTTGTCGCTGCCTATCTCTACCGCCACGGCAAACGTGTCCGCGAAGTGACGATCGACGAGAAGGTCGATTGCCCGGCCGACAAGTCGGAATTCGTCTGGATCGGCATCTGCGATCCCACTGACGAGGAAATGCGGACGCTGAAGGACCAATATGGCCTGCACCCCCTCGCGATCGAGGATGCGGTCAACGCCAACCAGTTGCCGAAAGTCGATGTCTACGGCGAACAACTGTTCGTCATCGCACGCACGGCGGCGCTGGACGGGGACAAGATCGCCTATGGCGAAACCGCGATCTTCATCGGGCACAGCCACATCATCAGCGTGCGGCACGGATCGTCCCGGTCACACAAGGCGTTGCGCGAGCAGCTGGAAGCCGCCCCCACTCTGCTGATGCAAGGGGTGGACTACGTCCTGCACGCTATCCTGGACTACATCGTCGATGGCTATCTGCCGATCGTCGACGCCATTGAGGACAACGTGCTGGCGATGGAGCAGAAGACGCTCGACACGTTCCTGGGGCGTGACGAGATCACCCGCATCTTCACGCTACGGCGGCAGCTTGCCAAGTTCCAACGCGTGCTCGGCCCGATGACCGAAGTGGCGGGGAAGCTGGCGCGCCTCGATCTGCCGTGCATCGACCCTGACGCCCGGCCTTACTTCAGCGACGTGCTCGACCATACCCGCCGCGTTCAGGTATTAGTGGATGGCCTGATCCAGATCGTCATCTCGGTGTTCGAATTCAGCAACCTGCTGGAACAGCAACGCACCGGCGCGATCACTCGCCAGCTTGCGGCGTGGGCGGCGATCCTTGCGGTGCCGACTGCGATCGCGGGCATCTACGGCATGAACTTCGAATACATGCCCGAACTCAAGACGCAGTACGGCTATTTTATTGTGCTGGGGGTTATCGCGGTCGCCTGCACCGCGCTTTATGTCCGCTTCAAGCGGGTGGGGTGGTTGTAGCGTAGAATCGCGGGCTGGAATGACGGCCATATGCCAGATCAGTCAAACCATGGATCACCTGGAGAACATCTATCTATAGCTGAGGTTACGGTTAAATAGCCGTTACCTCTTCTTCCGGTTCGATCACGTCGATGTCGGACCACAACGAACCGGCCTCGCCTTCAGTGCGAATGCCGGGAGGTGCATCCTTGATCCACTGGATGCGCCACCCGTACACATGGCCGCCGGTTGAAGTCTTTTCGTCCAACCGATATGGAAAATCGGCAAGTATTTCAGCATTGATATTGAAAACGGCGGCTACATATTTGTCCCGTTGTTTCTCGATCACCAGCTTATAAGAATCATCCACCGTACATCTCCCGCACAAACCCGGCGCTACCATGCGCCTCTTGCCGGGGTTGCGGAAGATGCAACCGTGCTGCGCTATCAAAAGCGGTAGTTGGCGCCCACCATGAAGTTGCGCGGTTCGCCATAGCGGTACTGGCTGAAGTTGCCGACCTGACTGTAATAGGTCTTGTCCAGCAGGTTCTCGACGTTGGCCTGTACGCTAACATTCTCGGTGACTGCGAGGCGGGCCATGAGGTTGACGATGGCGAATCCAGGCTGCTTGAAACGGAAGGGCACCGGCGGTGTCGTACCGGGCCGCGTTCCATCCGAATAGGCGGAGCTGCGGTAATTGACGCCGCCGCCCAGCGTCAGTCCTTCGAAGATGCCGGGTATGGTGTAGGTCGTGAACGCCTTGAGCAGCCGGCGCGGCTGGTTGGTGTTGACGTCCAGGCCATTGGCGTCGCGCACCTTGAACTGGCTGTATCCCACATTGATGTTCCAGCCTTCCAGCGGACTGCCGGTCGCTTCGATCTCGAAGCCTTTGCTGACCGCACCCTGTGCCGGGCGATAGGGCTGGAATATCTGGCCGCTGCCGGGGATCGTCGTCTCCGGTCCGTCAATCTGGCCCAGGTTGTCCTGTTCGATGCGGAACAGCGCGACCGAGGTTTGCAGCGCTTCGTTGAAGAAGGCGCTCTTCAGGCCGATTTCGTAAGCCTTGCCGGTGATCGGGTCTAGCTGGTTGTAGTCGCGATCCCGCAGGTTCTGCGGTTGATAGATCGTGGTGTAGCTGGCGTAGACGCGGTGGTTCGGGGTCACGTCCACCAGCGCCCCGACGTAGGGGATGAAGACGTTCTTGTCGCCGTAGTTGTTCACCGCGCCGTAAGCCATGCCGTTGCGCCGCCATGTTGCCAGACGGCCGCCGCCGATGACTTTCAGCCAGTCGGCCACGTTGACGCGCAGCGCGCCGTAGTAGCCGATCTGCTTGATGCGTTCCTGTTCGTCCCGTTTCGGCGTCGTCGAGAATCCCGGATCGGGGTACGAATCCTCGTTCCAGTTGATGAAGTCCCCGGCGGGCGGAAACAGAAAGGTATCGGGCACAAGGAGATTGAGCGGGACATAGCTGTCGGTATGGCGCTTGAGCGTGCTGTTCAGGTATCCCAGCACCAGATCGTGATCGCGCCCGAAGACGTTCAGCTTACCTTTCAACTGAGCGTCGTAGCTGCTCTGGATGCTGACGCCGTAAGCCGAGTAAGGGTTGCTAGCCAGGCCAAGACCAGTGGTACGATCCACATTGCCGAACAGGTAAAGGATCTTTGAAAACTGCGTGTTGCGCGTGCGGTTGTAGTTGCCGGTCAGGCTCCACCCGTCGCCGAAATCGTGGGACAGCGAGGTGAAGAAGTTCTGGTTCTGAGTCGTCCAGGTGGTCCAGGGTTGGGCAGTGCTTTTGGAGCGTTCCCACCGAGCCACGGTGCCGTCGCTGTAGAACGTCGGCAAGCTGCCCCAGAACGCGCCCTTGGGCACGCTGCGCTGGTGGCTGAACCCGACGCGCAGCAGCGTGTCGTCGGTCACGTCCGCCTCCAGCGTGCCGTAGAGGACCAGCTTCTTGTTGCTGTAGTAATCGGTGAAGGCGTTGCCTTCCTCATACCGCGCGACGCCACGAACGCGCAGGCGTCCGTCCGAGGTGACCGCACCGCCGATGTCGCCGGACAGGCGCCAGGTATCCCAGCTGCCACCCGCGGCGTTGAGGTAGCCGCCCCACTCGGTCTTGTCGGCATGCTTGCGCACCAGGTTGATCGAGGCAGAGGGATCGCCCACGCCGCTGAGCAGGCCGGTCGCCCCGCGCACGATCTCCACGCGGTCATAGATCGATACGTCGGCGATCGTTTCGCCGCGGTCGCCGCCCAAGGCCCAGGCGGTGGGAACGCCATCGAGCTGGGTGTTCTGGATCTGGAAGCCGCGCGCGAAGAAGGAATTCCGCACATCGTCAGTCTCGTTGACGGAGACGCCGATGCCGTTTTCGATCACGTCGCGCACGTTGATCAGGTTCTGGTCGAGGATGCGCTGCGCGGTCACGATGCTGACCGACTGCGGCGTCTCGCGCACCGTCAGGCCAAGGCCGGTGGCGGTGTCGATCCGGTCGGGCAGGGTGTAGGTGCCGGTGACGACAATGGAATCGCTGGCCGTCGAAGTGGCGGAAGTGTCCGTATCCTGCGGGTTCGTCTGAGCCATCGCGGGCATTGCAACCATGGCGGGCGCGCAGGCCAGCAAAAGCGATGTCTTGATCTTCAACGTCGTCACCCCTGAGAATACAGCCTCGTTGCCGGGCGCACTACACGCGGTGATAACGACTCGCAATATCTATTTAAGGGCGGGTTAGTCGCTCTTTGATAACGGGGCGGGAGCAGGCGGTGGCTCTGCCTGCCAGGTCAGCCGGATGCTGCCGCTACCGTCGCCGTCGATGGCCTGACCGCCGCGATCGCGGATGCCTTTGGCGATCGCCGTGCGCTGGGCTTCGGTGCCTCCGGCGATGGCGATGGTCCGGCCGAGGCGCGCGGAGGCCCATGCCGCGCTGTCGAGTGCGGCGGCATCCACCACGCCCTGATCGAAAGCGACCTGCGGCAAGGCGACACCGCCGGGTGGGGCAAGCGTGATCTTCCAGGCAGGCAGAAGCCGGTCGGCCCGCTGCTCAAGCGCGCGGTAGCCGGCAAGGCCCAGGCCCGGCAGTTCCGACGCCTGCGCCGCCAGAGCCTGTGCGCCCGTATCGACCGAGACGGCGGACGGCTCGATCCCGGCGATAAGCGCCAGATCGTGGGTCGCCCGTGCCCGGTTCTGCGCGGCCTGACTGGCAGATGCGTTACCCGCGCGCGAAATCTGAGCCGCTTCCGCTGCGTTTGCTTCCATCGACACCTGAAGCTGGTCGACGTGAATATCGACTTTCTGTGCAAGCTGGCGCTGGACCGCCCCAGCCAGGAACCGATCGGCCTGACCGTCAAGGCGCGGCGTGAGCATGACCGCGCGAACGCGGATCGGCGTGGTGCCGTAATCAATCTCCAGCTGGCTGAGGCGCGAGCCGGAGGGAAAGCGTGACTGGATCGCGTCACGCACCTGCCGCTGGGCGACGGCCTGAAACGCGATTTGACGCAAAGCCGCGCCAAGCGGGATCGACAGCACGCCAAGCGCCGCGACAAACAGGATGAGCTGCCAGCCCGTATGATGGCGCGACAGATGACTGCCGAACCCGTAGACCCGCGCAACCAGCGCGGCGGTAAGGGCAATGGTGATGGCGTTGGTCAGGAACAGGAGCAGGGCGCCGGAAAACACTGTCCAGTTCCATGTCGCTATCCCGAAACCGACGACGACCAGCGGCGGCATCAGGGCGATGGCGATGGCGACGCCCACCACCGTGCCGCCCCGGCCGCGAATAAGCGCATAGGCACCCGCGATAGCCGACAGCAAGGCGACGAGCAGATCGAACAGCGTGGGCTGTGTCCGTCCCGCGATCTCGGTCGTGATGGTCTGGATCGGTGAGATCGAAACCAGCACGATCGACAGAACGATAGCGATGGCCGACCCTGCGCCAAGAGCTATGGCGGCGCGGCGCATCTCGTTGAAATCGAGCGTCGCAATCCCGAAGCCCATGCCGATGATCGGCATCATCAGCGGCGAGAGCAGCATGGCCCCGATCAATACGGCGACCGATGGCATCAGCAGACCCAGCAGCGATATGGCCGCCGAGATCACGATCAGGAAGGCATAGCGGCCGGACCAACCGGAATCTTCCGCGATCTGGCTGAGCACGGCGTCATGATCCACGCCGCCCGTCACCCATATGCCCCACCAGCGGCTTAATTTGCTGCGTATTCTCGTCTTACTCGCTTCGTTCAACACGCTTCCCCGGCACATCCGGCCTTTAGCCGACACTGCCGGGCAGCGTCCGTTTCCTGACTTGTATCAAGTTCGCACCGTGGCGGTGGTTCCGGCGTCGCCCAATTTCGATCGGGGAAGACCGGTGTGAGGTGTCAAAGCTCCCGCCTGATCGGGTACGTCAGGTGAAACGTATCGAGCTGGGGTATCCGGGCGGCTAGCCACTTCAGGCGCGCCTTTGGATCGGCGGCGAAAGCGGGTTCGGCGGCCAGCTTTGCCTCGAATTGGCTGCGCAGGGAGGCATCGCGGGACAGGAGCGTGTCGAGCATCGGCGCCATTACAAAATCCTCCGTACCTGCGGCTGGAGCCAGCACTTCCGGGAAGAAGCCCCAGGCAAGGAACGAGTCCTGGCTTTCCGGTTCCAGCAACGCGGCCGCCAGCAGGCCCAGGGGCTGGTCTGACGCCACCCGTATGGTGCCGGACGGGATTTCCTCGCTCACACGCTCGTGTGCGAAAGCAGCCTTGATTGGCACCCGGCCATCGTGCGGATTTTCGAGGGCAGCGTCACGAAGGCGGACCTTGTCGAGCACTGCCGTCCGGCTCTTGTCCACGGTTTCCATCCGGATGCCGTGAAGCCGAAGCCGGTCGATCACGTCCGTCTGTGCCGCAGGGATCAGCCAGGCTTTCGGCAGGGTCACGGACTCCACGGGGTCTTGCCCGATGATCGGCATGCGGAACGTGATCGGCTTGCCCGTCCAGCGCTGCTCCATGCGGCCGGAGGCGGGGGAGCGGTACGTTTCGAAGGCCACGCCCTTGAACTGCTCGACCCACCCGATCGGCTGCTTTGTCGGCTCCCACCGGGTCAACAGATGACGCGGGCGGGCGGCGCGATCAATCGCTTTTGCCTTGGCTATTTTCTGCACATCCGCTGCCGCCAGCTTCAGCGCGGCTTCCAGCAGGACATAGGTGCCAAGCACGCGCTGGCGATAAGGTTTGAGCATATGGTTCTCGACCAGCACTGTGGGAATGCCGACAAAGTCGCCATAGCCGGTCGAGTAGCGCGGACCTTCGGGGCTATATCGAATGCCCTTGGTCGGCTCGCGCGTGTCGACCGGGCTCGGGTAGATCGTGGGGATATGCCCGGCCTTTTCCAGCGCCGCCTTCGCGCTTGGGCCGAACCGCGTTTCCAGCCAATCCGCAGTGGCGCGGTGGCGAGCGTACTTGCCCCAGCCTGCATAGGTATAGGTAATGTCGTACTGCATGTCGAAGCCACCGCTGACATGGCAATCGATATAGAGGATCGGATCGAGCCGGCGCAGCAGGGCGATCATCGCACGGGTTTCAGGCGCGTCGGCCTTGGCGTAATCGCGGTTGAGGTTGATCTTGCGGGCGTTGCCTTCGATGCCCTTTTCGGCGGGACCGCGAACGTGGAGGAAATTCCACGCGCTCATGCGTTCGTGCCCGTCGACGTTGAAGACTGGCACGACGATGAGGTCCACTTTGTCGAGAAGATCGTCCTTGCCGCGCAGGGCGATGTCGCGCAGCAGCAACAGCCCGGCGTCCTTCCCATCGATCTCGCCTGCGTGAATGCCGGCCTGCACCAGCACCACTGGCTTGTTCGCGCCGCCCTTGCTGGCCCGGACCATGACCATATCGCGGCCTTCGCCGGTCTGTCCGAACGTCTCCAGCTTGATAAGGGGAGAAGCCGCCTGCAGCCGTTCCAGCCAGGCGCGCACGTCGGCGTAGCGCGGCGTATTCTTGAAGCCGGACGCTTCGGCAGGCGTGATCCAGGGATCATCGGCGGGCGCGACCAGTTTCAGGCTCTCCCCGGACCAGGGCAGTTCGGGCGGAAGCGTCAGCGGCGGTGCTTCGGCAATAACGGGTGAGGCGTACAGGATCGCGGCGAAGGCTGCGGTGACAGCGGCGGATTTGAACATCGTGTCTGCCTTGGTCTCAGAAACGGGCGCGCACGCCGATGGTGGCCGTGCGCGGCGCGCCCGGCTGTACCCACAGCGGCGAATAGCTGTTGGCGTACCAGTCCGCGTCGAACAGATTGGCGACATTGCCGAACAGGTCGAGGTTCTCGATCAGCTCCACTTGTCCAAAAGCGCGGAACAACGTGTGCGAGGGGAGCATGAAGTCCGTCCCGGTCTCACCCGATCGCTTGCTGACATGCTGCATCCCGACGCCGAACGTGGCCTGACGCTCTCCCACGGCAAAAGTCTTGGCCGCCTGGACATTGAGGTTGTGCTTGGGAATGTTGATGAGCGGATCGCCGGGGTTCACCTGAAACGAAAAGTTGGGGTCCAGCACGCTCGACCGGGCCTGGGCATCGACATAGGCATAGCTCAGCAGCACATCGATGCCGCCGGGCAGATGTCCGTTCAGGTCCAGCTCGACGCCGCGACTGCGCGCCTTGCCGATGGCCACGGAGAAACCCGGGTTGTTCGCATCGCTGGCCAGCACGTTCGACTTTTCCAGCTGGAAGAAGGAAAGGGTGCCATTCAGCGCCCCTCCCAACGCGGTCAGTTTCAGACCGGCCTCGATCGAGGTGCTCGTCTCCGGGTCGAAGATGACGCCCGCCACGTCGGTCCCGACGTTGGCACGAAATCCCTGACCGTAGGCGGCATAAATCGTCAACGGCGTGCTCAGTTCATAAACGATGCCGGCCTGCGGGCTGAACCTGCCTTTCGTGCGCTTGCTCTGCACGCTGGTCAGACGGTTGTCGGTTTTAAGCGAATACGTGTCGTAACGCCCGCCGACCCGCAGTTGCAGCCGATCGGTCAGTTCAATCTGGTCCTGGATATAGGCGCCAGCGGCGCGTTGCTTGTCCACGCGGTTGGTGGTGACGCTGGTGGCAGGCAGGGGATAGCGGCCATAGACCGGATTGGTGATGTCGATGACATACCCGGCCTGCGCGCTCGGGTTGGCGGTCAGAAGCGGCGGACGATAGCGGCGGAAGACCTGATCGTAGGTGAAATCATCGTAGTCCGCGCCGATCAGCACCCGGTGGCGCATACTGCCTGTATTGAATTCCCCGCCTATCTCCGCGCGCAGCACATAGTGGTCTGCATCGTAGTAACGCGAGCGGCGCTGACGCGACAGCGATACGCCGTCCCTGTACAGCAACTGGCGCGAACGCACGGTCTCTGCATCAGATGAAAAGCCGGTCAGCAGCGTGGAGCGCGCGCTGGCGCCGACCAGCAGGCTCCAGCGATCGTTGAATTCGTGCTGCAACCGCAGCTGATGGCCGGTGGCTCGAGCGACGGTATCGCCGTCCCCCGTCTCGCCCAGAAAGCGAGTGCGCGGCACGGTGTCGAAGTTTCCGTTCAGCACCACGATACCGCGATCGAACGGCAGTTCCACCCGCGTCTTTTCGAAGTCGTAGGTCAGACGAGTGCGCTCGCCCAAAGCCAGGCCGATGGAGGGTAGGAAACCCCAGCGTTTCTGCTGGATCGTATCGCGAAACGTGTCGCCGTCCTCGGCATACCCGATGAGCCGCGCCGTCAGCCCGCCGGTAACCGCGATGTTCGCGTCCACCTCACTACGAACCCGGTCGAAGCTGCCGTATTGTAATGACGCCGTGCCGAAGGTGCTGCCCAGTTCTGCCTGCTTGGTGACAAGGTTGATCGTGCCGCCCGGCTCGCCGCGCCCGATCAGCGCTGCCGCCGGTCCCTTGAGCACTTCTACCCGTTCGATCCCGGCGACATCGCGCTGACCGCCGAAGCCGCGCCCGCCGTTGAAGCCGTTGACCAGATAGCCGCTGGGCATGTTCTCATCCCCCGCGAACCCGCGCACGGCGAAGGAGTCCCACAGTCCGCCCAGCGTATTCTGGCGCGACACCGAGGCATTGAGGTCAAGCGCATCGGTGAGACGCTGGATGCCGTTCTGTTCCAGCGTCTTGCCGTCGATCTCCCCGATCGACTGGGGAATTTCGTTGACCGCAAAATTGCCGCGATAGGCTTGCCGTACGCCAGTGACGGTGATGGAGCGGCTGTCCTCGGTCGAACGAGGGCCGTCCATTCCATCAGACTCTTCGGCTGCCTCTGCATACGCAGGCATGGGAAACAGCGCCATGGCAAAAGGGAGGGTTCCGGCGAGTAGGCCGCTGCTTTTCGAGGAGCGCACGATCGGTTTCCTGAAGCTTGAAAGTTACACGAATGGAGCGTGCCCGCCCCCTGCGTGCCGCCTTTGGCAGCGCGCATGACGACGGTCAATGATATGTTGCAACATGACATAAATCGAGGCAGTAGGGCTGAAGTCCTTGAATTGTCACGAGCGTCCATGATGAATTCCACCCCGCCGATCCTCATCGATCACCTCGAAGTCGCGTATGGCGAACACCGCGTGCTGGATGCCTTGTCGCTTACCGTGACGGCAGGCAGCATCACCGCTCTGCTGGGTGGCAATGGTGCGGGCAAATCGACAACGTTGGCGGCGTTGCTCGGGTTTGTTCGGGCCAATTCCGGAAGCGTGCGGGTGTGCGGCATCGATCCGGGAACGGCGGCGGATGAGGCCCGGCGCAAGATCGCTTATCTACCAGAGAATGTAGCGCTCTACGACCATCTGAGCGCGCTCGAGAACGCGCAATACCTGCTCGCGCTGTCCGGCGAACGGCAGGATCGCACGTCGATCACCGATGCGTTCGCGGCAGCGGGACTGCAGGAACAGGCGTGGGACTTGCGCCTTGGCGGGTTTTCCAAGGGTATGCGCCAGAAAGTGGCCATCGCCGTCGCCCTGCTGCGCGCCGTACCGGTGCTGCTGCTGGACGAGCCGACATCCGGCCTCGATCCCAGAGCAACGGCCGATTTCAACGCGCTGGTATCGTCTGTCCGCGACCGTGGGACGGCAGTGCTGATGGTCACGCACGACTTGCTTAGCGCGGCGGACGTGGCAGACCGCATCGCGTTTCTGGAAGCTGGCCACATCGCCGAGGACGTCGCTGCAAGTGGGCCGGATCGCTTCGATGTGCGGGCGCTACATGCACGGTTCGCGCTGCGCGACACAAAGGTGGCGGCGTGAGCGCAACATCCCTGATCGCGCGTGAGGAACTGCGGTTGATGGTGCGCAATCGCGTGGCCGTCATCTCCTTTGCGCTTCTGGTGGCGCTGACCGTCGTGGCGACCGTCAGTTCCTGGGCGCACCAGCGCGGGATTGCGGAACTGCGCGCGCGGCATCAGCATGCGGCGGAAACCGCCTTCGATGCGCAGCCCGATCGCCACCCGCATCGCGTGGTGCATTACGGCACCTTCATCTTTCGCCCGCTTGGCGTGCTGGCGGCGTTCGATCCCGGGGTCGATGCCTTCACCGGGAACAGCATGTTTCTGGAAGGGCACCGCCAGAACACCGCCAACTTCGGCGATGTGCGCCAAAGTTCTCTCCTCGTTCGCTTCGGGCAATTGACCCCGGCGTTCGTGCTGCAGGCCCTTGCGCCGCTGCTGCTGATCTTCCTTGGCTACGGTGCCATCGCCCGTGAAACCGAGCGCGGTACGCTTCGCATGCTGATGGTGCAGGGGGCCGGGCGCGGGCCAATCGTGCGAGGCAAACTTCTGGCGTTGGGCACGGTGGCGATGCTGGTGGCGCTGCCTGCGGTGATCGGCCTCGTTGCCTTGTCCGGCCAGCCCGGCGCGCTGGCGCTGCCAATGATCGCCATCATCGTCGGATATGGGGCGTATCTGGCGCTGTGGGTGCTGATGATTGCGCTGGCTTCGGCGTGGGCCTCGCGCAGCCGCGATGCGCTGCTGCTGCTCATCGCGCTGTGGGCGATCATCGTTGTTCTGCTGCCGCGCGTGGCGCCCGATGCTGCCAGCGCAGCGGTCCCGCTCGGCAACAGGCTACAGACGGATGTCGCCATAGCGCGGGATTTGCGCACCATGGGCGATGCCCATAATCCTGACGATCCGCACTTTGCCGCCTTCAAGCATGCGGTGCTCGATCACCACGGCGTCACCCGGGTCGAGGACCTGCCGGTCAACTACAAGGGCCTGGTGGGCATGGAAGGCGAACGCCTGACATCCGAATTGTTCGACCGTTATGCCAACGAGAGTTATCGCGCCCAGGCGCGGCAGAACGCCATCGTGGACACCGTCGGACTGCTCAGCCCCGCTATTGCCCTTCGATCCCTGTCCATGTCTGCCGCCGGCACCGACTTTGCTGCCCACCGCGGTTTTCTGGAGCAGGCAGAGGCATACCGCTACCAGCTCGTCCAGCGCCTCAACCGCATGCAGGCGGAAGGCGTCAGTTATGCCAACGACACCGCTGCCGATCCGGGGGCCGATCGCCGCAAGCGGGTCGACGCCAGTAACTGGCAGGCCCTGCCCGATTTCGATTATCGCGCGCCTTCGGGCACATCGCTTGCGCTGAGGGCGCTGCCGGGGATTGCCGTCATCCTCGTCTGGCTTGCGGCGGCGGGGCTGCTGCTTGTTGTCGCTACCCGGCGATTGGGAGCACGCCGATGACTTTATGGACACACGAACTGCGTCTGTTGCTGCGTCAGCGTCTGGCATCGGGCGCGCTGGTGTTGCTGGCCGTGCTTACCATCGCCGCGCTGGTCGCCGGGATGGCAGAAGTGTCCCGCCAGCGCGCCGCGATCGCCGCCATTCCGCAGGCGCAATCGGAAGACATCGGCGCGATTGCCGACTGGGTCGATAAATCCAAGGATGCCGGAAGCGCAGCCTACTACAGTTTCCATGCGACGTGGGACGCGCCATCGTCCCTTGCTTTCGCCGCGCTGGGGATGCGCGATGTATCGCCTTACATTCTGCGCGTGCGTGCGCTGGGCCTGGAAGCGCAAATCTACGATGGCGATACGTTCAACCCGGAACTGGCCTTGCCCGGCCGGTTCGACTTTGCGTTCGTGCTGGTGTTCCTCGCGCCGCTGTTCGTGATCGCGCTGTGCCATGACCTTGTTTCGGGCGAGCGCGAGGCGGGTCGTCAGCGCACACTGGACGCTCTGCCGCATGGCGGCCAGGCACTATGGCGGCGGCGGACGCTGTTGCGGCTTGCCCTGCTGTGGGCAGCGCTGGCTATCCCTTTCGCGGGAGCGGCCATCATCTCGGGCGTGGGGCTTGTCGCGATCCTTGCCGTCTTTCTGGTGACGGCTGCGTATGTGCTTTTCTGGATCGGGCTCGCCGCTTTGATCGGGCGGCTAAAATGGAGTTCGGTCGCCAACGCCGCCACGCTGGCGGCGTGCTGGCTCATCCTCGTGCTGGTGCTGCCGACGCTCGCCAATGTGGCGATCAACCGCGCCGTGCCGATCAGCCAGGGGGCAGAGATCGCCATGGCGCAGCGTGAAGCCGTCAACGGCGCATGGGATATCCCGCGCGAGGAAACGATGCGCCGGTTCTATGCCAATCACCCCGAATGGTCGGACTCCGCGCCTCTCGGCCCGGAATTCCATTACAAGTGGTATTTCGCCTTTCATCAGGTCGGTGACGAAAGCGTAGCCAGCAAGGTTCAGGCCTACCGCGCCGGTCTGGAAGCCCGTGACAATGCTGCGCGTAGCCTGGGATGGGTCCTTCCGTCGGTTGGGGTTCAGGCGTTGCTGACCCGGATGGCAGATACCGATCTGACGGCGCAGTTATCGTATCAGGATCGCATTCGATCGTATCACAGCGCGCTTCGCTCCTTCTATTACGGCTATCTGTTCCGGGACCTCCCGTTCGGAGAGGCGGATTTCGATCGGGTCCCGCGCTTCGGCGATCAGGCTGGCGGAGTGCAGGTGACAACGCGGTGAGGCGAGGAAGGAGCCGGGCACTGTGTTGCAGAAGTGCGGCACTATCCGGGTACACAGAAACAATTTGCAATATGCCGTCGTGAAACGTTGTATCATATCATTGAAGTGAGTAGGTGCGCTTTGCCGCCAATGCTTCCCCCGGGGAGTCGCCGCGACGCAATGTGAATCTCCAAGGTGCCTGCCTCATGAAAAACCAGCTTCTTTCCAGCTGTGCGTTCGCCGTCCTTTTTATTCCCGCCATCGCCCACGCGCAGGCAGACCCTGCGTCGCAAAGCGCAGGCACGGATACGTACCACCAGTCCGCCGGGTCGGAGATCATCGTCACCGGGGTGCTGCCCACTCGTCGTCTGGACATGCTTTCCAGTGTCGCCGTCGTCCAGGGCAAGGAACTGACCCAGGCGATCCGTGCTTCGATCGGCGAGACGCTGGCTCATCAGCCCGGGGTTTCGGCCACGTCCTTCGGCCCCAGCGCATCGCGTCCGGTGCTGCGCGGCTTGCAGGGTGAGCGGGTACGAGTGCTGACCAACGGGCTTGGCTCGATCGACGTATCGAACACCTCGGTCGATCACGCAGCCGTCGTAAACCCCCTGCTGGCAGAGCGCATCGAAGTTCTGCGCGGCCCGCAGTCGTTGCTGTACGGATCCTCGGCGATCGGCGGCGTGGTCAACGTGATTGACAAGCGGATCCCCACCGCCGTCCCCAACGAAGCCGTGCACATCGACGCCCTTGGGTCATACGGATCGGCGGCGGACGAACGCTCGGTTTCGGGGTCGATCGACGTGCCGCTGTCGGGCGGATGGGTGGCACATGCCGATGGCAGCTATCTGAAAAGCGATGACATGCGCATCGGCGGCTACGCACTTACCCGGTCCTTGCGCGATCAGGCTCTCGCGACCAGCCTGCTACCGGCGGAACCGGCCGAGCCAGGCGAAGATCCGATCGATTTCGCTGCCAATGCCGGGGTCAGGGGCAAGCTGCCCAATTCCGCCGCCAGGACCTGGACGGCGGGCGCCGGGCTTGCCTACATAGGCAGCGGCGGCAACATCGGTGTCTCCTACAGCCATTACGACAGCCTCTATGGCGTTCCGATCCGCTTCGCCACCCAGCAGGGGCAGGAGCAGGAGGCACCCCGCCTCAGCCTGAAGCAGGACCGTATCGACATGCGCGCCGAAATCGACGGCGACGGCAATGTGCTCGACAAGGTTTCGCTACGCTTGGGCTATGCCGACTACACCCACGCCGAGCTTGAAGAAGACGGTTCGGTCGGCACCGCCTTCTACAACAAGGGGATGGAAGGCCGCCTCGAGTTTACGCAGGCAAAGCATGGCGCCTGGCATGGCGTGACCGGTGTGCAGATGTACAACCGCGATTTCAATGTGATCGGGGAGGAAGCGTTCCTGCCCAAGAACACCACCACGCAGATCGGCGTGTTCACGCTGCAGCAGCTCGATTACGGTGCGCTCAAGTTCGAGGCGGGTGGTCGTTACGAGCATACTTATTTGTCCGCGAACCCACTTGTCGATCAGCCCCAGTTCTTCGATGGCAGCCGGACGTTCGATTCCTTTTCGGGCTCGCTCGGTGCGTCCTATGGGCTGAACGACCACTGGCGCCTTGGCCTCAACGTCTCCCGCACCAGCCGCGCGCCTGCGGCGGAAGAACTGTTCGCCAACGGTCCGCATGCCGGCACGCAGGCGTTCGAAGTAGGCAACCCGGACTTCAAGCTGGAAAAAGCCACCAGCGTCGAGGCGATCCTGCGCGGCAGCGGCGCGAACTATACGTTCGAAGCCTCGGCCTATCACACATGGTTCTCGAACTTCATCTACGAGGATTTGACCGGCGAAGAGGAGGACGGCCTGCCCGTCTATGCCTTCCGTCAGGCGGATGCCCGTTACTACGGGTTCGAAGTGCAGGGTTCGTTGACGTTGGCCCGGTTGGGCGAAGGGAAGATCGTTGCCGATGCTTTGGCAGACTATGTCCATGCGCGGGTCGAGAACGTCGGCCCCGCACCGCGCATCCCGCCGCTGCGCGTCTTGGGCGGGCTCGGCTACCAGTCACCCAAGTTCGACATTCGCGGTGAAGTCGAACACGCGGCCAAGCAGGATCGCGTTGCCGAATTCGAAACCACGACGCCCAGCTACACCCTCGTCAACGCCGAGGTGAACATCAGGCCATGGGGCAACGACCGCCCGCTCAGCTTCGCGGTTTCGGCCAACAACATCTTCGATGTCGTCGCGCGGCGGGCGTCTTCCTTCCTGAAAGATTACGCGCCGTTGTCTGGCCGTGACATCCGGGTGAGCGCCCGGCTCAGCTTCTGACGAACATGCCGGGGCGGCGCCCACCGCCCCGGCTGCATCATGCAGAGCGCAGCGGCTGGCGGGCGGTTTCCTCGGTAAAGCGCAGGGCGATCATGCCGACGATGCAGGCGATCATCATGACGTAGGCGGGCATCAGCGGATCGCCGGTCCGGTCGATCAGCCAGGCGTTCGCGGCAGGGGCGGTGCCGCCGAACAGCGAGGTCGACAGGTTATAGGCGATGGCGAACCCGGCAAATCGCACCGGCGTCGGGAAGAAAGCGGGGAATGTCGCCGAAATCGTCGCAAGTTGCGGCACGTAGAGCATGCCCAGCAGCGCATAGCCGACAACCGCGCTCGCCAGCCCTGCGCCCATCACGTGATAGATCGGAACCACTGCCAGCGTGAGGCCGATCAGCGATGCCATCCACATCGGTTTGCGCCCGATCCGGTCCGACAGCAGGCCCGCAAACGGCAGCAGAACCATCATGAACAGCATGCCCGCGATCGGCACCGCCAGCGAGGCGTCGGTGGACAGACCGAGGCGGCGCTCCAGATATGTTGGCATGTAGCTGAGGAGGGTGTAGTTCACCACGTTGAGCGCGACCACCAGCCCGCCCATCGCGAGAAGCGGGCGGCGGTGGTAGCGCATCAGGTCGCGTATCGGGGTGGCGGCACTCGCCTGTCCGCTTTCCTCGACCTCGCGAAACAGCGGCGTTTCTTCCATGCGAGAGCGCAGATAGACGCCGACGAAGCCAAGCGGACCCGCCAGCAGGAACGGCAGGCGCCATGCCCAGTCACGCATCGCCGCGTCGCCAAGCAGCAGCGAAAAGCCCAGCATCAGCAGAGCCCCGCCGCAGAAGCCCGCCAGCGTGCCGACTTCCAGAAAACTGCCATAGAAACCACGTTTTGCGTCCGGCGCGTACTCCGCCATGAAGATCGCTGCGCCGCCGTACTCGCCGCCGGTGGAAAACCCCTGAACCATGCGCAAGAGCACCAGCAGCGCGGGCGCCCACATACCAATTGTGGAGTAGGACGGGATCAGCCCGACGCCGACCGTGGCCGCCGCCATCATCACGATGGTCACGCCCAGCACCGTCTTGCGGCCCAGCCTGTCGCCGAGCGGCCCCCAGAAGAACCCGCCAAGCGGGCGCACCAGAAACGAGATCGCGAACGTCGCCAGCGCGAACAGCGTCTGCTCGGCTGTTTCCCCGGGGAATAGTGCGGCTGAGATGTACGTCACGCCATAAGCGTAGATGCCATAGTCGAACCACTCGGTCGCGTTGCCGATGGCAGAGGCGGCGATGGCGCGATGAAGCACGGCGGGCGGAGTTTCTTGCGTCATAAACGGGTGCTTTCGTCCGCCGTCACCGGGTCGGAAGTGGTCGACATGCCGGTGGAGAGCGGGGTCGTGCGGGGCAGCACGACATAGGTTTCCTGAAGATGCGTCGGCACCGGTTCTGAGCGGACCTGACGCCACAACCCGAAGGCGAGCGCGCCGCCCGCGCAAGCGGCGATGAACAGGAACAGTCCCGCCGTCCCGAGCACGGTCATCGCCACGGCGCCGAGCGAAGGGCCGATGGCGGCGCCCAGCGAGTAGAGCAGCACCAATCCGCCGCTGGCGGCGACGCGCTGCTGCGCGGAAAGATGGTCGTTGGTATGCGCGACGCACAGGGGGTAGAGCGCGAAGCTAAGCCCGCCGAACAGCGCGCCGAACAGCATCAGCGGTGTGGTTCCGGTCGTCAGCGCGATGGCGAGGCTGGCGGCGAGCGTTCCGGCAAAGCCGATGACGATCACCGTGCGCCGGTCCATTCGGTCGGACAGGCGGCCAAGCGGCCACTGCAGCGCCACGCCGCCGGTGATGACCACGCTCATGAACACGGTCGTCGCGGCAAGGTCCAGCCCGGAGCGCCGGGCATAAACCGCGCCCATCGCATAGAACGCGCCCAGCATCACCCCGGTCAGGCACGCGCCGACGATGCCCAAAGGCGACACCGCGTAGAGTTCGCGGAAGGACAGGGAGGACGCCTCTTCCAGAGCCGGTGCGGCGATGCGCGTCAGCACGACCGGCACGGCGGCAAGCGAAATAAGGATCGAGCCTGCGAGCAACGGCATGGAGGAGGAAGCGCCGCCGATGTTGAGCGTGAACTGCCCGATCGCCTGCCCCCCGTAGAGCGCGATCATGTAGCCCGCCAGGATGCTGCCCCGGCTCGCGCCTTCGGCCCGTTCGCCCAGCCAGCTTTCGAGGCATACGTATATCCCGGCAAGGCACACTCCGTCGGCAAAGCGCAGCGTGCCCCAGAACGGTGCGTCGCGGTGAATGGCGTAAGCCAGCGTGCTGGCGCTCAGCACCGCGACGAAGGCGGCGAAGGCGCGAATATGGCCGATCCGTCGCAGCAGTGCCGGTGCGCGCAGTGATCCGGCGACAAGCCCGGCGAAGTACGCGGTGCCAACAAGGCCGATCGCCAGCGTACCCGATCCCGCGCGCTCCAGACGCACGCTGACGAGGGTGTTCATGAAGCCGCCGCCCGCCATCAGCATGAAGATGGCGAGCAGCAGGCTGCGCACGGGCAGGATCGCGCTCAGCATCGAAGGATCAGGCGGCCGCGCGTTCTTCCGACGCGCCAGCGCTTTCCACCAAGGCTTTGTGCAGTGCGCGCACGGCGGGGTGGAAATCCTCGACCCCGACGATGAACTGCACGTCCACGTTGCGGATCTGGTGCTGCATGGCAATCATGCCGATGCCTTCCTTCGCCAGCGCCATCAGCGCGCGCGGGACAAGGCCCGGTGCGTTGAGATCGCTGCCAATGACCGAGACCATCGCGACCGGCTGCACCGTTACCGCAGCGCCGGGCCAGCGGGTTTCGATGTCGGCAACGATGCCCGCCATCTGCGCGTGGTCAGTGCCCGACAGATAATGCGTTATCGTGTTGGCGTTGGAGCTTTTGCTGACGATCCAGGCGCCATGCCTGGTCAGAGTATCGAGGATCGCGGCGTCATAGCCTTTTTCGCCCACCATATGCTGTTCGAACACCTGCAGGGCCTGCACCGATGCGAGGCCGGTGACGATCTCGACGCGGGGAGCTTCGGAGACGTAATCACCCCTGATCAGCGTGCCACCATCATGCCGGTCAAAAGTGTTGCGCACGCGCAGGGGAATGCCCGACTGGCGCAGCCCGCGCCCGGCGCGTGGATGGATCGCTTCCATACCCAGGTTGGCGAGCTGGTCGGCGACGTCATAGTTGGTGCGCCCGATCTTGCGGGCCGCTGTTTCACCGACAAGGCGCGGGTCGGCGCTGGAGAGGTGGAACTCCTTGTGGATGATCGCCTCGCGCGCCTGCGTCAGCACCGCGATGCGCGAGAATGTCATCTCGGAATACCCGCGCGCATAGCGGCGCACCATACCGCCTTCGCATCCCGCATACCCGGTGACGACCGGCATCTGGGTGGCGAGATCAATGGGCGAGAGCGCTTCTTCGATGCGCCCGTCCAGACTGCGCATGTCCTCATGGTTCCACAGGGTGAGGTCCACGAACACCGCGTTGACGCCCCGGTCGCGCAGCATCAGCGCGGTCGAGTGCGCGGAATGCGCTTCGCCAAGTCCGGCCAGCATTTCACGCACGGTGGTCATCTGCTCTTTCAGGCAGAAGCGGCCGTGGGCGCGCAGACGGTCGAGATCGTCGAGGCAGGTTTCCAGTGCGGCGATGCGCCGGGCGACGAAGGCGTCGGCCTCCTCGCGGCTTTCGGTGCGCGCAAACATCTGCGCATTGCGCGCCCGCATCGTATCCATCACGTCCGACAGGGCCGAACGCCATGCGCCCGGAACTTCGTTGCGGATGAAGTGTGCATGCACGCCCGGCTCGCCCGACTTCTTGTTTTCCAGCAAGAGGTCGGTCATCCCGGCATAGGCGGACACAACAAAAATGCGGTTGTAGAGGTCAGCGCCCTCGCGCCCTGCAACCAGCACGTTGTCGAACACGGTAGAGGTGGCGGCCATCGATGTGCCGCCGATCTTTTCCACGGAATGGGTCCGGGTCATGCAGCAATTCCTTCAAGGCTTTCAGTGATCCGGCCGGACACCGGCACGATCGTCTTCACCTCGCGCGCGGCAATGAATGACGGGCGCGGCGTGGCAGCGGCGAACGGCGCCTGCAGGCGGTTGCTCACCGCGTTATAGACCAGAAAGGCATTGGCGCGCGGGAAGGGAGTGATGTTGCCGTTGGACCCGTGCATCGTATTGCAGTCGAACACGATGACAGTGCCCGGCTTGCCCGTCGGCGCGACGATGCCCTGACGGTGGGCCAGTTCGGCCAGCGTATCTTCATCAGGCACACCGTATTCCTGCTTGCGCAGCGATGCCTTGTAATGATCGTCCGGCGTCTCTCCGACGCAGGCGATGAACACGTGCTGCGATCCGGGTATGACCATCAGAGGCCCGTTGTTGGGCGTATTTTCCGCCAGCAGTACGGACATGGACAGCGCCCGCATGCGCGGCATCCCATCCTCGGCGTGCCAGGTCTCGAAGTCCGAGTGCCAGTAGAACTCCTTGCCCTTGAAACCGGGTTTGTAGTTCAGGCGCGATTGATGGACGTAGACATCGTCGTCGAGCAGCCAGGATGCGACACCGGCAAGCCGTTCATCATCGGCGAGGCGGGCCATCATGGCGCTCTGTTCGTGAATCTCGAAAATCGATCGGATTTCGCGGCTGCCCGGCTCGGCGATGACGGTTTCTTCGTCCAGCCCCTGCGGATCGCCCAGCAGGCGTCCGGTTTCGGATTGCAGCGCGGCCATTTCGGCTTCGGAGAATACATCGTCCAGCACGAGATAGCCGTCGCGATCGAACTGCGACACCTGATCGGCGGTCAGCGGCGCGCCCGGCTGCCATGCGCGGCGGGCGACCGGCTCGCTGCGGGCAAGCAGCTGAGGCTTGGCCGCGTGGCGGGTGGGATAGTGGTCTTGCATCAGTGCCCCTTCCGTATCCTTACTCCGCCGCAACGGCTTCGCTGGTGTCGGCAGGGTACGCGCCGCTCTCGTCGTGTACTTCGCGACCGGTGACGGGCGGATTGAACACGCAGGCGCACAGGATGTCCTCGACCGGGCGGACGATATGCTTGTCGTTTTCGTTGAGCGCATACATCACGCCTGCCTTCAGCTCATGCGTCAGGCCGGTGCCCAGATCTTCGATGGTGCCCGATCCCTTGAGCACGAGCACGGCTTCCTGGTGGTTCTGGTAATGCATGTGCAGTTCCTCACCGGCGAACATCGTGGTGACATGGAATGAAAAGCCCATGTCATCGTCCTTCAGCAGCAGCCGGTCGGACTGCCAGCCATTGGAAACGACGTGACGGTCTGACTTGCGGACATCCTTGAGTTGGCGAACGATCATGTGTGTATTCCTTTGAAATAGGGGAGAGTTCAGGCCGCGACGCCGATCCGGGCGAGGGGGCGGCGCACCGGCGCGATCGCTTCGGCGAGCGCTTCTTCCAGAATGTCGAGCCCGGCTTCGAGCACGGCATCATCGATGGTCAGCGGGGCCAGCACTTTGACGATTTCGTCATGCGCGCCGCTGGTTTCGATGATCAGGCCCTCGTCGAAGCAGGCCGAGGTGACGCGCGATGCGATGGCGCCATCGCCCACGTTGATGCCGCGCATCATGCCGCGCCCGCGGGTCGATAGGCCGTGGCGTTCTGCCATTCGTTCAAGCCGCTGCTCAAGGATGCCGCCGCGCCGGGCGACCGCATCGATGAAGGCGGGATCAGCCCAGAATTCACGCAGGGCGGCAGTGGCGGTGACGAAAGCGTGGTTGTTGCCCCGGAACGTGCCGTTATGCTCGCCCGGCTTCCAGATATCGAGATCGGGCCGCATCAGCGTCAGCGCGAAAGGCAGGCCCATGCCGGACAGTGATTTGGCGAGCGTGACGATATCGGGCGTGAAGCCCATGCCTTCAAAGCTGAAGAAACCGCCCGCGCGGCCACATCCGGCCTGAATGTCATCGACGATCATCAGTGCGCCATGCTTCCTGGCGAGCGCGGCGATGCGGGCCAGCCATTCGGGACGCGCGGCGTTAAGGCCACCTTCGCCCTGCACGGTTTCGACCAGGAAGGCGGCGGGTGCGTCAAGGCCGCTCGAAGGATCCGACAGGCGCTGTTCGAGCAGATCGGCGGTGTCCACCTCGTCGCCGTAATAGCCGTCGAACGGTTCATGGCTGACGTGGCTGAGCGGGACGCCCGCGCCGCTGCGTTTTCCGGCGTTCCCGGTGCAGGCGAGGGCGCCCAGCGTCATGCCGTGGAAGCCGTTGGTGAAAGCGACCACCATTTCCCGGCCCGTCACCTTGCGGGCCAGCTTGATCGCCGCCTCGACCGCGTTGGTACCTGTCGGGCCGGTAAACATCGCGCGATAGTCCAGCCCGCGCGGCTCAAGGATCACGTCTTCGAACGTGCGCAGGAATTCGGACTTGGCGTCGGTGTGCAGGTCCAGCGCGTGGGTCACGCCGTCGCTGGCGATATAGTCCATCAGCGCGGCTTTCAGCACCGGGTGGTTGTGGCCATAATTCAGCGACGAGCAGCCCGACAGGAAATCGAGATAACGTCCACCTTCGCTGTCGTGCAGCCATGGTCCCTGCGCCTTGCCGAACTGACGCGGCATGGAGCGCGAATAGCTGCGGACCTTGGATTCGCGGCGGTCATAGATCTTGGTATCCGGCGCGATGGCGCTCGGCATGGGGGTCTTGGTCATCATTGGATTTCCCTGTCAGGTATGGGCGGACGGCAACGGGGCGATGCTCGCCTGCCATTCCGTTTCGTGCGCACCGGCAAAGTGCGCGTCGCGCTCGAAGCGCGGCGATCTGGTCAACGTCGCGCCGTGACGGCGGGCGAAGGCCGTGAACAGACCCCAGCTTGCGGGGTTGTCCTGGGTGATGGTCGTGGTCAGCGTGGTCGCGCCGTATACCGCCGGGCGAGCCAGCAGGTCATCCAGCATCCGGCCTCCCAGCCCTTCCCCCCGGGCGGAGGCATCGACGGCGACTTGCCACACGAAGATCCGTTCGGGGTGGGAGGGAGGGCGATACCCGGAGATCCAGCCGACTACCTTGCCGTCCCGCTCGGCGACCACGCACGTATTGGCGAAATCGCTGCACTGAAGCAGGTTGCAGTAGGCGGAATTGGGATCGAGCGGGGCAGATGCCGCGATCAATGCCGTGACGGCGGGACCGTCCTCGGCGACGGGGCAGCGCAGGACCATTGCGGGCGTGATGCCTTGGCCCGGCGGCGCGTTCTTGGAAGCCCCGGAATCGCTCCGATGGCTTACCTCGTCCGCATTCAAATCTAAGATTACTTCACCCTCCGAAGCACATCATGGTGCTTGGCTATTGCCTCATCGTGACTATCTCTGCACAAAACATAGCTGTTATGAGCTATATTGCAACTGCGAGATCCAAGAATGGTTCCTCGCTAAGGTCGTATTCTGTCATTTATCTTCCACCTTCGAAGCATCTTCCCGCTTGGCGCAAACCCCCGCCACAGCTAGCTGTAGGCATGGATTCCGACCTCACGCCTGCGGCCCTGACGGCGCTGCGAAAAATTCTTGATGCGGCCGATCTCGACAATCGCAAGATGGCCGCCGCGACCGGGCTTACCCCGTCGCAAGGGTTGGTGCTGCGGCAGATCTGCGCCCATGAGGCAATCACGCCCAGCGCCGTCGCCACCTCGCTACGCTTCGGGCAGGCGACCATCACCAATATCGTGGACAGGCTCGTCGCAGGCGGCCTGGTGACGCGAACCCGCAGCGCGGCGGACAAGCGCCAGATGCTTCTCCAATCGACCGAGGAAGGGCGTGAAAAGCTTAAAGCATCTCCGTTTCCGCTGCAGTTGCGCTTCAGTGAAGGGTACGCGCAACTCGAGCGCTGGGAGCAGGCCATGCTGCTGGCGGCGTTGGAGCGACTGGATGCGTTGCTCACGCCCGGCGCCGTGGCGGAAACGTCGAGCGCTGAACGCTAGGCCGGGCTTGCACTCGTTCCAGTGTGGGCGGTGGCCGGATCGCCTTTGGCCCGGTACAGGATCGCAAAGCCGATCAGGCCGGAAAGGAACGACCCCGCCAGCACGCCAATCTTGGCCTCGGACTGCAGCAGGGGACTGCCCGGAAACGCCAGCAGCGTGATGAAGATGCTCATCGTAAAGCCTATCCCGCACAGCATCGCAACCCCCAGCAACTGAAGGCGGCTTGCATGCGCGGGCATGTCCGCCAATCCCATGCGGATGACGAGGGTAGAAAACCCGAACACGCCGATGACTTTGCCGATCAGCAGCCCGGCGGCTGTGCCGAGCGTCACCGGCGCGGCGAACGCCCCCGCAGGCAATCCAAGGACAGGCACTCCGGCATTGGCCAGCCCGAACAGGGGGAGCACCAGAAAACTGACGGGCTTGTGCAGGATGTGTTCAAGACGGTGGAGCGGGCTGACGCAATCGGCGTCCGAACGGCCGGGGGTAAGTTCAAGCGGCAGCGTGAAGGCCAGCATGACGCCCGCCAGCGTGGCGTGGACCCCGGATCGCAGCACCAGCACCCACAGGATCGCTCCGACCAGCAGGTAGGGGGACAGGCGGCGTACACCAAGGCGATTGAAGGCTGTCAGCACGGCTAACGCGACGGCGGCCCCGGCAAGATAAGCCACCGACAAGCCGGTCGTGTAAAAGGCGGCGATGATGACCACCGCGCCCAGATCGTCAATGATCGCCAGCGCGGCCAGAAACACCCGCAAGGACACCGGAACGCGTTTACCGAGAAGGGTGATGACGCCGAGCGCAAAAGCGATGTCGGTCGCCGCCGGGATCGCCCACCCGGTGGCGGTCGCCCCCCGATTGAATGCGAGGTAGACGAGCGCGGGCACGATCATCCCGCCCAGCGCGGCGGCCCCCGGAAGGATGCGTCGCGGCCAGGTCGCCAACTGGCCATCGAGCACCTCGCGCTTGATCTCCATGCCCACTAGCAGGAAGAACAGCGCCATCAGTCCATCGTTGATCCAATGCCCCAGCGACAGGGGACCAAGATACACATGGAGAAGTGCCGCGTAGCCGGAACCCAGCGGTGAATTGGCGATCATCAACGCCGTCACCGCTGCGCCCATCAGCACGATCCCGGAGGACGACTGTGCTTCCAGAAAGCGTCGGATCGCGCTCGCGCGGGCAAGGGGGTGTTTCATGGTCTCAATCTTTCGGACGCAGGTGACTTGCCGCTGGCGGCCCGACCAGCGTGAAAACCTGCCCGCATCGATATCTCGCAAGCGAACACCCATCGGTCCTATCGCATCAAGAGCGACCGATCGCAATCCGTCGCGGCCTGCGGCATGTCAGCCGAATGCTCTCTTTTCATAAACGGTGGTGATCGCCTGGCCATCCCATACATAGCACAAGTGCCGTTCCTGTCGGCAATGGGAGAGCAGGCGAGGGCGGAATACGGCAGCACACTCGCCCCCGGCGTACCGTACGCTGTGATAGACGATACCGTCAGCGCCTGCGCTGCGAAGTTTTCCGCCAAACGCATGCCCCGCAGCGTAGTTGTCCGCATCGTACAGGGCCGAATATGCGTCGCGAAGGCCGCGAATATCGTGCAGCATGGCATCCAGGTCCACGGCATAGACACGCATGTCCAGCTCCTGCGCAGGTTCGCTGGTGAATGCCATGAAGCGAGCACGATGATGGCTCGTCTCGGCAACGGCGGTATCGATCGTATCGGCGGCATAGAAGACGCCGAAACTGCCGTCGGAAAAGCGGCTGCCATCGGGATTGAGATGGGTAAAGGCCGCCATGATCACCGAACTGCCCGGCCCGGATACCCGATCATCGGACGGCACCAGGGCGAGGTCGCCAACCTCGTCGCGCAACCGGTCGTTGGTCATCGCCTCGATCGCGTAGACCGCTTCGAGGTCCGCCGCGTCAGCGACGTTTTCAAACAGGGATATGGGCGGAAAACGACTTGCGATGATGCGGTAGCACGGCTGCCACAGCACGCGCGCCGTCGATACGTCATCCATCAGCCGCGCTGCGCGTCGATATACTGGCGCACTACATATAGATCGGCGACATTGCCCGAGGCCATCCGTTCGATCGCAGGTCGTCCGGCGAACAGTGGCGCCTCGTTCGGCTTGCGTACCCATTCGTCCGCCGTGCGCGGTAGGAGCATCTGCAATCCCTTGTAGATGCCCATCACATAGGAAATCCGCTCCAGCGCATCCTTGGGAATGGCCGACACCGAACCGCGTTTCCAGGTCTGGAACGTGGAACGATTGTCCAGGCCCAAAAGCTTCATCTGCTCGGCTTCCTTGAGGCCCCAGGCATCGGCAATGCGGAAAAACGTGCGCAGCGCCGGTCCGGTCAACTCCCTGCGATCGGGCGTTTTGGTATGAACGGGGCTTTTGGAACGAGCAGCGGTCGCCATGGCGAAATCCTTTCGATCACAGATATGTGTGATATCTACACAAAAATCAACACATGATCATATATCGGATCGTAGGTTTGACCAACTGCTTGCGCGGAAAAACTCAATTCCCTGTAAAAGAACAATTTTCGAACTCCTGCATTGTTCAGACAAATCCGGCCCAACGGACTTTCGGCGAAGGTCATTATCATCCCAAGCGCCAACAGGCCCATTAAAGGAATCCCCCAAATGACAGACCGTCTGACCATGCAGGATCCGCGCCATCAGTATCCCCGCCCGCCTTTCCCGCATCAGCCCCAACCCGCGCCCGGTATCGCCGGAAAGATGGAGCCGGTTCCTGATCATGGGGAAACGAGCTATCGGGGTGCAGGCAAATTGACGGGCCGCAAGGCGCTCGTCACAGGCGGCGACAGCGGGATCGGCCGGGCTGCTGCGATAGCCTACGCCCGCGAAGGAGCGGACGTTGCCATTTCCTATCTGCCGAGCGAAGTGGCCGATGCCGCCGAAGTGATCCGGCTGATCGAAGCAGAAGGTCGCAATGCAGTCGCTCTCCCCGGCGACATTACCGACGAAGACTGGTGCCGAACCATGGTTTCGCGCGCGGTCGAAGGGCTGCGCGGCCTCGACATTCTGGTCATCAACGCCGGCCACCAGCAATACCGGGACGACATTTCGCAGGTGTCATCGCAGGATTTCGACCTGACGATGAAGACCAATCTATACGCCATGCACTGGATCATTCAGGCCGCCGTTCCGCATTTGCCTGCCGGTGCCACGATCATCACCACGGCGTCAGTGCAGGCGTATAGCCCGTCCGCGATCCTCTTGGATTACGCGACCACCAAGGCGGGCATCGTTGCGTACACGCAAGCACTGTCCAAGCAGCTTATCGAGAAGGGCATCCGCGCCAACGTCATCGCGCCGGGTCCGTTCTGGACGGCGCTGCAGTCCTCTGGCGGCCAGCCGCAGGACGCGGTGACGACCTTCGGAGAGCAGACGCTGCACGGTCGCCCCGGACAACCCGTGGAAATCGCCCCGGTCTACGTCCTGCTGGCCAGTCAGGAGAGCAGCTACATCAACGGTGAGGTCTACCGCGTCACCGGTGGCAAAACTGGGGCTTGATCGAGCAGGCGAGTACTTGGCAGGTTGGTCGAGGCTACCACCATCAATGGCTCAGAAGGTAGCCGCCACCGTAAAGCGCACGTTTCGCGGGGCGCCGGGGACGGTCCAGACGTTCGCATAGGAGCTGCTGATATAGTACGTGTCGAACAGGTTATCGACATCAACGCGGGCCGTCACTTCGTCCGTGACGGCGTAGCGGGCCGCCAGGCGCACCGTCGTATAGGCGGGAAGCCGATAGCTCGTGCCAAAAGGATCCCCCGCGCGGCGTCCAACATGGGTGATGCCGCCGCCAATGCCCAGGCGACCGAGCGATTTCATCGCGAACACGCTGGCGTTATGGCGCGGCACGTTCGACAGCGGCTTGCCGATCAGCGCCGCATTCTGGTCCTCCCGGATTTCGGCGTTGAGATACGTGTAGGCCGCGGTGACATAGAGGTCGTTTTCGCGCGTGTAGGTCAGTTCGGCCTCGGCGCCCCGTGACCGCTGGCGACCGATCTGCGTCTTGACGAAGGGATCGACGGCGTTGGGGTTCACGACGTTGCGCTTTTCCATGTCGAATACCGCTGCCGTGCCGGTGAGCCGGTTTTCCAGCATGGCCACCTTCAGTCCTGCCTCGGTCGAATGGCTGCGCTCCGCATCGAACGTGGTGGTGCCGTCCGAGGGATTGAGGCGCATCGATTCCCCCCAACTGGTATACAGCGATACGCCGTTGGCGACTTGCCATGATAGAGCAGCGCGCGGCGTGATGCGTTTGTCGTCAGTATCGAAGTCGCGACGGCTCAGGCGGTTGAATACGTCCTCGCGAAAGCTGTTCCAGCGGGCGCCGAGCAGCAAGGTAAAAGGCCCATGGCGAACAACGTCCTGCGCATAGACGCTCTCGCTGCGGAAAGAGGTCGTGCGGCTGAGCGATGCGGGCGGGGTCGGCAACGGCTGCCCGTATACCGGATCAAAAAGATCAATGGGCAGCGCCGGACGCGTTGGGGTTCCACGAAACCGGTCAAGCCGGAAGTCCAGTGCGTGGCGAATCCGATCGACACCGAAGCGCAGCACATGTTGCATTCCGAGCAGTTCAACTTCGGCCGTCAGTTCCGCACGCAGAGTCAGATCGTTCCAGCTGAAATCGTGATAGCGGCGATCCCGCCCGGCTGTGCGATTGTCAGGCTGTAACCCGCGCGCGCCAAAATCGACCATGGTGCCGAATCCGCGCAGCGAGCCATCGCGGTGACTGCCGCCGATCTCCAGCCCGATCCCGCCGCCGAGCTCGGCGAACAGGCTGCCCTGCTGCCAGAAGATCTTTTGGGCGATGCGGCCGTCACCGGGTTCGCCCACGAACGTAGATCGCTTCATCGCACGGGCATTTCCCGCAATGGCGACTATACCACGGTCCAGCACCGTGTCGTTGCGCATGTACTCAGCCTGATACAGCAGGCGCAGACCGGGCAGGGGCCGCCACGCAATCGACGGCGCGATGAGTTTGCGCTTTGCATCGACGTAGTCGCGGAAGCTGTCGCGGTCTTCCACCGCGCCCACGAGGCGAACGGACAGGTCCGCGGCTATCGGTCCGCCGATATCGGCGGTGACGCGGGCTGCGTTCCAGCTGCCATAGCTGACACTGGCAGCGGCATGGGCGTGATCCAGCGGCGCTTTCGTGACGATATTGACGGAGCCGCCCGGCTCTCCTCGCCCGGACAGCGCGGCGCTGGCACCCTTCAGCACCTCCACCCGCTCGATCGTGGCGGTATCGACCGGGGCGTTGAAACCGAAATTGCTACCGAAACGATTGATGAGAATATCCGGCCCCGCGTTCTCGTCTCCGGCGAAGCCCCGGATCGCGTACTTGTCCCACAATCCGCCGAAGTCGTTCTGACGGGAGACACCGCCCGCGTAATCGAGCGCATCCTGAAGTCGCGGGGCATTCAGATTGGCCAGGGCATCCTTATCGAGCACCCGGACCGATTGCGGATAGATGGTAAGCGGTGTGTCGGTGCCGAGGATGCTGGCGTTAGCGTCGCGGGCCGTGACGATGATCTCCCCCGCTGGCCCGCCCGGTTCGATGGCCTCGGTCTCAGCAACGGCGGGCGTCGCGCAAACCAACGACAATCCCGCGCTGCACAGACACACTAATCGCCCTTGAACCGTAACCACGTATGCCGCCCCCGCAGGCGCAAAAAACGCGCGCCACCGGGATCGCCGCTACTGCTTTTGCATTTCGTTCGCAATAGATCTGTGCTCATTTGCTCAGGATTGGGAATACGGCCTATCCCTGATCCGGCCGAGCGAAGAGCAATCTGCCCATCGCAAACACGGGTGCTAGCCGTTTTCCAGATCGATATCCTTGTCGAGAAGCGTCTTCACATAGATCCGCTTAACCAGCACGAAGATGGTGATGGTGAAGGGAGCGGCCAGCAGCACGCCGAGAAAGCCGAAGAGTGTCCCGGCGGCGACCACGGTAAACAGCAGGACGGCGGGCGGTACATCAACGGCCTGTTTCTGGATCATGGGCTGGAGGACATTCCCCTGCAGTTGCTGCACGATCAGGAACAGGACCACCGTCCACAGTGCAGTCGCCGGAGACTGGGTAAACGCGAGCAGCACCGCCGGTACACCGGAGATCACCGGGCCGATCATCGGGATGACGTCCAGCAGTCCGGCGATGACGCCGAGGCCCGCCGCCGACGGTACCCCAAGCAGGCCAAGGCCCGCCGAGGTCAAGGATGCCACCACGATGGAGGAGATGACCTGCCCCTTCATCCAGCCATTCAGGCCATGGCCGACATCGGCCAGGCCCGCTTCGGCGACGTCCATGCCTTTCTTCGGTACGAGATGCAGCAACCCCTCGCGGTAGACCTTTGGATCGGACGCCAGAAAGATCGCGGCGAAGATCACCAGGACAAGATTGGTCAGTCCGCTTCCTACCGCGAGCATGTAGGTGCCGATCCGGGATACGACGCCGGAAAGACTGTCTTTCCCTTTCTCAAGCGCGCCGTTGGCCGCCTCGCCAAACCCGTTGCGTTCGAGAAAGGCCTGAAGCTGGTTGATCGCTTTGGGCAGACTTTCCCGGATCGTGTCGAATTCGCTGGTCAGTTGCGCCCCGAACAGCACCAGCGCGCCAACGAATGTCCCCAGCAGGACGATGACGGCAATCGCCAGGGAAAAACCCCGTCCGATCGGTAGTAGCGAACAGATGAACCTTGTCATGGCATCGAAGACGACTGCCAGCACGATGGCCGCGAATACCAGCATCAGGAAGCTGGACAGCTTCACCATCAGCAGCGCCACTCCCGCGATTGCGATGATCATCACGGCGGCAGCGGCAATGCGGCTGAGCGACCAGTAACGCGAGGGGGTAGCGGTTTCCAATTCCAATGAACTATCCTTGTCGTAAGCCAGACCCGCAGGAAGAGATGAACCCCGCCTTCACGCCTTGCTTGGTCGATATTTGCGGCATGTTCCAGCTTAAGTCGCACCCACTTCCGCAAGATCTGGTGATGAGGCTTTGACGACCATATTCGGTTAAAATTGGGGCTAACAACGAACGGTGATGCGGTAAGTTTCTGCGCTGAGAAACATTCAGGAAACCAACGAGAAATCGCACTAACCCACATTAGCCCACGACATATCAGCAGGATCAAAGCCTGTAAGTCGACGTTGAAGCCCGGTATCATCAAAGGGGGCTTCTTGTTCATCATTCATCTTGCGCTTGGCGGATGTTTAAAGGCGCCGCCTGTACTGTTTGGTATTACTCCCGACACGGGCGGACATATTGCTTACATTCTGGAAGCGGCGCAGGCTCAGGCAGCGCGAGATGATGTTCGCTTGGTGTCGATCGTGACGCGCCTGTTCGCTGATCCAACGCTCGATGCGATGCATGCCCAATCATCGGAATCCATTTGCGCTAAGTTGACGATCAACCGCATCGCCACGCGGAACCGGGCCTACCTGCAAAAAGAAGCTCTGTCCGCCGAACTCCCGGCGTTGACCGAGGCGTTTTGCGCGCATCTGGGGTCACTCCCCGTCGTTCCCGATGTGATCCACGCGCATTTCGCCGATGCTGCCGCCATTGCGATCGAGGCGCGGCGGCGATTTGGGATTCCTGTCGCCTATACCCCGCACGCGTTGGGGATCGACAAGCTGAAGCTGGGGCTGGCCGACAGCGCGCTAGATGCGCGCATCCGGAACGAACGCGCTGCTATTGCTGACGCAAACGCGATCCTCGTTTCAACCCACGACGAAGCCGATCGCCAGATCGCAGCCTATGATGTTGCAACCGGCGACCGGGTCCATCGCCTGAAACCCGGAGTACCGCACATAGTCCGTGGCGTGTCCACCGACACCGTTGCGGATCGTCTCGGAGATTGGTTAGACCGCCCGCAGTTGCCGATCATCCTTGCGGTAGCACGGCCTGTTCGCAAGAAGAACCTATCCGTGATCCTCGATACGTTCGCAGCGGACGAATGCCTTCGCTCGGCCGCCAATCTGGTGATCCTCGCCGGGCAGCATGATCATGCAAGCGGTGAGGAGAGCGAGGTGCTGGAAGAACTGAGGCAACTGGCATCCCAGCCCGCGCTGCGCGGCAAAGTCGCCCTCCCAGCATCACATGGCGCGGGCGATGTCGCGGCTCTGTACGCGCTGGCGGCGAACGGTGGCATCTTCATCAATCCCGCGTTGCATGAACCTTTCGGCCTCACACTGATCGAGGCCGCGGCCGCAGGGGTGCCGGTGGTTGCTACGTGCCATGGCGGTCCGGTGGAGATCGTGGGCGCGCTGGGCAATGGCATCCTGATCGACCCGCGTGATACCCGTGCGATTGCCGACGCTTGCCATGCCCTGCTGTCCGATCCCCAGCACCATCGCCGCCACGCCGTGGCCGGTCTGAACGCCATCGATGGCTATTCCTGGCCCGCCTATGCCGAAGCATCAGTCGCGATATACAGAGCTCAGAGCACGCCCGGGCTTCTTGCCTGCGATATCGACAACACGCTCACGGGGTGCCGCGAAAGCGCGCTGGCTTTCCGCGATTGGGCGGGGAAGCGGAGCATTCCCTTTGTCATCGCCACCGGTCGGCCTTTCGTTGATGCACGACGCATCCTCGATGCCTGGAACCTGCCGCAGCCGGACGCCTATATTGTCGATGTAGGGTCCAGCATAATGCTGCCGGGCGACGACGGCGAATGGCGATCGTGCCCGGATTTCGAAGCGTCCCTCGACGATGGCTGGGATCTGTCGGCTGTTGATCGAGCCTTGCGGCCATTTGAGCTGGAGGAGCAGCCCGCTCGCGTGCAGACGCGCCATAAGCGCAGCTTTTTCGGCGATGCGGCTACCGCCGGGCTTATCCGTCAAGCGCTGCAAGATGCCGGGCTGCTGGGCAAGGTAATTCACTCGCATGATACCCTGATCGATGTCCTACCGATCAAGGGCGGGAAGGCCGCAGCGATCGCCGCGTATGCCGCGCGGCTTGGTCTGCCGATCTCGGCCTGCATCGCAGCGGGAGACAGCGGTAACGATGCCGACATGCTGGCGCAGTGCGGCTACTCCATCCTCGTCGGCAATGCGGATGCCGATCTGGATGATCTGCCCATGCGCTCCGGCATGTACCGGGCGCTGAAACACCATGCAGCCGGAATTCTGGAGGGACTTGAGCAGCATGGCGTGATGGCCCAGGCCATGCCGGTGGCGGCGTGATGCGGCCCTTCGGATACTTCGTTCACCATCAGGGCAGGGGCCATGCAGAGCGCGCCGCCGCCATTGCCCACGCGCTGCCGGCGTCGCGACCGCTCACCCTGTTCAGCGCCCGCGACGACATTTTCCCTGATTTGCCGGACCATGCACGGATCGTCCGCATCCCCTCGCTATTCGAGCCTACCGGGGGGGAGATCGGCTCCAGCGACTGGGTAGGAACACCGGAAACGCTGCATTGCGCGCCATTGGGATGGCCGGGCATCCGCCACGCGATGGCGACGATGACGGCATGGTTCCACGAAGCGGACCCGGCACTGTTGATCTGCGACGTCTCGGCCGAGGTTGGGCAGTTGGCGCGCATATGTTCCGTCCCGCATGTGAAAGTGCTGCAGCACGGTCAACGCTCCGACGCAGGTCATCGCGCGGCGTATGACGGGGCGGCAGGGCTGCTCGCGGCATTTCATGCAGACCTCGCCCAGCCTGACTGGGACGAGGCGATGCGGGCCAAGACGTGTTTTGTCGGTGGTCTGGGCGTCGATACGCTGTCGGTGGAGCGGGAAGTCGCTCGCCAGCGGATCGGAATTGGCCGCGATGCGCAGATGATCCTTGTCGTCTCGGGCGGCGGTGGCGGAGGTTTCGCTCAGGCGCCGCTGGGCGTCGGGGCGCGCACTCGGCCCGATGCGCAATGGATCACCATCGGACCCGTACAGCGCGACTGGCACGCCACCGAACCTGCCAACATCGAGCATAGAGGCTGGGTGGAAAACGCCGCCGACTACATCGCAGCAGCGGACATCGTCATCTCCTCTACCGGCAACACAACCTGCCAGCAGGTTCTGGCGGCAGGGCGTCCGTGGCTCGCAGTGCCGGAATGGCGTTATTTCGATGAGCAGCACTGCAAAGCCGATGCCTTGGGCGCGGCGGGTGCCGCTTGCATACGGCCGCATCTGCCATCCTCTGCGCAGGCGTGGCAGCAGGCGCTTGACGATACACTGCGTAGCCATCGCCCGGATATCCAGCGCGCCATGATCGAGAGCGAGCCTGCCCGCATAGCCGCCGATTGGCTGGAAGCCTTGAGCCATCGTCTTTGGCCAACCGACCAACCGACACCAATCGCCTCTCCAATCCCTTGCCCCCCGTTGATGGAGCCCCAATGACCAAGCACCCTGTTTCCGTCGTCACGCTGGCAAAAGGCCGCGACGCTCATCTGGTGAATCTGGTCCATGGGCTGACACAGCAAACAGAGCTTCCCGGTGAACTGATCGTGGCGGTGATGCAGGACGAGCTTTACGCGCTTCCTCCTGCTCCATTTCCGATCCGGCAGATGCGCGTCTGTTCCGATACCCTGCGCCTTGCCGAAGCGCGGAACGCGGCGGCAACGGCGGCAGAAGGCGAACTGCTGATCTTCCTCGACATGGATTGCATCGCGGAACCTAGCCTTATCGCAGATTACGCCAGACACATGGCGGAGTTCGACGGTCTGCTTATGGGCGAAGTGCTTTATCTGCCCGGCGGCGCGACGCGGGAAGCATGGTCGTTCGAGGAATTCGCGCGCGTGGGGGTCAAGCATTCGGACCGCCGCGGCCCGCCGCCCAGCGGGATCGAAATTTGCGCCGATTATCGCTGCTTCTGGTCACTGAACTTTGCGATGCGGCGCGACACATTCCTTCGCGTCGGCGGCTTTGACGAGCGTTATTTCGGGTATGGCGGGGAAGACACCGATTTCGGCAAGACGATCAGCACGGCCGGCGTCCCCATCGCGTGGTTGAAGGGTGGGCTGGCCTATCACCAGTACCATCCGCATCACATGCCGCCCGTCCATCATCTGGAAAGCGTCGTGCGCAATGCCCAGCTTTTCGAGGCCAAGTGGGGCTATCGCACCATGGGGCATTGGCTTCATGCGTTCGGGATGATGGGCCTGATCGATCACACTCCCGGCCAGCCCATCACCATCCTGCGCAGTCCCAGCGAGGCTGATCTGGCACTGACCGGGCAGCAGAGCGAGCAGCCTTACGCGAACAGCGCCACGGTCATCCGCCTGCTCGAAGCGCGCTGCGTTGCGGATGACGCTCTCGTCGCCGCATGAGGATCGCGATCCTGGGGCATGTGCGCCAGCGCATCGCCCACCCCTTTGCCGGCGGAATGGAAGCGCACTGCTGGCATCTGGCCGATGGCCTGCGCGCCCGTGGGCATGACGTGGTGCTCTTCGCTTCGGGTGACAGCGATCCACGCTTTACGATCGATCCCGTGCTGGACGAGCATTACGAACGCACGTTCCCCTGGGCCGAGCATCGCGGCTCCGCCCCGCTGATCGCGCATCTGGACCGGGGATACGCCGCTGCCTGCGAACGGATCGCGGCGGGTGGGTTCGATGTGGTGCACAACAACAGCCTGCACCGTTTTGCGCTGGAGCCGCGCCGCACCGCGCAAGTGCCGACGGTCACGTCGCTTCACGTGCCGCCGTACGATGCCCTGCATGGCTTCGTCACCGCCAGCATCGCCGCGACGCATCGCCTGACCGTTACCTCGGCGCGCCAGTTGGAGGCGTGGTTTCCCGAGCAAACGCCGCCCGGAGTCAGCGTTCTGCACAATGGAATCGATCCCGCGCTCTGGCCGTTCGTGGCCAACGGCGACGGAACGGCGGCATGGTGCGGGCGCATCACGCCCAACAAGGGGCCGCATCTCGCCATTCGGGCAGCGATGATCGCCGGTATCGCTCTGACCCTTTACGGCCCGATGGAGGATCCCGAATACTGGGAAACGCACGTTGCGCCCATGTTGAGCGAGACCATACGCTATGGCGGTCATCTGGACCCGGCCAATCTGGCGCGTCAGATCGGCAAGGCGTCGGTATTCCTGTTCACGCCCTGCTGGGACGAACCGTTCGGCTTGGTAGCGATAGAGGCGATGTCCTGCGGTCTACCCATCGCTGCCTTCGATCAGGGAGCAGCGCGGGAAGTGATCGGCGATGCCGGCCGCTTTGCGGCGCCCGGGGATGTGAAGGCGCTGGCCGCCGCGATCGTTGACACCATGGCGATCCCACGCGTCCGTCCCCGTCAGCGGGTAGAGGCGATGTTCACGCGCGAGCTATGGATCGATCGCTGCGAGGATCTCTATCAGGCCGCCATGGCAGGGATGCATAGTCTGGCGGCCTGAACGAGAGGCTGCGTCAACTATCGCCGACGCTGAGCGCTGCGCTGGTGCCATCGACCTTTCCGGCCATGCCAGGCACCTCCTCAAGTTGGCGCAGATCGGTGAAGCGCCCGCGCTCCCCGCGATAGCGGACGATCTCGAAGCCATGACCCTGAAGCCCCGGCACGGCGTCCAGCTCTTCCGCACTCGCTGTGTTCACGTTGACGGCATCAGTCATGGATCGGCCTCGCTCCCGGATATGTGTCATTCGACGGGATAACCGGATGAAGCGGGCATGGTTGCCTGTCGTCTTCCATTATCGTCCAGGGACCGCATGGTGACAAACCAGTATTCGCCACGGCATCATCAATTGTGATGATGAATAGACATACCAAGTCATGAAATAGCAATCCCGGGGCACGGTCTGGCCGCATCGGAAACGATGCGGCCACCGTTGAATAGGGGTACTCATGCAGTTTCGATATCTTATCGCGGCGGCGTCCGCATGCGCGTGCGTCATGGCAGGGGGTGCCGCGCACGCGGGATCGAACAAGCGCGGCACGCAGGCCATGGAACTGGATCCGCAAAGCAAGGGCGCGGTGTTCGGCCAGTCGATCGAGTCCGTCGATATAGAACGGATGGCCAACAACGTGGTGCGCGATCTGATGTCGCGGCCGGACATCGTGGGAACCGCCACGCCGCCACGCATCGTGGTGGACAGCGAAAAGTTCTACAACAACAGCATCCAGCGCATCGACCGGGACATGATCACCTCGATGCTGCGCGCGCAACTCAGCCGGGCGGCGCAAGGTCGCATCCGCTTCGTCAGCCGTGAAGCGATGGACATCGTCATGCGTGAGCGTGAGCTCAAGCGTTCGGGCGTCGCGGATGTCGGGACTCGCGGAATGACCAGGGGCGTGTCTGGTGTCGATTACCAACTGATCGGACGCGTGACCTCGCTGGACTCGCGTGATCAGCGCTCCGGTCTGGTGCAGCGCCGCACCCAGGTGGTGTTCGAACTGGTCGACATGGAAACGGGGGACCTTCCATGGACCGGCGAGCCTTACGTCATCCTGCGCGCTGCGGGTGACGACGTCGTCTACCGCTGATCTTCAAAGCAATAACTGGACGCGTGACCTCGTCTCGTCGCGCGGATTCCTGACACATAAGGGGGAAACTTATGCGTAGCTCTACCATCATTGCCGCTCTTCTTTCGACCAACCTGATCGCCGCCGCCGCCATCGCGCAGGCTGAACCGGCCGCCGTGGCCGCCCCGGCTGCAACAGCTACTGCCGCTGTCGATGCAAAGGCTGAGGCGAAGGCCGCCAAACTCGCGGCGCAGGCCGAAGCGAAGCGTCTGCGCGACCTGAAGGCCAAGTACGGCGAAGGCCCGTATCCCGATGAAATCTCCGCGTACGTCGCCAGCAAGCCGGAAAAGCTGCGGCCTTTGTATCAGGCGCTCTACACGGGCGGCGAGCGTAACGCGGTGCTCAATTTCGAGCGACTTGGCCTTGCCGCGTATCAGGAAGGCCTGATGAAGGACGCCGGCTGGGCGTTCGATCAGGCACTGAACCGCATCGAGACGATCTATGCCGACAATCCTCAGGCGGCAACCGCCCGGTCGATCTTCCACAACGAAGCGAACAAGGACTTCAAGGGCGAACCTTACGAACGTTCGATGGCCTATTACTATCGCGGGCTGATCTTCCTTCAGGAAGGCAAGTTCCAGGATGCCACCGTGTCGTTCCGCAACGCCGAATACCAGGATACGCTTTCGGAAGAGGAAAGCTTCCAGGGCGATTTCGCCGTGATGAACTACCTCAAGGGCTGGAGCCAGAAGTGCGCGGGCGACAAATCGTCTGCCAAGGAATCGTTCGATCTGGCGGTGAAGTCCCAGAAGGACCTGGTGATACCCGCCGATGGCGACAACGTGTTGTTCGTGGCGGAACTGGGCAATGGTCCGGTAAAGGCCCGTGACGCGGCGCAGGCGCAGAAGCTGCTGTTCCAGGCCGGGGCGGAATACGACGAAAGCGATACGACGATCACGTTGGTCGATGGCAAGCAGCAGGTTGCCGTGCCGATGAAGCTGGCGAGCAGCGTGAAGTATCAGGCGACCACGCGCGGCGGTCGCGCGATCGACGGCGTGATGAACGGCAAGGCCAACTGGAAGGAAGGCACCGACGCGGTCGGTTCTGCCTTGGCCATGCAGGGCATGATGGGCGGCGACCCATACATGCAGCTTGCGGGCAGCATGTTCTCCATGTTCTCCGGCGCGATGAAGACGAATGCAGACATTCGCGCGTGGGAGGGGCTGCCCGACCTCATCATGGTCGGCACCGCAAACACCAAGACCGATGGGTGGCAGTACCAGGGCAAGTACCTGAAAGGCGCCGAGCCGCTGGAACTGGCCGGAACCGCTCGCCGCGGCGGCGGCAAGGCGTGCAATGTCGTGTGGATGCGCTCACGGCCCGGTGTGTTCGGCACCGACATCATCGGTGAGGACGCGGGTGTCGCCGCTTCGCAAAACCGCAAGAAGCCGGTCCAGTTGAAGAACAAGGCTTTCCGCACTACACTTGAAGGAACTGCACTGTGATCAATCGCACGCTGGCGATCGCGGTCGCCGCATTGGCAGTCAGCGCGGTTCTGGGGGGATCGCCCTCCACCGCGCGCGAGAACCGCCCGCTCAAATGCAGCATCGGCGCTGCCCGCCGCGATCCTCCGCATGGCGGGCCCGCGCTGGTCGCCAACATCCCGCGAGCGATGACCCCGGTGGACCTCAACGCGGTGCAGATGAACGATCGCGGCGTGTGGAAGAAGGTCATCGTGGAGGGGCTGTTCGTCAGCCGCACTCCCGCCGATACGCTGGAAGTCACGGCGCGGCTGGTCAACTGCACCAAGAAGCCGCTGGTCGTTCAGGCGCGCTCATCATTTCTCAACCAGGGGCAGGGGCCTGCCGAGCCGTCGTCCGTGTGGAAGACTGTACACCTGTCACCCTTGTCGATGAGCACGTATCAGGAGCGTTCGATCAGCCCACGCGGCGTCGAATACTACCTGATCGAACTGCGGAGCGACCAGTGACGGTGGGCAGGGGGTTCGTGACCCGCGCGGCGTTGATCGTCGGCCTGACGGTCGCCGGGCACATGCCAATGGCCGTGGCGCAGGAGGGGGGCTTGCGCTCCGGCCAGCCGGGCATGGCGGGTGAATGGGCGGAAGGGGCGGACCGTCTTGGCCAGCCGGAAACGATGGATCGCATCGGCCCGCCGACCCGGATGGACCGCGCGGCCGGCTTTTCCAGCGCCTATGCCCGCGCCCGTTCGCCGCGTGTCGTCGTGTTCTGGAACCGCGAGCTGACCGACGACATCGAAACCGAGCGTGAGGAGGTGACCGAGTTTTCTTCGCGCATTACCGGCAGTGCGTCCGGGGATCTCGATGAGCGCAGCACCCGGCGCGGCTCGCATTCGCGCTATGACTCGACGTCCGAGAGTGGGACCGACGGCACCATCCGCACGACGTCCGGCCGCCTTGATCGGGGCCGCCGCGCGTCTCCCTACAGCGATGCCGATGATTTCGACTTGCAGCGCGGCTTCGTTCAGGCGCTGTCGAACGCGGGCGTGCGCTTGATCGACCGGACCACCATCGTCCGCGCGGCGGCACTGGGCAGCGATCCTGCCAATGCGCAGGCAGTGGAGATGAAGGCGCTGCAAGGCCGGGCCGACTGGACGATGGAAGTGACCCCGCTCAGTCGCGGATCGGGCGACGGCGCGTTCAAGATCATCGTTCGCGACGTGCGCAGCGGCGAGATCGTGGCGATGACTGTCAGCGACGGCCAGCCCGAAGTCGGCCGCATGCCTTACGTGGCAGGGCCGAACGGCTTCGTGCGCGCAACCCCCGCTCCAGTCAGCCCGCTCGCCAGCGGGCGCCAGATCGCGGTCGACGCAATGGCCGCCATCGCCGGGTCGCGGCGCTAGATCAGGAGAGGCTCAGGGCAGGCTGCGTAGAAGGACGACCAGCTTGGTCACCGTCTCGCAGCCGGTCTTTTGCAGGACCTGTCGCACCTGGGTCCGTACGGTGTGCAGGCTGACCGATCGCATGTCGCTGATCTCATTGGGAGAATGCCCGGCGGCCAGCGCTTCGGCCACGCGCGCCTCTGCCTGGGTGAGGCCAAAGTGCTGCGCCAGCCAAATGTCCGCGTTCGACCGTGGAGGGCGTTCATCGCGTACCCGGACGACGCAGCCAGTCGCGCCGTCGCGCTGCACGGGAAGGACCAGCATCCGCACGATCTGCCCGGATTCAGGATGCTCACACGCAAAGGCGACTTGCTCGGTCGTACGCCGGTGAAGCGTGTCCTCCACCGCCTTGCGAACCTGACGTTCCAGTTGGGGATTGGCGAAATGAAGGCGCCCGTTCTTGATCGATGCCGCCGACCCTGCGGCCAGAACGGCCTGCGCCGGGGGTGTCGCTTCGATCACGCGCAGAGTGGGGCCGACCAGTAGCAGTCCCTCATCCCCCGCGTTCAACAGATCGTTGAGGTTGCCGATCTTGCGGTCCCGCTCGCCGATCATGGTGCGCGCCAGATAGATGCGATGAAGATCAAGGACGAGGTCGTCCAGGCCCGCCGTCTCTTCCGGCGTGAACGCACCCGCGCCGAACGAGCGCTGAATGGCGGTACAAAGCGTATCGCCGCCCAGCTTGTGGATCAGGCCCATGCAATGCCCGGTATCGTCGCCAATCGGGCGCATCACTTCATTCCAGAATGCCGAATTCCGGAATTGTTCTTCAGGAAGCAGATCGTCCATTGCCACGGCGCGACCGGTGGGCCCGACCGTAAAACCAATGTTACCCCAAGTATCCAACCGGCGACTCGGGTCCTCCAGAATGAAGTCGATCGATTCTTTTGAGAAATAAGCGTACTGAAGATCGGTTAGTTCTTGCGCAGCATTGAAACGATATAACGTGGAAGAGCGACCGCCCGCCAACCGCGCTAACGTCTGAGGCAACTCCGCGAACGCTGTATCGTCATGAATTGCATCGTAAAGTTCACCCCTGTTCACCGGCCCCCCGCGAACTTGATAAAGTAAAACCGTCACGCGTGATTGTAATGACGCCGACGACTGTCGCCGTTACTAATCAAAGGGCATCTATTAAGGAAGTGCTTTTTCCCAGTACGGGAATTACTGCACCGTTCTGGGATTCGTCATGTAGCGTCCAGCGCCTGCGCCAGATCGGCCACGATATCGTCACGATGTTCGATGCCGATCGACAGGCGAACGGTCGATTGCAGCACGCCGATACGATCGCGCACATCGACCGGCACACCGGAATGCGTGGTCGTCGCAGGATGGCTGGCGAGCGATTCCGTGCCGCCCAGGCTGACTGCCAGTTTGAATATCTGCAGCGCATTCAGGAACCGGAACGCCGCCTCCTGACCGCCTACGATATCAAACGCAAAGGTCGATCCCGCCCCGGTGCATTGCGCGGCGAACACCTCCCGCTGCCGCGATCCTTCAGGGAAGAACGGCGGATAGGCCACGCTTTGGACTTTCGGGTGATCGCGCAGGAACGTGGCCGCGATCGCTGCGTTGGCGTCGGCGCGCTCCATGCGCAGCCCCAAACTCTCCAGCGATCGGCTGAGCATCCAGCAACTGTGCGGATCGAGCTGCGTACCGATGGCACTGCGCAGCAGGCGAACCTCGCGCATCAGCGCCGCCGATCCCAGCGCCGCACCCGCCACCAGATCGGAATGGCCGCCGACGTATTTGGTCAGCGAGTACAGGGAAATGTCCGCGCCATGGCGAAGCGGATGCTGGAAGACGGGGCCGAGCAGTGTATTGTCGCACATCAGCAGTGGACGATGGCCCTGCTCGCTCTCGATGGTGTCGCATACGCGGCGCAGGAGGGCGATATCGACCAGCGAATTGGTGGGGTTCGCCGGCGTTTCCACCATGATGATGGACACGCGGCCCATCCCCATGGCCTGCCGCGCCGCTGCGCCGATTTCGTCCTCATCCAGTCCATTGGCAAAGCCGACGGCCTTGACCTGCAGGTTGGCGAATGTCCGGGCGATCAGCGTTTCGGTGCCGCCATAAAGCGGTTGCGAATGAAGGATCACATCGCCGGGCCGCGCGAACGCCAGCATCGCCGTAGTGATCGCGCCCATGCCGGATGAGAAGACGACCCCGGCCTCGGCCCCTTCATAGACGGCAAGTCGGTCTTCCACGATTTCGCTGTTGGGGTGGTTGAAGCGAGAATAGACCAGCCCACGGCCCTGTCCTGGGGGCGGTTCCTTGCGGCCTGCCACGTAATCGAAGAAGTCGCGGCCCTCCTCGGCGGTCGGGAACACGAACGTGGAGGTCAGGAATACCGGTGGCTTTACCGCGCCTTCGGACAGTGCCGGATCGTACCCATAGTTCAGCATCAGGGTGTCCGGATGCAGCTGGTGGTCACCGATGCGGGTCTTGTTTTCGCGCGGGGCGGTCATCTCGTTCTCCTCGATCGGTCCCCACCTTGCGATCAAGCTGCCGCAATGCGCCGCCGGGCGCAATGGTCAAACCTACACGATGCTGACCTTGCGCGTGCCATCCGGGCCGATCAGGGCAGCAAGCAGCGTCAGCGCGCGTTGCAGGCGATCATGGCCGATGGTGCCGCCGATGGAGACGCGCATGCTGGTCTCGACGTCCGGCAAAAGGCGATCGGCGGCAAAGGCTTCGCCGGGGATCGCGGATAGTCCGTGCTGGCGCATGGCTTCCGTAATCTGCTGCGCGTTCGCCCCGCCCGTGGCGATCCACAGGTGGTAGCCGTATTCCTGCGACCTGAATGTAGCGGGGGCAAGGCATTGATGCGCGATGGTCTGGCGCGCCCGTGCCTCGTTACGCACTTCGTCGACGAGGCGTTCGAACATGCCCGTCTGCAGCCATTGCGCTACGATCGCCGCGTTGAGCGGCGGTGCCATCACCGAGGTTTCGTGCAGGTCGGCCGCCAGCCGCCAGGCTCTGGCAACGTCCGGCGCGCGCAGCCATGCCACGCGCAGGCCGGGCGTCAGGATTTTCGAAACGCTGGCGACATGCCACGTCCGCTCCGGCGCGAAAGCAGCGATAGGCGCGGTGGGTTGGGCGCAGAGCAGGCCGTAGGCGTCATCCTCGATCACCAGCAAACCATGGGCTTGCGCAACGGCGGCGATGGATTGGCGGCGGTCTACCGGCATGGTGATGGTTGTGGGGTTGTCGTTCGCAGGGACGATGTAGACGCCGCGAATGCTGTCCGCCAGACACGCTGCCGCCAGCAGATCGGGCCGCATGCCGTGCTCGTCGCATGCGATTGGCACGAGCGAGACGCCGAAACGGCGGGCCAGCGAAAGCAGGCCGGGATAGGCAAAGGTCCCGATCGCGACCCTGTCTCCAGCGGAAAACTCCGCGCTGAAAATCGCATGGAGTGCGTTCTGGCCCCCCGCAGTGACAAGGACGGTATCCTCGTCACACGGAATGCCACGTGCACCAAGCAGGTCCGCGCCGGCCCTGCGTACCGACGACGCGCCGCCGCTGCGCTGGTATTGAAAGGGTGCGCTCATTCCAGAGGAAAGCAGACTTGCCGCGCTGTCGCGAAAGGCGGCGGCCAGATTTCCGCCGAAGCCGTCCGGCGGGGCATTCATGCCGGTGTCGCCCGGATCGGGGCTGGTCGTGGCAGAAGGGGTTGGGGCGGCCTTCGCTCGCACGAAACTGCCGCGCCGCCCGCTGCCTTCGATCAGCCCCAGCCGCTGGGCTTCACCATAAGCGCGGGTGACGGTGGTCAGATCGACGCCCAGCGCATCGGCGAGCACGCGCTGCGGGGGCAGGCGATCGCCGGAGGACAGCGCGCCAGTTTCAATATCGCGCGACAGTGCGGCGGCGATGGCGAGGTATTTCGGCCCGCTTGCTCTGCTGATGTCCGGTATCCAGCCCTGCATCGCCGGTCAGTCCCGATGGAAGAACGGCGGGCGGCCCGCCAACACGTTACGCGCCATTTCGCCGCCGTCGTGCAGGGCAAGCGGGCCTCCGGGCGTGTCCGAGTCCCAGAAATGCGGGTCGGCGTACTGCGCCAGCGCCGCTTCATGATGGGCGGTGCGGGCGGTATAGGCCGATAGCCGCGAGGCGACTGCCGCAACTTCGGGAAAATCATGGGCCTTGCCCGCGCGCAGCATGGCCGCAAGATCGTGCCGGTTGATGGCATCGTAGACGTCCGCCACGATGTGCGCGGCCAGTCCGGTATCAGTCATCCTTGGCGTCCGACCGGGCGTGGAGATCCGCCCAGAGCTTTTCGGTTCCAGCTTCCTGTGCCTTGTTCACGTACTGCGACGCGACGAGCCAGCCCTTGATGTACTGCAGCGGCAGCACGCAGCCGATGGCGAGCAGCGGGAAGGAGGTTACGAGATGGACCCAGAAAGGCGGTTCGTACTTCACCTGCAGCCACACCGCGAAGAACGTCAGCGGGAAAGCGACGATGCACAACGAGAAGAAGGCCGGTCCGTCATCCGGTGCGGCGAAGTTGTAGTTCAACCCGCAGGACGGGCAGCGGTCCTGCAGTTTCAGCCACTTGCGAAACATGCGCCCCTTGCCGCAGCGCGGGCACAGGCCCTTAAGACCACAATGCCAGATCCACTGGCCTTTGCTTTTCGATGCGGCTTCGGGTTCATCCATGATCAGCAACCTCGGCAAGAGATTGCCTGCATATACGCCATCAATGCATGGATGCAATACCCATGCATTGATCCATACAATAACGGAGCCTATTGCCGCGCGAAGGAGTAGACCGGATCGCCCTTGCCGCGCGCACCGTGCAGGTCGAGCGCGGCGTACATGCCGCCTTCCATATCGCGCGTGCTGGGTTCGGAGCGCTGCCAGTCGAGCACGAACGTGCGCTCGGCAATGCCCCACCGTCCGTCTTGCCGTTCGAACCGATCGATGTAGCGGCCGCCGGTGAACATGTCGGTCGATCCGTCACCGCGCGTGGTCGCCACGGCGAGGACATAGGTTTCGCCGACCGCCCCATCGCCGTTCACTTCGATCCACTGGTTTGCGATCGAATGGAACGTCTGGTCGAATGCCGTTTCCACCACGCCGCATATCTCGGCGGCGAACGTCTTGCCGTTGCCGTTGAACGCGCCGCTGACGACGGTGCTGTCGGAGTGAAATATACCTGCGAGCAGTTCCACGTCAGCGCGGTCCACGCCGCGGCAATAGGCCATGGTCAGGTCAGCGATCTGCTGGCGGGAGATCACCGCGTCGATCATGCTGTCGTCATGCGTCATCGTCGTTGCTCCTTGGGCCTGGTTGCGGGCGCGTGCCTGCGCGAGCAGGGCAATGCCTGCGTCGGTGCTGCCGTGGCTGCCGACCGGGACGTGGTTTCCCAGGGGTCCCAATGCGGGCAGGGCAGTGCCACCCGTCCAGTTAATATTGGTATCGAGTACATAAGTGCGGTGCGTCATGCGCCAGCGGCCATCGCGGCGGGCGTGGCGATCGAGGTATCGACCGCAGATCAGGTGCTGCGTAGCCGGGCCGTCCTCTCCGGCCGAAGAGGCGTAGGCCATGATGTAGCTTTCGGACCAGGCGCTATCGCCATCGCACTCGATCCACATCTGCGCCGTGCGGTGCGACGTGACCGGCCCAGCCTTCTGCGCGCCGCACAGGATCGTCGCAAATTCGGCAGCGGGTCCGGCATAGAAGCGATAATCGACCGTTCCGTCAGGATGATAGCAATCCGCCAGCAGCCCCACGTCCGCACGGTCCACGCCCCGGCTGTGTTGGGCGAGCACGTTGGCGATGGCCTGTTTGTCGGCGATCAGGGCGATGGTCATCGCGCCGTCTCGCCATTGTCGATGACGATGTGCGTACCCGTGATTTGCCGCGATTCCTCCGACGCCAGAAACAGCACAAGGTTCGCCACATCTTCGGGCTTGCCCTGGCCGTAGGTATTCGACTGGTCGCGTCCTGCATCTTCGGGCGGCAGTTCGGCCAGCGCCTGCTGGGTCATCGGCGTTTCATGGGCGCCGGGGGCGATGGCGTTGACGCGGATGCCGTAGCGCTGTTCCTGGCAGTGAACGGCAACGCTGCGCGTCAGGGCGATAATGCCGGCCTTTGCCGCGCTGTACGCTGGAATGGCGCTGATCCCCTTGAGCGCGGCGACCGAGGCGACATTGATGATCGACCCGCCGCCGCCCTTGGTCATGTGTGGAATGGCGGTTCGGCAGCCAAGGAAGCAGCCGTCCACCATTACCTGCATCTGCAGGCGAAAGCTGTCGAGATCGCAGTCCTCGATCGTGGCGAAGCGGACCAGCCCGGCGTTGTTGACCAGAACGTCCAGCTTGCCGAAATGGGCGATGGTCTGCGCGACAACCTGCTGCCACTGCGCCTCGTCCCGGACATCGTGTTCCAGAAACAGCGCGTCGGGAATGCTGGCCGCAACCTGACGGCCAAGATCCGCCTGCACATCGGTGATGACGATCTTGGCGCCCTCCGCCGCCAGCAGCTTTGCGTCGGCAGCGCCAAGGCCCGAGGCTCCGCCGGTGATAAGGGCGACTTTGCCGTGTACGCGGTTCATGAGCTTTCCTTCGTCAAAGCAGTCGTCATCCCCGCGCTGGCGGAGACGACGACAATGATGCTGGGCAGCGATCGACCCCTAGAAGTCGAAGCTGACCGATCCGCCCCACTGGCGCGGCGGTGCGTAGCCCGCGAGACCGGCGTATCCAGGACTGTCGTAGACGGTCGAGAGATAGCGCGAGTCCAGCAGGTTGGTGGCCCACAATCCCACCGACCACGCTGCCTGATCGGGGCGATAGGTAAGCGATGCGTCGACCAGATGGGTCGGCTGAATCTTCGAACGTGGCGTGTCCAGGATCGCGGTGTAGTACTTGGAGCTGGTGTAGGTATAGCTCACGTCGCTCACCAGATTGGCGCCGTTGCCCAGCGGGATCACGAAATTCGCGCCGATGCTGGTGTTCCACTTGGGGGCGTTCTGAAGGCGATATCCCTCAAGATCGATGATCTGCCCGGAAAGCGGATCACCGTAGAGGAATTCCTTGTACTTTGCATCGAGGTAGGCAAGCGACGCGCGCAGGGTCATCCCCTCAACCGGTACGGCCGTGGCTTCCAGTTCGAAGCCCTTGATCTCGGATTTGCCTGCATTGAGGATGCGGTTGCCCTGCGTTGCCGTGGCATTGTCGAAGTAGATCTGCGCAACCTGCATGTCGCGGTAGTTGGTGTAGAATGCCGCAAGGTTGATGCGCAGGCGGCGATCCAGCAGATCGGCCTTTATGCCGCCTTCGAACGTATCGACCTTTTCGGGATCGTAGGGGTTCTCACCATCGGCGGGCACGCCCACGCGCGCGGTGAAGCCGCCTGACTTGAAGCCGCGCGTCCAGCTTGCGTAGAGCAGGGTGTCGTCCGCGATTTCATAATCCGCGCCCATTTTCCAGCCGACGTTGTTCCAGCTTTTCTTGCCGCCGACGGTGAAGCTGCCGATGACGGTATTGCCTTCGCCCGTGTAGTTGGAGCCAGCCGGATTGCCGATGCTGGTGGTGAGGCTGGGCGTCGATTCCGTCTTTTCGTGGGTATAGCGGATACCCGCCTGCAATTTCAGGCGGTCGGTCAGTTGCCAGTAAGCCTGGGCGAATCCGGAAATCGAGTAGTTGTCCTGATCCTGCAGGTTGATCTGCAGCAGACCTGGTGCCGCGAACTGCAGGCGGTAGGCCTGTATGTGATCGTAGTGGTTCTTGAGGTAGAAGCCGCCGACAAGGACGTTGAACGTATCGCTCAATTCCAGATTGGTGCGCAGTTCCTGGCTGAACTGCCACCCCACCGTGCGGCGATAGGTATCGTTGAGGAACAGCGGGCTGCCGTCCTGATCGGTGTATTCGCGCAGTTTGAACCGTTTGTAGCCGGTGATCGACGTCCAGTCTCCCAAGCCGCTATCACGCCAGTTCATCGTCAGCGTGCCCGAGTACGTATCCATGTTGGATTCGTCGGGCACCGAATTGTTGGCGCCGAAGTACTTGTCAGGTGCGACGCACATGCCGGACTGATTGTTGGCCGCGCATGGGCCGACGTACATTCCGGCCGTGCCTGGCGGAACGTAAAGAGCTTCTCCCGGACGCGCGCCGTTGATGACGATCGGCGATCCGTTTCGGGCATTCACATACTCGCCCTGAAGCGTCGCATCGAAGTTGGCGGAGGGGGTGAAGCGCAGATAGGCACGCACTGCGTCCAGGTTCTTGCGGCCCAAGTCGGACCCATCGACGACGTTGGTGACCCAGCCCTTGCGCTGGGTGTGGATGCCCGCGACTTTGAGCGAAAGTACGTCTTTCACCAGCGGAGCCTCAATGGACCCGGTAACGTCGAAGCGATTGTAGTTGCCATAGACCGCCTTGGCCCGGCCGCCGAATTCCCCGGTGGGCTGTGCCGTCACCACGTTGATGACGCCGCCCGTGGTATTGGCGCCAAACAGGGTGCCTTGCGGCCCGCGCAGAACCTCGATCCGGTCCACGTCGTACAAGTCGAGCAAAGCGCCCATTGAGAAGAACTGGGGTACGCCGTCGACGACGATGGACACCGTGTTGCCCGCATAGGGATCCGGCTCGATTACGCCGATGCCGCGCACGGTGAAAACGGCGCTTTGCGGGGTGTTGGCAAAGTTGTCGATCTGGACGTTGGGGATCTGTCCCTGCAGCGCCTGCAGCGAGGTGCCCTGGCGGGCAGCCAGTTGCTCTCCGCCAACGGCGGTGATGGAGATGGGCACGTCCTGGATGTTTTCGGCGCGCTTTTGCGCGGTCACGACGATTTCCTGGATGCCGCCCTGCTGCTGCGGCTCGGCCGCTTCCTGCGCCAGTGTCGCGTGCGGCGCGATCAGCGCGGCCGCCCCCAGGGCAATGCGCGAGCCTGTATTAAGCCATGCCTTCATGTCCATCATCTCCCACTGTTTTATTATGGTCGTCGATCTCAGCGTCGGATTTTCCTACAGGGCCCGACCCTGCTATTCTCGTGCAGGCTCTTTCCAACGCGAACCCGCATACCGCGCCGGCGTCCTTGTAAAAGGCACCGATCGCATGTGTTTCATCAACTAAACCCCCCTTGACGGAGGCTCAGCGCCGTCCTTCCAGATAGTCGTTCAATACTTCGTGGAAAAAACGCACCCGCGTTTCCTGTGCGGCAAGATAGGCGTCGTCATATCCTCGGGAATGCATTCCCTTCTGCTGACCTTCGGCAAGCAGCATATCCTGATAGACGATCTGATCCTTGATCTCCGGCACCCCGCGTCCGTTGTCGAAGGCACGATGCTGGAACTCCGCTTCCCGCAGCGGTTGCGGGCCTGCCATGACCGACTCAACTATCTCCTGCCCTTCGACCGGGAAGGCCATGCACCACAGGTCGAACGTGCACTTGCTCGGATCGGTAGGATGGGGTTCGGTGCGGAACAAGATCAGGTTGTCCGGCAGGAAGCTGATGGTCACGTTGGGAAAGATCACCGTATGCGGGCTGTCGGTAATTTCCTCATCGTCCATGTTTTCGTAGTGCGTGTAGCCACGTTCTTGCCACAGACGCTTTTTGGCGGCCTTCAGGTCCAGCCAGCCCTGCATGGCCTTGGTCTCGTAATCCGGATAGCTGGCAGGGTCGATGTCCCAGGCTTGCAGGATCATGTCGAAGGGATGATCCACACCCTCCGGCAACCGATCCGACAGGGACGGACGCATCGGCTGCACGGTCCGGCCATGCCCGTTCGACCACATCTCGTGACGGGCGGTATCCACGTCCTGATCGATCCATGGCGGAACCTGCGGATGGGCGGTGCGCGTGTGATAGCTTTCGGAGAAGTTATCGGTCGCGAACTTCCAGTTGGTATCAAGGTCGATCTTCATCCAGTAAACGCGCACGGCCGTGTCCATTGGATAATTCTTGTAAAGATCAGGCATGGGCGCGAGGTAATCCAGCAGTTCCGGCGCCTGGTCATCCATCGTGTACCAGACAAAACCGCCCCATGTCGCGCAGCGCAGTTCCTTCAACTTCAGTTTTCCGCAAGGATTCCCCTGCGGAAAATCTTCAGGGTCCTGAGCATGCTGCAGAACACCGTCCTTGCCCCATACCCAGCCGTGGTAAGGACATTGGAAAGACTCCTGGGAACTTGCGTCCCAGACCAGGCGCATGCCCCGGTGTCGGCAGGAATTGTAGAAGGCCTTGATCGATCCGTCCTCCTGCTTCACGCAAAAGACGGACTCGTTCATGAAATTATGGACGACGTAATCGCCGGCCTCTTCCAGTTCCGCAGTGCGTCCGGCGATATGCCAGATGCGGGTCCACATACGGTCCCATTCGCGCTGCATGAATTCAGGCGACGTATATCGATCGCCGGTTATCGGATCGCCTCTGAGGTTCGCGGCGTCTCGGCCGTCGATCATCATGGCGTGGATGTCTTGCCGTCCCATCTCTGCTCCTGTCCGAGAGCTTGTGGTTATCTCGTCTCGTTATAGAAACGGATAGCAAAACTGGTCGAACGACCTAACTGATAAAAAGGTCAGGAAGAGGATTTCAGCCCCTCAAGTCCGCTGGCGAAGAATCGCAATGCAGGGCCAGCCATTTGCTCCAGTCGATCGACCGAGTGGTGACCCTCTGAGATATCGTCGAGAAACCCCGGGTCCTGCACCATGAAGATAAGGGCGGCTTCGATCAGGTATATTCCGGCAAGCAGTTCACGTTCACCAATATCCGGCCGATACATGCGGATCCGGTCGATCAGGATCTGCGATATGATGCTCAATTTGGCGAGTATCGGGCGCAGTTCGGGCACTCGATACGTGCTCATCAAGTGGGATGTCATGACGATGTAATTGCGTAAGGGATCGGCCGGCCGGCACGCCGCCTCGAGAAAGGGCGAGATGAAAGCGGTCACCATGCGTTCGAGGCACAGCTGTTCGCCGCTTTCCTCCACTCGGCGAAAACTTGCATCGATCGTATCGTGCAGAAGGTTGAGCTTACGCTCCAGGGCGGCATCCAGGATCAGATGCTTGTTGTTGAAATGGTAGTGGACCACTCCAATGCGCACCCCCGCCTGAGCGGCGATGTCGCGCAGCGACGTTCCCAGATAGCCGTACTGCGCAAACAGGATTTCACTCGCATCGAGAATTTGCCCGCGCGTCGCCTCACCCTTGCTGGGTGCGGCAGGCGATGCATTGAGGCTCGGGCTTTTCATGGCGCCTTGTCCACGCTCAGCCGCTGGACCGCAAGGCGCAACCGACTAGTTTGACCTGCACAAACCTAACTTCGATCAGGAAATGAAGGCGCATGAAACATCCAGAGCCCGGACAACCGCCTCAGCCAAGGCACCATTACGCAACGTTTCCGCATCTGCGTGGGGCGCAAAAATGAGGCCCAGTTCTCTGGTGAAATCAAAGCCATCAAGACGCACGCGAGCGACACCATCCTCGAAAAATCCATCCGGCATGATGGTAATCCCCAACCCGGCTCGGACATAGCTGAGGGCACGGTCGTCACTTGCGGTCCGCGATGGAAAAGCCGGGCGGACACCACGGGCCGTAAAAAATCGGCTGGTCTCTGCCAGCAACTCACAGTGACGGCGCACAATCATTGGATCATCGATCAACTCTTCGGCGCGGATGCTTTCTCGTTCCGCAAGACGATGGTCAGCCCCCAGTGCCAAAGAGTATCCCTCTGTCAGAATAGGTCGACTGACATACTGCTCACCGCCATCGCGAAGCGTCGTCAGCGCCAGTTCGATGCGACCGCGAGCCAGCCGCTCGCGCAGATCGCGATCTCTGCCTTCGAGAATTTCTATCGGATGGCTTGGCGCACTGGCCCGGTATTCAGCCAGCAAGCGTTCGGTCCAGACGCGAGGGGTGGACGACAAGACGCCGAGACGAATGGGCCGTACGGATGTAGTGTCGAGCACTTCCCTTTCGGCAGCCGTGAACCCGGCTTCGATCGCTCGCGCATAGCTTACCAGGCGGGAGCCCGCTTCCGTCAGGGCAACGCGCCGATTGCTCCGGGTGAATAGCGGACGACCAAGGGACTGCTCCAGCTTTGATATCCCGACCGAGAGCGTGGGTTGAGACACATTGCATGCCACCGCTGCGCGCGAAAAGTTTCCGGTATCAACAACCGACAAGAAATAGCGCAGATGGTATCGGTCGATCATAGACAAACTCTATAATGTTTTTGCCGGTGTTTCAATTTTCCAGATGCGACCTTTCGTCGTACATCGGTGTTGAAGCACACGGAGATGATGATGGTCGAACTGGATTTCCAAATCGGGGAAATGGCGAACTCGATCCGCGAGACGACGCGCCGATTTTCGCTCGACCGGATTGAGCCGATCGCAGCCCGGATTGATGCCGAGGATAGCTTCCCTCGGGAGCTGTGGCCACAGATGGGCGAATTGGGCCTGCACGGGATCACCGTTGAGGAACAGGACGGGGGCCTGGGGCTCGGATATCTCGAACATCTGATCGCCTGTGAAGAGATCAGCAGATCGTCTGCATCGATAGGCTTAAGCTATGGTGCGCATTCTAATCTGTGCATCAACCAGATCCGGCGCTGGGGCAACGAGGACCAGAAAGCGCGGTATCTGCCTAAACTGATTTCGGGCGAGCATGTTGGCAGCCTCGCGATGTCTGAATCCGGCGCTGGCTCCGACGTGGTTTCGATGAAGCTGCGCGCCGATAAGGTTGACGGCGGATATCGCCTTAACGGAACCAAGTTCTGGATAACGAACGCCAGTTATGCCGACACGCTGGTGGTCTATGCCAAGACCAAGCCGGACGCTGGTTCCAAGGGTATCACCGCGTTTCTGATCGAAAAGGATTTCCCAGGATTCGCGATCGGCCAAAAGATCGACAAGGTTGGCATGCGCGGTTCGCCTACGGCAGAACTGGTGTTCGACGATTGCTTTGTTCCCGATGAGCAGGTGATGGGGTCCGTCGATGGCGGCGTCAAAGTGCTTATGTCCGGTCTGGACTATGAGCGCGTCGTCCTTTCGGGAATACAGCTTGGCATCATGCAGGCATGCCTTGATGTGGTTCTTCCCTTCGTTCGCGAGCGCAAGCAGTTTGGCAAGCCAATTGGTGAGTTCCAACTGATGCAGGCGAAGGTCGCCGACATGTATGTGGCGCTGAATTCTTCGCGAGCCTACGTGTACGCCGTGGCGAAGGCGTGCGACGCAGGAAAGACCACGCGCTTTGACGCCGCTGGATGCATCCTCCTGGCATCGGAAAATGCGGTGAAAGTGGCGGGTGAGGCCATACAGGCGCTCGGAGGTGCGGGATATACCAAGGACTGGCCGGTCGAGCGTTATTGGCGTGACGCCAAGTTGTTGGACATCGGCGCTGGTACCAACGAAGTGCGCCGGATGCTTATCGGTCGTGAATTGATCGGGCAGGATGCACCTAGAGCGCAGTAAGGCGGTTGCTTGCTAATCTGCGCCTCGCGCTGGCGATACATTCATCTCGCCAGCGCGAGGACACTGGTAAGAATGATCCTTACCAGTTCTGCCTGGCCTCTCGCGCCGGTTTTGGCGTATATTTTCTTTGAATAATTGCGGCCTGTTTCCACCGTTAGGCCAAGGCTGCGAGACGCGTCTGCAATCGAGAGGCCCTGGGAGATTGCCCAAGCGAGCCGGGCCTCACTAGGCAGCAGGCCAAACAAGTCGACCAGTTGGTCACACCGATCGGCGCTCGACCATTTATCACCGCTGACATACGCTATGGCTACGGCTGATCCCTGCGAGTTTGATGCCCGGCCCCTGACCGGATGCAGGATCATATCCATGAGTGGATCTCGACTGAGATTGAGAGCCCGGGCCCGTGCATCTGGTTCGCTTGCGAATTTCTTGATCAACATCGACACTTCCCGGTCGATCGCGTGGCGATGTGATCGCTGCCGCCGATAATCCACCGCAGACAGCCGACCAGTTCGAGGCGACGATCGTCTGGATGGCCGATGAAGAGATGCTGCCCGGACGTTCCTAATGGCTGAAGATCGGGCCGCAGATGGTGACTGCAACGATCCAGCAGCCCAAGTACCAAATCAATGTCAATACGATGTAGCAGCTTGCTGCCAAGACGCTCGACCTGAATGCAATCGGTGTAGCCAATTGTCTACCCACAAGCAGATCGTCTTCGAGCCATGTTACCAGAACCGCACGCTTGGTGGTTTCATTCTGATCGACACGATCTCCAACGCGACGATTGCGATTGGGCATTGCCGCAGTTCTATTTCCATCTGATGGCCGCGTATGCCATTTTGCGCACTGAGGGAGTAGAGTTAGGAAAGGCGGACTATGTCAGTCATATGTTTGCGTTTCTTCGGCCTGCCGCGCAACCTTGATGACGAAAAATGCGGTTCATTTGACTTACCCTTTCAGCCTTGTTCTCAAGGCTAAAAAGGATAGAAAATTTGGGCAGAGTTGCAGGACTGAAAGCAACGGTTTCATCATTCGTGGACTGTTAGCGGCTCGATGAAGTGTCATTGCGCGACTTACTTGCGAGGATACTTCATTTCGCACCATTTTAGTGTACTGTTGAACCGAAATGTCGCCTTCGATGCATTTTGCCGCGAATGAAGCGCTTCTTAATGCGATCGACATTCCATCCCCGGTCAGAGGTGCCGTGACTGCAGCCTGATCGCCGATCCGATACACTGCGTCCATATCGTCGGAGGGATGATGAATATACCCATACGGCAAGCGGGCAATTGATAACGGCCGTTCGAACAAAGGCTTCGCGTTTAGAAGGCGGCGCGCGACATGATCAATCTCCATCAACCGGTTCAAAATGCCATTCCATGAATTGCCGTTTCTGGACAGATAGTCATTTCTTATAACCATGCAGAGATTGAGCGTCCGTTCCGACACTCGTTGAATTCCAGCATAGCCTCCATCAAACCATACTAGCTCAATTGCACTATCTAGTTCTGCGACCTGGGCGGTATCGATTTCCCAATGAGTTTTGAATCCGACGTAATCAGTCTTAATTCCTGATGTGATACGTGGGGCAGTTCGTATATCGTATTTACCACTGGCCAATAATATTGAGCTGGCGTTTGTTGTCCCAAGATTGGAAGTCACTTTGCCAGATTGGATTTCCGAAACTTTTACACCATAATGGACTTCGGCACCACTTTCACGGGCTAAGGCGAGCAAAGCCTGGTCCAGCGTCTTGCGACTCAGGCTGAGGGCAGTGAAGGGAAGAGTAGCTTCGATAATCTTGCCTTGGCCGATCACTCTTACGCGATCGATAGCGACAGCACCCAACGCTAGAGGCTCCACGCCGATCGCTCTAAGATCAGTTTGCGCCTCGATAGAAAGGAATTCACCGCATACCTTGTCTTGGGGTCCGTGCTGGCGTTCGAACAAATGGACGCGCCTTCCGGTTCTAGCCAAACTAACTGCAGCCGATCCTCCGGCCAGTCCGCCGCCGACTATGACAACGTCGCTCACCAGTGCTTCCGTTCAACACAATAGCGAAAGGGGAAGTGCCATTGGACTTTGGCAGGCGTCTGAGCAGTGGCCAGCAATGAGTCCCACTCCTGCCGGCGAAAAGCCCGCGCGATTGATAAAGGCCCGTCATGGCGGACAAACGGATGCCATTGCATCAGTCCAGAAAAAAAGCGGAACCCATGATAGGCAATCCAGTGGCGGTGCAAATCATTGATGAACCAACCCAAGCGTGAATAGCGCTCCATCTGGCGAAGAAACAAGATGATCTCATCATCAAGCATATGATGAGTAACGAGAGAGCTTACTACGAGGTCTATTTGCACGTCATTGCTGGCAAAGGCGTCACCAGTCCGATAGTCAATGGACAGTTCCGGCGAAGTCATGCTGCGAGCAATAGCTTCGCTTCGAGGGTTGATATCGTACCCTATGAAGCGACAAGAGCGACGCTTTTTTGATGCATGAACCGCCATCGAACGTAGCATATCGCCGGCCCCGAAACCTACGTCGACGATAGTCAAAATACGATCGGCCGGAGTGGCGGCGAAAGCTCGGTCTAGGAATTCCAGTGTAGGTCGCCGCGCAAGGGTGAGTGTGTTGACTGCGGCTAGGTCTTCCAAGCAGGCAGCGAAGACCGATGTCGGGACAGTATCGCCGTCCATCCATTCCGGATCGGTGGAGCGATGGCTTAAATCGACCACTGCCTAGGCCATCCTAAACGTGAAACTTTCGCACGCGAGACCGGGCCCGAAGGCCATGGCCATCCCATTGCCTCGTGATCCGCCCGATGAACGTGCCTCCAGCATCGACGCCAGAACGAACATCAACGTAGCGGAAGACATGTTGCCAAACTTCCGTAACACGTCGCGAGAGTGTTGTAGTGCTTCCGGCGCGAGGTCGAGCGATCGTTCTACGGCATCAAGGATAGTGCGCCCTCCGGCATGCACGGCCCAGAGATCATATTTAGCAGGATCAAGCCCTCGGAATATGCCTTGGGGGCTGGCTTCCTCGCGTTCCGAACGCAGGGCGTTTCCTATGGATGCAGGGACTTTTCCATCGAGATGCATATCAAACCCCTGATCGCCAATCCTCCACGTTATGGCGTCAGTCGATCCGGCGATTGACGCGGAACGGAAGTCTGTGAGCGCGATCCCGTGCTGGTCTGCGGTCACCAGTGCTGCAGATGCGCCATCCCCAAATAGAAGCATCGACAGCAATCGTTCCAGGTTTTGCGTGCGTTGAAAATGAAGGGAGCAAAGCTCGACATTCACGACGAGCACGCGGGCATGAGGCTCCGATCGTACGATATGGTGTGCTGTCCTTAGGGCGTTGACCGCGGCGTAGCAGCCCATGAATCCTAAAACGCTTCTCTCTACGGAGGGATCCATGCCCGTCTTCGCTATGATCAATTGATCCAGGCCAGGTGCGATAAACCCCGTGCAGGAAGCGACTACGAGATGTGTGACGCCTTCGTCAGAGATATTTCCGCCCATTGCCTCTATAGCCTGGACAGCCAGAATGGGCGCATCACGTTCATAACGAACCATCCGTTCGGCAGTGGAGGGCCAATCGCCTAATCCATAGAAACGGTCACGATCGGTTATAACGCCATCGGACAGAACTTCAGGCTCTAGGAAAGAAAATCGACGCTCGATCCCCGAGCGGCCCTCCATTCTATCAAATAGCCGAACATGATTGGGGTCATCGAGCAGACCACGTACAAAGGCAGTAAAGGCATCGTGAACTTGATACGGTGGTACGGCCGTGCCGATTTTGTTTACGTAAGCGACTGTGGTCGTCATCAGTATCGCTTCCCAATCAGAACTGCATTGAGACCTCCAAAGGCAAAGCTGTTTGAAATCAGCACGTCATGGTCAATAGGCTTTGCAGCCAGAACCAGCGGAAGATCGCATTCAGGGTCGCTGCTTTGGTAATTCAGGATCGGTGGCGCCATGCCTGTGTTCAGCGCTTTCATGCCGATGATAAATTCCAGAGCGGCGGTGGCCCCGATAAGATGGCCATGTGCAGACTTCGTCGCGATGACGTCAACTGTTTGTAGTGCACCGCCGCACACTGCTCGCACTACTTCTGCCTCCGCGCGATCGTTGAGGCGTGTGCCTGTCCCGTGGGCAGAAATCAGCGCTGGGCCGTGGAACGGTAAGTCGGCATCTTCGTGAGCGTTTCTGATGGCCATTTGAATTCCGGCAGGGTCAGGCGCCGTCATATCACGCGCATCACTGCTTGAGCCATAGCCAGCAAGCTCGCCCAATATCGTAGCGCCCCGTGCCTGAGCATGCTCTTCGCTCTCGAGTATCACGATCGCGGCGCCTTCGCTCAACACCATGCCGCTGCGTTCTTTGGAGAAGGGGCGGCATGTATCATTCGCCATCACTCCCAGGGATTTCCATCCCACCCATGACCCCAGGTTCAGACAGGCTTCCGATCCACCAGCGATGGCGACGTCCGCTCGGCCCGCCCGGATCATATGCATCGCTTCGCCCATGGCCTGAGCGGAGGAGGCGCAGGCACCGGCTACCACGAAAGTCGGCCCATGGATTCCAAGCAGCATGGCGACATGACTCGCCGGCGCGGAGATCATCGATGCGGGAATGGTCTGAGGATGCACTTTTGCCAGCTCACGACCATACAGTCGTTCATAGGCGGTATCGACGGTGGTATTGCCCCCGCTGCCGCAACCTAGAATTACAGCAGTGCGCGTCGCAAGCGAGTGATGACCACGCAAGCCCGCTTGACCCACCGCCTCTACTGCCGCCGCCAGTGCGTAAAGCGAGAGCGGATCAAGATGGCCGAAACGTCGCAAATCCTCCTGTGCTATCAAATTATCGAAGCTGCCGGGATCAATCCACGCCGCAGGTCCATCCATGGCACGCGAAGGGTGATCTGGCGGGGCATCTCGCGTAAGTCTGCGAATAGCCCCACTACCTGATAATGCCCTGGACCATGTCTCTGTTACACCGATCCCCAATCCGCTTACGCAGCCATATCCGGTGACGACGACCTTTCGCTTCATGCCGCAGCAAGGCGGGTGACGAGCGCCACAAAGTCACTGATGGTGGAGGTCGGGCCAAGTGCCTCAGAATCGACCACAACGCCGAACTTGTCCTCTATCGCAAACAGGGCGCTTGCGACATCGATGGATCCGATATCAAGCTCATCGAACGTTGCATCAGGGCGTAATGCTTCCTGATCAAGCCCGGACTCCTCGGCGATAACGGAAAGTACCTCAGTGGGAGAGACTGGCATCCGGCTCCTTTCGCGCTTCGCGACTCGATTATCGTATGTCGCGCAGAGTTAGCCTATCATATCAAACGTCTGCATGACCGAACTGTTGCTGATGCCGCATACAAAGAAATATGCCAGACGCGGACCGATCTTTTGAAGCGGAACAGGACAGGTGCCCGCGCTTTACCTCGATCGATGACAGATCAAGCGAAAAGAGCCTGGTGGGAACGGGGAGTGATCTACCAGATCTATCCCCGATCGTTTCAGGATTCCGATGGTGATGGAATAGGTGACATCGCAGGAGTCCATTCGCGATTGGATTACGTGGCAGCGTTGGGCGTAGATGCCATCTGGCTTTCACCCATATTCCCGTCACCCATGGCAGATTTCGGCTATGACGTGGCGGACTACTGCGACATCGAGCCATTGTTCGGAAACCTCGATGCGTTCGACAGCCTTGTGGCCGCCGCGCATGACCGTGGCTTGAAGGTCATCCTGGATTTCGTGCCCAATCATACTTCCGATCAGCATCCGTGGTTCAAGGAAAGCCGGTCCAATCGAAGCAATCCGAAACGTGACTGGTATGTCTGGCGCGACGCGAAACCGGACGGCGGTGTTCCAAACAATTGGATCAGCGATTTTGGCGGATCATCCTGGGAATGGGACGAGCAGACAGGGCAATATTATCTACACGCCTTTCTGAAGGAGCAGCCCGACCTTAATTGGCGCAACCCGGATGTACGTGCCGCGATGAGCGACGTCTTGCGCTTCTGGCTTGATCGCGGCGTGGATGGCTTTCGGATCGACGTGTTATGGCATATCGTCAAGCACGAGGCTTTGCCAGACAATCCCTTGAACCCGGATTGGACACCCGAGATCACCGAGCGGGATCGCCTCATCCAATTTCATTCCACAGATCAGCCTGAAGCGCATGATTATACGGCGGAGATGCGCAAGCTGGCCGATGAATATGGCGAGCGGGTTCTGGTTGGCGAAATTTTCCTTCCCAACGATCGTCATGCCCGATGGTATGGCGTTCCCGAGCGCCCGCAAGTGCATCTTCCTTTCAACTTTCAGCTAGTTGAAACCCCTTGGAATGCCGAGCGACTGCGGCAGGTGATTATCGATTACGAAGCGTCGCTCCCCGCATTCGGATGGCCGAACTGGGTCATTGGCAGTCACGATGCGCCCCGGATTGCAGCCCGGATCGGAGAGCAGCAGGCCCGTGTGGCGGCAATGCTGCTGTTGACCCTGCGGGGTACCCCAACGATGTATCAGGGCGACGAGATTGGCATCGGCCAGGTGACGATACCGGTAGACAGGATCAGGGACCCACAGCACTTTCGCCAACCCACCTTGAACATCGGACGGGACCGGTCACGAACACCCATGCCGTGGGATGCATCAGAGAACGCGGGGTTCAGTACCGGCGATCCCTGGCTTCCGCTTAACGACGATTGGCGCAGCCGCAATGTAGAGATGCAAGAGGCGGATGCCGCCTCGATGCTCAACTTTTATCGCTCTTTGCTGACACTCAGACGATTGCATCCTGCGTTATCCGTCGGCTCATTCGAGATGCGGGAAGCGGCTGAGGATATTCTTTGCTATATTCGCGAATATGATGGCGAACGGTTGGCGGTGCTCCTGAACCTCGGCGACGCAGAACGATCGTATCACCTCCGTTTGCCGATCGCGGCCACGGTTGCCTCTACACTTCCATCCCTCCGAACGTACGATGGCACCCTTTTGCCGAATGAAGGACTGATCTTGAGATTGGCGACAGGTACTTGAAAATGCGAATAGCAATGCTGGCTCCGATCGCCTGGCGCACTCCGCCGCAGCATTATGGCCCTTGGGAACTGGTCACCAGCCTACTTACCGAGGCGCTGGTTGCGCGTGGTGTCGATGTCACTCTATTCGCGACCATGGACAGCATAACCGCCGGTAAGCTGGATGGCGTAGTCCCCGCGCCCTACGGTGAAGACCCTGCAATAGATGCCAAAGTCTGGGAATTTCGCCACCTAGCTCATCTGTTCGAGCAGGCTGGTGATTTCGACATCATCCACAATCAGGCCGATTTCCCGGCGCATGCATTTTCTCGTCTGGTCGATACGCCGATGGTGACGACTATCCATGGTTTTTCATCAGACCGCATTCTGCCGATGTATGAGCCATTTCAGGATCGGGTACACTACGTCGCGATCAGCGCGGCCGACCGTCACCCTGCCTTGCGTTACGCCGCTACGATCCATCACGGGATCGACGTTGACGAATTTCCCTTTGACCCCACGGGTTCGGACGATCTCCTGTTCTTTGGGCGCATTCACCCGGACAAGGGCGCTACCGAGGCAATCGAGGTTGCCCAGGCTTGTGGGCGAAAGCTCAATCTTCACGGCATCGTGCAGGATGATCGCTATTTCCGCGATGAAGTCGAACCATCTCTTTCGCCCAACTCAGCTACATTCCATGGCCCTGCCGGGGGATCGGACCGTCTGCGGGCGCTTGGCAGTGCCAGGGCGCTGCTTCACCTGGTGAACTTTGACGAGCCGTTCGGGCTTTCGGTGGTCGAAGCGATGGCCTGTGGGACGCCGGTGATCGCGACGAGGCGGGGGTCGATGCCGGAGATCATCGAGGATGGCGTCAACGGTTATCTGGTCAATAGTCTGGACGAGGCGATCGCCGCTGTCGGCAGGATCGATGCGCTGGATAGAAATCTGGTACGGCGTAGTGTCGAGCAGCGGTTCAGCGTCGATCGGATGGTGGATGATTATCTGGCCCTCTACCGGAGCATTCTGGTTCGAAGTGTTTAGTTGATCAAACACATGCGGACGAGGGTGCCTTTGTAGCCGAAATCGGGGGATGCAGGCTGTCGGTGCAAAGGCCGCGCGCGATGCTAGCAGGGTTCGGCGATGTAGGAAAACCAACCCTCCCTGCCGCTGGCAGTCGTATCGCCGAGTGTTTACAGCGAACCGACCCGCCTGCTATCGCACCGCCAATCCGGCTGGGTTCCCAGCATCGACCGAAGGACGTTTCCCGATGAAGACCCGCGCTGCCGTTGCCTTCGAAGCGAAAAAGCCCCTTGAGATCGTCGAGGTCGATCTGGAAGGCCCCAAGGCGGGCGAAGTGCTGGTCGAGATCATGGCAACAGGCATCTGCCACACCGACGCCTACACGCTTGACGGGTTCGACAGCGAAGGAATCTTCCCCTCCATCCTTGGGCATGAAGGCGCTGGGATCGTTCGCGACGTAGGCGCGGGCGTAACGAGCGTTAAGCCGGGCGATCACGTGATCCCGCTTTACACGCCCGAGTGCCGGCAGTGTAAGTCGTGCCTGTCCGGCAAGACGAACCTGTGCACGGCGATCCGCGCCACGCAGGGCAAAGGCCTGATGCCGGACGGAACGACCCGCTTTTCCTACAAGGGGCAGCCGATCTTCCACTACATGGGCTGCTCCACGTTCTCCAACTTTACCGTGCTGCCCGAGATCGCCGTCGCCAAAATTCGCGAGGATGCGCCGTTCAAGACCAGCTGCTACATTGGCTGTGGCGTGACCACGGGCGTGGGCGCGGTGCTGAACACCGCCAAAGTGCAGGTGAACGACAATGTGGTCGTGTTCGGCCTCGGCGGTATCGGCCTGAACGTGATCCAGGGCGCGCGGCTGGCCGGGGCCAAGAGCATCATCGGCGTCGATATCAATCCCGATCGTGAGGAATGGGGCCGCCGGTTCGGCATGACCGACTTCCTCAACAGCAAGGGCATGAGCCGCGAAGACGTGGTGGCCACCATCGTCCAGATGACCGATGGCGGCGCGGACTATACGTTCGACGCCACCGGTAATACCGATGTCATGCGCACAGCGCTGGAAGCATGCCATCGCGGTTGGGGCACCTCGATCATCATCGGGGTCGCCGAAGCGGGCAAGGAAATCGCCACTCGACCGTTCCAGCTGGTGACCGGTCGCAACTGGCGCGGCACGGCGTTCGGCGGGGCCAAGGGCCGCACCGACGTACCCAAGATCGTTGACATGTACATGACCGGCAAGATCGAGATCGACCCGATGATCACCCATGTCATGGGGCTGGAGGAGATCAACAAGGGCTTCGACCTGATGCATGCGGGTGAAAGCATCCGCAGCGTCGTGGTGTTCTGATCGGGTCTGCGAAAAACTATATCCAGGAGCCTTTCCGATGAGCCTTGAGCAAACCAGCGCCAATCTGGCATTTGGCGGAGTGCAGGGCGTGTACCGCCACGCCTCCGAGGCGACGGGCACGGACATGACACTCTCCGTCTATGTGCCGCCTCACGCTGAAGGGGCAAAGTTGCCGGTCGTCTGGTATCTGTCTGGCCTGACCTGCACCCACGCAAATGTCACTGACAAGGGCGAATTCCGACGGGTCTGCTCGGAACTCGGGCTGATCTTCGTGGCACCGGACACGTCCCCGCGCGGCGATGGCGTGCCAGACGATGAAGCAGGCGCTTACGATTTCGGGCTGGGCGCAGGGTTCTACGTCGATGCGACGCAGGCGCCGTTCGATCGCAACTACCGCATGTGGTCTTACGTAACGCAGGAACTGCCCGATCTGATCGGCGCGAACTTCCCGGCAGACACGAGCCGTCAGTCGATCATGGGCCATTCGATGGGCGGCCATGGCGCGCTGACGATCGGCTTGCGCCATCCTGATCGTTTCAAGGCAGTGTCCGCCTTTGCGCCGATCGTTGCGCCGGGTCAGGTGCCATGGGGCGAAAAGGCGTTGGGCGGCTATCTGGGCAATGATCGCGCTGCATGGCGCAAGCACGATGCCGTCGCCCTTATCGAAGACGGCGCGCGGGTACCCGATCTGCTGGTGGATCAGGGTACGGCGGACACGTTTGTGGAAGAGCAACTGCGCCCCGAACTGCTCCGGGCGGCATGCGATGCAGCTGGCATCGATCTGACCCTCAACATGCGCGAAGGGTACGATCACAGCTATTACTTCATCTCCACGTTCATGGAGGATCATCTGCGCTGGCACGCCGCGCGGCTGACCGGATGAGGCAGCGGCGCCGGCCGGTCAGCGATTGGCGTTGACGGAGCCAGCGCCCGTCAGATCGCGTCGTAACTGAACAGCCACATCGCGGACGCCTGCTTCTCCTTGTCACCGGTGCGTTGCAGCCGGCCGACTGCGGTGTACTTCGTGCCCTCCTTGATTTTCCCCGAGGGCATTAGTCCGGCCAGACGGGGCGATACGTAAAGGATCACCGGATAGCCATCGTCGGTCTTCAGGCTGACGGCGGTATAGCCCAGCGTGCCGCCGATCATCTTCTCGTTCACCTGGCCAAACCCGGTCGGTGGAGACAGGCTGGTGACCGTGCCCGATACCCGGATCAGGTTGCCGAGGGGTTGGTCGGTCTGCGGATTGAACGGGCGTTTGGATTGCATCCGCTCTGCATTGACCTTGTCGTAATGTGCCAGCAAATCGCCGAGTGTCTGATACTGGATGGACCACTTGGTGTTTGCGGCGTTCGACAGCGTAAGGCGGAAGATGTCGAACAGATTGTCCGTCCACCCACCGCAGCCATCCGCGTCGTCGCAGTAATTCCAGGCGGCGTCGGTCCATTGCAGCAGTTGCTTTTGCGGATCGGAGAATTCCGCTTCCTTGGCAAGGCCGGGTCCGAAAGCGACGGCCGCCTGGCGTAGGCGCGGGGCGACGACGACCACCGCTCCGTTGCCGACATCAAGCTTGCCGATCCGTAATTGCCGCATCATCGCCCACGCGTAATCCTGCGCCGACATTCCTTTCAGGTCATTGACGACGAGGAAGGTCACTTCCACGCCCACGTCCTTTGCCAATGAGAACAGCCGGCCCTCCATCGCCTTTACGCGAGCAGGGTCGAGCTTGCCGGTTTCATCGATGACGAAGTGCCCGTACTTGAACGGGATCGATCCCGGCGCCGGCAGGACCGACGGTCTTGCTGATCCGCCGGTGCTGGGCATCTGCGTCGCTGCGGGGGAGGGCGCGGACGAAGCCATCGCACCCGTACCGCCGCCGCCGCAATCGGCTCCCCCGCGCTGCTGGCAGGCTTCCCTCCAGCCCTGCCCGATGGCGTCAGCGCGACGCTGCTTGTCGGGGTGAGTGGGCGATCCGTGGGCGGACCCGATGGTGAGGATCATCTTGGTGGCGTCTGCAAGCGGGGCGCCCATCTTTTGCAGGACAAAGCCGCTGAACTTGTCCGCTTCCAGTTCGATTTCGGGGCGGCTGCCGCCCGGGACGATGGTATGTCCGGACAGATGGTGCGCGATCTCGTGCGCCATGACACTGATCGGCCCCCACTTGTTCCCCCCGACGGCGGCCGTTGCCTCGGCCATGAACTTCGGGTTGAAGGCGATGACCCGGCGCGGGATGCGATTGGCGTCCAGCAGGATCACGGCCGCAGCGTTTTCGACCGGGCCTGATACCACTACGAAGTTGGCGGGCAGGCCGGTGAACTCCATGATCCGGCGTACCGCCAGCGCGCATTCGTTGGGTGCCTGCCCGTTGAGAGAGGATGCGGAAGCGTTTACAGGTTCACCATCATACGAGCACGCCTGCAGTGTCGACGCGATGGCTTCCACTTTGTCCGCCCCGGAAAGCTTGGTGCCGGACTGTTCCCCTTGGGAGCCGCAACCGACCAAAGCCAGGGCGGCAAGCGGAATCAGGGAGCGGACGTTGGAACGCTGCATCATTCTCTCCTTATGTTGTCGTTGAACTCACCAGCCAGAGGATCGCGAAAGCGTAGGCCCGCAGCAGCAGCCAGTTGACGACCGCGAATACAAGGCACGCCAGCGCGAGGCGCAGCCAGTCGAACCGTAACTGCAGCAGGAAGAATTGCTTGTAGGCCGCGGCGACCACCAGAAGCTTGATCGCCGGGATGTAGTATTGAGATGCGGACTTGTGCCACAAAATGAACTGCGCATCGCGCCAGATCAGGGTCGGCAGCATATTGAGGATGATGATGCCGAGGATCACGCTTTGCGCGTAGATGCACAGCACGGCATGCTCGATCGCGTTATACTTAGCCTTTGGGCGCAGCATCGTCCACGATCCGGCGTAGATGGCGAGGATGCCCAGCGAAAAGCTCCAGTTCGCATAGGCCATTACCCGCGAGGCCATGCGATCGACATCGGCATTGCGGCCCGCATAGGCGTAGTGACCGAAGTAGCCGTTGGCCGCCAGCATCACCACCAGGATCGCCACCATCGCCACCAGCAGTTTTAGCGGATGCATGTTGGCGCTGCGCCGACCGAGCACATATTCGCGGGCCACCGTCCCCGGCATTGTGGCAAGGCGCAGCATGGTCGTCAGGGTCTGGAGTTCGAAAACCCGCAGCCGTTCCCAGGCTTCGCGCGCGGTGTCTTTCCAGACGAAACGCCGGGCGGCCTTCTGCCCACACTGCGCGCAGAACGGGGTGGTTAGGGGTTCCGCGCAATTGCGGCAGACCTTGCCGTCGAACCAGGCCGGATCCATCGCGCGATCCGGCATCTGCACAGGCGCGGCGGCGGAACGGCTCAGGATAGTGTAGAACGCCCGGCGCAACGTCAGCACGGCTCCTCGCAAATGGCTGAGCAACGAAAAGACGTAACACCTCAACCCGATGCGCGTTGCGAGCGAGTGCGATCCTGCCCACCCGTGCAGCAAATCCGTCCCGCCGAGGCTGCTGCAAGCAGCGTGCTAGCTGGGCGGTGTCCAGACCAGCGGAATGGCGGTGCAGGCACCCACGTTGCCGCCCTTCATCGTGACGGGGCGGGCAGGATCGAGGGTCGTCTCCGGCATGCCGGACAGCCATTCCTGCAGGAACACGATCACTTCCATGCGGGCCAGCCCCGCGCCTACGCAGCGATGGGGGCCGACACCCATCGTTGTATGGCGTATCGGGGTAAGACCGCGTTCGAACCGAACATCTTCCGGCGCATCGAAGCAGGCGGGGTCCAGATTGTGCAGCACGCTGGCGAGATAGACCTTGTCGCCGGTGCGAATGGTGACGCCATCGATTTCTACATCCACCACCGCGTTGCGACTGACCGAGACGGTCGGATAGCGGCGCATCAGTTCATCCGCCGCGCCTGGGATCAGATGCGGATTTTCGCGCAGGAGGCGCTGGTCATCGGGGTGTCGGGCAAGATGCAGGGCGACCATTCCGATGACCCCGGCCACGGTGTCCAGCCCGCCGAACAGCAGGTTGCGGCACATCCGGCGCGCTTCGTCCTCACTCCAGGGGCGCCCGTTGACCGGCTCCATCAGGATGCGGCTGAACAGATCGTCACCCGGTTCGCGAAGGCGCTTCGCGATGAAAGGCCACAGATAATCGTCTGCCGCCTGCTTCAACCCCTCGACGGTCACCGATCCGTCGGGCCGCGTCAGTTGCACGCCCAGTGCGCGCAAGCGCGGGCGGTCTTCCAGCGGCACGTCGATCAGGCTGAGAAAGATGTTGAGCGGCAGAACTTCGGCGAATTCCGTGACAAATTCGCACGCCCCGCGATCGCGGAAACCGGCGATCAGGTCGCGGGCGGCCGTTGCAACGCTCGGCTCCAGCGCGGTGACGAAGCGGGATGCGAGGCCTTTCATCACCGGCCCGCGATAGGCTTTATGCTCGGCGCCATCGGACTGAAGCGGAATGAACTGCATCACTTCACCCAGACCGGGGGTTACCGCCAGGCACTCGCTGGACAGGCGCTGCGCATCGCCCCACAATTCCCGCACCACGTCGCCACGGGCGCCGATCCAGTGGCCACCGTTGGCGGTAGTCCACAGCAGGCCCGGCCCGCCGAGCAGCGATGTCCAGGCTGCGAAATAGTCCTGCTCCACGCCCGGCGGGTTGAAAATGTCGAAATCGACAACCCGGTCGGCGGGAACATGCGATGGCACCGCGATGGCAGACATGGGCATCCTCTCTTACTGTTATTGTCAACATCGGTAGCCCTGACCCACGGGCATGCCACCTGAGGTTATGGCGAGGTGGGTCGCAGATGCCTGGCGGCCAGTGTCAGCAGCAGTCCCGTCGTTGGAACGATGACGATGGCGGCGGTGGTCAACGCATAGGCAAGGGGATCGGCAAGGTGCATGCGAGCGAAGGCATCGCTCAGCAACCCGATGATAAGGGGGCCAAGGCCGGTGCCGATGAATGCCGCTGCGATCGAGAGGACCGCCAGCGATTGAGCTCTCAAATGCGGCGGGGCCAGGAGCTGAAACGGGATCGAGGACATGCTGATAATAGCGCTGATGATGAATATCGTCGGCACCAGCAGCATCAGCGCGGGTGTCAGGTTGGGCGCGATCGGGGCAAGGGCGGCGGGCAGAACCAGTGCGAATGCCGCTCCGCGCATCAACCGGACGGTGCGGCCCAGCATGTTCTCGTCCGCCGACTTGCCTACCAGCCAGCCAGCCGTCAGCGTACCCAAGGCCCCGGCGACGATGAACACCAAGCCAAAGCTGCCGCCGACAGTCGCTTCGCCAAGTTCATGCCGGCGCATCAGCGCGGTAGGCATCCAGGCAACATGTGCGTTCAGCATGGTGATGAGCAGGGCGATGGCGATAATGTAGGGAATGCAAAATCCCCGGTTGTCCCCCAGAAACCGGAAAAGTTCACCCTTGGCGGCGCGCACCGGCTTGGCCGTTCTATGCAGGCGCGGTTCGCGGACGGTGAGGGCCATGATGGGGGCCAGGATCAGCCCAGGCAATCCCGCCAGCAGGAAGATCATCTGCCAGCGCTCCAGCGTTCCGAACGCGCCAAAGGAGGGCATCGCCCAGTTTGCCGAGGCGGCGTACAATTGGCCTCCCAGTGTCAGCGCCAGACCACCGCCGACGAACGGCGCCAGCATGAAAAGCGAAGTCGCGCGGGCAAGTCCGCGTTTGTCGTGAAGATCTGACAGCAGGGTCTGGGCGGCAGGCGGCAATCCCGCTTCGCTGGTCGCCACGCCGATCCGGGCGAGCATCAGGCTACCGAAGCTGAAAGCAAGGCCAGCGCCGCAGGTGGCGAAACTCCACGCGACCATGCAGATCGCCATCAGTCGGGGGCGGTGGACGCGATCGGCCAGCCAGGCCAGCGGCAACGTCGCCAGAACATGGAAGATCGAAAAGCTCACGCCCTGCAGGATGCCGATCTGGGTGTCACTGAGATCGAGCGATGCCTTGATCGGCGTAACGAGCAGGCTGAGGATCTGGCGGTCGATATACGATAAGGTGAAAGCCAGCGAAACGGCGCCGGTGGCATACCACGCACCCCGCCGACCGGAAGGTTGCGAAGTGGCTGTTGGGGCAGGGGCGTTGGCGGACATGGGCACCCTTCAAGACGGCGCGCGACCATGCTGCACGGAGATGTCCGTGCCGTTCTTGCCTCGCCCACTGTGTTTATCGGATCAGGCTATAGGGCGGGTGGGCATGGCTCCAATATGAGTTCGCATGGCTTTGGTGGGCGTTTTCTTATCAACGATCTGCTGATAGCGATATGTTGATAAGAAATCAGTCTTAGCTCTGCCCGATTGCGTATTGGACGGGGGCAGGCGCTTTCCGGATGCTCGACCCAACTTCAGAACAATGAATTTGGGAAGCAGGGATGCCGGGTGACCACGTTTACGGGTGCCGTCCATGATTGCGGGGCGTGACAATGCCGATAGCCCGCTGGCAGGCCATGTCGTGCTGGACCTGCTGGATGGTCCGCAAAAGGCACTGAGCCGTATCTACGCCGAACTGGGTGCGCGGGTCATCCGTATCTCTGCGCCGGGTCAGGGCGCTTTCGTCGATCAGCGAGCGGCGATCACGTCTGCGGTGGCGGATGCGGGCAAGGAATTGGTAGCGCTGCCAAAAGAGGGCGAAGAGCGGCGAGCGCAGTTGCGCGAATTTATCGAGCGGGCGGACCTTATCATCGCCCCCTACCCCCGCCCCGCCGGGCTGGAAGCGCTCGACGACGGCGTGCCGGGCAGCACCGTCCTGATGACGGTCAGCATGTTCGGCACCGGGAATAGCTACGCCGATTGGCAAGCGACCGACCCTGTGCTCCACGCTTTGTCCAGCGAACTTTCGCGCTCCGGCATCGAAGGGCGCGAACCGCTGCTGCCGCCGGGGCGATTGGCTTTCGACTGTGCGATCTCGCAGGCTGCCTATGTGGGCATGGCGGCGCTCTATGCCGCGCGCGTAACCGGGATTGGCGACCGCATCGATTTCTCCATGCTGGACGGCGCGGTGCAGGCATTGGATCCCGGCTTCGGCCTTGCAGGCAGCGCCACACTCGGCCGATCCGCCAAGCTGCTGCCGCCGGGCAGACCGGCCCCCGGCAGGCTCTATCCCATCTATCCCTGTGCAGACGGGCATGTGCGCGTGTGCCTGCTGGCTCCGCGTCAGTGGCAGAACATGTGGCGGTGGATGGGCTCACCTCCCGAATTTGGCGGCGCCGAGTTCAACAGCATCGATGTGCGACAGGGTTCCGCCGCGCTATCGCAAGCGCTCGGCGAATTCTTCGGGTCTCGGTCCAAAGATGATCTGGAGCGGGAAGGCGCGGCGCAGGGCGTGCCGATCTCCGGGGTGTTGACGCTGTCGGAATGCCTGGCGACCGAGCACGTAAAGGCGCGGGGCATCGTCGCGGATGCGGCGCTGCCGGATGGCAGCCGAATGCGGATGCCGCGCGGCGTGATCGGTATCGACCGTGGGCAAGGGCCGGTGCGTGACACACCCGCCCCCGCGCGCGTTCAGGTGATGGGGGCCACACCCGCCCGGCCGTTGGCAGGCCTGAAAGTGATCGACCTTGGCGTGATCGTCGTAGGCGGAGAGCAAAGCCGCCTGCTGGCCGATCTTGGCGCGGACGTAATCAAAGTGGAAAGCGCCTCGTTCCCCGATGGTACGCGCCATACGTACCTGCCGACGGGCCTTTCGGTCGGGTTCGCGGCCGGGCATCGCAACAAGCGCAGCCTGGGGCTGGACCTCAAGCACCCGGAAGGCAAGGCCCTGTTTCTGCAGCTCGCGGGCGAGGCCGATGTCATCCTTTCGAACTTCAAGCCCGGAACGATGGAATCACTCGGCTTCGGCTATGATGCCGTCAGCGCGATCAATCCGGGCGTCATCATGGTGGACAGCAGCGCATTCGGCGCGGACGGTCCCTGGTCGGGGCGAATGGGCTATGGCCCGCTGGTGCGCGCGGCATCCGGGTTGACCCGCAAGTGGTGCTATCCGGACGACGACGAAGCGTATAGCGACACTGTGACGATCTACCCCGATCACGCGGCCGCGCGCTATGGCACGATTGCCGTCCTCTCGCTCCTGTCGCGCCGTCTGCGCACCGGACGGGGGGGAACGGCATCGCTATCGCAACTGGAAGTGATGCTGGATCACTTCGCCCCGGAAATAGCCGGACTTGAAAGCGGCGTGGACAATTGGGACGAGCCGTCGGACGCTCCGTGGGGCGCCTATCCTGCACGCGGGGATGACGAATGGTGCGTCGTCACCGTGCGCGGGGATCGAGACTGGCAGGCCCTGGCCGACGTCGTCGGCCGGCAGGACTGGGCAAGCGCGCCGCGATACGCCGATCGTCACGGTCGGCTACGGCACCGGGATGCGATCGACCGGGATTTGCGCGAGTGGATGGCCCGACAGGACGCCGATGGCGCCATGCGCGCGCTTCAGGCAGCCGGGGTGCCCGCCGCGCGGATGCTGCGCATCGCCGATCTGCCCGACTTCGGTTATTTTCTCGAGCGAGGGCTATTCCGCCGCGAACCTCATCCGCATCTTGCCGAAGAAGTTATCTCCGAGAGCTTCCACGCCCCGTCCGCCAATATCGGCGCGCTACCGTCTACGCCCGCCCCACTGATGGGCGAACATAGCGGCGAGATCGTGCGCGACTGGCTCGGCTTATCGGACGCAGAAGTGGAGCGCCTGTTCGCCGATAAAGTGCTGCAAGGAGTTGCCCCGGAAATCGAACGGATGCTTTCAAACGGTGAAGGGCGCGGCGATTCCGTAGCGGCCTAGTACAAATGATAGCTGATTGAAGGGTGATGCAGATTTGACTTCCAGTGACTCGGGCCGTTAGCATCCTGTCCAACAAGAATAGAGAGGATCGAAGGCCGATTGGTCGCCGGATAGCGCCGGGCGACAGGTGTTACTGCGTTGAAATTTCTGCGTCACCGACAAGCACGAACTTGAAAAGGAGGGATGCATGAATTCCACTGTCGATGAAACCCGGGTGCCGGTCCTGATCGGGATCGGCGAAGTGCTCGACCGGCCCGCCAACGATCTGGATGGCGTGGACGCGTTCGATCTTATGCTGGCGGCGTTGAAAGCGGCGGAAGCGGATGCGGGCGTCTCGGTGCTGGATGCGCTGGAATGGCTGGGCGTCGAGGATGAGATTTCTTTCCCCGACCCGGCGCCGCAGGAACGCCTTGCAGAGCGTATGGATCATCGCCCCGCGCATCTCCTGAAAACGCACGAGGCCAGCGGGGATGGGCCGATCAAGCTGATCAACGACGCTGCCAATCTGATCGGGCGCGGGGAAATCTCCATCGCCGCAGCGGTCGGCGCCGAAGCACTGCGCACCGCGGCCAAGCGCGCCCAGGCCGCCATCGCTGCCGGGCAGGAACCCCCGAAAAGCTCCATCGCCGATGTTGCGGAAGCGAACGCAAAGCCACTGGCACGCAAGCACGGCCTGTTCACGCCGATCGATGTTTATCCCTTGTATGAAAACGCCGCCCGCGCTGCGTGGGGACAGACACTGGCAGAAGGACAGGCCGAAAGCGGTGCGATCGGCGAGGGGTTCGCGGCGGTTGCTGCCGCCAACCCCTACGCCTGGATCAGGAAGCCGGTCAGCGCGGAAACCATCGCGACGGCGACCCCGGACAACCGGATGGTCAGTTTCCCCTACACCAAGATGATGGTCGCCAATTCCAGCGTCAACATGGGCGCCGCCGTCATCATCGCAAGCCTCGCCAAAGCGCGAGAGCTGGGTGTCGATGAAAGCCGCATCGTCTATATCGGCGCCGGGGCCGCCGCGCATGAGGACGAGGATTTCCTGCTGCGCGACAGCTATACCCGCGCCGTAAGCCTGGAAACCACCGTGTCTTCCGCGCTTGAAAGCAACGGCATCACGGCGGGCGACGTGGACCACGTAGAGCTGTATTCCTGCTTTCCCATCGTGCCGAAACTGGCGCGGCGGGCGCTGGACTGGCCGCTCGACAAGCCTTGCTCCGTCTATGGCGGGCTGACGTTCGGCGGCGGACCGATCGGCAACTGCATGATGCACGCGGCAGCGCGCATGGTCGAAAAACTGCGCCAAAGCGGGGACTATGGCCTCATCGTCGCCAACGGCGGCTACGCCACGCACAGCCATTCGATCGTGTTCAGCAGCAAGCCCATCCCGGCAGGAACATTCCCGCAGGACTACAACGTCCAGCCGCAGGCCGATGCAAAGCGCGGTCCTGCACCTGAACTGCTGGATGACTACACCGGGCCCGGCTCCATCGAGACATACACCATACCGTTCGACCGCCATGGCAATCCCCGGCATGCGACCGTGATCGGGCGCACACCGGAGGGTGCTCGCTTCGTTGCCCGTGTGCCGGAGACCGACAACGAGACGATCGCCTTTTTGCTGGGCGATGGAGCACAACCGGTCGGCACCGCCGGTCAGGTTTCGACCGGCGAGAACGGACTGCCGATCTGGGGCCGAACGTGATGGCATGAACAGACGCTCGGCTGCGGGCGCATGAGAGGGAGCGTTGATAGTGACGAATATCGATATTCGGCAGGTGCGCATGTTCGTGGCGGTTGCCGATGCCCTCTCCTTCACCCGCGCCGCTGCGTCTCTCCACGTCGCGCAGCCCTGGCTTTCCGTGCAGATCCGCAAGCTTGAGGACCAGATCGGCTTTCCGCTGTTCTTCCGCAATCGCAATCGCGGGGTGGTGCTGACGCGGCAGGGAAAGGAGTTCCTGGAACCGGCCCGCGCCTATGTCGATGCTGCGCAGTATGCGGCGGATGCTGCGCGCGAAGTGAGGGGGTATCAGGCCCTGTCACTGAAGCTCGGCGCGCCTGACTTTTCGGCCGAGATCCCGGCGCGAGGTGCCCTGCTCGACAAGTTCGCCAGTCGTCACCCGCGCATGGAGATCGAGATCGTCAATGCCTGGTCCTCGCAGTTGCTGGATGCCCTGCTCGATCATGAGATTGATCTCGCCTTTACGGTAGGGCCGTTCGACCGGGCGGGGTGCGAAGTCATCGATATCGCGGAATACCGCTGGGCGATCCTGGCTGAACGTGAATTGGCGGCGCAGTGGGGCGATGAAGTGCCGTTGTCTGCCCTCCGGGGCCGTCAGGTCGCAAGCTTCCGCCGCAACATCAATCCCGCCTTTTACGACAGCATCGCGCCGCGTCTGGCAGCGCACGATATCGAGATCGTCGCTCTCCCGGAATCGTCGTTGTGCGGCATCCGTCAGCATGTTCAGCGTGCCCATGTGCCAGTGCTCATCAGCGAGTGGAGTTCACACTCGATCCTCGATCCTGATCTGGCCGTAGTGCCTCTTCAGGAAAAGGATTTCACGTTCGCGCTGCACCTGGTGCGGCGGGAACATGACGATCGCCCCGCCGTGAGAAGCCTGTGGGATCTGGCATGCGCCTCGGCGTCCGGTAGTCTTGATAAGAAACCCGTATCAAGCGTCATTTGATACATATTAGACCATGCAATTTGGCGGGCGTAGCCTTCGATTAACAAACAGGCGCCAAGAAACCGGCGCTATCGACAAGGTCGAAGAGGATGATCGGGCATGGCGAGATGACGCCATCCCGTGGGGCACCCCAGGAAACGATAGACCGGCTTACGCAAGGCCGTGTCCGGCGAACGATGCGCTTTGGAGAGAAACATGATCGATACGGTTGATGACGTGGTGTTGTATGAAGTTGTCGACCAGCACATCGGCGTCGTGACCCTCAACCGACCGGCCAAGCGGAACGCCGTGAATGGCGCGGTGGCCCGTGCCTTGGACAGCATCGTCAAGCAGACCGAAGCCGATCCGGCCATCTGGGCTGTCGTCATTACCTCGGCCGAGGGACCAACCTTCTGCGCCGGCGCAGACCTCGCGGAAGTGGCAGCTGGGCGCGCCGATGAATTGAGCACCCCGGACGGCGGGTTCGCCGGCTTCGTCGAGGCCAAGCGCGTCAAGCCCTGGATCGCTGCGGTGAAGGGCAGCGCGTTGGGCGGGGGTCTTGAGATTTCGCTCGCATGCGACCTGCGGGTCGTGGCGGAAACCACGGTCCTTGGCCTTCCCGAAGTGAAGCGCGGCCTCATCGCCGGTGCCGGCGGTATCTATCGTCTGCCTCGGCAGTTGCCCCGCGCCATCGCGCTGGAGATGATTGCGACCGGGATCCCCATGGACGCCCCGCGCGCGGTCGCGTTGGGTCTGGTCAATCGAGCTGTGCCTGAGGAGCAGGTTCTGGATGCTGCTATCGACCTCGCGCGCACCATCTGCGCCAACGCGCCCATCGCGGTTCGCGAAAGCCTGACGATCGCTCGGCTTGCGGCGGAAGTACCGGAAGAACAATCAATCCGGGCAACGCACGAAGCGATCACCCGACTGGTGAAAACAGAGGACTTTGCCGAAGGACCGCGTGCTTTCGTAGAGAAGCGCGCCCCGAACTGGACCGGACGCTGAACGTCCGCGAGCGCCGGCTCGCAAAATAGACCGAACTTCATTGCAGGACAGCCGACCTCGCCCTCGTGGACGGGGGAGAATTCGCGCGCATGCCGTCATCATCGATATTCGCGCAGCCGATACAAGGACAACAAAATGGGGAGATATGCTGAGATGAAATCCGGACTTCTACTGGCTGCCAGTATTCCTGCGCTTGCCGCTGCGCCCGCTATGGCGCAGTCAGCCCCGCCCGCCAATCCGCCCGCTCAGGAAAACGTGGGCATTTCGGAAATCATCGTGACCGCCCGGCAACGTTCTGAATCGCTGCAGACGGTGCCCGTCGCCGTTGCCGCAATGGATGCCGCCATGATCGAGCGCAGCTTCATCCCGGACGTCGACTCCATTGAGCGTTTCATGCCCAACGTCGAACTTGGCCGTCACCCGTTCACCGGCGGCGGCATGTCGGCCTCGATCCGCGGCGTCAGCTTCGGAGACCTCGATCGCGCCTTCGAACCGGCGGTGGCGGTATCGGTCGATGGCGTATTCCTGGCGTCCAACACCGGCGCGATGATGGACACGTTCGACATCGAAGCGATCGAAGTCCTGCGCGGCCCGCAAGGCACCCTGTTCGGGCGCAATACCATCGGCGGCGTCATCAGCATCAAGCGCACCAAGCCGACCATGGACTGGGGTTTCAAGACCCAGGTGACAGTGGGCAGCTACAATCTGCGCGAATTCAAGGCCATCGCCAACGTGCCGATCGTGTCGGACAAAGTCGGCCTGAAGCTGGGCGGTTATCGTGAACTGAGCGACAGCTTCACCCGCAAGGCCAGCGACGGAAAGCGCGAACAGGGCATCGATCGCTACGCAATCTTCGGGGCACTGCGCATCAATCCAAGTCCGGTGCTGGATGCAACGCTGTCGGTCGATCACATCAACGACAAGTCCCACTATCCCAGCCTTGTCCCGCTTTCGGCGTCGAACCAGACGTTCTGTATCGCTTTCGGCGCCTGTATCGGAACGCAGGGGCAGCAGATCGCCGATAGTGGGTACAAGCTGGCGCTGGATGACTATCCGTTTTACGCCCGCCTTAACCATACCGCGGTCACCCTCAACGCCAAGCTTGACGTGATTGACGGCATTTCGATTGAATCGATCACCAACTATACACGGCAGAAAGACGGGCTGAACATCGAGAATACCGGCGGCGCTCCGCTGCCCAATGGCGCACCGATCTTCGTGTCGAAACGCGATCAGAAGGCCAGCCAGTTCAGCCAGGAAATCCGCGCGGTAAGCGATCTTGGTGGAGCGTTCGATTTCGTCGCGGGCCTGTATTACATGAAGTCGGAATTCGATCTGGTCCAGACTGTTGAGGTCGGCGGTGCGCGTTCGCAGTTCTTCGATGCCGGGCAGGACCTGAACGCCTACGCCGCGTATGCGGAAGCCTACATCGAGCCGGTCGACAAGTTGCGGGTGACCATCGGCGGGCGCTATACGTCAGAGAAGAAGGACTTCTACATCCGCTTCCGCAACCCCGCCACGGGAACGATCACTGGCCAATGCCCGGATGCCGCATCGCCCTATGGACCTTGTGCCGACCCTTCGGTCACGTTCCGCAAATTCACCCCGCGCGTGACAGTGGACTACCGCTTCACGCCGGACATCATGATCTATGGCGGTTGGTCGCGCGGATACCGGTCGGGCGGTTGGAACAGCCGTGCGACGGTCACCACCGCGATCGGACCGTATCAGCCCGAAACGGTTGACAGCTACGAGGCGGGCCTGCGCACGTCGTTCTGGGACAACCGCGCCCGCGCCAACGTGACGGTGTTCCACGCCACCTACAAGAACAAGCAGGAAGAAGTCATCACCGCATCGCCGATCAACCCGTTGATCACCCAGACCCAGGTGCAGAATGCGGCCTCGGCCACCCTGAAGGGTGTTGAAGGCGAATTCCAGTTGGCGCCTACCGGTTGGCTCAACTTGCGTGCGGCGGTTGGCTATATCGATGGCAAGTATGATGAGTTCCTGTCCGGCGACGTAGACATCAAGGATCAGCGCAACTTGCGTTACGCTCCGAAATGGTCAGTCAGCTTCGGCGGCGATGCCACGATACCGGTCTCTGCAACCGGCGGGGACATTCTGATCAACGCAAACTATAAATGGACGGATAAGTTCGCAACGTCCATTATTCGCGACACAACCGGCCTGAACCGTGATTTCATCGATGCCTATGCTACGGTCGATGCGTCCATCGGTTATCGCTATGAAGTCGATGGCGGCAAGTCGATCAACGTTTCCGCCTTCGTGCAGAATGCTTTCCACAGCGATGGGCGGCTCTATCGCAAGGTGATCACCGGTCCGTTCGCGTTCGCCAGCCGCGAAGTTGCGCGCACCTGGGGACTGCAACTCGGGGTTACGTACTGATCGAAGTATGGCAAGCCTCGTCCCGCCAGCGGGACAGGCTGGCCAGACTGCTTTCCAGTTCATCGTTACGGAACGGCTTCGTCAGCCGTGGCAGGTCGAGGGGGATGCCGTCCTCCTCGGCAAAGCCGGAGATGATCAGGATCGGCAATGCCGGTCGCGACACGCGCAGCTCGCGCGCCAGTTGAGTACCGCTCATGCCGTGCATCAGGTGGTCGGTCACCAGAATGTCCGGTTCCAGCCCTCCTTCGATAAGGGCAATCGCTTCTTCTGCCGACTGGGCTTCAACCACCTCGCAGCCGAGCGACGAGAGCATATCCGCCGCGCTCATCCGCACGAGATCCTCGTCATCCACCAGCAGAACCGTGCCGAAACCGTTGGCGCGAACGGCCGCAGCATCAAAGTCGTCGTCGAGCCTGGCTGCCATCACGGTCGTCGGCAGCCACAGGTTCATCGCGGTGCCGTTGCCGGGGGCGCTCTTGATGGTGAGGCCGCCGCCAAGCTGTGCAGCAAGCCCGTGAACCATCGATAGCCCAAGGCCGGTGCCTTTGCCGACACCCTTGGTGGAAAAGAAAGGTTCCGCCGCCCGGCTTGCGGTGGCGGCATCCATGCCGACGCCGTTGTCGCATACACACAACTTTACATACTTGCCCGCAGCCATGCCGGATATCGCCCCGGCGCGAAGATCGACCGTCTTCGCCGTGATCGTCAGCACGCCGCCATCGGGCATGGCATCGCGCGCGTTGACCGCGAGGTTCAGCAGCGCCATTTCCAATTGGTTCGGTTCGGCCAGAGCCGGCAGCATGTCGATGCCAAGGTCGGTTCGCACGTCGATGGTCGGACCCAAGGTCGAGCGGATCAGGCCGGTCATGCCATCAACCAGTTGCCGAATGTCGACAGCGGTCGGCTGCAGGGGCTGACGGCGTGCGAATGCCAGCAATCGTTGGACGAGGGTTTTCGCTCGTTCGGCAGACTGCAGCGCGCCTTCGATCAATCGCCGCTCACGCTCGTTGCCGATCCCGCGCCGCATCAGGAGGTCAAGCGAACCCATGATCGGCGTCAGCAGATTGTTGAAATCGTGCGCGACGCCGCCGGTCAGGCTGCCCATCGCTTCCATCTTCTGACTCTGGCGAAGGGCATCCTGTGCCGCCTCCAGCTCCGCCTGCCGCGCCTTTGCTTCGCTCAGATCGCGGCCAACGGCGACGAAATTCAAACCATCAGGTTCGGGCGCGACGGTCCATTCGATGGACTTCCAGTTTCCATCCTTGGTCGCAATGCGATTTTCGAAACGCGTTGGTTGACGCGTTTCGGCCATCCCCGCAATCGCGGTGAGCGTCGCCGGCATGTCGTCTTCGTGCATGAAAGTGGCATATCCACGGGACAGCAGCTCGGTTTCGCTCCATCCCAGCACGCGGGTCCACGCCGGGCTCACAGCAGACATCATGCCGGAATAGTCCGCCCGGGCGAGCATATCCTGCGACAGGTTCCACAAACGATCGCGTTCGGCGCGCGCCCGCCCGATCGCGGTTCGCACCCGCTCACCAACTTCCTGGACCAGCAGCATTTCCGTCGGAGTCCAGACGCGCGGCGTGGCGTTCTGGACCGCCAGCAGTCCCACCCAGTTCTCTTCTTCAAACAACACGACGTCGATGAACGCCCCGACCTTTCGCGTGGTCAACCCTGCCCGGGCATCCTCGCTCAACCTAAAGTCCGATGGGACATTCTGCACGACTACCGGTTCGCCAACCCGATACGCCCGCAGCAGATCAGGTCCAAAAGCATGCAGCGAATGAACGCCGACGATCGAGTCGACTCCGTGGATATAGTCGCGCTCAACCGTCATCGTTCCGCTGGCGATTTCGGCGTAGAAGACCCGGCTCGCCCGGATCCATTCCCCCAGGCGATCGGCGGCCACGCTCATGATCTCCGCTGGCGTCGAAAGCGGGCGCAGGGCATCTGCCAGGGAGAGCAGAAACTCCGTCTTGCGCTCCGCCGCCACCCGCTCGGTGGTTTCAGCGACGAAGCAGATGACACCTGCTGGATAGCCTTCCTCATCAAGGACAGGCGAGTAGTCCAGGTTCATCCAGACCTGTTCGGGACGGCCGTTGCGGTGAAGCGTCAGTTCGTGGTCGCGGTAGTGGAGCGTGCCCCCTGCCAGTCCGATCTTCATGACGTTATCGTTGAAGTCGGCCACCTCGGGCCAGCCTTCGCGGACGTTCGACCCCAGGATGTTGGGGTGGCGCCCGCCGGCAAAATCGGAATAAGCGTCATTGTACAGCATGACGCCTTCCTCCCCCCAAAGCATGACGATGGGGATCCGCGAGCGAAGCAGTATGGACAGGGCGCCTTTCAGGCACGGCGCCCACTGCTCGATCGGGCCAAGCGGGGTGGCGCTCCAGTCCTTGCTGGCGACCAATTCCGCGCAGGCCCCGCCCCCGGCCAGAAAGGCCGGTATGGCGGATTGAGCATTCTCCGGGGCTTGGTAGTCGAGCATTAAGGCCGCGAAATCCTGCGTTTGTCTTGTGCCGGAATCACGGCAAAGTTCCGTGCTTCGGCAAGGTCTTGCAATGACTAGCGCAATACCGACATTTTCGAAACCATGATCTGACATGTGAGGCCGGGGTGGCCAATAACGGGTCGGAAAGTGAAAGATCGCCCGTGACCTCGTCGTGCAAATGAGGCAGAGAGCCGAGGTGACGATTGAAAATGGACCCTGCGACGGCAGCGCCGAACGTCGCGATGGACAGCGCTCGCTGGAGAATGTTGACGTGCAGGACCTGACCGTTCCGGTTGAACTCAGGACTTTTTTTGAGAATTCTCCGGTGGCCTTAGCCTTGGCTGCCCCCTGCCAGGATCATCCGCTGATGCTGGTGAACCGCCGGTTCGTGGAATTGACCGGCTATTCACAGCAGGAACTGGCTGGCCGCAATTGCCGCGTGCTGCAGGGCGCTGCCGATAATGACGAGGCGCGCGCCAGACTTCGGGCCTTTCTGGCGCAGGACGATGCGCCGAACGTGCGGACCCCAATTCTGAATTTCAAGAAGGACGGCACTCCGTTCGTGAATCTTCTCTACATGTCCAGGCTACGCAGCCTGAATGGCGAGACGCGCTACATTCTTGCATCGCAATTCGATGTAAGTCGCGCGCATTCGGACCTTTTGAGGGGTTACGACGAACAGCTTGGCCAGACCCTCGCCAAGCTAAGCCCGATCGTTGCCGAGAGCGGCATCATCGTCGAAGGCACACTCACGACGATAGCCAATTCCGCGGCCACGATCGCGCAAGCAAAGCTGACTCTAGCCCATCTCGACGACAGCACGATCCTGTGACGACCGATCAGAGCGGAAATACAGAGGCGGTGACGCCGGTGATCGGTATCGGTGCTTCGGCCGGAGGGCTTGAAGCGTTGCGCGACATGCTGTCTGCCGCACGACTGCCGACCAACATGGCGTTCGTCATCGTCCAGCATCTGGATCCGAATTACGAAAGCATGCTCGCTCAGTTGCTGGACAGGGCCAGTCCGCTCGAGGTTCTGCAATGCGAAGGGGGGGAAGAACTGCTGCCAGAACGCGTGTATATCATCCCGCCGGGCAGGGGGCTGGCGCTGCAGGATGGCCGGTTGCAGTTGACCGACTTCGCCCAGCCTCGAGGTTTGCGCCGCCCGATCGACGACTTCTTCGTTTCGCTCGCGGCGGACCGGCAGGCGAACGCAGCATGCGTGATCCTTTCCGGTACCGGCGCGGACGGTTCCACGGGTCTCCGCGCCATCAAGGAGCATGGCGGCGTCTGTGTCGTTCAGGACCCCGAGAGCGCGAAGTATGACGGCATGCCCGTCGCGGCCGTAGGCACCGGACTGGTCGATTATGTCAAGCAGCCGGGTGAGATCCTGGACTGTCTGAGCGCTTTCTTCAATCGCCGCCGGGGTGAGCCTGCGGATCGGCAGGCCGAACTTGTGGCGGACCATGTCGACGACTTGTGCGCGACCCTGCGCAAGGCAGTCGGCCACGACTTCTCCGGCTATAAACGGTCGACGCTGGTGCGCCGGGTGGAACGGCGCATGCACGTGCTGAACATCACGTCGGCACGAAGCTACCTAGATCGGGTTCGTAGCGATACCGATGAGTGCGATGCGCTGTTCCGCGATCTGCTGATCAACGTGACCCGGTTCTTCCGCGATCCCGATATGTTCGAGGCACTCCGGGAAAAGGTGGTATTGCCTTTGCTGCGCGAGAGGGCGCCGGACGAGGAAATCCGGGTCTGGGTGCCTGGCTGTTCGAGCGGCGAGGAAGCGTACAGCCTGGCGATGCTGTTCGCCGAAGCTGCGCGCGACCTTGGTGTGGCCAACCCGGTTCAGATATTCGCGACCGACATCGATGAACAGATGCTCCAGATCGCTCGAGACGGTGTCTATCCCGCGTCCGCTCTGGCCGACATTCCATCGCCCATGCGTGAGAGGTGGACCAATCCGCATGGCGACCGGATCACGATTTCTGCCGATTTGCGCGATCTTATCCGGTTCTCGAACCACAGTGTCGTCAAGGACCCGCCATTCTCTCGAATTGATCTGGTTTCCTGCCGCAACCTGCTGATTTATTTCGACGATCGTTTGCAGCAATCGGTGATGCCGATCCTGCACTATGCCATACGTCCTGGCGGTTACCTGTTCCTCGGTCCGTCCGAGAGCATTGGGCGTTTCGACCATCTGTTTCCGCCGCTCGACCATCATGCGCGCATCTTCCGACGCGGGGCAGGCAGCCCGACCTATCCGATCGACCTGCCCACCGGAGACCGTGATACCCACCCCCGGCGCTCGTCGTTTGAACGCGTTCACGCCGATCGCAAGCCCGTGGAAAGCGAAGTCGCGATTCAGCGACTTACGGAACTTTACGCCCCCCCGTCGATGGTGCTCAATCAGGACGGCGCGGTGTTGGCAGCTTACGGCAAGCTCAGCCGATATTTCGATTTTCCCGTCACCCGTACCGGCGGATCCAACGCCATTTCGCTTGCCAAGCCGGGTTTGCGCGATGTCCTTGGCCCCCTGATCCGGCAGGCCCGGGATGGCAAGAAGCGTACCGTTGCCCGCGAGGTCGAGGTTAAATCCGACTACGGCGTGCAACCGATCGAGGCGGTGTGCGAGCCGCTTCCCGACGGCACGCTGCTGCTGGTCTTCCGCGACCGAGGGCCGTTCCACCCGTTCGACGAACATGCCGCCGCCGAGATCGAGGAAAGCGATCACCACATGGAGGCGCTGGAGGAGGAACTGCGCCTTACCCGCCACAAATTGCGCACAGCGGTCGAGGAGCTGGAAACCGCGAATGAGGAGCTGAAAAGCTCCAACGAAGAAATGATGTCGATGAACGAGGAGTTGCAGTCCACGAACGAGGAACTGTCGACCGTCAATGACGAGCTGAAAAGCAAGGTTGATCAACTCACGGTCGCCAATTCGGACTTGCGGAACTTCTTTGAATCGACCGACCTCGCCGTCATCGTCTTGGATAAGTCATTGCGTATCCGCAGCTTTACCGAGGCGGCGATCAGCATTTTCCCGCTGCAGAACACGGACCGGGGGCGGCTGCTGGCGGACGTGGCGACCAGGCTGGACGATGCTGCCTATCTCGACGATGCGCGCCACGTCGCCGAAACCGGGGAGCCGCTGCAGCGGCGCGTTCATACCCGCGACGGCAACCGGACCCTGGCCCTGCGCGTCCTTCCCTACCGCACCCAGCATGGTGGGTTCGACGGGGCCACACTGGTGCTGACGGACATCACCGCTGCGCTGATGATGGAAAGCGATCTCGCTGCCGAGCGGGAACGTCTGGACCTTGCGATCACCGCAGGTGGCATTGGCGTGTGGGAATATTGCGAAGCGACGGGGGAGATCATTCCCGATGCGACCAATCGGGCGCAGCTTGGCATGTCCGCTGAGGGCAAGGTTGATCTGGAGGAAGTGGTATCCCGCATTCATCCCGAGGATCGTTCGGCTGTACAGGCTGCCCTGGGGCGCACGATCAAGGACGGGGACGATTTCGAGGTCACGTTTCGGGTGCCTATCGAGGGTCAAGACGCGCCGGTCTCTGATCGCTACCTCAAGAGCTTCGGCAGAGCGATCGCAGGGTCTAACCCGCGACGGATGGTGGGTGCTGCCATCGACATTACGGCTGAGAGGTCCCTAGCGGATACGCGTGGTCTGATGCTCCGCGAAATGAATCACCGGGTCAAGAACCTGTTCGCGGTGGTGAGCGGAATGATAGCGGTCGCCAGCCGCTCCCATAACGACGTCAAAAGCCTCTCGATGGATCTGCGCGAAAGGATTGCCGCGCTTGGCGGTGCCCATTCGCTTGCGGCGCCTTCCGGAGAGCCGCAGTCCATCATGTTGCGTGATCTGATCGAGACGACCATCGCGCCTTACACCGGTCATGCAGACATACGTCTCCGTGGGCCTGACATTGCGGTTGAGCGAAGTTGCCTTTCCTCACTGGCCCTGATCCTGCACGAATGGACGACCAACGCGGCAAAATATGGTGTTTTGGGCCCGAGGGCTGGCATCCTTTCCGTCGCATGGGAGTTTCGTGATGAAGCGGTAGCGCTTCATTGGGACGAAATTGGCGATTCAGGGATCGATGTGGACGAAGGAAATGGATTTGGAACGTTGCTGGTAACAACGTCCGCTCGCCAGCTCGGTGCCGATATTTCACGCGATATGCATGGATCGACCTTCTCGCAGCGGATGGTCCTTCCTCTGTCGGTGACTTCCAAATGAGGCCGACCGTGCTGATCGTCGAGGATGAACTCTTCGTCGCCCTGGATCTTGAAGACACCGTGGAGCAGGCGGGTTTCACCATATCCGGCACCTGTGGGACGGTGGCTGGAACGATGGCGGCTATCAAGCGGCAAGTCCCCACCTGCGCAATATTGGATGTGCGTCTGCCCGATGGCGAGGTCTTTCCAGTCGCTGATGTATTGCGCGATGCGGGGGTCGCGTTGATTTTCCATTCCGGCCACGCCGATGAAGGCCAGTTGCGCATGCGATACCCGACGGCCCAGATCTATTCCAAGCCGAGTTCGCCTTCACAGCTTTGCGACGCGCTTCGCCGGGCCGCGACGGAAGAACTGCAGAAGTAAGCCGCCTGCCAATTGCGATCGCAGCCCGCGCTCCCTAGATGGCGGGCATGGGATCGACCGTAATTCAAGCCGCCGCCTTGATCTTGCCATTGGTGGTGGCGATCGTTTTTCACGAAGTATCGCACGGTTGGATGGCGCGGGCCCTGGGCGACCCGACGGCTTATGAAAAACGACGCCTGAGCCTCAACCCTTTGCGCCATGTCGATCCGATCGGAACCGTGGTGTTGCCTGGCGTACTCGCGCTATCAGGGGCGCCGGTGTTTGGATGGGCCAAGCCAGTCCCTATCAACCAGCGGCGATTGCGAAACCCTCGATACGGGATGATGGCTGTCGCTGCGGCAGGTCCATTGTCCAACCTGTTTCTGGCATTCGTGGGTGCCGTACTGTTGGGCCTGATCGCTCGAACGGGCAGTACCGGTGACGTGGTAGGATTTGTCGCGCTCAATCTGCAGAACTTCATTCTGATCAATATCTTCCTCGCGCTTTTTAACCTGCTTCCGATCCCGCCCTTTGATGGATCGCACATTGTGGAAGGGGCGTTGCCACGACCCGCCGCCCGCGCCTATCGTCGGTTGCGACCCCTGGGCTTTCCGCTGCTGCTCGTTCTCTTGATAGTAGTCCCCTATATCTGGCCTTCCGCCGGTATCGTCGAGCGGGTCGTGCTCCCGCCGGTGGGGTGGGCGGCAGAGCACTATCAGATGTTGGCACAGTGGGTGGCGGGAGCATGACCGCTAGCGGTTAAATACGCAGCTTCCTCGAACTTCACCCGTCGATCGGCGTTGAATGGCAAGCGCCGCAGCTTCTTCGCGGTTCGAGAGCGGAGACTGCAGCATGGAAGCGCGCGACGTATTCACGAAGCTTCATCTCAAGTTACACCCCGATCCCGCTCGTACGGTGATCCGCCCGTTCAATTTCGAATACCCAGAACCATTCGCCAGCGAACGACCGCCCCGGCCCCGGCAAGTGATGGATCGTCTACTTGCGCTCGATTCCGAAGTCCGCGACCGGATGCTGGCCTTCATAACTGGCCCTATGCGAGACCGTCATCGCAATCCCGAGGCTACCTTTCTGCGTCAGATCGACGCCGTGGCGCAGGACATTTGCGATACGTCCGGCCTATCCGAAAACGACCGAATGCTGCTCGGTGCCTACTTCAGCCAGGAGTTCGCCTTTGAATCGGCGGCGCTTTTCAATCCAAGCATAGTCCGGTTGCCCGAGGATGCGCTGCCGGACGAAGATCCGGTTGAGGGTGTTCGTTTCCTGCTGTCGCTGAGGGGCATCGGTGAGGGCCACGTCTCGTCGGTCACGTTTCGTACGGGGCTATGGGATGGTGGATCATCCGTCACCATCGACCCGGCCAGTTCCTATAGCGTGCCTCCTCGTATCGAAAGCGACAACGAAGGTTGGGTTCGGCTTCAGTGCGACGAGAGCGAAGATGTGTCGGAGACGGTTATCTTCCCGATCCTGCCTTCGCAGCGTCGCGGCGTGGAAGACCTGCGAATGGTGACCTTCACCGAGGACGACGGCAGGCAAATCATCATCGGAACATATACTGCCTATGACGGCCAAAGCGCACGACAGGAACTGCTGCGCGGCGTTGATTTGCGTACATTCGAGATGCGCGCGCTGGGGGGCAGCATGGCCGCCACCAAGGGCATGGCGCTGTTTCCCCGGAAGATCGACGGGCAGTACGTCATGCTTGGACGTCAGGATAACGAGAACATCTGGCTGCTGAAATCGGACGACCTGTACACCTGGGATCATGGCGACATCATAATGACGCCCAAGTACCCATGGGAGTTCGTGCAGCTCGGCAACTGCGGTTCTCCCATCGAGATTGATGAGGGCTGGCTGGTGTTCACCCATGGGGTGGGACTGGTCCGTGGATACTGCGTCGGTGCTTGCCTGCTCGACAAATCCGATCCTTCGCGGGTGCTGGCCAGAACCAGTGCGCCGTTGCTCTTTCCGAGCGGGGAGCAACGTGGCGGGTACGTGCCGAACGTGACGTATAGCTGCGGCGCCATGGTTCACCAGCGCCGCGTACTTTTGCCGTACGGCGTGGGGGACGAACTGACGGAGTTCGCCGTGGCGGACCTGGACGATCTCCTTGGCGTCCTGACACCCGCCGAAGATTGACGATCGGATCGGAACGCCATCGCCGGAGTCTGGTTTCTTGAAGAACTGACCATCGGAAACGAGGACCAATGATGCCCAACGCCCATGACCGCAAAGCCTTGTCGGCGGTTGCTGACGCACTAGCGGACGCTGCGCATATCCATCGCAAGGCCAGTAAGATCGCGGACGATACGGATTTGTCGCGATCCCTTTCTGATCGCCGCGACAAATTGGAGCAGTTGAGTGAGCTGGCCAATCCGTCTGGTGAGGTGTCGGACGGATCCATGATGCGGCTGCTGGACCAGTTCCGCCTAGCCATTGACGCCGCATTTGGTGACGATGACGCAGCTGCAGCAATCGCTAGCAAGGAGGCCAAGCGCCAAGTGGTGGCCGTGACGGAAGGGTACCTCAATAGTCCCGAAATCTCGGCCAGCACGAAGAACATCCTTCAGGAAGTGCACCATCGAGTGACCGGGGTGCGAATTTCGTCCGCTCGATCGGACGGACTTACGGGACTTCCTACCTAAATTTCGTCGTCCGGGTGGTCCGCCCGGTCCAGATGGGCAACGAGGGGGTCATCCTCCAACCCTTCCAGTCGTGTACCTGAAACGTAACTGGCCCGCCCCAGCAACTGGGCACCGATCGGGAGCGTCAGGAGCAGAAACAAGACGGCCAGAAATCCCGATGCTCGTGCATCGACTGCGTCGGAAGCCATCACGCCCGCCAGCAGGAGAGCGGTGCCTAGCGTACCAGCCTTGGTCCCGCTGTGCATGCGTTGCAGCGGATCGGCGAGGCGGATCAGGCCGATGGCCGCGATCAGGAGGAAGCCGCTGCCCAGAATCATGAGGATCGCGGAAATCACGTTCATGACTTCTTCCCCTTTCCTTCAAGAAACGCAGCAAATGCGGCAGTGGCGACAAAGTTGATAAGGGAAATGCCCAGGGCCACATCGAAGAACAGCGACCGTCCTGTCGTCAACGCGGCCAGCGCCGTAAAGCCGACCGCTACCGCCGTCAGCATATCCAGAGCGATGAACCTGTCGGCAAGGGCGGGGCCGCGTACCATGCGCCAGCCAGCAAGGATCAGTGCGATCGCCAGCACCACGCCGAGCACCGGGGCCAGCATCTGGGGAAGTGCGTCGAGGTCGATCATGCCTCCAGCTCCAGTATCCAACGCTCGTACAGTTTTTTGAAACGGGCCGTGGTCTCTCGGTGGTCCGGTGTGTTGAGTACGTGCACGTATAGCGTGCTGCCATCCTCCGCGACATGGAGGCAGGTGGAGCCCGGCGTTAGAGAAGTGAAATACGCGAAAAGCGCCACCGCCCATGGCCGTCGCAGCGATACCGGCACGCAGATAATGGCCGGTCGCGTCTGGATCGAAGGAGACAGTACGATCCGTGAGACCGTCAGAGACGCTGCAACCAGGTCCCAAAGAAATATGCCGAGAAGAATGATCACGGCACGAGTACGGCGAATGATCATCGGCCCCCTCCCACCAGACTGGCGGCGGATATTTCAGCAATCCGCAACAGGTATTCGGGAGCCAGCCCGATCGCCACCGTTGCCGCCGATAGGAGCGCCATCGCAGCCAAACCGCTGCCGGGGATAGGGCGCAACCGGCTTCGCGCGTCTTTCCAGCAGGCGTCTGACCAAAAGATCGCCATCGATACGATGGTGATCATACCTGCAACGAACCCCGCCGCCGCCAGCCAAGGGAGGCCGGCACCAAATGCCTCACGCAGAACGATCAGCTTGGCCCAGAAGCCGGACAGCGGAGGTATGCCGGACAGCGACAGCACCGGTACGGCGAACAGAAATGCGAACAGCGGATTGCTACGCAGCATCCCTCCGGTACGGGTTAGGTCCCAACTTCCACTCACTCGCCGTATCAGCCCTGCTCCCAGGAAAAGGTTGGCCTGCACGATCATGGAATGGATCATGAAGAACACCGCCGCCGCGATCCCATCCTGGCTGGCCAGCGAGAGCCCCGCCGCCATGTAGCCGACCTGGGCGATCACATGGTAGGAAAGAATGCGACGCATGTCCGTCTGCGCCAGAGCGCCAAGCGCGCAGACTATCATCGTCACTCCCGCGATCCAGGGCAGGAGTGGGGTCAGTTGACCCGCGGCGGGGGTTTCACTCGCGATCCCGAACAGCCCCGCGAACACCAGCAACAGCGCATAGAAGGCCATCTTGGTGAGAAGCGCGGCGAACGCGGCGCTCACGGATGTCGGCGCCGTGTGATAGGAGGCAGGCAGCCACAGATGGAACGGCGCCAGCCCGGACTTCAGGATGAGCCCTCCGAGCAGAAGGGCCGAGGCGACCGCCAGCGCAAAACTGGGTGGAATTCCTGACAGCACGGTACTCGCTGTCGCGATGTCGAGCGCCCCTGCGATCCCGTATATCATGCCGATACCAAGCAGGATGAAAGTCGCCGCCAGCATGGCGAAGGAAGCATAGCGGATGGCTCCATCGATCTGGGCGACGCGCCGGTCGAGTGTCAGGAGGGCCAGTGCGGCGAGAAGGGCCAGTTCGAACCAGACATAGAGGTTGAACAGGTCCCCCGTGAGAAACGCCCCATTCACTGCGCCGACCATGGCCAGCATCAGTGCGTCATAGCCCGCGCGACGACGCCGTGGTCCGATGTCTGACAAGGCGTAGATCATGACCGCCAGTGTGATCAGCGCCGTCACGGCCACCAGCATTACACCTGGCAGCGATGCGGAAAAGGTTATTCCATATCCGTCAGGCCATCCACCAAAGACGATTGGCGCGGGAGCGGTGCCAGCGGTGGTTCGCGTTAGCAGAACCAGTGAAAATACCGCCAAAAGCACTGCTGCGCCGACGCCTACGCCACGGGAAACCGAAGGGTGTTCCCGCGCCAGCATAGCCGCAGCCGCTGCAAGGAAGGGTACCAGGATCGGTGCGATGAGAAGAACGACCTCACCCATCGGCGGGGTCATTCCTTCGTGCCTGTCCCAGCCCTTGGGCGGCATCGCCCTGATCGGACTTGATCGTGTCTTTCGCTCTCCATACCTTCAAAATCAGGATGCCGAAGACCACCGTGAGCGCAAAGCCGATGACGATGGCGGTCAAAATCAATGCCTGAATGATCGGGTCTGCGCTCTCGCCAAGTGCCTTTGCTCCGTCCTGGATAATCGGGGGCTGACTTGTGCCGAGGCCGCCGGCAAGGAATAGCAGCAGGTTCACCCCTGTCGCCAGCAGCGAAAAGCCGAGCAGCATGCGGACCAGATTTCGCGACAGGATCATGAAGATCGCACAGGCGACGATCCCCGCGCCGGTCAGGGCATAGATGACGCTCATCGCACCGCCTCCCGTTGCAGGCCGAAGAGAAACGTCAGCACGGCTCCCAGAACGACCAGATAGACGCCAACGTCGAAGACCAGCGCAGTGCCGAGCGCGGGAAACCACGGCGCAGGCTCCCACCACAGGTGTTCCAGATACGGCTCACCCATGGCGATGGCAGGTAGGCCGCTAAGCAGGGCGATGCCCATCCCCACGCCTACCAGTGTGATCGGCTTGAAGTGAAGAGTACGCTCTGCCTGTCCGATTCCATACGCCAGCGACAATATGGCAAAGGCGAGCGCCGCCATCAGGCCACCGACAAAACCGCCACCGGGATCGTTATGTCCCCGCCACAGAATCGCCAGCGAGCAGACCAGCAGCAGCCAGCTAAGCGGCTTGCCGATGGCTCGGAAGGAATAGTGTGTTGTGCGCTTTACCTGTTCGACAGGCTCGCCCCCGCGAGATATCAGCAGCGAACGGGCGAGCAAGGCCGCGATGGCGATCACGGTGGTTTCTCCCAGCGTGTCGAATGCCCGGAAATCGACAAGGATCACATTCACAACATTGCGTCCGTGAGCGGCGACGTAGCTGAGCTGACCGTACATCTCGCTGATTGGTGAAGGCTGGCGGCTCACGACCATGTCGATGATGCTGACCGACAGGATTGCTGCAAATCCTAGCGCGAGCGCCAGATCGAGCGCCCGCTTGCCATGACTGCGCGTTGCCGGGCTGGCCAGCGGCACCGCGATCAACAACGCCGTCAGCAGAACCACCAACAGGGCTTCCACCGCAAACTGGGTCAGCGCCAAATCGGGCGCGCCGTTCAGCAGGAATGTCACGGCCACCGCAAACCCGGTAAGCCCCGTCGCCACCATGGAGGCGATCAGGGATCGCCCAAGCGCGGCCATCACCGCTCCGCCCAGCGCTACAAGGGCGACCAGCACTCGCGCCGGTCCGATGGATGTGGCGGCAGGCAGCTGAGGCATGATGCCCGTGCTCACAACCGAAAAGGCCAGAAGCGCGCCCATTCCTGCGACTACCGTCAACATGTAGACACGCAGATCTCCATGCTGGATCCATGCAGTGACATTTTTGGCGCCGCTGACGAGAAAGCGCAGCCCGTCCGCCCACACGCGCTCTACGGCCAGCGTGTCCAATCGATCCACATTGCGCAGGCGATCGTGGATCGGTCCCCAAAATCGGACGATCATCGCGCCGACAGATACCACCACCATGCTCAGCAAAAGCATCGGGGTGACCCCGTGCCATACTTCTATGTCGACCTTCACCGGTTGGCCGTAGACTGCCGCGACCGCCGGCCTCAAGGCTACCCGCGTAATCCAGTCCGGCTCCAGACTGATCGCCAGTCCGGCGAGGGACAGCACCACCGGTGGGAGGGCGATTGCCAGATTTTCGTGGTGGCGAACCTCGGTCACTTTGTCTCGTCCCATGAAGAACGGCCGCAGGGTGATGACACCTGCCACGCCGACCATCACCGCGTTGACCAGCACGGCGATCGCCAGCGGCAGCAGTTTCCAGCTGCTTTCAAGCTGTGCTTCGAACAGAAATTCCTTGGAGACGAAGCCGATGAATGGCGGGATACCTGCCATGGAAAGGCTGGCACCCAGACAAGCGATGGCGGTCAGCGGCAAAAACCGCGCAAGGCCGCCCATGGCACGCAGACTGTGCAGGCCGGTCGCGTTGAGGACCGATCCGGCACAGAAAAACAGAGCCGCCTTGTATAGGGCGTGCGCCAGCAGGAACCCGACCATTGCAACTGTCGCTGCGGGACCGTCCAGCCCGACGAGCAAGACCAGGATGCCTAAGGATGCGATGGTCGAGTACGCGAGCGCTGACTTGAAATTCACGGCCCGAAGCGCTTGAAGCGCGGCCACCAGCATCGTCAGGCAGGCGACCGTTATCACGGTCGTGCGGCCCCAGGTGGTCGAGGCAAAAACCGGCTCGAACCGGGCCAGCAGGTAGATGCCCAGCTTCACCATTGTTGCGGAGTGAAGGTACGCGGACGCGGGGGTGGGCGCCTGCATCGCATTCGGCAGCCAGAAGTGGAAGGGGAACTGCGCGGATTTGGTGAAAGCTGCGATCAGGATGCAGGCGACGATGGAATTGCCATAAGGCGATGCCACGATTTGCGGCGCCCGGTCTATCGCTTCCACCATGGAATAGGTGCCGGCGACCTGACCGATCATCAACACTGCCGCCAGCAGCAGAAGCCCGCCGAATGCAGTGACCTGCAGCGCCATCAGGGCGGCTCTGCGCGCCCGGGCACTGCGACCGTCGAAACCCACCAGCATGAATGAAAGGACGCTGGTCGCTTCCCAGAATGTCACCAGAACCAGAAGGTTTTCTGCCAGGACAGTTCCGAGCATGGCGGTCATGAACAGCAATATCAGCGTAAAGAACCGGCTGCGTTCCGGCACTGATTTCCGCTTCATGTACCCTTCGGCGTACAGGACAACCAGCGTGCCGATCGCTGTTACCAGCAGGCAGAAAAGGAACGAAAACCCGTCAAGGCGAAGGGTGAATTCCAGTCCGAGAGAGGGCGCCCATGGCAACTGCGCCTTTCGGACCCAGCCTTTCTCTACGATCGGTGCCATCGAAATCAGCGCGGCGCACAGTCCGGCAGGCAGTGTCGCAATGACGAACCCGGCTCCACGCTTGATCCACCGGACTACAAGGGGGGCGCAACACGCTCCGATCAGGGAAATGAGAAGGATGTACAGCATCTGTGTTCGTAATGCCCCAAGCGGGCGTGGGCTGCGTCCCGTCTCTGCGTTTGCGTGATGTACCTTTCGCTTACTGCTCAAAGACCGCTCTGGAGTGGCCCGTTTGTATCAAAACTTGCAGATGATCAGCGCAATCAGGCGGTGCTTTTGGCTGCCATCTGAATTTGGTTTCGCCCGTTTTCCTTGGCAAGATAAAGCGCCTGATCGGCGGCACGCAGGGCTGAACGGGGGTCGGTGAAATCAAAGACGTTGGCGATCCCGGCGGAGAAGGTGATCTGACCAAAGGGAGTGTCGGTCTTGCGATTCACCAGCCGACGCTTCGCCATGCTTTCGCGCACTTGGTCCAGCTTGTGCCGCGCCTCTTCAATCGAAGCACCACGGAACAGCATGACGAACTCTTCTCCTCCATGGCGCGCCACGTGGCATTTGTCGTTTGAGATCGTGGCCAGCATCTCCGCGATTGTGCGGATCACCCGGTCACCCGCGTCATGTCCGTGCGTGTCATTTACAAGCTTGAAATGGTCGATATCGCAGAAAGCGACGACCAGCGGGTCGAGTGCGCCCCGGGCCTCCCGGTATTCCTGTTCCAGCACCGTTTCGAAAGCCCGGCGGTTGGGCAATCCGGTAAGGTGGTCAACTTCGGCGTCGCGTTTAGCCTTGGCAAGATTGTTGCGAAGGGTCGCGGCTTCGCGCTCGCTCCGGCGCATTTCCTGTTCGAGGCGTTCTGCGCGTTCGAGCATCGATTTGGCGAGCGTAGCCAGGCTGGAGATAACATCCGTGCTGTCGTCAACCTCATCCAACTGAGCAACGTGTTGTTGCAGACCCTCTGTATAGTCGGAGGTAGCCGACCGTGCAGCATGCGTGCTGTGAGACAGCCCTTCCAGAGTAACCTCCAGTCGCGCCACAAGCTTCGAGATGTCGGTCTGATCGGTTTTCGCCGTGACTTCCTCGAGCCATGCATCGGTGACTTGCAAGCCCTTGGCCAATCGCTGCGCGATCTGCCGCTCCAAACCGGGGTTCGAGCCCGAAACGATGCTGTAGGCGGCTGAAAGGCTATCCGCAGTCAGACTCAGATGATGGTCGAGCAGAAACACGCCGATGGCATCCAGCGTGTTCTGACGGACGTGATCACCGATAGGCGTTACGGGCCCTTCTTCACGCACGGAACCTAGGCGAAGCCAGCCTAGGACTGACCCGGAATGACGTTTACAATTGCTCACATGACCCCCGCCAGAAAGCCAGCTCCAACGTCCAGAATGATCGACGGGGATCTGTATCTCCAAGTGACTGCTTTGCGCGTATAGGAGAAATCCTGCAAGATTATTTGTTGCAGATAACTAACGCCAATTAACTATAAGACCTGGTCGTTGAATTTGCCGCTTCCGGCAGTCGGCGTACCAAATTTCAAATGCCGAGGCGCGGCTTGACTACCGTGATGCGCCGATAGCGCGCTTCCACGAGACTAAATGCGCCAAACAAAGCCAGTCCCACACCCACTACCGCCAGAACCATTGCACCCTCAGGCTGAGAACGCAACTTGTCCAATGCATCGCCTAGTCCGCCTGCCTGCTCAGGGTCATGGTTGAGCGCTGCTGACACGATGAGCCATCCAATGATGGTAAAGACGACCGCCCGCGCGCCATATCCCAAGCGCCCGACCCACCGAACATACTTTGGAGCCGGGACGTCTCCATTCAGATTATCGAAGTTCGCTTTGTAGGCCTTGATTGCTTGGGTAAGCGCGGTCGCAAAAAAGCCAACGCCGACCAGAACGAGCAAGAGTACGCCTCCCGGTTGCTCCAGCAACCAGCCTGACCAGCTTTCCGCCCGCGCATCGCCAGGACTGCCAGATGCGGCGTGCGATTGCTGAAGCGCCAACTTCGCCGCGACGATGGCCAGCGATGCATTGGCTACGCCGCTGATTACATAGGCCGCGCGCTCGAAACTCCCTTTCAGATCGTGGCCTTTGCGCTCAGGATCCATCATGGCTTCGGTAAACCGCCAGATCGCGTAGCCAGCGAACCCCAGTGCGCAGAAGGCCAGCAGAATTCGGCCTGCCTGTGTGTCAGCCAGACTTCCTAATGCGCCCTGATTGTCGTTGGCCTGCGCCCCGGTGCGCGAAGCATCAAAAGCGAGGACTCCTATCATGATGTAGACAAGCCCGCGTGCGGCGAACCCGAGCCGCGCGAACAAAGTCATTCGTTTACTGTAGTCCACATCATTCTCCCTTGGCGCTCCAAATGCGCGATGAGGGCTGACGTTCCGGCTCTATATGTCAGGGGGGTAATCACCAGTCCCTGGCCATTGCTTGCTTCACTGCGATTGATGGGTGCTTTTCTTAACGAAACAGCCAGTTGCAGCGACGGTCGAGAAATCACGTAATGTGCCAAATGGACAGCGATCAGCGGGGATGATATGGGCGACGCAGCCAAACGCCCACTTGATCGTATATCCATAACGGACATCGGCTTTGGATCAGAAGATTGAGGCAAGACGAGACAATTATGGCTGATGGCTCAATCGATCTGGCGATTACGGGTGTTACGGGTCTCGACAATATTCTGGCTGGCGGGTTCGCGAGAGGACGGGTTTTCCTGCTTGAAGGCAGCCCCGGCACGGGCAAGACCACGATTGCCACGCAGTTTCTCATGGAAGGCGCGAAATCAGGCGAACGGTGTCTTTACATTACGCTTTCCGAAACCGAAGATGAGATGCGCGACAGCGCTCGCTCGCACGATTGGGACCTGACGGGGGTCGATCTTTACGAGCTGGTTCCGCCCGAAAGCTTGCTTGATGAAGACCAGCAGCAAAGCCTTCTTTATTCTTCCGACCTTGAGCTGGGCGAGACCACGCGCCGCATTTTCAAGGCATTCCAGAGGATAAAGCCTGATCGCGTCGTGCTCGACAGCCTTTCGGAAATCCGACTGCTTGCGCAAAGTTCGTTGCGCTATCGGCGGCAGATCCTTGCCCTGAAGCACTTCTTCTCAAAGCAGAACACCACCGTACTGATGCTGGACGATCTGACGGCGGAGGTTGCAGACAAGACGGTGCACAGCGTGGCACATGGGGTTGTGCGGCTTGAAGAACTCGCTCCTTCCTATGGCCCTGAACGGCGTCGTTTGCGCGTAGTGAAATATCGCGGCCGACGCTTCCGTGGCGGCTATCATGATTTTCGCATCGAAACGGGCGGCGTGCATGTGTATCCTCGCCTAGTATCGGCGGAGCACCGGACAGCGTTCTCACGCGATATGCTGACCAGCGATTCACCCGAGCTGGACTCTTTGTTGGGCGGCGGGATCGAGCGGGGATCGAGCATGCTTGTCCTCGGGCCGGCAGGCACGGGCAAGTCACTGCTGTCGCTGTTGTTCGTTGCCGCTGCGATCAATCGCGGAGAGCGTGCCGCGATGTTCGTGTTTGACGAAGAAATCGGCCTGCTCTTCAACCGGGCGCTCGGCCTTGGTATCGATATGCAGGCGATGGTCGATGCCGGCGATCTGTTTATCGAACAGGTCGATGCCGCTGAATTGTCGCCAGGCGAATTTTCTCAGCGGGTGCAGGCCCGCGTCGAACGGCACGGCGTGCAGACGGTCGTGGTCGATAGCCTGAACGGTTATCAGGCCGCGATGCCAGAGGAAAACGCGCTGATCCTGCACATGCATGAACTGCTGCAGTATCTTAACCGTCAGGGAGCGACCACGTTCCTGACCGTCGCTCAGCATGGGCTGGTGGGTGACATGAAGGCACCGGTCGATGTTACCTATCTTGCCGACACGGTTATCCTTCTGCGGTATTTCGAGGCGTCCGGCAGGGTTCGCCGCGCAATCTCGATCATCAAGAAGCGTACCGGCGCGCATGAAGACACCATCCGGGAATACCGGATCGGCAACTATGGCATTCGTCTTGGCGATCCGCTGACCGGCTTTCAGGGCGTGCTTCGCGGCGTGCCTACATTTACAGGCGACCATCAATCCACTGCACTGCTTGAAGACGACAGGGAGTGATCGCGCATCTTTCCGAACGCGCCATCATTCTGGCCCCGCATGGCCGCGATGCGCTGATCGCACAAGGGTTGTTCAAGGACGCAGGGCTGCATTCCGCAGTTGCGATCAACCTCGCGCAGCTTGTGGAAGAAATAAAGGCGGGCGCGGGGTTCGCCCTTTTGACTGAGGAGGCATTGCGGACCACCGATGTCTCACCGCTGGCGGTATGGCTTGAAGCACAACCGGAGTGGTCGGATTTTCCGTTCGTGCTCCTGACGGCCAAAGGCGGCGGACTAGAGCGCAACCCCGCCGCCAAGCGATTTCTTGATATTCTGGGGAACGTTACCTTCCTGGAAAGGCCATTTCATCCGACGACTCTCGTAAGCCTTGCGCAGTCAGCGCTGCGTGGTCGGCGTCGGCAATACGATGCCCGCAGCCGGCTTGAAGAACTTCATCGCGGGGCCGACCGGTATCGATCCCTCTTTGAATCAATCGACGCAGGTTTCTGCATCATCGACATGGTTTTCGATGATGACGACCGGCCGGTCGATTATACGTTCGTCGAGGCGAACCCTGCCTTTGAAAGGCAGACCGGGCTTGTAAATGCAATCGGGAAGTCGATGCGCCAGCTCGTCCCGGCACAGGAACAGCATTGGTTCGACATCTATGGTGCAGTGGCCCGCAGCGGCGAACAGATCCGTTTCGAACAGCATGCTGAAGCGCTTGGAGACATCTGGTACGAAGTTTACGCCTTCAGAGTAGGTGAACCAAGCGCCGCCCGCGTCGCCATTCTGTTCAACGACATCTCGGAACGGCGGGCCATGGAAGTCGCTCTACGCGACAGCCAGGAACGCCTTGGTCGCCTCAACGAAACGCTGGAAGAGCGAGTGGAGCAGCGCACGCGCGATCTGGAACAGGCGCAGGAAGCGTTGCGACAGTCTCAGAAGCTTGAAGCGATGGGGCAGCTGACCGGCGGCGTCGCCCACGATTTCAACAACCTGCTGACGCCGATAGTCGGCAGCCTGGATCTTCTGCTTCGTCGCGGCGTGGGTACCGAACGAGAAAGAAAGCTGATCGAAGGCGCGGTGAAGTCGGCTGATCGGGCGCGCATGCTGGTTCAAAGACTGCTCGCGTTCGCGCGCCGCCAGCCCCTGCAGGCCACGGCGATCGAGACGGGTAGCCTGGTGCGTGACATGCAGGAACTGATCGCCAGTACCTGCGGGCCGCGGGTGCAGGTAGTCCTGAATATCGACGATGGCCTGCCCATGGCGAGCGCTGACGCAAACCAGATCGAGATGGCTTTGCTCAATCTCGTGGTCAATGCGCGCGACGCGATGCCCGATGGCGGCACGCTCACCGTCACCGTCGCGCGGGATACGCAAAGCGCGGGCAATGCCTATCGCCTGCAACCGGGTGAGTTCATTCGCCTAAGCGTGGCCGATACCGGCACCGGGATGGACGAACGGACTATCACCAAGGCAATCGAGCCGTTCTTTACCACCAAGGGCGTTGGGCAGGGCACGGGCCTGGGCCTGTCGATGGTGCATGGTCTGGCCGCCCAGCTCGGCGGCGGACTACGGATCGAAAGTACGGTCGGCGAAGGTACGTGCATCCATCTCTGGCTACCGGTCACCGATGCTCCGCCGCATGAAGCGCCGATACCGGAAGTTCATGCCGAACAGTCCGGCAGCGGCATCGCTATGGTGGTGGACGACGAAGATCTGGTGAGAGCAAGCACCGCCCACATGCTCGGCGAACTTGGCTATGCCGTGGTTGAGGCTTGCAGCGCCGAAGATGCCCTGCGCATTCTGGCAGAGGACGACCGGATCGATCTTCTCGTAACCGATCATCTTATGCCCGGGCTCACCGGAACCGATCTGGCGCACAAGGTCAGGGGTTGGAAACCCGAGGTACGGGTCTTGGTGATCTCTGGATACGCTGACAACAAGGGCATCTCACCCGATCTGCCTCGTCTCACCAAGCCTTTCAAACAAAGCGACCTTGCTCTTAGCCTCGCCCGGCTTTGATCGGCTACATAGCGAAAGCCCCGCAGGGCCAAGACACTGCGGGGCTGATAAGCACGACCTTTCAGTCGCGACGCATTCCGTAAAAGATCAATAGTGGTTTGGAAATTTCCGTCGTTCGGAGTATTTTTTGAAGGCGTATCCGCCCACGGCGGCAGCAACCAAACCAGCAGGCCCAAGGCGGCGCAAAACGGCGGCGGTGCCGACACCAAGCAGGGCGCCCCCGGTTCCACCAACGCCATCGACGTGGCGAGCAATACGTTTTCCGGCAACTGCTCCAAGAATCTTACCGATCATGTTAATCTCCTTTGCAAGAGAAAACCGCTCGGAATTCAAATGTTCCTGCCTGCCGACCTATAGACCCAGGCGTGCTGGAAATGACACAGAATGAAACATGGAGAGGCGCCACTTGCCAACACGGTATGCCGCATTGCACAATAGCGGCACATGCGGATTGCCATCATCGACGAAAGCGCTGCTCGCGCCTCCATCATCCAGGAAGGTCTGGCGACCCTGGATGATTGCGAGTTGTTCGTCCTCACCGAACGGAAAGGACTGTTGGCGCGGGTTGCGCAATTCGACCCTGACATCGTCCTAATGGATCTGGGCAACCCGTCCCGCGACGTGCTTGAGGAATACTTCGTCGTCAGCCGCGCGTTGCAGCGGCCCATCGCCATGTTCGTCGATGAGTCCGATGATGAATCGATCATTGCGTCCGTTGACGCAGGCGTATCCAGCTACGTGGTGGACGGTCTTGCCGCCAACCGCATCCGCCCGATCCTCGACCTAGCCGTCACTCGTTTCAATGCCTTCGCCCGGCTGCAGCGCGACTTGGCCGAAGCGAAGGGCAAACTTGCCGAACGTGACGCAATCGACAAGGCAAAGCGCATCCTGATGGACACCCGCGGTATGCCCGAGGCCAAGGCCTATGCCGAAATGCGCAAGGCAGCCATGAACCAGGGCAAGCGGATAGCGGACATCGCCGAAGCCATCGTGACCGCCCACAACTTGATCGGAGGCATGTAATGCGCGGCAACCTACACCGGAGGAAACCCGCGTGACGACCGAACTGACGATCGGATTTCTGCCCTTGGTTGATGCCTGCCTGCCGATCCTCGCGCAGGAGCACGGCTTTGCGGAAGCAGAAGGCCTTTCGCTGCGGCTTGTGAAGGACATGAGCTGGGCGACGGTACTCGACCGCCTGCTATATGGCCATAGCGATGCGGCACATCTTGTCGCACCGCTGGCGATAGCCACCACGCTCGGACGGGGTCGCCCAGCCCAACCGCTGTCCGTTCCATTCGTATTGGGCCTCAATGGCAACGCGATTACCATGCGTCCGGAACTGGCAAAGCAGCTTCGCCCTGCCGGTGAGATGGGGCGGCCAGCGAAAGTCGGCGCAAATCTGAAGCGGATCGTTCAGGAACGACTGGCGGCGGGCAATCTTGTCCGCTTCGGCGTCGTGAACCGGTATTCTAGCCATAACTACATGCTGCGCTACTGGCTGGCGGCGTGCGGCATTCAGCCTGACCGTGATGTGGAGATCACCACCGTCGCCCCGCCGTTTTGCGCCGATGCGCTCGCTCAGGGTGAGGTGGACGGCATTTGCGTGGGTGAGCCATGGAACAGTGTTGCGGTGGAACAGGGCGCGGGTGAGATCGTGCTGTCGAGCGCACAGGTCTGGCGTCGCGGCGTGGAAAAGGTTCTCGCCCTGCGCGAGCCGGTGCTGAACGAGAAACGGGATGAGATCGAGCGGCTCATCCGCGCGCTCTGCACGACCGGTGCGCACTTTGTCGATCCTGAAAACTGGGACAAGAACGCCGCGATTCTGTCGCGTCCCGAATATCTGGACGGGTCGGCGGTGCTGATCCGCCGGGCCATTTCCGATCGCCTGCTGATCTCTAAGGATGGTGCGCTGATCCACTATCCCGACTTCATGTTCCAGTACCGTGAGGCGGCCAATTTCCCTTGGGTCAGCCAGGCCGAATGGCTCTACACCCAGATGGTCCGTTGGGACGGTATCGCCTTCGATCCGGCTGACGCCGCCCGAGCGGCCAAGGTGTTCAGGCCTGACATCTACCGCAGCGCACTTCTCGGCACCGGCGAACCGCTTCCCGGCGCCAGTTCCAAGGTCGAAGGCAGCCTTGCCGCGCGAACCGTCGTCGGCACCCAGCAAGGGGCCATGATGCTGGAACCCAACAGTTTCTTCGACGCGATGGTGTTCGATCCGAACGACATCCAAGGCTATCTCGCCCGGCTGCCCTGACCATCGCATTCTGCTGCACTGCAAAAAGAGCTTTACGCGGCGCGCCCGAATCGCATACACTTTGATTGCAGCATCGTGGTGGCTTCCAAAGACGGCAGCCAAGCAAGATCAGGATGCGCTTTCAACAACAGTGGCAACGTAGCCGCCCGATGTAGTCCCTTTGGGATTAGCGTCGAGGCGGCTTTTTCGCGTTTGCCATCAGGCGGGGTTGGTTTCGATGAGCATTCTTGGCGGGCGGGTATTCGGATCAAGACAAACGGCGGCGGTAGTTGCGCTGTTGACCAGCGTCGCGCTGATCGGCTGCGGCAACAAGGCCGACGCGCCTGCCGGGAATGGCGCGAAAGTCGCCGCGGGCGGTGTCGAAAAGCCCGTCATCAAGCTCGGCTTCATCAAGCTGACCGACATGGCGCCGTTGGCCATCGCCAAGGAGAAAGGCTTCTTCGCCGAAGAGGGCCTGAACGTGACACTCGAACCCCAGGCGAACTGGAAAGTTCTGCTGGACGGCGTGATCGGCGGTCAGCTTGATGGTGCGCACATGCTGGCCGGACAGCCGATCGCCGCCACGCTTGGCCTTGGCACCAAGGCAGAGATGATCGCGCCGATCAGCCTCGATCTCAACGGCAACGCGATCACGCTGTCGAACCGAGTGTGGACGATGATCGAACCGGGTCTGCCGAAGGGGCCGGATGGCAAGCCGGTGCATCCCATCCCTGCATCGGTGCTGCAACCGGTGATCCAGAAGTTTCGCCAGGAGGGCCGGCCCTTCAAGATGGGCATGGTCTTCCCCGTATCGCCGCACAACTACGAGCTGCGTTACTGGCTCGCTGCCGGTGGCCTCAATCCCGGCTATTACCGTCCGGGAGACATCGCGGGGACCACCGGTGCTGATGTGCAGCTTTCGGTGACGCCGCCGCCGCAGATGCCCGCCACTCTGGAGGCCGGGACGATCGAGGGTTACAGCGTGGGTGAGCCTTGGAACCAGGCCGCGGTCAAGAAGAAGATCGGCGTGCCGGTCATCACGGACGACCAGATCTGGCACGACAATCCCGAAAAGGTGCTCGGCCTGCGCAAGGACTTTGCGGACAAGTACCCAGGCACTACCGCTGCCATCCTGAGGGCGATTATCAAGGCGCAGCAGTGGCTTGATGCAGGCGGCGGCAAAAACCGGGCTGAAGCCGTGCAGATCCTCAGCCGCTCAAATTACGTCGGTGCGGATGCGGATGTGATCGCCGCGTCGATGACCGGCAAGTTCACGTTCGGCCCCGGAGACACGCGTCCGGCGGCAGGCTTCAACATTTTCTTCGACAAGTTTGCCGGATACCCGTTCTACTCCGACGCCATCTGGTACATGACCCAGATGCGCCGCTGGGGGCAGATTGCCGACGATCACGACGATGGGTGGTACGCGGCGCAGGCGAAAGCGGTCTATCGCCCGGACCTCTACCTTTCGGCCGCAAAAGCGCTGGCGGATAAGAAGGTCATTCCCGCCTCCGCCATTCCGCAGACTGACGGTTTCAAGCCGATCAACAACGGCTTCATCGATCATGTGCCCTACGATGGGCGCAAGCCCAACGCCTACATCCAGTCGCTTAAGATCGGTTTGAAGAGCGGCCAGAAGGTCGGCGCTTCGGGCGTCACCGGCAACTGATCCGCACCCCAGCGAGGAGAATTTCGATGGCCACCGCTTTCGCCGATGTCGAGCCGCTCAACCAGGGTTCGAGTGATCAAAACCCTGCTTCCTTGTTGACAGAAAAGGAAAATTCCCGGTCTGCCCCGCCACCTTCGGGTCCGGGCGCGCTGCAAATGGCGATCGCCAAACATGGCAAGGCGCTGCTGGCGCCGTTACTAGGTATCGTCGCGTTCCTAGGCCTGTGGGCTGCGCTGGCACCGTTGGTTCAGACCTCGCTCGGCGCGTTGCCGGGACCGGTTCAGGTGGCTGCGCAAGGTGGCGCGCTCTTTGAGGAATGGCAGGCGTCGAATGCCGCGAAAAGCCAGTTCTATGCCGATCAGGACGCGCGGATTGCAGCGGGAACGCAGGCGATGGCGTTTGACTATTCGGGATCGCCGACGTTCGTGGATCAGGTGTTTACGTCGCTGGAAACGGTGGCGCTGGGCTTTGTTCTGGCGACGGTTTTCGCGGTGCCGATCGGGTTGGCGGCGGGGCTATCACCCCTGTTCAACGCGGCGATTAACCCGTTGGTTCAAATCATGAAACCGGTCAGTCCGTTGGCCTGGCTGCCAATCGTGACGATGGTAGTGTCGGCAACCATCACCAGCGCCGATCCGATGCTGGCCAAGAGCTTCGTGATCTCCGCCATCGTCGTCATGTTGTGCTCGCTGTGGCCGACGCTGATCAATACCGCGATCGGTGCGGCGTCGATTGACAAGGACTTGCTGAACGTGGGCCGGGTGCTTCGACTGGGCGCGTTCCAGAAGCTGACGCGACTGGTCTTGCCGAGCGCATTACCCTTTATTTTCACAGGGATGCGCCTGTCGCTGGGCGTGGGCTGGATGGTCCTGATCGCTGCTGAAATGCTCGCGCAGAACCCCGGCCTTGGCAAGTTTGTGTGGGACGAATTCCAGAACGGATCGAGCCAGTCACTGGCGCGGATCATGCTCGCGGTGGTCGTGATCGGCCTGATCGGCTTCCTTCTCGACCGCGTGATGATGAGCCTTCAGGCCCTCGTCAGCCGCAATCGCACGGTCTGAAACGACGGCACCTATAATGACATTGACGACACCTGGACACCGAAAGGCACCCGCATGACGACCATCCTGTCCCTGCAAGGCGTCACCAAGAGCTACACCGGCAAATCGGGCGCGGTCACTCCCGTCCTCGGCGGCATCGACCTCGATGTGGAGGAGGGCGAGTTCATAGCCATCCTCGGTTTTTCCGGAGCGGGCAAGACGACGCTGATCTCCGCCATTGCCGGACTGATCGAGGCCGATGCCGGATCGATCCTGCTTCGCGGCGAGCAGGTCACCGGTCCCGGCAAGGATCGCGGCCTGGTGTTCCAGTCCTATTCCCTGTTCCCATGGTTGACGGTGGAAAAGAACGTCGCGCTGGCGGTCGATGCCGTGCATGCCGACCGATCCAGGGCAGAGCGGGCAGCGCTGGTGCGGCAGAAGGTCGAATTGGTCGGGCTGGGCCACGCGATGGATCGCAAGCCGTCACAGTTGTCTGGCGGGATGCGCCAGCGCGTGGCGGTGGCGCGGGCACTGGCGATGGAACCGGAAATCCTGCTGCTGGACGAACCGCTATCGGCGCTCGATGCGCTGACCCGGTCCAAGTTGCAGGACGAGATCGAGCGTATCCGCAAGGAAGAGCGCCGCACTATCATCCTGGTGACCAACGACGTGGACGAAGCGCTGCTGCTGGCTGACCGCGTAGCGGTTCTGACACCCGCGCCCGCCGCCACCATCGGGCGGCTGTTCACGGTGGACGTACCGCGTCCGCGCGACCGGGAAGCGGTGAACGATGACGCGCACTTCCAGGCGTTGCGCAAGGATATCGTCGAATACCTTGGCCGGTTGAACGAAGGTGGGTCGAGCGTAGGCGAAAGCAGCGTGCCGTTGCCGATGGTCGCGCCGATCGACCTGTTCGCGCAGACGGCCAAAAAGGAAGCCGAACTGCCCGCAGCCTATCGCGAAGCGGCCAAGTCGGCCGTCGAGCGGCGCTATCTGGAATTCTTCAAGCTGCACAAGATCTATCCAACGCCGAAAGGTCCGCTGACGGTGGTCGAGGATTTCAACCTGCTAATGGACAAAGGCGAGTTCATTTCGCTGATCGGTCATTCGGGTTGCGGCAAGTCCACCGTGCTGACCATGGCGGCGGGCTTGAACGCCATCAGTTCGGGCGGCATCGTGCTGGACAATCGCGAGATCGACGTGGCCGGACCTGACAAGGCAGTCGTGTTCCAATCCCCCAGCCTGATGCCTTGGCTGACGGCGCGGCAGAACGTCGCGTTGGGGGTGGAGCGGGTCTATCCCCATGCCAGCAAGGGGGAGCGGCGCGATATCGTGGATTATTACCTCGATAGGGTGGGCCTGGCCGACGCCAAAGACCGGATGGCGGCGGAAATGTCGAACGGGATGCGACAGCGGGTGGGCATTGCCCGCGCCTTCGCGCTCAGCCCGCGCCTGCTGCTGCTGGATGAACCTTTCGGCATGCTCGACAGCCTGACCCGCTGGGATCTTCAGGACGTGCTGGTCGAGACCTGGAATCGCACCAAGGTGACGGCGATCATGGTGACGCACGATGTGGACGAAGCGATCCTGCTGGCCGACCGCGTGGTCATGATGACCAATGGGCCAAACGCCACCATCGGCAAAGTGCTGAAGGTCGACCTGCCGCGCCCGCGTGATCGCAAGGCGCTGCTGGATGATCCGAAGTTCTATCAGTACCGGCAGGAAGTGCTGCATTTCCTGGCAGAATATGACCACGGCCCGGCGGTGAAGGCTGCCTGAGGGGGGCAAGGACCTTCTAAAGTCCCCCGGGCAGCGCGGCCCGGCGGGTGTGCATGCACGCGATAACCGGCGGGCAACGGTGCCAGCCTTCGATCCGGTTCCGGGCGATGTGCCCGACCGGAAGTAGGGGGAACACATTCATGAGAACCGCATTTTCGCTTGCAGCATGCTGCGCAGCATTGGCCGCATCGCCCGCACTTGCAGCGGCACCCGGTAGCCCGATAAAAGTCAGCGACGATCTGACCATCGACCCCATCATCGACGGCCGTCTCCGCTGGGAATCCGTCGATCAGCCGGACATCGACCGCGATGCAGACGCGGTAACGATGCGTGTGCGCGCCGGGGTGGAATTCAAGGTCCACAACCTCTCGCTGCTGGCCGAAGGTGAGGGCGTGCTGGCGCTGGGCAATGGATACAACGCCTTTCCCTTCGCCAATACCGCCAGCAACCAGTATCGCCCGGGCCGCTCGGTCATTCCCGATGCCGAAACGATCGGTCTCAATCGCCTGCAACTCGCTTACAAGACCAAAGCGGGAACCGTCACGGTAGGGCGCCAGCGTATCAATCTTGACGATCAGCGCTGGGTTGGATCGGTCGGTTGGCGGCAGGATGAGCAGACGTTCGACGCCGTGCGAGCGGAAGCGAAGCTGGGTCCGGTGTCGATCGACGCCACCTATTCCTGGGACCAGCGCACGATCTTCGGCTCCGACGCCGGGCCGCGTCAGGCGTACGACGGCAACTTCATTTTCGGCGATGCGGGCATCAAGCTCGGACCAATCTCGGTGAAGGGTTTCGCCTATCTGATCGACTATGATGATCGGCTGCAGATCGCTAATTCCAGCAAGACGTTCGGTGCGCGGGCGACGGGGGCATTTCCGCTAGGGACCGCCGCCAAGCTGGACATCGCGGCATCCTATGCCCGCCAATCCGACTGGCGAAACCCGGCGCGCAACTACGACGCCGATTATCTGGCGGGCGAGGGCGGTTTCACCTTCAAGGGCTTTCGACTGGCGGCAGGCTACGAAAAGCTGGGATCAGACAACGGCTTTGCCCTGCAGACACCGCTGGCGACGCTCCACAAGTTCAACGGCACCGCTGACGTTTTCCTCACCACCCCGGCGGCGGGTCTGGCTGATGCCTATGCAAGCGCGAGTTACACGTTCGGGAATGTTGGCGCGCTGAAAGGCATCAACGCCAACGTCACCTGGCATCAGTTCGACAGCGACGTCGGCAACATCGAATACGGGCACGAATGGGATGCTCAGGTCGGCTTCAAGTACGGCGCGGTCGCCGTGCTGGCGAAGTATGCGCGGTACGATGCGGTAACGTTTCCGGCCAGCGGTGATGTCAAGAAGTTCTGGCTGCAGTTCGACTTCGTCATCTGACTTGACCGGTGACCGACCGGTTTGCTGCACCGCAAAAAAGACGCTTGCAGCGTTGCTATCGAATCGGTTACACCTTGCTCAGCGATAGAGCGCTCGTCCATCGAAGGACGATCCAGTGCCTCGCTTTACATGACAGAACGCGTGGCAACGAAGCCGCCCGTACCTTCCCTCATCAGGGACAGGCACTGGGCGGTTTTTTGCGTTGCGCGTTGCGAATGGAGACGTGACGTGAATGCACCGATGAACTTCGAGAAGGGGGGCTTTCCCGGTCAGGTTCGGGAACGGCTCGTAGTGATCGGAAACGGCATGGCGGGCTGCCGTGCGGTGGAAGAAATTCTGGCGCGTGATCCGGGCCGCTTCGATGTCACGATCTTCGGCGCCGAGCCGCGCGTCAACTACAACCGCATCATGCTGTCGCCGGTACTGGCGGGCGAGAAGACGTTCGACGAGATCGTCATCAACACCGCGCAATGGTACGACGACAACGCGATAACGCTGGTTTCGGGCGACAAGGTGGTCGCGATCGACCGGGCCACGCAGAGCGTCATCGCCGCGTCCGGCCGGGTCGAGCCGTATGACCGGTTGCTGATCGCCACCGGGTCCGATCCCTTCATCATTCCGGTGCCCGGCAGGGACCTCGAAGGCGTTGTCACTTTCCGCGACCTTGACGACGTGGACCGGATGCTGGCGGCAGCGGATCGCGGCGGCTCGGCAGTGGTCATCGGCGGCGGCCTGCTCGGCCTTGAAGCGGCGCATGGGCTGACCTTGCGCGGCATGAAAGTCACCGTCATCCACCTGATGCCCACCCTTATGGAGCGCCAGCTGGACGAGGCTGCGGGCTACCTGTTGCGCAGCGAACTGGAGCGGCGCGGGCAGACCATCCTCACCGGCGCAAACACGAAGGAAATCGTCGGCAAGGACGGCAAGGTCGCAGGCGTGAGGCTTGAGGACGGGACCGAGATCGCCTGCGACATCGTCGTCATGGCGGTGGGCATCCGCCCCGCCACCGGCCTTGCCAGGGAGGCCGGGCTGGACGTCGAGCGCGGCATCATGGTTGACGATCACATGGTCACGTCCGATCCGGCGGTACTCGCCGTGGGTGAATGCGTGCAGCACCGGGGCACCTGCTACGGTCTGGTCGCGCCACTGTGGGAAATGTGCCGCGCCCTTGCCGATCACGCGACCGGCGCGCCGACCGGGTATCTTGGCTCGGTCACTTCCACCAAGCTCAAGGTTTCGGGCATCGACCTGTTTTCCGCCGGAGACTTTTCGGGCGGTGAGGGGTGCGAGGACATCGTCATGCGCGACGCCGCGCGGGGCGCCTACAAGCGGGTCATCGTCAAGGACGACAGGGTGATCGGCGCGGTGCTCTACGGTGATACCGCGGACGGTTCCTGGTACTTCGACCTCATGAAAAAGGGCGAGGACGTGTCGCCTATTCGCGAGGCGCTGATCTTCGGCCAGGCTTTCGCGTCCGGGGGTGCGCTCGCGGACCCTAACGCCGCCGTTGCCGCCCTCTCGGACGATGCCGAGATCTGTGGTTGCAACGGCGTTTCCAAAGCCACCGTGGTCAAGACCATCCAGGCCGGGGCCTGCTCGCTCGACGCGGTGCGATCGCAGTGCAAGGCTTCTGCCTCGTGCGGATCCTGCACGGGGCTGGTCGAAAGCCTGCTGGCGGTCGCGCTGGGCGGAGACGTGCAGTCCGGCCCCAGGACGATGTGCAAATGCACCAGCTTCACCCACGATGACGTGCGCCGCCTGATCGTGGAAAAGGACCTGCGCCTTATCCCGCAGGTCATGCAGGAACTGCACTGGGCCACGCCGGACGGTTGTTCCTCCTGCCGCCCCGCGCTCAACTACTACCTGCTCTGCGCATGGCCGGGCGAGTACGAGGACGATCAGAAGAGCCGCTTCGTCAACGAACGCATGCACGCCAATATCCAGAAGGACGGCACGTATTCCGTCGTTCCGCGCATGTGGGGTGGCCTGACCAACCCGCGCGAACTGCGCGCCATCGCTGATGTCGTCGAGAAATACAACGCGCCGATGGTGAAAGTGACGGGCGGCCAACGGCTCGACATCTTCGGCATCAGGAAGGAAGACTTGCCCGCGGTCTGGGCCGATCTCAACGCCGCCGGGATGGTATCGGGCCACGCCTATGGCAAGTCGCTGCGCACCGTGAAGACGTGCGTCGGTTCCGACTGGTGCCGGTTCGGCACGCAGGATTCCACCGGTCTCGGCGTCAAGATCGAGCATATGACCTGGGGGTCGTGGATGCCGCACAAGTTCAAGATCGCGGTCAGCGGTTGCCCGCGCAATTGCGCCGAAGCGACGATCAAGGACTTTGGCGTGATCTGCGTCGATAGCGGCTATGAACTGCACGTCGGCGGCAACGGGGGCATCAAGGTGCGCGCAACCGACTTCCTGTGCAAAGTCGCGACTGAGGAAGAGGCCATGGACATGTGCGCCGCCTTCACCCAGCTCTACCGCGAGGAAGCGCACTATCTGGAGCGCACCGCGCCTTGGATCGAGCGGGTTGGCCTGCAGTACGTCAAGGATCGCCTGGCAGAGGATGGCGCCGTGGAGCGCTACGCCGCCCGCTTCCGCTATTCGCAGCAGTTCATGCAGGACGATCCCTGGGCGAAACGCGCTGCTGGCGAGGACGCCAAGCTGCACCAGCACCTCGCCGAAGTCCGCCCCTTTCCCAACACCCCCGCCCCGGCGACGCTGGAGAACGCATGATGATCGGCAACTGGCTCGATATCGGCCCTGTCACCCAGATCGAGGCTGGCACGGCGCGCACGCTTCCCGTCGTCGGCGGTGAGGAGATCGCGGTGTTCCACACCCAGCGCGGCGAGTTCTTCGCCCTGCGCAACCAGTGCCCACACAAGCGCGGCCCGCTTAGCCAGGGCATCGTTCATGGCGACGTGGTGACGTGCCCGCTGCACAACTGGAACATCTCGCTGCGCTCCGGCAAGGCGCTGGGCGATGACGAGGGATGCGTGCCCACGATCCCGCTGAAAGTGGACGCTGGGCGGCTCTACCTGCTGCGCTCGGCGGTCGTCGCGCGGGCCGAGGCGGCCTGACCGCGATGCCGGCCACGGGGGCGCCTGTCCGCACCACTTGCGCCTACTGCGGCGTTGGCTGCGGCATTGCCGCCACCGTCACCGGCCCTCGTGAGGTAACGATCAAGGGCGATCCGGCGCACCCGGCCAATCATGGGCGTTTATGTTCCAAGGGAACCCACCTGGGAGAGACGGTGTCGCTCGATGGACGTCTGCTCACCCCGATGATCGGCAGCGAACCGGCCGGTTGGGACGATGCTCTCGATCTGGTGGCCTCGCGAATGCGCGCCTGCATCGATGAGCACGGACCCGACAGCGTCGCCTTCTACGTCTCGGGGCAATTGCTGACCGAAGACTACTATGCCGCCAACAAGCTGATGAAGGGCTTCATCGGCAGCGGCAATATCGACACCAACTCGCGGCTCTGCATGGCGAGCGCGGTCGCCGCGCATAACCGCGCCTTCGGCGAAGACGTGGTCCCATGCTCGTACGACGATCTCGACGATACGGACCTAGTCCTGCTGGTGGGATCGAACACGGCATGGTGCCACCCGGTCGTCTGGCAACGTCTGGAAAAGGCGCGCGAAACACGCGGAACCAAGCTGGTCGTCATCGACCCGCGCCGCACCGAAACCGCCGAGCAGGCGGACCTGCACGTCGCCATCGCCCCCGACGGCGACGTCGCCCTGTTCAACGCACTGCTGTTCGATATGCGGCAGCGCGGTCGGGTGGACGAGGAATACCTTGCCGCCCATGTCGATGTGGACGCCGGGTTCTGGGAGGTGCCAAATGCTGCGCCCGGCGTCCCAGAGACATTCGCCGCTTTGTGCGATCTCGTCGCCGCACATCCGCGCATGATCACGCTGTTCAGCCAGGGCGCAAACCAGTCCGTCTGCGGGACGGACAAGGGCAACGCCATTATTAATCTGCACCTCGCCACCGGACGCATCAACAGCGCGGGATCGGGACCGTTCAGCATCACCGGCCAGCCCAACGCCATGGGTGGACGCGAAGTGGGCGGTCTGGCGAATACGCTGGCCTGTCACCTCGGTTTCAGTGGGGCGGAACGTGCCGACGTGGCCGCGTTCTGGGATGCGCCCAACCTGTGCGCCGGGCCGGGCCTGAAAGCGGTGGACCTGTTTCGCGCCATCCATGAAGGGCGCATCCGCTTCCTTTGGGTGATGGCGACCAACCCGGCGGTCTCCATGCCTGACAGCGCTTTCGTTCGCGAAGCGCTTGCCCGCTGCCCGACGGTCGTGGTGTCGGACATCATCGCCGATACCGACACCGGCCGCTTCGCCCACATCCGCCTGCCTGCGCATGGATGGGGCGAAAAGGACGGCACCGTCACCAACTCCGAACGACGGATCAGCCGCCAGCGGGCTCTGTTCGCCGCCCCCGGCGAGGCGCGAGCCGACTGGCGCATCATCGCCGACGTCGCCGCGCGAATGGGGTGGGGTGAGCACTTCGCGTGGAGCAACGCCGCTGCGATCTTCCGCGAATATGCCGCGATGACCGGTCTTGCTGGCAGGCATGGCAAGAAGCTCGATCTGTCCGCCCATGCCAATCTCGACGATGCCGGATACGCCGCTCTCGAACCCTTTCAGTGGGGTGGCAGGCATCCGCTCGGCGCTGGCTTTCCCACCCCGTCCGGGAGGGCGCGACTGGTGCGGGTGGAACCCGCTGCCCCGGTGACGAACGCTGCCTTCCCCTTGCGGTTGAACACCGCGCGCTATCGCGATCAGTGGCATACGATGACCCGCACGGGCCTGTCACCCACGCTGTCCCAGCATCGGCCTGAGCCGCTCCTCGAAGTCCACCTGGCAGATGCCGCGGAGTTGGAGTTGGTTGACGGAGGGTTGGCCCGCGTCGAGACACCGGACGGAGCCGCCACATTCCGCGTTTCGGTTTCTGCCGGTCAGCGTCGGGGGGAAGTCTGCGCCCCGATGCACTGGACCGACGCAATGGCGGGGGAGGGGCGAGCCAACCGCCTGCCGTCGCAGGCCGTCGATCCCGTGTCCGGCCAGCCCGGCTTCAAGAACGCCTCAGCTCGTGTCGTGCCGGTCACGCCCGAATGGCGCGGGTTTCTGGTGCGTCAGGACGTGCTCACCCCGACCGGGCTGCTTTACTGGACCCGCTCCCGCGTAAAGGCTGGCTGGCTGTACGAACTGGCCGGTCACGGCATGATCGACATCGATGCGCTGATGCCTGACGGCGAGCGTTTGGAAGTCGTCGACATCGCACGCGGGATGCGCCGGATCGCGGTGCGGGACCATTCCGGCAACCTGATCGCGGCGGCGTATCTCACCAAGTCGGGTCAACTGCCGCCGCGAGAATGGGTGGCGGGGCAATTGGGCGGTGATGAAGCCAGCGCCGTCGAACTGCTCGCCGGTCGGCCCAGCGCACCCCTGCCGGATCGCGGGCCTATCGTCTGCGTCTGTCACGGCGTTGGCGAAACCGATGTTGCCGCAGCGATCGGTGGCGGAGCGGCGAGCGTGGGCGAGGTGGGAGCTTGCACTCGCGCGGGCACGAACTGTGGCTCCTGCCGCCCTGCCATTGCCAGACTGATCGAAGCGTACATGCCCATCGAAGTGGAGGCGGCGGAATGAGCGACTTTCCCGAAGGCTCGGTATGGCTGGTGGGCGCCGGACCGGGCGATGCCGAATTGCTGACACGCAAGGCCGAACGGCTGATTGGCGAGGCCAGCGTGATTTTCTACGATGCGCTGGTTGGGTCGGAGATCCTTGAAATGGCGGCGCGATCTGCTCGCCTTGTCCATGTTGGCAAGCGGTCAGGTCGCCATTCCAAGGATCAGAAGACGATCGACCGGCTGATCGTGGACGCCGCTCTGGCGGGGGAGAAGGTGGTCAGGTTAAAAGGCGGCGACCCGTCGATCTTCGGCCGCGCGACAGAGGAGCTGGAAGCCTGCCGCGCGGCGGGCATCACCATCCGGGTCTGTCCCGGCGTCACTGCCGCGAGCGCAGCGGCGGCAAGCCTCGGTGCCTCGCTGACCCTACGAGGTCTGGCACGGAAGCTGACGTTCGTGACGGCGCACGCACGGGCCGGCGAAGCGCTGGACCTCGATTGGGACCGCCTCGCCGATCCGGAAGCGACATTGGCTGTGTACATGGGCAAGGCGGCAGCGGGCGAAGTGTCCACGCGGCTCATTGCGGCGGGCCTGCCATCGACAACGCCGGTAACGCTGGTGGAGAACGCCAGTCTGCCGAGCGAGCGTCATTTTCATACGACCATTGGCCTGCTCCCGCTGGCGGCACGGACCGCGCTGGGTGACGGCCCGGCGCTCCTCCTCATCGGTGAAGCGATGCGGCAGGCTGCCGTATCCAGCAACCAGTACGTCAAGAAACGCGCGCTCACGCCAACCTGACCGTTAAATACTGACGATTCACAAAAAAAAGGCCAGGCGCTTTCGCACCCGGCCTTCCTTTTTTACCGATTATGCTTCGATCAGAACTTGACCTTGGCCTGTACACCGAAGGTGCGCAGATCAGGCAGACCAAGCATCAACGACGAGAAGCGCGCGGCTGCAGCTGCCGGAACGGCGGTGTTCGGTCCAAGGACATAGTTGTCCGAAACCGACAGCGGGGTCTTCGTGTTGAAGATGTTGGTCACGAAGGCTTCGACCGAAATGTTGCCGTGGGTGATGCCTGCACGAGCATTGAACATGTGCAGGTCCGGGGTACGGGCGAGATTTGCTTCGTTCGACCAGACGCCGGACTTGAAGTTCCAATCGCCACGCAGGAACCAGCTACCGTCGTCCCAACCTTCGATGGCGGTCCCGACCTGTACACCCACGTTAGCGGAGTACTTGGAGGTGTTCTTCATCTCCTTGCCGGAGAAGTTGTACAGTCCGGTAAGGGCGCTGACACCCGAGTTCAGATAGTTCTTGATGTCGGAGTCGTTGATAGCACCGGCAGCATCGATCGTCACAAAGTCCGTGGGACGCCACGATACTTCGCCTTCGATACCGCGAAGGTCGACCGAACCGGCATTAGCCGATGCCGTGACGAAGCTGAACCCGGTTGCCGTGCCATCGGGGACCACGATGATGGTCGAGTTGATCTGGTTCTTCCATTGCGCATAGTACGCCGCGAAGCTGTAGCGGATGGTAGATCCCAGACGGCCCTTCAGGCCGATTTCGTAGTTCGTGATCTTCTCGGGTTCGAGGGCCAGCTGACCACCGGCATCGGCAGCAGCCTGCTGTACCGGCTCTGTCTGCGACAGAATGTTGGTGTTGAACTGTGCTGGGTTCACACCCTTCGCCCATGAGGCATAGACCATCGTGTCCGGGTTGATCTGCCAGTTGATGATCGCGCGGGGGGTGAAGTTCTTGTACTTCGCCTCCGCGAGCAACGCACCGCCTTCGTAGCGCCCACGTGGAATGAACGCGCTGGATGCAACGGTAAGGCCGGAAGGACGTGCAAAGGATTGAAGGACGTCGATTTGATAGCGGCCCTCGATACTCGCCGAGATGGTGTCAGTGAGGTTGTAGGTCAGTCCGAAGAACATGCCCGTAGTCTTGTTGCGGCTAAGGCCGCCAGGAACGAGAACGCTTGCCGACAAAGCGCGGGAATCACCGCCTAGGCCTTGCAATTGATCTGCATTGAGATAGCTGATGCCAGCAACGCCGCGGAACGCTCCACTCTCGTAGGCGAGGCGACCTTCAACCGAAAAATCGTCGATCTTGCGTTCGATCAGGAACGGGAAGGTGTAGTATCCCTGACCAAAGCAGTTGGTTGGGGCTGCCGTCGTGCAGGTTGGTCCAGTAAGCGCTCGTCCATCATAACCGTCCAGATCGATAAGCGTCGTCCAGACTTCACGATTGTAACCAGCAAGGAAGGACGCAGTCAGACCTTCGGTGACGTCCCAGTCCAAGGTCGCATGCGCATGGCGCGTGCGGCGCAGCAGGCCGTAGCCTTGCACGCCTTCTTTTGGACTAACTACGCGGTTGGTACCGATGTTGAGGAACTGACGAATGAAGTCGTTGTCCGCCACGTTGGCGGTAATCGGATTGGCAGGGTACGGAATGGTGCCGCAGAAGAATGGGTTTTGAACGGGGCGACCAACCACGGCACCAGTATTAGGATCAAGAACTCCGCGATCGTCACCCGACAGCGTGCAGTTGGACTGGCTGGCGACCACAATGTTACCGGCCGCGTCACGCACGTCATACGCATAAAGGCGCGTCTGGGCCGAAGGACCGTCCTTGTCTTCGCTCATCATGCCGAACAGCTTGATGGTGACGTCGGGCGACGGCGTGATCGCGAACATGATCGAGCCGCTGGTGGTCGACTGGTCACCCAGCGTGCGGCCATCGTAATTGCGGTATGATCCGTTGCGCGAGAACTTTTCGCCGCCGACACGGAACGACAGCAGGTCTTCGATGATCGGACCTTCGACCGATCCACGCAGGCGCCAGTTGTTGCGCGTGCCGACCATGCCGAGCATTTCGCCGCCCCACTCGTTGCCGGGAACCTTTGTCACGACGTTGATCGCGCCAGCGAAGGTGTTGCGGCCGAAGTAGGCGCTTTGCGGGCCCTTGATGATTTCAACGCGCTCGGGGTTGCTGATCGCGCTGAGCTGCGAAGGCGAAGACACGGCAACACCATCGATAAACATCGACGTCGTCGTCGCCAGCGTGCTCGACGGGGTCATGCCGCGCAGGACGACCTGCTGGAATGAGCGGTCGGCGTGGCCGGACGAGCTGTTGTTGACGTTGATGCCGGGGGTGGACGCAGCCATGTCGACGACCGACACGATGCCCTTGGCGTCCAGCGCTTCCGACGTCAGCGCGACCACGGTCACGGGCGTCTTGAGAATGTCTTCGCCCGTTTTACGCGCGGTGACGATAATGTCTCCGCCTACGCCTTCGTTCGCTGGCGCGGTCTGAGCGACGGCAGGAACGGCGAGGCCGGTTGCCAGTGCGATAGTCGACAACGCTGATGCGAGTCGGATCATGTTAGATGTTCCAGTCATTCTTATCCCTCAATGCTGATCAATCCCCGCGCCATCGCGGACTAAGACTGCATTCCTGCCTGCTTTTTCTTTTCGGTCGTCCTTACCGGTCGATGCCGTGCATCACTGCCAGTCAAACCGATGTGCGACGCAAGACCACTTACCCTCACATAGCTTTGCCGACCGCCCTGTTGATCTTGTTTGGATCGCTGCCGGTGAGCCATTAGTTGACCCAGGTTCCTCCTGAATCCTTCTCAAATCATGTCGTATTCGCCTGTCGGATTAGATATGCTCTATCGGGGGCAGCATTTGCTTATCGGGTTCGTTTTAACCGAAGAGCGGATGTTCCGCCGAGAATGATGCTGGAATGCAGGTGGGGCTGCACAGTCAGCCAATGATCGCAATTGATAACGGATTCGAAGAGGCGGTCGCCATTGTCGGCGATTGCGACGCCAGTGCCTACAGACTCTGCGCGGCAACGGGGTATGCCGTCCGCCATCGCGGACAATTGCCCCAAGGCGCAGGCGCTGTACTTGGCATTGATCAAAGTGTCATCGGGCGAGAGGTCCTGATAGCCCATCCCGATGCTTCACGGGGTGCAATTCGGCTTGTCACACTCGACACGAATACTTTGCACGCTCCCATGCGCGATGGCGGCCAGGCATGGGATCCGGGGGGTATATTCGACATCAACATGCGAGCGCTTTCCGGTATCGAGGATCTACATGCGTCCTTCGGTGCGGCCCATTTCATAAGCCCGTCACCGATCATCGACTGGGACTTCGGGCCGCTCGGTGTGAGGGAAGTGGTGGAACGCGATGCCGATGGGCTTTGCATCGCACTGATGGAGCGCGTGCATCCGCCGCTTACTGAATACGAAAGCATATCGGGGCCAGCGTCGTGGGTATTCAACTCGACCCAGGTCGTCAGTGATTTCGATGCGGCACGGCGAGTATTCGTGGATGGTATGGGATGGTCTCCGGTACAGGAAACGACCGGACCCGTGGCTGTCGGTGATGGTGCCAATTGCATGGGCCTTCCGCTCGGCCTCGCGCCGGACATTTCCATGCAGATCGGGATCTATCATCCGCAGGGGAAGATGGAAGGTTCGATCGAGATCATCGCATTCGGTTGCGGTGGCCGGGACTATTCCAAAGCGAAGCCGCCAGGACGCGGGTGGGCGTCGTTGCGCCTACCCGTCAGTGATCTTGCCGACATGGCCTCGCGGATGAAGGCAGCCGGTTGCGACGTTAGCGAGGAAGTGACGTTCGAATGGCTACCTCACGGAAACGTGCGCGCGGCTTGCGCGGTCACACCCTGGGGGGCGCGCCTTGAGTTGTTGGAGCGCATCTGACGACGATTGATCAGGCGCTCGCAGCAATTTGCCGCAGCGCCTGTGCGAACACTTCCGGAGGTTGCCCTCCGCTGATCAGATGCTGGTCATTGATAACGATCGCAGGAACGCTTGTTATCCCACGGGAACGCCAGCCGCGTTCTTCGTCTCTGACGGCGTCGGCAAATTCGGTGCCAGCAAGTATTTGCCTGGCTCGATCAATATCAAGACCCGTACTGGCTACAGCGCTGAGCAAAACTTCAGGGTCCGCTACGTTTCGACCTTCGGTGAAGTAGGCCTCAAATAGCGCCAGTTTCAGGTCGATTTGTGCTTCATCGTCGCGGCACCAGTATAACAGTCGATGGGCATCGAACGTGTTGTAGATCCGGCTGTCATCCGAGGTCGAAATTTCGAAGCCAACGGCTGCCGCGCGTTCTGATACGGCTGTACGCATCATGCTCAGATGTTCGGGAGTTATGCCGGGCTTATTGGCGAAGTACTCGCGCAAGGGTTGACCGGCTTTGTCAATTGTCGGATTCAACTGGAATGGGCGGCAGCGGATCTGCGCGGTCACTTCGCCGCTGAGCCGGTCGAGCGCGATCTGCAGGCCGCGAAGGCCGACGATGCACCACGGGCAGGCGACATCAGATACGAAGTCGATCTTCACTGATGCCGCCATGGGTGCGCCCTCTTCAGGCCTGAACGCCAGCGGGGCGCTTGAGTCCCTGCAGGAAGGCAATGGTCTCGGCTTCGCTTACCACGTCGGCGTACTTGGCGTTCATGTCGAAAAGGTTGGCTTCGTGGGGCGCGGCGTGACGATCGCCGCAGGCTTCGGACACCACGGCGGTCTTGAAGCCATAGGACATGGAATCGATGCAGCTGGCGCGGATGCAGCCGGACGTGGTCAGGCCAGTCAGGATCACGCTATCGATCCCGGCGGCGGTCAGCGTCGAGGACAGCGACGTGCCGAAGAAGGCGCTGGGGTATTGTTTGGATATGACCAGTTCATCCTCGAACGGCGTCAGTCCCGGCCCCCAGGCACCCATCGGACTACCCTTCAGGAAGTTCTTAAGCGGCATGGCCTTTTCATAGAAGCGACCGCCGTCGATCCCCGACGGGTGATAGACCACGTTGGTCAGGATCACCGGCACACCGGCTTCGCGGGCGGCGGCACGGACGCGTAGGGCCGACGCGATGGCATCGTCCACTTCGGAGTAGAGAGCGTTGCCCGGCTCGAAATAGGCCTGGCAGAAGTCGATCAGCAGCAGAGCGGGGCGGGACCCGAAGCCTACTCGGTTGTCATAGGCCTTCTTGTAGTTGGCAAGAAGTTCTTCTTCGGTGCTCATGCGTCTTGTCCTTCGTAAAGCCACGGCTGTACGCGGCGCTGTTCCTGCTCGAACGTATCTATATCCGGGCCGTACTGGTTGAGTATCTGATCGGTTTCATCCCATCCGTTCAACATCGCTAGGCGACGTTCCGGGTCGATATGAAACGCGCGTGTAGGCTGGCCGGTAACGCGCAACTCCTGTGCTTCCAGATCGACCGTGAACGTCTCGCCAGCTTCCGCTGCATCCATCAGTGCCGAAACGTCGTCGGCGGGCAGAAGAATGGGGACGATCCCGTTGCGTTGGCAGTTGGAGAAGAAAATCTCGCCAAAGCTGGACGAAATGACGGCGCGCGTGCCGAGGCCGTCCAGCGCCCAGACCGCCTGTTCGCGACTGGACCCGGAACCGAAATTCGCGCCTGCGACGATTACCGGCGGGTTGCGCAGACCTTCCGTGTTTAGCACGTAACCAGGCACTTCCTGTCCGGTCGCATCGTAGCGGCGATCGTGGAAAGCATAGCGACCGAGGCCGGCGCGGGCGGTGATGAGAAGAAAGCGAGCGGGATAGATGATATCGGTATCGATATTCTCTTCGCGCATCGCGGCGGCACGGCCGATGACGGTGGTGAACGGCTTGGCGGGCATCAGGCAAACTCCCTAACGTCGGCGAGATGGCCCGAGATCGCGGCGGCCGCGGCCATGGCGGGGCTCATCAGGTGCGTTCGTCCACCCGGACCCTGGCGGCCCTCAAAATTGCGGTTGGAAGTGCTGGCGCAACGCTCGCCCGGAGCGAGGCGGTCTTCGTTCATGGCGACGCACATGGAGCATCCGGCGAAGCGCCATTCGAACCCGGCGTCCAGAAAGACGCGATCAAGCCCCTCCGCTTCGGCAAGTGAGCGGGTGGCGGTCGATCCGGGAACCACGATCGCGCGTACGCCCCCCGCGACCTTGCGACCTTTCGCAATGGCCGCCGCAGAGCGCAGATCTTCGATCCGGCCATTGGTGCATGAACCGATGAACACATGATCCACGGGTACGCTGGTGAGCGACTGCCCCGGCTCCAGCCCCATGTACGCGATCGCCTTTTCGGTTTCCCGGCGCTGGGAAGCATCGGCAATGGTGGTGGGGTCGGGGATAGAGGCGCCGATGGGAAGGGTCTGGTTCGGACTGGTGCCCCAGCTGACCTGCGGTTCGATTGCGCTGAGATCCAGCGTCACCACTTTGTCGTAGCCAGCACCAGTATCGCTGGCGAGGGTGCGCCAGTAGGCTGTCGCGCCGGCCCAGGAATCGCCTTTGGGAGCGAGGCGACGGCCTTGCAGGTAAGCGAAAGTCACCTCGTCCGGCGCGACCAGACCCATGCGGCTTCCGGCCTCGATCGTCATGTTGCACAAGGTCATGCGCTCGGCCATCGACATGGCGGCTACCGCCGGGCCGACGTATTCCACGGCATGGCCGACCGCCCCATTTGCGCCGATGCGCGCGATCAGGGCAAGAGCGACGTCCTTTGCGCCGACCAGCGGGTGAAGCTGTCCGGTCAGCTCGACCTTCATCGTCCGCGCCTTGGCCTGTGGCAGCGCCTGTGCGGCCATCACGCTGCCTTGTTCGCTGGCGCCGATGCCGAACGCCAGCGCGCCGAATGCCCCGTGCGTGGTGGTGTGGCTATCGCCGCACACGATCGTCGTACCGGGCAGGGTGAAGCCGGTTTCCGGGCCGATGACGTGGACGATGCCTTGCTCGGGCCCTTCCAGATCGGCGTAGGGCACCGCGAACTCGGCGACGTTCTCTTCCAGTTCGGCGACCTGAGCGCGAGCCTGCGGATCAGGGATATCCCCTCCTCGCTGGCTGGTGGGGACAGCGTGATCCGCGACGCCCAGATGCGTTTCGGGGCGCCGTAGCCGCCTGCCGCTTTCACGCATCGCCACGAACGCCTGCGGGCTGCTGACCTCGTGAACGATATGGCGATCGATATAGAGCAGGCTTACGCCGCCCGGCATCTCGGCCACGACGTGGCTGTCCCACAGCTTTTCATAAAGGGTGCGCGGTGCGTTCATCATGGATTTCTTTTGTTGGATAGCCCGGCGAACCGGCCGGCATCACTTGGAAGAAAGGTTAGGCGTTCCCGCTTCGACATAGGCCGCGATCAGCTGCGCGAAACGGTCGGGAACTTCCAGCGGGGGGTAGTGGCCGACATCAGGCATGACCACCTTGGATATCTGGGCGTTGGCAAGGTAGCGGGTGATGGCATTCACGGCTGACTCCGGCAGCAGGGGGTCCGCACCGCCCCATATCAGGAACGCGGGCTGGCGAACCTTGGCCATCTCGACCGTCGCTTTCTTGCCGTCGCCGATGCGCGCGACCAGACCGATCAGGTTCTTCTCCGGTACGCGGCGGTAGAAGTCGTAGTATTCCTTGCGCGTCTGCGCGGAAATCCGGCTGGCATCGCCCGCGAAATAGCTGAGAAATTCGTTCCAGAAGTCCTGATCGCGAAACCCGGTGGCTTTTGCCCGCGCCTGCGCATCAAGGAAGCTTTTGGGCATCACCAGATGGCTCGTATCGACCGGATCGGACGGGGTGTTCGACAGGATCAACCGCTCCACCATGTCGGGACGGCGGGCGGCAAGGTACATGCCCATGGTGCCGCCGCTGGACACGCCAACGAACGTTACTTTCCTGACGCCCAGCTTGTCGAGCAGGGCGATCGGCACGTCGGTAGGGGTCAGCTTCTTGAGAGCCTCGTCAGTAGGCCCCTCGGACAGGCCGTAGCTCGGCAGATCGAAGCGGACCACGCGATAGCGCTTTTTCAGGACTTGCGTGATGCGGTCCCACGTCTTCAAGCTGCTTTCCGAACCGTGCACCATGAGCAGCACTGGCGCGCTGCGCGGACCTTCATCCTTGTAGTGAATGGACAAGCCGCCGACGTCCAGAAAGCGGCTTTGCGGATCGGAATAGGTCTTGCGCAACTGGGCAAGCGTCAGCCACGGATGGGCGGTGGCGGCTTGCGCGGCGCTGGACGATGCAGGAGCCTGCTGCGCACTGGCGCCGGTCGCTGCCAGCGCTACAGAGGCCGACAACAGGGCGAAAACCCACGTGCGAAGGCGGTTCTGCATGAGGCTCGATCCTTATCTGTCGCGGTTTTCCGCAAGGTTTGGTCTGGCTAAGACGTAACTTCATCATCCCTGATGTCCGAGAAGCAAAGAGAATTATCCGCCAGATGGTGATGCGCCGCTCTTTGCCTTTATGCGCGATCAGGTGATGTACCTCTCCGCACAGCTCGTTTTCTTGCCCGCCTCACGCGCCGGCAAGGGCGGGGTGTTGAATAAGGAGCAGGCAGTCATGGTGATGGATAGGCGCAAGTTCGCTCTCGGCGCGGCAGCATTGGGAGCCGGTGCGCTGGCAGGGGCTGCCCCGCTCATGGCCGCCACGAAGCCCAGCGCGCCCAAGGCTTCGTCCGCGAAGGCCAAAGGCGCCAAGTCGGCAGGCAGGCAGGCAGGCGAGCCGGACGTCCTGATCCTCGGCGCTGGCATCTCGGGTCTGCAGGCGGCCTGGCTCCTTGAGGAACAGGGGCTGAAGGTCACCGTCGTTGAAGGGCGCGACCGGGTCGGTGGCCGGATCATGACCCTGCTGGATCAGCCGGGCTATCCCGAAATGGGGTTCAACTCCATGGGCGAAGGCTATGGGCGCGGGCTGGATGCTGCCAATCGCGCGGGCGTCGAGATGCACGAAGTGGGCGAGCGTTACCGCCTTGGCCCGCCGCCGCTCGTCTACATCGGCGACAAAGCCATGACCCGAGAGGAATGGGCGAAGTTCCCGGGCAATCCGTTCCCCGATGCGCTGAAGTCCGTCATGCCTGCCGAACTGGCGAACGTCGTCGTTGCAAAGAGCACGCGCCTTGCCGACTGGAACGCCTGGCACGATCCGGCCAACGCGAAGCTCGACATCTCGCTGCACGAATTCCTGCGCCAGCAGGGTTTGTCCGATCCCGCGATCCATCTGGCCTATGGAATCGCGCCTTATTACGGCATGAACGCCTACGACGTGTCGGCGCTGATGACCGAATATAACGACGGCTTCATCAAGGCCCAGATGGCAGCCGGCACCAAGTCGCTTGCCGTCAAGGGCGGCAACTTGCTGATGCCAATGGCGCTTGCCAAGCAGCTGAAGGGCGATCTCCTGCTCGGACGCGAAGTGGTGGCGATCACGCAGTCGGGCGCCAAGGTCACCGTGCATTTTGCCGATGGATCGAACCTGTCCGCGCCCAAGGTAATCTGCACACTGCCGTTCTCCACCCTGCGGAGCGTGGCGATCCAACCCGGTCTGACGGGCATCCAGGCGCAGGCCGTCGCGGAACTCGGCTATCAGCCGATCTCGATGGTGTTCGTGACGGCCGAGACGCCGTTCTGGGAACAGGACGGGCTTGCTCCAGGCATGTGGACCGACGGCATCCTCGGCAATGTCATGCCCCAGCGGTATGGCGAGGATAAGAACCAGATCACCGGGTTCATCGTACAGGCGCGCGCCAATCTCGCGAGTTACTGGGATGCGATGGGCGCCGATATGGCCAAGGCGATGGTCGTGTCCCGGCTGGAGGCGCTGCGCCCTGCCGCCAAAGGCCGTGTGCGCGCGCATTCCTATTTCAGCTGGTCGCAGGAACGCTTCAACCTGGGCGACGTATCCTACCTCGCGCCCGGCCAGGTTGCGTGGCTTGCCGACATGGTCAAGCCTGCCGGCAACCTGTTCTTCGCAGGCGAGCACACCGCCACCGGCGCGCGCGGTCTGGAAGGCGCGCTTGAATCGAGCGAGCGCGTGGCGCTTGAAGTTATGGGCATGTGAATGCCATGAAGCCCCGTCCTTCGGCATGATCCGCAGTCAGCGGTAAGCCGGGGCGGGGAGGATCACCTGAATTAGGTTCGGGTCAACCAAATGTCGCGAGTGAGAATGTCCGATGGAATATGATTACGTCCCCCTGCCGAAGCGTCAGCCCCTCACGTGGCCGAACGGCGCGCGCGTTGCGCTGATCCTGACGTTCAACCTCGAAACATGGGACCTGACCAAGGACACGGACAAGCCGTATTACGCGGGCGGCCCGGCGATCCTGCCGGACGTGCTGCCGGGCAATACCCCTGACTTCCCCAATTTCACCTGGCGCGAATATGGCCAGCGCGTCGGCATCTGGCGCCTGTTCGACTTGTTCGACGAACTGGGTGTGCCGGCAAGCTGCACCACCAACGCCGTGACGTTCGAACGTCGCCAGGCGATGACCGATGCCGTGCTCGAGCGGGGCTGGGAACTGCTGACGCACAACTGGGAGCAGGGTGAACTTCTGTCCAACTTCGCGCACCAGCCTGAGGTTGAGCGCGACATCATCATGCGCAGCCTGGAACAGTTCGAGAAATACACGGGCCGCAAGTCCAAGGGCTGGCTGTCATCCAGCCTGCGCGGCACGCTGCAGACGGCCGACATCCTGGCCGAGCAGGGCTGCACGTTCTACTGCGACATCATGAACGACGATCAGCCGTACCTGCTGCGCACGCCGAACGGGCCGATCGTATCGGTGCCGTATTCGAACGAGATCAACGACTTCACGTTCATCACGCGCAAGAACTTCACGACCGACCAGTTCCGCGATGCGCTCATCGAAGAGCTGGACGTGCTGTACGAGGAAGGCGGCAAGACCGGTCGCATCATGAACGTCGGCCTGCACCCCCACGTGTCCGGCCGCGCGCACCGCGTGCGTGCCCTTCGCGAGTTCATCGAGCATGCAAAATCGCTTCCCGGCGTATGGTGGGCGACGCGCGAAGAGATCGCCGAGTGGTATCTTCAGAACCATGAGAGCCACATCCCCGGCCAGCTTGAAGGCAAGGGCCAGTAATGGCGCGCACTGAAAGCATCGTCGTGGTCGGCGGCGGTATCGCCGGGATGACTGCGGCTGCCGCGCTGGCGCAGGAAGGCTTCAAGGTCACGCTCCTGGAAAGCGCGCGTGAATTCGGCGAGATCGGCGCGGGCGTCACGCTCTCGCCGAACGCGATGAAAGGCCTCGACTTCATCGGCATCTGTGACGATGTCGCCAAGGCAGGTGTCGAACCGAGCCGCCAGCGTATTCAGCATTGGCAGGATGGGCGCACTTTGGTTGCCAAGGATCGCTCGGATCAGCGCGATAAGTACGGTGCGCCGTATGTCACCATCCATCGCGCCGACCTTCACGAGGTTCTGGTCGGCGCCGCGCGGCGCGCTGGCGTCGATCTGCGAACCAACGCGGGCGTGGTCTCCAGCACCGGCAACACGGTGACGCTGGCGGACGGATCGACGGTATCTGGCGATCTGATCGTCGGGGCGGACGGCGTAAAGTCAGTGATCCGCGAGCGGTTCGAGACGACACCGCCGCATTTCACGGGCCACGTTGCCTGGCGCTGCCTGGTGCCGGTCACGCCCGAGCTTCAGGAATTGTCCGATTTTCCCGGTATCATCATCGGCCCCGGTGCGATGATCACCCGGTACAATATTCGCGATTCCAAGGCGATGAACTTCGTTTTCTTCGCCCGTCAGGATGGCTGGAACGAAGAAGGCTGGACGACGCCGGTCGATCCCGACGAAGTGCGTGCCGTCTACGCTGGCTGGTGCGATGATACGCAAAAAATGATCGCAGCAGCCACGCAGCAACCAATGTACAAGTGGGCGATCAACGCCCGGACGGCTCTACCGGGCTGGACGCTGGACGACAATGTGACCCTGATCGGCGACGCGGCGCACGCGATGACCCCTTTCCTGGGCCATGGAGCTGCCTGCGGGATCGAGGATGGCGTGGTTCTGGCGCGCGCACTCGGCGCATCCGACACGATCGCCGAAGGTCTCAAGCGGTACGAAGCCGCGCGCCATGAGCGCGCGACCTTCATCCAGGCGGAAAGTAACGCCAACGCTGACCGCATGCAGGGCCAAAACACCGATTTCTTCGGCCTCGAAGGCATGAAGGATGAAGAATCGCTGGGTCTGTTCACCTACGATTGCAGGACGGTTCCGGTATGAGCGTGCTTCCATTCGACGGACATGCGATCGCGCTTGAGACGCAGGCGTTCCTCGATGCCCCTCACAAGCTGCTGATCGGCGGCGAATGGGTGGAGGGCAGCGGCGAACTCGTCAGCCGCGATCCTGCGACCGGGCTGGAACTGACCCGCGTGCAGACCGGTGGGGCGGCCGAGATCGATCGCGCCGTAGCCGCAGCGCGCAAGGCGTTCGATGGTCCCTGGGGCCGCATGACCGTCGCTGAGCGCACTGCGCTTATGTTCCGGCTCGCGCGGGTCATGGACGAGAACGCGACGCTGTTGACCCAGTTGGACATTCTCGACAATGGCATGCCCGGCTTCATCGCCGGACTGACGACCGCCAACTGCGTCGAGATGATCGATTACTATGCCGGTGCCATCATGCGCATCGAGGGTACGACGATCGCACCGCCGCGTCACATCGCCGCCGAAACGGAGGCGCTGACGTATACCTTGCGTGAGCCAGTCGGCGTCGTCGGCCAGATCGTGCCCTGGAACGTCCCGCTGTCGACCGCGATCCTGAAGCTCGCCCCGGCGCTGGCGGCGGGTTGCACCATCGTCGTCAAGCCCTCCGAAGAAACGCCGCTGTCGGTTCTCGCGCTTGGTCAGATGGTACTGGACGCTGGCCTGCCCGCTGGTGTCGTCAACATCGTCAATGGATACGGCGCGGATGCGGGCGCCGCGATCGCGGCTCATCCGGGGATCGACAAAGTCTCGTTCACCGGCTCCACCGCGACGGGGCGCAAGATCGTGTCGGCCGCTTTGGGCAATCTCAAGAAGGTCAGCCTGGAACTGGGCGGGAAAAGCCCGGTCATGATCATGCCCGATGCCGATCTCGCACTTGCCGTGCCCGGCGTCGCCATGGCGACATTCTTTCTGCAAGGGCAGAACTGCATGGCCGGCACGCGCATCTTCGCCCATGCCGACGTTCATGACGATCTCGTTGCCGGCTTGAAAGGCTTCGCGGAGTCCATGACTCTGGGCCACGGCCTTGATCCCGCGACGATGCAGGGGCCGATGATTTCCGACGCTCATGCGCAAAAGGTGATGGGTTACATCGATGGCGCGCAGTCGGCGGGCGCCACGCTGGTGACGGGCGGTGAGAAGCTGGACCGTCCGGGTAACTTCGTGCGCCCCACGATCTACACGGATTGCCACGCCGACATGCCACTGGTGCGTGAAGAGATTTTCGGCCCGGTCATGGCGATCATGAAAGTCGAGACGACCGATCTGGACGAACTGGCCAGCCTTGCCAACGATACGCCCTATGGCCTCTCAGGTTCGGTATGGACCAAGGATCTGTCGACTGCCCATCGCCTGGTGAAGCGTATCCGCTCAGGCCACGTATCGATCAATTGCCACGGCGCGGTCGGCACCAACATTCCGTTCGGTGGCTACGGCCAGTCCGGTTGGGGACGGGAGTTCGGGCAAGAGGGTCTGGACGGTTACCTGGAAACCAAAGCCGTTACGGCTCGGCTCTGACCCACGTTCCACGTTGATAATTGTTGAGACGGGAGGTTCGCATGGACCTCCCGTCATTTGTTTCAGGCGTTGCCCACGGGAACCGGGTTCGACAGATCATGGCTGATCGCCGCTGCCGTGCCTTTCAGATCGTCCATGTACTGTTCAAGGGCTTGCGTCAGGCGCATTGCCGCAACGAAGAACACCATCGTCATCGCCGCCTCGAAATGACCATTGCGGAAGATCGGCACCGAGATCGACGTCGTCTTGCCGGGCGTCAGGTTGAAGTGGTTACGCCCCTGCACGGCATAGCCTTCAGCGCGGATGCGCTCGACATCCAGGCTGACTTCGGCCGTGGCGAGGTAATTGAGATCGATGTCCTGTGATACGCGCATGAAACGCAGGATCATTTCCCGCTCGTCATCGGGCGCGTAGGCCATCGACACTTTGCCCGATGCACTGTCCAGAATGGGCAGAGTGAAGCCCGGATAGTAATGCTCGAACGTCAGCGACGAATTAGAGTGCGTTGAATCGCGCAGCATCATTTCGCGGCCGACGCGGATGGCGATGGAGATCGGCCAGCCAAGCCGCTTCGTCAGCCCCACAATGTGAGGGCGGGCGATGCGCACCAGTTCATCGTCATGCTGGAATCCCGTGGCGAGGGTCTGCACCATGGCAGTCGCACGGTATCGCTTGCGCGACGGTTCCTGCTCGATCAGGCCTTCGTAAAGCAGGGTCTGCACGATGCGGCATGCCGTCGGATAAGGCACCTGCGATGCCTTGGCGATCTCCATCATCGAAAGCGAGCCGTGCCTGTTGATGGCCTTCAGCGCCGCGATCGACCTCGTGATAGAGCGAATCGGAACCCCTTTTTCCATTGATCATCCCCGCCTTTGGTCAGCAACTCGTAGAGAGTGACAAACCAATGACGTTTGACCGGAATAATCAAGCGCATATCCGCCTGTCGGATAGTTTTATCCGCTAGAGCGATCGCAGGGAACTTTTTGCAACTTTAGAACCGCCTTACCAAGCCGGCACAATGACTTGGCGGATTGCTTCGCCAGATGCGAGCTTGTCCATCGCTTCGTTGATCTCTTCCAATGGGCCGATGGAGGTCAGCAGTTTCTCCACCGGAAGCCGGCCAGCGCGCCACAGCTTGATGTAACGAGGAATATCCCGGGAAGGGATAGATGATCCCATGTAGCTTCCCGACAGTGCCTTACCATCAGCCACGATTGACAGTGCATTGATTGCCAGGTCTTCGGAAGGATTGGGCAGTCCTACCGTCACGATGCGGCCTCCGCGACGAGCCGAACGATAGGCGTGCGCCAGCACGGCCGCCTTGCCCACCGTTTCGATAACGACATCGCTTCCCATCGCCGCTTCGTCCTCGCCGGGTGCCGAAGCCGTTGCCGCGCCAAGTTCCAGGGCCAGCGCGCGCTTTGCAGGCGACGGGTCGATTGCGTGTACCGGTTGTGCCCCGGCAGCCAGGGCGCCCAGGACGGCGGACAATCCGACACCTCCCAAACCAAAGACGGTCACGCTTTCACCGGGCTGTACTTTGGCGGTATTCATGACGGCGCCGACGCCTGTCAGGACTGCGCAGCCGAACAACGCACCGGTTTCAGGCGGAATGTCGGCATCGATCTTCACCAGCGACCGCCGGTCGACCACCGCCTGGGTGGCAAAGGCGGATACTCCCAGGTGATGATGAACCGTCTCACCGCCATCCTCGCTCGGGCAGGACAGACGACTGCCGCCGCGCATCAGTTCGCCCTTGCCGTTGGCCGCTGCTCCGTTCGCGCAGAGATAGCCTTCCCCGGAAGCGCACTGCACGCACTGGCCGCAGCTGGGCAGGAACACCAGCACGACCCGGTCACCGACAGCAAGACCCGGTTCGCCGGGATCACCAAGCGCAAGGATCGTGCCCGAAGCCTCGTGACCCAACGCCATCGGCATCGGGCGAGGGCGATCGCCGTTAATCACGGAGAGGTCGGAGTGGCAAATGCCCGCCGCGTCAATGCGCACCAGCACTTCGCCCGGCTTTGGATCCGCCAGTTCGAGTGGCTTGATATCCAAAGGCCGGTTGTCTGCGTAAGGCTTTGGGTTGTCTCCTGAGCGCGACAGGACGGCAGCGGCAATGCGACGGGTCATATGCTCTTATGTCTTTCTATCGGGGCAGCGTCAGTCAGCCTTGGCCCACTTTTTTTCAAAGTCCCAGACTTCTTCGAAGCCGATCAGCGAGCAGAATTCATTGAAGCTGAAGATACCCTCCGGTTCGCCGATGCCCTGGTTCTTCAGGTCGCGCAGCGCCTTTTCCATGGCGGTGCAGGCTACCAGGCTGGTGAGCGAGGGATAGATCGCATAGGCATAGCCGATCTCTTCCAGCACCGATGCATTGGGAACAGGTGACTTGCCGCCGTTCGACATGTTCGCCATGCACGGCTTGTCCAGCTCCGCACAGGCGCGGCGCATCTCTTCTTCTGAGGTCAGCGCTTCTGGGAACAGCACATCGGCCCCGGCCTTCGAATAGGCTTCCAGACGGCGCAACGTACCATCCATCCCTTCGCTGGCGCGTGCGTCGCTGCGGGCGATGATCACGAAATCATCGCTCTCCCGAGCGTCGATGGCGACCTTGATCTTCTCCACCATGTCCTCGACCGGGATGAGCCGCTTGAAGGGCGTGTGGCCGCACTTTTTCGGGAATTCCTGGTCTTCCAGCTGGATCGCGGTAACGCCTGAGGCCTCGTATCCCTTCACGGTGTGATGAACGTTGAGCAGGCCGCCGTAACCGGTATCTCCATCCGCTATCACCGCCGCATTGGAGGTGCGGACGAGCGTTTCCATCCGGTTGCGCATCTCGCTGTATGTGGCGATCCCGGCGTCGGGCAGACCCCAGGCCGATGCGGTGAGCCAATAGCCCGTTCCATAGACAAGATCGAACCCGACCTTGTTGGCAATCACCGCCGCGATCATGTCCTGGATACCAGGCACGATGAAGAACTTGCCGCTCTCCAGCTTCTGGCGAAAAATTGGGTTGGCCATCGTATCTTCCTGAAATCTGCTTTGTGACGGTTGTCGTGTTTACTCGGCGGCTATGGCGAGTGGTGTGGTCCATTGGGGTGCTTTGGGTGCGGGGAGGCCTGTTTCTTCGAGGCAGTTCTGGCGCAGGGTTTCGATGTCGGGTCCGAAGTTGAAGACGGTGGTGTCGCCGCGTTCGCTGCGCAGTTTGGTGCGCAGGGTTTGGGTGGCGGCGGCATCGACCTGGCCGTTGACGAGGACGACGCCGTAGTCGCGGGCGCCCTGCTCGGTGACCAGGCCCTGCTTCAGTTCCTTGACGAGGAGGGCGGGATCGCGCTCGAGCGGGTCGCCCCAGCCACCACCGCCCCAGGTGATGAACTGCAGTTCGTCGCCGGCTTCGACGGGATAGTCCTCCAGCTTGTTGCCGACGACGATTTGGGTTCCGTCCGCCTTGGTGAGGATCTTGCGGGCGCGCTTGCCGGGAAGGCCGCCGTTGACGCCCCAGGGCGGCACGAACCAGCGGTCGTCGTGGATGGCGATGACGCCGGGTTCCAGGAAGCGGTAGACCATGTTGATGCCGTTGCCGCCGCGGTGCAGGCCCGCGCCGCCGGAATCGGCCACCGTTTCATAGCGCACGATCTCGAGCGGGAAGTAGCGTTCGAGGAACTCGTTGGGCACGTTGGTGAAGCCGGGGAACAGCGAGTGGCCGTCCGGCCCGTCGCCCAGCGGCCGGCCGGGGATGCCGCCAAAGCCGATCTGGAACAGCTGGAACCATTTGCCCGCCTTGTCGTGGCCGGCATAGAACAGGTGCGGGCTGGACGAGAAGCCGGCGGCGTTGAGGAACTCGGGCGTCTTCTGGCCGAGCAGGCCGCCCAGGATATCGAACAGGCGGCCCAGCACGTGGGTGCGGCCCGACAGCGCGGCGGGGAACTTCGGCTTGAGCAGCGAGCCTTCCGGGATGCGCACGTCGATCAGGTCGTAGTAGCCATCGTTGAACAGGATCTGCGGATCGAAGATCATGATCATGTAGATGCCGAAGAACATGCGCATCATGTTCTCGTTGAGGAACATGTTGATCGATGCCTTGGACTGCGGATCGGTGCCGTCGAAGTCGAGTACGACGCGGGTGCCGTTGGGGCCGTTCTCGCGCCACATGGTGCACTTGATGCGGTAGGGGCCATAGCCCATGCCGTCATCGCAGATGTAGTCCTCGAAGCTCACCTTCTCCTCGCCGATCGAGGTTTCGATGAGGTGCTTCATGGCGCGGTGGTTGCGCTCCAGCAGCATGTCGGTGGCCGAGACGAACACGTCGTCGCCAAAGCGGGTGGCCATTTCCACCACGCGGTGCGCGGCGACGCGGCACGAGGCGATGAGCGCGTTGAGGTCGGCCTTGCACCAGTCAGGGGTGCGCGACTGGTGCATGACCAGCTTGATCAGGTCCTCGTTGTATTCGCCCTTCTTCCAGATCTTGACGGGCGGGATGCGCACGCCTTCCTGGAAGATCTCGGTGGCGTGGATCGGCATCGATCCCGGCACCATGCCGCCGATGTCGCTCTGGTGGCCGAACATCGAGGTATAGGCGATCAGGCGGCCGCTCTTGAACACCGGCAGCAGCACCAGCCAGTCGTTGCAGTGGCTGATCGCGCCGCCGACCGAGTAGGGGTCGGACAGGAAGATCAGGTCGCCGTCTTCCACGGTGCCGTCGAAGCCGTCGAGGAACGGGCCGATGTACGAGCCGAACTGGCCGACGATCATCTTGCCGTTATGGTCGGCGATGAGCGGGAAGGCGTCGCCCTGTTCGCGGATGCCGGGCGACATCGCGGTGCGCACCAGCGTGGCGTCCATCTCGATGCGCGCGTTGCGCAGCGCGTTCTCGATGATGTCGAGCGTCACCGGATCGACGGCGACGGTCTGGAAGGGGGTTTGGTTGGCCTGGATGATACGTGCAGACATTGGTTCGTTCCTCTCGCTCAGGCCAGGTTGATCAGGATGTTGCCGACATGGTCGACGGTGCCCAAGCAGTCGCCTTCGATGAGGGTGGTGGAGTCCATCTCGGTGACGATCGCCGGGCCCTTGATGACATCGCCGGCGCGCAGCAACGCGCGGTCGTAGATGGCAGCGGGCGCCATCGCGCCGTCGAACCACAGCTCGTGGTCGCGCACCTTGGCGCGCGAGGGATCGCCATCGCCCTGCTCCAGCGGGGCGCTGGGCAGTTCGAGGGCAGGCCCCATGGCGACGGCGCGCAGGTTCACCAGTTCGTGGGCGCTGTCCATGTTGAAGGTGAACAGGCGCAGGTGCTCGGCATCGAAGCGGGCGGTGACGCCGGCCAGGCCATCGGCCTTGAGCGTTGCCGGATCGATCGCGAGCGGCACTTCGAAGGCCTGGCCTTCATAGCGCACATCGAGTTCGAACTGGCTGGTGATGTCGGCATCGGCAATGCCTTCGGCGGCGAGTTCGGCGCGGGTCTGCGCGGCCATCTCGTCGAGGAGGGCGAGCACGTCCGCCTCGCTGGTCTCGGCCACGCGCTGCGAGAACGAGCGGGCCGTCTCGGTGCGCATGCGGGTGGTGGCATCGCCCAGCGCGCACAGCACGCCCGGCGAGACGGGGGAGACGGCAGGCCAGGAGCCCATCAGCCTGGCGACCGCGTTGACGTGGAGCGGCCCGGCGCCGCCAAAGCCCATCACCGCGAAGTCGCGCGGATCGTAGCCCTGCTGGACCGAGATCATGCGCAGCGCGCCGAACATGTTCTCGTTGACGATGTCGATGATGCCGCGGGCCGCTTCCATGAGGCCGATGCCCAGCGCATCGGCGATCGTCTGGACCGATTTCTTGGCGCCTTCGCGATCGAGCTTGAAGGTTCCGCCCAGCAGGTTCTCGGGCAGGTAGCCGAGCACCACGTTGGCATCGGTCACGGTGGGCAGGGTGCCGCCCTTGCCGTAGGCGACAGGGCCGGGCACCGCGCCGGCCGACTGCGGGCCCACACGAAGAGCTTTGGTCAGTTCGGGAACATAGGCGATCGAGCCGCCGCCCGCGCCCACGGTCTTGACGTCGAGCGCCGAGGCGCGGACCGAGAGGTGGCCGACTTCGGTGGTGCGCTGGCGGCGCGCTTCCAGATCCTCGATCAGCGCGACGTCGGTGGAGGTGCCGCCCACGTCCAGCGTCAGGATGTTACGGATGCCCGCGTTGCGGCCGACCCAGATGGCGCCGGTGACGCCGCCAGCGGGACCCGACATCAGCAGCGAGACGGGATGCTCTTCCGACTTCTCGGACGACATCAGGCCGCCGTCCGAGCGCAGCAGCGAGAGCGATCCGGCCATGCCCGCACCGCGCAGCGAGGCGCGCAGGTTGCGCACGTACTTGCCCACGACCGGGCGCACCGCGGCATTGGCGACGGTGGTCAGGGTGCGTTCGTATTCCTGCATCTCGGGCAGGACGAGGTGGCTGAGCGAGATCGGCACGTCGGGCATGATCTCGGCGGCGAGCTCGGCGATGCGCGCTTCGTGCGCGCCGTTGAGATAGGCGTTGATCAGGCTGACGGTCAGCGCCTCGACGCCCGATGCCTTGAGCGCTTCCAGCGCGGCGCGCACCTCGGCCTCGTCGATCGGGGCGATCTCGTTGCCGCGCGCGTCCATGCGGCCCTTGACCTCGAAGGTGTCTTCCAGCGCCGCCAGCGGCTCGGGCTTGGGCCACACGATCCAGCCCGCGAGGCCACCGGGCACGAACGAACGCGCGATCTGCATCACCTGGCGATAGCCGTCGGTCGTGATCAACCCGACCCGCGCGCCCTTGCCTTCCAGCACCGCGTTGGTCGCAACCGTCGTCCCGTGCAGAAAGAACTCGACATCCGAAGGGCTCACACCCGCCTTGTCGCAGATCGCCGTCACCCCGTTCAGAATCCCCTCCGAACTGTCATGCGGCGTCGACGGCGTCTTGTTCCGCCAAAACTCTCCCGTCACCTGATTGAACAACAACAAATCCGTGAACGTCCCTCCAACGTCCACTCCCAAGCGATAGGTCATGTCATCCTCGATCGTTTTAAATGCGGCGGGAGTCGCGGCAAATCGTCGCGGCATGACTAATGCGCGACAGCGCTTCGGCTGTAGTTTCGGACAAAGTTATCCGCCAAGCGACTTTTCGGCCAGCGCGACCCCGCGTGTGAAACCACCGACATAGAATAGCAGCAACCAAGGAGATCAGCCATGCCACTCGACTTCAGCACGCTTCGCCCCGGCACAAAAGAATTCCTGAACCGTCGCGCGCGGGGCCAGGGATTGTTGATTGGCGGCGAATGGCTTGCCGCGACCGACAACGCGACTTTCGCGACCGTCGATCCTGCGACCGGCAGCGAACTTGGTCAGTGCGCCAAGGCTGGAGCAGTGGATGTAAACGCAGCGGTGGCCGCTGCACGGAAGGCACAGGCGGGATGGGCCGCGACCGTGCCGGTTGAGCGGGCGCGCATCCTGTGGAAGATCGCCGACCTGATCGACGCCAATATCGACGATCTTGCAGAACTGGAGACGCTTGATCAGGGTAAGCCGTTGTTCGTCGGTCGCTGGGCGGAAATTCCGGGGGCGGTCAATCAGTTCCGCTTCTTTGCTGGACAGGCGATGGCGATCGAAGGCAGCACGCTGGAAAGCTCGATCAACTATCAGCCAGAGGGTAAGCAGGTCCGCAGTTGGACGGTGCGCGAAGCGGTAGGTGTGGTGGCCGCTATCGTTCCCTGGAATTCGCCACTGGTGCTCACCGCGATGAAGCTGGCGCCAGCGCTGGCCGCAGGCTGCACCGTTGTGCTCAAGCCTGCCGAAGATACCTCGCTCACTGCGCTGCGTCTGGCCGAACTGATGGTCGAAGCCGGCGTTCCGGCCGGTGTCATGAACGTGGTGACCGGGCTGGGCGGAGAGACCGGGGCGGCGCTTGCATCGCACCCCGATGTCGACAAGATCGCCTTCACTGGCTCGACCGCGACCGGTCGGGCAGTGCTTGATGCGGCCAAAACCAACTTCAAACGCGTGACGCTGGAGTTGGGTGGCAAGTCCCCTACGATCGTGATGCCCGACGCCGACCTTTCGCTGGCAATCCCGGGCGTCGCCAATGCGATCTATTTCAACGGTGGACAGGTCTGCATCGCTGGATCGCGCCTCTATGTCCATCGGTCGGTCCACGATCAGGTTGTCGAGGGTGTCGCCGCTTACGCCAAAGGGTTGAAGCTGGGCCACGGTCTAGACGCCGCAACGCAGATGGGCCCGGTGGTTTCGCTGCGCCATGCCGAGCGGGTCGAAGGCTTCCTTCAGCGCGCGCGGGCCGAAGGCGCGACGATGCTGACAGGCGGTGAGCGTACCGGCGAAGCGGGCACCTTCATCACGCCGACGGTCGTGGTCGATGTAAAGCCGGAGATGGAAATCGTTCGCGAGGAAGTATTCGGCCCGGTTCTCGTTGCTCAGGCATTCGACGATGTGGAGGAAGTGATCGCCGCCGCCAACGACAGCGAGTATGGCCTTGCCGCCAGTGTGTGGACCGAGGGACTGTCCAATGCCCATCGCATGTCGAGCGCCATCAAAGCGGGCACCGTCTGGATCAATTGCCACGCCATGTATGACGCCACTCTGGCAATCGGCGGGGTCAAGCAATCCGGGTGGGGTCGCGATAGCGGGAAGCAGGCGCTTGAGAATTATCTGGAATGGAAAACCGTCTGCGCCGTGGTCTGATCTGCGCAATCCGAGATTGGGTAAAAGGGGCGTGCCGATGGCGCGCCCTTTTTTCGTTCAACTAACCGATTGGAAACCGGGGGCATTCAGATTCACGCTCCGTTGTTGCGTTGGCGAAACATGCAATCCCCGAACCTCGGATAGTTCCGTGTCCACACCAAGAAAGAGCAGCAGGGGAGTCCATAGCGGGGGCAGACAATAGAGATTGGAGTCTGCTTCTTATGACAGCAGTTGAACGGTGCCAGGTAGCGATCGCGGGGGCAGGGCCGGTTGGGACGGTCCTGGCGACGTTGCTGGCCCAGGCGGGCGTCGACGTGGTCGTTCTGGAGACAGGCGCAGACTGTGCGCAGGACCTTCGTGCTTCTACTTTCCATCCGCCGACGCTTGAAATGCTCGATCAGATCGGCATTACGCCGATGCTGCTGGAAAAGGGATTGAAAGCGCCGGTCTATCACTGGCGCGACCGGGAAACAGGCGAAGTCATTGACTTCGATCTGGCGGATATCTCCGATGTGACGCGCTATCCCTTCCGTATCCAGTGCGAACAATATCATCTGTCGCGCGCGCTTGCTTCAGGTCTCGAGAAGTATCCGGAAGCCTCGATGCGTTTCGGTGCTCGATTGCTGACGTTCGACGAAGACGCTTCCGGGGTGAACGTGGCCTACGAGACCATGACCGGGATCGAGCGCCTGCGTTGCGATTACCTGATCGGTGCGGACGGCGCGAACTCGATCGTGCGGAAGTGGCTGGGCATCGAATTTGATGGCTTTACTTACCAGGAACGCTTCCTGTGCCTGTCCACCGAAACCGAACTGGCAGATTACCTGCCAAATCTGGCACTGGTGAACTATGTTTCGGACCCGCAAGAGTGGCTCGTTCTGCTCCGCGTGCCCTCACTATGGCGGGTGCTGGTCCCGACTGATGGCGCACTGTCCGATGACGAATTGCGGTCCGATCAGATGAAGAATGCCATCTTTGATCGGCTTGTGGGAGACGGTGCCTTAGTACAGACGAAGCACCGCACGCTCTATCGGGTGCATCAGCGTGTAGCCAAGTCCTTCCGCGAAGGTCGGGTGATGCTCGTCGGCGATGCGGCACATCTCAACAATCCGTTGGGCGGTTTCGGCATGAATTCGGGCGTGCACGACGCGTTCAACCTGTTCGGCAAGCTGTTGCCGGTGCTGAAGGGCCAGGCCGGTGAAGAAAACCTTGCGCTGTACGACCGTCAGCGGCGAGAAGTGACGCACAGCTTTACGCAGATGCAGACCAAGGAAAACATGGCCATGATCCGTGGCGGCCAGGACGAAGCTCACCAGCGTCGCCGGGAAACCATGCTCGCGATCAAGCAGGATGACGACCGTCGCCGGGCCTACATGCTGCGGCAGGCGATGTTCGAAAGCCTTGCCCAAGCAGAAACGATACGCTGAGGCGGGATCTGCGCCAATCAGTTCGCGTGGCCGTAGGGCCGGCAAATGGAGTACTGTAATGGGTGACGTTCTTGGTTGGCGCAAATTGCTCGGCGTAATTGCGCCGTCTACCAACACGGTCGTGCAGCCCGACATGGAGCGGATGCGCCCGGAAGGGGTGACAAATCACGTTTCGCGCATTCATGTCGAAGATCCGGTCGCGTTGACGAACGAGGACTTCATCGCGGGTACCACGGCAATCGCCGAGAATACGCTGGATGCCGTGCGGTCGGTGATGACCTGTCGCCCGGACTATCTCGTGCTTGGGATGTCTGCTGTCACTTTCTATGGTGGCGTGGAAGGTAGCCGGGCTTGGAAGAAGCAGGTTGAGAATGTCGCCGGTGTCGGTGCTTCGACGGGTGCCGAATCTGTTGCTGCAGCGCTCCATGCGTACGGGGTGAAATCGGTCAGTTTCGTTTCCCCTTACTACCCGGTCGCGAACGCCGAAGTACGTCGATTTCTCGACGAATCCGGGTTCGACGTAAAAAAAGATATTCCTCTGGAATGCAAGCGCTGGACCGACATTGCCAAAGTCACGCCCGACACGCTTCGCGGCGTGATTGCCGATCTGGACGGCGACGATGTGGACGCAATCCTGCAAGTCGGTACGAACCTGTCGATGGTCGATCTGGCTGCCGAATACGAAGCCAAACTCGGCAAGCCCGTTATCGCGATCAATACGGCTACATACTGGCACGGCCTGCGTGCGCTCGGCATCACCGACAAGATTGCCGGTATGGGGCGGCTGCTCGAAGAGTTTTAAACGCCAACTTTTCCAGCATCAGGATACAGGAATTCGGCGACGAGATCGTGATCCCTGGAGTTTAAAGGCCTTCTTGCAACGTCATCATATATCCACTATCAATTATGTATACTATATGGGTATACCCGGTTTTAGCTGGGCATGCGTCGATTATCGCAGGAAGGTTTTCCGTGGTCGAGATTGTCGAAGTCGCACCGCGCGATGGTTTGCAGAACGAGAAGATACTGATTTCGCTGGAGGACAAGGCGGAACTGGTCCGTCGCGCCATTGATTTCGGTGCGCGCCGGATAGAGGTCGGCAGCTTCGTCAATCCCAAGAAAGTGCCGCAGATGGCGGGCACTGACGAGCTTGTCGCATTGCTGCCCAAGCGAGATGACGTGACGTACATCGGCCTGGTCATAAACCAGCGAGGGCTTGATCGTGCGCTGGCGGCAGGCATCGACGAAGCGGGCGCCGTCTGCGTTTCGACCGACAGCTTTGCGATGCGCAACCAGGGCCAGACCAGTGACGAATCGGTAGAAGTCGCGTCCGCGATTGTTCGCAACGCAATTGCTGCGGGGAAGGGCGGTCAGGTTACTATAGGCGCGGCTTTCGGATGCCCATTCGAAGGCGAGGTTTCTCCGGATCGAGTAGTCGCCATGGCCCGTCGCCTGGCGGAAGCGAACCCGCGGGAAATCGCATTGGCCGACACGATCGGCGTCGCTGTTCCGGCGCAAGTCTCGCGCCTGGTCAAATCGGTGGCAGAGGCCGTCGGCAGCATTCCCATCCGGGTCCACCTGCACAATACCCGCAACACCGGGATAGCGAATGCCTGGGCGGCGGTGGAGGCAGGGGCGTCCACGCTGGATGCAGCATTAGGTGGCATCGGCGGATGTCCTTTCGCGCCGAACGCTACCGGCAATATCGCCACGGAAGATCTGCTTTATATGCTGGAGCGCTCTGGCATCGATACCGGCTATGATCTGTCGAGCACGATCGAGCACGCCGCCTGGCTGGAGACCATCATGAAAAAGCCCTTGCCGGCCATGGTCAGCCGTGCCGGCAATTTCCCCCAAAAGATCGAAGCGCAGGCATGACACAGGGACAAGAGATGAAGAACGAAGGCGCCCTTCAGGGAATCCGTGTACTGGAGCTGGGCCAGTTGATCGCCGGTCCTTTCTGCGGACAGCTTCTTGGCGACATGGGCGCCGAAATCATCAAGATCGAGCCGCCCCATGTCGATGGCAAAGGCGGCGGCGATCCCATGCGCAACTGGGGCCATGGTGAAGCGAAGCTGTGGTGGGAAGTCGTTGCCCGCAACAAGAAATCCGTCAGCGTCAACCTGCGCGTTGCCGAAGGACAGGAGATCGTTCGCAAGCTGGTGGCGCACGCCGATATTTTGATCGAGAATTTCAAGCCGGGAACGATGGAAAAGTGGGGCCTCGGCCCAGATGCGCTGCATGCCATCAATCCCCGCCTGATCATCGTACGCGTCTCGGGCTATGGCCAGACCGGTCCCTATTCCACGCGCGCGGGCTTCGGCGGCATCGGTGAAGCGATGGGCGGATGGCGCTATATCGTCGGCGATCCCGATCGCGCGCCAAGCCGTATGGGTGTGTCGATCGGGGACAGCCTGGCCGCGACGTATGGGTGCATGGGCGCTTTGGCTGCGCTGCATGCTCGCGAACGCACCGGTAAGGGCCAGGTTGTCGATAGCGCCCTCTACGAAGCGGTGCTGCAGGTCATGGAAAGCCTGGTGCCGGAATACATGGTGTCGGAGCATATTCGTCAGCGTTCAGGCTCCATTCTTGAGGGGATTTCGCCGTCCAACGTTTATCCCACCAAGGACGGCGAGTACCTGATCGGGGCCAACCAGGACGCGGTTTTCCGCCGCCTTTGCGATGCGATGGGCCGTCCAGACCTCGCTACCAACGAGCGGTATGCCACTCACGTCGCGCGCGGCAACAACCTGCGTGAGCTGGACGACATCATCGCCGAATGGACCCGGACGCTGACGGTCGACGAGCTTGAAGCGAAGATGATCGAATTTTCCGTACCGGCCGGCAAAATCTATCGTGCGCCGGAAATGCTTTCGGACCCTCACTTCGCGGCGCGCGATGCTTTGGTAGACATGGAGCATCCGCGGTGGGGCAAGTTCAAAATGCAGAACGCGTTCCCCAAATTCTCTGACACGCCCTCGTCGGTTCGCGAACCGGCCCCGCTGGAAATCGGCCAGCACAACGCCGAAGTCTATGGCGAGTTGCTCGGACTTTCCAACGAAGAGATCGCCGCGTTGCAGGCCCGCCAGGCGATCTGATGGTTGCGCCCCGGCCATGCGCCGGGGCCTCCCTCCACGTTATGCTAGGGGATTAGCTGCGGGCGCGCGACGAGCGTGGAGGGCGCGACGGATGTGGGCGATCATCAAGGCCTCCGCCCAATCCGGATCGCCCTTTTCCAGCGCCGCAGTAATCTCGGTATGCTCTAGATAACTGCGTTCCAGCTGCTCACGGCTGTATGACAGCGCCGTCTGCTGGACGACCGGCTGCATCACGAGACGGGCAAGCAGCGCGGCCAGCCGGTCTGACGCAGCGATTTCCAGGATCAGCGAGTGAAAACGGGAATTGGCGGCGAGGAACGCCTGTACGTCGAGTTCCGGTGCTTCCAGAACATCGCGCAGCAAGCGATTGATTTCGTGCAATTGCGCGATATGTCCGTCGCCGACGCGAGTTGCGGCGCGGCGCACCGCATAGCCTTCGAGCATGCCGCGCAAGGTGAAGACTTCTTCGATATCGTCCGTGGTCCATTCAGCCACGAATGATCGCTGACTGTCGGTTCGCCGGACGAACAAGTCGGTTTCCAACCGGCGGATGGCATCGCGAACGGGGGTCCGCGATACCCCGCAGAGGGTTGCCAGTTCTTCTTCCTTCAACTGCGAACCCGGCGCCAGTTCGCCGGAAAGGATCCGGCCACGCAGTTCGACATAAGCGCGATCACTGGCTTTCGACACGGTTCTCTTCCATGGCACCTAAAACTACATTGGCGGCACCTAGCTGCGCTTGACCGAAAGGCAAGCCACGGCGACGCCATCCAGACCTCTTGACCTTAAACCACCAATATTGAAATTTGTATACAAGGCGTCATCCGCGCCGTAAGAGCCATTTGTATACTAAATCACCATTTGCCACCAAGCGCGCGGAACAGATCGACTTGCGCCAGCGCGACTGCGCTTCTCGCCGCAATCGCATCGGTATCTGCTTGCGCGAGGGTACGCTGCGCATCCAGAGCGGCCAGCGCGTCGATCTGGCCGCGAGCCTGTCGTGCCACCACGACATTGGCTGCACGGTTCGCGGCATCGCGGGCAGCGTCGAGGCGCTCCTGTCGCACCAGCGCGTTGCGATAGGCCGACAACGCCGTTTCGGTTTCGCCCAACGCCCGCAGGACACTGCCGTCGAATGCCGCAAGATCCGCCTTGGCATCGGCCCGAGCGGCAGCAATCCGTCCGCGAATGGCCTCCTGATTTGGGAAGGCCCACGATATCAGCGGGCCCAGGAGCCAGCGCAAAGGGCCACCCCCCAGAATATCGGTGGCGCCGACAGCGGTCGTGCCAACCGAACCGCCGAGCGAAATGCGGGGGTAGAGGTCGGCGGTGGCGACGCCGATGCGGGCCGTGTCGGCAGCCAGCCGGCGTTCCGCAGCTTTTACGTCCGGCCGACGTGCCAGCAGGATGGCGCCGTCGCCAATGGGAATAGGCTGCTCCACTCTCGGCGTGGTGGTGCGGGCAATCACGGCGTCCGGCAGTTCCCGCGGCGTGCGCCCGGTCAGCACCGCAAGCCTGAACAGCGCCGCCTCGCGCCGGGCTTGCAAGGTCGGGAGCAGGGCAGCCTGTGCTTCGCGCAGTTGAGTGATGCGGATTACGTCGAGTTTCTGATTGAGGCCCCTTTCGAAACGGGTGTTGGTGATCCGTTCCCATCGGGCAAGCAGATCGACCGTACGCTGCGCCACGTCGATCTGCTCGCCAGCACTGATCGCATCGACGTAGGCGCGCACAGTATCCGCGACCACGGTGACCCGCACGGCATCCGCGTCTTCCTGAGCGGCCGCGAGATCCGCGCGCGAGGCTTCGATCCCGCGGCTGACCCTGCCGAACAGATCGATTTCATAAGCGACCGACAGCCCGGCGTCCACGCGCCGGCCTTCACGGTCGAAGCCGGGCAGCGCCTGCGCTTCGGAAACTTGGCCGTATGTGGCCGATCCGTCGATCTGCGTCGACGGCAGTGCCTGTGATCGAGACCCGCGCAGCGATGCCCGCGCTCGTTCGATGCGAGCGACGGCAACGCGGACATCCGTGTTGGCGGCCAGCGCATCGGTCACCAGGCGATCCAGCATAGGATCGTCATAAAGGTGCCACCACTGGTCTTGCGGCGATGCTTCGCTGACGTGCACGTACTGGGCGCCAACGAATGGACCTTGCGCAGTGGGCGGCGGGGTGGGCGCGATATGATCCGGGCCGACCGCACAGGCCGACAGGGCGGTGGCGGCCAGCAGTGCCGCCAGTGTCTTCATTTCCATCGACACGATTTCCTTATTCAGCAGGCTGCAGCGCATGGGCGTCGCCGTGCGAGCTGCGACGGCGAGCCAGCTTGTCACCCAGGCTGCGACACACGACATAGAACGTGGGTGTGAACAGCAGACCGAACGCGGTAACGCCGGTCATCCCGAAGAACACCGCCGTGCCCAGCGCCTGGCGCAGTTCAGCGCCCGCGCCTTGCGCGATCACCAGAGGCACGGCACCCAGGATGAAGGCGAAGCTCGTCATCAGGATGGGGCGCAGGCGTGTCTTTGCGGCGTGGACGGCGGCATCGACGGTGGACATGCCGTGTTCCTCCTCCGCCTGTTTGGCGAACTCGACCACTAGGATCGCGTTCTTGGCCGCCAAAGCGATCAGAACGACCAGGCCGATCTGGGTCAGGATGTTGTTGTCCATCCCGCGCAGGTTCACACCGGCCATCGCCGCGAACAGGCACATCGGCACGATCAGGATGATCGCCAGCGGCAGAGTCAGGCTTTCGTACTGCGCCGCAAGGACGAGGAACACGAACAGCACGGCCATGCCGAAGACCACGGCTGCGGTATTGCCTGCGGTCGTCTGCTGATAGGCGATGCCGGTCCATTCGAAGCCGTAGCCCGAGGGGAGGGTTTCCGTCGCGACTTTTTCCATCGTCGCCAGCGCCTGGCCGGTCGAATAGCCCGGAGCGACGTTGCCGTCCACTTCGATGGCGGGGTGGAGGTTGTAGCGCACGACGCGGTAAGGTCCGGTCTTGTCCTCGAACGTCGCGACCGAGCCGAGCGGCACCATCGCGCCGGAATTGGACCGTGTCTTCAGATTGGCGATGTCAGCCACGGACCCGCGATTGGACTGATCGGCCTGCGCCGTGACGCGATAGGTACGGCCCAACAGGTTGAAGTCGTTCACGAAGGCAGACCCGAGGTAGACCTGGAGTGCTTCGAAAACGCGCTCCGGCGGTACGCCAAGAAGGTCGGCCTTGCGACGGTCCACATCGGCGAACACGCGCGGGGCATTCTGGTCGAACAGGGTATAGACCTGTTGCAGCCCTTTCTCCTGATTGGCCCTGGCGAGCATGCCGCCGGTTGCCTGTGCAAGCTCGGAATAGCTGCGGCCTTCGTTGTCCTCCACGATCATACGATAGCCGCCGGCGGGCACGATGCCGTTGATGGTCGGCGGCGGAAGCAGAAAGATTGAGGCCTTGTCGTATCCTTTGATCGCCTCCTGCGCCTGCGCCATGATCTGGGCGTACGTAACTCCCAATTCCTTACGCTTCTCGAACGATTCAAACGGGAAGTAGATGGCGGCGGCATCCGGGGCGGCGGTGCGCGATGGACCATGCAAACCTGCGAACATCACCGCGCCGCGAATACCTTTGATCGGCAGCAGGCGTTTGGCGATATCCTGCGTCACCTCGTCCGTCCTCTCCAGCGAAGCGCCGGAAGGAAGGAACGCGGCGGCCATGAAGTATCCCTGGTCCTGCTGCGGCACGAAACCCGTAGGTGTCACCCAGAACAGACCAACAGTCGCGGCGATCAGTGCGGCATAGCCTGCCATCATCCGTCCGGGCAGAACGACCAGCCGGGCGGTCAACCGAGCATAGGCATCGCTCATCCGATCGAAGCCGGTGTTGAAGCGGTCTGCTCCCGATTGCAGGAACTGGCGCCAGCGCGGAGCGTCACCGGCAACGCGTTCGCGGTGCTTCAGCAGGATCGCGGCCATCGCGGGCGACAGGGTTAGCGACAGTACCAGCGAGATTACCGTGGCAGTGGCGATGGTTACCGCGAATTGCTTGTAGAACTGGCCGGAAATTCCGTCGATGAACAGCGTCGGCACGAACACCGCGCACAATACCAGCACGATTGCCACAAGCGCGCCGGATACTTCATCCATGGACCGTCGCGACGCTTCAAGTGGGGTCAGACCTTCCTCGATGTATCGCTCGACATTCTCCACAACGACGATCGCGTCATCGACGACGATGCCGATCGCCAGAACCAGTCCGAACAGCGACAGGTTGTTGAGTGAATAGCCGACCGCCGCCAGCATCACCGCCGTGCCGATCAGCGAGACCGGAATGGCAATGATCGGGATTACCGCCGCGCGCCAGTTCTGCAGGAACACCAGGATCACCAGCACGACCAGGATCACCGCTTCGAACAGCGTGTGATACACGGCGTCGATGGACTGCCCGATGAATTCGGTAGGGTTGTAGATGACCGAGTATTCCAGTCCTTTGGGGAACTTGGCGGCCAGCGTGTCCATTTCCGCGCGAACGGCCTTGGCGGATTCCAGGGCGTTGGAGCCGGGGCGTTGCAGAACCGCCATCACGACGGTGGGCTTGCCCGACAGATAGGTGTTCGTGTTGTAGTCCTGCGCGCCCAATTCCACCCGAGCGACATCACGCACGCGGACCTGATGGCCGTCCGCATCGGTGCGCACGACGATGTCGGCGAAAGCGTCGGGTTCTGCCAGACGGCCCTGAAGTTCGACGCCGACCTGATAGGCGTTGCCCTTGTCGAACGGCGGTGCGCCGATTGATCCAGCGGACACCTGCACGTTCTGCGCACGCAGCGCAGCGACGATCTCGCCAGCGGTGAGATTCAGGGCAGCCGCACGGCCGGGGTCGATCCAGATGCGCATGCCATAGTCGCGCCCGCCGTACATGACGACGTCGCCGACGCCTTCGACTCGGGCCAGCCGGTCCTTTACTTGGGTCAGTGCGTAGTTCGACAGGTAATTGCGATCGTATGTCCCGTCCGGCGACTGGAGATTGACGACCATCAGGAAGTCCGGTGACGTCTTGCGGGTGACGACGCCAAGACGTTGTACTTCCTCGGGAAGGCGCGGTGTGGCGACAGCTACGCGGTTCTGCACCAGGACTTGCGCGGCATCCAGGTCAGTGCCGACCTTGAACGTAACGGTGATCGTGACTTTACCATCGCCGGTGGATTGGGAATCCACGTACAGCATGTCGTCAACGCCGTTGATCTCCTGCTCGATCGGGGCGGCGACCGTACTGGCGACCGTTTCAGCGGAGGCACCGGGATACTGCGCGCTGACGGTAACAGTGGGCGGGACGATGTCGGGGTACTGGCTGACCGGCAGGCCGAAGAAAGCCAGCGCGCCGATCACAGTGATGATCACCGCGATGACCCCGGCGAAAATCGGGCGGTCGATGAAAAAGCGGGAAAGTCGCATGGTGCGAAGCCTCTGCTGGGCGCGCGTCGGACCATGCGCAGGGTGATGCCTGCACAGCATGAACGTCCGGCGCGCACATGGGCGCTATTGGGTTGGTATCGGGTATCGAATGGCGGCGCGGATCATCATAACGGATGACCCGCGCCAGAACTCGAAGGATCAGTCGGCCATCGTCGCCTGTGAGGCTGACGGGGCAGCGGGAGGCGGCCCCGCGTCGATCCGGGCACTTTCGATCTTGCCAACCTTTGCCTGTACATGGCTCCCTGCGACGGCGGCCTGATAGTTGGAGATGACCACGGCATCGTCGGGTCGCAGTCCGTTGCGGATCACCCGCAGGTTGCCGATGAGGGGGCCGGTCTCGACCGGGCGGCTCGATACGGTGCCGTCCTTGCCGACCACCATCACCACCTTGCGGGTCTGGTCCGAGCGAACGGCCGCGTCCGGGACCAGCATGGCCTTCACGGTCCCACCACTGGACAGACGCATGTTGCCGAACATGCCTGGTGTCAGGAACCCGTCCGGGTTGGGCAGGCTGGCACGAACGCGGATCGTTCCCGAACCGGGGTTCAACGCGTTGTCCGTAAAGTCCAGCTGGCCCTTCCAGCGATAGTCCGCCTCATCCTGAAGGCGCACTTCCACACCGGCCGGATCGCGGCTTGTTGCCTGATCTCGCTGAGTTTTGAGGAAAAGCGATTCTGATGCGTCGAACGTGAAGTAAATGGGATCAACTGCGTTGATCGTCGTCAGCAGCGTCGCGCTGGCCCCGTTGTCGCCCGACACAAGGTTGCCCGGATCGACTCGCCTGTCTGAGATACGGCCCGAAATCGGCGCGCGTACCGTCGCGAATTCCACGTCCAGCGAGCGGGTGCGGACCCGCGCCTGTGCGCCGGCCAATGCCGCTTCAGCCGCGCGGACGCGTGAGCGCAACTGATCGACCTCGCTGGCAGCCATGGCTTCATCGCCGCTCAGCCCCGCAACCCGTGCATAGTCGGACCGCGCCAGAGAAAGCGCCGCCCTTGCCGAAGCGAGATCAGCCTGCGCTTCGGCAAGGGCCGCGCGGTACGGGCGCTGATCGACCACGAACAGGGCCTGCCCGGCTTGCACATAGTCGCCATCCTTGAACAGGACCTGGGTGATCGCGCCCGATACACGAGGGCGAACCTCCACACTGCGGCTCGGTGCGAAGCGTCCGACGTAGTCGTCCCATTGCGTCACATCACGGACCAGCGGTTGCGCGGTCTGGACGATCGCGGCTGTTGGCAACGCGCTCGCCGGTTCGGGCTGCGCAAGGAACTTCCAACCGAAGCCGGCTATGGCCACGAACGCCAGTGCGCCCATCGCTATCGGCAGACGGCGGCGGTTTGCCGATGTCTCCGTACGAACCCTGGGATCGCGGGCGTATTCCGACGGTATTTCCAGAGAAGTCTGATAGTTCATGCCGCTATCCTTCGAAAGGGCGATCGGGCACGCCCGATAATGTCGATGACGGCGCCGATCTTGGCCTCGCTGTGGCCGGCACGGTGCGCTTCCTTTACGGCGGAGACGGGAAGGGTGTAGCCATGGTGCCAGGCCATCACGGCCAGACGACGCAGGGCTTCCAACTGCTCGTTGGCAAGCATGGCGGATGGCGGCGTGGGGCCAAGGATCAGGCGCAGAAGCCAGCCGCGCTTTTTCAAGGGTCGCAGTGTCGCCAAGCCATCCTGACGCGCCAGGTCTATGATCCTGTGCTCAAGCGCCGACAACATCGGCCTGGACGAAGCCAATGCCTCGATCCGCGGCGCCTTGATGGCCGCAGGCTGTAACTGGGCGGTGGTGTCTGCAAAATCGATGAAGGCCATGACGGGCTCCTGCAGGAATTGATGCCCCGGCACGCACCTGGATGGGGAAAAGCGCGCACCGGGGCGACTTCCGGCGCGGGGGGGGCGCCGGAAGGGTGGAATTAAGTTGCGTCTGCCCGGCACTGGAAACAGTAGTTTCCAGTCGGCAGATACCTTCAGTTCAATGACCGTCGCCCGTCGGAAAAAGACAAGCGGCTGCGAACGCCGGCTTTTGACCTAGCGTTGAAGAGCCCCGCCGAACCCGAATGTCATTCGCGATTCGACCGGATTTCTTCTATACCAAGCGGTATATATTCAGGCTGTGTTTAGGTCAATGCGGTTTCTGTACCGCCCGGTAAATTATTTACCGGCTCACTGAACGCCGCGGATCGCACTGATCCTGAACGGCCACGCCCCTTAGCGACTGGGCCAGAAAGAGAGGAACGTATCCACCGTGCCCTGCAGTTCGCTCGGGCAAGCACAGCCCTGAGCTTTTACGGACATCCCCTGCAGCATGGTCGTTATGCAGCACGCCAACGATTTGGGATCGACATGGTCGGGCAGGTCGCCCTCGGCTCTGGCACGCGCAAAGCGATCGACCAATGCCGCCTCCGACGAAGCCCGTCGCGCGACGACATGCTCACGGATCGAATCGATCTCGTTGGTGCAGGCGACGGTGCTGATCACGCCGAGGCATCCGTGCGGATCGCTTGACCCGCAATGCGTGGCCAGCGCTCCCCGTAGCAGACGCTCCGCAACTCCCCGTGCGGTAGGGGCTTCCAGCGCCTTGCCGATATAGTCGAGCTTGTCGCGCTCGTATAAGTCCAGCGCCTTACGGAACAGCGCTTCCTTGTTGCCAAAACATGCGTAGAGGCTGGGCTTGGTGATGCCCATGGCTTCGGTCAATTCAGCCATCGACGCGCCTTCATAGCCGCGCGTCCAGAACACCCGAAGCGCTGCGGACAGCGCTGTATCAGGATCGAACTCGCGCGGGCGGCCCCGCGTCGCTGTCACTCCCCCAGAGGTTTCTGAACATTTCATACCGGTCGGTATATAGGCGCTGTCATTCGCGAAGTCCAGTCAACGCTCGCGCGCTGCCGCATTGGTGGCTACAGCCGCCCTGATGCCGACGATCACTTATCTCGAAGCCATTCACCAGGCCCAATCCGAAGAAATGGAGCGTGACGCCAAAGTCCTGATCATGGGTCAGGACATGATCACCAATGGCATGGGCACGGTCGAAGGGTTCGTCGAAAAGTTCGGCAAGCGCCGGGTGCGGGACAATTCGCACGAAGAAAACGGGTTCATAGGCATGGCGGGTCGTGCGGCGATGGCCGGGATGCGACCGATCGTTGACGCCACCCTTGCGTCATTCCTGTTTCCCTCAATGGATCAGATCTTTTCGATCATCGCGAAGTCGAAATTCATCTACGGGGGGCATGCTCAACTGCCACTCGTCATCCGGTCGTGCCTGTTCTACGCCAATGCCGGTTCAACGGCGCTCATCGATCGCCCGTATTCGATCTTCATGAACATGCCGGGCCTGAAGATCATTGCGCCTTCCACGGCCTACGACATGAAAGGCCTCCTGAAAGCCGCGATCAGGGACGATTCCCCGGTGATGTCGTTCGAGGATTCATCCTGCTGGACAATGACATCGGATGTGCCCGACGATCCGGATTTCGTGATCCCGCTTGGCGTCGGAAAGGTCAGGCGCGAAGGAGCGGACATAACCGTGGTCGCTATTGCCGGTGCTGTAGACGTTGCTCTCAGAGCCGCCGACACGCTCGGCGCCGAGGGCATATCGCTGGAAGTAGTGGATCCGCGAACACTGGTTCCACTCGACCGGGAACTGATCCTTAATTCCGTGCGGAAGACCGGACGGGCAATATGCGTGGATCCGGCCCACAAGACCTGTTCGGCCGCCAGTGAAATCGCGGCGACCATTGCGGAAGAAGCATTCGATGCGTTGCGGGCGCCGATCGTTCGGGTGACGACGTTCGACAGCCACCTTCCATCCAGCCCACACGCCGATGCTCCGGTGTATCCTTCGGTACAAAGGATCATCGACGCGGCCCGGCGCCTCGTCTTGGTGCCTGACGGCAATCGTCGGCGTGCCTGAGGGATACGCTACGTCTTAAAGCAGTTTATCCAGCGTGATCGGCAAGTCTCGAATGCGTTTGCCCGTCGCGTTGTAGATCGCGTTGGCGACTGCCGCAGCCGTTCCAGTAATACCGATTTCGCCGATGCCTCGCGCGCCCATCGGCGTATGCGGATCGGCGATATCGGTCCAGATCACGTCGATCTCCGGCACGTCCATGTGTACCGGGATATGATACTCGGACAGACTGGGGTTCATGATCCTGCCGTTCCGTTTGTCGAACTGAGTCTCCTCCATCAGCGCCATCCCCAGACCCATGATGATGCCACCGCGGAACTGGCTGGTCGCCGTTTTCGGATTAAGGATGCGGCCGCAGTCGAACGAGCCGAGAAGCCGGCTGACGCGGGGTTCGCCGGTGATTGCGTTCACCCGCACTTCGCAGAACATGGCCGAATGACTGTGCATGGACCAGTGCTGCGTTTCGAGCGGCATCGGCGCTTCCGATTCCGCGCTGAGCGTGCCCCGACCGGCGCGGGCAAGGATGGACGCATAGCTTTCGTGCTGGCGGGGATCAGCGACATTGCACAGCCCCCCGTCACGGCCGACAACCTCGTCAGGCTTCAGTCCCGCAAGCGGGGAATCATTGCCTGCAATCTTCAGCAATTCCTTGATCAGAACCGAATAGGCGGCGCTGACGGAGGCACCGATGGATGCGGTCTGTTGCGATCCTCCGGCAAGCACCGTCCCCGGCAAGGTCGAGTCACCATAGTTGAACGTCACCGCCTCCATCGACAGGCCCAGGCGTTCCGCCGCGACCTGGGTCTGGGCCGTCGAGGTACCCATGCCCATTTCATGCGCCGCAATGTCGATGCTGACTTTGCCGTCCACCGTCAGCGTAATCCGCGCCGCGCCGCCGGGCATGCGATAATAAGGATACGTGCCGGCCGCGCAGCCCATGCCGACAAGCCATTCTCCATCTCGAGTGGCGCCGGGCGACGCGTTGCGCTTGTCCCATCCGAATTTGCGCGCGCCATCCCGCCAGGCCTGGATCAGATTGCGCGATGAGAAGGGCAGGCCGGTAAGGGGATCCGCTTCGGGTTCGTTGCGTATCCGAAGCTCGATCGGATCAATGCCCAGTTTCTCTGCCAGTTCATCCATTGCGCTTTCCAGCGCAAACGTGCCGACCGACTCGCCGGGCGCACGCATGAACGTGTTGGAGAGCATGTCCAGTTCAGTCGCCTGAACTTCCAGCTTCATCGTTTCGGAAGCATAGCCGCTGCGTGAGGCCATGATGAACGGTTCCGGCATGACATTCGTCGCCGTTTTTATCGTGAGGCCCGTGTGGATGAGCGCCTTGAGACGGCCGTCCTGATCCGCGCCCAACGCCACGCGCTGTTCTGTGGGTGACCTTCCTCCGACCACGCGATAAACACCCTCGCGTGACAGGGCCAGTCTGACCGGACGACCAGACAATTTGGAAGCCATCGCCGCCAGAACCTGATGTTGCCACATGCATTTGCCGCCGAACCCGCCCCCCACAAAGGGCGAGGTGATGACGACCTTCTTTTCGTCCATGCCGAACATCTGCGCGATCGACCATGCTTCGTGAGCAACGAGCTGCGACGCATCATGGATGCGCAGAGTGTCTCCGATCCATGCAACGGTAACGCCATGAAGTTCGATCGCGTTGTGGTTGTGTCGCGGGGTAAGGTATCGCAAGTCCACTTGAACAGGCGCAGCGGCGAACGCTGCGTCGGCATCGCCTTTCTTGTCGTGCAGGGCGCCGCCCATGAACACCGCGACTTTGGCATTGCCGCGCACCTCATCAAGGTCCGTCTGCGCTGCCTCGCTCTCGTAGGTAACACGGACCAGAGAGGTGGCATGATCCGCTTGCTCCTGCGTGTCAGCCAGAACCACCGCGACCGGCTCGCCGTTCCAGTACACCCGCGGCTCCTGCATCACCGGCAACGTATCGCCTCCGGCCGCTTTCGCCTTGGACATGAAGACTGGCGGCGGGGCTACCCTCGGCGCGTTATGGTAGGTCATCACCGTAACCACGCCCGGTGCAGTTTCGGCCTGCGAAGTGTCGATCTGCGTGATCCGGCCTTTCGGCACAGTGCTGAACACCAAAGAGGCATACACCATGCCTTGCAGCGGAAACTCGGCAGCAAACGGTGCTGTGCCCGACACTTTCAGCGGACCATCGATGCGCGATATGGGTTTGCCGACGTGGCCGTGCCGGGATTGGATCAGCGGGTCCGGCTCACCACCGGGTATCCACCCGTCGGGCGCCATGGCGATCGCTTTTGCCATGACCCCTTGCACTGCGCCCTGGGCTGCTTGCTTGGCTTCCTCGAAAATGCTCATGCGTTCTCTCCCGCCAGTTCGCCAAGTACCGCGACGATCGTGCGGCGCGCCAGTTCGACCTTGAAGCCATTGTCTTTTAGCGGTTTCGCGTCTGCCAGTTCTGCCTCGGCAGCCGCCGCGAAAGCCTCCGCCGTTGGCGCGCTTCCCCTGAGCACTTCTTCGGCACGCGCTGCTCGCCAGGGCTTGTGCGCGACGCCACCCAACGCGATCCTGACGTCGGTGATCCGACCGTCCGCGATGTCCATGCCCGCCGCGACCGAGATCAGGGCGAAGGCGTAGCTCGAACGGTCGCGCACCTTGCGGTAGGTGGAACGGCCTGCCAGCGATAGCGGTGGAAGTTCGACCGCGGTGATCAACTCCCCGGCTTCCAGCAGGGTATCGATGTCAGGGCGGTCGCTGGGCAGGCGATGAAGATCCTGCAGAGCGATGGATCGCGGCCCCGTTTTGCTCTCAGTGTGAACGATGGCGTCGAAAGCAAGCATGGCGACGGCCATGTCGGAAGGATGGACAGCCACGCAGGCCGAAGACGCTCCCAGAATAGCGTGGTTGCGGTTGAACCCTTCCAAGGCGTCGCACCCCTGACCGGGGACACGCTTGTTGCAGCGAGAGCCTTGATCGTCATAGAAATACGAGCATCGCGTGCGTTGCAGGAGGTTCCCCCCAACCGTCGCCATGTTGCGTATCTGCGCGCTCGCCCCAGCCACGATGGCGCGGGATAGGGCCGGATATCGACGGCGGACTTCGGGATGCTCGGCCAGAGCGGTGTTTCGCACGCCCGCACCGATGATCAATCCGCCATCGGAACTGGCTTCGATCGAATGGGACAGAGCGCTGACATCCACCAGAGAGGCGGGGCGCTCGATCGTCTCGCGCATCAGGTCGACCAGATTGGTGCCGCCACCCAGATACTTGGCATCGGACGATGAGCCGCGTTCGATGGCGTCGGTGATGTCGTCCGCTCGCTGATAGCTGAATGGAGTCATCGGGCGTCCTCCGTCACTCGCTGGGCAGAGAAAGTATCGGCAATCGCGTCCATGATGCCGTTGTGAGCGCCGCAACGGCAGAGGTTTCCACTCATCCGCTCGCGCATCTCGTCCCGTGAAAGGTCGATGGTCGCTGTCGTCAGGTCGTCGGTGACGTGGCTGGGAACACCCCGTCGGATTTCCTCCATCATCCCGATGGCCGAGCAAATCTGCCCCGGCGTGCAGTATCCGCACTGGAAGCCATCGTGCTCAATGAAAGCTGCCTGCAGGGGGTGCAGGTCATCGACCGTACCCAGCCCCTCGATAGTGGTGACGCTGCGGCCTTCCACTTGAACCGCCAACGTCAGGCAGGACAGAATACGCTCGCCGTCGACTAGTACCGTGCAAGCGCCACAAGCTCCTTGGTTGCAGCCGACTTTCGTGCCGGACAGATGCAGATGCTCCCTGAGCAAATCGAGAAGTGACACACGGGGATCTGTCGGAGCGGATACGGCGCGGCCATTGACGGTGATGCTCATGATCTTGCCTCACGAGTTGATGCTGCCCGGGTCGGGCCGACATTTCGTACTGTAACACCCCCGGCCGATATTGGTGCCGTGGCCTGGAGAAGATCGCCTGATGGGGTTAGTCGAACCAGGGCGGCAGCGCCTGCCAGAATACCGCGAGCAGACTGAGCGTCACTCCGCCCAACGCTGTCGATCTACGCCAGGCTGCAAACGCATCTTCGCTGGACAGTCGCCACGCCTGCATCAGCAGAACGCCGTCGGCAATCAGGCACGCAATGGTCAGAACCAAGGTAAGCGGGGGGGAGGGGGCGAATTCCGCGATTCCATACAGGCCGAAGAAATGCACCGTCCACACCAGCAGCCCGCCCAGCAGGATGGCCCAGGTCTTCATGCGCCAATCGCCCGCGCGAAGACTGAGCCGATCAATCCTTGTGCACCCGTATAGCCCAGGAACAGGCAGGTGAGGTCCAGTGTATTGCTGCGTTCGTCGACGATGACGCCGCGCAGTTTGCGCCACCCCAGATATAGCGCCATCAGCATCGCAATGGCGGCAACTTGCCCCTGATGGGCTAGGATCGCGAACACGGCAGCGCCTTGTCCGCTGGTTTGGGGGGCAAGCACGGTCTGCCATGTCGCGATGTCATGCCATAGCGCGCCGACGGCAATAGACGCGCCGATGACTGAAGGAACCACGGCCCACGATTTTCCCCGCCGATGAAGAACCCGAGTGGCTAGGGCCGTGGCAATGACAATTCCATACCCCCCAGCAATGGGGAGGACGCCGGTCAGCGCCGGTGGAGCGACCCAATAAGTGGGTTGGTTGCTCCACAGGAAGGCGAGACTGAACAAGGCCATCGCGAAAATCATGCCGAGCACGATCATGACGATCGTCATCGCCCACCAGCTATGGGTCTGCGGCCCCGTCACGTACGTAGGCACTCGTATTCCGGCGCCGATGTCCACCTCATGCTCGGCGACCGGCAGGTCGGTTTCCGACATCCACCGCAGCACACCGACGACCGCCAGCACGCCGCTCACCAGCGCGAAGAGATAGGCCTTCACGGTCAGCGCGAGGAAAAAGCCGGCCGTGAAGATCGCCGCTGCAAACGGCCAGGCGGATGGGCCGGGCATGATCTGCACGTATTGCGGCTCGGCGAGTAGCGGGCTGGTCACGATGGTTTCGCGTCGCCCGGTTGCAGAGCGGGGAAGGAAATAGCGGCCTTGCTCTACCTCATCGCAGATCTTTGGATCGTCCCACAGCGGCTCGCGGCTTTTTACAACCGGTATAGAACGGGTGGAGTACAAGGCGGTGGGCAACCACTCCAGAGTGCCCGCACCATAGACGTTGCCCGCCTCCCCATCATCGGGCGCGAGCCTGAAATTGCGCGCCATGTCGATCAGAAAGACCAGAACGCCCAGGGCAAAGGCGAAAGCACCGACGGTGGAGATCAGATTGAGTGCATCCCATCCGCTGCCCGGAAGGTAGGTGTACACCCGGCGCGGCATGCCCATCAGCCCCGCCAGATGCATCGGCATGAAGGCCACGTTCATTCCGCCGAACATCAGCCCGAACACCCAGCGGCCCCACTTTTCCGAAAGGGCGCGTCGGCTCACCATCGGTATCCAGTAGTACATCGCCGCGAAGAGCGGGAATACCATGCCACCTATAAGTACATAGTGCAGGTGTGCGACAATGAAGTACGTGTCGTGCGCCTGCCAGTCGAATGGAACAAGCGCCACCATCACTCCGGTAAGGCCGCCGGTGACGAATATGACCACGCTGCCCATCGCGAACAGACCGGGCGCGTTGAACCGAGGCTTGCCCACTGCGAATGTGGCAATCCACGAAAACACCTGAATACCGGCGGGCAGGCTGACCGCCATCGATGCGGCGGAAAAGAACCCCGCCGTCATGGGGGGTAGCCCGGTGGCGAACATGTGGTGCGCCCAGACCCCAAAGCTGATGAATCCCGTTGCGATCATTGCCAGGACGATCAGTTTGTACCCGACCAGCTCGGTGCGGGCGACGGTGGGGATGATCATGCTCATCATTCCGGCGGCGGGCAGGAAGATGATATAGACTTCGGGGTGGCCGAAAAACCAGAACAGGTGCTGCCACAACATCGGATCGCCACCGCGAGTGGCATCGAAGAACGGCCAGTTAAACGCGCGCTCGATCTCCAGCAGCAACGTGGCAAGGATCACGCTGGGGAATGCGATGATGATCATCACCGCGAATACCAGCATCGCCCACGCGAAGATCGGCATTTTATCCAGGCTCATGCCGGGCGCACGGTGCCTAAGCACACCGACGATGATTTCCACTGCCCCGGCGATGGCGCTGATTTCGATGAAGCCGATGCCGAGCAGCCAAAAGTCGGTATTGATACCCGGCGAGTAGGCTTTCGACGTCAATGGCGGGTACATGAACCAGCCACCGTCAGGGGCCAGCCCGATGAACAGCGATCCAAAGAAACACAGTCCGCCCACGGCATAGGCCCAGAACGCGTAGGCTGAAAGGCGCGGGAAGGGCAGATCTCTGGCCGCTAGCATCTGCGGCAATAGCAGGACGCCAGCCGCCTCCACCATCGGCACTGCGAAAAGAAACATCATCACCGTGCCGTGCATGGTGAAGACCTGATTGTACGTCGCTTGCGGCAGCACGTCCATCAACGGCGCTGCCAACTGCACCCTCATCAGAAGCGCCAGCACTCCTGCCAGAAGGAAGAAAAGGAAGGCCGTCCCGAGATAATAGATGCCAACGTAGTTGTTGTTGACGACCGTCAGGTACTCCCAACCCTTGGGAGCACACCAAATGCGCTTCAGTTCTTCCTCTTCGCCTTCGGGCCTTGGCTCGCGAGTAGGGAAGCGTTTGAACAGGTCATGATCGAAGCCGGTTTCCGACTTCATTTCAGGGAGGCCAGATAATCGGCAACGGCGTTCAGTTCTTCGGCGCTGAACTGCTTGTAATTAGGCATGCGATTGCCCGGCTTGATCGTCTGGCTATCGGCAATCCAGCCGGCCAGCGTACCCCGGTTATTGGGAAGGATCCCGGCCCCCAAAGTCCGACGCGATCCCACGTGGGTCAGGTCCGGTCCGGCCAGACCACGGGCGGGAGTGCCCGCAATAGCGTGGCAGGCTGCGCATCCGCTCGTCAGGAATATCTGCTGGCCTTTAGAAGGCTGCGCTGCGGTTCTGGATGGCGCCAGGCGGCTCGCTTTCCATGCGGCGAAGCTTTCGGGCGTGTGGGCCACGACGGCAAAGCCCATAAGGGCATGGGGACCGCCACAATATTCGGCGCATTGCCCGCCATAGGTGCCGGGTTGGTTGGCCTGGATGCGCAGCAAGTTGCGTCTCCCCGGCACCATGTCGACCTTGCCGGACAATCGAGGCACCCAGAAACTGTGAATGACGTCTGCCGAATCCAGCTCGATCAGAACGGACTGACCAACGGGAACGTGCAGTTCATTTGCGTCCTGCATGACCGGCCTTCCGCCGTTGTCCAGATAAGCGACCCGCCACCACCACATCTCGCCCGTGACGCGAATGCGCATTTCGCCGGGGCGTGCCGCCTTTGCCGCCAAGTCTCCGGTGAGCCATAGGCCCCAGACAAGCAGCGCCGTCAGCACGACTGCCGGAAAAGCGACCCCACCGATCCAAATCGCCCGGTCACCGCCCAGTTTCCTGCGCAAACCGGCGCTGCCCCAAAGCGCAATCGCAAAGGCGGCCAGTACGATCAGGAGGATGATGGTGCCTCCGACCAGCAGCACCCACGACAACAAGGTTACCGGTTCGGCGTAGGGGCCTGCAGGGTCCAGGACCGCAGGTGGCCAGCCACCCAGCACCGCCTTGAGATCATCCTTAGCGGGCATTGGTGCTATGCAGAAAAGCGGCGATGTCGCTGGCGTCTTGTCTCGTCATCGGAACCCTGGGCATGGACGTATCAGGCACGGTCCCGGCAGGATCGAAGATGTAAGCTGCAAGAGCGTCAGCTTTGTTTGGCAGTTTGCCGGCGATAAGCCCGCGATCCGACAGGGAAATGAGGGCTGGCCCTGTCGTTCCGCTCGGCCATATACCCGGGATGGTGTGGCAGGAACCACACCCCAAACGCTGCGCCGCCAGCTTCCCCCGCGCGACGACACCCTCGCCCGCACCATTCGGCGCGATCTTCACATCCTCGCACGCGGCAAGCGAAAGCGTGGCCATCAAGGCGAAAAGTACCCCCGTCCTGTGTTCGTGCATCGGTTGGGGAACAGACGGTTAGGGCGATGGTTCCGTCAGCGATGCACCGATTTGTCCCTGTACTAGCTCTGGTTTTGTCGGGTTGCGGCGCCGATGGCGGCAACCCGGCCTTTCGCACTACCGGTGAGGTAATAGCCTTTAGCGGTGGCGATGGCGGAGCGGCGAATGCCTGCGTGGCCTGCCATGGCCTTAACGGAGAAGGCGATGGACGCCTTGCCCCTCGATTGGCGGGCCTCGATGCGGGGTATCTCCATCGGCAGATGGACGATTATGTCAACGGCCGCCGCGAGCATAAGGAAATGCGCGCGATAGTCCGGCGATTGAGCGGCGATGATCGCGCCAAGGTTGCCGCCTATTACGCTGGCCTACCGGCGACGGGGAAGATGCTGCCCGATACATCACCAATATACGCCAGCAGATGCGCTTCCTGTCACGGCGTGAATGGCGAGGGCCGCGACGCTGCAAACCCGCCGCTGGCCGGGCAATCGTCAGCCTACGTCAGGTCTCAGATCGAAGCGTGGCGATCCGGTAAACGGCACGGTGATGGAATGAGGGAAATGCTGGCCGTCAGCCGGGCACTGAGTGAGGAAGAGATCAGGTCCCTGGCAGACCATGTCGGGGCATCGTATCCCCCGCCTCGTCCGTCTCCAATTCCGGGAGCATCCCGATAAGCACGTCGTGCTTGTCCCAGAAGTGGTGTTTCAAGGCAGCGCCCGCATGAAGCGGCACCATGACGAGAAGGCAGATCACCAATAGCGCATGTATCCCTTCCGCCCAGTCGAGCACTGCCCACTGAATGGCGATCGGCACATCATGGAAAGGCATTTGCGGAAAGGGAACGCCCGCCAGGCTTAGAGGAGAGCCATCCCCAAGGGCTGACCACATCGCCCACCCACTCAGCGGCAGGCCGAAGAAACACGTGTAGAACAAGGCATGCGTCAGGTAGGCAAGTTTGGTTTGCCAGCCCAACTTGTCCGCATCGTTCAACGGTCCGGGGACGATCAGCCGCCACAATAGGCGCATGCCTGCAAGCACCAGCATGAGCAGGCCCAGTTCCGAATGAAGCCGGAACCCCTCTACTTTCTCAGGCCCGACCGGAACCTGGCCCATGTGCCAACCCCAGTAGAGTTGGAAGGTGATAAGCCCAGCCATGATCCAGTGGAAGCCGACCCCGACGGGCGAGTAACGCCGCTCCGACGTATGTTTTGCCGCCCAGCGCTGGATAGACTTGATCATGATGCAGGCAAGCCCGGGCGCTCGCGCGACGCGCTCGCAAACCACTTGCTGGCGATGCTCAGTGCAGCGAGGAGATATGCCCCCGCGCCTGGCACCCACATCACCAGACCCGCCAATTGCTGATCCTCAAGTGGGGAAAGCCCCCACGCGGCGGTGGTGGTCCAATGATACTGGTAGATGGCGGAACCCGAGAATGTCAGCAACGCACCGAGCAAGCCCATTTGCATCATCGTCGCGAGAAGCGCCGTCACTGCAGCCGGTGCGGTCGCTGACAATACGGCTCGCCAGAGGCCGATAGCCGAACCTAACAACGTGATCTGCATCGCGGCATATACCAGATCGCTCTGCAGGGCATAGGCATAGGCGGCCGGGGCGTGCCACCCCCATAGCACGAGCGCATGAACAGCGGTCCAGACGGCCAATCCGCCGGTTTTTCTCGGTATAGAAAGAGCGATCAACGGTGCAGCAGCAGATATCAGAAGAACATGGTGCACCGTTCGAACTGCGAACAAGGCCGACGCCATTGCGCATAGCGGTGATATGAAAATAACCGCGAGAACCCCGAAGCCGGCCATCAGTGGCCTCTTGCGGTCTGCAACCGCCCATATTCCCGCCAACGCGATGGCAATGACCACGAGCAGCGTCGGATCGAAATTCCATCGCGACAATATGTCAGTGGGCAGCGGCGCAGCACCACAGTAGGGCACAGTTTCGATAGGCATCGGTATCCCAACCACCCCCGTTCACACTGGTTCCATTGCCGAAAGGTTCATCCTTGGTACGACGATTAGGAAAGCGGACCTTTGGCAGCTTTTGCTTCTAGTCTGCCGGCCGTAATGGCGCCATCCGTCAGGTCGATAGGATAAGAAAACGCTTCGCCATCCAAATCCCGCTCGATCATCCATCCGGCGTCGGTGGGTATAAGCCGGTAGGTGCCGTGAGTAAAAAGGCGCGGCCTCGCCTGACGTTCGGCCAGTAGTTCGCGGGTCAGCGCCAGCTTCCGTTCGTCAAGCGATGCCAGTGACCCAGCCCTTGATTCAAAGCGCTCCCAATCCACGGGCCTGCGATTGTCCGGGTCGGTTAGGGCGATCGCCACCACTTCCGTGCCCTGATAGATGTCCGGAACACCGGGAGCGGTTAGTTGCAGCGCTACCTGTACGAGAATGACCTCCTCCACGGTTCGCTCGAATGCGTGGGTCGTCTCCTCATCCATCAGTGATCCATCGGCCAGCGACCCAAGCAATTCTTGGGTCAGCTGGGCGACGGCAGCTTCATGCTCGACCGCAGGATCTTCATGCGTCGACAGATCCTTCGCCTCCCGCATCGCCTTGGCGATGTGGTCGGCGATCCGCTCATGGGCATCATCCTGTTCTCTCATGATCAGCGCTGTCTGTACGGCGTAGATTCCCCAGCGTGGCGAAATGCCAGCCGCGTTGGCCCTAGCAACCCCTTCCGCATACAGCGACCGGGCGAGATCCGGGAAAAAGGTCAACGCCAGCATGACTGCGCGAGCATCCGCCGATCGTTTTGTATCATGCGTGGAGAGGGCATTAAGCGCGAAAGGAGTATGCGCCGCCCGCTCGACCATTTCGGCCTGAAATATGGAAGCGTCGATTGGAGAGAGATCAGGTTCCGATCCAACCTCGCAAAAAGGCAGGAAACCGATGCTGCGGAAGAAGACAGTGTCCTCCTCGGACTTCGCCGTCAGCGCACCAGTGAGCTGCTCGAACCGCGCGACGAATGTGCGCGCCAGTGCTTCGTCGGGTGAACGAAGGAGATTTAGAATATCCTGCGTCGGCTGATTTCCGTCACATGTCGATATTGCATCGAAGATCAATTCAGACAGCTGGCAACGGTCCGCAGCATAGGAGCGATAAACTGGCCAGATGGTGGCTAGCTGTTTGACCGCCTCCACAACCGCCCCGCGCCCGGTTTCCAGAGCAGCCAGTGCCGTCATGGCTTCATCCGTTGCCCTCGCAACTTCTGGGGCAAAGACGTTCCGGAGCAGCTCCTGACGAACCTTCCGTACTTCCTGCTTGGTCGACAAGGGCACCGCGTCCTTTGCGGCGAGGCGCATCGCTTCCAGTCCATTCGGTCGCGCCAGCAGGCGCGTGACCGGGCTCATGAACTCATAGCCGCTCATCCCCTCGATCGGCCAAGACGCTGGAATATTTTCACCGGCTTTCACGATCTTTTCGACCCAGATCGGTGTGTCGCCAACGGCTTCCCGCAGTTGATCAAGGTATTTGCCCGGTTGCGCCAATCCATCTATGTGATCAACACGAAGACCTTGAATGCGCCCGGCTGATACCTGATCGATTATCCAGCGATGAGTGAGGGCGAATACTTCGGTATCTTCCTGCCTCACCCCGATGAGATCAGTGATGTTAAAGAAGCGGCGGTGGACGATGTCGCCCGCGTCGTCTCGCCAATGACCCAGGGACCAGTGTTGTTCGGCGAGAAGTTCCTGGAATCTCTCCTCGTTCAGCGTTCGCGAAACACCGCATAGATAGGCAGAGAGCTGAGTTTGCCGGAGTGGGAACCGGCGATCGTATACTGTCAGAGCCGGATTGTCCGGGTCTCCGATAATGGCGATCTGGCCATCGGCAAGTAGAGCTGCTGGGGAGGCATCGAGCATCGGGAAGTGGATCCGTGCTCCAGTGCGCTCCATTCTCTTCCAATCGATGTCGAACACGCGGGCGTGCACGCTATCCGGACCGTGACGAAGGACGTCGGCAAGAAAAGGGTTTTCCGGCGTGAAGCCCATGTGATTGGGAACGATGTCTACGACGATACCAATGCCGGACGCGTGCGCCGCCGCACTCAGTTCCTCAAAAGCCGACTGCCCGCCCAACACCGGATCGATCTGTGTGGGGTCAATCACGTCGTAGCCGTGAGTCGACCCTTTTGCGGCTTGGAATGGCGGGGAGAGGTAAAGATGGCTCGCGCCAAGTTCTTTGATCCAAGGCAGCAGATTACGCGCTCGGTTCAAGTCCACGCCATTGCGCAGTTGCAGGCGATATGTCGCTATCAGGGGAACAGGCTGCATCGTTTACTCCGGGCTGACGGCAGCGGAAAAGGCAAAGCCGCTTTCTTCGCCCATGATCTTGAAGAAAGGCTCGGGGTGCGGCTCAAGCGTGGGGCCATCGGTTCCGAGCTTCACTTTCAGGTTCAACGTACCCGGGGAGAAAGCCCAATGAGCCTCGATCACGTCCCCCTCCCGTGTGACTGAAGTGGCAGGATGGGACGAGCGAGTGAGCAGGGGGTGAAGGTGTTTTGAGCGAAGCGTGAGCAAGCCCCGGATGAACTGCTCGTGTTCATGCTGCTCGGCATTCTGCGGAGTGCCGATCTTCGATTTCAGGAATGTCTGCTTTGCGATCGGATCAGGTACATGGCCGCCAAAGGCGCTGAAGCGGGAAAATTCCTGGGCGCGACCTTTGCGCACCGCTTCGGCCAGATCGCCGGAGAAGTCAGCGAAGAAAAGGAATGGCGCTTTGGTCAGGAATTCATCGCCCATGAAGATCATCGGGGCGAAGGGCGACAGAAGTGTCATCGCGGTTACGACACGCAGGGCGTGGCGGTCTTGCGTCAGATGATGGAGACGTTCTCCCTGGGCGCGGTTGCCGACCTGATCGTGGTTGCCGAGAAAGTTGATGAAACACATGCGGGGCAGGTGGGCTGAGGGTTCGCCGCGTTCTTCGCCGTTCGCGCGAGGCTGGCCCTGTTCCACGTAGCCATCGGCAAGGGCGGTGGCGAGATCGCCGACCGGATCGACTGCGAAGGGGGCGTAGTAGCTTTCGTCCTCTCCGGTGAGGAGGCAGTGGACGGCGTGATGCCAATCATCGTTCCAGGTCGCGTCGAAAGGCGCATCTGCGGTGAAATAGCGCGCCAGATTGCGCTCATCCTCGGTGATGAGGTGGATCGGGCGACCCCATTCCCGGTCCCGGATCCGCTCGCCCAGCTCGTCGAGGAAGTGGCGTTCGGAATGATCCTCTATCGCATGGACGGCATCGAGGCGAAGCCCATCGAACCGGTAGTCATCGAGCCAGTGCAGCGCATTTCCGATGAAGAACTCCCGTACCGCCGGGGTTTCGAACGCGATGCCCTGGCCCCACGGAGATGCTCGTTCAGGATGAAAGAACGAGGGCGCCCATGCGCCAAGGTAGTTCCCCGAAGGCCCGAAGTGATTGTACACGACATCGAGCAGCACGCCCATGCCAAAGCCATGCGCGGCATCGATGAAGGCACACAAGTCATCCGGCGAACCGTAGGCCGGGTGCGGCGCATAAGGCAGGACGCCGTCGTAACCCCATCCGTGATCGCCTTCGAACTGCGCGACCGGCATGAGTTCGACCATGGTGATGCCCAGCTGCTGCAGACGCGGCAGTTGGGCCGCCGCAGCCGCGAAAGTGCCTTCTTCGGTGAACGTCCCCACATGCAGTTCGTAGACGACAGCCTCATGCCACGGCAGCCCCGCCCAGTCGTTGCGCCATTCAAAGCGCGCGGGATCGACCAGTACCGACGGCCCGTGGACATCCCCCGCCTGAGCGCGAGCCGCAGGATCAGGGTAAAGGCTATCATCGATGCGCCAACTGTAGGACGCTCCGGCCGTAGCATCCGCCACGACCGTCCACCAACCTTCTCCCTGAGCCACCGCCGCAATGGCCTCGCCATCCAGCTCGACCGCAACTTCCCGTGCATCGGGCGCCCACAGGGACAGCCGCCAACGTCCGTCACCGATCGGACGCGCGCCCCATTCCATGTCTGTCATGCCCGCCGCCTCAAACGGGGCGGAACAGGCTGACGCTGGCGGGCGAGATCGTCGCTTGCTCGGCATTGATCGGCTCGACTGTGAACGGGTCGTCACGCGCGGTATCGAGCACGCGCTCCCAGCGATCCGCGCCGTTTCCACTCGGCAAGGTAAAGTCCAGCCCGTCGCCCGCGTTGAACACGGCAAACAGCGGCCGCCCGCCGTCCAGAAACACTTCGCGCGCCGAATAATCAACCATCATGCCCAGCACGCGGAGCGAGTCCTGCTCCCAGAGTTCGGCGTCCATCGGGCGGCCGTCAGGTTGGAACCAGGCGATCTCGGTCCGCTCGTTGTCGGTGGCATCACCGTTCAGGAAATTCTCCTGCGCCAGCACCGGATACTGCCGGCGGAGCGCGATCATCTGCGAACAGAAATCCAGAAATTCGTCGTCGCGCGCAGCCCAGTCGATCCAGCCCAGCTCGTTGTCCTGGCAATAGACGTTGTTGTTGCCCTGCTGGCTGTTGCCGATCTCGTCCCCCGACAGGATCATCGGCACGCCCTGGCTGACCAGCAAGGTCGCCATCATCGCGCGACGGCGACGGGCACGGGCGGCATTGATGCCTTCGTCCTGCGTGGGGCCTTCGCAGCCCATGTCGTCCGAGATGTTGTTGTCATGGCCGTCGGCCCCGCCTTCGCCGTTCGCCTCGTTATGGCGCTCGTTGTAGGAAACGGTGTCCATCAGCGTGAAGCCGTCGTGCGCGGCCAGGAAGTTGATCGAACTGGTCGCGCCCCGGTCCGAGTGATTGAACTGGACGGGGGAGCCGATCAGGTGCTGCGCGATGTCGCCCACCTGTCGTTCGTCGCCGCGCCAGAAGGCGCGCGTGGTATCACGGAACTTGTCGTTCCATTCGCGGAAGGGGTGCGGGAAACCGCCGACCTGATAGCCGCCCATGCCCACATCCCATGGCTCGGCGATCAGCTTTACCCCCGCCAGGATCGGGTCCTGACGGATGGCGTCGAAAAAGCCTCCTTCCCGATCAAAGCCCTGCTGCTCACGCCCCAGGGTGGACGCTAGATCAAAGCGGAAGCCGTCGACGTGCATCACTTGTACCCAGTACCGCAAGGAATCGAGCACCATGCGCATCACCATCGGGTGCGCGACCTGCAGCGTGTTGCCGGTGCCTGTGGTGTCGAAGCTGTGCCGGGCATTTTCCGGCGAGAGCAGGTAATAGCTGACGTTGTCCAACCCCCGGAAGCACATCGTCGGGCCTTTTTCCGACCCCTCCGCCGTGTGGTTGTAGACCACGTCCATGATCACTTCGATGCCCGCCTTGTGGAACCGCTTCACCATGTCCTTGAACTGCTTGATCGCGCGAGGGGCGACGTCTCCGCCCCGCAGGAAGCGCGGTTCCGGCGCGAAGAAGCCCAGCGTCTGGTAGCCCCAGTAATTGGACAGGTCCTTGTCCAGCAGCATCCGGTCATCAAGGAAGAACTGGCAGGGCAGCAGTTCGATTGCGCTGACGCCCAGGGTCTTCAGGTGGTGCAGGATCGGCTCGCTCGCCATGCCTTCGTAGGTGCCACGCAGCGCTTCGGGAACGTCCGGATGCGTCATCGTCAGGCCGCGGACGTGGGCTTCGTAAACGATGGTTTCGGTCCATGGGCGCGACAAAGCCCGGTCATTTTCCCAATCGAAATCAGGATCCTGCACGACACTCTTCACCATGAAGGGAGCTGAATCGCGTGGATCGAAAGTCAGGTCGTCTCCCGTGGTAAGGTCATAACCCCACAGCGCATCATCCCACTGTATCGCTCCCGACACTTCGCGGGCGTAAGGGTCGAAGAGCAGCTTGTTGGGATTGAAGCGATGGCCCTGTTCCGGTTCATACGGACCGTGCGCGCGGTATCCGTAGAGCTGGCCGGGCTTCACCCCGGGCACATATCCGCTGAAAATCGACCCCTCGCGCGAAGGCAACTCCATGCGCGAGATTTCCTCGGAGCCATCATCGCTGAACAGGCACAGTTCGATGCTCTCGGCATGTTCGGAAAAGATGCCGAAATGCGTGCCGTCGCCGAGATATTCAGCGCCCAGTTCGTGGATCAGTCGTTCCGGCTTGGCAAAGGAAAAACTCGCGGACCCCTGCGACATGTACGATGCTCCCGTGCACGGGGCGGCGTTCCATCACGGATCGCCTGCCGTCGTGTGATGCTGCATCCGCTAACTCGCGTGCAGGGGTGCCGTTCCCGCCTTCCGCGCACGGGGGGAGAATTGGGAAGGGCGGCTGTTATCAGTCAAACAGACCTACCGCCGCTTCAGCCCACGTCGCAAAGGCGATGCCGATGGCGGTGGCCATCAGCACAGCGCGTACGCGCGGGCGGTTCACAGTGCGAGAGACGATTTCGATGGCAGCACCAAGTCCGCCCAGCAGCAGCCCTGCCGCCAGAAAATCGGCGGCATCCCATCGTACGTCGTCGGTGAGGCGCATGGCGATAAGCGGCGTGACGATCAGCAGTGCGAAGCCCGCCCACATGAACGGGCGCACAGCGGCGAAACGGGATACGGCAACAGTCATGGCAACGCCTCCTGGGGAGGGTTCCTTGTCGCTCGCCGTCTCAACTCAGGCAAATGGACTTCGTGTGAATTTGCAATGCACTGCTGCCGGTCGCCTTCCGGACGACCGGCGCGAGCGGGCTTAGCCGACGAAAGCGCGCTCGATCACGAAGTCGGCCGGCTTGTTGTTCGATCCTTCGACGAAGCCCATGCTCTCCAGAAGCGCGGCGATGTCCTTGTTCATCGCCATCGATCCGCAGAGCATCACGCGGTCGGTTTCGGGCACGAGGCGCGCCTCGCCCTGCAGACCTTCGAACAGGCGTCCGTTGTCGATCAGGGTGTTGATCCGCCCGGTGGTGTGGAACGGTTCGCGCGTGACCGTGGGGACATAGGACAACTGGACCAGAGCCTGATCCTCCACCAGCGGATCACCCGCCAGCTGGCTTTCCAACTCCTCACGGAAAGCGAGATCGGCCACGGTGCGCACGGAATGGACGACGACGACCTGTTCGAAGCATTCGTACACGTCCGGGTCGCGGATCAGAGACAGGAACGGGGCAAGGCCGGTGCCCGATCCGAACAGGAACAGGCGCTTACCGGGCGATAGCGCGTCTGTCACCAGTGTGCCGGTCGGCTTGCGGCCAAGGTAGATTTTGTCGCCGGGCTGGATCAGTTGCAGCCTGGACGTAAGCGGGCCATCCTCGACCTTGATCGAGAGGAACTCGATTTCCTCCGCCCACGAAGGGCTGGCGATCGAATAGGCGCGCAACAGCGGGCGGCCATTGTCGCCCGGCAGGCCGATCATGATGAACTCGCCCGAACGGAAGCGGAACGAGGCGGGCCGCGTGATCTTAAAGCTGAACAGGTGGTCGTTCCAGTGATGGACCGACAACACCTCTTCCACGGTCAGGGCGGCCGTAGGCTCAAGCGGGGCAGGAGCCAGATTGGCCGCCTCGGCCTTGCGATCGCTCATCAACATCTCATCCTCGACATTCAACGGTTTGGTCCCGGCCGCGCTGACGCTGTTCATACGATGCAGCACCTGCGCCGACTTGGGCCGCACGGCGACCATCCAGACGGGATCGTCACGGAATCGTCCCTGTGCACTTGCGGCGCGCTATACTGCGATGACGCCAAAGAGCAAGTTGCAAGGGGTGAACCCTGGTTGCGCGTTTCTCAACTGTCATCCATGCATCGCCTATCAGTATTGCGACGCAATTGCAATTTATGATTGAGGCGACTTGTGGCTGTACGGCATCTGCACCTCGTTAATCCGTCCAAGCCCCTATTTTCTGCGCTATGCCGCGTCGTTGGAAACAGCTATATCGCTGTTCTTATTATATCCGGGGCATGATGGCAGACGCGTCTGATACGGGGAAATGGCCCGCACTGTTCGCCGCCGCCGAGCGGCTTGTCCGCGTGCGCTCCATCGATGAAGTCGTCGATATCGTCCGAAGCGCAGCGCGAGAAATCGTGGGTGCTGATGGTATTACCCTGGTGAAATGCGATGGCGAACATTGCCACTACGCCGCCGAGGATGCCATCGCGCCGCTCTGGCTTAACGAACGCTTCCTGAGCGCCGAGTGCGTGTCCGGCTGGGTCATGGCGCATGACGAGCCGGCGGTGATCGCCGACATCTACAAAGACGACCGGGTGCCGGTGGCAGTCTACCGCGATACGTTCGTCAAATCGATGGCGATGATGCCGGTACAAGCGGGGCCGAACCGCTGGGCGATCGGGGCCTATTGGGCCAAGACCGGCACCCCTGATCCGCAATCGGTGGAGGCGCTTTCCAACCTGGCGAGCTTCGTGGGCGCGGCGGTCAGCAATGTCGCGCTGCAGGATTCGTTCGGGACTCTGAACCGCACCGGCGCGGCCGTCGCTGCGGAGCGTGACCTGGACCGGGTGGTGCAGATGATCACCGATACGGGCGTCCATCTCACCGGCGCGGAATTCGGCGCGTTTTTCTACAATCAAGTTGACGATAGCGGCGAGAGCTACATGCTTTATAGCCTCTCCGGTGCGGACCGGGAGGCGTTTGCCGGATTTCGCATGCCCCGCAACACCGAGGTTTTCGCGCCGACGTTCGCCGGGAGTGCAGTGGTGCGGTCCGACAATATCCGCAAGGATGATCGTTACGGTCGCAACGAGCCGTTCAAGGGAATGCCGCCGGGTCACCTGCCAGTCGCAAGTTATCTTGCGGTCCCCGTCATTTCCCGCAACGGCGAAGTCCACGGCGGTCTGTTCTTTGGCCACCACCGCGAAGGACAGTTCACCGCCGAGCATGAGGATGTCGTTCAGGGTATCGCCGGCCATGCCGCCGTAGCGATCGACAATGCCCGGTTGAACCAGCAGTCCGGGCGCGAACTCGCCGCCCGCCGCGCTGCGGAGGCGGACCTCAGCGCCAGCAACCGCCGTTTCCGTGCGGCCGTCGATGCGGTGCAGGGCATTTTGTGGACCAATTCACCGGAAGGCCGGATGGAGGGCCAGCAGCCCGGATGGTCTGCGTTGACCGGCCAGTCGCAGTCCGAATACGAGGGTTATGGCTGGGCCAGCCGCGTCCATCCCGACGATGCCCAGCCGACGGTGGAAGCCTGGAACCGGGCGGTGGAAGCCAGCGCTCCCTTCGTATTCGAACACCGCCTCCTTCGCCATGACGGCGAGTGGCGGCACTATGATGTGCGCGCCATCCCGATCATCGACGAGGACGGTCAGGTGGAGCTATGGGTCGGGGTCCATACCGACATCACCGATCAGCGTGTTGCCGAAGCCACCCTGCGCGATTTCAACGCGACGTTGGAAGCGCGTATCGAGGACCGCACACGCGAAATTCAGGCCGCGTTCGAACGGCTCGAAGAAAGCGAGCGGCGCTTTCGTATCCTGGTGGACGGCGTCACCGACTACGCGATCTACATGCTGGACCCGGAAGGATACGTGTCCAACTGGAATGTCGGCGCTCAGCGGGTGAAGGGCTACAGCGCGGAAGAAATCGTCGGGCGGCATTTCTCGACATTCTACACGCAGACAGATCGCGATGGCGGCATGCCGTTGCGAATGCTGGATACGGCCCGCCGTGTCGGAAAGTCCGAGGCCGAGGGGTGGCGTGTCCGCAAGGATGGCACCGAATTCTGGGCCACTGTGGTGATCGCGGCCATCCACGACGAAAGCGGCGAGTTCATCGGTTTCGCCAAGATCACCCGCGACCTGACGGAAAAACGCGCGGTAGAAGAGCGTCTGCGGCAATCGCAGAAGATGGAGGCGGTCGGCCAGCTCACCGGGGGCATTGCGCACGATTTCAACAACCTGCTGACGATCATCACCGGCAACATCGACATGGCCTCGCGCGCGATCGACAAGGAAGACGGCGCCAAGGCCCGACGCCTGATCGGCAACGCGATGACCGGGGCAGAGCGGGCGGGTGCGCTGACCCAGCGGCTGTTGGCCTTCGCGCGTCGCCAGCCGCTGTCGCCCAAGGCATTGGACCTCGATCGGCTTATTGCCGGTATGTCCGAACTGCTGAACCGCTCGCTGGGTGAACTGGTGACGTTGAACGTCGTCGCCAGCCCGCACTTGTGGGCGGTGGAGGCTGACCCCAACCAGATGGAAAACGCGTTGATCAACCTGGCGGTCAACGCGCGCGACGCGATGCCCGAAGGTGGCACGCTGACGATCGAGACAGCCAACGCGCATCTCGACGGTGGCTATGCGGCGACGCATATGGAGGTGCCGCCGGGCAACTATGTCGTGATTTCGGTAAGCGATACCGGCGTCGGCATGTCGGTGGACAACGTGACGCGTGTTTTCGAGCCGTTCTTCACCACCAAGGAAATCGGCAAGGGCACGGGGCTGGGGCTGAGCCAGGTCTACGGGTTCGTCAAGCAGTCCGGCGGGCAGGTCTACGTCGATTCCACGCCGGGCCATGGCACCAAGGTGACGATGTATCTCCCGCGGTTCGAAGGGTCTGCCGATCAGGACGAAGCGCCGCAGTCGGTATCCTGCGAAGGGCGCGCGATGCTGGACGAGACCATTCTGGTTGTCGAAGATGACGCGGCGGTGCGGGCATTTTCCGTCGAGGTCCTGCGCGATCTGGGATACACCGTGATCGAGGCACCGGACGGGCGTTCGGCGCTGGAAGTCGTCGCGCGAGGCGAGGAGCGTATCGACCTGCTGTTCACCGACGTGGTCATGCCCGGCATGTCCGGCAAGGAACTGAGCGACGCGGCGCGCCATATCCGGCCGTCGCTCAAGGTGCTCTACACATCGGGATACACGCGCAACGCCATTGTCCATGGCGGACGCCTGGACCCCGAGGTATCGCTTCTGCACAAGCCCTTCACCTCGCGCGATCTGGCGCGGCGGGTTCGCGAATTGCTGGATGCGGACACGCCCTCGGTCCAGGTCGGAACGGACGCCGCTTCGGACGTTCAGAGAACGCTTTGATTTTTGGGGTCGGTTTGCCGCTAGGGGCGGCGAACTTCGTCGGGATCGTCATGCCGGGGCAGTGGTTGAGCGGCGCCGATCTCTGCGGCGGAGTGCAGTTCCAGACGCTGGGGGACGGTGCCGATATCGATGTCTTCATCGGCAAACTGGCGCAGCAACGTCAGGTACACGCGGCTGCGAGCGCCATAGACGTCGCGCGGTGACCCAACGTGCGCGAAGCAGTTAAACAGCACGCGCCCGTCGGCGATCGAATCCACGAAAGCCGATGCCGCCGGCGCTTCCAGGATCGCCGGTTCATCCCTGAACGCTCCGAGGACGATCGAGAGCACTTTGTCGACCGGGGTACCGAGCGGCACGGAAAACTGGATTTGCATCCGGCCCAGCGGGCTGGCCAGCGTCTTGTTCAGGACCGTCTTGGTGATGAGTTCGGAATTGGGCACGATCAGGGTGGAATGGTCGGGCAGGGTAATCTCGGTCGATCGCACGCTAATGCGCTTCACGTCGCCCTCGTCCGTGCCGACACGCACCCAATCGCCGATCTTGATCGGGCGTTCGGCCAGCAGGATCAGCCCGGACACGAAGTTCTGGGTAATCGCCTGAAGACCGAAGCCGATGCCGACCGACAGGGCGGACAGCAGCAGCGCGATGCGTTCCACTCCTATGCCCAGCGATGCCAGCGCCCAGATGATCGCCAGCCCGATGCCGACGTAGCGGGCCACAAGGCCGGCGGAATTACGCGCCGATCCATCAAGGTCAGTCGCGGGCAGATAGCGTTTTTCCAGCCAGCTCATGAACGCGCGAACGACCGCCAGCCCGACGGTCAGGACGATCACTGCCCGGACGATGGCGCCCGGCGAGATGGATACGCCGCCGATCTCGATCCCTTGCGCCAACGAAGATACCCGGCTGAAGAAGCTGCCGGGTCCACTGCCCCCGCCGAACGGCGACATCAGCATCCCCAGCGCGACAAAGACCAGCAGGATACGCAGCGCACCCGAGAATAGCACTCCGAACTGGTCGATCACGCTGCCCCGAAGCCCGACGTTGCGCGTGAGGGTGACACCAAGCCGACTGTCGCGATGGAACACCGTCGTAGCGACGTCGTCAGCGGTCCCGAGCAGCAGGTAGAGCGCTGATCCCAGGATGACGGCCCAGACGATGATCTGCGAGATGAACCGGCTGAGCCCGACGTAGCCCAGCGCTAGGGCGACCAACGCGGCCAGCACCAGCACCCAGCTTACCAGCGTCATGACTGCCAGACCCGCGCCGCCCGAAAACGGCGTTTCGGTTCCGTTTGCCTCGTACTCGGCTTCCCGGCTTTCCGTCCGGCGCGCACGCAGACGGCCAAGCAGGATCAGGAAAGCGCCGATCCAGATAAGATGGACGAGCGCCTCGATCATCTCGCCCGCCGTCGTCGCGATCACGCTGACGCCGACGGTGCGATTGAAGGTATCGAGAATGATGCTGGCAAAGGCGATGCCCGCCAGGATCATGGTCATCGGATGGATGGCGCTGGCCATCTCGTCAGGAATCGGGGCGATGCGCCACGATGGCTGGCGGCGCATCAGCACCGCCCCGGCCAGCGAGGCAGTGAACGCGGAGAATCCCGAGGCGACGATGAAGCCGTCCAGCAGATCGTCCCAGCGGTCCGGGAACAGGCCTGCCCAGCGGAACCCCTGCACCAGCGCCACGGCGGCCAGAAGGGGAGCGATGGTTCCGACCAGCACGCGCCAGATGGCGTAGGCGGAGCGGCGGACGCGATGGCCCGGCGCGCTGCCGATCAGGTAACGCTGGCCGACCTTGCGCCCCGCCACGCGCAGCGGGAACATGAGGAAGAACGCCACGATGGTCCCCGCAGCTGCCTGCCACGGCAGCCAGCCTTTCCATTGCTGGCGGATCTGGGCGAACCCCTGTTTGGCGAACAGGTCCACCCGTCGCAGATCCCGCGGCATGGCCTTCAGCAGCGTCGTCCAGAAACCGGGAGCGAGCGGGGAAGACGCTTTGGTGGAAAGCGCCTCGTTCAATTGCGCCGCCTGGCTGCGGTCGATCTCGTCCAGCAATTGTTGCGCTTCGACATCCACCAGGCGGCTGCGTTTTACGGCGGCGTCGACCGCGGCGTGTGTCTTGGCGAGACGCTGGCGTTGACGCTGGATTTCGGGCGCTTCCGTAACGCCATCAGCCACCGCCCCAAGTCCGGCGATGCGAGCGTCCACCAGAGCCAGTTGATCCTCAAGCTTGGCCTGCGATGCGCGCACCGATTGCTGGGCGGCCACCGCCTTGGCGCGAAGTTCTGCCCGGCTGTCGTTATTGAGGCGGGTGTCCATCCCCCCATCGACGCTCCGCAAGTCCGCTTCCGCCTGCGTCACCTCCCGCGCAAGATCGAGGATAGCGACATCCTGCGCCATGACCGGCAAGGCGCTGCCGAACAGGAGCACGGTCAGGATCAGGCGTAGGAAAGTGGGCATCAAGAACGATCTCTGCGTTGGAATGACGGCAGGGAGAGCAGGTTTTCGCCTGCCTGCGCAACCCCAATATCTCCAGACAGGATCAAGCGACTGCCAGAAAGAGCCGCTGCCGAGGTGAATTTTGCAAAGTCGATCAACACTCTGCGCGCAACCAAACCGGCGCGGTACGCATTGCCCCCGATAGACGCGCATCGTGCGTTTCCCAGGAGAATGAACTTGCCGGCCGCTCTTTCCCGCCCTCCGACGGTGCTTCACACGCTGCATTCGCTGCTTCTGGCGTTTCCGGTCGCGATGTTTCCGGCGGCGCTGCTGTCCGATGTCACGTATCTCAACAGCGCCGAAATGCAGTGGTCGAACTTCGCGGCATGGCTGATCACTGGCGCGCTGGTGTTCGGCGGGTTCGTCATGCTTGGTGCGTTCATCGCGGTTCTGCGCAAGACAGGCAGCCTGTTCTACCTGATCGTCGTCGCCGGCATGTGGGTCGTCGGACTGGTGAACGCCTTCCAGCATAGCCGCGACGCGTGGAGTTCAGTCGGCACGACCGGACTGGCGCTGTCGGTGATCTCCACGGTGCTCGCTCTCATTGCCGGATGGCTCGGTTTTTCAGGTCTGGCATGGAGAAGGCGGGTATGATCGGTTCACGTAAAGGCGCGAGCCTGCTTGGCCTCTCGATGGTTTTGGCGCTGGCCGCTTGCGGCAAGACGCCGGATGTCGATCAGACCGGCCCGAAGCCTACTTTGCCGGGGCAAAAGGAAACGCTGATCCCGCCGATGAAGATCGCCACGCCTACGGGCTGGGATGGTGCGATGCCGACCGTTCCCAAGGGCTTTTCGATCACGCCGTTCGCGTCGAATCTCAAAATCCCGCGCCAGATGCTGGTATTGCCCAACGGTGACCTGCTGGTGGCTGAAGGCACCGGGGACAGCGCGCCCAAGCTGCGCCCCAAGGACGTAATTGCAGGGTACATCAAGAGCTTGGGTAAGTCGGATGTCAAAGGAGGCAATCGGGTCACGTTGCTGCGTGATGCCAATCGCGATGGCAAAGTGGACACACGCACTGTCCTGATCGACAAGTTGAACGCGCCCTATGGCATGGCGCTGGTCGGCGGCGACTTGTATATCGCCAATCAGGACGAACTGCTGCGTTTCCCCTACCAGCCGGGCCAGACGCGTATCGACGTACCGGGCCAGGTGGTGACCAAGCTACCCTCCAAGCCCAACCACCACTGGACCAAATCGCTGGCGGCCAGCGCGGACGGATCAAAGCTGTACGTCGGCATCGGATCGAACAGCAACATCGGCGAACGCGGCATGGCGATCGAGCAGGATCGCGCCGTCGTCTGGGAAATCGATCGAGCCACCGGCGCGCATCGCACGTACGCATCCGGCATTCGCAACCCCACCGCGCTAGCGATCAACCCGGCCAATCAGCAGCTTTGGGCCGTCGTCAACGAGCGTGACGAACTGGGCGCGCAACTGGTGCCAGACTATTTGACCTCCGTCCGTCCGGGCGCGTTCTATGGCTGGCCGTACAGCTATTGGGGCGCCAACGTCGATCCGCGTGTCCAGCCGCAAAAGCCGGATATGGTCCGCAAGGCGATAGCGCCGGATTATGCCCTTGGCTCGCACGTTGCCGCACTGGGCGTCACATTCGTCACCGGCGGCGGCTTCGGCGGCAATTATGCCGATGGTGCATTCGTGGGCGAACATGGCAGCTGGAACCGGCGACAGCTGGCCGGCTACAAAGTGGTCTGGATTCCGTTCACCAACGGGCGCCCCACCGGCAAGCCGCGTGATTTCCTCACCGGCTTCATCGGCGATGACGGCAAGGCAAGGGGCCGCCCGGTGGGCGTAACGTACGATCCGCAAGGGCGCGCGTTGTTTGTGGCGGACGACCTTTCCAATACGGTGTGGCGCATCGCGCCATCCGGGGCCTCTCCCGCCAGATGACAATCCTGTAAACCGCGCGGAAAACATTCTGCGGCAGTTTGTACTTTGTCATCCGATGGGGCAGGGACGGCGGCATACCTCGGCGCCCGAGTAAAAGTGACCAAGAGCTGATCCGAATGAGCGAAGCATCTGTTCTGGAAGCACGGCGCGATGCGCTGAAGCAGTATGACATCCTGGACACCCCGCGCGAGCAGGCTTTCGATGAAATCGCCGAACTGGCGGCCGCTTTATGTCAGGCACCCATCGCGGTCGTCAATTTTGTGAGCGCGGAACGGCAGTTCTTCAAGGCGGAAGTCGGACTGGGAGTGCGCGAGACCCCGCTGGAAACGTCATTCTGCGTGCATGCCCTGCAGGAAGAAGAATTCCTGATCGTCCCCGATGCGACGCAAAACGGGCATTTCAGCTGCAATCCGCTGGTATCCGGCGATCCGGGGCTGAGGTTCTATGCGGGCGCGCTGCTCAAGACGGCGGACGGCACACCGATCGGCACCTTGTGTGTGCTGGACTATAAACCCCGCGAACTCGATCCCGTCCAGCAGCAGGCTCTGCGGGTTCTGGCGCGGCAGACGATGACGACGCTTGAACTGCGGCGCGCGGCTACGCTCGCCCAACGCCAACAGGCCCGCCACCGCGCGATCGTGGACAGTGCGGCGGACTACGCCGTCATCGTCACCGATCTTTCCGGCACGATTACCGACTGGAGCGCCGGGGCAGCGGCCACGTTCGGGTGGGATGCCGAGGATATGATCGGCAGTTCGCTCTCCGCCGTATTCACCGACGAGGATCGTGCAGCCTCCGTGCTCGAACAGGAGATGGCGGATGCGTTGAACTCGGATGATGGATCGAAGACCATCGAACGATGGTATTCGCGCGGGGCGGGGGCCAGGTTCTGGGGCAGCGGCAAGATGTCGCCGCTGCGCGACGATGAGGCCCGACACCTGGGCTATGTCAAAGTGCTGCGCAACCGGACGACCGAACATCTGGCCGAGCAGCACCTGAGCGATACCGAAGCGCGGCTTCGTCAGGCGCAGGAAGCGGGCGGCGTCGGCCTGTTTACCGTCGAATTGGCGGATGAGATGGTGACCGCCACCGCGCAGTTTTGCCGGCTCCACGGTCTTCCCGTGCAAAGCCAGCATTCGGTCGCCGCCTTTCAGGATCAGGTCATCGCAGAGGACCAGCATCTGTTGGCAAGCGCCAATGCTCGTAAATTTGGCGAGATCACGCGCGAGATCGAGTATCGAGTGAAAGACCCCGGTACGGGGGACATTCGTTGGCTCGCTCGTACCGGGGAAATGGAATGCGACGATGAAGGCAGGCCGCTGCGCTTCGTCGGGGTCGCCCGGGACATCACGTCACAGCGAGAGGCGCTGGACGCGCTGGCCCGTAGCGAAGAACGCTATCGCGCTCTTTTCGAAGCGGTGGACGATGGCTTTTGCATCATCGAGTTCTTCGACGGTCCCCATGGCCCGCTGAGCGACTACGTTCATGTCGAGGCCAACGCCGGATACGAAAGGCAGTCCGGCATCGCCAATGTCGCTGGCGTGACCCTGCGGGAACTCGAGCCGGACGATGCCGAAGGATGGGCTGACCTTTACGGGCAGGTGTTGCGCACCGGAGAGCCGATCCGGTTCGAACGATATTTTCTCGCCGCTGGCCGGCATATCGAGGTATCCGCCGCGCGGGTCGAACCGGCGAGCCGCAGACAAGTCTCCGTACTCTTCCGTGATATCGACGCTCGCAAGCGCGCCGAAGATGCCCTGCGCGCCAGCGAGGCCCTGGCCCGAACCAATATCGAGCGGGTAAAGCTGGCACTGTCTGCAGGCGCGATCATCGGAACCTGGCTGTGGGACGTCGTGAACGACCGCTTCACGGTGGACGAGGCATTTGCGCGCTCCTTCGGTCTCGACCCCGCTCGCGGTTTTGAGGGCCTGAGCCTGGCACAAGTCGTGGAGACGGTGCATCCCGACGATCAGGAAGGACTGGCGGCAGCGATCGACGCCGCGATCAAGAACGGGTCCGCTTACGCCCACCAGTATCGTGTGAAACGCACGGATGGTAATTTCTACTGGATCGAGGCAAACGGTCGGGTGGAATGTGCACCAGACGGCACGCCCATCAGCTTTCCCGGGGTATTGCTCGACATTCAGCAGCGACGCGCGATTGAGGCGGAGCGGGATCGCGCCGCTGCTGCCCTGCGCGCCTTGAACGATACGCTGGAGCAGCGCGTCGCCTCGCGCACCGCAGAGCTTATGCAGGCTGAAGAACAGCTGCGGCAGGCCCAGAAGATGGAGGCCGTCGGCCAGTTGACCGGTGGCCTCGCACATGATTTCAACAATCTGCTGGCGGGCATTTCCGGTGCGCTTGAGATGGTGGGGATCAGGCTGAACCAGGGCCGTCTGCCGGATGTCGACAAATATCTGGTCGCTGCGCAAGGGGCTGCCCGTCGTGCCGCTGCACTGACACACCGGCTCCTGGCATTCTCGCGCCGCCAGACGCTCGACCCTCGCCCTACAAACGTCAACACGCTGGTCAATGGGATGACCGATCTGATCCAGCGCACGGTCGGCCCCTCTATCAAGGTCGAAACTGTAGGGGCGGGGGGCCTGTGGCCGACACTGGTGGACCCCAGCCAGCTGGAAAACGCGCTGCTGAACTTATGCATCAACGCCCGTGACGCGATGCCGGATGGCGGCCGAATCACCATCGAAACGGCCAACAAATGGCTGGATTTGAACGGCGCGCGTACCCACGACATCCCGGAGGGCCAGTATCTCTCCCTATGCGTGACGGACACCGGCACCGGCATGGCGCCCGACACGATCAGTAAGGCGTTCGACCCGTTCTTCACCACCAAGCCGATCGGGCAGGGGACGGGCCTCGGCTTGTCGATGATCTACGGTTTTGCAAAGCAGTCCGGCGGCCAGGTACGCATCTACTCGGAGATTGGGGAAGGCACCACCGTATGCATCTATCTTCCGCGTCACTATGGCGACGCAACGGAAGATGCCGCCGCCACCACGAACAGTTCAACAGTCGGTAGCGATCAGGGGGAAACCATCCTTGTCGTCGATGATGAACCGAGTGTTCGCATGCTCATCGCGGACATCCTGGAAGATCGAGGGTATGCTGTCATCGAAGCAGGAGACAGTGCTGCCGGGTTGAAAATCCTGCAATCAGATGCCCGGATCGACCTCCTAGTCAGCGACGTCGGTTTGCCCGGAGGCATGAACGGGCGTCAGATGGCAGAAGCAGGCCGCCAGAACCGCCCGGACCTGAAAGTGCTTTTCATAACTGGTTACGCGGAGAACGCAGTCATCGGCAACGGCCATCTGGGGCCAGGCATGCAGGTGCTGACCAAGCCGTTTGTGGTCGAACAACTGGCCTCCCGCGTCCGGGATATGATGGACCACTAAGCAAAAAAGCCCATCCGCCGCCGCCTGCTGCGACCTTTCTTCCTTTACATTCAGTTCGGTTGTATATTGAGACCAGTGTCAGTCATTTTCATTAATCTTTATGAGCGATTGTGATTCTGCGGCATTTTTCAAAGTATTGAGATCTCACGTGACCGAATTTCAGAACATGATTCTGGAGATGATAGCGAAAGGTGAAGACCTGTCGCATACCATACTCCGTTTGTGCAATGAGGTAGAAAAGCGCGCGCCCGGCGTATTGTGTTCGGTCCTGACGATCGATCCTGAGGGAAGGCTCTGTTCGCTGGCTGCACCCAGTTTGCCGGCCAGTTACTCCTCGGTGATCGATGGGGTGTCGATCGGTCCGGGGATCGGTTCATGTGGTGAAGCTGCATATTTCGGCAAAGAAGTCACTTCCCGCGACATCACGACGGATCCGAATTGGGCATCCTTTCACCAGCTTATCGTCCCGCTTGGCATTCGTGCTTGCTGGTCCAGCCCCATCTTCGACGCCAAAGGAACGGTAATCGCGACCTTTGCATTCTACTATTTCGAAAGCCGAGGGCCGTCAGACATCGACCGCGAACTGGTACGACAATGCGTGAATCTGTGCACCATCGCGCTGGATCGGCATCGCCGGCTGCAAGAACACGAACGGCGGGCCAACACGGACGCGCTTACGGATCTGTCGAACCGCCACGCATTCAACAACGCCCTCGGTGGACTGAACTGTTCAACGCCCGGAGCCTGGGCCCTGTGTCTTGTCGATCTCGACAATCTGAAGGTGGTCAACGATACCTTCGGGCATCGGGCCGGAGACGCAATGCTGCGTACGGTTGCAGATCGGCTTGCTGCGGCTTGTTCGCCAGACACGGTGTTCCGGGTGGGCGGCGATGAATTTGCCATTATTATTCACGATCCGGCGTCCCTGGCTGATCTGGATACCACGATGGACCGTTATCTGCGTGCGCTGGTCCCACCGGCGGACTGCGGCGGCAATGTAGTGGGACCGAAAGCGACTATCGGCCTGGCGATCGTCTCTCACGGTGACGCGGTTCCCGATAGGGTACGCCAAAACGCGGACTTTGCATTGTATCATGCAAAGGAAACCGGGCGCGGTGGGTTCATGCGCTATTGGCCTGGCATCCGTACCCGAATGACCCGGCGGCTGACAGCGATCCGTGAAGTGGATGCGGCATTACGCGAGAACCGGATCGAAGCTTTCTATCAACCAGTGGTCCTGTTCAAGACCGGAGGCATAATCGGCATGGAAGCCTTGTGCCGTATGCGCATAGGCGATCAATACGTACCGGCCAGTTCCTTTCAGGATGCTATTACCGACGCACATATTGCCTCATCGATCACCCGGGTCATGATAGGTCAGGTCGCTCGCGATATTCGCGCCTGGCTCGATCTCGGCATCCCGGTGCAGCATGTGGGGATCAACGTGTCCTCCGTCGATTTCCACAACGAATCCATCTACACCACCCTTTGCGAGAGCTTCGACCGTCACAACGTGCCGCTCAAGCATGTGATTCTCGAGGTTACCGAATCAGTCTACATGGACGATGACGCCGGTATCGTGCGGCGGTCCATGGCCGCATTGCGGGCTCAGGGGCTGCGTATTGCGCTCGATGATTTCGGTACCGGCTATGCCTCTCTCACCCATCTGATGAGCGTGCCGGTAGACATCATCAAGATCGACAGGTCGTTTGTCGAAGCCCTTTTTGCCGACGGACCGAGCGCAGTGATCGTCGAAGGCATCATCGGTATAGCGCGAAAGCTCGGCTTGGGGATCGTTGCGGAAGGTGTCGAAAGTATGGCTCAGGCGCGGCGCCTGATGGAGCTCGACTGTGCTGTCGGGCAAGGTTTTTTCTATTCGCCGGCGCTCAACAAAGAGGATGCAAGCCAGCTTATGCTAAGGTTTGCACAGAGTGGAGAGCCGCCTCAAATAATTCCTATAACCAACTATAATGTCGGATAAAAATGACTGAAAGCGGTCAGTAGCGCCGGATATGGCGTTCCGCGCGATGCGGAACGCCATCCCATGCGGGACTTAGCCGTTCAGCTTGTCCTTGATCGCCTTGGCGGGAGCGAAGGCCAGCTTCTTGGATGCCTTGATGGTCATCGTCTCGCCAGTGGCGGGATTGCGACCTTCACGTTCCGGGCTGTCCTTCACCTTGAACTTGCCGAAGCCGTTCAGAGAAACTTCTTCTCCCTTCGAGGCTGCGTCACCGATCGCGTCGAAGACGGCATCGACGATCTTGCGCGCATCGGCCTTGGTGATGCCGTTGCTTGCGGCGATGGTATCGGCGAGATCGCTGTTGTTCATGATCGTTCTTCCCGTACAATTGAGTTTATGGGGGGTTCGTCCTAGCCATATTCACATGCTTCGTCACGACCTTGGATTAAAAGCCATAAAACTGTTTTGTTGAGGCCAATCCTGCAAATTGGCAGGCGAGCGGTTGTGGGGTACCTGCCGGCGAGAGGCGAAAGGCAAAAACCGTTCGGCTTCCACATCGCCGGACCATCGCGTCCGCACTTCGAAAGACGGCTGGCCCATGCGCATCACCATAGCCTTGCTCCTTGCCATCGCAGTCACTCCAGCGACGGCTTTGGCAAAGGATCGTGATTATTGCCCCGACCGGCCCGGCATGGATACGCCGCCGTGCACGATGGAGCCGGGGCGCACTTCTGTGGAAGTCGGTCTGGGGGACTGGACTCTCGATCGCAATCGGGAGGAACGGCAGGATACAGTCGAGCTGGGCGACGTGCTGGTGCGATACGGGATCGCTGACCACGCTGAGGTTCAGGTCGGCTGGACTGCACTCGGCCTGTCTCGCACGCGAGACCTTATTACCGGCAGGGTCGACAAGGACAGCGGCGTCGGTGATGTGACGCTGGCCGTCCGGCGCAACGTGCTGAACCCGGACGGTTCGGCTTTCTCAGTCGCAGTGATGCCATTCGTGACGCTGCCGGTCGGCTGGCAACCGATCGGCGCGGGAGACTGGTCCACCGGTCTGCTGATACCGGCATCCTATCAGGTGTCCGATACGCTCAGCTTGTCGTCGACCACGGAGTTTGACGCAGCGGTTGATCAGGATGGGTCCGGCAGGCACTTTGCCGTGAGCGAAACGGTGGGGGCCAACTTGAAGCTGGCCAGCCAGCTGACCGCAACTGTCGAGTACCAGGCTCTGGACGATCGCGATCCGCAAGGGCACGCTGTGGAGCAGCGCTCTGGCTTGTCCCTGGGGTGGCAGCCTTCCGACAACCTGCAACTCGATGTCGGCGGCAACGTGGGTCTGAACCATAACGCCGCAGACGTGGAGATCTACTTCGGCTTTTCGCGGCGGCTTTAGAGAGAACCTAAGCGTACTTGTAAGGGCCGCCAGCGGACAACGCTGCCTGGTACGCAGGGCGAGCATGGATGGTATCCAGCCAGGCGATCGTTGCTGGCCTTGATCCGTCGAGGCCACCACGGTCGCGAGCGGCCTCTAGCGGAAAGCTCATCATCACATCGGCAGCGGAGAATTCCGTACCCACAAACCAAAGCCGTGATGCCAGTTCGCTCTCGACGTAGTCGAGATGAACATCGATCATCGGCTGTATTCGCTTCTGTGCTGCTTTGCCGAATAGCGGAACACGGGCCAGCACCAGTTTCAGAAGCAACGGCGGCATCATCGATCCTTCCGCGTAATGCAGGAAGTATCGGTATCGAAGCGCACCGTCGATGTCATCAGGCCGCCCCAGTCGACCGCTGGCAACGTCGATCAGATATTCGATGATCGCACCCGTTTCGGCTATCGTGCGTGGACCTGTCGGCGCCGCATCATCGACGATGACGGGCGACTTGCCCAAAGGATGGATGGCGCGCAGTTCGGGAGGTGCGAGCATGGTTTGTTTATCGCGTTCGTACCGTTTTACCTGATAAGGAATGGCCAGTTCCTCAAGCAGCCACAACACACGCTGAGAGCGCGAATTTTCCAGGTGATGAACTATAATCATCGCGCTTCTCCAATTGCTGGCAGGTGATAAACCTCAGTCGCCTTTTTTGTTCGCCTTGCCGTGGCCGACATCGTCGCGCGGCTTACCCTTGGTGGTGCGTTGAGCAGATGCTCTCGCGCCAGCCAGGACAGGGCCGCAAGCGGCGGACTTGGCATCGCCGACGTCTACGAAGGCAAGAAGCCCAGCAACCGGTGTAGCCACGATCGCAAGACCCAATCCCACGCCGGCCCGGCCCACCAGCTGCGGACTGATGACGTCCAGTTTCGGCTCGGCGAAGTGACCGCCGATCCCCACGGGTGATTGGCCGGAGAACAGACTGAACTTCTTGGCGTCGGCCCTAAATGCCATGTCCACGGCTTCGGTACCGAAGCTGAACCCGCCACGCCCGGTGATGACGTTCTTGCGCGTATCGATAAGGATCGGGTCGGTAGCGGCCAGGCCGTTACGGACCGTGAAGGCAACCAGACCGCAATTCACCTGCACCGGCGCTTTCAGCTTCCCCTGAAACATCTTGTAGGCAAACGTCCCCAGGTCCAGCTCTGCCAGCTGAACATTTCGCGTCCACAGATCGCCATTGGGTATCACGAAGGCAATGCGTCCCGACGACGTCGCAAGGGAATCGTGGATACTGTCGCCCCGGCCATCCAGCTTGATCCTGCCGGAGATAGTCCCCGTAGTGCCTGCCTCCGCCACGCCGTATCCCGCCAGCAGGCGGCCCATCGGCGTGGGGGACAGACGAATGTCGTAATTGATGGAGGAGGGGCGCGGGTTGGTGTCGATCTTGATGTTGGATACCACGTCCCCCCGCGCCATGGAGAACTTTAGCGGAGAGAGCGCCAACCGTCCCCGTTGGAGCGAAAGCTTCATGGAGATCTTCTCGATCGGCACGTTCCGTGATCGGACGACCCCAATCGTCCAGTCGAGGCCGGCATCGAACCGCTGCATGGACGCGACCGGCAATTCCGCGTCCGGCATGACCCGCTGTGGCCCGGCACCGGTCGCGGCAGCGGCAGCCACCGCACCCTTTTCTGCCACGATGTCCGGGTTGTAACCGATGAAGGGCGCTGCATCGACAATGTCCAGGCGGCGCGTCTTGAGCACTGCATCAATCCGGACTCGATCCTTGTTAGTGACGGTAAAGCGGCCCGTCACGTCGGATCGACCGAAGTTGCCCGTCAAGTCCGTGAAGCGATACGTGGTGTCATCCTTCACCATCTGACCTTTCAGCGCGTACCGCCGCGTCTGCGGGATGGCGACGTCGATGATGTTCAGCAGGTCAGAAAGGTCCTGTCCTTTCGCTGCAACGGCCAGAGGTGTGTCCTCTATGTCCGCGATGGACGGGAGAGTGCCGGATACGTCGATCACGTTGTTCGCGGCCCACGCGCGCAAGACCAGTCGGTTGGCGCCGCGGTTCGCCGTCTGATCGGGAGAAAGCAGTTGGGCCGTGACCCGGAAGGGTGTCGATCGTACTTTACCATCGCCTTTGACGCCGATCGCCTTGCCGATGCGGGCATCGCGGGACACGATAGGGTCGACCGTCAGGTTTGCGATCAGTGGCATGACGGGATCGACGTAGCGAACTTTGGTGCCCGTAACCGATGCCTCGTCAATGCGGGGAAATTCGAAAGGCTTGCCGCCTGACCCGTCGCCGAATGTCCAGGTGTTACGCTTGCGGGTCCGATCCCACTCAAGGTCGATGCGTCCATCCGCGAGATCGAGCGTGTAAAAATGCCGCCGTCCGAACAGCATCGACAGCGGGGCGATCCTGGCATCCACTCGTTTGGCGGTGAAAAGACTGCGCTCGCCCGCCCATGCCGGGTTGGATACATCCAGACCCTCTGCCACGAACTTGATACGCAAAGGGGCGAAGTATAGCTGGAATTCACCGTCGACCGTGATCTTGCGGTCCATCAAGGACCCTGCAATCCGCTCGAAAGGGTATTTGAGAAAACGACCTTTGGTGACGAACAACACCAACCACACCGCGAAGACCGTGCCGATCAGGATCAGTAAGGCCTTGCGTAGGATCCGTCGCCGACGTTTGCCCTCAGGCTCCACCGGCGAGGAATTTATAGCGTCTTCGTCTGGTCGGGCTGTGTCCATGATAGAGGCGCAGCGCGTGACGGGACCATAGGTTTCCAACCAGTACGGTTTAACGGCAGTTTGCCCCTAATATCGTTCGGAAGCTCGGTGAATTGCCGTCCGTCATCGCCAGAAGCGCTGGCTGTCCATCAGCGCGTCATAGTCCCTCTCCGCCCCTGCGATCAGCTTTTCTCTTTGCCGAGCGTCGATCAGTTCGGCAGCGTTCGGTGCGGCAGCCAGGCCTGAGCGGTTCAGCACCTCGCCGGTGTGGGCAAGGTCATTCAGCTTGCCTAGGCGATCCTGAAGCTTCTCCAACCGCGACACGAACTCTTTGTGACGATGCCGCTCTGGCTTCTTTTCATAAATCGCCGCGAAGAATTCCGTGGCGTAGCGCAACTTCTTTGCGGCTTTGCGCAAATCATGCCGCGCATCGTCGTCCTTGTCGGCAAGATCACGGCCCTGTTTCTTGACGCGGCGGCGAAGCTTATCGAGAGCACTGTTGGCGAAACATTTTATGTCAGCGGTTCGAATGCTTTCGCTATCCAAACGCTGCTGCCACTCACCCACTTCCACCCATTCGACGAAGTCGAGTATCAGATGGCGTTCCCGGTTCGACTGAAGCGCATTGATAGCGTCTGCATAGGCATTATCCTGCGCGGCAAGCAGGTCGTCTTTCAATGGCCCATCGTCGGCACGGGCAATCAGAACATCCAGATCCCTTGCCTTGCCGATTTCACCCGCCAACCAACGCAGCTCCTGGTTGAAGTGTTCAACGCGGCCATCGGTCAACATCTCCTTATAGATCGAAAGGGCCGAACGAAGCCGGCGCAGGGCGACCCTTGCCTGATGCAGCGCCCCAGCGTCTCGTTTGTCTAAGACCAATGGGATATTCAGGCGCAGATGTCGAAGGCAAGCATATGCGATCGTCTTGAAACCCGCACCTGCGGTCATGTCCGCTTTTAGTTCCACGGGCTCTGCTTTGGTTCGGGTCGGGGTCGGGCCGAGCAGGCGGTAACCACGTTCTCCCTTACTCAGAACGCCGAGATGTACTGGCACTATTTCACTGATACGGTGTGCAAATGCGAATAATGATGAAGGATCGGCGCCCTTTGACTCCAGTTCAACTTCGCAAATCGGACTTTCGCGGTCTCCGGCAATAATACGCCCGCGATCCAACGCGATCTCGATCCCGTCCCGATCCCAGATATGTCTTTCATTTTCGACCCTGAACATCGGTTCGATCGCGTCTGCGCGCTTGCCGAGGATAGACCGGACTGGCGTACTATCATCAAGCACAGGATCGTCGTCCGCTACGTCGAACTCCCATTCCTTGCGCATGAACATGCTGGATTTTACGCCACTGGCCTTGACGGTCTGCCTTCGCTTGTCCCCGCTGATACGGATACGCAAGGATAAGCCTGCATTTGCCAGATCATGCTTGTCCGTATCGAAGTAGATGGCTTCCTGAAGTACCGCTGAAGGATCAGACCCGAACAGGTCGGACCGTTCAAGAACATCGGCTTCATGGAGAGAGAGCTCCAACTTAAGTTCGATTTCGACATCATCGTCAGCGCGGTGAGCCATGCGTCATCTTTCATGTCTTGCGATCCCGACCCATTCCAACGAACGAACACACAGATCGGGTGCAGCAACCATCAAATATGATCAAAGCAGTGCAAATTGTTCCCTTTTTGCTTGAAAATCGTTTGAAACAAGTCGAACAATGTATATCTGGCATGTTCGGCCGGAAGTAGCCGTACGTTCACGTCCGCATATTCAAGCATTGGAAAGCTGGAAAATGTCCGAAATTGACAACTCGTTCGACGTCGCGGAACTCACTGTGCAATTGCTGAGCGCGTATTTGGCGAATAACACCATTGCGTCTGACGAGATTGCGGGACTGATCCGCACCACCCGCGCCGCGTTGACCGAACAGCCGCAGGCTGAGCCGGTCGAACCCGAAGCATCGAAGTATACGCCGGCGGTCTCCGTTCGTAAGAGCTTGAGTTCGCAGGATCACATCATCAGCCTTATCGACGGCAAGCCATATAAGGTTCTGAAACGCCATCTGGCGACGCATGGATTGACGCCCGACACCTATCGTGAGCGGTACAGTCTGCCTGCAAGCTATCCAATGGTAGCGCCGACTTTTGCGGCGCACCGCCGGGCGATCGCGGAAAAGATTGGTCTCGGCAGCCGTAGGGGAGCCACAGCTCCCGCGAAGACTGAAGCGGCGCCGGATACTACATCCGAACAAAAGGTTTCGGCATCTCCGGCTACAGCAGAAGCCAAGCAGCCTGCCGCCAACTCGACTTCGTCCTCGCGAAAGGCTCCTGCCAAGTCCGCTGCAAAGGCAGCGGGTGAAGCTGGTGCGCCCAAGGCCAAGACAGCGGCTTCGAAATCGGCATCCGCCCCGGCTGCCGGCAACAAGACTGACGAAGCGCCCAAGCGCGGCAAACTCGGCCTTTTTGGCAAAGGTAACGCCAAGGGCGATGGGGCAGACGAAGGTGCTCCGGCACCCAAGACTGCCGCAGCGGATAAGACCGCCAAGGCTGCAAAGCCGAAGCGTATGGCGCGCGCGCCCAAGGCTTCCTCCGGCAACGCTGAATAGTTTTATTCTAAACCGGATCGCTAAAAGATCTGCCGGTCTCTGATCGGCAGATCTTTTTTATATGCCCCGTCTAACTTGCCTTAGTCGCAGCAACTCAACGCCGTCCACGACGGGGGCGTAATGCGTCACGCATGGCGAAGTTGGAACTGATCCGCGTTACGCCCGGCAGACGGGACAGTACCTCCACATGAACGGATTCATAGGCGGCCACGCTTTCCGTGCGAAGTCGAACCCAATAGTCGGCCTCGCCTGCCATGAGGAAGCATTCCCGCACTTCCGGACATTGTCGGATAGCCTTTTCGAAGCGTGACAGATATTCATCTGTCTGCCGCTCGAGCGTGACCTCCACCACAACATCGACGCCCCGTTCATCATCTTCCTGCGGACCGGTTATGACGGTATAACCGCGGATGACGCCGCGATCTTCCATGATCTTTATACGGCGCAGACAGGCGGATGGTGACAATCCCACCTCCTTGGCTATCTCCGCGTTGGGACGTCGCCCGTCCATCCGCAGCAATCTCAGAATGGCGCGATCAAGCTCGTCAAGCGACCATGACATCGTGTTTCATTTCTCTCGTATGAAATAGGATCTTCAAGTCGCTATTAGTCGATCATGCGACACTTTGGCAGAAAATTTCGGTGAACATGCGGTATATCTGGGCGCGATAAGTCAGAGGGTGAAGGATTGAAGCGCTATCATGAATGCCAGCGCGACATTGACGATAGATTTTGACGCATTGGCGTCAAATTATCGGCGCTTATGCAATGAAGTGAGCCCAGCTTCCGTGGCGGGTGTCGTCAAGGCCAACGGATACGGTCTTGGTGCGGCGAATGTGTCGCGGACACTGATCAGCGAAGGATGCCGCCATCTGTTCGTCGCCCTTCTGGGTGAAGCTGCGGAACTTAAACCGAGCCTGCCTGACGACGTGCCTGTGTACGTGCTCAATGGGCTTATGCCCGGAGCAGAGGTTCAGTGTGCTGCGTTAGGCGCGATCCCAGTGCTCAATTCGCTCGCGCAGATAGAGCGTTGGGCCAACCTCGCCGCCGAACGACAGGAAACACTGCCTGCGGTCTTGCAAGTGGACACTGGCATGTCGCGAATGGGGCTGCCTGCGGACGAGTTGACCGAAGTTTTGCGGCGTCCCGAACTTCTGGCACACATCGATGTGCGCATGATCATGAGCCATCTGGCATGCGCCGATACTCCCGCCGATCCCGCCAATGCAGAGCAAGCAGCCAGGTTCACGCAGATTGCAGAACGCTTCCCGGGCGTTCTGCGTGCGCTGGACAATAGTGGCGGTGCGTTTCTTCCGCGTGGTCATTTCGATATCGTGAGGGCAGGCATCGCGATGTACGGCGGCGCTCCGAACGATGGGCCCAATCCGATGCGTCCAGTCGTCGCTCTTGAGGCGCGCATTGCTCAGCTTCGCACGATCCCGGCGGGAACGGGAGTGGGCTATGGTCTTACCTTCCGCACGGAGCGTGAGAGCAGGATCGCAACCATCCCGGTCGGATACGCCGATGGTTGGCCACGCAGCCTCGGCAATCGCGGCGCTGCCTTTATTGCCGGGGAGCGGGTTCCGATCGCGGGACGCGTGTCGATGGACAGCATGACCCTCGACGTGACGGAGATCGACCCCGCACATCTGTACGAAGGCGCGCCGGTGGAACTGATCGGATCCAATCAGACCGTCGACATGGTCGCCACGGATGCAGGGACCATTTCCTACGAAATTCTGACACAGTTGGGGCGGCGCTATGAGCGGATATGCCGGCCCGCCAAGCCTGACCTGATGGACGACGAAGCAAGAATGGGCCATTCACAATGAAGATCGCTATCCTTGGAAGCGGTGTAATCGGGGTCACGACCGCATGGTATCTCGCGCAGGCGGGGCATCAGGTCGTGGTAGTCGACAGACAGGCAGGTCCCGCCCTCGAAACCAGCTTCGGCAACGCGGGAGAAATTTCGCCGGGCTATGCGTCGCCGTGGGCTGCACCGGGGATTCCGATGAAAGCGGCAAAGTGGCTGATGATGCGGCATGCCCCGCTGATCTTGCGCCCTCATCTCGACATGGCGATGCTTCGTTGGCTGGTGGCGATGCTGGGCAACTGCAACGCGCGTGATTACGCCATCAACAAGGCACGCATGGTCCGTCTGGCGGAGTTCAGCCGGGACCGTTTGATCGAACTGCGGGGAGAGACAGGCATCCGCTATGACGAGCGCAGCCAAGGCACCCTCCAACTGTTCCGTGAGCAAAAGCAGATGGACGGGATCGGCAAGGACGTTGCCGTGCTCAAGGCCGATGGCGTGCCGTTCGAAGTGCTGGATCGGGCAGGGTGCATTGCGGCCGAGCCAGGCCTGGCGAACAGCACCGTTCCGTTCGTCGGCGGGTTGCGTTTGCCGAATGACGAAACCGGTGACTGCTTCAAGTTTACCAATGCCCTAGCCAAAATGGCCCCAGAGCAGGGTGTTGAATTCGTAAATGATACGACGATCCTCAACCTCGTTCATGACGGATCCCGTATCTCCCATGCGGTCCTAGAGACGCAGGGAACGCGATCCAATCTCTCTGCCGATGCCTTCATTGTGGCGATGGGAAGCTATTCGCCGCAGATCGTCGCGCCCCTTGGAATCCGGCTGCCGGTGTACCCAGTAAAGGGTTATTCGATCACGGTGCCGATTGTGGACGAGGCTCTGGCGCCAGTTTCCACCTTGCTGGACGAAAGCTACAAAGTTGCGATCACTCGCCTGGGCGATCGCATCCGCGTGGGCGGGATGGCGGAGATTTCGGGATTTACGAAAGATCTTCCCGACGCTCGCCGCGCGACGCTCGAACATTCGGCCGGGACGCTGTTTCCGGGTGCCGGCGATATGGCGGCGGCGTCGTTCTGGTGCGGCCTGCGCCCGATGACTCCGGACAGCACTCCCGTCATCGGCCCGACTAAGGTGCCCAACCTTTATCTGAACACCGGGCATGGCACCTTGGGCTGGACCATGGCCTGCGGTTCGGCCCATGTCATGGCAGACATGATCAGTGGGCGTACCCCGGCAATTGAAGTCGGAGATTTGGCGATCAGCCGTTACTGACGGGCTTTCGCGGCATTTTGGGAGAATACGACATGGCCATTACTCGCATCGACCAGGGACCGCGCATGAGCGAAGCGGTGATCCATGGTGATACCATCTATCTCGCTGGACAAGTGGGCGAGGAAGGAGACAGCGTTGCCGACCAGACCAGAACCGCGCTTGCCGAAATCGAGGCGCTTCTGGACAAGGCGGGAAGCGACAAGGACCATTTGTTGATGGCGACCATTTGGCTCGCCGACATCGGTGACTTCGAGGAAATGAACTCGGTGTGGGATGCATGGATAGAGGGGCATCCAGCGCCAGCGCGTGCGACGGGGGAATCACGGCTGGCCTCGCCGGGCTGGAAGGTAGAGATCATCGTCACCGCCGCTCGCGTCTGATCGCACTCCCGATCTTGCAATTGCGTTCGGCTTTGGGCAACATGCTGCAATGCACAATCCTTCTCCCTGCCGAATGCCGCGCCGACCATCATGAGCGATCCAAGACTCCCCCTGATGGAGGCGATCACGCGAAGGATCGTTGTCGAAGCGCGGTATAACGGCGCGGTGATCCGCCTGGCGCCTCATTTCCTGTTCGAACGCCACGGCGAATTGTTTGTAAGCGCGTTGAACCTTAGCAAAGCCTGGCGCAGTGATGATGAACGTCGCCTTGGTCAGTTCAAGCTCGCGGGGCTGGCAGAAACGCGCGTGTTGGAAGACGCGTTCGAGCCGCTTCCGTCCTTTACGCCTGAGCCACCCCGAGCGGACGACACCTTGATCCTCTCGATCTGAGTGCCCCCTGACCCATACTCACCATGGGAATACCCCCGGAACGGAAGCATGGCGTCCATTCCGGGGGTGCCGTACCACCGCGCGTCGGTGGCGGTAAGTGCGCGGTAGCCTAGTCGAGTTTACTGAGCGTCGGTGCCGCTGCTGACACCGAGGCTCCCCGAACCGCTGGCACCGTTCCTCGATGCCGAGCCGTTGCCCGAGCCGCTTACGCTGGTATTGCGCTTGCCGGCACGGGCGTTCGCGGAACCGCTGCTGGAGCTGCTAGCCGAAGCGTCGGACGCGGTGGAGGCAGCATCGCTGGCTTTGCTGCGAGCGGCCTGCGCCTGCTCGGTGGCAGTCGAGCGTGCCGTGTCGGCGGCACTCGATGCCGTGCCGACAACTTGCGAGGCCGCACCGGTCGCATCAAGGCTGCCCGTCAGGCTGCCGGATCCCGAACCGGTTGCGGTGCCGGTGGCGCCTGAGCGGTCTACCGATCCTGAAGCCGACCCATTGCCGGAGCCGGTCGCGCTGTTGGTTGCCGATCCCAGCGACCCAGTGGCGCCTTCAGCGGTGGATCGTGCGTTGCCGATCACGCCGGTCGCCGCCGAGGTATCGGGCGTCTTAGCGCGCGGTGCACGAACCGATTTGCGCGCGCTGCCCCGGCCGCTGCCTTCGGCGCGCGACGATACGCTGCGGCCTGTCCTTGAAGCGCTGATGTCTCCTGCGCCGCTGACCGTACTGTCCATCGTGCTGCCGACACCGCCCAGGGTGCCTCCAACCGAGCCACCGAGTCCACCGCCGAGCGCGCCGCCGACGCCGCCACCGCCCAGCAATTGCGCATTGGCTGCGCCCGGCACGCCGATAAGAGCAAGAGTGGCGATCGCCGTTCCAAGAGTGAGCTTGTTCATGGGTATGCTCCTTCCGTTGTAATCTTGTCCGGGGCAGGCTGTCTGCCTCGGGAATGTCTGATGGAAGGAACGGGTGGGTGTTATGATTTCATCCCGACCCGGATCGTTTTTTCTGAAATTTCTTCAAAGGCCGGACCGGCAGATATTGCACAAAACCCCGCGACCGGTCCGACGGGAGGGTTTCAGCGCTTCCTGTTCCACGGCCTTCACGGCACTGGTGACGCTGCCGTTCATCACTCTTGCCGCGATGCGAGAAGCGGCCAGCGGTGCTGCGTAGGAAGTTCCGCGCAACGAAACTCGTCCTTTGCCGGGCACCAGTGCAGACATGTCTGCGCCCGGGGCTGCATAATCGAGGTGAGTGGCCCGTCCGGCTTCGATCAGCACGTGGCCCGCGCCATCCACCCCGGTCACGGCAATCACGCCCGGATAAGATGCGGGGTAGGAGAGGGGGGACGCGGCGCCATCGTTACCCACCGCAGCGACAACAACCATGCCTTTTCCCAATGCCGATGCGACTGCACGATCGAGCAGGGGGTTGGCTGGCCCGACTAAACTGATCGAGACCACGGGGACGCGTTGCACCTGCATCCATCCCAGTGCCTTGGCGATTGCGAGGGCGTTTCCGCCCGCCGGGTCGCTGCCATAAACGTCCGCGCCATATATTCGCGCCGTACCCGCACCGGTCAGCAGCGATGCGATGGCGCTGGCGTGATCGCTTGGCTTGGTACCGTTTGCGAAACTGCGCTGCGCGACAACTCGCTTCGATCCGGCGATTGCGCCGTCGATCACTCCTACGGTTCCGCCACGCGGCAGCGGGGATGACGAACTCGATGATGCACCCGCGTCCACAGCTTTGCCGGACAGGAAATAAAGCTGGTCGGCGGATATGGTTCGCCCCGGTAGCAGCGTCCTCAACCGTTCGACTGCTTTGCCGAGGGGGACGCCCGGTGGGGAGGACAGCCGGGCAAAGGCCACGCCCAGCCCTTCGATGCTCGCCTGTTCCAGTACATTGTAACCCTCCTTGCGGGCGAGTTCGATGTCGGCGGGGGAGGGGTGCAGCAGCAGCGCTTCTCCTCGCACGGCGGGTTGACGCTGATCGTCGAATTGGATCCGATCGCCATGATCGGCGACTAGGCGGTTGAGCCGCTGCATCCGCTCGTTCGCCAGAGTGCGTACATTTTTGACGGTATCGCCGATCGGCCTTAGCGCAGGCCCGGCGACATCACGCAATGCGTCGCTGACGCGGCCGACCGTGCCCATCGGGTCGATCGCGCCGCCCAGTTGAGCGTGGACCGGAACGGAAACCACGGTCACGGCCAAGGCCAGATATGTTGTAGTGCGTTTCATTGGCTTGTCCGTTATCGATTTTCGTTCCACTCAGGGATGAAACGCAAGGATCCATCCGTTTCATCCTCAGGCAAGACATTTCGATGAGCAAAGACCATTTCTGCGAAGAGCTGACAGCCATGCTGCCGCGCCTGCGGCGGTTTGCTCGCGGCCTTGCGCATGATGCGGCCGATGCTGACGATTTGTGCCAGCAAACGGTAGAGCGCGCGCTCAAGAACCGCCAGCAATGGCAGGAGGGAACGCGCCTCGATGCTTGGGTATACAGGATCATGCGCAACCAGTGGATCGATGAAATACGCGCAAGGACACGGCGTTCACAGACTTTCGTTCGCGAGGACGAAGGTGTCAACGTGGGTATGGCCGGTGATCGCGATGCCGAAAATGCCGTCGAACTGGGCAATGTGGGACGGGCATTGGCGCGTCTCCCCGATGAGCAGCGAGAAGCGGTGATTTTGGTGCTGGTGGAAGGCTTTCCTTACAAGGAAGCGGCGGAAATCATGGGCGTGCCCCAAGGGACGCTCACCTCGCGACTGGGCCGGGGCCGAGAGGCGCTGTTGCGTGAATTGGGAGAAGTGGCGTGACCATTTCCGATGAAGACCTGATGGCATTTGCCGATGGCGAACTGACCGGCTCCGATGCGGAGCGCGTCGCTGCCGCCGTGGCTGCCGATCCCACACTGTCGGCAAGGATCGAGGATGAGCGGCGCTTGCGGACCATGCTGAAGGGCCACCTTGACCCGGTATTGCAGGAGCCGGTGCCGGAAAACCTGACCTTGCTCATTGCCGACGCCGCAGCCGACGAGGCCGAGCGTGACATGACGGATGCGCCGGTCGGCACGCCCGCGCAAGTGCTGGACTTAGCAGCAGCCCGCGCGCGACGTGCGGCAAAAGACAAGGCGCAGAAACGTCCAGCGCGACCATGGCCCGCCCAATGGCGGACCGGTGCCGCCCTCGCGGCCTCGCTGGTGCTCGGGGTGTTGTTGGGCGCGCAAGTTGGCGGGCGTGGCAACGTTGCGGAAATCGACGGACAATTGGTCGCGTCGGGGTCGCTTGCCCGCAATCTTGAAGGGCGGCTTGCGAGCTCGGAAGGCTCGGACTTGCGGATACTCGCCAGCTTTCAGCGCGATGGTGAGTATTGCCGGGTCTACGATGGCGGTGCGAGTGCCGGGATTGCCTGCAAGGAACGGGATCAGTGGGTGCTCGAGCGCACGGTCCCGGGAAGCAAGCCATCCACCAGCCAATATCGCCAGGCCGGGTCGCCTCTTGCCGACCTTATGGCAAATGCCCAAGCGATGGCCGGCAGCGACCCGCTCGATGCACAGCAGGAACGTGACGCCCGCGCGAGGCAATGGAAGAGGTAATGGTCCGTTACGAAGCCGTCTGGCGTCATGGCAGGGAGCGGTAGAACTCCAGCTTCATGTCTTCGGCCGCGCATTCCAGTATCGGCGGCACCAGGCGATCGTGGAAATCAATGTGCATGTGCTTCTCGAAGGCAGCCTCGTCCCGGAATGTCGCTACGATCTGGAACAGGTCCGGATCGGTTTCCGACTGGAACAACTCGTAGACCAGGGCATCCGGTTCGTGTTCAAATACCAGGGCCTTGAGCTCGGCCTGCAGCGCGATCAGGTCGTCACGCTTTTCGGGGCGGGTACGCAGCTGGGCGATGAAGCTTTTGCCGGGCATTGTGCTTAAGCCTTTTCGTGGGGGGCAAGGTCGAACAGCAGTTCGCGTTCGTATGTCCCTTCCATACAGCCGATGATCCTTTCGATAAGCGGCTTGTTATGAGCGTAGTCCATGTGCCGCTGATCGGCGGCTTCATCGACAAAACTTTCGTGAACGGCAAACATTCCCGGTTCGCCAAGCCGAAAGAACTTGTAAGCCAGCGTACCCGGCTCCTGCTTAGCCAGTTCTTCCATCTCGCGCGCCAAGGAAATAAACTCTTCCTGACGGTCTTCGCGGATGTGAAAGCGGGATAGAAAACTGAAAGCCATCGACCGTATCTCCTTTCAGATGAGGCGCGCCTTTATGGATGCTGCCCGGATCCTCTCAACGCGTTCGCCGATCGGCTCACACTTGTGAATGAAGCATAGTCCGAGCCATCATAAAAACAATCATGAATGCATGTGATCGAACATTTTGGCTCTGCAAGCCGAACCCCTGAGAGAGAAGCGATCACACGGTTTTATGACCTAAAAAGCACACCTCAAAAAAACATACATGAATGATTGCCAAATGCCGACTTCGTGATAATCCTGTGTGCAACTCGCAAGGAATGGCGGGGGCATTAGGAGAGAGGCATGTTCACCAGGCAGCTATATTGCTCGTCTTGCGCTTTCGCGCTCGTTGCAGCACTCGCAAGCGCGCCAGCCTTTGCACAGGATAACACGGGGACCGGCGCTACCGCACCGCAGGCAAGCGCGCCATCGGGCGGGCTGGGCGAAATCGTCGTTACGGCTACCCGCCGCGCTACGGACCTGCAGTCGACCCCGGTGTCGGTGTCGGCGGTAGACAGCACGCTGATCGCACAGGCAGCACCACGCGATCTTGGCGACATCGCGGCATTCGTGCCGAACTTCTCGGCTGCGACGATCGCCAACTTCAACGCAGCCAGCTTTGCAATGCGCGGCGTGGGTCAGACGTCGATCATCGTGTATTTCGAGCCGCCCGTGGCCGTGCTGGTCGACGATTTCGTCGTCCCGTCGGTGCAAACACAGCTGCTCGATACGTTCGACATTGCTCAGGTCGAAGTACTTCGCGGTCCTCAAGGAACGTTGTTCGGCAAGAATACCACCGGCGGCGTCGTGACGGTGCGTACCAAGAAGCCGAAGCTGGAATATGTCGGCGTAGACGGCCGTGTGGAATTCGGGGATTTCGGCCAGCGCAAAATGCAGGCCGCAATGAACGTCCCGATCGGAGACTTTGCGGCCTTTCGCCTAGTTGGTGGATACGAGAAATCGGATGGCTATTACAAGAACGGCGCCTGTTATGGCCCGGTAACCGGGTTCGTCCCCAACAAGTTCCAGGGCGCGCAGGGGTGCCTTGGCGGCGAAACGCTGGGCGGCAAGGACGTTTGGCAGGCTCGTGCGAAATTGCTGGTCGAACCGTCACCCAATTTCAGTGCCTTGTTCCAGTATGAGTGGATCCGCGACCGGTCGGATTCCGTGCCATCCGTAAACGAGAACTATCTGTACAAGGGGACCAGTCCGTTTCTTACCGATCTACTGGGGCTTACCGATCCGAACGCGCAGAACATCGACCCGCTCAAGCGTGCTGGCTACACCGGTCGCAATGACGGCCTGTTGTATATGGACAAGGGTCAGCGCATCTCGGTTGATGGACTGTACGCCAATCTTGAATACGATACCGGTATTGGCACGATCACCTCGGTTACCGGTTACCGCAAGCAGAAATCGCGTATTCCTAACTCTTACGCGGGGGCAACTGCGGTTGCAGGGGACGGACAGCTTCTTTCGTTCTTCGATGCCACACGAGATGACGATCGCAAGACCTTCCAGCAGGAACTGCGGTTCGCTTCCGACTTCAAGGGGCCATTCAACTTTGTTGGCGGTGGCTTCTTCCAGCGTGACAAGATCGACTTCTGCGTATCGCAGATCCTGGGCTTTCTTGATCTGACTTCTGGGCCTTTGCCGTTCGGCAACTGGAACGATACGCCCTATATCCTATGCAACGCACAGCGCGCCAAATCGCGGGCAGTCTTCCTTGAAGGAACGCTGAAGCTGGGAGAGAAACTGACGATTTCGGCCGGCGGGCGTTATACTTGGGATGACAAGACGTGGCTCGGTCGCCAGCAGACGTTCATCCCGGCCCTTAACGGTGGCTTCGATCCGACAATCTCGATCGACGAAGCGCTGGACGCCAGCGTCTACAACTATCCGGCAAACGTCGTGACGGTGAAGGGCAAATGGCGTGAGCCGACCTATCGCGCCAGCGTCAGCTTCCAGGCGACGGACGACCTGTTCCTGTTCGGCGGCTATTCGCATGGGTACAAGGGCGGCGGCTTCAACGATCAGATTGGTGGCTTCGCGGCCTTTGGCGCGGACCTCGACGCATTCCGCGCTGCGGCACGGCCCACTGATCCCGAAAAGGCGGACAGCTACGAGCTCGGTGTGAAATCGCAGTTCCTTGATAATCGTTTGCGCTTCAACGTGACTGGCTTCTACGTGAAGTACAAGGACCTGCAAAAGCAGTTGAACGTGCCCATCGTAGTAAACGGACAGCCGAACCAGGTTACTGTTTTCGTCAATGCGGCCAGCGCCACAGTAAAGGGCATCGAGGCAGAACTCTCGGCCAATCCTTTTGACGGGCTGACTTTGCGCGGTGTGCTGGGTTATCAGGACGGCAAGTACAACACGTACACCGCTGAAAACGCGGGGTACGATCTGGCGTCCGCCCCGCTCGATCGCGCGCCGAAGTGGCAGTGGACGGTAGACGCCGCCTATTCGTTGCCATTGGGAAGCGACTACAAGCTGACGCTTAACGGCAACGTCGCCTATACCGGGCGTAACCTGAACACACAGGCCATCGACGATCCGCTTGGCAATACTTTCCTGAACAAGCGGACGCTGGTGAATGGATCTATCACGTTGGCTCAGGCGGATGACCAGTACTACGTTCGGGTGATCGGTCGTAACCTGACCGACAAGCGGTATCGCATCGGCACGCAGAACGTTGCTGGACTTTGGTTGAACTCGCAGTTCGGCGCACCGCGTTACTTCGGTGTAGAACTGGGCGTTTCGTTCGGCAACGAACTGTAAGAAGTGATTGATTGATGACATTCGGGAACGTGCTGCGCGGCTGTCTGCCCATAGCCCTGATCTGGTCGCTTGCCGCCTGCGGCACCGCCGACCAGCAGGGTCTCGCCGGTGCTCATGGCCAGGAGGGTTGGGAGCGCCAGTTGGATGATGCCAGCAATGGCGACGACTGGCCTGCGTTCGGCCGGACATATGGCGAGCAGCACTATAGCCCGTTGGAGGAAATCAACGCAAATAACGTAAAGGACCTCGGGCTTGTCTGGGCGGTGGATCTGCCGCCCGGCAATCCTGCCACCGGCCCGATCGAGGTTGGCGGCACGGTGTACCTGGCCAGTGGCTACTCGGTCGTACGGGCGATCGACGTCGCCACTGGCAAGGTTAAATGGGAACACGACCCCAAGGCGCCGGAGGCTTCCGGGGTGCGACTGCGGCAGGGCTGGGGCAGCCGTGGCATCGCCTATTGGAACCACAAGGTCATCACCGCCACGCAAGACGGACGCCTTGTCGCCCTCGATGACAAGACCGGCGAACCGGTTTGGACCGTTCAGACGTTGGAAGACGGCGCGCCGATGTTCATTTCGGGGCCGCCTCGCGTGTTCGACGGCAACGTGATCATCGGCAACGCCGGGTCGGACGAAAGCGCCGTTCGCGGCTTCGTCACCGCCTTTGATGCCGATACGGGCAAGCAATTGTGGAAATTCTACACTGTCCCTGGCAACCCTGCCAAAGGCTTCGAAGATGAAGCGCAGGCAATGGCGGCCAAGACCTGGAGTGGGGACTGGTGGAAATACGGCGGCGGCGGCTCGGTCTGGAACGCCATCACGTATGACAAAGCCAACGACCAGATCTTGCTGGGCACGGGAAACGGCGCTCCATGGAACCACAAGATCAGATCGATGGGCAAGGGCGACAATCTGTTCGTCTGCTCGATCGTGGCGCTCGACGCCAAGACCGGCAAGTACAAGTGGCACTATCAGATCAATCCCGGCGAAAGCTGGGACTTCAACGCCGCGATGGACATGCAGCTCGCGGATCTGACGATTGACGGTCAACCCCGGCAAGTGGTGATGACCGCCCCGAAGAACGGCTTCTACTATGTCATTGATCGCAAGACCGGGAAGCTGATCTCCGCCGAACCTTTCGTGGAGGTGACCTGGGCCAAGAAAATTGATCTGGCGACCGGCCGCCCGGTGGAGAACCCCGGCGTACGATACGAAAGCGGCAAGACGTCGTTCCGGCCGACGCCACTTGGTGCGCACAGCTGGATGCCGATGGCCTACAGCCCCAAGACCCGGCTGACCTATATTCCGGCAATCGACCTGCAGGCCCACTTCGATGACACGGGAATCACGCGGGAGAACTTCAAGTTCGCCGAGGGAATGGGTCTGTCGCCCGGTGTCGGCTATGCCATCGATGCTGGCGGCAAGGATGTGACCGGCTGGCTCGTCGCCTGGGATCCCATTGCACAAAAGGCGCGATGGAAACTGCCGATGCCCACCCATGGCAACGGCGGCATCATGGCGACAGGCGGCAATCTGGTCTTTCAGGGAAGGCCGGACGGCGGCTTCTCCGCCTACAACGCAGAAGACGGCAAGCGCCTTTGGAATTTTGACGCGCGCGCAGGCGTAGTCGCGCCGCCGATCACTTACCGCGTCAATGGAAAACAGTATGTCACAATCATTGCCGGGATCGGGACGAGCGTGGGCCTGTTCGGGCCGATGTTTGCGCAATACGGCATCGACTATCGTACACAGGCGCGCCGGGTGCTGACGTTCGCTCTTGGCGGAACGCAACAGCTACCGCCACGTGAACCCTACAAGGCAGAGGCGTTTGACGATCCTGATTTCAAACCCGATGCCGCCAAGGCTGCGCGGGGAGAGGGAATCTTCGGAGGCCGTTGCGCGGTATGTCACGGGACGGCCGTGATCGCGGGCGGCACTGCGCCAGACTTGCGCACCTCACCCATCGCCGCCAGCGCAGAGGCATTTGCCGACGTGGTGCATAACGGCTCGCTGGTTTCGGCAGGCATGCCCCAGTTCGCAGAATTCACGCCGGATCAGCTGGAAGCGCTGCGGCACTACATCCGCACCCGTGCCGAAGTGCTGCGCAGCGGGCGAAAGGACGATACTGTGGGATCCGCTCACAAAACAGGAGAGTAAGCCGTCAGGACCGGGTCGGCCACAACAGCGAAAGGCCGATCCGGGCAAACTTCCATTGGCCGTCGCGCCGAACGTACTGATCGTCATAGTGGCCGAGCAAAAGGAGGGGGTTGTCATGCCCTCCCTGGGTCGTGATGGTTGAACCCTCATGCTGGCGCGTGACCAGATCCACCAGCAGGCAATGCCCCCGCGCGCTGTCGGAGCCGATCAGTTCGATAGAATGATTGGCGATAAGGTGCAGCGTTTCGCGCGGGGCGTGCATGTGCTTCCAGTTTTCGCGGAACAGTTCCAACACCGTATCCACGCCGTGATAGATGCCGCCATAGGTTCCTGGATAGTGGCAGACGATATCGTCCGTGCAGATGCGACGCACCGCGCCTTCGTCCATCGTATCGAACGCGGTTGAATAATCGATCCGCAGCTGTCGGATCGCCTCACGAGCAAGCAGGTCATCAAGAGTCATCGCGTGTTCTCCCTCGGTTGCATCTCCACCGCTGGGCGTCGGGTGCGGCCCAGCTTCTTCTGGATCATGGCCAGCTTGCGCACGTAAGTCTCGCGAATAGTGCCCGTCAGCAACAACGCCGCCGTCTGCAGGAAGCAGGCATGCAATTCGGCGCGGCATCCGTCACCAGCCGATTGTCCCAAGGACCACCGGCGATAGACCAGAAACTCATGCATTACGTGCGTATCCACTACCGCCACCAGATCAAGGTCATCGCGAATGTGCCCCTTGGCCTGTTCCAGCCCGAGCCAGCCCGAGAAACGCGAGCGCGCTACTGACGTCAATTCCCGCACCTCAAGGTCCCGAGGTTCGCGTGAAAACACGAAATCGATCACCACACGCGCATAGAGACTGTCACGCTCCAGTTCGCTGACCATCCAGTCGAGCTCCGCAAACACAACGTCCAAGGTATAAGTGGCGTCCCGTCGCGCAATATGCTCACGAACTTCGACCATGCGATCAACCACCGTTGCGCTGATCACGCCATCCTTGTCGCCGAAGAGGCGGTAGAGCGTTCGCTGCGCCACGCCGGCATCCTCGGACAACCTGCGAATGGTCAGCGCGGCCACTCCGCCTTCACCCAGAATGCGGTGAGCGGTGTCAACAATCCGCGCCCTCCGCTCGATTATCGCAGGGCTCGTGTAGCGACGCCGAATCACCGGCATTTTTTCTTCGATCGTTTCTTGCATCGCAGCAACTATCGCCGTTTCACGCCGCAGTCCCAGTTTGTCGACAGAATTTACCCCCGAACTGCTCACGACTGTAATCCTTTACCGGCGTAGTCCGCTGCGATGCGGCATAATAAATCATACATGAATGTTTTTTATGGCTTCACAAAAAAGATCATGTGCACTCATTTGTAGGTGCCCGGCAAAAATGTCGGCACGTGATTCGAATTGCCCGGACCAAATCGAAGGCAGTCGTATCGGAGGGGAAGAACATGATCGGCAAAGGACACTTGAGCTGCGTCTTCAAGACACTCGCCACGGGGCTGCTGGCAAGTGCAAGCACTACCGCTCTCGCGCAGGCCGCGCCGCCAGCCGCCGGCTCAGCGCCACAACAGCAGCAAGGGGGGCTGGAAGACATCGTCGTCACAGCACGTCGCGTTTCTGAATCGCTGCAGGAAACCCCGGTTGCGGTTTCCGCGTTCACCTCGGCCGCAATCGAGAATAAGTTTGCGACCGACATTCGCGCTCTGGCAGGTGACGTGCCCAACGTAGTCATCACCAATGTTCCCGGTTTCAACGCCGCATCGATCGGTATTCGCGGACAGTCGACCGGTGACATCATTCTGACCTTTGAACCCGCCGTTGGTGTGGTCGTCGATGACTTCGTTCTTGCTCACGTTCAGACCCAGCTTTTCGATTTGTTCGACGTAGAGCGCATAGAAGTTCTACGTGGCCCGCAAGGAACCTTGTTCGGTAAGAATACCGTCGGCGGGGTGGTGAACGTCATCACCAAGAAGCCAGAGCGTGAATTCGGCGGCGAAGTCCGGCTGGGCTATTCCAGCTTCAACACCAAAGACGTGAAGGCCGCGATCAACATTCCGCTTTCGGAAAACCTGTTCTTCCGCGCGGCAGGATCGTTCCAGGAAAGCGATGGCTATTACCGTCTGACAAAGAACAACAATGTTGATGGTGTCCAGGGCGTGCCCGGTCGCGGCCAGCGCTGGGGCGGGTTACGCTTTTTCAGCGCCCGAGCCAAGCTCCTGTGGGAGCCGACCGACGACACCAACATCATGCTCACGTATGAATTGCTACGTGACAGGGGCGACTCCCCGCCATCGGTCAACGAAACCCCGCCCGGCTTTCTGTTTGACGTAGTCGGCTTCCCGGGGATTCAGACGACTGGACAAAGCCCTTTCAAAACCGGCACGACGTTGTGCGAAGGGTCGGCCTCAGCGCCTACGTGCGTCGGGACGCTTGACGGTCACCGCGTGAATGTAGACGGCCTGTATCTGCGTGGCGAACATACGCTGGACGATGTTGGTACCATCACCGTCGTCGGTGGTTGGCGCCGGGTACGATCGGAGCTGCCTTCGGACTATACCGGAGAAAACGCGTACCTGTTCGTGTCCACACGTGAAGATACCCGCAAGCAATACAGCCTGGAGGCACGGTTCAGCTCCGACTTCTCCGACGTTCTGAAGTTCACCGTCGGCGGGATGTACTGGGGCCAAACCCTGGATGCGAGCGCCACCAGCTTCCTGGGCTTCCTGCGCTTCCTCGGTGATCCCACCGCGCTGACCGACCCCAATCAGTCCACCGCCAACTATAAGGTGGACAGCTATGCAGTGTTCGGAGAAGCCGAATATAAACTGACCGATCCGTTCTCTGTCTTCCTTGGCGCTCGTTACACCAAGGAGAGCAAGGACTTTTCGGTCCGTCCGCAGGTCCGCCGCTCGTTGATCGCGACGGGCTTCTGGCCCGAGTACAGCGACAGTGCCAAGTTCAGCAAACCCACGATCCGTGCCGGTTATCGCTGGGAAATCGCGTCCGGTATCAACAACTACTTCACGTATAGCCAAGGCTACAAATCCGGCGGGTACAATGAACAGGCGATGTCGGCCACGTCGGCTTTGCCGTTCCGTGAAGAAACGGCCGACAGTTTCGAATTGGGCTTCAAGACGGAGACTGCTGATCGCAAATTGCGCGTCAATTTGGCGGCGTTCTACGTGAAGTACAACGATCTTCAGCGCGACGCCGTGGTGCCATTCGTTGATCCGATCACCGGCCTTCCCGGGCAGGAAACCCGTACGACCAACGCCGGTAAAGCCCACGTCAAAGGCATCGAACTCGAAATATCGGCAGCGCCGACACCGGGGCTAACTCTAGGTGCCGCAGTTGGTTGGCAGAAGGCCAAGTACGACGAGTTCATAACCGACGTAAATGGCGATGGGATCAACGACGATGCATCGTACCTGAAATTGCGGAATACGCCAAAATGGACCGCAAGCGCCAATGCCCATTACGAATTCCCGCCGATGGAGTGGGGTGTAGTTTCGCTGAACGCCGACATCAATTATCAGGCTGAATATGAATCCACCACATTGAACGCAGACTTCTCACAGGGCCAGGAGCGTACTCTGGTAGGGGCCAGCATCGGCTGGAACGATGCTGAAGAGCGCTATCGCATTTCGGTATTTGGCCGCAACCTGCTGAACGAAGTCTATCGCGTATCCGGCAACTCTGTCGCCGGGCTATTCAACTTTACGAACTATGCGCCGCCGAGAAGTTTCGGCGTCGAAGGCTCGATGAAGTTTTGATCGATGGCGGCGGCGGTCTCCTCTCGGGCAACAGAGAAGCCCAGCCGCCGCCATCACCGTGCCGGATCAGCGGAGCTTATGTCCTCGCCCAATACCGGCTGGCACCAGATCGAACGCGAAACTGATCCGGTCTGCCTTACCACCGAATGGAAGTGTAGCGTGCCAGAGGTACGACGGGAAGAAGATCATTCGGCCCGCCTTGGGCTGAAGGACCACCGGGTTGCCGCCGCCGCCCAGTTCGTCTGGCAGGACGCCGATCGCGAAAGCTCCATCCTCACCCTCGAACGTCGGATAGTAGACGCCGGAGAGCCAGTTGGGGGCGTGGATGTGCGCGCCCACTTCACCGCCGGGCTGCAGGATCGTGCCCCACATGGTGACACTCCACTTGTTTGGGATGGCGCGCAAGAAGGGGTGATCGGCGGGCAGGACGGCAAACCGGGCGTGTTCGGAAGCCAGCTTCTCCTCGACGATCTGACCAAGAGCGGCGATGGCCGGGCTATTAGTGGTGGCAAGGTCGTCGCTCTGGCGGCCCTGCCGGGTGACCAGCCCCTCCGGCTCGAACGTCAGGGAGGGATGGTCGCGCAGTTCCTCGATCAGCGCGGCGTTGAATGTAGTCAGGTCAGTGAAGCCGGGCGGCACATCGATGTCGTGGACGGTGACGAAACGGTCGATTGCCATCAATTGTTCACGCTCATCGGTAAGGCCAAGCTTCTCCAGCGCGGCGAGCTTGAGGGCAAGGGGCGTGGTGACACTGGGCTGCGTGGCGATGAGGCGATCGCAGATCGCAGCGCCATCGCGCGCTTCGCCCGACCGGATCAAGGCACGCACCAGGTTGATGCCAAGGGCATGGTTGGGGGCGCTAGTATCGAACGCGGGCGTCATCGCCGCAACGGCGCCGCTGAAATCACCGGCCTTTTCGCGTATCAACCCCAGCTGGTTCGCTGCCCGAGGATTGCGTGGTTGAGCGCGCAGCACTTGATGGACAAGGTTTTCCGCCGCTTCGACCTGTCCCGATGCGAAAAGGGCATCCACCAGATTCAGCGCAGTGTCCAGATGACCGGGACGGAGCGTCAGCGATCGTTGATACGCTGGAACAGCCTCGGCGTGACGGCCAAGCCGTGCCAGCGCAACGCCGGTGTTGTTGAGAGCGTCGGCACTTTCACCGGCCTTGCAGAGCGTTGCCAACGCCTCTTGGGGACGGTCGGCGGCGATCAGGCAGGCGCCGAGGTTCGCCAGCGTTGCCGGATGGCCGGGCCGCAGATCAAGCGCAACGCCGAAAGCGGCCAGTGCATCATCGAACGATCCGGCATTCTTCAACGCAACGCCCAGGTTCTGATGGCGACCCGGATCGCGCGGATCCGCGGCACAAGCCTGGCGGAAGGCAGCTACGGCCTCGCCCATGCGGCCGGTCCTCTGGGCGACGATGCCAGACAGCGTCAGCGCATCGGCATCTTCCGGTTTGGTCGCAAGCAAGCGGTCGACCAAAGGCCTTGCCGCTTCCGGGTCCGGCCCCTGAGCAGCCATCGCCGCGTCGGCCAGCATTTCCCCCCACATGACGAAAGGTCCTCTCCACTATGATTGGTGTCATCATGCATGTCCGCACCAAGCCGGACAAGACGCAGCGTTTCATCGAGTTGACGACCCAGTTGCAAAAAGACGTCCGCGCCAATGAGCCTGAGACGCTGTTATTCCAGGTCATGCAATCCCGGGACGATCCCGATGCCTTCGGCTTCACCGAAATCTTCGCAAGCCTGGAGGCCAAAGAGGCCCACGCCAATCGCCCGTACCACGTTGCCATGTCGGCAGAAGGCTATTCCTGCCTGGACGGCGATCCCGATATCCGCGTCTTCGACCTGCTGGGCGAAGCCGCCAACGCAGGAGTTACCGCATGATTTCGTCGCTTGAAGGACGCATCGCCCTCGTCACCGGATGCACCGGGGGGATTGGCAGCGAAATCACCCGCACTCTTGCTGAAGCGGGGGCCACCGTGATCGGCGCAGACCTTCCGGCTGATGCCGGATCGTGGAATGGATCGGAGTACCTGCAACTCGATGTGACCGATGAATCGTCCTGGCAGTCGGTCATCGGCGCGGTCGAGCAAAAGTACGGACGGCTGGACGTTCTGGTCCATGTTGCCGGCATCGTGGTGGTCGAAAAGATGGAGAACACGACGCTTGAGCAATGGCGCAAGCAGATGGCGGTCAATGTCGACGGCGTGTTCCTTGGCACCAAGGTGGGCGCACAACTGCTCCGCCGCTCGGGCGAGACATTGCCGCACGGCGCGTCGGTGGTCGTCATATCGTCCGTCGCAGGCAAGATCGGATCGCCGCTTCATGTCGGGTACTGCACGTCCAAGGGCGCGGTCACCCTATTTGTGAAAGCCTGCGCGATGGAGTTCTCCGCGCTGGGCTACAAGGTTCGTGTCAATTCGGTTCATCCGAGCGGCGTAAAGACCGGGATGGTCGATCACATTCTCCAGCGCATCGTTGACAATGGTTTTGCCAACAGCGTCGAGGAAGCGGCGGCTGGGCTTGCACCTGCGCACCCGATCGGGCGCATGGCTGACCCGATCGACGTCGCCAAGACAGTCCGCTTCCTCGCCTCTGATGAGGCCGGGTACATGCACGGGTCCGAGCTGCTCGTCGATGGCGGGTTCACCGCGCAATGAGTGGGCTGGCGGGACAAGTCGCCCTGGTCACCGGCGGCACCAGCGGTATTGGTGCAGCGGTGTCACAATTGCTGCGGGAGGCGGGCGCGAAAGTGGCCGTTCTTTCCGATGCGTCGCAGGCCGATCTCGACAAGGAAGTCGCTAGTGGTGCGCTGGGTCACGCCACCCATGTCGACATATCTGATGCGGAAGCGGTCGCTGCGGCAGTTCGAGGGATCGAAAGTGCGCTGGGCCCGGTAACTCTGCTGGTGAACAATGCCGCGATCTGGGCACCTAACCCGGTGCCTGACAGCCCGCTGTCTCTGTTCGATCGGCATATCGACGTTAACCTCAAGGGCAGTTTCTATGTCACGCAGGCGGTGCTCCCCGGGATGATCGAGTCCGGTGGCGGTGCTATCGTGTTCATCGGATCAGTCAGCGGCACGGCGGGCCGCGCTGGCGACAGCGCCTACAGCGCGTCGAAGGCGGCGGTCGCCATGTTGTCGCGCACATTGGCGGCGGAGCTTGGTCCCAAGGGCATTCGCATCAATTGCGTCTGCCCCGGTGCCGTGGCGACGCCGCTTACCGCCAATCTGCGCACTCCCGAAGGTGAGCAGGCGATCGCGGCGCTGATGGATGGACATCGCAGTCCACGCCGCAAGTTCTTCATGGAGCCGACCCAGATCGCCGAATTGGTGTGCTTCCTCCTCGATCCGCGGTCGAGTGCCGTCCACGGCGCCGTGATCCCCGCTGACGAGGGCCTGACCGCCACGATGTAACCAAGACCACGCGAGAGGAATGAACCATGACACAGCAACCAAATTTGCAGCATGACGCCGGAAAAGTGGGCGATCTGATCGTCAACATCAACGATTGCCGCGAAGTCCCTCTTGGCACGGGCACGACGATCCGTCTGCTGCGATACAGCGAGGAGACGGGTGATTGGGTGTTGTGGGTTCATATGGAGCCGGGCGCTACGTTCGCCCCACACTGGCATCTGGGACATGGGCAGTATTTCGTCACGAAGGGCGAACTGCTCTACGACGTGGGCTCCGCTCCTGCCGGCACGTACGGCTATGAACCGATCGGTTCGCGTCACAATGAAGCGCGGTGCGAGGAAGTGACCGAGTATCTGTTCATGGGTCACGGCGCCGTTGCCTTCACCGACGAGGCGGGCGAAGTTCGTTTCATCCTGAACCACGAATATCTCCGCGACGTGGCGCGCGGTGAAGTGATATCGAACATCGCCAACGACGGGTTGGAGGAAGCGGCGTGATGCCGCGATCCAACCCACGTGCAGATCGTCTGCGCTCGATGATGGCGGCGGAAGGGTTGGACGCCGTCGTGCTCAGCCATCCGCACGATGTTCGCTATGCCACCGGGTATCATTCAGTGCTCGAACGCTGGGGGCAGATGGAGCCGATGGCAGCGGCCATCGTCTATGCAGACCCTGCCAAACCGCTGACCTTGGTGATCCCAGAGGCAAATATCGGACTGGTCGCGGTTCTCAACAAGAAGCGTGCGGCCTGTACCTTCGGCGAAGTCCGCACGTTTGACATGCTCAACTTCTGTGAAGTGAGCCGTTACATCGATCCCGATCGCCAAACCGGTCAGTTGGGGCAGGACGCCGCCGCGATGATGGGCTCGATCGCCGGAACCTGTCAGCCCGATGTCGCCGCCGCGATCGCCGAGGCGCTTGCGGACCATGGGCTTGCCGGAAAGACGATCGGCTTTGACGAGCATCGCGTATCGGCCCGCATCTCGGGCAAAGTTCCGCATTCATACGTCGATGTGCTTGACTTCATGATGCGCGTACGAGTGGTCAAGACCGCCGAGGAACTTGATCGTTATCGCAAGGTCGGCACGCTGGCCGATCGGATCATCGCCCATGCGGGGTCTCTGCTGCATGAAGGGGCGGACTGGAACGACGTGCAGGCCCGCATCTGTGACTTCATGGTTCGCAATGAAGTGATCCCGGTGGACGAAGGCGCGATGCTGTTCGGCGGTGCCTACGAAGCCGACGAATTCATTCCCGACCTGTTTCGAACGCGCGGTAACCGAAAGTTGCGCGACGGGGATATCGTCATCCTGGAAACGCAAGGGATTCACGATGGCTTCTGGGTGGACATCAACCGGACTGCCGTGGTCGGCACGGCCTCACCCGAATACCGCCACCAGCATGACGTACTGCGCGATGCATTCGTCAAGATGGTCGACCATCTGCGGCCCGGCGTCTCGACCGCCAGCCTGCCCGCAATCGGCTATGAGCACCTGAAGGCAAAGGGCATCGCCACGCCGGAAAAGCTGCTGGTCGTCGCGCACGGTATCGGTCTTATGCCGCTTGAAATTCCACTGGCTTTCCCGGCTGCAGGGCTTTCCGGGGTGAAGGAAGGTTTTGTTCTGGAAGAGAACATGCTGATCTCGCTCGATAGCCTGTACTTCGGCGCGAAGCTTGGCCCGTGCCATATGGAGAACGTCTACGCGATCACCGCAGGCGCTCCCGAACCGATGTACGCCGCACCGCTCGACCTGTTCGAGACGGTAAGCGCCGCCCCTGAACCCGTGGATTCATAAGGAGAGAGCGATGACCGCCATCGGCGACAACGACCGCAGGCTGGAAAAGTACCGGCGCATGCAACGCATCCGTCAGTTCGAAACCAAGGCGGAAAGCATGCATGCCGCAGGAGAAATCCCGGGCGCGCTGCATACCTACGCTGGAATGGAGGCGTCGGGCGTAGGCGCGTGCATGGCGCTGCGCGATGACGACTACATGGTCGGCACCCATCGCAGCCACGGCCACCCGATCGCCAAGGGATCGACCTTGCGGCCGCTCATGGCTGAACTGCTCGGCAAGGTTACTGGCGTCTGCAAGGGGAAGGGCGGCTCCATGCACCTCTCCGACTTTTCCATGGGTAGCCTGGGGGAAACCAGCATCGTCGGATCGGGTGGGCCAGTGGTCGCCGGCGCGGCCCTCGGCGCAAAGCTGCAGGGCCTCGACCGCGTGGCGCTGTGCTTTTTCGGCGATGGCGCATCCAGCGAGGGCGCCATCCATGAAGGGATGAACCTTGCGGCCGTGTGGAAGCTGCCAGCGATCTTCGTGTGCGAGAACAACCGTTTCGGCATGTCCACGCCGACCAGCGCGGCGGTCGCTGGCGAGCATGTGGCGGATCGGGCACATGGCTACGGCATTCCTGGTGTCATCGTAGACGGGCAGGATGTGGACGCGGTGGAAGAAGCCGTTCGGGAAGCAGTGGACCGTGCCAGGGCGGGCAAGGGGCCGACCCTTATCGAGACCAAAACCTACCGCTATCGCGATCACGCGGTGAACATGGGCCGCGATCTTACGCCGCGTGGTCCCGAGCACGACGACTGGGTCGCACGGGATCCGATAGACTTGTATCGCGCGCGACTGGTCTCCGATGGTATCGACGCCGCAGACCTTGACGCGATCGATGCGGCAATTGCCGATGAAGTTGCGGACTGCCTCACGTTCGCGCGTGACAGCGCATACCCGACATTCGAGGAAGCGTTCGATCACGTCTTCGTCGATCGCCTGCCGATCCCCGCCGACGTTGCGGCGCACGCCTGAAGAGGACCGAAACATGGCCAGAATTACATTCCTGGAAGCGATCCAGCAGGCGCAGCAAGAAGAGCTTGAGCGTGACCCGCGCGTCTTCATGATGGGCGAGGATATTCGCTGCAACGTATTCGGCACGACCACCGGCTTTGTCGAACGCTTCGGCGAAGAGCGCATCCGCGACACGCCAATTTCCGAGAACGGCTTCATCGGCGCGGCAGGCGGCGCGGCTATGGTGGGGATGCGTCCGATCGTCGATGCAACGCTCTCTTCATTCCTTTACCCGGCGATGGACCAGATCTGCTCGATCATTGCCAAGTCGCGCTATATCTATGGCGGACAAGCTCGGCTGCCTTTGGTGATCCGATCCTGCATGTTCTATGGCAACTCGAATGCTGCGCAGCATTCTGATCGTCCCTACTCCATGTTCATGAACATGCCGGGGCTGAAGATCATCGCACCTTCGGACGCTGCCGACATGAAAGGGCTGCTGAAGGCTGCTATCCGCGATGATGATCCTGTTCTCAGCTTCGAAGACGGGACCTGCTGGATGAACAAAGCGGAGGTGCCCGACGATCCTGACTTCATGATCCCCATCGGCAAGGGCGACATCAAGCGCGAAGGGACCGACATCACCGTCATCGCCATTGCTGGCGGTGTGAACGTCGCGCTGAAGGCAGCGAAACAGCTACAAGGGGAGGGCATCTCGCTGGAAGTCATCGATCCGCGTACACTGGTTCCTCTGGACCGTGACCTCATCCTGCGCTCGGTCCGCAAGACCGGCCGGGCGATCTGCGTCGATCCTGCGCACAAGACCTGCAGCGCTGCGAGCGAAATCGCCGCGACGATCGCCGAAGATGCTTTCGAGGCACTGCGCGCGCCGGTGCTGAGGGTGACCACGCCGGATACGCACCTTCCTTTCAGTCCGCATATCGAAAAGCCGCTTTATCCCACGGTCGAGCGGATCGTTGCCGCTGCCCGCCGACTTGTCGGCGTGGCCCAGCCTGCCTGAGGAGATACGCATGGCCGAATTCACGATGGTGCTGCCACAGTATGGCATGGGCATGCAGGATGGCGAAATCGTTCGCTGGCTGAAGGAACCGGGAGACCGGGTCGAGGAAGGCGAGAATCTGGTCGAGGTGGAGGCCGCCAAGACCACGGTGGAAGTGCCGTCTCCGGTTTCGGGCACCTTGCTGCGAATAGTTGCACAGGCAGGGGACACAGTAGATGTGCGGGAAGCCATCGCGGTAATCGAAACCGGCTGATCTCACCAAAGCCGAATAACAAAAGTCGTGCTGGTAGAGGATGTTGGGAATGAAGGTAGGGAACACGAGCCGTTGGCTGTGCTGGTTGGCGGCGTTGGTTCTGCTTGCCATCGGTCTGGTGCTGGCGGTCGGTGGGATCAAGCTGATCAGCCTTGGCGGTTCGGTTTACTACCTTCTTACCGGATTGGCCTGCATCGGATCAGGCGTCCTGCTGTGGCGCGCGGATCGGCGAGGGCTGTGGCTCTATGCTGCGATGCTGTTCGCAACGGTCCTGTGGTCGTTTTGGGAAGTGGGCGCTCAGTTCTGGCAACTTCTCCCAAGACTGGCGGGGCCGACCGTTATTGGCGCACTGCTCTGGCTTCCACCGATCCGGCGACGGCTGGCCCGGATTTCGGATAGCGCTTCCGCTTGGGGATTGGGCGGCGCGGTGGTCCTCGCCGCCATCGCCCTGCTGGCGACATTCGTGATGGTCCCCACGTTCGACATCGCACCGGGCAAGGCGCCTAATATCGCCGCTACCAATCCCGCCAGTGCCGAATGGACCGATTATGGCGCCAATATTTCCGGTACCCGGCATTCACCGGCAGCCCAGATCACACCTGCCAACGCCGCAGATCTGAAGCAGGCATGGTCGTTCGAAACCGGCGATACGAAAGCCAAGCGACCGGAGATCAAGTCGATCTCCTTCATGGCGACGCCGCTGATGGTGGATGACCGCGTCTATTTCTGCTCCCCCATTGGCAAAGTCTTCGCGCTCGATGCAGACAGCGGCAAACAGGTGTGGCTGCGCGATCCGCGAACGAAGATCGGCAATGCGCAGATGCTGAATTGCCGCGGCGTATCCTACCACGCCGATCCCGCCGCGACCGGTCTGTGTGCCAAGCGGATCATCAGCATGACCGTCGATGGGCGTATGCTCGCCAGCGATGCCGCCACCGGAGCGCCCTGTGCAGATTTCGGGCGCGACGGCACTGTCAATCTGGACGAGGGGCTTGGGGCAATCGATCCCTTGCGGTCGTACACCACGTCGCCACCGGTGATCGTCGGCAATGTCGCCGTGCTGGGCTCCTATGTGCGTGACAACTTCACGAAGCAGGACCCGTCTGGCGTGGTGCGCGCCTATGACGTCAAGAGCGGACGGCTGCTATGGGCGTGGGATAGCGGACGGCCGGACGATGCACCAATGCCGGGGTCGGGCGAAAGCTGGACCCGCGGTTCGGTCAATGCGTGGAGCGTGTTCAGCGCCGACCCGGCGCTGGGACTGGTGTATTTGCCCACTGGAAACGCGACTCCCGACCATGTCGGCACCCATCGCTCACCGATGCTGGAACGGTACGCCAGTTCCATTGTCGCTCTGGACGTCAAGACAGGCCGGGTGCGGTGGGCATACCAGACTGTGCATCATGACATCTGGGACTATGACATGCCCGCGCAGCCGGTGCTGTTCGATTATACGGTTGGCGGGCAGAAAGTCGCCGCTCTGGCCGCGCCGACCAAGCGCGGTCACATCTTCATCCTTGATCGTGCAACCGGCCGCCCTTTGGTCGGCGTGGAGGAGCGTCCGGTACCCAAGGGCAGCTTGCCGGGTGAACGATATTCTCCCACGCAACCTTTCGTGACGGACTTCGCCTCCTTCATTCCGCCACCGCTGACCGAGCAAGGGATGTGGGGCGCCACGCCCATAGACCAGATGTGGTGCCGCATCCGCTTTCGGTCGATGGACTATAAGGGGTTGTTCACCCCTCCATCGGAGCGCGGGATGATCCAGTTTCCGGGTACCTTCGGCATCCTCAACTGGGGCAGCGTCAGCATCGATCCGCAACGCCAGTTGATGATCGTCAACTCTGCCGCCATCCCGCAGGAGGTGCGCCTGTTCCGCCATGGTGCCGACGTGAACCGACCGGCAATGGCTAACGATTCCCATGCACCCGGTTACCTGCCGCAATATGGCACCAACTATGGCGTCAGCTTGCTGCCGATGCTTTCACCGCTGGGCATTCCGTGTGAGGCCCCGCCATGGGGCAAGCTGGCGGCGGTCGATCTGCGGACCGGCAAGATCGCCTGGAGTCGCACCTTCGGCACCACGGCAGATAGCGCTCCGCTGGGCGTGCCAGTGCCGGGGGCCTTCAACCTCGGCGGCTCTGCGAACACGGCAGGGGGAGTGACGTTTATCGGCGCAGCCCTCGACAATTATTTACGAGCGTTTGACACCGCTACAGGCAAGGAGCTGTGGAAGGGCCGTCTGCCGGCGGGTGGTCAAGCGACGCCTATAACCTACGTTTCACGCAAAACCGGACGGCAGTATGTTGTCATTGCTGCCGGGGGCCATGCCTATATGGGCACCACCCCCGGAGACTCCGTCGTCGCATTTGCCTTGGGTAAACGCTGATAAGCCTCAGATAGAGCGGCGCGGGTCACTTCCGTCCCAGTCGGACGTGACCGCTTTGATCCGGTCGAACAATTCGTTCATTTCGGGCAGTGGAGCGATGATTTCGACCAGCGGGCTAAGGCCGTCTCGCGAGGTATCCAGATAGGCGAACTGCGAAAGCGAAAGCCGTCCTTCGAGGACCACCGGCACGCCCTCGGCCCGTGCGCGGGCCATCGCCGCGTCGTAATCATCGATCCAGGTGCCGAAGTGGTGAATGCCACTGCGACCGGACTCCAGAAAGTCGCGGTAGGTCGATGGCGCTGTACCGGGCTGGATCAACTCAATCATCATATCGCCACTGTAGCTGATTGAAACGCCGCCGAAGATCGGTTCGTCAAGCGGCACCGGTTGTTCGTTGACCGCCAAAGCCTCGAACCCCAATGGTACGGGGAAATCGAAAAACGGCCCCACACCCATGTTTTTAGTCCAGTGGTCAACCGCTTTGTCGAGGTCGGGAACGACATAGGCGATCTGAAAGACCTTGCCATAAAACCGGCTCATATCAATTACTCTCCCGTTATTACGCGTCCCCGCGTCTTATCGGCACGGGCGGTCGCGATCCTGCTTGAAAAACATTCATGACTGTTTTCTACTGGATGTCTACCCCACGAGTGAGTCGGACTTGAACCGGCCGCGGGGTAGATCCCAGAGGAGAGGGATGAACCATGATGAAGCTCGATTTCGACGATTGGAATATCCACGTCGGCACGCCCCACCCGTTCAATGCGCGCGTGTCTCCCGCGATCGACAACGGCACGTCACGGCCTGACCCGGGTCGGTATCACGATCGTGCTTTCATGGCGGAAGAATGGGAAAAGGTGTTTGCAAAGAGCTGGCTTCTTGCAGGCCATATCTCGGATATTCCAGAACCTGGCGATTATTTCACCTTCGAAGTCGGGCCCGAGAGCTTCATCGTCGTGCGCGGTGACGATGGAGAGGTTCACGCCCACTACAACGTCTGCCCCCATCGCGGCAGTCGGCTCGTAACTTCAGATTTTGGATCGCTGGATCAGTTTACCTGCCCCTTCCATTCCTGGAAGTTCGACCTTGAAGGTAACAATATCGCGGTGACAGACCCGGACACGTTCCGTCCGGAAGTGCTGTGCCACGATCGCAATCTGACGTCGGTTCGGTGCGAAGTGGCGGTGGGCCTGGTGTTCATCTGCATGGACCCCGACATCGAGCCTCTGAAGCAATGGCTGGCGCCGATCCTTCCTCACCTTGAGCTTTACGACATCGACCAGATGTATGTCGTCCAGCACCGCCGGTCGGACTGGGGCGCGAACTGGAAAGGCGGGGTGGATGCCTTCGCCGAAATCTATCACCTGCACGCGGTCCACCCGCAAACGCAGTGCCTGATGGACGACCGCACGCAGATCGATCTTTGGCCCGGCGGGCTTTCGCGCCAGTTCGTTCCATTTGCACAGCCCGCTGCTCGGTATGGCGACCAGGAAACGGTCAATCCCGGCATCCAGTCCATGCTGCGCGACGCTGGTATCGACCCTGAAACCTATCAGGGCACGGCGGCCGAAACCCGGCGTGCGGTGCAGCAGGCGAAGCGCCGCCGCTCAGAAGAACTGGGGCTGGGGTATGAGCGCTTCAGCGATAGCCAGTTGAGCGATTCCGTCGTCTACGGCGTGTTCCCCAATGCGCAGATCGGCTGCCATCCCGAAGCGATCTTCCTCCATCGCTTTATCCCGCATGCCAGCGATCCCAACCAGTTCACGTACGACACCTGCATCCTTTATCGCCATGTCGATGCGCCCGGCTACGGCGCCCCGGCCTGGATGGGGCTGAGCGCCGAAACCGACCTTAGCGGCAGAACGCGGCCCGAAGTCGTGCACACCGGTCTGGGGGAACCACCCGGCCTAGGCGAAGTCCTCGATCAGGATTCAGATCTGCTACCGATCGTGCAGGCAGGCGCTCGGTCGCGCGGATTTCGTGGTCCGCTCTGGAGCGAGCAGGAAGGCCGCCTGCGCCATTTCCATGCCGAGCTTGACCGCCGCATGGGCCACAATTCGGAGAACCGAGCGTGAATTACGATCCTCGCAGTTGGGCCGTTCACAAGGGGTCGGAGCATCCGTTCGACCAGCCCGCCCCTGCCATAGACAATGGTTCCGTACGTCCCGATCCAAGCCGTTATACGTCGCCGGAATTCTTCCAGCGGGAATGGGAACAGGTCTTTGCCCGCAGCTGGCTGCTAGCCGCCCCCGCCAGCGACATTCCCGAAGCGGGAGACTGGGTGAAGTTCGACATCGGCCCGGAAAGCTTCATCATCGTGCGGCAGGAGGACGGGTCAGTCGCTGCCCACTACAACGTATGTCCTCACCGGGGTAGCCGACTGGTCATGGGCGACATGGGAAGTCAGGACAGCTTCACTTGCCCGTTCCACTCATGGCGGTTCGGCCTGGATGGTCACAACGAAAAAGTGACAGACCCAGAGACGTTCCGCCCTGAAGTGCTATGCCAAGGCACCGATCTCACGTCGGTCCGTGCTGAGGAGGCGGCGGGACTTGTCTTCATCAACATGGCGGAAGACGCGCAGCCCTTGAAGGAGTTTCTGGGGCCGATCCTCCCCATGCTGGAAACGTACGGCATGGACAAGATGCACGTCGTGCAGCATCGCCGGTCGGACTGGGCGGCCAACTGGAAGGGCGGGATCGACGCTTTTTACGAAAGCTACCACCTTCACGCCATCCATCCGCAAACGATGGGCGTGATCGATGATCGTACCCACATCGACTTGTACCCCGGCGGCCTATCGCGCCAATTCGTGCCGATGGCTCAGCCGAACTCCCACTTCCCGGATCAGGATGCGATCAATCCTGGAATCGCGGCTTTGCTGGCAGACGCCGGTATCGACCCGGACAGCTTTACCGGCACCGCCATGGAAAGCCGTGCCGCCGTGGCGCATGCCAAGCGGGAGAGGGCGGCTCGAATGGGCGTGGATTATTCGCACTTCTCCGACGCGCAACTGACCGACGCAACGATCTTCGGCATCTTCCCCAACATGCAGATCGGTTGCCACCCGGAAGCCGTGTTCCTGCACCGGTTCAAGCCGCATGCCAGCGATCCCGAGCAATTCACGTATGACACCACCATCCTCTATCGCCATGTCGATGCGCCCGGTTACGGCGCGCCGGGATGGATGGGACTGGGTCCGGAAGTGGACATGACCGGCGCGACCCGGCCAGAGGTCGTCCACACCGGCCTTGGCGAGCCGCCGGGAATGGGTGAAGTGCTGGATCAGGATTCCGATCTCCTCCCGATCGTTCAAGCGGGTGCCCGTTCGCGTGGCTTCCGTGGCCCGCTATGGGGCGAGCAGGAGGCCCGACTAAGGCATTTCCACGTCGAGCTCGATCGCTGGCTGGACGCCGATACCTGAAAGCAGAATAGCGCCAACAAAAAATGCCCTGCTCCGAGTGACGGAGCAGGGCATTTTTAATGGTGTTCGAAGGGTCAGAACGGTCTGATGGTAACGCAGTTATCGATGACCAGTTCGGCGCCATTGACGAACCGGGATTCGTCAGAGGCTAGGAAAAGCACCAGCGCGGCAACGTCCTTAGGATGGCCCGGCGTGCCGGGGGCCAGAACACCGTCGGGTATGTCCTTGGTCTGGCCGAGCCTACCTTCCGCCGTCTGCACCATTGGCGTCTCGATGGACCCGGGATGAACCGAGTTGCAGCGAATCTTGTATCCCTTTTCCTGACACATCACCGCCACGGATTTCGTCATCGATCGAACCGCGCCCTTGGCAGCGGAGTAGGCAAAGAAAATCGGATAGCCCAGCAAGGCGCCCGTGGAACTCATGTTGATGATAGAGCCGCCAGCGCGCTTGTTCATCAGCGGGATGGCGTGTTTGCAGCCCAGGAACACGCCATCGGTCATGATCGCGCTGACCCAGCGGAATTGCTCCAGCGTCGTTTCCTCGACGTCGGCGCTGAGGACGACGCCCGCATTGTTGACCAGAACGTCGAGCCGACCGAACCGGGCGTCGATCTCCTGCATGACGGCGATCCATTGCGCTTCGTCGGACACGTCAAGCGCCATGGCGACGGCGCCGTTGCCGATGCGATCGGCCACGGCGAGGGCGGTCTCGAGCTTGACATCGGTGACGACGACGGTCGCGCCTTCGCGGGCCAGCGCCTCGCTATCAGCCGCACCAAGACCCGAACCGCCGCCGGTTACCAATGCGACTTTGCCTTCAACCCGGCCCATGCATCTCTCCTATGTATTGTATATTGACTCGCCGCTTTGTGGGGCGACTTGGGAATTCAGGCTGCCCCGTCTTCCGTGAAATATTCAGGCATGCCCGCAGGCCAGATCACGCCCCACTGGGCCTGCCCGCCATCCATGATGATCAGGTCGCCATTGATGAAGCGTGCCGCAGGCGAAGCCAGATAGGCGATCGCTTCCGCAACATCCCAGGCGTTGCCGCGCATGCGCATCGGATTGGCCTTGTGGAACCGCGCAAGCGCTTCCTCAGGGTACATGCGAAAGCCTTCGGTTTCGATCACTCCGGGTCCGATGCAATTGACCCGGACATTCCACTGCGCCCACTCGGTCGCCAGCGTCTTGGACAAATAGATCACGCCCGCCCGCGCAGCGCATGTGTGGGCCGCCTGCGGCATACCGCGTTCCACATTGGCGACGATATTGACGATATTGCCGGGCTTTCCGTCCGCCCTCCAGCGTTTGGCGGCCTCCTGCATCATCCACCAGGTGCCGTTCAGGTTGGTGTCGATGACCGCCAACCAACCCTTGCGGCTGAAATCAATCGCGTCTTGTGGGAATTGGCCCCCGGCGTTGTTGACCAGCGTATCCAAACCACCGAAGTGATCATGGACGGTGCCGATCAGCACTTCGACCGCGTCTGGGTCGCGGATATTGGTCGGCACGGCCAAAACGTCGGTGCCGATTTCATCCCGTACCAGATCTACCGTGGTCTGAAGCTTTTCGGCATCCCGGCCGCAGATGGCAACTTGCGCACCGAGCTTTGCTGCGAGGAACGCCGCCGCCTTGCCCATGCCACTACCCGCGCCAGTGATGAGAACGGTCTGCCCCGCCAGCATGTCATCACGGTAAATGGTGTTCTGCCGTCGCAGCGCTTCCTCGTCCAATCCCCGTGCGGGGCGATCGGGGCCATCATCTTCTGGGCGGAACACCTTGGCGGTGAAAGTCTTGGGAGCGTCCAAATCTCTGTCCTTGCGATTCGAGGCAGAGAGCGGTCGACACCGCTATTTATCCTCTGCCCGACCGGCACGGTAACGCGGCTCAATCAAAAAGACAAACAAGATTGTTTTTACGATGCGGCGCGCGCCTTTTGGGACGGCATGAGCGCGCGGATCTGGTTTTCCAGATGGGCAAGCATGCGCGGCACTTTCGCCTTGTCCATCGCGCCCGTCTGTACTGAGATCGCCATGCCTTCCAGAATCGTCTGCGACAGGTTCATCGCCATGTCGAATTCGGCTTCGGCGCCGCGCCATTCAGGAAACAGGGCTTCGGCCTGGGCATTGAAGCGATCGCGAAATTCCTCTTGGAGAGGAAAGAGGATCGTGCCGAGTTCCTTATCCGTCCGGGCCGCGACCGCAAGTTCGTGAAACGCAATGAATGCAGGCTTCTGGACCTGCGCCCAGTAGGTTTCCACCAGCGTATCGACGTCATGCTCATCAGGCTTTTCGGCAGCACGGCGGAACGCGCGAAGCCTCTTTTCGTGCAGTTCGATGATTGTCGCCTTGATCAGTGCTGCACCGTTTTCAAAGTGATGCATCATCGCTCCCCGAGATAGTCCGGCTTCCTCGGCAACGCGCGGAGTCGTCGTCTTTGCATAGCCGTGCTTGATCAGACACCGCACCGTGGCATCGATCAGTCGCCCTCGCGTCTGAGCCGCCTTTGTGGCCTGCAGTGTGCTTCCCGTTCCTTTCGCACCGGACGTTGCCTTTGCCTGGGCAGGCTTAACCGTACGAACGGTGCGAGTGCGCGAAAGGGCCATGTGATTCGCCTGAAGATACTGTCACGGGTTTATGTAGATCAGGTCCGCTTACGCTCAGGTGTGCCATGAACGCAAGCGTAGGTGGGCCGCTCAGTATCCCGACGCGCACACATATCAGCCGGGTGAATGAGAAGGACCGTGACGCAAAACAAAACAGACATGACTGATTGTGTTTTTCGATCGGGTTGGTAAGCTGCCGGTGTAGAAATGGTTACCCGGTCGATCGTCGATCAGCGCGACCGGACAAAGCACAGGACATGGGAGAGCGGGAATGGGCCAACAGCCGATCCTGACTATGGGCGAGATGATACGATCCTCGGCAGCGAGGTTCGCACAGCGCGATGCGATCGTAATGCCGGATCAACGGCTAACATACACGGAACTGAATCGGGCAGCACGGGCCTGGGCCAAGGCGCTGATCGCGATGGGCGTGAAGCCCGGCGACAATGTGGGCATCCTGCTGCCGACGTGCGTGGACTTCATCACCGCGTTTTACGGCATCACCATGACCGGCGCGGTCGCAGTTCCGGTAAACGCACGGTATCAGGCGAGCGAACTGGGTTTCGTCGCGGCCGATGCGGATCTGGTGACAATCATTACTATCGGCAAAGTGGCCGACGGCCTCGATTTTAGCGCTCGTCTGGAATCCGCCCTGCCTTCGCTAAATCAGGCCGGTGACCCTTGGTCTCTGTCGTTGCCGGAGGCTCCGCGGCTTCGCAGCATCGTCTGCCTAGACGACGAATGTGCGCACTATCTGGCTTCGGCCAAGGCAGCGCTGGCCGGGGGCGAAAAGATCGCCGACGCTGACCTTGATGCACGGATCGATGCGGTCGAGCCGCAAAATACCGCCATGATCCTTTACACCTCTGGCACTACAGCGAACCCCAAGGGCGCGATGATCAGCCACCGTGCCCAAGTCGCCAACAGTCGCAACCTTGGCGTGCGATACGAATGCACGAGCGATGACAAAGTATGGTCGCCGCTGCCGATATTCCACATCGCGGGCATCCTGCCGATGACAATGATCCTGGACCTCGGTGGCGTCTATATGACCATCCCGCGGTTCGATGCCGGCGTCGGTCTGGCCATGTTGGGCAAGGAAGGTGCGACGATCGCGTACCCCAGCTTCGTCACGATCATGCAGGATCTGATCACGCACCCGACGTTCAAGCAGACGGACCTGTCGGCCCTTCGCATCATGAATTCCAACTTCGCGGTGCAGCCCGAATGGATCAAGCTCGCCGTGGCGGAAGCGATGCCGCACACAATTCAGGTTGGCACCTACGGCCTGACGGAGGCTGCTGGTACGGTGTCGACCAGTCGGCTTTCGGACAGCTATGAAGTGCGGACGGGACGCTGCGGAACTCCGACTGACGAATGGCAGATCCGTATTGTCGATCCCGAAACCGGCACTGACTGCGGCTCTGGCGAACAAGGAGAGATCGTACTAGGCGGCCCGAACATCCTGCAGGGCTATTACAACGCACCGGAGAAGACGGCAGAGGCCATTCGTGATGGCTGGTTCTACTCAGGCGACATCGGGTCTATCGACGCTGATGGCAATGTCATGTTCCACGGTCGGACCAAAGACATGCTAAAAGTCGGTGGCGAAAACGTCGCGGCTGCCGAGATTGAAGCCATGCTCCAGACGCACCCGGCCGTGAAGCTGGCGCAGGTCGTCAGCCTGCCCGATGACCGCTATTCGGAAGTGCCCGCTGCATTCGTCGAACTGAACGATGGCGAAAGCGCCAGCGAACAGGAGTTGATCGAGCATTGCAAGGGCCGGATCGCCAGTTTCAAGGTGCCGCGTCACATCCGCTTTGTGACCGAATGGCCCATGTCGACCTCCAAGATCCAGAAGTTTCGGCTCCGCTCGGAATTGATCGCGGAACTGCAGACCGCCTGATTTGAAAGGCAGCCGGTATATCACTTCGCATCCCATTCAATCGCCTCCGAAATAAAAAAGGCAGTCGTGCTTGTCTTTTTTATTGCATGGCGGGGGGGAAGGGCTTACATTCCGGCCAAGACATGAAGCGCCGCCATCGCGAATCCGCTGGCGACGCCACGAACTAAGGGAAGAGCGCAATGGATCTGGGACTGTCGGGCAAAAAGGCGATCCTCATCGGCGCGGCGCGGGGTATCGGATATTCCGTGGCCGAAGTCCTGGCGCGCGAAGGCTGCGACATAGCGCTCACCGCCCGTAGTGAAGACAGCGTGAAGGACGCGGTCGCCAACTTGTCGAAGTACGGCACCAATGTCGTCGGCAAGGCCGTGAATGCAAAGCAGCCGGAAGACTACAAAGCCTGGATCACCTGGGCGATCGAAGCGCTCGACGGGGTCGACATTCTTGTCCCGTTCACGTCCGCCGGTGCCGGCATGGGCAGCGAAAAGTATTGGTACAATGCCTTCGAAACCGATGTGATGGCGGTAGTGCGCGCGGTCGAGGGCGTGATTGAAACGATGACGGAGCAGCAGCGCGGCTCGATCGTCCTGCTTGGTACGACATCGGTTTCTGAAGCCATGGGCGGCCCGCAGCCTTACAATGCCATGAAGGCCAGCCTCATCACATGGGCCAAGCAGCTGGCACTGTGGCATGGCAAGAACGGCATCCGCGTGAACGTCGTCTCCCCCGGTCCCATCGAATTCGAAGGCGGCAACTGGGACATGATCAAGGGGACGATGGAAAAGTTCTACAACTCGCAGCTCCGCCAGCAGCCCATGGGGCGGCTCGGTCGGCCCGAGGAAGTTGCGAAGGCCATTGCGTTCCTAGCCAGCGACGCCGCCAGCTGGTGCAACGGCTCGCACCTCGTCGTTGACGGGGGCTTCACCAACAGGACCCAGTTCTAATGAAACCGCATGTCATGGGTTGGGACCGGGAAGCGATGGACGTAAAGCGCGTCGTCGACGTTTTCCGCGTCGATCCCGAGACCGTGGGCAACGGAACCCCGGTAGAGCGCGCACCTGATCCTGAACTCGGCACCGAACTCATTCCAGCGGCGCGTTATTATTCGCCAGAGTTCATGAAGCTGGAATGGGAGCGGGTCTGGACCAAGGTCTGGCTCCTCGGGGGGCGCAGCGACGACTTGAAAGAGCAGGGCGACTACATCTGCACGGACATCGGCAAGGAATCCGTGCTGATCGTTCGACAGGCCGATGGTTCGATCCGGGCCTTCCCCAACGTATGCCTCCATCGTGGCAATCGCCTTCGTCCCGAAGGGCGCGGCAATGCCGAGAGCTTCCAGTGTATGTACCATCACTGGACCTACGGGCTGGATGGCAAGCTGGACCACATCCCGGACCTTTGCACCTTCCACCAAGGCGGTCCTCCGGGCATGAAGCTGACGTCGCTTCCGTGCATCGAGTGGAACAGCTTCGTGTGGTTCTCGCTCAATCCCGATGTCGAACCGTTCGACGATTTCATCGATCCGTTGAAGCGCCATCTGGAGCCCTACCATGCCGAGCGAATGGCGTGGAAACGCGACATCACGGTCGAGTGGGATTGCAACTGGAAAACGTCGGTCGACGCATTCAGCGAGACCTACCACGTTCAGGGCATTCACCCGCAGCTGAAGTGGTATCTCGATGACGTCAACGTCCAGATCGACTGCTATGGCAAGCACAATCGGTACCTGATCCCCTTTGCGGCGGTATCCCCGCGCGTTGCCATGCCCAGCCAGATTCCACCTGCGATCCATGAAATCATGGTCCATGCGGGGATGGACCCGGCTGAATATGAGGGCCGCGTATCCGACATTCGCCGTGACGTGCAGCTGTACAAGCGTGAGCATGGTCCATCGCAAGGCAAGGATTATTCCGAGCTCAACGACGAGCAACTGACCGACGACTATCACTATACGATCTTCCCGAACGTATCTGTGAACGTCCACTCGGATGACATTATGCTGTTCAGGCAGCGTCCGCACGCGACCGATCCGAACAAGATGTATTACGACATCTGGATGTTTGGGCTTGTCCCGGATGGCGAAGAATGGCCTGAACGGGTCCGCCATCAGATATTCAAGCACGGTGACAAGACCATCGGTCAAGTGCTTGATCAAGATGCCTTTAATCTGCCAACCGTGCAGACAGGAATGAAGTCGGACTTCTACCCCGGACTTTGGATCGGGGATCAGGAACTGCGCATCCGTCACTTCCACAAGGTGCTGGACGATTACATCTACGTCGACGGCAAGCAGCCGAACGACCTTTAAAATCATCGAGAGGAAAGCGCGGATGCAATTGAACCGCGACGAGCTGCTGGGCGCCTATCGCCGGATGAAGATCATCCGCGAGTTCGAGGAACGCCTACACGAAGAGATCAAGACCGGCGAAATCGGTGGCTTCACTCACCTTTATGCCGGTCAGGAAGCCGTTGCCGTGGGCATCTGCGATCAGCTGACCGTCGATGACAAGATCGTCTCCACCCATCGCGGCCATGGCCATTGCATCGCCAAGGGTTGCGATGTGAAAGGCATGATGAAGGAAATTTACGGACGCGCCGGTGGCTTGTGCAAGGGTCGGGCGGGCTCGATGCACATCGCCGACCTCGACGTGGGGATGTTGGGCGCGAACGGCATCGTCGGAGGCGGTGCACCGCAGGCCGTTGGGGCGGCGATTGCAGCAAGGATCGACGGCAAGGGCCGGGTCGGCATTGCGTTCTCCGGCGACGGCGCGTGCAACCAGGGCACCACGTTCGAAGCGATGAACCTGGCGGTGGTAACCAAGGTCCCCGCCATTTTCGTGTTCGAGAACAATCACTACTCCGAACATACAGGCGATGCCTACGCCGTGGGTACGAACAAGGATATCGCCAGTCGCGCCGAAGCCTTCGGCATGAAGGCCTGGCGTGCCAATGGTTGTGACTTTTTCGAGACTTATTCGGCATTCGCAGAACTTCTCGAATATGTTCGGGCAGGCAACGGCCCCGCAGCTATCGAGCTCGATACCGAACGATATTACGGGCATTTCGAGGGAGATCCGCAACGCTATCGCGGCAAGGGCGAACTCGATCGCATTCGCGAAGAGCGCGATTGCCTGAAAGCGTTCCGCGCTCGCGTCACTGGCGCCGCATTGCTCACCGATGATGACCTTGACGGCGTGGATGCAGAGGTGATGACCCTCATCGAAGAGGCCGTCATCGAAGCACGGGCCGACGAGCAGCCAGACCCGGCGACCGTAGCCGACGACGTCTACGTCGAATATTACTGAAGGATCGCCGATGGCCATCATGAACATCCGCGAGGCGATCGTCTCGACGCTGCACGCGGAAATGGAGCGGGACTCCGACATTATATTGTTGGGCGAAGACGTGGTCGGCGGCAACGGCACCGCCGGCGGCCCCGAAGCGATCGGCGGCATCTGGGGAACCAGTCCGGGGCTCTGGAAGAAGTTCGGCCCGGAACGCGTGATCGATACACCGATCAGCGAGAGCGCGATCATCGGCGCGGCAGCAGGCGCCGCACTATCGGGCAAGCGCCCGGTCGCCGAACTGATGTTTGCCGATTTCGTCGGGGTCAGCCTCGACCAGATTTGGAACCAGATGGCGAAGTTCCGCTACATGTTCGGTGGCAAGACGAAGTGTCCCGCGGTGGTGCGATTGGTCTATGGCGCAGGGATGCAGACGGCGGCCCAGCACAGCCAGTCGGTCTACGCGATGCTGACCGCCATGCCAGGCCTGAAAGTGGTCCTGCCCACCACGCCGGCGGACGCCAAGGGACTGTTGACGGAAGCACTGCGCGGCGATGACCCGGTCATGTTCTTCGAACACAAGACGCTCTATGGCGTGAAGGGCGAGGTTCCCGAAGGCGATCACCGCCAGCGTTTCGGCGAGGCACGCGTCGTACGTGAAGGCGGAGATGTGACCGTCGTGGCGTGCGGACGAATGGTCAATTTCTCGGAGAAAGCGGGAGATAAGCTCGCTGCGGACGGCATCGGCATGGATCTTCTCGATCTACGCACGACCAGTCCACTCGACGAGGATGCGATCCTCGAATCCGTCGAGCAGACCGGCCGCCTCGTCGTGGTGGACGAAAGTCCGCCGCGCTGCAGCCTCGCCGCCGATATCGCCGCGATGGTCACCGAGCGGGCCTTCACCAGCCTCAAGGCGCCACCCGCCATGGTCACCGCGCCGCACAGCCCGATCCCTTTCGCTCGCAATCTCGAGCGCGCCTGGGTTCCTTCGCCACAAAAGATCGAGGATGCGGTCCGCCGCGTTCTCGCCTTCCGCTAGGGGGTTCGGCATGGCCAAACTTACCCCTTTCACCATGCCCAAATGGGGCATCGAAATGGCCGAAGGCACGATCGCCGACTGGATGGTGGCCGAAAATGCCCCTTTCGATCGGGGTACCGTCCTGACGCTTATCGAAACCGACAAGATCACCAATGAAGTAGAGGCAGAAAAGGCGGGCCGCTTCGTTCGCATTCTGGCCAAAGCTGGTGAAACCCATCAGGTGGGTGCGCTGCTCGCCGTGTTGAGCGATGGAGGCGAAGCTAGCGCAGAAGAAATCGACGCTGTCGTTGCCGCATTCCGGCCCTCTGAAACGGGATTCGGCCCGGATGGTGATGATGCTCCGTCCAAGGCCAAGTCAAGTGAACCGGCCCCGATGCCCAAAGCAGCGCCCCCTGTTCCGGAAGGCATGTCCATCAGCCCCGCCGCCCTTGCGGAAGCGCAGCGGCTCGGCGTCGATCTGAATACCGTTTCCGGAAGCGGGCGCGGCGGACGGATTTTCGCTCAGGATGTTCATCAGGCCGCTCGGCCCGAGGCGAAGCCGCAATTGGTGGGCGCTTTCGCGGCAACGCCGGACAGCCCGGTCCTTTCAACGCCCGTTGCACGCCGGCTTGCTACCCTGCATGGCCTCAACCTTGAAACAGTCAAAGGGTCAGGCGCACGGGGGAAGGTTCGCCGGGACGACGTGTTGGCAATCGTCAAGCAGGAAGCACCCGCTCCGGAGCCAAAGGCAGAGGTATCGCCGGTCGTATCGACGCCTGCGCCTGCATCCGGCAACGTCGACATTATGCCAATGTCATCGATGCGTCGGACCATCGCGCGCAGGCTTACCGAATCAAAGCAGCAGATCCCCCATTTCTACGTCCGGCGCCGTGTACGCGCCGACAGGTTGATGGCCCTTCGCGCAGCAGTAACGGGCGATCGGCCCAGCATAAACGACTACATCGTGAAGGCGACCGCCTTAGCGTTGCTGGAGGTGCCCGCGGTAAACGTGCAGGTGCACGGCAACGAAATACATCGCTTCGGATCGGCGGACATTTCCGTAGCCGTCGCAACGGAACGCGGGCTGGTGACGCCGATCGTGTTCGGCGCTGACGATATGTCCGTCGCTGACATCGGCCTTGCCATGAAAGGGCTCGCCCAGCGCGCCCGTACCGGCAAGCTGAAGCCGGAGGAATTCACCGGCGGTAGTTTCTCGCTCTCCAACCTCGGCGGCTTCGGGGTCGAACAGTTCGACGCAATCATCAATCCGCCGCAGGGTGCGATACTTGCCGTCGGGACGGCACGCCCGGAGCCTATTGACGATGACGGTGCCATCCGCATCGTTCCGGTTCTTCACCTTTCGCTCTCCTGCGATCACCGTGCGATCGATGGTGCTGACGGCGGCCGCTTCATGGCCGCACTTGCAGCGCTGATCGAACAACCTCATTTTCTTTGAAAGACTTGATCGATGAACTTCAAACTGACCGAAGATCAGGTGCAGCTGCAGGAAGCCGCCCGTCAGTTCGCTCGCGCTGAACTTCCCGCCATTGCCGCCGAACTCGAACGCGATAACAAGCCGCCAAGCCGTGCACTCCTGAAGCGCTATGCGGAGATGGGCTTCCTGGGCATCAACGTTTCCAGTGAACTGGGCGGCCTTGGCATGGGCAACATCGAGGCGCTGATCGTACTGGAAGAATTCGGCAAGATCTCTTCGGCTGTAGGCTTCCCAATCTTCGAAAGTTCGGTCGGCCCCGTTCGCGCCATCGAATATTTCGGATCGGATAGGCTGAAGAAGCGGATCGTTCCGTCAGTCTGCTCAGGCGACATGGTTGTCGCGGTTTCGATGTCCGAACCGGATGCGGGCAGCGCGCTGACGGATCTCAAGACCAAAGGCGTGATCAAGGCCGACAAAGTGGTGATCAACGGCACCAAGCGCTGGTGCTCTGGGGGCGGCCATTCCGATGCGTACGTGGTCTATTGCCGTCTTTCCGACGAGCCCGGTGCCAAGGGAATTGGCGCGGTACTGGTCGAGAAGGACGCACCCGGCCTGTCCTTCGGACCGAACGAGCAGCTCATGGGCTTTCGCGGCATACCTTCGTCCGACCTGAACTTCGACGATTGCGAGGTGCCGCTGGACAATGTCATCGTCCATGCCGGTGGCGGCTTCAAAAAGCTGATGGAAGCGTTCGACCTGGAACGGTGCGGCAATGCGACGATGTCTCTGGCGCAGGCCTCAGGCGCGCTTGAGGATGTCAGCGCCTATGTTCAGGAACGCAAGCAGTTCGGTAAGGCGATTGCTGAGTTTCAGGCGGTCCAGATCAAGCTGGCCGAGATGCAGATGAAAGTGGAAGCCGCTCGCCTGCTGATCTGGCGCGCGGCCTCGCTAGCCGAAGATGGCTTGCCGTCAGTACTGCATAGTTCGACCGGAAAATGCTTCGCCAACACTATCTCGCGTGAGGTGACGGGCGATGCGCTGCAGCTGATGGGCGCGTATGGCTATTCCAAGGAATTTCCGATGGAACGCCGCCTGCGTGACAGCTGGGGCTGGGGCATCGCCGGCGGCGCGATCGACATTCAGAAGACCAATATCGCCGGTGCGATGCTGGGACGCCGTTTCGACCAGCGGCGGTAGAAATATCGAGCCATGAGGGGGTGACCGGGCACCCGCGCCTTTGGGCGTGGGTGCCGGCCATCAGCGGCTCGGATGCCGGTTCACGGCATAAAGAAGCCTCCGTTCACATCCAGCACCGTGCCGGTGACGAACGATGCTCTATCTGAAATCAGGTACTCCACGGCAGCGACAATATCGTCGGTTTCGCCCAGACGTCCGGCCGGTATGTCATCCACATAGCTGGACTTGTCGCCGAAGCTCTCGCTTTGCGGCGTAACGATGCGGCCCGGCGCAATGCAATTGGCGGTGATGCCATGAGCACCGGCCTGACCCGCCAAAACGCGGGTAAATCCGATCACCCCAGCCTTAGTGGCTCCATAATGCGCACCCGACAATCGCGAGCGCATGCGGCCGCCTTGCGACGAGAAGTTTACGATGCGACCCCATCCGCGCGGCTTCATCAGCGGCAAAAGGCTGCGGCACATCAGGAAGGTGCCGGTCAGATTGACGCCGATGACGCGATGCCATTCGTCAATGTCAGTATCCTCGACGGGGAGGGAATATCCGCCATGGCTGGGGCTGATACCTGCATTGTTGATGAGAATATCAGCATGGCCCCATTCCGTCTGTATGACCCGGGCGCACGCTTCAACACTTTCCGGGTTCGATACATCGCATTGAATTGCGAGTGTGCCAGGCAGGGTGTTCGCCATTTCCTGAACCGCGTCAGCGTTGACGTCCAGAAGGGCGACGCGATGGCCAAGCTCCACCAGTCGTTCAGCGATCGCCCGGCCAATGCCCTGCGCAGCGCCGGTTACGACTGAATATGGAGTATCGTTCATAATCATTCTCCCGAAGAACAAATATCAGACCAGAGACGGCGCTGTTAGGTGCGTAACGACTTGCCTAACGCTCGCAGTCGGAACAGTAAGGCAATCGTATGCATGACATCACGACCCAGACTGCGCCTGTAAAGCGACGCCACGTCACGTCGATCGCGACGCGGACGAAGATCATCGAAGCAGCTGAGAAGCTGTTTGCTGACCGTGGAATAGACGGAGTTGCCTTGCGTGAAATCGCGGCCGCTGCCGAACAGGGCAACAATACCGCGGTGCAATACCATTTCGGCACCAAGGAAGCGTTGGTCTACGCGATCTTCGACTATCGCACCAATCTGTTCGAACCGTTGCGAATGGCCATGCTCGAACGGGCGGAAGATGCCGGGCTTCTTGGCGATGCCCGCACGCTGCTCGAAATCATGTGTCTGCCGCACCTGACGATCAGCGACGAGAACGGGCGTCATCCCTATTCCGCTTTTCTGGCGCAGTACCTTACCCGGTCGAGAGCCGAAGGCATCCGCCATCCTTACGATGACCCCGAAGTACCAGTTCCGGCGCTGAGGCGCGTAAGGCGGCTTATTACCGAACGGATAAGCTATGTCCCACCCGTGGAATTGCGGCTGCGCGTCGGTCTCTGCAAATTGATGTTCCTGAACATGCTTATGCGGCGGGACAGCGGCTTTCCCAACTTCGACCAGGGGATCACCCTTGAGGAACTGGTCGACGATACGCTGGTGCAGATGACGGTCGCGCTCACTGCTCCGCATAATCATCGCCAAGCGCCGCTGTTCAGCGATCTGATCGGACCTGCCGCCGGCTCATAGCGGATCGTCCAACATCTGGCGGTAGTGGGGCAGGGCGCGAGCCAGAAATACAGTACCCGCCGCTGCGGCTAACGCACAAGTAATGGCCAGCGAATCTCCGACGCGACCTTCGTCCTTGAAGACGTAATCGGTGATCAGAGCCACCATTGTCGGTGCAAATGCCAGACCGGCAACGCTGATAACGAAGACGTAAATGGACGAGGCGATGCCGCGCATACGGTTGGGGGTCACCAGTTGCAGCGCTGAAGACGATAGCGCCTGTGGCACGCTGTAAAGAACGCTGGCGATCGTTGCGACCGAAAAGGCCGCCCAATAACTATTCGTGAACATGAGCGCGATGCTGAGCGGTACCATCAGTGCACAGCAGCCAAGCGCGACGGCGAGCAAGCTGTCGCGACGGCCAAACCGCTCGACCGCCCGTGCGATCCATGGGCTGACAAGTACACCCAATGACCCGGTGACCAGCACCGCGACGCCATACTGTACGCCGACCTGCGAGGCAGAGACGCCGAACTTGCGGATCAGCACCGTCGGCATCCACGCTGGAAAAGCGTAAAGCGGGATAATGAACAGCGGCATTCCCAGATAGAAGTTTCCGTAGAAGCCGCGTCCGCGTCGGAAGGTGTCGCGGATCTGCGTACCAGACATGCGCTCGACTTCACCGCCAGCGGCTGTGGCAGCCGATGTAGCCAGGCGCATCGGTTCCTTGACGAAAATCAGCATCCCCGCGATCAGGACGCCCGGAGCGCCCGCCAACAGGAACACCAGCTGCCATGGCTTCATCGATCGCAGCACCGGAATTCCGGACAGATCCCAGCCTTGCGCTGCATCGAGCAACAGTCCACCGAAGATCAGGGCCAAGCCACCGCCCAGATAAGGACCCATCATGTAAATGCTGAATGCGCGCGGGATCATGCGAGGCGGGAATGCATCAGCAATGATCGACCAGGCTGCCGGCGTAAGACAGGCTTCCGCTCCGCCGACGCCGAAGCGTGCCATGAACAATTGCCAGTAACTGCGCGCCAAGCCGCAGCAGCTGGTTCCAACGCTCCACAGCGCGATGCCAAACATCAAGACGCGCTTGCGATTGCCGACGTCGGCGACCCGTCCGAATATCGGGCTCATGATGACATAGGCGGATGTGAAAGCCAGGCCTTGCAACAGGCTGAGACGGGTGTCGTCCAGTCCGAATTCGGCCTTGATCGGCCCGACCAGCAGATTGAGGACCTGCCGGTCGATAAAGCTGCATGTGTACGCCAGGGTCAGGACGAATATCAGATACCAGCCCGCGAGTGATCCGCGTTCGTGGCCATCGCCGCGTTCGGTTGGGATCGCGACATCAATGGTTGCCGGATCGACCGGTGGGTCGGCCGGTATCACAGCCGTCATGACTTGGGAGCAGACACGGCGGCGGGGTCGATCTTGCGATCCGGTTTGAACCCTTTCAGCAACTCAAATTTCTGGACCTTGGTGGCGCTCATTGGCCATGAATCCACGAAACGCACGTAGCGGGGAATCTTGTAGCTGGCGATCCGGCCGGCACAGTAGCGCGCGACTTCTTCCTCGCTCAAGCTTTCGCCGGGATTGAGTTCGATGAAGGCCGCAGCCACTTCCATCAGCCGCTCGTCCGGCACACCCACGACCTGCGCCATCCGGATGGAGGGATGGGTCGCCAGAAAGCTTTCCAGCTCGACCGCAGCGACATTTTCGCCGCCGATCTTGAGCATGTCTTTCAGGCGGCCCTCGTAGACGAGGCGACCCATGGCACCGATGCGGCCAAGATCGCCTGTGTGAAGCCATCCATCGGCATCGACTGCGGCAGCGGTGGCTTCATCGTCATCAAAATAGCCGGCGAACACGCCGAACCCGCGCACCCGGATTTCGCCAGGCTCGCCGTCGGGGACTATCGCATCGTTTTCGTCGAAAATTGCAACGTCCATCCCTTCGCAGATGGGACCCGAAGTTGAGAACAGAACGTCATCCGGGTCATCGATGTTGCTGTAGCAAGGTACGCCGGTCGCTTCGGTCAGACCGTAGCTGTTCACGTATTTGGCATTTGGAAACAGCGTGCCGTAGCGGCGCATCAGGTCGACCGGGCCGACAACGTGATTGATGCGCAGGGCGGACTGATCGTATTCATCGAACCGGGGATGCGTGACGAGAGCCGAGATGATTGTCGGGAAACCGGCGTAATGCACCGTCGGTCGACGCTCGATCAACAGATCCATCGCATCGTCGGCGGAAAAGTGGCTCATGCCGACGAAACAGGCCCCCGTGGCCCGGCATCCGGCCATGGGCAGGATCGTGGACATATGGAAGAGCGGCAGCGGGTCCCACACCCGGTCCTTGGAGGTCAGGCGGAAGCTGCCCGCCATCCGGTGTCCCATCCGGGTCAGCGATACATGGGTCAACATGCAGGCCTTGGGCCGGGACGTAGTACCGGAACTGAAAATGATGAGGCCGATGTCATCGGGCCGCACGGCCACCGCACGCGCGAACACATCGTCCGTTGTGACGCTTTCCGCCGCTGAACTAAGCAGATCGGCCCCGGGCCAATTGCCCGGGCGGTCGTCACCCAGTTCCAAGACTAGGCGTAGAGCCGGCGCCGCCTCGACTTCCAGATCGCCGCCGGTCCAGGTTGCGAGTTCCGGGAAAACCTCGGTCAGCATCGGGCGGTAGTCGCAGAAATTCCAGGCATGTCCGCCAACCAGCAGAACGCTGATCTGAGCCTTGGGAATGACATAGGCCAGATCGTCTGGCCGATAGCGGGCGTTCAGCAACACCGCGCAACCGCCCGCCATCTCTATCGCATAGTACAGGACCACATAGTCCCAGCAGTTGGGCGCCAGGATGCCAACGTGGTCTCCCGGCTTAACGCCCAGCCCGATCAGCCCCTTCGCCCGCTCCACAACCTGATCGAGCAGTTGCGAATAGGTGGCTTCCTGCCCATCGTAGACAAGCGCTGGCCGATCGCCAAAGCGATCGGCAGCATTGACCAGTGCCCCCCCGACCGTCATGAGATCGGGCATCGTAGAGACGGGGACAAGGGGGGCGGTTTCGGGCAAGGATATCTCCGTCAATAATCCGAAGGGACGTCAGGCGTCGATCAGGGCATGCGCCACGTCAGCTGCAACGCGACCGTGCGGGGCATTGCGCCGAAACCGGCCTGATCGGCGATCCGGTTGTTGTTGGTGCCGGTGCCAAGGCCCGAACCCGATGCGTCGGTCACGCCGGTGACGACAAAGCGATTGGTCAGGTTCTTGCCAAGAAGCGCCAATTCCCAACGCTCGTCCGCCGTGCGAATGTGGATCTGTGCATCGAGATTGATGTACGATCCCTGGCGCGACAGTGGAGACCCGAAAGCCGAAGTCAGGTAGCTTGAGCTGTACCGGCTGTCGATCCCGAACCCGGCGGTCAGATTGTCGCTCAGATCGGTATCGTACTTCATGCCCAACGTTGCGGTCCAGCGCGGAGCGGCGAAGGTCGGCACACCGTTGAGGTTCTGCCCAGGCGTGCCGGGGCGTGCAGGCGTGGTTCCGGTTGCGGGGATCGGCGGCACCAGCAAACCGGGCGTACACCCGTTCGCCAAGGACTGACCACCGTAGCACGGAGCAATGCCATCGCCGTAATCCGCCTTGTTGTAGTTGACCGATCCGTTGATCCCGAAACCAGCCAGCCCACGCGGGGTGTAGTCGAAATCGACCTCGATGCCGCGCGTGCGCGCCGACCCGGCGTTGACCGAGTTGTAGCTGAGTGCCGCCGAGTCCAGATACGTCACCTGAAGATCGGTGTACTTGAAGCTGTAGAGGCTCACGTTCAGGCGAAGCTGACGGTCGAACAGCAGGGTCTTGATGCCAGCTTCGAAGCCTTTTGCCTTTTCAGGATCGAAGGTGAAGAAGTCTGCCGACGTCAGTGGCGTCAGGATCGAACTGTTGGAAAAGCCGCCCGACTTGTACGCGGTCTTGTAGGCGCCGTAGATATTGATGTCGGGCGCGACCTTCCAGGCCACCGTCGCTTCCGGAGACCAGTTGTTGAAGGTCTGGTTCGCGACAAGCCGGCGAGTGACGTCATAGTTGATCCCGGCGAAACGCGGGTTCGCGTATGGCTGAAAGAACGAGCTGTCCTTCGTTTCGTGAATATAGCGAACGCCGCCAGTGACTTCGATATCAGGTATGACTTTCCAGATCACCTGACCATAGCCGGAAAGCGTTTCGCCATCGGTGGTCGACTGCTTTGCGTACTGGACGTAGCGATAGCCCTGCGGCGCGGCGCTGTTTTCCGCGTTCGCGTTGATGACAACCTGATCGAACGTACGCTTGGTGTTCTGGTAATAGCCACCCAGCAGGAAGTTGATCGGGCCATCGAACTGCGACAGCACACGAAGCTCCTGGCTGAACGCCTTCCAGCGACTGACTTCACCGCCCCAGATGTTTACCGTGGGAGACGATTGATAGTCGATGTCCGCAGTCCAGTGATTGCGGTTGAAGTTGTAGTTGGTGACCGACGTGATCGCTAGCTGGCCCAGCTGGTAATCGATGTTGCCGGTTACGCCCCACGAACGGTAGTCATTGAAATTGTAGTCGCGAACCAGGGCGGTCTGATCGGCGATATCCTTCGGCAGATCGTTCATGCGGTTGTAGAAACCGGGCGTACATGCAACTCCCGGGGTTGTGGTGCTGGTGCCACCGTCGCAGGCGAAGATGTTATAGTTCCACGCGCCGCCCAACGTCTTGTTCAAGCCATAGTTTGCCTTGATCGTGGCGGTCAGATCGTCCGTCGCTTCCCAGCGGAGCGTGCCGCGCACAAGGATATCGCGCTCGCGCGGGCCTGACTTGCTTGGAGGAGCGATGTGCGGGGTATTGGGCGCAACGGTGCCGGCGGTGGGCGTGTCGCGGGTATTATACACGATATCGCCCGCGCGATTGTCGAACAGCGAACCGAAATCCTTCGATCCGCGCACTGCCAGACGGAAACCGGCGGTGTCGCCGATCGGGCCGGAGATGAAGCCTTCACCATAGACTTTCTGGGCGTTGAATTCGTACCCGGTGCGAACTTGCGCGGTGAGGTGATCAGTTGGATTTGCCGTGGTGATGGAAATCACGCCCGCCGTAGCGTTTTTGCCGAAGAACAGCGACTGCGGTCCTTTCAGGATTTCCATCGAAGCAAGATCGAAGAACCCTTCGTTGATAGTGCGGCCCTGGCCATAATAGACACCATCGACAATCACCGCGACCGACTGTTCAACCCCGATCGACAGAGAGTTCGACCCAATGCCGCGCAATGTAAGCTGCGCGCCTGAACCTGACACGTTACGACCGATGACGAGCTGCGGTGTGGCGGCGGCAATGCGCTCCAGGCTAGTCAGATCGCGTCGAGCAATTTCGGCCGCCGAGAATACCGTAACCGCAACCGGCACCTCCTGCGCGGATTCGGCACGACGACGGGCGGTTACGACGATGTCACCCGCAGGAGGAGCCTCTTCAGCCACTTGCGGCGCTTCGGCAGCGGTCTGCGCAGATGCCGCGCTCATGGGCCATGCTGCCGTCAGCAGGGCAGTGCCCGCCAGAAGAATGCCGCGTTGAATCTGCGGTTTGCGAATGTCGGATTGCATTTCAGAAGATCCCCTCGACCAACACTTTTCCGCGCTTGCTGCGCTGTCTTGATCCGCAGCGCTTGTGGTGCCTCTTGCGGTCGACCCGAAATCTAGCCGGTTATGAAATTAAGGCAACTGCCTTTTTAATAATTTAATAACAATCAAAGTGGTGTGGCGAATTTGCTTCATATCCTCCAGATGCAAAGTACGGAGGGGATTCGGGACCCATCATTTGTAATCGCCGCGCTTACTAGATACCGTTGCTTTCGCGCGCCCATTCCTGGGCACCAGCGCTGCTGACCCAGCGAAGGGCATTGCCTACTAATTGGCGGTATTGTGGGTTTGCGTACGTCTCCGGACTATCACCTGGTTGGATGTACACCAGTGGGCTGTTTCCCGCGGGCTTTGTCCACGCCAGTATCCGGTTGACGGCGACGGGGTGCCATGGCTTGCCCTCGCCATCGGCAAGCCGCTGAACCGCGCGGCGGGCCGACTGGAAGCGTTCGGGCGCGATGTCGCTGTCCAAGTAGAGCAATGGGTGGATCGAAGGGTCGTCGAACACCTGCTGCGAATAAAGTTCGTCCACCAGTTCAATGCGGTCTGGCAAACCGGCCGTTACCGGATGCTTCGGATCCGCGACGCGAGCGGTGTATGCAACATCACCCAAGTAGCCGGAGTCTTCGCGACCCCTCCCATCGATCACCGCATCCCGGTACAGAAACTGCCCGCCAATCGCTTCAGCATAAGCGGGCCATTCAGGCCATCCCGCAATAGCGTGGTGCAGCATGACCATGCCTTTTCCTTCGTCCATCAGCGCGCAGAAGCCCTCTGTGAAATAGGCGGGCGGCTGGACGAAGGCGGGGCGCTCCTCAATCGGGGCGCGGAAGTCCAGTCCGGGCATATCGTAGAACAGGATTGCGTCGTAGCGGCGCATGTGTTCGGGATTCAGCAGGATGGCGGCCGCCGGCTGATCGACCATGGTCGGCTCACACCCGACGGCCCGCAGCATGGCCTCCAGCCCATCGCGCGAAAACGCGTGGCCCTTGACCACGACGAACAGTTCGATGCGGTCTTCCTTGCGGGTCATCGGTGTGGCTTTCAACGCGCGCGAAAACGAATGGGCAGTTCGCGCAAGGGAAGGGTCAGGAAATTGGCGCGATGGATCGGCTCCGTCAGCGGTCGGGCAAGTTCGATGTCGTCCAGCCTTTGGAGTATCGCCGAGATACCGATAGCGATTTCCTGTCGCGCCAGTACTGCACCGACGCAGAAATGCGTACCCGCCCCGAAGGCAAGGTGCGTGCCGGCATTGCTGCGCTCCATATCGAAGGCGTGCGGGCAGGCAAATTTTGCGGCATCGCGATTGGCGGCGCCATAGCGCACGATCACCACGGAATCTTTGGGAATCAGCGTGCCGCTTAATTCCACATCACGCGTCGTGCGACGACGAAGACCCTGCGTAGGACTTTCAAACCGAATCACTTCCTCGACGAAATTCTTGGTCCGCTTGGGATCTTCACGAAGCCGGGCCATCTGATCGGGGTGATTGATGAGTTGCATCAGTGCATGGCCGATTGCGGTCATCGTCGATTCGAACCCGCCTCCGATTAACTGGCTCATGACGCTCTGCAACTCTGCCATTGAAAGCGGCTCTTCCCCTTCACCGTGAGCCGTTGCGAGGGCGGATATCCAGTCACCAATAGGATTTGCTCGACGCTCTTCGAACAGGCGCGCAAGATGATGCTGCGCTTCAAGTTCGATGTCCGCGTTGCGCAGCAATTGCTCTTCGGTCATCACGTAGGATGCCGGCGCAAGCATCGCGTCCGCCCATTTCTTGAATGTCGCTACCTGGTCTGACGGCAGGCCCATCTCCTCAGCGAGGATCGTGCCGGGCAGCAGCATGGCGTATTCGTTGATGAATTCGCACTCACCGCGATCGATAAAGCCGTCGATTAAACGATGGGCAGTCTCTTCAATATGCGGGGTCATTTCGCGAACGCGGCCGACCGTAAACACGCGATCCACCAACTTGCGGTAGCGCCCATGATCCGGCGCGTCGGTACGCTGGAGCGTAGAGATGTGCGGCCACCCCCGCGATTCCATATAATCACGCAGCTTGGCCGCATTCTCAGGCCCTTGCAGAGAAGCGCGATCGACTTTGTTGGAGAACGTGACCGGATCGGTGAGAACCGCCCGTAAATCAGCGTAACGCGATATGATGTAAAAGCCTGTTTCCGGCATCTGGTAGATACCCGGCGCGTCCTGCATGGCCTCGTACATCGCGAAGGGATCGCTCTGCGTCATCGGATCGAGCAGGCTGAACGATTCCAGCCGCTCCTGGGTGCCGACATCGGCCATCAGATTCTCTCCTGGTTTTCTTTGTGATGCCAATGTTAGATCATATGCCTTAAAAATAAAGCGCTAATGATCAATTTTTGGCTTCAAGGCTCACCAGTGTTTTTGGCTTTGCGTGCTTCTCCGTTCAGATAGGCACGGATTGCCTCAGCGTCGTCGACCGAAAGATAGCGGCGAAACGAAACCATGCCCTGATCGGCCAGGATGCCATCGATAACCACCTGCCTGAATACCCCCTTGTCGGCGATCGCCCCCGAACGGCGAACATCTGGAAGCACTCCGGAGGAAAGCCCTTCAACGCCATGGCACGCGCTGCACGTGCTGGCGAATAGCTGGCTGCCTCTGGCGATCTGCTGCGGCGTGAACGTCTCATTCGACGGCGCAAAGGGAGCTGGCGGGGCCTTCTCGGGGGCGGGCAATTTAGCACTGCCGCCGATCTTGAAAGCTAGAATACGGCCGGGCAGGCGCTGCTGCGGGGCGGCATAGCTCGGCATAGCGAGGTTGTATGCGCCACCCTTGCCGGACATCACTGCAATAAACTGCGATCCGTTCACGGCATAGGATACCGGTCCGGCCATGATCGGCTGCTGTGCGTCGAACTGCCAGCGTTGCTGGCCATTGCCGGCATCGTAGGCATGGAACAATCCCTGCGCATCACCTTGGAATACCAAGTCTCCGCCCGTGGCCAGCACACCGCCATTCCAAGGCCCTTTGTAAGGCACCCGCCACACTTCCTTGCGGGCGACCGGGTCCCACGCGATGAGGCGGCCTTCGAACGATTTCAGCATGGCCTCGATGGCGGCCTTGTCTTGCGGTAACTTGCCGGGCTCACCCAATCCCATGTTGAGCAGTCCGGGCCGGTACTTGAATGCGCCATCCGGCGTGTAGACTGCCGGAAGCTGTTGCGCCGGGATATAGACCAGTCCGGTTCGCGGCGAGAACGCCATTGGATGCCAGTTGTGTGCGCCCCATGGCCCGGAAGTCGCGATGAAACTACCGGATTTATCGTACCGTGCCTGCGGATTGATGGCAGGCCGGCCAGTCTTCAGGTCCACCCGATCGGCCCAGTTGACCGGCACGAATTTGTCGGCCGACAACGGCTTTCCGGTCTCCCGGTCGATCACGTAAAAGAAGCCGTTCTTGGGGGCATGCAGGATCACTTTGCGCGATTTCCCGCCGACCGTCAGATCAGCCAACGTCATCTGCTGGGTCGAAGTGAAGTCCCACTGATCGCCGGGCGTTTCCTGATAATGCCACACGTATTTCCCGGTGTCGGGATCAAGCGCGAGGATCGAGCCGATGAACAAGTTGTCGCCTTTGCCGGCGGACCGGACGCCCCGATTCCAGGGGCCACCGTTGCCGACGCCGACGTAAAGGCGGTTGAGCTTTTCGTCATAGACGATCGAATCCCATGCCGTACCGCCGCCGCCGATCTTCCACCAGTCACCGGCCCAGGTCGGCAGCGCCATACGCTCCAGCACTTCGTCGGAGGCGGCGCCGTCTTTCGCGCCGGGCTTACCGGGAACGGTGTAAAAGCGCCACGCAAGTCTGCCGGTCTTTTCGTCGTACGCGGATATGTAGCCGCGCATCCCCTGATCCGCGCCGCCAAAGCCGATGAAAACTTTACCCCGAGCGACACGCGGCGCACCGGATATCGCCATCGGCTTTTTCGGGTCTGTAGTCTGGACGCGCCAAAGCTGGCGTCCGGTCTTGGCATCCAGCGCGATCAGTCGCCCATCCACCGTGCCAAAGTAGAGTCGTCCATCGCTATAAGCCGCGCCGCGATTGACGACGTCGCAACACGCGTGGATTGCGCTATCGCCCGGCACCTTGGGATCATACGTCCACAATTGCTTGCCTGTCGCGGCGTCCAGCGCGACGACTTTGCTCCAAGCCGTCGTCGCGTACATGACGCCATCGACGACGAGCGGCGTTCCTTCCTGTCCGCGAAACGTGTCGAGATCGGCATACCAGGCAAGACCGAGACGCGGCGCGGTTTCACCGTTGATCTGGCTCAGCGGTGAAAAACGCGTTTCGTCATAGGTTCTGCCGTGGCTCAGCCAGTTGCTGTCCTCGGCCTTATCACTTGCCTTGAGCAGACGCGGGTCACTTTTGGAGGCATCATCCCGCTGCACGGCGCAGGAACTGAGCGCCGAACCGACAAGCAGGGCGCACGCCATCACCGCGCTGCTTCCGCGACGCCGATTTTTAATGCCGAAGATCACGTTCAACCCTTGAGATAGACGAATACGGATTTCGTTTCCTGATAACCGCGAATGCCTTCCTCGGCATTTTCGCGACCCCATCCGGATTCCTTATAGCCGCCGAAGGGCATTGCCGGATGCATCATGCCGTAGCCGTTGATCCACACGTTGCCCGCTTGCAGGCGGGCGGCGGTGAGGTGGGCCTTGTTCACGTCGGTGGTATAGATGCCCGCACCAAGACCATAGCGGGTATCGTTGGCAGCGCGCACGATATCGTCGAGGTCATCGACGGGGGTGGCGACCAGGACCGGACCAAAGATCTCCTCCCTCACGATGCTCATGTCTGCGTTGACATTAGCGAACACCGTAGGCTCGATGTAATAGCCCTGGTTGCCAACCGTGCTGCCCCCGGTGACAACCTCAGCGCCTTCTTTCACGCCGGTCTCCAGATATCGTGACACTTTGTCACGTTGTCCTTCAGAGATGAGGGGGCCGATGGCGTTGTCCGGGTCAAAGCCATGACCGATCTTGAGATTCTTCGCGAAGTCCGAAATGCCGGCGACGACCTTGTCGTAGGACTTTTTCTGCACGAACAGGCGCGATCCGGCAAAACAGACCTGGCCGGTGTTGGCAAAGATGCCCATGGATGCGCCGGGAATGGTCACTTCGGGATCGGCGTCATCGAACACGACCACCGGTGACTTTCCGCCCAGTTCAAGCGTCACGCGCTTTAGCGTATGGGCGGCAGACTGGACGATCTTCTTGCCGGTAGCGGTGGAGCCAGTGAAGCTGATCTTGTCGACATCCGGGTGGTCGACCAGCGCCTGCCCGGCGGTAGCGCCATAGCCGGGAACGATGTTGACGACGCCCGCCGGGATACCAGCTTCCACCATCAGATTGGCGGCGTAGAGCGCCGAAAGCGGCGTCAATTCCGCAGGTTTGATGACAACCGAGCAGCCAGCGGCCAAAGCGGGCGACAGTTTGATCATCATCACGCCGATCGGGCCGTTCCAGGGAATGATCGTGCCGACCACGCCCACTGGCTCGACGCTGGTGTAGGCGTGCATTTTCAGTGCGTCGCTGGCCATCGCGGGGGAGGCGTTGCGGCCAGTGATCTTGGTGACCATCCCCGCGTAATACTTCAGCCCCTGCACCACGCTGCCAACCATCCATTCGGCGAACGCGATGGGCATGCCGTTGTCGATGACTTCGATCTCCGCGATCGTGCGGGCGTCACGCTCGAACAACTCGGCAAGCTTCCACATGATGTCTGCCCGCTTTTCGGGTGGCAAACCGTACCAACGGCGCTCCTCGAAGGCCCGGCGTGCAGCGCGCACCGCCCGGTCGATGTCCTGAGCATCCCCTTCCGCCACATGGGCAACGGTTTCGCCGGTCGCAGGATTACGGACCTCAAAGGTCTTGCCGGAGGCGGCGTCGTGCCACTCGTTATCGATGAACAACTGATGCTTTGCCCGAACGTGGGCAAGGACTGTCTCGTTCGGATCGTGGAGGGCCATGAAATAATCTCCGGTTGCCTGCCGCCGCCGGGAGGGGGGTAGCGGCGGCAGGACTTGGGGGGGTCAGAAGCGGACGGTGCCCTGCAGCATCACCTCGCGCGGGCGGCCGATGCTCACCCATACTGCGTCAGGCGTGCCGAAAGGCTTTTCGGCGCCGGCCACGCCGTAGTACTTGTCGGTCAGGTTGCGACCAATCAACGCCAGTTCCCAGCCATCGTCGGACGCATGCAGGCGCGCAGTTGCGTTCAGCGTCGCGAAGCCCTTCTGGTAGCCGACAGGATTCTGGTTCTCCAGCAGCCAGTATCCACTGGTGTAGCGTGCATCGGCCATCAGCCCCAGACCGACATCGCTGCCGAGCGGCATGTCATAGGCTACGCCACCGGTGACGTTCCATGAAGGCGCGCGGACCAGATGGGTGCCGGACAGATCCTGGATCGTTCCATTGCATCCCTGGGCGGCGGTCTGTCCCGCATAGCAGGGAGCGGCCGCAAAGTTCAGGTACTTCGCATCGTTGTAACCCACCGCGCCGCGCACGGTGAAGTCCGGGGTGACGGCAAACGAAGCATCTGCTTCAACGCCGCTGGTCCGTGCCGAAGCAGCATTGCGGATCGTGAATGACGGGGGCGAGGGATTGAACGAAGTCAGCTGCAGCCCCTTGAACGTGTAGCGATAGGCAGTCACGTTCAGGAGCAGGCGACGGCCAAGCATCTCACCCTTGAAACCGATTTCACCGCCGTCAGCCTTTTCCGGAGCAAAGCCCAGATCGGCAACGGTCTGTCCGAACGACAGGATGGACGGGTTCGAAAAGCCGCCAGACTTGTAGCCGGTCTTGAACGCGCCATAGAGCGTGGTGTTCGGCGTCGGCCGCCAGGTAAGAGTCGCCTCTGGTGAGATCTGCTCGTCAGAGAACCGTCCTTCGGTGAACACGCCCTCGGTAGCGGTGATGCCCAGCGGGGCGAAGTTCTGGTTGACGAAACTGTTGCCTTGGCGCGTGCGCTTGGTTTCACGGGTCCACCGCGCGCCGCCGGCCAATTCGACGGTATCGGTCACGTCCCAGATCAACTGGCCAAACGCCGAATAGGTCTTGCCCTTGTTGAAGGTCAGGAACTGCCAGTTGTTGTACTGCCCGTTGCGCGGGTCCGGCCCAACGTTGGCGACGAAGCCATTGCCGCGCGTATCGCGCTTGGAGCTTTCGAAGAACAGCCCGGCGGCGAAGTTGATTGGTCCATCGAACGATGAATTGACGCGAAGTTCCTGCGTGAATGCCTGGGACGCATCCTTGTTGGCGCCGGCTACGATCGGCGAGGAATCGAATGAGAAGTTGTCGAACGAATCGTTCGAATAGCGCCAGAACCCGCTGACCGACGTGAATGCCAGCGTGTCGGTGCGATAGTTCATCGTCAGCGACGTCAGTATTGATTCATACCGAGTGATTGGAACGCCGCCGTTGGAGCCGGGATAGTTATCCGCGATGATCGGATTGAAAGCACCCAGCGAACGTTTTCCGTTCAGCTTGCAGTCGCCGTAAGGATCCGTGACGTAAGTGCCCGACAACAGATCAAGCGTTCGCGGGCTGCCCGAACACAGCAGTTCGGTTCCCGCCGTTTCGCCATTATCGCGCATGCGATCGCCAAACAGCTTGAACGTCGCGTCGAAATCGCTGGTCGGCTTCCATTCGAGCGTCAGACGACCCAGGATTTCGCGCGTGCCGGGATCGCGGCGATGGGCAGCTCCCACACCCGGTGTGTTGGGTGCGCTGGGCACCGTGACGGGACCGGCTACGTTGCGGATATAGCCGTCCATCTTGCTGCCACGTGCAGCGACGCGGAAACCCAGTGTGTCAGTGACCGGGCCAGAGATACCACCTTCCACGAAACGCTCACGCGCCCGGAACTCGTAGCCAGCGCGGCCATACCCCTCAAGTGTGGCAGTTGCGCCCTTGGTGCGGACGGACACAACGCCGCCCGGGCTGTTCTTGCCGAAGAACAGAGCTTGCGGGCCTTTCAGAACTTCGACCTGCTGCACATCGAAAAAGCTTTGCGCAACAAGCCGTCCGCGGCTGATCTGGATCCCGTCGATGTTCAATGAGACGGTCTGATCGATACCAGCATCGAGCGCTGATGAACCGAGGCCGCGAATGGTAAAGCTGGCGCCGGCGCCACCGCCGCCCGTCTTGGCAAGGATAACCTGAGGGATCATCTGCCCGATCTTTTGCAGATCCGTGGCGCCGCTGCGTTCGAGTTGCGTGGCGCTGACTGCCGAAATCGCGACCGGCACGTCGAGCAGGGATTCTTCACGGCGGCGAGCGGTGACGATGATGTCGCCGTCGTTATTGGGTCCTCTGACGGCTGTCGTCTCGTCCTGCGCAGCCGCCGCACCGGGCAGCAGCGCTCCTGCGCCAAGGATCAGTGCCAGCGCGCAACCCATTTTCAAATCATGCCGTCGAGCCATCGGATTTCTCCCCCAGTTTCCTCTTTCCCTGCCACCCGCCGACGCTCTGCATCGGTCGTTGCCCAAGGTGCGGTATCACGCATCTCTCAGTCCGGCTTTTTCACCGGAGGCGAAGCTAGGTTACGGGTAAGCGGGAGCCTGCATCAACGGCGAAAACAAAGCGAAACCGGACTGCGGATAAGGCGCATGGACCAAAAACGTGCCGTAAGTCGAATTGTATGTCAGAGCGCAGCAGAAATTATTCTTGGACCTATTTAAAATAATTACATAACAAAATCTCATCGTAAGAATAGTAAATAACACATGTTTTTTACAATTAACATCTGTCAATTCTCTAGGTTAAATTGCAGCTTTTTCTTCCAGGTTAAATAGGCAGTCCCAGAAGCTCAAAGTGTTCTGTTAAAAACTGCCTCTGGCGCCGTGCTGACCAGCTGCGAGGCTCGAACAGCGCCTGCGTCGCGATACCAACGAGCAGGGTGATGATCTGCCGGCTTGCTTTCCGTGCGCGTGCAAGGGGCAATCCATGCTCACGGTGCAGCAATTCCGCGAAATCCCGCATGGCGAAACGAACCTGCTCCCGCTCTTCACGGGCCAGTTCCTCGTCATTGCAGGCTACATGATACTGGGCCACGTAGATCTGCCAGTCCTCGCGCCCCTCCTGATCGATGGGCATCTGCGCTAACGTACAGGCGAGGGGGCTGCCCCCGCTTTCCTCGTACGCCCGCCGGATGCGGGCCTGGGTTCGCAGGATGGTAGTACGATAGATGGCCGTCCACAGTTGACGCCGGTCGGCGAAGTGCTGGTTGATGGTAGTGGTGCTGCAGTTCATCGCGCTTGCAAGCCTGCGGAGGGTCAACCCTTCCAGACCGGATGCACATACCAGACGCCGCCCGGCTTCCGCGATCTCCTGACGTACGATCGCCCGCTGCGCCGTCGACTCGGGGGGGCGGTGCAGCACCCATGCGGGAATGGAAGCGTTCCACACGTCCAACGGGTCCTTCGGATCAATCACTAAAGACATCGCGTTCCTCACCCAATGCTTGTCATCATCGCCACAGCAGCGCCGCTCAATCAACGGTCATCACGGCAAGTATTCCACCTTCCGCGATCCTGCGGACCTGTCCGAATGGCGGGTTTTCGGCTGACATAAGGCGGTTGCCTTAACTGAGGTATGCCGATACCCCTGCCTCCGATAACAATCTGGGAGAATGTGCCATGCGAAGGCTCGAAGGACGCGTCGCCATCGTAACCGGTGGAGCATCGGGGATAGGCAGCGCCAGTGTGCAGCGCCTGTCGTCAGAAGGAGTGCTGGTCGTTTCGACGGATCTCACTTCTCAATCGAACGGCGCCAATGGAGCGGCGCTGTGCATGGTTCATGACGTGCGCGAAGAAGCGCAGTGGGTTGCCGTCCTGACAGCAACGCTCGAACGCTTCGGGAGGCTCGACATCCTGGTCAACAACGCCGGCATTACCAGCGCGCAGCCGATCGAGGAGGTCACCCTGGATCACTGGAACAACATGCTGGCCATCAACCTGACCGGAACGATGCTAGGCTGCAAGCACGGCGTTCTCGCCATGCGCGACAATCCCGGCGGGCCCAGCGGATCGATCATCAATATATCGTCCATGGCCGGGTTCATCGGCATGGCGCAGACTCCGGCATATAACGCAACCAAGGGCGGCATCAGGCTCCTCACCAAATCCGTCGCGGTGCGATGTGCCAGTGAATATCGCGGTATCCGCTGCAACTCCCTGCATCCTGGCGCCATAGACACTCCCATCCACGAGCGACGCCTTTCAGCATCCGCCGATCGCGAAGCAGCACGCGGTGCGATGGACGCGCTGCAGCCTGTCGGCCGCATGGGCACGGCCGAGGAAATGGCGGCCTGCATCGCGTTTCTCGCGAGCGATGACGCCAGCTTCGTAACCGGGACCGAACTGGTGGCCGATGGCGGATGGCTCGCGGACGGCGGCAGCACGCGCTTGCCCCCCACGGTCGTTCAACAGGACGACGCCCCATGACCGCAGCCGATGCGCTGTTCCGCCCGATCGTCATCGGCGGCGTGACTATTCTCAACCGTATCGCCATGGCTCCGATGACGCGCGAGTTCGCGCCGGGGGGCGTACCCGGGCCGGATGTAGCGGCATATTACCGCCGCCGCGCCGAAGGCGGCGCTGGTCTGATCATCACTGAGGGGATGGCAGTCAATGCGGCGGGCGCGCATGACGGCCCCATACCTCTGCTATATCAACCGGAAACCCTCGCCGCCTGCAGCCTGATCGCGCGGGAGGTTCACGAGGCCGGTGCGCGGATAATGCCGCAGCTTTGGCATGTCGGCATCCAGGATTCTCCTACCGAGGTAAACCCGCTGACGATCAAGCAACGCCCGGCGCGGGTAGGGCCATCGGGTCTGCTGGGAACTGGCGAAACGGGAGGCGATACCCTGGATGAACGCGGCATTGCGGACACCGTCGCCGATTTCGCCCGCGCCACTTCCGCAGCGCGGGATGCCGGGTTCGATGGGATCGAGATTCATGGCGCGCATGGCTATCTGCCGGATCAGTTCCTGTGGGATAGGACCAATCGTCGCACCGACCGGTATGGTGGTGACATCGACAAGCGTACCCGGTTCATGGTCGACCTGATCCGCGCGTGCAAGAAAGCCGCAGGCCCCGGCTTCCCGGTGATACTGCGCATGTCACAATGGAAAAGCTTCGATTATGCCGCGCGTATCGCGAAAACACCGACCGAACTCGGGGCTTTGCTGGAGCCGATCGCCGATGCCGGCGTGGATGCATTTCACTGCTCCACTCGTAGATTTTGGGAACCAGGTTTCGACGGCGATCCAATGACGCTGGCGGGATGGTTTCGCAAGCTTACGGGCATACCAACGATAGCGGTTGGCTCTGTCACGCTGGAGCAGGACTTCAAGGCCGGCAAGACCGAGGCTACCGGCGGGATTGCGGAGAGCGCACCGCGCAGTCGCGACGTCGAAACCGTCGCGAACTATATCGCCAACGATGAATTCGACATGATTGCGGTCGGCCGCGCGATGATCGCCAATCCGGACTGGGCAAATCTGGTGCGTGCCGGACACGGCACTCGATTGCGCCCCTTCACGCGAGACATGCTCGCGGCACTGGATTGATTGGGGAGGGGACAGCGCTCTATCTGGCGGTCCCGGCCATCTTGTCCCGCGCCTCTCGAGTGTAGACTAGATTGATGCTGGTGAACGTAACCGCTTCCGTCCCGTCTGCCAGCATGACCGCATAGCGGGTCTTCGCCGTGCCGCGGTCGTTGCGGGACGTGGACGGTTCGAGGGCGACGATCTCGCTGGTGACGTGGATCGTATCTCCTGCACGTATGGCGCGCTTTAGTCGCAGTTCGTCCCAGCCCACGCCGCAGACCCAATCAATATCCCAATTGATCTCATGATCCATCTGCCGCCATAGGGCCAGCACATGGATGCCACTGGCCACCACCTCGCCGAACACCGATTCCCGCGCGCTTTCCGGGTCGGTATGGAACCACTGCGGATCGTACTTGCGGGCGAATTCCAGGATCTCATCCTGGGTCACCGTCCGAGGTGACGACTGGCGAAATTCGCCCAACTCAAGGTCCTCGAACGTTCGGGTTGGCTTGGCGGGCTTAAATGGCTCGGTCACAATTTTCCTTCGCGTTTCTCTTCCAGCACACGGGCGAGACCCTGCTGACATACAGTCGCCACCAGCGTTCCGTCCCGGCGAAAGATATTGCCCCGCCCCAAGGCTAGCGCATCGGTCGCCGCCGGACTGTCGAGCGAATAGAGCATCCACTCATCGACCCGAAACTCGTCGTGAAACCACACGGCGTGATCCAGACTGCTGCTCTGCAAATAATCGTTCGCCCATCCGATACCAAGAGGGCCCAAAGCAGTGTGGAAGATGTGCAAATCGGATGCGTATACCAGCAACCGCTGATGCACATCCAGCGCGCCTTCGACCTTACCATTAAAACGAAACCAGAAGTCCCGGCTCGCCGGCCGCAGGTTGCGCTCGTCGAAAGCGAAAGAGCCGATTGGACGCCAATCCACCTGCTGACGTCGGCACCAGAAAGGTCGGTGGCGTTCAGGCAGCCGGTCGCCATAGTTGGCAACCAGTTCGTCCAAACTGATTAGATCTTCGGGAGCGGGCACATCGGGCATCGAAATTCCGTGCCGCCCCGAACCCTCCGGCGCCTTGAACGACGCCATCATGTTGATGATGGGCACGCCATCCTGCGTCATGCGCACCGTTCGATTTGCAAAACTGCGCCCGTCACTTTCGCGCGAAACCTGCATGTCCAGCGGACGATCGATCAGCCCCGGCTTCAGGAAATAGGCATGAAGGCTATGCGCGGTCTTGTCGTCTGGAACCGTCAGCCTGGCAGCGGCCAGACATTGAGAAAGCGCCATTCCTCCGTACAGTCGGAGCAGTCCGCTTGGTATGGGCTCCGCGCGGAATAAGTCCGGCGAGATTTCATCGTAAGTGTAGCCTAGGCGACGTTCAGCCTCAGGATCATCTACGTAAGGGTTTTCATCTATCAACTTGGGTGTCCATAACTGCGCACTGGGTCCTGCGGCGTCGCCTAACAGGGGGCACCCAACTTTTCGAATCCGAATCCACAGTCTAGATCAACTATCTGTAATAACTCAACGACATTACCGTCGCAGTCTTTGCCATAGGTGGCTCGTGTTGCTGCCGAACCGCCCGGCGGGCAATTAAACTCCATACCCAGAGCAGAAAGCCGTTCGTGCTCGGCAAAGACATCGTCGCAATAGAGGCACAGATGGGTGATGCCTCTGTCGCACATCCGCGGATGGACCGTCTGGGGGTCGTTGCTGCTGTACTCGAAAACCTCGATGTGCAGGTTGCCCAAGCGGATCATCTCGTACTTCGCGCTGCTATCCGTGAGGCCCACCATCGTGTCGATGCGTTCATTGCCTGGCTCCCAGCCACCGGCCTTGCCCGCTCGCTCGAACCCGAACCAACGCTGATAGTGATCGACGAACCGTTCGAGGTTCGGCGTCGAGATGGCGAGGTGATGGATGCCCAGGATCATGCTGTCTGACGCGCGGCTTTCACGGCGGTGACGATTTCGGCGTTGGTTGGATTACGGCGGAGAGTCAGTCCGCCGTTCACCTGCAGAACCTGCCCACTCATGAAGCATGCATCGCTCGACAACCATGAAACAGCCTCGGCAATATCGTCGCTCGTCCCCACCCGGCCAAGCGGATATTCTTTCGTAAATGTATCGATTATCGCACTGTTTTTGGCGGCTTTTTCAGTCATTGGTGTGACAGTGAAACCCGGTGCTACCGAGTTCGCGCGAATGCCTCGATGCCCGAACTCGTTGGCGACGCACCGGATGACATGATCGGCACCGGCCTTGGTTCCCATATAAGCCGCATGATCTTCCAGCATGATGGATGCCGTGGCCGACGAGATCTGGATCAGCGATCCGCCATCGCGCATCACGCGCAGCATCGCCTGATAGAACAGGATTGCCCCGGTGAACTGAAGCGATGTCATCCGCTCGATGTCGGCCTTGGTGGTTTCCAGAAAAGGCTTGAGCAAGCCCCAACCGGTTGCGTTCACGGCAATATCGATGCCACCATACGCCGAAGTAGCGGCTTCACCGAGGCGGGCGAGGTCATCCTCGCTGGTAAGATCGCACCCGGTGACGGCAAGGCCGCCTATCTCGGCTGCTAGCCGGTCAAGCTCCTCGGCCTTGCGCCCGGCAACGATGACGGTGGCGCCATCGGATGCGAGCCTTCGCGCGATCACCTGAGCCATGTTGTCCCGGTTCGCCGCGCCGACGACGACGGCAATCTTTCCGGCCAGGTCGGCCATGTCTTTTTCTCCTATAGGTCATGCGTGGCCCCGCTCAAACGGCGGCGAGCGTCATGCATGCTCAGTCCTGCTGGACCCAGCGATCGCCTAGTACCTGCTCGACGCGCGCATGTTCTGGAACGCGGTTGAGACCGATGCGACGGTCGAGCTCTTCGTGCCAGTGATAGATGCGACGTTCCTGATAATTCAAGGGCATCCCTTTGAATCCAGGGCTTTCCAGGGATTCCTGAATTTGCGGCGCGTACTGCAGATCCTCGTACAGGATCCGTTCCCAGTTGCTCAGGCGCGTTGGCCAAAGGGGATGCGGATTTTCTGGATCATGGTCAGGTGCCAACCAGCTGGAAACCACCCGCGTACGCTTCGTGCCGATAGGCCAGAACTGCAGGATGGGAATCCCCGTTGGCGCCGGCGGCATAATGAAGTTCGGGTAGATCTGGTAGCTGACGTTATTTTTGGCCGGGAATTCCGTGATCGAAGCGATCTCCGGCATGCCGACCGTCCCCGGATCGACCCAATCGGGCCGTCGGTTCGGCGTGGCCATGCGGCTATGACCACCCGGCCACAACGTAACGATCATCGAGCGGTGATCCAGGAACCGATCCACCGTATTGATGTGGATCGATTTCAGGTGATACACTTCCAGAAAAGCATCGAGCAAGACTTTGACATTGCAGTCAACTTCATAGCTTCGGCTATCGACTAAGCGGAGCTTATCAAGCTCGAATTGTTCGAGCTGCTCAGCCATCGGGCCGATATGCTCCATAAGGGATTGCGCTTCCGGATCACGGTTGATGAAGATCAACGACCCCAGCAGTTCACAGCGTACCTGTACGAGCGAACGACAGGACATGTCGAAATCGACGAAATCCCGCTTGTCGCGAACCGCCGTCAGTTTGCCATCAAGCGTATAGCTCCAACCGTGATAGCCACAGACGAAGCCACGCCCTTCACCAGACTCCTCGGTGACCAACGGGGCGCCGCGATGCTGACAGGTGTTATAGAACGCCTTGACTTCACCCTGCAGATTTCGTGCGACGATGATCGGCACACCCGAATTGCGGGTAAGAAACCACGATCCGTTATTCGGCAACTGATCGACATGGCCAGCGTAAAGCCAGGCCTTATCCCACATCATCTCTTTTTCGAGACGGAGGAACTCCGGGTCAGTGTAGCGCGTGCCGGGAATATCGGGGAGCTTGGGAAAGCCTTCGGGCGGCCCCTTGCGATCACGCTCATAATCCATGCGCGCGAAATCATTCTCGGGCTTTTGATCTGTGACCAGATCCAGCATCGGCCTTCTCTCCCTTGCCTGCCGCACCCTGTTGACGGAGCGGCGGCGACCGAATCAAAAAACAGACATGTATGTTTGATTCTGTCGTCGTGATGCTTGCGATCCTACCTCTTGCGCGATAAAACAGTCAACAGTGATTGTAATTTCATCAGCCGGTCGGTCGCACCACTCCCGCGTCGCCGAATTCCGCTTCCCGCTTGTTAGCGTAGGCGGCGATACCTTCCCGGCTGTCCGCGCTGTCGAGCGTGGCTTTCCCCCAAGCGTTGCCGACCGCCAGGGCCTGATCAATGTCCATCCCAGAGGACAAGTCATACAAGTGACGGCCATTGTTGATTGCCTGCCAGCTATTTCGGAGCATCGTTTGTGTCACAGCGATCGTCCGGTCCAGCAGTCGGTCGGCACTCACCACCTCGGTGATGATGCCCAGTTCATAGAGGCGGCGCGCGGGAAGCAGTTCGCCGGTCATGATCATCGCCAGAGCCGTAGCGCGCGGAACTTGAGCGGCAAGGCGCTGGATGCCGCCGGCAAAGGCAAAAAGCCCGCGCTTCACTTCGCTGACTCCCATCATCGCGTGGTCGGCAGCGAAAACCATGTCGCAAGCCATCATGATTTCAAACCCGCCCGCGACGGCGGTGCCGTTGATGGCGGCAATCAAGGGCTTGGTGCGCTTGCGCTCGGTAATGCCGCCGAAGCCCCGGCCCGGGATCAATCCATGGCCCGCCCCGATCCGCTCCGCCTCTTTAAGATCCATGCCTGCGCAAAACGCGCGATCGCCTGTGCCCGTGACGATCAGCGCGCCGATCGAAGGGTCCGCCTCCGCCGCCGTGATAGCATCGTCCATCGCGCGGGAAGTGGCAGCATCCAGCGCGTTTCGAGCAGGCTCCCGGTCAATGGTCAGAAGGCAGATGGCATCACGATGCTCGACAATCAGGCCAGTCATTGCAATTATCTCCCGCTCATGCACAGATAAAGATTACAAAAATCGCGTTGCTGACAGGTATTCGCTGATTGATAAGATGGGAAGAGTGTCAATTGAAAGCGTTCGATAAGCTGTATCATCATGGGCTGATTGTCGATGATATTCATCAATCCATGGATCAATTGACCAAAGGACTTGGCATCGATTGGGCACCGGTACGTAAGTTCGACCCGCTGCGCGTATGGTTGCCAGATGGTGGCTGGTCGGAGGCCCACCTTGACGTGACGTACTCGCGACAGGGGCCGATCCATGTGGAACTGATCCAGGCGACTCCTGGCGGCGCGTATGATGTTCTCCGCAGCGTTTCGCGAGCGCATGTCGGCGCCTGGACCGATAATGTCGGGGCGCAGGTCGAAAGTCTCATGGAAGATGGGTGGCGCCTGATCGCCGCCGGAGCATCCCCAAAACATCGGTATGGCCAAATGGCCTACCTGGCACGAGGCGACGGTCCGGTCCTGGAACTGGTGGGTGAAGCGGTGCGCCCGATGATCGAAGAATGGATCGCTGCATGACGGGCGTCGCAGCCGCCGATGCCGCTATCGACAACGCCGCCGCAACGGTTCCCTTCGATACTGAACCAGCGCCGAGCGCGGCGGCGTGGTACCTGATCTTCGTACTGACGCTGGCCTACACCGTAAGCTTCATCGACCGGCAGGTGCTCAACTTGCTGGTCGCTCCACTGAAGGCCGACTTCGGGCTGACCGATACCCGGCTTAGTCTGCTGCAAGGGCTGGCCTTTACAACGGCCTATATCCTCTTCAGCCCGTTGTTCGGGCGACTTGCCGATACCGGCAGCCGTCGCCGTATTTTGCTGGGCGGCATTGGACTGTGGAGCCTTGGCACGAGCCTTTGCGGGCTGGCGCGTAGCTATTGGCAACTGTTCTTCGCGCGGGCAGCCGTGGGTGGAGCAGAAGCGAGCCTCACGCCCGCCGCCTGGTCGATCATCGCGGACAGTTTCCCGACCCGGATGATTCCGCGCGCTTTCAGCATCTTTTTGATGGGCCCGTATATCGGCGGGGGGCTGGCGCTGATCTTTGGCGGGCTGCTGCTGGAAGCGGCGCAAGGGTGGGACTTGTCCGCCGTTCCCTATCTGGGCGCGTTGAAGCCGTGGCAAGTCGTGTTCCTGGTGGCGGGATTGCCCGGCTTCGTGATCATGCTGATGATGCTCGGCATACGTGAGCCTGCCCGAAAGCTGGCTGCAAAGGATGCGGGTCAACGGATGCCGTTTGCGCAAGTTTGGCGCACCTTCGTCGATCGTGGCGATTTTTACGGCAACTTCTATGCGGGCATGGCCTCGCTGGTCATCATCCTGTACGCCTTCCCCGCGTGGATGCCCGCCATGCTTATGCGTCGGTTCGGCGCGAGCGCGGCGACGGTGGGCGTGCATTACGGGGTAGCGGTGCTTATCACCGGCTCGATCGGCGTACTTGCGGGACCGGTCGTGGCGAACTGGCTGCGAAAGCGCGGCTCGGCCGATGCCCTGATGCGCGTGCCGTTTTTTGCGGCTCTGGCATTGATCGTGATATCCCTGTCGCTGGCCTTCGCGCCATCGTACGAGGCGGCGATCGCCATCGCTACCTTGGCCAGTTTTACGTACTCGCTGCCACAGGCGTTGGCCTCATCCGGGCTGCAAATGGCGACGCCGAACCGCATGCGGGGTATCTCGTCCTCGATCTACGTTTTCGTGGCGAGTGTTATGGGACTCGGCGCAGCACCCACCATCGTGGCCTTGCTTACGGATCACGTCTTTGGCGACGAGCGCAGCGTGGGGCTTTCGCTTTCGCTGACGTGCGCGGCGGCCGGGGCGGTCTCGGCGTTCTTCATGTGGCGAGCGTTGAAAGGGTATCGCCGGGTGCTGGCACTGGAAGCGGTGTAAGGGGAGGCGGCGCATCGCCGCCGCCCAGTTACACCATCATAGCGTGGCCATGCTCCCCAGGATCACCGTTGCTTGGCTCGAGAGTGTTCCGCCGTTCCCGTGGGCCAGGGCCACGTCCACTTCGGCTAGCTGGTTGGCCGCCTCGCCACGGATCTGCCGCGCCGCCTCGATAATGGCGAACAGGCCGTACATGCCGGGATGGCAGCAGGATAGCCCGCCGCCATTGGTGTTGACCGGCAGGCTGCCTCCCGGGGCGATGGCCCCGCTGCTGACGAAGCGGCCTCCCTCTCCCTTGGGACAGAAGCCCAGGTCTTCCAGGAACAGGATCGTGTTGATCGTGAAGGCATCGTACAATTGGGCCGTGTCGATGTCGGACGGGGACACTCCGGCCATGGCCATCGCCCGCGCACCCGATTCCTTCGCAGCGGTAACGGTAACGTCCGGAGCCTGAGCGATCGAATTCCACCACGTTGCGGCGGCCGCGCCCAGAACGGGGACGGGGGGGCGGGCGAGATCGCGCGCTCTGTCAATGCGAGTCATCACGATCGCGGCCGCGCCATCGGTGACGAGGCAACAATCCTTTACCGAGATAGGCGTGCTGACCATCCGTGCGGAGAGGTAATCCTGCAGCGTCAGCGGTCCCCTGGCGAAAGCCTCCGGATTGGTGTTCGCCCATTCCCGCGCGGCCAGTGCTACCGCAGCGAGATCCTCGCGCTTGGTGCCGTATTCATGCATGTGCCGCGCCGCCGCCAGCGCGTAGGAGGTGAGGGGGAAGATCGGCGCGTAGGGCGCATCCCATTGGTTGCTGGTGATCTTTGTCGCCAGCTTGCCGCCGTTGCTGCGTTGGTTGGAACCATAGGCGATCAGCGCGCAATCGATGTAGCCGGCATCCAGCATCATCGCCGCGACGGCCATGTGGCTCATGAACGCGGAGCCGCCGGTGCGGTTGTTGTCCGTGTACCGCGGTTGCAGGCCAAGGTATTCGGCGAAGGACAGCCCGGCAAAGAAGTCGTCCGGCTGACAGATGAACAGCGCGTCGATCTGGGGCAGCGTCAATCCGGCATCAGCGACGGCCATCATGGCTGCCTTTGCCGTCAATTCCATGGAGGAATAGCCGGGCATTTCGCCCACGCCAAATGTCGCGAGGCCAGCAATTGCGGTGCGGCCACGGGGGAATGTATCGCCCACTCTCAGACCTCCCGCGTCGGGCGGAACAGCAGCAGGGGCGCTTCTCCGTCCTGATCCACAAACGCCTCTACCCGCATACCGACAGAAAGCGTTTCAGGGGTCACGTCTTCCACCCGGCTCATCAGCCGGGTTCCTTCGTCAAGCTCGATAAGCGCGACATGATAGGGTTCGGCAGGCGGCTTGCGCTGGATCCATGACAATGAATAGACACTACCCTTGCCTGATGCCTCGAACCATTCGAGCGCTTCACCGGTGCCGGGGGCGGCAAGGCGCGGAGGAAATACCGCGCTGCCGTCCGGCGCCCGTTGCAGCAGCAGTTGGCCTTGTTTCAAGGCAGCGCGCCAATGGGCTTCGGGACTGGTCACGCCGCCGTCCTTACCGCGCCGCGAGACTGCAGGTCTGCGATCTCCTCGTCGGAGAAGCCAGCCTCACGCAGCACGTCCAGGCTCTCACCGCCCAATGCCGGTCCCGGATCGCCGATCGCGCCGGGGGTTTCGGAGAACGTCGTCGGAATACCGGGGAAGCGCAGCTTGCCTTCGGTCGTGTCGCGCTCCTGCCAGAAACCGGTCTCGACCAGATGGGGATCATCCAGCAGGTCGGTCAGGCTCTTGATCGCGGTGGCAGGAATGTGCGCTTGTCGGAACAACTCCACCCACTCTTCGGTCGCCCGGGTTTCGATCACTTCCGCTACTTTCGCGAGGACCGCAGTAATGTTCTGGGTCCGCGATCGCATGGAGGCGAACATCGGGTCCTGCGACCACTCGGGATTGCCCAGCGCATCGAAGAAGGCGCGCCAGTGCTTGTCGTTGTAGATCATCACGCCGATGTATCCGTCCGCCGTGCGATAAGGTCGCCGGGCTTCGGAGGTAGCGCGCGGATACTCCGGCGGCCCCTGCGGAGGCACGAACAGCGATCCGCACAGATGCTCGACCATCGCGAACGACACCAGCGTCTCGAACATCGGAATTTCGATCTCCTGCCCGATGCCGCTCTTCTCGCGAGCGTAGAGCGCCGCGATCACGGCATAGGCGCCGGTCAGCCCGGCAACCTTGTCGGCGATGACGGTGGCAGCATACGTCGGCTCGCCGCCTGAAAGCCGGGCCTGCAGATCGACGATGCCGGATGCGGCCTGGACGATGTCGTCATAGGCGGGGTAATCCCGGTATGGTCCGCTGCGCGCAAAACCGTAGAGATTGGCGTAAATGATAGCGGGGTTAGCCTCGCGCAGCGCCGCGTAATCCAGCCCGAGGCGTCCGATCGCGCTAGACCGCATTGAATGGATGAACACGTCCGCGCCCTTCGCCATGCGCAGCAATGCCGCGTGGGCTTCGGGCTGCTTCAGGTCGAGGACGATCGAGCGCTTGCCGCGATTGACGTTCAGGAACATCGCCCCGCGCGACGCGTCCGGGCCGGGCGGGATAAAGCGCGTGGTATCGCCCTGCGGGCTTTCCACCTTGATCACGTCCGCACCCAGATCGGCGAAGATCTGCGTGGCGTACGGCCCCATCAGCACGCTGGTAAGATCGAGGACCCTGACGCCCGCCAGAGGTCCCTTGCCGCTCCCGCTCATTCGAATTCTCCGCTTGTCTGATCTTGAATATTGCCAGCGCTCTCGCCCGGCGTACCCTCGTGCGTATGCACACGAGGGGAGTTTGCTGAAAAATGAAAGTTCACCTGATCGCGGCGGGCAAGTTCCACGATATCGATTACGCCCGCCTCGAACTGCTCAAGTTGCTGGCCGAGCAGCCGCGCATCCGGACCTCGGTTGCGTCCGATTATGCGGACTTGGCCAGTCTGGCGGCGGCGGACATGCTGATCACCTACACGTGCGACATGGTGCCGACGACGGACGAGGAAATCGCAGGGCTGGAGGCATTTCTGGCGCGCGGCGGACGCTGGCTGGCGCTGCACGGGACCAACGCGATCCTGCGCTTCGGTGCGGATGGCGTGGTCGATACGCCCGATGAGGTGCCTGCGTTCACCGGCCTGCTCGGCACACGTTTTGCCGGGCACCCGCCGATCGCTCCGTTCAAGGTCTTCGTCACGCGCGATGATCACGAGATGACGGCCGGAATGCGCGATTTCCGGGTTGAAGACGAGCTGTACCTTACCCACCGGACTGCCGATATCGACGTGCTGCTGCACACCAGTTTCACAGGTCGGTGCGATGAATTTCGGGATGCCGAATGGGACAAGGCGCAAGTGCCCGTGCTGTACGAACGCAAGGTCGGGCAGGGGGCGATCCTGTACCTGACGCTGGGCCATTGCAGGGGACATTACGATTTGCTGCCGGTCAGCCCGTTCTGGCCGCACCCGCAGCGCTGCGCCTGGAATTACCCGGTTTTTCATGAATTGCTGCGCCGGGGCATACGCTGGGGAACCGCTCACGCCGCCTGATCCCGCGACGGGGGGCGCAGTGCACGCAACTGCGCCTCCAGCGATTCGAGCACTGGCTCAACCAGATCGGCATCCATAGCGCCGGTCAGCAGGTTGACGGCCATCCCTTCCATCGTCGCCTGCGAAATGGCCATCGCCAAAGCGAATTTTGCCGGGCTTTCCTGCCACTCGGGATAGAGCTGCACCGCAAGCTGGTTGAACCGGTCACGAAATTCCACCTGAAGCGGCAGCAGCACTGCGGCAAGGTCCGGGTTGGTCCTTGCGGCAACGGCCAACTCGTGAAACGCAATGAAAGCCGGTTTCTGGATCTGCCGCCAATACGTGCGCACCATGGCGCGATGATCGAGCGCGCTGCGTTCGGCGGCGCGGCGAAAGGCCCGTAGCCGGCGTTCGTGCAAGTGCATAATCGTGGCTTTGATCAACGAAACGCCGTTGTCGAAATGGTGCAGCATCGCCCCGCGCGAAAGCCCGGCCTCCAACGCGACTTGCGGGGTCGTCGTGCGGGAATAGCCGCTGCGCACCAGCACCCGGATTGTCGCATCGATCAACCGCGCGCGCGTCTGGGCGCTTTTGAGCGCCTGCATCGTCGGTTCATCCGCGCCGGGTCGTTTCACTGGTCCGCGCTCTCCCACGCCAAATGGCAGTTTCGTTCAGGCACAGGACTAGCCCAATCCCGCGGATAAAAAAAGACATTCATGCCTGCCTTTTTGTCGGCATCTTATTTCTTGGTTAGGTTGTCAGCCAGAATTTCCATCCGATCGACGAGCGCTGAAAGACGTGCGACTTCGGACGGCGGCGCAGGCTCAGCAGGGGTCGCCAGCACTCCACCCATCAGAACGTCCACGTAGCGTCCGGCTTCGATATCGATGTCGAGTGGTCGGTCAATAAAGCTGGTTCGCATGGCGATGTGTTCCAACCCGCCGAACATCATGTCGCGGATCATCACTGGGTCCACGTCTGCGCGCACTTTGCCCTCGTCCCTGGCCTGCTGAACTGCCAGAACGACGGTGTGCGCGAATGTGCGGTTGAGCTTGTGAAGTTCCGTGCCGCGGTAATCGGCCCAGCGAAGTTCTTGGTAGAACACCCGGTGAAACCGTGGCGTCTCTTCGATCGAGCGAAGAAACCGCGCGGCGATCAGGGTCAATTGCGAACGCAGATCGGTGATGTGGCGCAATTCGCTGGTCAGCCGTTCGACGAATGGCGCGGCCCATTCCGCCAGAACCTGGTTCACCAGCTCCTGCTTGCTGTCGTAGTACTTGTAGACCGTCGCTTCCGAAACACCCGCCAGCTTGGCGATCTTGGCCATGGACGTGGCTTTTGTGCCTTCTTCCTCGATCAGTGTCCGCGCTGCCGCAAGTATTTCCTTTGGGCGGAAATCCTTGCGGCGCTGCCACGCGGCCTGTTCGTTTCCATCGCGCTTCACCGGACTTGCTTTGCCACGAAAGGTATCCTCACTTTTGCTGCGCGATCATACACAACGCCGGATGACGATGCAGGAGGGTATCTCCCGGAACCAGCGCCTCATTTCCGGACGCATCACCTCCGACCAATTGACATTTTGTGCCAAATAGGTTATATCATTTCGATCCGCGGCGTTTGATGTACAAGAACGTCGCAGTGTATCGGGTCGGCGTCGCAGTCGGACACGGGTTTTTCAGTCGTGGCCATGCACTGCGTCCCTCAAGACCCGGAGCATCCCCTGGGCTTTCGGCAATCCACTCCCTCTCCGGATTGGCACTCCGAAAATCCCATGATCGGCCACGAAGCGAGCCCCACGCGCCGATCATACCGGATGGCTCCGATGCAATACCAGGTCGAGCCGGGCTGCCGCAGCTACCCGGCCATTCGCAAGAGCATGTGACAATCCCCACGTCCGGCATGGACGCAGCGATGCCGGCCCGATGTTTGCCTGCCGCGCCTTTCCCCGGCGTTATCCCGCATTCGCCAGCGGGCGATCAACCGTGTGCTTCGCTCGCGTGGATCTGGCTTCAGCCGCGTCCGCGCGATTTTTCGTAGGCGATCCACGTCGGCAGCTTTTCCGGAAAGTCCGCAGGCTTTGGTTCGGCATAGGCGTGGTTGCGCAACGGCGTGGACAGGATGTTCGGGTACTTGTCGATCGGCACGTAATACAGAAACGCGATCGTGCGTTCAGCGAATTTCCAGCCCGCGTCGGTGTTGCGATACTTGTCGTCGTAGCGGATTGCGGTGACCATCATCTGGTTGTTGCGCCACAACTCTGCATGGCCGATCACTCGCCCGGTTGCTTCCTGCGAACCGTCGCCCACGAAATCGAGCTGGACGTCGTGCATGAAGTGATGGCCGGGGCCGAGCACATCGAAGCGGCCATCATACTGGGTCATGATCGCATCGATGCCGGTGGCGTTCATCACCCCGTCAGCGGACTTCAGTACCGCATCAGGCGCGAACAGTTCGCGCACCGCATCGACATCGCGATCGTCCAGCGTGAAGCAATAGCGGGCGATCAGCTGGCGGATCTGCGATTCCGCTTCCAGCCGGGCGATGCGTTCTTCGATAGTAGGCATAGTCTTCTCCTCAGTTCGATGGATTGTCGTCCAGGACCATGTCGGCGCATTTCTCGCCGATCATGATCGAAGGGGCGTTGGTGTTTCCGGCGGGAAGGCTCGGCATGATGGAGGCATCGGCGACGCGCAGCCCGGCGACCCCGCGCACCCTGAGACGCGGATCAACCACGGCATCATCGCCTATTCCCATGCGGCAGGAACCGACGGGGTGCAGGTTGGCGATGGCGGCGCCCCGCACCCACGCTTCGATCTCGCTATCGCTGCGCGCATCCGCGCCGGGCGCGATCTCTCCGGCATTGTAGGCCGCAAGCGCGGGCTGAGCGGCGATACCGCGCACCACCTTCACGGCGGCAATCATCGCTTCCACGTCGGTACGGTCGGTCAGGAAATTCTGGCGGATCACCGGATCGGCCAGGGGGTCGGCGCTGCGCAGGCGCACAGTGCCGGTGGCCAGCGGATTGAGATGGACTGGGCTCATCGTGAAACCGGGGAAGGGGTGCGCCTTCATCCCGGAGGCGGTGCGGCTCTGCACTGTCCAGATGTTGGTATTGATCTGAAGGTTCGGCCGATCCTGCCGCTCGTCGGTGTGGGTGAAGATGCCTGCGAAAATGCCGTTGCTGGCAAGCGGACCCTTGTTGAACAGGACGTAGTCGATCCCGGCTTTCAGCTTGCGGAGGGGGCTGTTGGCCAGCTCGTTGATCGTGATCGGCTGCGAACAGCGGAACATCAGCGAGATATAGAAATGGTCCATCAGGTTGGCGCCCACACCGGACAGATCGACCAACGGAGCGATGCCATGTTCGCGCAGATGCTCCGCCGGGCCGATCCCCGATAACTGAAGGAGGTGCGGCGATCCGAACGCGCCGCCGCACACGATCACCTCACGCCGGGCCTTGGCGGTTTTCAGGCCGCCCCTGGTGCGATACTCGATGCCGGTCGCGCGCATCCCCTCCACCAGAACACGAGTGGCATGGGCGTGGGTCGCGACGGTCAGGTTCGCCCGGCTACGGGCCGGTGCGAGATAGGCCTGTGACGTGTTCCATCGGCGGTTGTTGCGGGTGGTGGTCTGGAAGAAGCCCGCACCTTCCTGACTGGCGCCGTTGAAGTCAGGATTATAGGGGACGCCCGCCTCCTGCGCAGCCTTCACGATGGCGTCAGCAATAGGGGAACCGCCGGGCTGATCGGAAACCGTAAGCGGCCCGCCGACGCCGTGGTACTCGTCTGCACCCCGCTGTTGGTCCTCAGCCTTGCGGAAGTACGGCAGGACGTCGGCATAACTCCAACCCTCGCAGCCAAGCTGGCGCCAGTGATCGTAATCGCGCGCATTGCCACGGATATAGAGCATGCCGTTGATCGAGCTGGTCCCGCCTAGGACTTTGCCGCGCGGTTGGTACATCCGGCGGCCGTTAAGCTGGGCCTCCGGCTCGGTTTCGAACATCCAGTTCACTTTGGGATCGGCGAACAGCATCGGATAACCCATCGGCGGCTTGATCCAGAACGCCTTGTCCTCCGGCCCGGCCTCAAGCAGCAGCACCGAATGACGCCCACTCTCGCTAAGGCGCGCCGCCACGACGCAGCCCGCTGATCCGGCGCCGCTGACGATGAAGTCGAACTCCTCGATCAAGGCTCCAGGCCCGCGATATGGCGACCGGCGATGTAGGCGAAGGTCATCGCCGGTCCGATCGTGGCACCGGCCCCGGGATAGGCTCCGGCAAAGACGTTGGCCTGATCGTTCCCCACCGCATACAACCCCTGAACGGCCACGCCATCGTCGTTGAGAACACGGGCATGCTGATCCGTTTTCAGTCCCGCAAACGTCCCGATGATCCCCGCCTCGATGCGGATCGCGTAGAACGGGGCCTTGACCAAAGGGCCAAGGCAGGGGTTGGGTTTATGCTCCGGGTCGCCTTGATAGACATCATACACCCGCCCACCGCGACCGAACTGAGGATCCGCGCCGCTTTCGGCATTGGCGTTGAACGTCGCAACGGTGCTTGCCAGCGTGTCGGCATCAATCCCGCAGATGACAGCCAGTTCGCGCAGGCTATCCGCGCGTTTAAGATAACCGCTTCGCAAGTGCGATCCATGGGGAATGGGGAAGGGGCGCACCATGCCGATACCCCATTTCCTGACGGCGGCGGCGTCCCCGATGAGCCAGGCCCAGGCACTGGCGTCCCCTTCGCTGGCGCGCGTCATTTCGGGGACGATATCGTGATAGGCGCTGGATTCGTCTCCGAACCGGCGGCCATCCGGGCGCACTGCGACGAAGCCGGGTTTCTGCCGGTCGATCAGATGCGGCCATACCCCGGTGAAGTCTTTGGAACCGGGCAGAACCGAAACCGGCATCCACGCCGCCGGATGCGCGACGTTGCCGTTGAACGCACCTCCAACGCTTTCGGCCAAGCGAATGCCGTCTCCGGTGTTGCCCGGATTGGTCGGGTTGCGCTGATCGCGATTGTTGGCAGGTGAGGGGAATGTCTCGGCGCGCCTGTCGGGATCGTTGGGATACCCGCCACAGGCCAGCACCACCGCGCGGCGAGCAGTGATGCGAACGCGACCTTGCGGCGTGTCGATTTCCGCACCCGTGACGCGACCTTCCTTTCGGATCAGCCCCGCTACCGGAGAGGAAAGCCAGATCGGGACTTCTTTGTCGAACAAGGTGCGTGCCAATCTTGCCACCAGCGCGCGCCCCCGCACCACCTGCTGCCCTTCACCATAGCGCAGCACGTCGGCAAAGTGACGGGCCAGCTTGCGAGCGACGAAGCCGAGCGCCTTCACTGAGCGACCCGCCTTCATGAACTGGATCATCTCCACCCCGGAACCGACCGCGAAACCCAGAAACAGAGTTTGTGGCAATTGCTGCTTCAGGTTCTTGAGGTGCGGGCCGAGTTCACGCGCTTCGTAATCCACCGTCCCGATGGATCGGACGATGGAACTGTGCTCGCTTTCGGAATGATAGTCCGGATAGTCCATGCCGTAAAAGCGGACCTGGCTATTCTGCTCGAGGAACCGCACCATGCGGGGAGCGACGTCGAGATAGGCTTCCACACGATCCCGTTCGATGTAATTGCCGGTTTCCTCGATCAGATACGCGCGGGCATTGTCGATGTCGTCACGTTTGCCCGTAGCGCGTTGCATGGCAGGGGAGTGGTGGTTGCCCGGCACCCACAGAACACCGCCAGACGTTGCCGTCGTCCCGCCGAAAACGGCCTCCTTTTCGACCACCAGAACCTCAAGTCCAGCGTTGCGCGCGGTGACGGCAGCCGTCAGCCCAGCAGCGCCCGTACCGGCGATCAGCACATCGACGGTGCGATCTTCGTATGTCATGCGGGTTGCCCTTCCTTCGCAGCGTTGGCTCCGGCAATCCGTCCGAAGACGACGGCATTGCCGATCGATGCTCCACCCGCGGCATAGCATTGCCCGAACATGCCGCCCGTCGTTTCACCTGCCGCGTACAGGCCCGGCACCGGGCGATCGTCTTCGCCAAGGACACGAGCCTGCGTGTCGATGCGGATCCCGGTTCCGGTCCAGCAGATGATGCCGGGACGGATATGGGCAGCGTAGAACGGTCCTTCCGCTACAGGACGAAGCATCGCGGCAGGCTTGAAGTAGTCCAGATCATTACCCATCTGCACCTGCTCGTTATAGCGTTCGGCCGTGGTACGGAGGCGAGGGGCTGGAACACCCAGCTTGATTGCCAACTCATCGAGTGTCGGCGCCGCAATCAGCGTCCCGGCCTCGACATGGTCCAGCAATCGTTCCGACGTCCAGTTGGGAGCAGGGCGATACTTCGTGGTTTTGGAGGACAGGCGAGCTTCCTCATCGAAGATCGCAAAACAGTCCTGACCCGGCTGCTCGTCGAGAACGCCGGCCAATACGGAGTATTCGATCGTTTCATCGATGAACCGCCGTCCGTCGCGGTTCACCATCATCAGCCAGCCCGGGAGATAGCTTTCCAGATCCTTGACGAAGCCCGGCGTGATCAGCAGCAGCCCGCGATTTTCCTTGCTCAACTGCCCGCCCACTTGCGCGGCAAGGCCGAGTCCGTCGCCCCGGCAGGTCGGCGCACCGATGTACCAGTGAAGATCACCGTGCCGTGCCGCGTCGGGATAGAGTTGCGCCAGCATTTCGGGGTTCGCACCGAAGCCGCCGGTGGCGATCACCGTCGCAGCGCTGCGCACCTCCTGCCCGTCGGTGACGATGCCACAAACCCGGCTGCCTTCCACCAGCAGACGGTCGACCCGCGTATCGAGAACGGTATCGATGCCTTTGTCTGAAAGGTAGCCTTCCAGACCCTCGACAATACCGGCACCATCGCCAGTCGCCCGATGACCGCGACGGATCTTGTCAACGCCGGATGCATACAGGTTGTCCTGCGTAAATCTGACACCAATCTCCCGCAACCACTCGAATGCAGGCGCAGAGTGTTCGCACAAAGTGCGTACAAGGGACGGCTCCAGCTTGTACTGGTTGAGTGTCATGTAATAGTGGTACATGGCATCAGCGTTATCGTCGGTAATGCCCGCCTCACGCTGCAGCGAAGTGCCGGCCGCATAGAATACGCCGCCAGACAAGGCGCTGGAGCCACCAATTCGATCGGCCGCTTCCACCATCAGCACGGAGGCTCCATGGTCAGCGGCAATGGCGGCAGTGCTCAGACCAGCGGCGCCTGTACCAATCACGATGACATCATAGTCGGTCGCTTCGCGGTCATTCGAAACCGGCATAAGGCGCCTCTCCATCGATTACTTTCGGGTTAGGAAACGCCAGCGACGCAACCTTCCCTTGCTCTAAAGCATGACGAGGGCAGGGTAATAAGTCTAGCTCAATTGAGCCATAAAACAGGTTGGGTTTGAGGGGCGTGCGGCGCAAACGCCCGAAACCCGCCAGCATTCTTAAGCGGGTTGAGATAAAAAAGCAGACATGTTCGACTTTTTTATTGTCAGCGTGACGTCCGCTTTGCATAACGCGGGCGGAAACCAAAACGGCTGGCGGCGTTGATGCGAATCACGAACGCCGGGGGATTGAGATGAAGGCGAAACTTCCTTCGCGCTGGCGTAGGTCGGCGCGAATAGATCGTCGTCATCGTAAAATAAGTCGGCCTTCCTTGCGAAGAGCACGATGGGGAGAAGAGAGCATGATGAACCTTCAGAGCACGCGTCGAGGTGGCTTGACTATCGGACTGATGGCGTCAGTTTCAGCAGTGGTTTTTGCCGCGCCGGCGCTGGCTCAGGATGCTGCACCACAGGCTGCGGTTGGCGGTCTTGAAGAAATCGTCGTCACTGCCCGTAAACGCACGGAGTCGCTGCAGGACATCCCCGTTGCGGTCACCGCCTATTCGCCCGCACAGATCGCCCGCCAGGACATTTCCAATATTGAGCGGATTGCAGCGACCACGCCTAACCTGGTGGTAGGCCGCGCCACGACAGGTTCTGGAGCGCAGATTTCCCTGCGCGGCATCGGCACACCTGCAAGTGCGCTTGGTATCGAGTCTTCCACGGCGGTCATCGTCGATGGTATCTATTACGCCAGCGGTCGTATCCTGAACGAGGGCTTCTTCGATTTATCCCGTATCGAAGTATTGAAAGGCCCGCAGGCGCTGTTCTTCGGCAAGAATGCCACGGCGGGCGTCATATCGATCACGACCGCCGATCCCGGCTCGACGTTCGAAGCATCGACGCGCTTGGGTTATGAATTCCGGGCCAAGCGTCCATACATCGAACAGATGATCTCAGCGCCGCTGACGGACACCCTCGGCATCCGCGTTGCACTTCGTGGATCAAAGATGTTCGGCGGCTATTCCCGGAACTACGCCACACCCGTCACCTTCAACGTCACGGACGTGGCAGGCGGGCCGGTGCAGACTTTTACGGCGCAACCAGCGGACCGGCGATCGCCCAAGGAAGGCGAACTGGTCGGCCGCGTGACGCTGAAGTGGCAACCCACCGACGCGATCACCAACACGTTCAAGGTTTCGGCGAACCAGTCCACCACCAACGACGGTGCTTGGAACAACATCGTGTTCTCCTGCGCCACCGGCTTCAGCACGTTGCAACCCGGCGTTCCCTGCAAGCGCGACTGGAAATACTACCACAACCAGATGCCGCCCGAAATCGCAGCGAACTTTCCTTTCGCAAGGTCGGACGGCGAGCTTTACACCAAATACCGATCCTTCCAGGCGACCAACAATCTGGAATGGCAGTTGGGTGACGTAACGCTGACGTCCGCCACCAATTTCCAGCATCAGAACAACCGCTGGCTGACCGACAGCGACTATCAGCAGCGCACGACCCAGATCTACGTCGGATCGCGCGAGAAGTGGACGGCATTCTCAGAGGAACTTCGCGCTCAGACCAACCTCGACGGTCCGCTCAACCTTATGGTTGGCGTCCTGTATCAGAAAACCAAGCTGGACTCTGATCAGTTCGTCTATTCCGGTAATGTGCGCGACAGCGCGCAACGACCGGAGTGGGAATACGTGGCGTTCGGCAAGGATTCCTACACCAAGGGTGAAACGATTTCGCCGTTCGGGCAGGTCACCTGGAAAGTCGTGCCGCAACTCGAACTGTCAGCAGGCATCCGCTATACTCATGAAACGAAGGACAGCTTCTTCGTGCACCCCGTCAACCGGGCAGGGCAGATCAATCGCCTGAACGATCCGATCTATACGGATCAGACATTCACCAACTGGAGCCCGGAAATCACCGCATCGTACAAGCCGGTGCCGAACGTCAACATCTACGGCGGCTTCAAGACCGGCTACAAGTCTGGCGGCTTTTCCAACCAGAGCTCGTACACGCAGGCATCCATCCCTGCGGATCTCGATTTTGAGCCGGAGAAGGCCAAGGGGTTCGAAGGCGGCGTGAAGACGACGCTATTCAACAACCAGCTGCGTTTTGACGTCGCGCTTTACACCTACGAGTATACCGATCTTCAGGTCGACTTCTTCGAGGCGCAGACGTTTCGGTACGTGACGACAAACGCCGGCTCCGCGCGCACCAAGGGTATCGAAATCTCTACGGAGTGGGCCCCCATCGCGCTGCCGGGTCTGTCCGTCCGTGGGTCCCTTAACTACAACAAAGCGCGCTACGTGGAATTCATCGCCCCATGCGTCACCGGGCAGACGCCGGCGCAGGGATGCAATCCAACGGCAGCCAGCCCTTATGGCGGCCTGCTGGTTCAGGACCTGAGTGGACGTCCCACCGCCAACGCACCACGGTGGACTGCAGCGATCGGGACGAGCTACGAAGCGGAACTTAGCCCCGACATGTCGCTCACGCTGTCGGCTGACGGGCGCTATTCGAGCCGGTACAACGCATCGCCGTTCGACAATCCGATCGCCACGCAGCCCAAGTATATCAATCTGGATGCATCGGTCACTCTGAGTTCGAAAGCCGGGTGGGACCTGGCCGTCATCGGCAAGAACCTGACCAATCAGTTCGTCATTTCCGGCGCGCTGGATTCACCCGGTACTGGCTCGGGCACGGGTCTGGCGACCGGTCGCCTTGCCGATCAACGTGGCTATGCCAACGTACCGCGCACCGTGCAGGTGCAGTTGACTTACCACTATTGATGATAGCTGGAGATCTCAATTGAACCGCCTGTCCGAAAGAGTCACCGTCATCACAGGCGCTGCGAGCGGGCTAGGCGAAGCAACCGCTCGGCGCTTCGCTGCTGAGGGAGCAAGGCTCGTGCTCGGCGACATCCGTGAGGATGCAGGCATGGCGCTTGCGCAGGAACTCGGCGGTTCCTTTTTGACATGCGACGTCACCCGAGAGGCGGACGTACAGGCGCTGATCGAACACGCCGTCTCAGAGCACGGCAAGCTGGACTGCATGATAAACAATGCAGGCCAGCTGGGTGCCGTCGGCCGCATTCAAGAGATCGATGCCGCCGCGTGGGGCGATACGATGGCGATATTGCTCAACAGCGTGTTCTTCGGAATGAAGCACGCGGCGTGCGTCATGCGGCCGCAACGAAGTGGTGTCATCCTCTCCACTTCCAGCGTCGCCGGTATGGTGGCTCTCGGCCCGCATGCCTATACCGCTGCGAAGCATGCAGTTCTCGGCCTCACCCGTTCCGTTGCGGCAGAGCTTGCGGAAGACGGAATACGCGTCAACGCAGTGGCGCCGGGTAACGTACCCACCCGCATGACCGAAATCGCTTATGGCGATGCCGAAGCCATGCGAAAAGCGGCGGAAGCACGCAATCCGTTGCGACGGGTAGTGACTGCGGACGAAATTGCCGCTGCCTTCGCCTATCTCGCCAGCGACGATGCTTTGAACATCACCGGACAGGTGATCGCTCCGGACGCCGGTCTGATGGATTGTCGCATGGACGCCAGTTATTACGCCAAGCCGCCATCGTTTTTTGACGCCTACGGCAATCGCGACTGATCAGGCAGGCGGGTGGAGTGCGCGGATCTGGCTTTCCAGCGTGCCCAGCAATGATGGCACCATGGCTTCATCCAGCGCTCCGGTCATCAGGCTCAGCGCCATGCCCTCGATCAGAGTCTGGGATAGGGCGATGGCCTGCGCCAGATGCTCCGGCTCGGATTTCCATTCGGGAAAAAGCGCCAGAGCCTCGGCATTGAAGCGCTCGCGGTATTCAACCTGCAACGGGTGCATGATCTGCGCCAGTTGAGCGTCCGTACGTGCGGCAAGGGCCAATTCCTGAAACGCGATGAAGGCCGGTTTCTGAACCTGACGCCAATAACCCGGGATGATCGCAGCAGGATCGTGCTCGCTCACTTCGGAGGAACGGCGGAATGCGCGAAGGCGGCGTTCGTGTAATTCAACGATCGTCGCGCGGATCAGAGTGGCGCTGTTCTCGAAGTGATGAAGCATGGCACCGCGGGATAATCCCGCTCGCGCAGCGACCAGCGGCGTGGTCGTGCCGGAATAGCCCACCTCGACAAGGCATTGGATAGTCGCTTCAACCAAACGGCCTCGGGTCTGAGCGCTTTTGATGGATTGACGGGTAGGGGCGGCGTCCACCGGCGCTGCACCGCTCACGATCGGCGCCGCGATCTTACGGGACGGACTACTGGTCAATTCGAACCTGTCATTTCTGGCGAGGGGAGAGATACAGCGTGAAAATGCATACATCATCGTTATGAGCACAGCTACAATCCAGCAATGCCAAATATGCTGATGGCGTCTACGAGATAGTATTATCGGTAGACGCGGTGTCACCAAGCCGCGCAGCCATAACACCGTTCCCTTGTTCCCTGGCCACGGAAATGGCGCTGTTGCCGGCTAAATCGAACACATGGGGGGCCGCACCATGTGCGATTAGAAGTTCGGCGATCTTCATCCTGTCGAACAACGCAGCGAACATTAAGGCGGTCTGCCCGGCCTTGTTGGTCGCATTCACGTCTGCGCCGGCGGCTAACAGGAATTCCGCAATGTCGATATACCCCTTGAACGCTACCCCCATGAGAGGGGTATTGCCGCGGGCGCCATCTGGTTGATCGACGTTCGCTCCAGCAGCAAGCAGTTCTGACGCCGTGTCGAGGTGACCGTTGTAAGTCGCCAAGATCAGAGGGGTGTAGCCCTTGTCATCAACGGCGCCGAAATCTGCCCCCGCCTGCAAAAGCGGAACAACCATCTCGGTCCGACCAATGCGCGACGCTTCAAACAGCAATTTTTGAATACGTCCGGCTGAAGGCAAGGGAATATCGGGCTGACCATCCACGTCCGTAATATCTAACAAGGTAAGGTCCTTTGGATGCACCGTTGGCGACAGTGACTAAACCCTATCAAGCGCCCTTGGCTCTTTGATCTTCAGGGTAGTCTTCGGGCGTCACGCTGGTGCTTTCAGCCGGGCGGTCCTCCAGTTTCTGCGCCTCTTGACCGCTTTCATTTTGAACATGCGGATCGAACGAGTCTGGCCGCGCATCACCGGAAGGGCCGCGCGGAGTTTCTGGGTCGCTGTCTGACATGGGTGTTTCCTGTGATGCTGAAACAAAAAGCCCGCCCCGAAGGGGGCGGGCATTGTGGCTAATCAGTGTCCCGTGCCAGGTTCGCTCGTCTTTGGTGGCTTGCCATCTTCGGCGCGACCCTCGTTTCGCAAATCGCGCCCTTCCTGGGCCTTCTTCTGGCTTTCCGGCGACTTGCCATGCTCGTTAAGTTCTTCCTTGACGAAACCTGCAGCTTCCTTGGCTTTGCCTTCAATGCTCATGATCGTCTCCTGCATTTGTCTGTCGACACAGACTGTGTGACAGCATAGCGCGCCAGATGACCCTGCGGTTCCTGGCAAAGACGAACTGGCCGTCATCAGTGTGAAGAGGGAGGCCGACTTGACCCTTTCTCAGGCAAACAGAAAAGAATGCCGTGTTCAATTTCATGGCCATACGATCAGACGGTGATGATAGCGAGATGGATAATAAAGATTATGTTAAATTCATTGTCAGCTTAATGCAAAGTCGTCATCTGCTCGTGTCGCAGCGCCTGCTGGATAGCGCGTCACCAGCGCGCAGGATGACTTCTCCGCTTGCTATGATCAGCGTCATCTCGCTCGATCCTTCGTTGCTCACCGGGTTCTTCTGCGTCTGCCATAGCAGATAGCCACCGATGCCTGAATCCGGAATATCAAGTCGGCAGGCGGAAGGCCGTCGATGATCACGGCCGATCGCCCCTGTTCGTCAAAACCGGTCACTATCCGACGCGCGGCGCCGGTCATCGCACCGTTCTCCGGCCCGCTTTATGGGTCATCACAGGGTCCGTCATGGACCTGCCTATCCCAATCTGATGCACAATCATTTCCACCACCAGTCTATGCCATCATCATGATCCCGCTGCGCTGCGCAATGACCAGCCTTTCATCCAGCGTCGCTCTGGAAATCGGCGATGTGATAGGTGGGTGGAGGGGGTAGGCGCGTGTGATCCGCCCTTCTATCCTGCTCGCCTGTGACGCCCCCGCACCCGACTTGCGGCCGACCATGATGGACAATCCCATGAGAAAGCTTGCCCTTCCCCAGTCCGTGATCGACGTGATCGAACGCAGCGTCTTCACCCAATTCGCTACGGTCAGTACGGCGGACGTGCCGATCGACACGCCGACCTACTGCTTCCCGAACGATGACCTGTCGCATATCGGCGTCGCCACGGGGCTTGCTTATCCCGCCAAGGCCGGACGCGCGCGCCGCAATCCGAAGGTCGGCCTGCTGCTGGACGGGATGCCGGGCGAGCCGGTGGTGTCGATTCGCGGAATGGCTGCGGTGCGCGATGCTGATCTTCAGGGTAACGCGGAGCGCTATATCGCAGAAACCGGCGTCGATATGGTCAGCTATGGCCTTCCGTGGGAGGTTGCGCGGCAGGCAGTCTGGTATTTGGACCCGCATCATCATCGAAGTAGCGCCCGAACGGATAATGTGGTGGGACAATGCGGGCGCGATGGACGTCGCCCCCCATGTATGGAAAGCGCCTGCCGGCTTCGTCTTCCCGGCATCCGACCATGCCCCTCCCGGCAAGACCAGCCCGGCTGCGAAATGGGACCAGCGCCCCTGGCAGTCTATGGCCCAAGGCGCGCTGGCGCGCGGTGCACCGGCCCATCTGACGTTGTGCGACACGGACGGCTTCCCCCTGCCCATCGGTGTGCGCTCTTGCGAGTTGACGGGCGACCGCTTTCGCGTCGATGTGCCGAAGGGTGCACCATGGTCCGCCACGGGCAAGGCGACATTGACATTCCAGGGCCTGGAAACTTTCGTCGGTGAGGCTGTTCACGAAAACGGCGAGACCTGGGTGCTGGTCGAGCGCGCGCTGCCTGAGCTACCGATGATGAAGGATCCCAAGGAGGTCATCCAGCCGCGCGATGACGTGAAGGACAAGTTGCTCGCGCGCCTGGTCCAAGAGACGGCCCGACGTGGCCAGCCTGTGCCCAACATTCCCGAACAGGTTCCCGCGCCCACGCGCATCGCTCTGCTGCGCAAGGAAATGATCGCCCAAATGATGGGCTGAGATGCGTATGTCATGGGCAAGTGTGCACATGACCAGCATTGCCGGACAACATTGGCGGTCGGTCCCGCTTTGACCGACCGCCGTCGCGTCAGGCCAGGATTTCTGCCAATTGGTTCGATCCCAATGCATGGTGGGCGGCAACATAGCCAAAGGTGAACGACGCGCCGATGCTTGCCCCCGCCGCAGGGTAGCAGCGGCCCAGCACGGACGCCGTCGAATTGCCGATGGCATACAGGCCCGAAATCACCGATCCGTCATCTCGCAGCACGCGGGCATATTCGTCCGCCACGACGCCGCCGGCTGTGCCGACATCATTAGGATACATGGCTACGGCGCTGAACGGCCCCTGCTCGATCGCGCCCAGATTGGGATTGGGCTTCACCGTCGGATCGCCATGCGCCCTGTCGAACGCGCGGCAGCCGCGTCCATAATCTTCGTCCACGCCAGTGCGGCAGAAGCCGTTGAAGCGCTCGACCTCCGCCTTTAGCCCGGCGGCGTCGATACCGCACAGCGCGGCAAGGTCCTCCAGCGTATCGGCGGTCTTCATATATCCGCTGTCGATCCACTGCTGCGGCGTCTTCTGCCCAGGCAGCGTTGATCCCCATGGATAGCGGGCACGATGGCGCGCGTCGAATATCGTCCAGGCCGGAATAGCCTTGCCGCCGGTCTCCTGGTTGCGCCGATACATGCGCTCTCCGATCTCCATATAGGCGCCCGCTTCGTCCGCGAAGCGCTTGCCATTCTGGTCCACCATCATGCAGTGCGGCAGGCTGAGGTCCAGATGGTGCATGAAGGGCAGCAATTGCCCGGTGGTCCAATAGGAACCCTCGGGCCAGGTGCCGTCCGTGGCATGGGAGGTAATGACCCACCAGGCGGTGTCCAGGCAGTCGGTCGCCGCGCCCAGGTCCATCATGCGCTGAATCACCTCTCCCGTGTCGCCCGGATTGGCATTGGTGGAGCCGACCGGCCCGTTCGTCACCTGCGCGCGGAAATCGACATTGTGGGAAAATCCGCCGACATTGGCGATGACGCCGTCGCGCGCGCGGATCCTCACCTGCCGACCGTCACGCTGAGCGATCACGCCAACGACGCGTCCATCCTCGACGATGAAGTCGGTGACCGGCGTGCTGCGGCGGATATCCAGCCCTTCGCGCAGGGCGATCTGGTACATCCGTCCCTGAATCGCACCGCCATTTGCGACGGTGACGCGGCCCAGCAGTTTGTCGCGCAGCGTCAGCATCACATAACGCATCGCCTTGCGCTTGCCCTTCCACGTACGCTTGTGAAGGAACAGGACCGGAAACTGATCCGACGATATCGGCATGCCCACAAGCGGCCCATAGAGCGCGAGATGATCGGCCGCCTCACCCAGTTCCTTGAGATTCAACGGTTCCGGCAGCAGCGATCGGCCCTGCGGCAGTCCGCCCGGCGCATCGTCATAATAGTCCGGCCAATCGTTGATTGGACGACGGACTTTCAGACCATGGCCCCGTAGATACTCCATCATGCGCGGGGCGGCCTTCAGGAAGGCGTCGCGGCGCTGTGGGGTAACGCCCGGCCCTTTGTAGGTCACGACATTATCGAAATATTCCCGCGCCTTTTCATAGCTGTCGGGAATGCCAGCCTCTTTCAACAGGTTGTTGTTGGGCACCCACCAGACGCCACCCGAATAGCTGGTCGATCCGCCGACCTTGTCTTCCTTTTCCAGAATGACGGCGCGCTTGCCATGCTGCTTGGCGACGAGTGCTGCAGGCATGGAACCGCCGCCCGACCCGATGATGACGAGATCGAACTCCTCGTCGAATGGCGCTGCTGCAGACATCGTACCTACTCCTTGATCCTTGGCCGTCGCCGCAGCCTTGATGTACAATTAATGCGCAGCGTGACGGAGCAAGCGCCGCCATGCAATCGACAGAACCGTGCCATCACTCACATGATCGCAAGGGCGCCGACCCCTAACAATCGAATTTCACGTGAAGATGACGAGGCACGCGCATTATGAGACCGCGGATCTCGGGCGCTGGCTCGTCTGGATCGAGCCGCAGGTTGGGCAGCTTGTCCAGCACCGCGTGCAAGGCGCGGGTCATTTCGACCCGGGCTAGATGCTGGCCTACGCAGATGTGCGGGCCGCGCGCAAAGGAATGATGCGCTTTTTTGGGGCGGAATATATCAAACCTGTCCGGATCGGCATGAATGGACGGATCGCGATTTACCGCTCCCGCCATGACGTCGAGATAAGCGCCGGCGGGAATGGCGACGCCGCCCAATTCGGTATCGACCTTCGCCATGCGCAACTGCGCCAGCACCGGCCCGTCGAAACGCAGCGCCTCTTCAATCGCCTGCGGGATGAGGTCGCGATTATCGCGCAGCGCATCCAGTTGATCGGGATTGAATAGTAATTGCGTCAGCAGCACGCTGGTCCCGCGATAGGTGGTGTCGCCAGCCGCGTTCATCAGCTGACGCAGGAAGGATATCAGAACCAGTTCAGGCAGATATTCTCCGTCCACTTCGGTCGTCGCCAGCAAACTGACCAAATCGTCACCAGGGTCGGCGCGACGCGCCTCTACAAGACCCTTGAAATAGATGCCAAGTTTGACGCTGGCTTCCTGCGCCCTGTCCATATGGACATAATCCGTTTGGCCGATCGCCAGCCGCTGAAAGACATGCACGTCTTCGCGCGGCAGGTTAAGCTGGCGATAAATGACTTCGAATGGGTAGCGCAGCGTAAATTCATCGATCAGGTCGGCTTTTCCGCGTGGCAAGAAGGTGCGCATCAGGTCATCGACCGCCGGGTCGACAATGGTCTCACCCCATGTCCGCACATATTGCGGCAGAAAGATTTTTTGAAAAAGCCTGCGCCAGCGGCCATGTTCGGGATTGTCCATGGTGCTGATGCTGCCCAAGCCAAAGGTCGCGCCAATGCTGGGCCGGTAGCTGGCGTTGGAAAAGCGGCTGGTGTCGAGCAGCACCTCGTCGGCTTCCTTCGCGCCCAATACCGTGAATTGCGGCATGGTCCCGTAGAAACTGGGATAGCCCATATTTTCTCGATAGCAGCCGGGGATGACCGCGCCCTGTACGCGCAATGCATGAATACGCGGATACGGATCGAGATCGTCACCGAAATTCACGGCGTCGGCCATGAACGGATCGTAGCTACTATCCGCAAATTCCTCGATTCGGAATGTCGTCGCCATCTTGGTCCTCATTCTATATAGTTTTTACTACATAGGATGACTGTGGCTTTTGGTCAACGCGCTCCCGACGGATCAAGTGCCCGGCTGACCATCGTTTCCAAAGTCTGCACGATATGCGCCTGTGCAGGGCGTTCATCAGGAAACAGCCAGTCGTTGAACAACACCGATGCCGCGAGCATACCGAAGGCAAGCCGGACGCCCAGCCCAATGTCTATCGTCGGTTCTTCCCCACGTTCTCGATAGGCGACCAGCTGCTCACGCGTGCCCTCACGAAAAAAGGACAGCAGGCTGTTGAACGGCAGCGGCCCGGTATCTTCCGGATCCATTCCCCGCGCCGACAATAGCGCCGTGAACAGCATTCGGTTCTTTTCGAACAGATCACTGATCGACTGGAATATATGATGTTGCCGCGTCTTGCGAAGATCGTCCTGCGACAGCTCCCGCCAGTCCTTCAGGAAGGTCTGCATGATATCGTTGAAGGGCGCACAGACCACCTCGTCGAACAGCGCCGCCTTGCTACCATAATAGCGGAACAGCAGCGTTTCCGACACGTCCGCCACCCGCGCGATTTCGCGTGTGGTTGCGCCGTGATACCCTCGTTCGGAGAACAGCTGCCGCGCCGCGCCGCAGATGCGTTCGACCACATCCTCCCGCGTGCGCCGCCGCCGTCGCGTGCGTTCGGCGCTGGTGGGCGTCTCGGTCAAAGACGGTAGCGGGGCGGCGGTGGCGGTGGCGGCTATGGTATCGATCCTTATATCGGGCGATCCTCAGCTGATAAGGAAACCGCCGTCGACCGCTATGAGCTGTCCGGTCACGAAAGTCGAGGCGTCGCTGGACAGGAACAAAGCCGTGCGCGCAATGTCCCTGGGATCACAGGATGTGCCGTGCAGAGGAATCCGCCCAGGCTGGAGTATCGGGCCGCGCAACGAGTGACCCTCGACAGACTTGCCGGCCTGCTCGGTTGCCACACCGCCGGGCAGGATCGCGTTCGAGCGGATGTTGAACTCGCCATATTCCAGCGCAATCGAAATGGTAAGGTTGTTGATGCCCGCCTTTGCCACGCCATAATGGATATTGTCGTAGATCAGCGCGCGCAGCGAATTAACCGATGATATATTGACGATAGAGCCGCCTCGCCGGTCGATTTTCATCCGCTTTACCGCTTCTTGCGTGCACTGAAATGGACCGCGGATGTCGATTGCCAGCAAGCGATCGAGGAAGGCCGTGTCGGCCTCCTCAAACGGGCATAGTGGGTAGATGGCCGCGCAATTGACCAATATGTCGATCGGCGCGGCGACCTCGTCTGCCTGGCCGAATAGCGCCTTGATCGATGCGGGGTCGCTTTGGTCATAGGCGACGGTCACCGCGCCGGGGCATTGCTCTGGCAGGCTCGCCAGATCCTGCGCATTATTGTCCGCGCCGATCACGGTTGCGCCAACGGCATGGAACAGGCGGGCGATTTCCCGGCCGATGCCGGTGGCCGCGCCTGTCACGACCGCAGTTTTGCCACTCAGGCCAAAGCACGCATTAATCTCATCGCTCAAACCCATCGATACTCTCCCTGTCATTGTTATATCGTACCGTCAGGATTGCCAATGGCCCGAACCTGCGCAATTTTGCCCGAAGGATGCATGGAAGCGGCATGATGGTCCATGCGCGGTCGGCATTGATCCCACCCATGATGCCTGCCCCGCTCCGCAGCCTCTGCTCTGGCGAGGGCGGCCGTCAGCGATTATGGTGGGCCAAAGTACCTTGCGGAGACCAGAGTTCACCATGACTTCACGCAGCATAATCGTGACCGGCGCTTTCGGGGCTCTGGGCCGTGTCGTCGCCCGCACCTTCGCGGCACGGGGGGATCGGGTAGCCCGGGTCGATTTCGCGTCTACCGCGCCCGAGGCACTGGAGGGCGCGATCGACCTGCCTGATATCGACCTGACCGATGCAGATGCCTGCACCCGCGCGGTGGAAGCGACTCGCGCTGCGTTCGGCGGCGTTGACGCGTTGGTAAACATCGCCGGCGGTTTCACCTGGGAGACGCTGGAGGGTGGCGGCATCGACAGTTGGCAACGGATGTTCGCCATGAATGTGGTCACCGCCTCGACCATGACGAAGGCGGCGCTGGCGGCGCTCAAGGCGGGAGGTGACGGACGGATCATCAACATCGGGGCTGGCGCAGCGGTGAAGGCCGATATCGGCATGGGCGCCTATGCCGCGTCAAAGGCGGGAGTCCACCGCCTGACCGAAAGCCTCGCGATTGAGCTGGCGGGCAGCGGCGTCACTGTCAACGCCATCCTGCCCAGCATCATCGATACGCCAACCAACCGGGCCGACATGCCGGACGCTGACACCGCCAACTGGGTTCAGCCGCAGGCAGTGGCCGACGTCATCCGCTTCCTGGTGTCGGACGCCGCGCGATCGATCAGCGGCGCACTGATCCCTGTGACACGCGGCACGGCGCGTTGACGGGCGGCCGCAAGACGTAGCCGGCCGGGCGCATGGTCCATGTCGCCGCCATCGTCCTGCCCGGCACCTTCATGGCTAGCTTGGCGCCTTTGGTCGATTGTTTTTGGCTGGCGAGCCACCGGCCCTGCGGCTTAGCCTATTATCCCTAGACGGCACGGATGTGCCGCTCCACAGCCATGCAACGTTGCAGGTCGACGGCGCGGTCGCACGATCCGATCGGTTCGACATGGCATGGGTTCCCGGCTTTCGGGTGGGCGACCCGGCGGCGCTACGCGCTCGGCTCGATAACCTTGGAACCCTGATCGACTGGTTGAGCGAAGCCGGAGCGAGAGGCATGCCGATCGCCGCCAGCGGTGCGGCTGTCATTCTGCCGATGGCGGCGGGGCTGGAGGGCCAGACGGCGATCCCCGCCGCGCGGTGGCGGCTGAAGCAGGATTTTACCGGGCCGGTCTCGCTCGCCGCGCAGGCCTGCGACCTTGCGGTGACCCCGGCCGTGCTGATCCGGCATTTCCTCAAGGCGTAGGGGATAACGCCGTCGGCCCATCTCGGGCTGCGCCTCACAGCGGCGCAGCGTATGCTGATTAGCTCGGACCGTTCGATCGAAAGCATCGCCTTCGCGGTGGGTTACAGCGACGCATGCCTGTTCCGGCAGATGTTTCAACGTGCCACTGGCCAGAGTGCGTCGGCTTGGCGGGCGCTGCATAGGCAAACATAAATATCCGCTTAGCGGGAGTTTCTATCCGCCCCTGACGCCCCGGATGAGCGTATATCGGGACCGGACGCCGACAAGGCGCCGCTCCAGGAAGAGGATCGAACAGATGAACGCGCTTACGCTCAACCGGCTCGATGCCGAGTATATCGATGCGCTCGCCATCCAGCGGACGCGGACTTTTGAAAACTGTAATCGTCTGCTCGGAGACCATGACGCGCTGGAACGCTTTTATTCGCAGAATGGCTACCTTTTCTTTCGCAACGTGCTCGGTCCCCGGTCGGCGGCGGCGGCGCGCGGGGCGATACTGACCGTAGCAGCCGAGGAATATGGCCTGATCGAGACGGGCGACGTGCAGGGCCGATGGACCGGCAAGGCCCATGTTTCACGCAGCGAGGAAGACCCGGCCTTCGCCGGCATTTCGAGCCGCCTGATTGCCTATCTCGCGAACCAAGCCATGCTTGCGAAGATATTGGGTGAGCCGGCCTGCATGGTGCCGATCGTCCAATATCGGCTTTATCCGCTCCACGGCCCGGTCACGATGATCCACAGGACCGCTTCTCCAGGATTATAAGCCGCTCTGGGTTCCGCCGGTCCCATGTCCGCGCCAGTAGGCGGGCTGATGATCGCAGTAGGCCAGCATCGCAGGGGCCATCTGCACAATCTGGGCAAGGCTAATCCCTTTCCTATTCCCGCCGACGATTGGTCCCGACAGCTGGACAACCATCGATTACGATCCAGACGACCTTCTGGTGGTGCATCCCTACCCCCATGGCGGCATGCCGAACCGGTCGGACCACCTGCGCATCTCGTTCGACACGCGCGTCCAGGCGGCGGCGCGACTCAGTACCTTCGCTGCGACGGTGACGGCGGTGACGCCTCGTTCGGTGACGGTGGAGGCGGACGATCCTGCCGTGGGCAGGGTCACGCTACTAGGCGAAGGAAACCTATATCCGCGTGCGCTATGCTGCCCAGCGTGAGGACTTCGCGGGCTTCGCAGACTATACCGTACCGGGGATGCATCTGGTCGTCGTGCGCGTGGGCAATCGGGCAGCGATGCTGCGCCAGGGCTCACGTCCCTGACCAGCCTGATTTGGCGTAGCCGTTCAACCCGCCGCCATATCTTCCCTAAACAGTTCGGCGGCGCGCTCGGCGAGCGCAATGGTCGCGGCATTGGTGTTGCCGGACACAACGTTCGGCATGGCCGACGCATCCACTACGCGCAAATGCCCGACGCCGCGCACGCGCAAGCGCGGATCGAGCACAGCGTCGGCTCCCCCCATGCGGCATGTGCCAGCGGGGTGATAACCGATCCCAGCAGTCTCCCGGACCAGTGCTTCCCACTGAGCGTCGCTCTGCGGCGTATGCGCGGGGAAATTGTCTCCCACAACATGGCTCGCCAGCGGTTCGGTACGGAAAACCCTGTCCAGCACTTTGCCGAACGAGATCAGCCGCGCCATGTCCCGCTCGTCGCCTAGCAAGCGATGGTCGATCAGTGGTTTGTCGTGGGGGTCGGTGCTGGCAAGCCGGATCTCCCCCCGGCTATCGGGCTGCATGCAGTTGCCGCCAATGGTAATGCCAGGCTTGTCGTGCATTTTCGGCACGCCTGCGTCGAAATTGATGGCGAGCGGGATAAAGCTGACGGTAATGTCGGCTTCCTCCAGATCCGGTGAGGATTTGACCCCCGCCATCACATGCACGGCGGCCGACGCCATCGGTCCCTTCTTCGTCACCATCCACCGGACCAAATTCTTGCCGATAGTCCAAGGGCCAAAGGGACTGTTATAGGTCGGCACGTCAACCAGCTTGCTCATCGACATGCCGCAATGTTCCTGAAGATTGCGGCCTACGGGCAGGTTTGCGACAACCGAAATGCCCATGTCGGCCAGGTGTGCCGCTGGGCCGATGCCTGATCGCATCAGGATGGCCGGCGACTGGATCGCGCCGCCTGACACGATAGTTTCGCGCGCGAGAATGTCGGTAGTTTTGCCATCGCGAAGGATGCGCACGCCGACCGCACACCCGTTTTCGATCAACACCCGGTCTGCAATCGCCTCTGTCAGGATGGTGAGGTTGGGCCGCTTACGCGCTGCGGCCAGATAGGTGTTCGCGACGCTGCGCCGACGTCCGCCATAGGCGGTGGTCAGAATGTCGTAGACCCCAAACTGGTCGCCCGCGCAATACTCGTCCAGATGCGGCACACCATTGCCGACAAAGGCTTCGATCACTGCATCGCTCAGTTCATGCCGGGCATTGGAGCGACCGACTATTAAAGGGCCGTTCGCGCCATGCCATTGCGACGGTGGCCCCTGATAGGCTTCGGCCTTGCGGAAATAAGTGAGCATGGTCAGCCAGTCCCAACCGTCCGCTCCAGCCGAAACCCAGCGATCATAGTCCCGGCTGTTGCCGCGCACATAGACCATGCCGTTGATCGCGCTCGACCCGCCCAGCATCTTGCCGCCGGACCAGCCCATCATCCGGTCGGCTATGCTCGGGTCAGGTGCGGTTCGGTAGGTCCAGTCGAAGCCGCCGCGACCCATCATCGCGAAGGATCCGGCTGGCATCGTGACGAACAGGCTGGACGAGCGCTCCTTGCCTGCCTCGATCAGGAGGATCCGCAAACTCGGGTCTTCGCTAAGGCGCGCGGCCAGCACGCCCCCCGCGCTGCCCGATCCGACTATGACGATATCCGCGTCCACATGCGCTCTCCCTAGCTTCAGTGGCAATGACGCGCGCGCATTTCCTCAAAGAAAGCGAGCGCGCCCAAGTGATAAGCCCGGCCGACATGGTGCAGGCTCATATTATGCCCGCTGTCCGGGCAGACATACGGACGTGGATCGACGCTGGCGGTCAGCCAGCGCACGACCTGCGTCGCCGTCTCTGGCGTGACGACGGATGAGCGTTCGAACTCCGCGAAAGTCCAGCGCATCGGGCAAACGATGCGCGCCGCGATATCGGCAAGCTGCGGCGGAATGTCGAGTAATTCGGTGATTTCCAGCACGACAGAGCGATGCGGCATCGGATCATCGTCAATCACCGCAGGATCGAAGCTGCCGTCCGGGCCAAAGAACATGGCGCGCAACGCGTCTGACCCCATTTCCGGCATCAGCACCTCACCCGCCGCACGCGTGGCGGCCAGCCCGGCGCGGATGCCCTCTTCCTGTTCAGGCGTGAAGCGGACCGGCGTACCGCCAACCTCTATCCCCGCCAGGCCGCGCCCGCGTGGATCGGCAGCAGCGATCATGGAGAGCGTTGCGCCGAGCGAATGTCCGATCAGGAAAACCGGCATCTTCCGCTCCGCAGTCAGCCGGTCGATCAACGCGAAAAGAAGGTCGATCTGGCCAGCCAGCGACAGGCCGGCTGGAAAGGCGGAAAGGCTTTCATTATGGCCGGGCCTGTCGACCGCCACGACATCGAAACCCAACGCGGCCCCCAATGTCAGCAGCGACGCATCGGGCGCGGCGGGATGGTGCCAGTAGCGCGCATCATGCCCGCCGCCATGCAGGGCGATCACCAGCCCGCGTGGATCGACCGTCGATGCACGCAGCATAGATAGCCGTCGGCCGTCGATATCGACCACCGACCGCGCCATCACCCCACCTGCTCCGTTCACCATCCCGTCCCTCCTCCTTACCCGCCGGACGTCACCATTTGCAGCGCATCTGGTTACCGGTGAGGCGCTTGCGCATCTGTGCAGCGCGCTGCTCCCCGGTCGAGCGTGGCGACTTGTCGCCCAGATAGGCCGCGACTTCTGACAGCTTCATCCGTTTGATCTCCGGGATCGGGTGCGAAGAGCAGCGGTTCCAACGACCGATCAGCATGCCATAGAGATGGTCGCCAGTGTCGAGCCAATTGGCGAACCCCGGATCGGTGGCGCACAGAACAGCGCGGAACTTGCCGTCGCTGTCGATCGCAGCGGTCAGCCCGTTGAGGCTGGACTGGCGATAGGTGGTGTCGACCTGGTTCCACAGGCCATCGATGACCTGCACGTTCCAATAATGGCGCTGCTCGGGCAGGTCGGTCTCCAGCACCAGCGCCTCGTCCGCACCGAGATCGAAAACCATCTCGAAATATGCCTGCGGCCAGCCCTTGCCGGTGCCCATGTCCTGGAATGTATGGATATGCATCTTGTTGACGAAGCCGCCTTCATGCGGACGCCGTACGGCGGCAAGACCGATGCGGGTGATCCGTAGGACATAGGCGGCCAGCTGGCGCAGCTTGGCATCGACGATTTCGGGGGCCATGCGCGGACGTGGCGGCATGGGGTCCAGCCGCTCGACCGCGATCCGCACATCCTTGTCCACGCCCCAGTCATAGCTGAACTGGCGCAGCAGGATGAAATCAACCTCATTCGCCAATTCGTACCAATCGCCGTCGTAACCGGCGGGGCGTTTGGCACTGAAAATGACGCTGAACTGGCCGTCGGCGTCGATCTTGAAACTATCGACGTCGAATTCGCCGAAATTTCCGCCCGGCACATCGTCCATGCCGAACACCCTGTTGCCCAACGTCAGGTTGGCGACGATGGCGGTGCCGCGCTGGCCGGTGATGCGATAGGTCCCAGCCGGATTGAGCGCCGAATAATGATAGACCGCATCCGGGTTGGGCTGGAGCGTGAACACCGAATTTTCGAACGGGACGAATTCGGGATAGTCCGGATCGGTGCCAAAGATCAGGAAATAGGCCTGCGACGCGTTCATCGCCAATTGTCGTAACAGGTCTGCGCGCAGTTGATCATCGACCGGCGCAGTCGCCTCGTTAATCAGTGCCTCTGCCGGCTTCAGCAGGTCGGCAAATTCAGTCCAGCTCAGCATATGCATTTCTCTCGTTCTCGTAGTGGATGGCAGGGATCGCCCCTGTCGCAATCCAGTCGAGCCGCGTCTGGTAACGTAGGCGTACCGGAAAACCGTCGTCCAGATCTGCTAGAAACCGATCCAGATATTCTTTGGCCTCAAAAACTCGCGCAACCCGGCCTGTCCGCCGAGCCGGCCCTGCCCGCTCTGGCCAACCCCGCCGAACGGTGCGGATACGGGCAAGCCCCGAAACCCGTTCACGAAGATATTGCCTGCCACCATCCGCTGCGCGAGCGTGTGCGCACGCTTCAGGTCGCGGGTCCAGATATAGCCAGCCAGCCCGAATTCGGTATCGTTCGCCATGGCGACGGCCTCCTCCTCGGTCTCGAACTTCAGGACGGCCTGCACCGGCCCGAACACTTCCTTCTGCGACAATTCGGACCCGTGCGCGACATCGGCGAACAATGTCGGCGCGACATAGAAGCCATCCGCCATGGCCCCGCCCATCCGCGCACCGCCCGCAATCAGGCGTGCGCCATCCTCCCGCGCCCGGTCGATCATCCCGACGATGCGGTGAACCGCACGCTCATCGACGACCGGCCCCAGCACGGTGGTTGGGTCGAATGGATCGCCGACCGTCACACCGGCGGTAAATGCCGCCAGCCGCTCCAGCACCTCGTCATAGATGCTGGCATGGACCAGCAGGCGGCTGGGGTTGCAACAACCCTGCCCGCTGTTGTTGATCATGCCGCCCAGGGCATGCGGGGTCAGCGCGTCGAAATCCGCATCGGGAAAGACCAGCTGCGCCGACTTGCCGCCGAGTTCCAGCTGCACCGGTGTCATGCGCGGCGCGGCGGTCGCCAGAATATGCTGTGCGGTCGCCCCGCTGCCGGTGAAGCTGATCTTGTCAACGCCCGGATGCCCCGTCAGCGCCCTGCCCGCTTCGGGACCGCCCGGGACGATGTTGACGACGCCCGCAGGCAACCCCGCCTCCAGGCATAGTTCACCGATCCGGATAGCCGCATAGGGAGCGAGTTCCGGCGGCTTGACGATGACGCAATTGCCCGCCGCCAGCGCCGGGGCCAGCACCATGCCCAGCGCATAGACCGGGCCGTTCCATGGAATGATGACGGCAACCACGCCGAAAGGTTCGTCAAGCGTATAGTCGAACGCGGGACCGGGCCATACCGGGATCACCTCGCCGCCGATCTTGTCGGTCCAACCGGCATAATAGAGGAAATTATCCGCCGCGACATGCGGGCCCCACTGCGCCGTCGCGATCGGGATGCTGTTGTCGATCACCGACAGGCGCGCGAGCGAATCCGCTTCGGCCCGGATCAGGTGGGCAAGGCGGATCAGCAGGTCGCGCCGCTCGTTGCCGGGCATATTGGCCCATAGCGGCGCCGCCGCGCGCGCAGCGACGACAGCCTGGTCGATTTCCTCACCGCCGGCGAGCGGGATTTCACCGGTCACCTTGCCGGTGGCTGCATAGACGTGGCTGTGCGTGCCGCCACTGGCGCTGCTGATGTGACGGTTGCCGATCAGCAACGCCCGCTGGGGCAGTATCGAAATATCGGCGTTTGCTATCATAATATCATTCCGTTCCATTCGGGCCTGTTCACTCGATGATCAGGTGCAGCGCATCGATGCCCGGTACAGAGTTCATGTGGACATGTATGTCATGGTCCGGATCGAGCCTGAAATCTGGTATGCGATTTAGCCATTCCTCCAGGAAGATCCTGAGTTCGGTGCGCGCCAGCGGTGCACCGACGCATTTGTGCGGGCCGTTGCCAAAGGTGTTATGCGCGGGCTGGCCGTTGGCGGCGAAGACATTGGGCCTGTCGAAATCAACCTCGAATGGACCATCGTATAGCCGATCGTCTATGCTGGAGCATCCGATCGGAACCATGATCATCTCGTCGGCCTTCATCGTCGCGCCCTTGCGTTCGACATCGGACATGATGAGGCGGCCGGTGTTCGACAGGCCGAAGCGACGCAGATATTCCTCCGCCGCGCGCGGCACCACATCTGGGTCCTCGATGATCCGGCGACGATGCTCTGGATGGGTGGCGAGATGCCGCGCCGTGAAGGTCAGCATAGACGCAACCGTATCCAGTCCGCCAAAGAACAGAACGAGCGCCATTCCCAGCACCTCCATTTCACTTTGGTACCGGGGATTGTCGCGCCACCTGGCGATCGCACTCATCAGGTCGTCGCCCGGATTGCGATAGCGTTCGTCCAGCACCTCCTTCAGATAGCCCACGATCGGGGCCAACGCCCTGTCACGCGTCGGCTGGTCTACGGCCGTCATATAAGCCTTGCCCCAGCCGACGAATTCCTCGCGCCGGTCGAGAGGCAGGTCCACGATGCCCAGGAACATCACGACTGGCAGGATGCTCGCAAACTCCTTGGTGAATTCGCAGCGTCCCCGCGTCTTGATACCCTCGATCAGTTCAACGGCGATGGCGCGCGCCTTGTCGGTCATCCCCGCCACCTTCTTGGGGCTGATATGGGGGTTTATGATCGCGCGATAACGGGCATGGTTTGGCGGATCGACGGTCAGCGGCGGCATGATGATGCGGCTGGAACCCCGCGGGATCGAAAACACCTCGTGGCTGAAGATCGCGAAATTTTCCTGCACCCATTTGATGTCGTCCGCACGCGTGACGATCCAGTGGCCCCCATTGTGCGGCGTCCATACTATGTCGTGCTCCGCGTCGCGCAGCCGCTTGAGGATGGTGTAATTATCCTCGCCGATCGGAATATCGGCCAGATAATTATAGTCGACCTCCCGTTCCGCCGGGACATGGGCAGGTCTGGCGACCTTGCCAAAATTGCCGCTGCCCTTGGTCTCGATCTTCGTGACGCTCGCCATCTTGGCCTCCTTGCGCGATCAGCCGACCAGGTAACCGCCATCCACTGGCATGATGTGCCCCGTCATATAACTGGCTGCTGGACTGGCCAGGAACAGGATCGCGCTTGCCAGTTGGATCGGCGCGGCAACGCCCAACAGCAGTCGCCCCGGCATGGTGATTGGACCGCGCATCTCGAAATGCTGGTTCGGATCCTCGCGCATCCGGCGCGCACCGCCGGTATCGACACCGCCGGGCATCACGGCATTGATGCGAATGCCGTCCGCCGCAAATTCCGTAGCCATGCTCTTGGTGATCGAATTGATGCCTGCCTTCGAAGAATCATAATGCACGTTGTTGACGATCGTCGGCAGGGCCGTACCGATGGTCGATATATTGATGATCGCACCTCCGCGCTCTTTGCCCTGCCCGCGCATGATGATCACCGCTTCGCGTGAGCAAAGAAAAGTGCCGCGGGTATTGACCGCGTGCATCCGGTCCCAGTCCGACACGCTCATTTCGAAGAAATCGGCTTTAGGCCGGTATGCGGCGTTGTTGACGAGGATGTCGATCCCGCCAAAGGCCTCGACCGCGTGGGCGGCCATCGCCTTGACCTTTTCCTCTTCCGACACATCGACCTTGACCGCGATCGCTTCACCACCGGCCGCGACGATTTCATTGGCGACGCGCTGGGCCTGTTCCTCGACCAGATCGGCGACCACGACACTAGCGCCGGCATGGGCGAATAGTTTCGACGTCGCCTCCCCGATGCCCGATCCTGCACCGGTTATGATCGCGACCTTGCCGGGAACGGCGTAAAGGTTGTTGATGATATCTTGGGAAATAGGCATGGCTATCCTTCCATAGTCATATTCTGTTGTTTTGGCCCCTGTCGGTTGCGTATCCGACGGCGGGCGATGCGGTACGTCGCCGTACATCTTCAGGCACGGATCGCTTAGGCCGACAAACTCGGTATAGACGCCAAGGTCGTTGCGGGTGTCAGCATAGGCGTAGCGCAAATGCCCATCCATCCCCGTCCCGATCATGTCCGTGCCGATGCCCAGGTGATCGATGGTAGCCAACAGTTTACCCCAATTATCGGGATGAACCCGATATCCCAGATGATGCAGGCGCGCGGCGGACCCGTCCGCTGGCAACCAGTCCGTGTAGAGTGCGGGCGCACCCCACCCAGCTCCAATATTTCAATCATGGTCTCGCCGATCCCGGCATGGGCCGACTGCATCCAATCGCACGCGCGCTTGCGAGGGTATTTGGTCACCCCGAAACACTCACCCAGGCAGACGATGACCGTTTCAATATCGGAGTCACGTAGCCAAACTGATAAATCGATCCAGCGGCAGCGACACGAAAGCCCTTTGCTTTTTGGACCGTTCGCAACAAGCGCGCCTCTCCCACCTATTGTCTTAAGGCATATTCCTAAAGTCAATTCGAGATCGAGACAAGCGGACTAGACGGAAGATGCCGGGCAACCGCATCAGCTTGGCCAAGGCCGCAGACAATGCGCCACGACCATATCGATGGCTTCCCGCATAAAACTATCATCACTTGCTAATGGCCTGCCATCGGCGATGTCGGCGTCGCGCTCGACCACCATGTCGAGGAAGGCATTGACCGCGAAGCGAAGGCGCCAGCGCATCTGCTCGATCGAAATGCTGGACGCGATTGCGGCAAGCATCGTCATTGCGTCCGCACTGGCCGGTGTGCAAGCCGGTCCATCTTCACGCAGACGGCGCCATTCGCGCCATCGCATCGTGGCAAGGAAGAAGATGGCGTAATGGTGGCGCCCTTCCGCATCGACGGTTTCGAAAAGCGGCAGGATCAGCGTGCGTACTACCGCATGGCCGTTGTCCGTCATATTCTCTGACCGCAATTGCGCCAACAGCTGCTGGCGGCGGGTTTGGAGTATTGGCAGGCAATAGGCCCAGAGCGCTCTCACCCGATCCGCGCGATCGCCGAAATGATAACTGACCGCCGATTTGTTAGCGACCTTCGCAGCCAGTCCGATCTGGCGGATGGACGCGCCTTCGATGCCAAACTCCCCAAAACAGGCGTTCGGCTGTCCCCAGAATTGCGATTGGCGTGTAAGCCCGAAAATATGCACGTTCGCCATGTTCGCTGCGTCCGCGTCGCTTCGTCAAAGGAAGCTGTAACGTCCCGTTCAGCCGCTTACGCCCAGCGCCGCGCGCAGTACCGTATAGACTGCCTCACGTTGAGCGCCCGATTGTGATGATCGACGGGTAAGCCCTAATAATGCCGACGGATCAGCCCTGCACGTACAAGGTCTGACACGGCGCGGCTGACATTGCACCGGCCCGACTGGAGCAGCCGCTCACGCACCTCGTTCCGCACAGCCATCTCAGCCACATCATCATCATCATCGGGGAGCTTCCCCTGTGCAGCCAGATCACCGCGCACTTGATCAACCAACGCGCGTCGCGCTGCGCCATCGGGATCAGCGCGCAGCTTAGCTAATCACGCAACCGCACACGACGCGTGCCTTCGCACACATAAGGGCCGGCGCTGTCTGACCTTCCAGCAGCCCAGGCAATGAGGTTGAGTACCATGAAGGTATAGCGTGGCCGGGCAGACACGCCGGCGAGCCGCTACACCAGACCTGGCAGACCCAGCGTTTCCGGAGAAAGAGTTGGGGCAAAAAGATCGAATTGACACATGGAACATTTCAAGCACAAAGCCGAGTCAGTGTGGATCCCCTTTCGGCCTTTGCCCGGAACATTACTGCTTTTTCCACGTGTGACACTTTACCGGAGCAGCTTGGTAAAGTGTCATCGTCGGCATTTGCGGAGTTCCACCGCGCCGTACATCGTTGGCTTCAGCAACACAGCGACTGTCGAAAGCCTGTCACACGATGGCCAGAACCCCTGTCAGGACGATGCGAACCAGATCGGCCTGCCCCCGCGCGCCGGTCTTGGAATAGATTTTCTTCGTATAGTTGCGGGCCGTTTCCAACGTCAGACCGAGTTCTTCCGCCGCCTCCGCAATGGAATGGCCTTGCGCGATCGCCCAGGCCAGCCGCGCCTCACTGGGCAGCAGGCCGAACAGCTCTACCAATTGGTCGCGCCGGTCCCGGCGCGACGAATGGTCACCACTGACATAAACGATGGCGGCAGATGCCGCTTCGGGGAGGATCAGCCGCCCCTTCGCCGGCGCGACTAATATGTCCATCCACGGATCCTGGCTGAGGTTGAAGGCTCGCGCCTGCCCCTCCTGATCATCGGCGAAGCGGCGAACAATCGCACCCACCGCGCGATCAATCGACGCCGCAGCGAAGGAAAGCCGCCCGTAGCGGTCGCGCCGCATAAGCGCCGATCGCCCGAAAATTCGGTCCATGTTGGGTGTCGTATCGATGATACGACACCGCGCATCCAGCGCCACCCAGCCAAAATTCAGCCGACCGATCGCCTCGGACGAGATGGACGACCGCATCCGTTCCCTTTCCAGCGCGACGAACGTACGCAGCGCATGCCGCAGATGCGGAACCAGACGACTGAGCAGGGCACTGGTCGCAGCGCGGAAGTCGCGACCGTCCCCGACCGTCAGCCAGGCGTCGATGCCGCTCGGCTCCGTCACCCGCACGATCCGATGATACCGCAGCCCTATGGGGTCCAATATATCGCGGTAAAAGGCGGCATGCGACGGGTCGTGTGGGTCAATCATTTCAGGCAATGTATAAACCCGCCCTTCGCGGATGCGCCGGTGCGGCAGTGGATCGCCGTCGAACCGCTCCTCCAGAAGCGCCGCCGCTTCTGGCGGCAAGGGGGTGCCCGCCCAAAGCGTTCCGACGATCGAGTTGTCTGCGTTGCGGAAGCTTAGATTGGCATGCAGCGCCCCGGTCTGGTCGCGGAGCTTTTTGAGAAACCCGTCCCACAACGGGCGCTCAAAAAAGCCTTCGTTTAAGGCGAGGATGAGCGCGGCATCGTTCGTCGAAGTAAATCCAGCCATGGATCATCGCTACGACCTCCCATATGGGAGGTCAAGGAGGCCCCGCTTTTTGGCATCAGGGTTCAAAGCGAATAAGGAGAGGATATGACGGACACTGCAACCCTAACGCATCTGGAGCGCCTGGAAGCTGAAAGCATCCACATCCTGCGTGAGGTCGTCGCCGAAGCGGAAAAGCCGGTGATGCTCTACAGCGTGGGCAAGGATTCGGCCGTGATGCTCCACCTGGCGCGCAAGGCCTTCTATCCCTCGCCGCCGCCCTTCCCGCTGCTGCACGTCGACACAACTTGGAAATTCAAGGCGATGTACGAGCTGCGCGATAAGATGGCGCGTGACAGCGGTATGGAGTTGCTCGTCTACCAAAATCCCGAAGCTAGGGAGCGGGGGATCAACCCGTTCGATCATGGCGCTTTGCACACGGACATGTGGAAGACCGAAGGCTTGAAGCAGGCGCTCAACCTCTACGGGTTCGATGCGGCCTTCGGTGGCGCGCGCCGTGACGAGGAAAAGAGCCGCGCGAAAGAACGCGTATTCTCCTTCCGCACCGCGTCGCACGGCTGGGATCCCAAGAACCAGCGGCCCGAGCTGTGGAATCTCTACAATGCCCGCAAGAACAAGGGCGAATCAATTCGCATCTTCCCGATCTCCAACTGGACCGAGCTGGACATCTGGCAGTATATTCACCTTAACGACGTGCCCATCGTCCCGCTCTATTTCGCGGACAAGCGGCCCACGGTGGAGCGCGACGGCATGCTGCTGATGGTCGATGACGAACGCTTCCCGCTGCAGCCGGGCGAGGAGCCCTTGATGCGGTCCATCCGCTTCCGCACGCTGGGCTGCTATCCGCTGACCGGAGCGGTAGAGAGCGAGGCGATGACTCTACCGCAGGTCATCCAGGAAACGTTGCTGACTACGACATCGGAACGTCAGGGCCGCGCGATCGACAAGGATGCCGGCGGCGCCGGAATGGAGAAGAAGAAGCAGGAAGGCTATTTCTGATGCGCACCGTCATCCGCGAAGCGGGTGACGAAGCATTGGCCCCAGCAACGATTGGGACCTTGCGCCTTCAGGCAGAACTTCCGCCCAGATCACCAAGATGCCAACCTGCTCTTGCGTGATGGAACAGAATGACGGGACAGACGACATGACCGACACCGTTGAAGAACCTATCTACAAAACCGACGCCCTCATTGCCGAGGATATCGACGCCTATCTGGACACTCATCAGCACAAGACGATGCTGCGCTTCATCACCTGCGGGTCAGTAGATGACGGCAAGTCGACGCTGATCGGCCGCCTGCTCTACGACAGCAAGATGATCTTTGAAGATCAGCTCGAAGCGCTCCAATCCGATTCCAAGAAGGTCGGAACCCAAGGGCAGGAGATCGACTTCGCCCTCCTTGTCGATGGTCTCGCCGCCGAGCGCGAACAGGGCATCACCATCGACGTCGCCTATCGCTTCTTCAACACCGAAAAACGCAAGTTCATCGTCGCGGATACACCCGGCCATGAACAATATACGCGCAACATGGTGACGGGCGCCTCGACTGCCGACCTGGCCGTCATCCTGATCGATGCGCGCAAGGGCGTGCTGGTGCAGACGCGCCGCCATAGCTATCTGGCGCATCTGATCGGCATCAAGAATATCGTGCTGGCGATCAACAAGATGGACTTGGTCGACTATGATCAGGCAGTCTATGACGCGATCCTGAAGGATTACACCGAATTCGCCCGATCAATCGGGATAACCGCCTTCACCCCGATCCCCATTTCCGGCTTCAAGGGCGACAACATCACCAGCCCCAGCGCGAATACGCCCTGGTATAAGGGGCTGGCGCTGATGGAGCATCTCGAAACCGTGGAGGTCGATCAGGTTTCTGACCAGGAAAAGCCATTCCGCATGGCAGTGCAGTGGGTCAATCGTCCGAACCTGGATTTCCGGGGATTCTCGGGTCAGATCGCAACGGGCGCTGTTCGCGTTGGCGACACCATTCGCGTCCTGCCCTCGGGAAAGACCTCGACGGTGTCGCGCATTGTCACGCTCGACGGTGATCTGGAGACGGCGATTGCCGGCCAGTCCGTCACGATCTGCTTCGCTGATGAGGTCGATTGTTCGCGCGGCGACGTGATCGCCACCGCGATCAACCCGCCCCAAGCAGCCGACCAGTTCGAATCAACCATTGTGTGGATGGCCGATGAAGAAATGCTGCCGGGCCGCCCCTATTGGCTGAAACTCGGAACGCAGACCGTGACCGCGACGGTGCAGGCGCCCAAATATCAGGTCAACGTCAATACGATGGAGCATCTGGCGGCCAAGACGCTAGACCTGAACGCTATCGGGGTCGCCAACCTGTCTACCGACAAGTCGATCACGTTCGAGCCTTATAGCGACAACCGGACGCTGGGCGGCTTCATCCTGATAGACAAGATCACCAACGCCACGGTGGCTGCCGGCATGCTGCATTTCAGCCTTCGCCGGGCGCAGAATGTCCACTGGCAGCCTACCGACGTCAGCCGTGAAAGCCATGCGGCGATGAAGAACCAGAAACCGGTCGTACTTTGGTTCACCGGGCTTTCGGGCGCGGGCAAATCGACCATCGCCAACATTGTCGAAAAGAAGCTGGCGCGGATGAACCGCCACACCTTCCTGCTCGACGGCGACAATGTGCGCCACGGTCTCAACAAGGATCTGGGCTTCACTGATGCTGACCGCGTGGAAAATATCCGCCGCGTGGGCGAGGTGGCCAAGCTCATGACCGACGCGGGTCTGATCGTCATCACCGCCTTCATCTCGCCGTTCCGTGCCGAGCGCGAGATGGTCCGCCAGATGATGCAGCCGGGTGAGTTCATCGAAGTGCATATCGACACTTCGTTGACGGACGCCGAAGCAAGGGATGTCAAGGGTCTCTATGCCAAGGCGCGATCGGGTGATCTCAAGAACTTCACGGGCATCGACAGCCCCTATGAAGCGCCGGAGGATCCTGAAATCCGCATCGACACGACCTCGCTCACGGCCGAAGAAGCGGCCGAGGAAATCGTCAAGAGGCTGATCCCATGAGCGTTTCCGAAATGCAGCAGGCCATGACCGACGGCGATCTCGCCGCCCATCTGGCTGAGGTCGCCGGACGTATCCTGGTCGAGGTCCGCTCGTCCGGCCTGTTCAGTGCCAAGGCGCTGGGCAAGGCTGGCGACCAGACCGCTAACCAATTCCTCTGCCATGCCCTGCGTGAGGTGCGGCCGCAGGATGGCCTACTCTCGGAGGAGGAGAAGGACAATGCCGATCGTCTCGCCCAGTCGCGGGTGTGGATCGTCGATCCGGTCGACGGCACGCGCGAATATGGCGAGGCACGGGCCGACTGGGCCGTGCATGTCGGCATGGCGGTAGACGGCAAGCCGGTGCTGGGCGCTGTTGCCCTCCCCGGCTTCGAAGGGGGGAAAGTGTTACGATCGGACCAGCCGGTCGTGGTGCCGCCGGCCCCCGCAATGCTGCGCATGGTAGTGAGCCGCACTCGTCCCGCCAAGGAAGCGATCGCCGTTGCCGAGGCGCTGGGTGCCGAATTGGTGCCGATGGGCAGCGCGGGCGCGAAAGCGATGGCGGTGATCCTGGGCCAGGCAGACATTTATCTGCATAGCGGTGGACAATATGAATGGGATTCGATGGCGCCCGTCGCGGTCGCTACCGCCCATGGCCTGCACTGTTCGCGTATCGACGGCAGCCCGCTCGTCTATAATCAGGCGGACGTCTATCTGCCCGATCTCCTGATCTGCCGCAAGGAGCATGCCGATCAGGTGCTGAAGCTGATCGCCGGCCTGGAACCCGCCGACGCAGCCTGAGAGGCTCTATCGTTCCCAAGCGTCCCCGGCGAGCGGTCCTTCGCCGGGTGACCGCGTCAAAGTCTGTCAGTCGACACGGCTTGATCTTCGCGCCTCGCGCGCTGATATTGCGGCCGCTCACTCGGCAGCGATAGCCATTGGCGCCACGGCCTCCTGTGGGGCCTTGTGCAGCACGCCGCCCTTCATGATCAGGCGCAGCCGGCTCGCATCGGCCACGATGGCAGGGTCGCTCGTCGGATCGCCATCGACCAGCAGCAGGTCCGCGGCCCTGCCCTGCGCGATTTCGCCCGCATCCATGCCCATCGCCAGCCCGCCATGATAGGTCGCGGCCCGTAGTGCCTCCTGGGGCGAAAAGCCAAGATAAGTGACAAGATGGGCCACGTCGTTGGCGTTGGTACCGTTGGGCATGAAGTTCACGCCATAATCGCCGCCGATCAGCATCCGCAGCCCGCGCTGGCGCAGGCTGCTATGCGTAGCGATGTTCGATGCCATCGCCTGGCGCACCATCATCCTTTCCAGCAGCGGCTCGGGAAAGCCACTCTGGTGCAGCAGGCCGTGATAAAAGCCGATCGTTGGGCTGACGAAGACACGGTCCTTCGCCGCCTCCAGCATGTCGAGTGCTTCCTCATCGCAGAAGTCAGCATGATGAATGATGCGCACGCCGCAGCGGACCGCGCGCTTCACTGACTCGGCGGATCGTGCATGGGCCACCGTCACCAGATTGAGTTCGGCGGCAGTATCGCAGGCCATGCGCACCTCTTCCTCGGACAGGGTCGTTACCCGCCCATGCGGTCGGGGGAAGAAATCATCGCCCGAAATGTTGAGCTTTATGACGTCTACGCCCTCGCGATAACAGAGGCGCACTGCCTTGCGCACTTCTTCGGGTCCATCGACGACCAAACCGGACACGTCGCGCCGCTGGTGCATCTGGCCAGTATCGTTGAGGCCACCGGTCGCGGTCAGGGTCGGGCTGGACGCCATCAGGCGCGGGCCGGGGATGCGCCCGGAGTCGATCTCATTGCGTACCACCACCTCGGACCGCAGCTTTGGAGATCCGGCCCCCACGACGCCAGTGAAACCCGCGTCAATCATCAGCCGCGCATTGTGCATGGTGAGGAAGATCATCTCCTCGGGCGGCGTGTCTTCGATCGCTGTGGGGCTGGGATCGTCCGGGAAGCTCAGATGCCCGTGCGCATCGACCAGCCCAGGCATGAGTGTCGCGCCCGCCGCATCAATGATGCGTGCGTCATCAGCCTGTAGGCCTCCCGTCGGCGCGACTGCGGCGATTGTCCCGTCCTCGATCAGAACGTCGCGCACGGTCCGGCCATCATCCCGGCCATTCCAGACCAGGCCACCGCGGATCATGATGCGTGAAGACGCCATTTTTCTTCCTTTCAGTTCACTAATCATCCCTGTGTGGGGTCGGCATCAATGATTTCCTGGAGTTCTATCACATTGCTGAACGGATCGCGGCCATAGACAGTGCGCACCCCGGCCTTGTCGATCGGATCGCTGTGAAACCGCATGCCGGCTGCCTTCAGTCGTCCGTGCAGGCCAAGCACATCCTGCACATCCAGACACAGGTGGGTGAACCCGTGCATGTGGACCGGCCGATCGTCCATGGCCGGCGTCTGAGCGGGTGTTTCAAATTCGAACATTTCGATCTTGAAGTCGCCGAAGGTCAGGAAGGCAACATTCGCCGACGCGCCATCCAGACCCATGATCCGATCGATATCCGCGTCCGCCGCAAATTCCCCCGATCCCAACTCGCTGAAGCCCAGCAAGCCGACATAGAAGCCCCGCCCTTCATCCAGCGACGGCACCGACGTGCCAACATGATGCAGAAAATTGATCCTGCCCATCCATACTCTCCCGATCGCGGGTCCAGAGGCCGTTTGCCGCGAAGTCGCTTTGTGTTCTTGGAGCTGAAGATGGCAAGGCGACGTCAAGCCGACAAGCGCAATTCAAAACCGTCTCCTATTATCATATCCATCATCGCGCCTGTCGCGACACCATTCGGCCAGGCGCGCATCAGCAGCGTTGTTCGAACGCGCGACTCAAGGCACCATCCGGCAACAACCGCCGACCATGGGTCGAGCACGGAACCTCAAGGAGAGGCACATGGATATTGCGGCAGCCTTTGCCGATACGCTGATTTCCCGTCCCGACGTGCTGGCCTATGCCGGCGGCGGGCTGACCATGACATGGCGAGAGGTAGATGTGATGACCGGCGCGATGCTGGCGGCGCTGGATGGCGTGCCGAGCGACGCTGCGATCGGCATCCTCGCCCGCACCCGTCCCGCCATGGTGGCGGCGTTCGTGCGCCTGTTCATGGACGGACGCGACACCATCATGATGCACGCCTTTCAGCCGCGCCTGGCCCTGATCGCCTAGTTGCGGGAAAAGCGGATCGCCGCACTGGTGGCGGAAGAGGCCGATATCGACGCAGCGCTGGAAGAGTTTGCGCGCGACGCCGGCATGCGGCTGATCGGAGTGACGACGCAGACGGCGCGGTTGGAGGAGCCGGGCGGCCTTTGGCAGACCGGCGATTATCCGCGGTCGGCGGGCGATGGCGGTATCATAATGCTGACCAGCGGCACGACCGGCGCGCCTAAACATGTCGCGCTGAGCCGCTCTACCATAGAAGCGGCGGCAATCGGATCGATGACCAGCATGGGCTATTCGCCCGCCGGCAAAGAGAAGCCGCTGCATTTCGTCACAGGGCTCGCTTTTCCGCTCGGCAGTATCTCAGGGGTTTATAATAGCGTGGCAACGGCCGCAGTGGGCGCGACCCTGTGCCTGCTCGAAAAATTCTCGGTCGAAACCTATGTCGATCTTGTGCGGCGCTACCCACAGCAGATCATCGGCATGCCGCCCGCCGGCATCAAGATGATGCTGGATGCAGACCTGCCTTCCGATCTGTTCGGCGGGGCGACCCACTGCATGACGGGATCAGCATCGCTCGACCCCGACGTGCAGGAAGCCTTTGAACGCAAGTTCGGCTTGCCCGTCTACACGTCCTATGGGGCTACCGAGTTCGGCGGGATGATCGCCTGCTGGTCGCGCGCCGACCATGAAAATCATTGGCGTCAAAAACGGGGCGCGGTGGGGCGCGCGCTGCCCGGCGCGCATATCCGCGTCGTCGATCCGGCCAGCGGCGACCCGCTACCGCCTGGATCGCCGGGCCGGTTGGAAACGCAGGTCGATCGCATCGGACCGGACTGGCTGTCGACTAACGATCTGGCGGTGATCGACGAGGATGGCTTCCTCTTCATCAAGGGCCGTGCCGACGACGTAATTACGCGCGGCGGATTCAAAATCGATCCAGCGACGATCAATACCGCGCTGGAGCAACATCCCGCCGTGGCGGAGGCAGAGACGCTGGGCCGCGCGGACGCCCGACTGGGGCAGGTGCCGGTATCGGCAGTAGTGCTGCATCCGGGCCAGGATGCGACGGCCGATGGCCTGACCGCGTTCGTGCGTAAGCGAATCGTCGGCTACGCCGTGCCGGCAGAAATCCGCGTGATCGATGCCATCCCGCGCAACCCGTCCTTCAAGGTCGATCGGCGCGAACTAGCAAAATTGCTGGAATGAACACCTCCTAACCCGTTGGCGGCTTCCACCCGCCCGACAATGCCAGGAAAACCGCATCGGAATGCAGGGCGCCAGCGCTCATGCCCTGGTCGATCGCAATAGTCGCGCCGGTGATCGCCCGCGCGCCATCGCTGGCGAGCAGAACGGCCGCGTCGGCGATATCGGACAGCGGCGTGCCGGTCAGCGACCGGGGCAGATATTGCCCGAAATCCGCTTCCTTGCCGTTCAACCATTGCGATATGTCATCTACGACCGTCGCTGCGCCACCGGTCGGTGCGCCGCCGATCAGGATGATGTTCGACCGAATATTGTCGTGCTGATATTCGACCGCCAGCGTGTTGGACATCTGGATGAGGCCCGCCTTGGCCGCATTATAAGCGATTGATCCCGCCACCGCGCGGATGCCCTGGATCGACGCGAGCGACAGGACGACGCCGCCACCTGCCGGGATCATGTGATGAATCGCCCTCCGCGCGCAGACATGCGGGCCGTAGAGATTGAGCCGCATCACCGCGTCGAACGCGGCCTCGTCGACCTGTGCGCTGGGCATCCATTTGCCGCTGCCACCGGCATTGTTGATCAGGACATCGATCCGCCCATATTCGGCGACGGCCGCGTCGATGAAGGCTTCGCAGTCGGCCTCCCGTGTGACGTCGGCGGGTACGAAGCGGCATTGTCCTCCGGCGGCACGGATCGCCTGCTCGACCTTGGCGCCCTTGTCAGCCTGGATGTCGCACCCCAGGACGCGGACACCCTGCGCGGCAAAGGCGGTCGCCATCGCTCGCCCGATACCTGACCCGATGCCGGTGATGGCGACGACCTTGTCTTTCACGTCCATAGCGCGTTCCTCTCAAGTGCTTGTCGGCTCTACCCGCATCTTGCCCATCGCCGCATGCTGCCGACCCAGTCGCCCGAATCCTTGTCCAGCACCCCTTCCATCGTCACATGCCGGACACCGCCATCAACGTTGATGTTTTCACCCGTTACATAGGCCGCGTCGGGACCGATGATGAAGGCGACGACGCTTGCCACATCCCCCGCCTCTCCCACGCGCTTGAGCGGGATGCGTGCGCCCGCGCGCAGCTTGTCGTCAGGGTTGGCGAATGCGATTTCGGTGGATCGCGACATGGTGATGCCGGGCGACACGCAGTTCACGCGGATGCCGTAGCGACCCCACTCATAGGCCATCTGTTGCACGAGCATCTTGAGCGCCGCCTTGGCCGGGGGATAGGCGTTGGTGTTGATGCCAACGAGTTCGCTGGAAGTCGATCCAATCGCGCACATTGACCCCTGAGATTGGCGGAGCGCCGGATGAGCAGCCTGACCCAGCAGGAAGAAAGCGCGGCAGTTGACGGCGAAGACCGTATCCCAATCCGCCAGTTTCGTCTTGAGCAGCGTGCCCCCGATCGCGCCGCCCGCATTGTGGACCACGGCGTCCAAGCCGCCGCAAAAGGCGACCGCCTGTTCGACCAGCCGCGCGGGCACCGCCGGATCGTTGAGGTCGCAGGCCAATCCCAGCGCGTCGGCGCCGGTTGCCTTCAGTTCCTCGACCAGACGATCGAGATCAACGGACTGGCCGGTCGCGCTGACGACGATCTTGGCCCGCTCGCCTTTCTTGCGTGCGTCCTGCGCGATCTGCAGGCAGATGGCGCGGCCGATGCCCCGGCTGCCGCCCGTTACCAGAACTCGAGTCATAATCTTACTCCGCTATTGGATGGGACGAACGGGGGACGGGGGCAAACTGGCGCAATCATCCGCGCGGGTGGAAAGCACGCGGCGTCACACTGAGCGGGGCCTCGCCCCACTCCTCCTCGCGCGGTTTCCACCAGGGGTAAAAGGCGGGCAAGTCGGTTGAGGGTTTGAGCGGAAAGTCGGGCTTGCGCTTTTCCAGGAATGACCCAAACCCCTCGCGCGTGTCAGGGGTCCGCGCCATCGCCATCAACGCGGCGGTGTCCAGCCGGTTAGATTCAGCGATCGGCTGTTCCATCAACCGCCACATCATCGCCCGGATCATCGCCACCGATACGGGCGCAGCATTATCGATAATCTCGCGCGCGATCTCAGTCGCGCGGGGTATCAGCCCATCCTTCGCCGTAATCTCGCGTACCAGCCCCGCCTCCTTCGCTTCCTCGACGGAGAAGAAGCGGCCGCTCGCCGCCCATTCGATCGCGCGGGAAATGCCGACGATGCGCGGCAGGAACCAGCATTGGTTGGATTCGGGGATGAAGCCACGGCGCGCGAAAGGAATGGCGAAGCGCGCGCCCTCCACCGCGATGCGAAGGTCGGCGGCGAGGCTGAGCGAGATGCCGAAGCCGATCGCCGGGCCGTTATAAGCGACGATGATGAACTTCTTATGCTCGTACATCTGCATGGTGATGAGGCCACCGGGATCGCGGCTGCGTCCCTGGAAAGGCACATATTCGGTGGAGTTGGGGTCCATGCCCTCGGACCCGCTTATCTCCACCCCGCTACAGAAATAGTCGCCGCTACCCGTCAGCAGCACTACTCGTACCGCGTCGTCCGCGTCCGCCCGTGCCAGCGCATGGCGGATCTCGTCGCCCATGCGGAAGGTCATCATGTTGCGCTTGTCGGGCCGGTTAAGGCGGATGGTCAGCAGCCCGGCGTCCAGCTCGGTCTCGATAAATTCATAGTCCATCAGCACCGTCTCCTCACATTACGATATGTTGGTGGGTTCGGGCCTGACGCTTGCCGGGTTCTTCGCAATGTCTTCCTTCCCATCTTTCTTTACGAAGATGGTAGGGCTGTATCGCGCCGCGTCATGCGTGACGGTGTCTTCACGGCCGATATTATGGTCGTAATTGTCAGTATTGGAGTTCGCCATCGCGCCCTTCCCGTCCCTAATATGTGGGGCTATTGCCATCGGTCCGATCAGCGGGCGTGATTCACTTTGTTCCGCGCAGATTCTTTCTGTGCAAGAACGCGTCGTAGCCTGCTTGCATCTCGGTAAGAAACGGAAGGATCGAAACATGGGTGCCCAGATGACGAAGGAGAGCCCGCAATCGGAGACCGTCGTTGTGTCCGAGGCTCTGCGTTTCGGCGGCAACCTGCGGCGCATGCAAGCGATCGATGCGGCAGCCCATGTTTTTTCTCGCTTTGGCTATCATGGCGCGGGCATGCGGGCGATCGCCGAACTGCGCGGAATAAAGGTGGCAAGCCTTTACACCTATTTCAGCTCCAAGGATGAGGCGCTGGAGATGGTGTGTCGCGTGGGTATAGAATATCCGCTGGCATGGCTGCGTCTGGCTTGCGAGGAAGAGGTCGGATTCGAGGCGCGCGTTCACCGGTTTTTTGCCGACCATCACAAGCATATCGTCCAAAACTGTGACTATGTTTCGGTGTTCATGAACGAGAGGCGCTATCTGACGACGGAGGCCACTGCCCGTATCAATGCAGTAGCGCGCGAAATGCGTTTCATATTCGAAGAGCTGTTCGCCGATGCGCAGGCTGATGGCAAAATGGACGTCGCTTTGTCACCCCGCATGGCGCGTCTGATGATGATCGGCGTACTGCGCAATATAACGCAATTTTATCTGGAAGGGCCGGTAGCCGATTTCGATAATCTGGTATGGCATTCTGCAGATCATTTTCTGCGGGGCGTAGCTCCACGTGCTCCGCTTGCTGTTCCCCAATGACATCCGTTTGAATTTGATCGCTTCCTGATCCTCCATACGACCAGGCAGTGCCAGGAGAATCCCTTTGACCTTACCTACGCCTGAATCCTTTGTGCTCGAACCCGAATATGACTTCGTCATCGTCGGCAGTGGCGGCGGCTCCATGTGCGCCGCCATCATGGCGCTTAATGCCGGGCTAAAACCCGTGATCCTTGAAAAGCGCAACGAGATCGGTGGGTCGACCGGCTTTTCCGGCGGCGTCTGGTGGGTGCCCAACAACCATGTGATGAAGAGCCACGGCGCACAGGATTCGGAGGAACAGGCCAACCGCTATTTCGACGCCGTCGTGAAATTCGTCGGCAAGGGCACGACGCCACAGCGGCGCGAAGCCTTCATCAAGCAAGCGCCCGAGATGATCCGCTTCCTGGAAGCGGAGGGTATGAAGTTTGAATATCCCGACGGCTGGGCCGACTATTATGACGAACGCGACGGCGGGCATTCGCGCGGTCGGTCGCTGATGGCTGAACCGTACGACTCGAAGAAGTTGGGACCGTGGCGCAAGAAGCTGTCGCTCTACGCACCGTTCACCGGCATTCCCTTCGGTTCCTTCACCATGATCCAGATGCTGATGCTCAAGCGGACGTGGAAGGCAAAAGGCATCGCCGCCCGGCTTGGGCTGGCGCTGATGCGCGACAAACTGCTGGGACGCGACGTGGTGGCCAGCGGCGGCGCCATTCAGGCGCGTATGCTGGAAATGACCCTCAAGCGCGGTATCCCCATCTTTACCGGCTTCGCAACCGACCGGCTGGTGGAGGAGGACGGACGGGTTGTGGCGGTCGAGGGCCAGCATCAAGGCAACCGCGTCACTGTGCGCTCGCGCTACGGCGTCCTGATCAACGCCGGCGGCTTTGCCCGCAATGACTCCATGCGCCAGAAATATCAGCGCCATCCGATCAGCGCGTCATGGACTAATGCCAATCCCGGCGAAACCGGCGAGATGCTTGAGGAGATGATGCGGCTGGGCGCAGAGACCGAGAATATGGATCTGGCGGTATGGGTTCCGACGTCGCTCAACCCTGACGGTTCGGCACCAGCGGGCGCGACCGGCAAGGATGGCGGGGTCTATCCGTTCATGCACAATGCCGACATTGCGACGCCGAACATCATGTGGGTCGACAAGGGCGGCAACCGTTTCGTCAACGAATGCGCTTCCTACATGGAACTGGGCGAGCGGATGTACGAATCTGGTGCAACGCCCGGTTACGCAATCTTTGACCAAAATCATATGGAACGTTACCCTTACGGCCCCATGCTCCCCGGTATGAAGCCGGTGAAGCGATGGCTGGCGGACGGTTTCCTGATCAAGGCCGATACGATCGAGGATCTGGCCAGCCAGGCGGGGATCGACCCTGCGGGACTGAGTGCGCAGGTCAAGCGGTTCAACCATTATGCGCAGACCGGTGTGGATGAGGAGTTCCACAAGGGTGAGCGGCAATATGATCGCTTTCGCGGCGATCCGACGATCAAGCCCAATCCGTGCCTGGGCCCGATCGCGCGCGCGCCCTTTTATGCCGTGCGCATCTATCCAGGTGACGTCGGCACCTTCGGCGGCGTGGTGACGGACGAGCACGCGCGCGTCCTGCGGCAGGACGGATCAATCATCGACGGGCTATACGCCACCGGCAACTGCACCTCCTCAGTGATGGGCCGCACTTATCCGGGCGCGGGGGCGAGCATCTCGCCTTCCTTCGCCTTTGGCTATATCGCCGCGAAGGACGCGGCCGAAAAAGCGCACAACCGCAGGGCGGCGTAAGCAGAGGGTTGCGGGCGGCATCATAGCCGCCAGCAGATTCACACCTCGACGTTCGAATTGCCTTGCTTAACCGCCTTTAGCCATTCCATGGGGTGGCAAGACGGCGGCGCCAGCCACTGCGCATTCTCGACCCAGAGACAACGTACTCAATTGTCGGGTAAGCCCGCCTTGGTCACTGGCCCGAGCTTCACCTCCACCTTGTCGATCGCGCCGGCAAAGCTGCCGTTGCCCGGCAGAAGCGGGCTTACCGGCACGCTACTGTCCAGCCCGATGTCGAACGTTTCGTTGGTATTGGCATGGCCCCGGATCGACCGGTCGAGATGTTGGCGGGCGACTTCCTTGCCGTCGATGGAGATGATGATGTCACCCCCCTTGCCCGCGCCACCGCCGCCGTAGTCAAAGGCGTAGCGTAGACGTACCGGCTTGCCGACCGGCACTGCCTGTCTCCCGGCCACATCGGTCTGGTCGGCGGGAACGGGTGCAAAGGCATGGGCGACATGCGGCACACCATCCTTCAGGAAGAAACTCCATCCACCCATGGCGCTGCCCACTGCTGCGATCACGCCATCGCCCTGCCCCGCAGCGATGCGAATGTCGGCATCGATGGTGAAGCCGCGATTGAAGATGGCTGGCCACACATCATGACTCAGCATAATCCCCTTGCCGTAATAGACGTAATGATCGCGCGGGCGGACCATCGCCCCACTGAAGGCGTTCATGCGAGTAAAGGCGGTGCGATCGTCGAGCGGATAGACGCTGTTGCGTTTCGCCTCTTGGTCGAACAGCGCCTTCATCTCCGCCAGCTTTACCGGATTGCTGGCAGCCAGGTTTCGGCTCTGGCTGAAATCCTTGCTCAAATCATAGAGTTCCCATGGATAGTTCAGCGTCAGATTGTCCGCAGCATCGCGGCCCGTCACCATGTCCCATGGCTTTTTGAGCGGGGTCGTCGCGGCCAGCCAGCCATCATGGTAGATGGCCCGGTTGCCGAGCATCTCATAATACTGGGTGCGACGGTGCGAAGGCGCCTTGGCGTCGGCAAAGCTGTACGACAACGCGATTCCATCCATCGGCCGCTGCGGCACGCCATCGACCGTCGCGGGCTGTGGCACACCGGCGGCAGACAGGAGAGTGGGCGCGATATCGATGACATGCGCATATTGACCGCGCAGGCCCCGAGCCTTGATTCCTGCTGGCCACGACAGCACCATACCGTTGCGCACGCCGCCTAGATGCGACGCGACCTGCTTATATTGCGGGAAAGGGGCGTCCATCGCGATCGCCCAGCCCGTGCTGTAAAGGATCGCCGAATCTGGCCCGCCAAACGTCGGCAGCGCGGCCAGTTTCTCCACATCGGTGGTGTGGCGGTTGGCGATTTCGCCCGACTCGCTCAGCTTTCCTTCGGACGACCCGGCGGCATCGGCGCCATTGTCGCCTTCGACAAAAGCGATCAACGTATTATCGCTCACGCCCATGCGATCGAGTTCGTCGAGCATTCGGCCTAGCTGCGCGTCCTGATAAGCAAGCATGGCCGCGAATGCTTCGATATAGGCTTGCTGGATACGTTGTTGATCAGCATTGAGCGTTGCCCAGCGTGGCACCGCGGCCGGCCATTCGGGCAGGCGGGTACCGGCGGGGACCAGGCCCAGCCGCTTCTGGCGCGCGAGTGTCTCTTCCCGTACCTTGTCATAACCCTGCGCAAACTTGCCTCGGAAGCGGGCGATCCAGTCAGCGGGAGCCTGCAGCGGGGTGTGGACCGATCCGGGCGCAAAATAAAGGAAGAAGGGCTTATCCGGTGCTGCTGCCTTCTGCGCGTGTATCCACCCGATCGCTTCGTCGGTCAATCGCTTGTCCAGCACATCGCCGATCGGCGCGTCGGGAACAGGCGAATTGTCGTTGTAGAGGTTAGGCCGCCACTGGTCAGTCGCCGCGCCCAGAAAGCCGAAGAAATGTTCGAAACCCAGCCCCAGCGGCCATTGGTCATAGGGACCGGCGGCGGAACTCTGGCCGACGGGGACGTTATGATGCTTGCCTATGAACGCCGTATTATATCCATTTCCCTTCAGCACCTTCGCGATCGTCGCGCTGTCGCGGGGAATGATCCCGGTATAGCCATCATAACCGGTCGCGAAATCCGTCAGCGCGCCGGTCGCGACCGCATGATGATTGCGCCCGGTCAGCAGCGCTGCGCGCGTGGGCGAACACATGGCGGTGGTGTGAAAGCGGTTGTACAGCAGGCCGCGCGCTGCCAGCCGGTCCAGATTGGGTGTTGGGATCGGCCCGCCGAAAGTCGATGCCGCGCCGAACCCGGTATCGTCGGTCAGGATCAGGATGATATTGGGCGCACCGGCGGGCGCAGTGGGCAGGCGCGGATAGACGGGTAGGGTCTTCGCCGTGTCAGGGTCCGTCACGGTGACGCGCGCTGGCTGCGGCAGGGGCAGAACGGTGCGCGCGACGCCCGCGCCTCTATCCTGCGCGTGGGCGGGAAGCCATGGCAGCGTCAGGGCTAGGAGGCTGGTCGTCAGCAGTGCGCGACGTCTGGTCATAGGCCTGTCCTTACGGTCATGTGGTCGCCTTCTGTGCTACGCCCCCAATTGTCGTCGGTCATCGGCGCGCACAGAGCGGCGGCGGCCATGCGGAGCATATCGGCATAACCAGGCATTGGCATTTCGTCCGCTGCGCCACCATCCATCATCGCGATGGTGCCGTGGATCATTGCAGCGACCGCCCCGAGGCGCGGCGCGAATGCTGGCCGTGCGTCCGCCGGCATCGTGTCGCGCAGCTGGTCGAGCAGCTGCTGCGTAATGGGAAAGCGTGCGCCCAGCGCCACACGAACGGCCATGCCGCCGGACCGGCCTAGCCCGGCGAGAAACCGCGCATAGCTGCGGTGGCCATGAATATCAGTCTGTTCCAGCAATGGCCGGTAGAGGATGTCGAGCAGTACCGCCATCGACAGCGGCGCGTCCCCCTTGGCCGCGAGAAGCGCGGCGCGCCGTTCCTCGATCGGCGGCAGTCGGTGCAGGATGACGGCGGCGGCCAGTTCCGCCTTGCCGCCGAAATGATAGGCAACAACATTACTGTTGGCACTGCCAGCCGCGCGCGCGATCTGCCGCACGCCTACTCCGTCGATGCCGTGATCGGCGAACAGCATTTCGGCCGCATGGATCAGCGCGAGCCGGGTTCCTTGGCCGCGTGCGTCCATGCTTGTAGGGTGTACCGGAATGCTCACAGGATCGGCGCGATGAAGGCATGTCAACTCCTTGGGTCCAGAACAAGATGACATAGGTAAGCCTCAACTGAACCCTCTTAATACAATCGTATTAGACCTGAAGCTGCGGCCAAGACAAGCATTCCAATGGCACGGAAACGGAAATGGCCGGCATCGCTGCCGGCCATTCGATATGTGATGGCGTGCCAAGAGGCGCGCCGGACGAAGGATCAGGCCTGCGCCGTCAGCCCCGCAGAAACGATTCCGGCCAGTGCGCACGTCTCGTCATTGTCGGACGTGTCGCCAGTGATGCCCACGGCACCAACGATTGCGCCCGAGGCGTCCTTGACGATCACGCCGCCCGCCGCTGGGATGATGCCGCCCTGCGAGATCGGGCCGAGCGAAGCGATGAAGGTCGGGCGATCGGCCGCCATGTCGCCGATCGTGCGCGAATTTACGCCCAGCGCCAGCGCGCCCGAGGCCTTGCCGGTCGCAATCTGCGGGCGCAGCGTGGAAGCACCATCCGCGCGCTGGGACGCGATCAGATGCCCGCCCGGGCATAGCACGGCGATGGTGAGCGGCTTCAGGCCCATTTCCTTGCCCTTGGAGAAGGCGGCGGCGATTATCGTGTTGGCCTGATCGAGGCTGATGGCACCCATGGTCTAACTCCTTGTAAAAGCGGGATGGTCGGTAAGCGCGGGCGGCACGGGGCCACCAGTCGCCCAGTCAAGCAATTCGACAGTGTGAATAACGGGCGTGCCAGAACGGCGGCCGATCTGCACCGCGCACCCGATATTGCCCGTAGCGATAACATCTGCCTCCAGCTTCTCGATCTGAGCGACCTTGCGGTTGCCCAGCTTGTCAGCGATTTCCGGCTGGAAGATATTATAGGTCCCTGCAGACCCGCAGCACAGGTGCGATTCTGCAGGGGTCTTTACTGTAAAGCCCGCGTCGCGCAGCAGCCGTTGCGGTTGGGTGGCGATCTTCTGCCCATGCTGCATCGAACAGGCCGAATGATACGCAACAGTGATACCAGCGCTACGCTGTCCTGCGACCTTGGAAATGTCTATGTCGATCAGCAGTTCGCTGATGTCGCGCGCCATCGCCGACACTTGCTCTGCCTTCGCCGCATAGGCGGCGTCGTTGCGTAGCATGAAGACATAATCCTTGATCGTTGTGCCGCAGCCCGACGCGGTGATGACGATCGCGTCCAGCCCCTGCTCGATCTCGCGTGTCCAGGCATCGACATTGCGCCGTGCTGCTTCCAGCGCCGCTTCTTCCTTGCCCATATGGTGGACGAGGGCACCGCAGCATTGCTCTCCCGCCGCGAAAGATACGCCATAGCCACAGCGCTCCAGCAGCCGCACAGTCGCGGCGCGGGTTTGTGGGCTGAGCACCGCCTCGGCGCAACCTTGGAGCAGCACGACGCGACCCTTGGGCGCGGCAGGTGCGACAGCGCGGGCCGACACGGCCAAGGGCAGGCTTTTGGGGGCCAGCTCCAGCATGGCAGCCAAAGGCTTCAGCGCCGCGATCCGGCCGATCAATGGCGCTAACGGTCGGCCCAGCTTCGCCGCGACCAGTGCCGCGCGGAAGCGTGCGGGATGCGGCAGGACGAAGGCAACAAGCCCGCGAAGCATCCGGTCGACAAAACCGCGATCATGATGCTCCTCGATATAGGCGCGAGCGTGATCGACCAGGTGCATATAGTTCACGCCCGACGGGCAAGTGGTCATGCAAGAAAGGCAGGACAGGCAGCGGTCGATATGCTTGACGACTTCAGGCGTCGGCTTGCGCGCATGTTCCAGCATGTCCTTCATCAGATAGATGCGGCCGCGCGGGCTATCCAGTTCGTCGCCCAACAGGACATAGGTGGGGCAGGTTGCCGTGCAAAAACCGCAATGCACGCATTTGCGGATCACCGCCTCCGACGAGGCCATGGCCGGGTCGGCAAGCAGTTCGGGCTTGAATTCAGTCTGCATGGGGCTCGTCCAGGAAGCGGCCGGTCTCGAACAGGCCCATAGGGTCGAAGGCGCGGCGGACGCGCGCGGCAAGAGCCGCTTCGCCCCGAGGTTGGGGATGAAGGGCTGGAACGCGCGAACGGATGTCTTCGGGCGCGCGTAACAGCATCGCATGGCCGCCCGCCGCGGTAACGGTGGCGCGCACCATTGCCGGATCGGCCTGCGTATCATGATGGATAAGTCCACCGGCCCAGTCGGCGATCCAGCGGGCGCCGTCCTGCGCCAGAGCGCGTACGACACCCAACCCGGCCTTGCGTGGCACGCTGAGCCGCCAGAGCGTCGATGCATCGCTCAGCGCCGCCGCGTCCGCAAAAGGTTGCCACAGCATGGTCGCCTTGTCGCCCGCCACCTCCTGCGGCGCGCCGAACCGGGCGAGCGCGCCTTTCAGCAGGAGCGCGCGCACGCTGACAGAGGGGCCGAAGCCCTCGATACGCACCAGTGCCGCACCACCTTCGGGCAGATAGGCAGCGGCGGCGACATCGGCGGGCAGCCTCATCGCCTGCCCCATCAGTTCCCATGCGGCGGCATCGTCCAGCTCGGACCACACCAGCGTCAGGCTCTGGGGCGGGCTCGGCAACACCTTGAGCGTCACCTCGGTCAGCACCACGAGTCGACCCCAGGCGCCGCAGATCAATTTCGACAGGTCGTAGCCGGTCACGTTCTTGACCACCTTGCCGCCCGCCTTGAACCGCTCGGCGCGGCCCGACACAGCTTCAAACCCCAGCAGATGGTCACGCACCGCCCCGCCCGACACGCGCCGCGACCCAGACAGGCCCGCACCGATCACGCCGCCGATGGTTGATCCGGGCGCGCCCTGCGGCTCGAACAGGAAGGCCTGGTTGCGCTCGGCGAGCGCCGCCTCCAGCTCGGTGAGCGATGTGCCAGCTTTCGCCGTCAACACCAGTTCGTCAGGATCATAGGTGACAATACCAGACAGCGCGGCGGTCGACAGCCGCTCGGCGTCTGGCGTGGGCGCGCCGAACGCGCGGCGCGTGCCGCCTCCAGCGATCTCCACTGTGGCGCCGCGCGCCGTTGCGTCGGTCAAGATAGCGACAATGTCGTCGGGTGTATGGGGCTGATGCATCAGAAGCGTGGAATGTCCGGGAAGGGGAGCTGGCCACTATGAACATGCGTCCGCCCCAGCTCGGCGCAGCGATGCAGCGTGGGGAAGACCTTGCCCGGATTGAGCAGCGATTCCGGGTCGAACGCGCATTTGACACGCTGCTGCTGCTTGAGGTCGATCTCGTCGAACATTTCGGGCATCAGGTCGCGCTTCTCGACTCCCACGCCATGTTCGCCGGTCAGCACGCCGCCCACCTCTACGCAAAGGCGCAATATGTCGTTGCCGAACGCCTCCGCCTTGTCGAGCTGGCCCGGCTGGTTGGCGTCATAGAGGATCAGCGGGTGCAGATTACCGTCACCCGCGTGAAAAACATTCGCCACGCCCAGCCCATATTGCTCCGACAGCGCGGCCATTCGCTGAAGCACTTCGGGTAGGCGACGGCGGGGGATGGTGCCGTCCATGCAGTAATAATCCGGCGCGAGCCTGCCCACGGCGGGGAAGGCAGCCTTGCGACCAGCCCAGAAGGCTAGCCGCTCATCCTCGTCGCGCGAGATGCGCAGGGTCGTCGCGCCATTGCGCTCGGCTAGGGCGGCAACCTCGTCGATCAGATGATCGCATTCGGCCGCCGGGCCGTCCAGCTCTACGATCAGCAAAGCCTCGACATCGAGCGGATAGCCAACATTCACGAACGCCTCCGCCGCATGGATCGCTGGCCGGTCCATCATTTCCATGCCGGCTGGGATGATGCCTGCCGCGATGGTATCGGCTACGCATTGGCCAGCCGCCTCCACTGCGGGAAAGCCTATCAGGAGAGCGCGCGCCGTTTCCGGCTTGGGCAGGATGCGCACTGTTACCTCGGTCACGACGCCCAGTAGCCCTTCGGATCCCACGATCACGCCCAGAAGGTCCATACCCGCGCCATCCAGCGCCTTGCCGCCGAAGCGCAGAATCTCACCCTCGATCGTGACGAGTTCGACGCCCAGCACATTGTTAGTGGTCAGACCATATTTCAGGCAATGCACGCCACCCGAATTCTCTGCGACGTTGCCGCCGATCGAACAGGCGATCTGGCTCGACGGATCGGGGGCATAATAATAGCCTTCGCCTTCCACCGCGCGGGTGATGGCGAGGTTGGTGACGCCCGGCTGCACGACCACGAGCCGGTCCTCATAATCGATATCGAGCACGCGATTGAACTTGCCCATGCCCAGCAGCACCGCGTCGGCGAGCGGCAGCGCGCCGCCCGACAGCGACGTGCCGGATCCACGAGGTACGACCTTCACGCCCTCACGCTGGCAATAGCGCAGGATCTCAGCGACCTGCTCGGTAGTTTCGGGCAGTACGACGACCATAGGCGGTTGGCGATAGGCTGTCAGCCCGTCCGACTCATAGGGTTTGAGTTCCGCCGCGCTGTCGATCACGCCTTCGCCTGGCACGATCATGCGCAGGGCGGCGACGATCGCATCGCGGCGCGCGAGGACACTCTGGTCCGGTTCCGGCATCTTGATCGACATGACGCTTTAATTCCCCCCGGGCTGCTGCCGGCGGATCAGAGCTTCCTGAACCACCGACGCCAATATGTGCCCGTCCGCGCCATACATGGCGCCCCGATTATAGCCAAGGCCGCCCCCCGAAAAGGGGCCTTCCATCGCATAGAGAACCCGCTCGATCGGGCACGGGCGGGCATGAAACCAGATGGCGTGATTGAGCGACACCGACATCATTTGACCATCGAACAGCGCTGTTGCATGCGTGGTGCGTGACGGAAAGTTCGCACAAGCGTCCGTCAAGTAGGCGAGTGTCGTGTAATAAGCGACCGGATCGTCCTCCGGCGGCTTTGGATGCGGCCGCAACCAGGCGATGGTTTCCGGCCGGGCGCCGGCCTTGCCCAGCCCTTCGTCGGGGTCGAGGAAATAGGTGTCAAAGGTGCAGCGCTTGAGCACGCGGTCCATCGTCACGGAATCGAGCCGGTCGGCGCGGTCACGCACATTCTGGTGCAGCGACGTCAGCGTCTCCATCGGCGGAAAAGCCGGCGCCTGCGCGCCATGTTCGGCCTCGCCCTCTTCCCAGTCGTGGAAGCTGACTTCGGCCCGAAATACTTCCTTGCCGTCCTGCGTCGCAGTGACGCGTCGGTGCGCGAAGCCACGCCCATCACGGGTCCGCTCGACATGGTAGTCGACCGGCCGAGACCCGCGCGCCCTGCGCAGGAAATAGCTGGTCATGGCATGCGGCGCGCGGCCCGGCGCGCTGCGCATCGCCGCGCCCACCGAAAGGCCCAGATATTGCCCTCCAAACACTTCACCGCCGAAATTGGTGTCCGGCCGGACCGAGCACCACATGTCTTCGCCGGCCGGTTCGAGCGCCAGCAGAGCGCCTACATCGCCCGTCATGCCGTCAGTCAGGTCTTGGGGACTGTCAGGCGCGCTCAACTGCCGCCGCCATGGTCAGTGCGCAGTATCTTCTTATCGATCTTGCCGCTTGCGATTTTGGGCAGTTCGGTCACGAACACCACGTCTTTGGGCTTCTTATAGCTAGCGATCAGCGTCCGGCTGTGGGCGATCAGTTCTTCCTGCGTGGCGGCCTTGCCGGACGCGAGCACCACCACCGCGCAGACGGTTTCGCCCCATTGTTCGTCGGGACGGCCGATCACCGCCACTTCCGACACCGCCGGATGCTGAAGCAGCGCTTCCTCTACCTCGCGCGAATAGATATTCTCGCCGCCCGAGATGATCATGTCCTTCTTGCGGTCGACCAGATAGAGATAACCGTCCTCATCGAAGCGGCCGACGTCGCCGCTGAAATACCAGCCGTCACGGATCGATTCGAGCGTTGCGGGTGAATTATTCCAGTAGCCCCGGAACATGACCGGCGATTTCAACACCACCTCGCCTACTTCGCCCGTCGGACAGTCGCTCCCGTCCTCGTCCACGATACGAATTGCGGTGAAGCGGTAGGGGAAGCCAGTGGAGGCCAGCCGCTGCTGCTCGGCTTCCGATCCGTCGGGGCGGTGCATGTTCATCGGCAGCCAGCCGATACTGTTCCCTTCGCTCGATCCCAGCATCTGAAGGAAGACCTGGCCGAACACGGCCATGCCCCTTCTCAGAACAGTGGTGGGCATGGGCGCAGCGCTGTAAATGATCATGCGCAATGCGGAATAGTCTCGCTGTTCGACGCTGGGCGATTGCAGGACCATTTGCACCATGGTGGGCGCCAGTAAGGTATGGGTGATGCGGTCCGCCTCCAGTGAGGCGATCACCTGCGCCGGGTCGAACTGACGGTGGACGACCACCGTGCCGCCGTTCGCCAGCATGCAGAGTGCGATCGACATCCCGCCTATATGAAACAGGGGCATTACGCACAGGAAGCGGTCGCCCGGATTATTGCCCATGGACGGCACCAGCACCTGCGTGTTGAACGCCATTTCGCGCTGACCCATGATGCAGCCCTTTGGCCGCCCGGTCGTGCCGCTAGTGTAGATCAGGCTGGCGACGTCATCTTCGGCGGCGCGCGCCTTGGGCATGTCATATGGCGCAGCGGCCAGCAGGGCTGAATATTCCAACGCGTCCGGCGCCTCGGTGCCGATCACCACTACCGTCTCGATCGCGCCCACCTGCTCCCGGATGGCTGGGATCATCGCGGCATATTGATCCTCGATCAGCAGCACGCGGGGCGCGATGTCGTTCAGGATCCAGACGATTTCGGGCAGCGCCAGCCGGAAGTTGACGGTGGCAACGACATAGCCGGCGGTCCAGCCGGCGACATAGGCCTCGATGAATTCCAGATTGTTCATCGACATGACCGCCATGCGGTCCTGCTTGCGCATGCCGAGGCCTTCAAGCGCTGCGGCGAGGCGACAACCGTTGCTGAACAATTCCCTATGGGTGCGCGTAGCGTCGCCGCACAGCACGGCGGGGTCGTCGCCGAAGCGACGGGCATTCTCCTCCAATATGTGACCGATGGTCAGGGTCGTGCCGGACTGGATCATGCGCCTATTCCCTGAGCTCCGCGATCCAGCGCGGCTCGCGCTTTTCCAGGAAGGCCGCAGACGCTTCTTTGGATTCGTCCATTGAGGAGGCAAGAGTGGTGAACAACTGCTCCACGCGATAGCCTTCGGTGATCGACATGTCCTCGGTGACGTTGATCGATTCCTTCATCAGCCGGATTGCAGCCGGGCTCTTGCGCGCTATCTCGTCGGCGATATCGAAGGCGGCGTCCAGCAGCCTGTCGGGCGCAACGACTTCGTTGACGCCGCCATAGGATTGCAGCGTACGCGCGTCGATCTTTCGCCCGGTCAGCGCCAGATAGCGCACCAGCTTGTCGGGCAGCAGCCGCGCGGTGTGCCTCGTACCGCCCATGACGCCGACGTTGATTTCCGGTAGGGAGAAGACCGCAGTCTCCGAAGCGACCATCATGTCGCAGGATGAAGCAACGACTAGCCCCGCGCCCAGCGCAGCGCCGTTGACGGCGACGATCACAGGCACATCGCACCGACGGATCGCGTCGAAACAACCGCGCGAAATTACCGAACGGGCGAGTTGCCCCTCGGTCGTGCGCTGGCTCAGTTCCTTGACGTCCGCGCCAGCGCTGAACATCTTGCCTGCCGCCGTCAGCACGACGGCGCGCACCTTGGATTCTTGTCCTATGGTGGAAAACAGGTCGCGCAGCCCCTTGAACAGAGCCAAGCTCAGCGCGTTGACAGGTGGACGATCGATCGTGACCAGCAACACACCCGGATGGGCTTCAGGCCGCGTGACGGAAAGGCCTTCGACTTGCATTTGTCCCCCATGGAACCTGAAAAATGACACACCGCCTGGATCGGACGGATTAAGATCGGGGCCGCTCAGATGCGGCCCCGACGAACAATAGTATCGGTCCTTAGACGGTGAGGCCCATGAAGTTCATACCGTTTTCATACATGATCTTGCGGGTTTGCTCTTCCGTCAGGTCGCGACAGGCTTCCGCCGCGAAGTGCCGCGGGGTTTCCGTGCCCTCGGCATGCGGATAGTCCGAACCCATCATCAGCCAGTCGGAATTGCCGGTTTGCTCGACCATCATCTTCAGGTTGTCTTCGGGATAGGCGACGACGCCGATATGACGCATGAAGATCTTGCTCGGCCGTTCCTTGAGCTGACCGCCGGGCCAAAAGCCGTTCTTGGCGATGCCGCGGCACTTGTCCATCTTTACCAGCATCGAGGGCACCCATTCGGATCCGTTTTCGGCAGATAGGATCTTGATGTTAGGGAAACGCTCGAAGAAGTTCCAGAAGATGAAGCTGGATATCGTCTCGACCATAGGCCGTTCCGAATAACCGTGCATCCACACGAAGGCGGTCTGCTTGATGCGGCTCTGCTGCATCGGCTCGCCCCAGACCGCCATGTGATCCTTCATATAGATGGCTTCACCGACATGATAAACGACGCGCAGGCCAGCTTCATTGACGATCGACCAGAAGGGGTCATGATCGGGGTGAGCGGGAGGCTTCCCGTTGATCGGACCCATCGGCATCAGGATGGTGCGCGCGCCGTTGGCGATCGCCCACTTCACCTGCACGCAGGCTTTCTCGACATTCTGGAGCGACATCAGCGGCGCGGAAAAGATGCGGCCCTCATAGTCGAAACGCCAGGCGTCGAGCATCCAGCGATTATAGGCATCCAGGATGCGGTAGGCAGGCTCTTCCTGATCAAGATAGCTGACCAAGGCCACCATGTCCCCGACATAGATGAGGCTGGAGCGGACGTTCCATTCGTCCAGCTTCTTTACGCGCTCGGCCGGCGAAAGCATGTCAGGGGTCTTATCGACCTTGAGGTCGATGTCGGCCTTACCTTCCTTCATCGCACGCAACCATTCGTGCAGCTTGCCGGGCGCAGGAACCTTGCCATCCTCGTCCAGATGGTCCGCACTGATCTCGACCTTGCGGGGGCCTACATAAAAAGCGAAATCGCCGTCCGCGCCGCGCTTCTTCTCGATCCCCCAGTCTTCCTTAAGGTCGGCAGGGAAATATTTGGTGAAGGCATCTGGCGTTTCCCAGACATGGGTGTCAGCATCGAAAATAGGTCCGGTATAGGCGGCGGCGACATCGCCGTGCGCGTCTTTAGCCACTGTAGCCATCGTTTTGCTCCTCGTTCGAATCCTGCCGTGCGGGCCTTCAATGCTTAGTTTTTCGTTTTACCTCTCTGGCCATCCCGTCAACATTAGGAAGGGCAAGAGCCCTTTTTGAGCCGACGACATCACATTGCTGATATCAAGAGTGCGAGGGGTAATGCCCCCTGACGCCGCGTGCCGCGAGGCATAAGCTCGCATCCTACCCAACAAGATCAGAAAGACGAGAGGATGACGGAAGTTGCGGCGCGGCTCGACGCGCTCGAAAAGCGTTTGAGCATTGTGGAAGATGAACTGGCGATCATCCGGCTGGTAGCAAGCTATGGCCCGCTGGTGGACAGCGGCAGCCCGGATTTGGCGCCCGACCTGCTGGCGGAGGATGGCGTCTATGACGTTAGCTACGGCCGGATGACGGGACCGGCAGCCTTTGGCTCGCTGCTGAAGGATGCCGAGCATCTCAGCGCGGTGAAAAACGGGATCGCCCACGTCATGGGATTGCCATGGGTGCGCGTGGACGGTGACCGGGCCGTGGCGATCAACTGTACGCAAATCTATCTACGCAAGGACGGCGAATACGCCATCTTTCGCATCGCGCAGAATGTCTGGAAACTGGAGCGACGGCCTAATGGCTGGAAGATCATTGAGCGCACCAACCGGCTGATCGGGGATGGCGACGATGCCCGCGCCCTGTTGGAAGCAGCGGTCTGAATTATAGCTGGAGAAAAGAATGACGGATACCCATTTTCACGGCAAGACCGCGCTCGTCACCGGCGCGGGTGCCGGCATAGGCCGGGCGTCGGCGCGCGCCTTCGCGGCGCGCGGCGCACGCGTTATGCTGTGCGACCTCGACCTGCCCTCAGCAGAGGAGACCGCGCAATCAATCGTCGCGGCGGGCGGTGAGGCTGAAGCGGTGAAGTGCGACGCGACCGACTGGGCCGCCGTAGAAGGGCTGGTCAAACGCACACTCGACCGCTTCGGATCGCTCGACTTCGCGCATAATAACGTCGGCTGCGGCGTCAACAAGCCCTTCGACGAGCTGACCGAGCGCGACTATCAGTTTGTGACCGATGTGACGTTTAAGTCCGTCTTCCTTTCGCTGCGTCACGAATTGCCGGTGATGCGCGCGCGCGGCGGCGGCGCGATCGTCAACACCGCGTCGATGGCAGGGGTCAGCACCACGCCGTCCGCCGACATCGTCTATTCCGGTGCCAAGGCGGCAGTCATCCAGATGACGGCTTACGCCGCGCGGATGTTCGGCCCGCACAATGTTCGCGTCAATTCCGTGGCCCCCGGCCTGGTCGCGACCAAGGTAGTCAACGAGATGTTCACCCTAGAACAACAGGTGGACCTTGCTGCTGGGCAAATTTTCAAGCGGGCCATTCAGCCGGAAGAGATTGCAGCCGCAGTAATTTTTCTATGCTCGTCCGAAGCGACGATGATCACAGGACTGAACTTCCCCGTGGACGGAGGGATCAACGCGATACGCTGAAGAAAGTCCGGCATGGCAGGAGAGAAATATGGCGTTCAAATTCAATGCGGCCGGCGATGCGCTGGCCAAGGCGGGTACAGATCCGATCATGGAGCGGTTCAAGGCGCGCACGCTACTGTCCGCCGCCATGACGGAGCGCGCTTCGAAGGTTCTGCCCGGCGGAGAAACACGAGCCGCCACCTTCCACGCGCCCTATTCGGTGACGATCGATCATGGCACCGGCCCGAACCTCTACGATATCGACGGCAATGATTATTACGACCTAATCAACAATTATACCGTGCTGGTTCACGGCCACGCCTTCCCCCCCGTGGTGGAGGCAATCACCCGGGCAGCGCAAAAGGGTACCACCTGGGTCGCCAAGGCGGAGAGCCAGGTCGAACTGGCAGAGATCATCGTGGATCGCGTTGCCTCGGTCGATCAGGTCCGCTTCTGCAATTCGGGCAGCGAGGGCGTTCTGGCGGCGTTGGCCGTCGCGCGTCACGTCACCGGGCGACGGCGCGTCCTGGCTGCGCGCTACTCCTATCATGGCTATATCATCGAGGCGCACACGCCCGAAGCCCGGCCCGACTGGCTCGACACCTGCTTAGGCGACTTTGGCGATGCCGAGAGCTTTGAGCGCATCCTGGACGAACAGGGCGACAAGATCGCCGCCGTCATCCTGGAGCCGCTGCTGGGCGCTGGCGGCATTGTTACCGCGCCGAAAGAGTTTTTCGACCGTGTCCACGCCGCCGCCCGCCGTGCCGGCGCGCTGTTCATCGTCGACGAGGCGACGGTGTTCCGTACCTCAACCGGCGGCGCGCAGAAGATCATCGGTATCGACCCGGACCTTACCGTCCTGGGCAAGGTGATCGGCGGCGGCACGCCAGCGGGCGCGATCGGCGGCAAGCGCGAATTTATGCAGGTATTGGACCCGAGCCGTGGCGAGCTGCTGATTTCGGGCACATTTTCCGGCAATCCGCTCACCATGGCAGCCGGCACAGCATTCCTGACGCATCTGACGCAGGACAAGATCGACTTGCTGACTGCGCGCATGGAACGACTGGAGAAATTCCTGACCGCGTCCGCCGCGAAACATGGCCTGCCCTTCTGTACGCGTCGCTTCCATTCTCTGATGAACCTTTATTTCAGCGAGGATTTGCCACCGGTCAACCAGTTGCGGCAGGACGATAGACTGGCCACCGCCTTCCAGCTTGCCTGCATGAACAATGGTATGTTCATGGTCATGCGTCTGGTGCTCAACTGTTCCACGGTGATGACGGAGGCGGACATGACGCAGATCGAAAGCCGTTTCGACGCTGCCATGGCAGAGGTCGCCCGCGACGCTTGACCCTTTCTGCCGATCATTGCAATAAGCGGAGAAGAATGATGTCCATGGAACCCAAGCAGGTTACATAGGCCTTTCTGGACCACTCCGCCGCTGGCCGTACGGAAGACGCGTTCGCGCTAATCGCCGACGATTGCGAATGCTGGTACACTGGCGCAGGATCGGTGTCGCGGGACGAGCTCGTCAACGGCATGCGCATGCTTCAAGGGCTGGCGGTCGGGGGCACCCGCTTCCCGATCACCGAAATGATCCAGGAAGGTGACCGCGTCGCAATTGAGTGTGTCGGGCATATGCCACTCCCCAACGGGCGGACCTATGCCAATTGCTATCACAGCAAACTCATCGTCAAAGACGGCAAGATCACTGTCTTCCGCGAATATCTCGACCCGCTGATCGTATCGGCCGCACTCGCGCCTGAATAGCTGATCCGTTTCACCCAGAAATAACTCTGTTGAACCGAACGAATCTAGGTTTTTCGCTTCACCAGCCTGTCGCGCAGCACGATCGACAGGCGGGCGCACGCGATCATCACGGATCCCGCCAGCAGCGCGAATGTCGGTTGCTCGCCGAACATCATGATGCCCAAAGCACCCGACAGCGGCAGCCGCAAATAATCGAGTACGACCAGCGCCGCCGCATCCGCCTTACGCAGGGCGTTGGCAAAACAGGCGATGCCGCGGAGACTGGTGAGGCCCAGCGCGATGAGGCACAGCCCGTCGTGCAGGTCCGGCTGCCGCCACATCCACCAGGCAATAGATGGACAACAGCAGCGCGGAAACCGCCGCGACCGATCGAAACAGCATCAGGGCGGGTCGCGATACCGTCAGTATGGCGCGCGGACTGGACAACAAGATGGGCAAGAGCAGCACCGGCGCGACCCCTTGCCGCCAGAACAGCTGGACCGGTGCGGGCCAGCGCGACCCCAAGAGATGGACCAACGCCACTTCGAGCGTGTTGAGGATCATAGCGCCCAGCATCCACACAGCGCCTTGCAAAGCCGTTGCCTTCGGTGTGCCCCCCGCCTGGCCCGTCCACGCGGGCCGTCATCCTCTTCTCCCGGTCTCGCTCACGGTGTTACGACGCGGCGTGGCGCCGGTTCGGGCAATCGCGCCGCGCATCCCGAACTGACAATTCACGTCCCTGATCGCGCAGCGCTGGTTCTGGCGAAGAATTGATGCAAGATGGGCCCGATATGAAAACGACGCAGACAGAAGCCCCCGGCCACTGGGCCGCGACACGCGCCGAATGGCGACAGCACTGGCCCACCGGCGTCGCAACATTACTGGCGCTCGGACTGGGTGCGTCCATTTTCCCGAATATCTCCAGCCTGTTCATCCTGCCATTGCAGGAGGCATTCGGCTGGACGCGTGGCCAGATCGCGATGGCCAACAACGCTGCCCTGCTGCTGGCGCTGCTCAATCCGGCCATCGGTCGGGTGATAGACCGGCGGGGCGCGCGGCCGGTGCTGCTCTGCGGTTTCGCAGGCGTGACGCTGGCCTGGGTCGGGCTGGCCCTGATGCCAGGACCGATCATTGTCTACTATGCCTTGTTCGCCCTGCTTTCGCTTAGCGGGTTCGCGACGTCGGGCGTGGGATTTTCACGCGCAATAGCCGCAGTGTTCGTCCGCTCGCGAGGCTTTTCGCTGGCGGTCGGGCGGTGCGGACTGGCGCTGATGGCGGCGTTGCTGCCGCCGCTCCTCTTCGCCCTGATGCAGTCGGGCGGGTGGCGGGCGGGCTATGCGGGCATGGCGGCGCTGACGGTGCTGATCGCCATACCGGCGGTCTATTGGGGCATCGAGCGGGACCGGCGTGCCCCCCGGATGCCACAGAGGGATAGGTTCGATGCGAACGCCGCTGTGCCTATGTCCTGGCGCGTTTTGCTGCGCGATCCCCGCATGCCGACGATCGCGGCGGGCGCAGCCTTTGCCTATATGCCGCTGCTCGCAATCATCAGCCAGTTGCAGCCGATGCTAATCGACGCGGGCCTGCCTGCCGCGCGCGCCGCGACGATGGTCGGCATATTAGGGCTGGCGGCGCTGGCCGGCGCGTTCGGCGCGGGCCTGTTGCTCGATCGCACCAACCCGACCATGACGGCGGCCGGCATCATGCTGCTGTCGGCCGTAGGCGTCGGCTGCCTGCTGTTGTCGCCGCACGACGCACGGCTCGCCTATGTCGGTGTCGTCCTGATCGGCGCGTCGCAGGGGGCGGAGATCGACATCGTCGCCTTCATGATCGCCCGCTATTTCCCGATGGCGCAGTTCGGCAGCGTGTTCGGCGTCTGCACCGTCGGAATTACCAGCGCGGGCGTCTTAGGTATGACCGGGATCGGCCTGTTGTTCGACAGGACCGGCGGTTATGGGCTGGCGCTGAACATCGCGCTCGTGCTGTTCCTGTGCGCCGCGCTTGCCTATGTGCTGCTTGGCCGCATGCCGGTAGAGCGGTCGGCGGACTGAACACCCCTATCGCGCGCCCAGGGTTTCCAACGCCAGCCGGGCAAGCACGGGATAATTGTCTGCACGCCGCTGCGCATGTTCGGACGCGGCGTTGCCCCGGATCATCCGACCCTTGATGCCATGATAGATGGCGGCAAGGCGGAACAGGTTGAACGCAACGCAGAATGCCCAGTCCGCCTCTGCCAATGCCCCGCGTCCGGTGCGTTCGCAATAGATGCCCAGATATTCGACCTCGTCCGGCACGCCCAGAGCCCTTAGATCGGCATCGCGCAAACCGGAGGTTATGTCCGCTGGCAGCCGGTAGAGCATCGCGTTGTAAGCGAAGTCGGCGAGCGGATGGCCCAATGTCGAGAGTTCCCAGTCCAGCACCGCAATCACGTCAGTCCCGTCGGGCGCGAAGACCAGATTTTCCAGACGATAGTCGCCATGGACGATGCGTGGCGGCTCGTCGGGCAGCATTGACGTAGACAGTCGTTCGATCAGCCGGTCCATCGCCGGATCGCGCCCGGCATCCGTGTCGCCCGTATATTGCTGGCTCCAGCGCGAAATCTGCCGCTCAAAATAGTTGCCCGCGCGACCATAATCGGCAAGGTCGATGGCGGCGGGATCTATGGCGTGCAGCCGGGCGATCGTCGCGTTCATCGCGTCGAAATGCGCCGCCCGCTCTACCGGGGTCTTGCCCGGCAGGCTATTGTCGCGCTCGATCCGCCCGTCAGCCATGGCCATCACATAAAACCAGCTGCCGATCACCGCGTCGTCGGTGCATAGCGCAAAGATGCGCGGAACCGGGAAACCCGCCGGTCCCAGTGCACCCATAACTCGCGCCTCGCGATCGACGGCATGTGCGCCGTTCAGCGTCGGGCCCGGCGGCTTGCGGCGCATGACATAGGCGCGTCCCGGCGTGTCGAGTCGGTACGTAGGATTGGACTGGCCTCCCCCGAACTGGCGCACGGTCAGCGGTCCGGCGAAACCTTCCACATGCGCGGCCAGCCAATCGGCCAGCCGCCCTTCGTCAAACGCGTAGCCATCGCGCACCGCAGTAATGGCACCCGGATCGCCCGGCGCACTCACGCCGCCGCCCCTGTCTCGTTCGCCGCCCGCCATTCGCGCTTGATCCGCTTGGCCAGGCTCCAGCGATGCGTCTCACTCGGCCCGTCATAGATGCGGAAGCAGCGTATTTCGCGGAATATCTGTTCGACGACCGTGTCGCCGCTGACGCCCATGCCACCCATCACCTGCACGCAACGGTCGGCGACGCGCATCAGCGCCTCTGATACGGCGACCTTGGTCATAGAGCTTTCCATCATCCCCAGCGAGTCGGTGTCGTCCAGCACACCGGCGCACCATTGCACCATCAACTCGCACTGCTTGAGGTCAATCAGATTGTCCGCCAGCATGAAGCCCACGCCTTCATGGTCGATGATCACCTTGCCGAAGGCTTGCCGCCGATTGGCGTAATCGACGGCGACCTCGTGCGCGCGTTGGCACGCCCCCAACCAGCGCATGCAGTGCGACAGGCGGGCGGGCGAGAGGCGCACCTGAGCATATTTGAATGCCTCGCCGGGTTCGCCCAGCATCTGGTCTGCGGGCACGCGCAAATCCTCGATCGCGACAATCGCGTGGCCGCCTGGAAGCTGGGAATCGAGCGAATTGGGGACGCGCTCGATGCGGATGGCGGGATGTGGCAGGTCGACGATGAACATGCAGGCGCCACCTTCGGACCCCGGCTCGATCGATTTCGCCATGACGATGCCGACCTTTGCGCCTGCCGCGCCGGTAATGAAGGCTTTGCGCCCGTTCACTACCCATTCGTCACCCTCGCGATGGCAAGCGGTGCGCATAAGCGACGGGTCGGAGCCGCAGCCGCCGTCCGGCTCGGTCATGAAGAAAGCGGAGCGGCCCCTGCCCTCCACCAGCGTGCGCAAGAACCGTTCCTTGACCATCGGCGATCCCATCTTGCCGAGCAGGTACATATTGCCCTCGTCGGGCGCGGCGGTGTTACAGGCAAGCGGGCCGAGCGGCGAAAGGCCAGACCGGATCAGCACCTCTGCGGTCTCGCGCTGCGTCAGGTGGCTGCCATCGGGTAGTATATGTGGGGTCAACACGCCCGCCTCGCGCGCGCGTTCCTTCAGTTCCTTGACCAGTTCTTCGGTCGGGCAGCCGTGATGGTCGCGACGCTGGTCTTTTTCATAAGGGATCACGACCTCGCGGACGAATTTTTCGACCCGGTCGGCAAGCGCGGCGGTCCGTTCCGGTCCAATGCCCGGCCCATGGGCGGCCTGGTTGGTCTGCATGATATGTCCTTTCGCTTGTTCTTGAAGCTTTACCGTTGCTTCGCACGAAGCTACGGCGACGGGCGAGGCTTCCGTCCAGAAATCACAACCGTGCGGCGACGAGGCGCGCCCGCAATGCTAGGACGCTCGCGGACTGTGACGGGAGTTAGCCCATGACGAACAGCGCGCCAGATCCGGTTGGTAATATCGGCCAGTGGCTACATGACGACGGCAGGGCGCGCGATGGCGCACCGCTAGGCATATTGCTGAGCGCACAGGCGGCACGCAATCCGGATGCGCCCGCGTTCACTTTCGGCCAGCGGACATGGACGTTCGCGGAGATGGACGCGGCCGCCAACCGCATGTCGCGCGCGCTGTCCGCGCGGGGTGTGGGCACGGGCGACACCGTCATCCTATCTATGGGAAATCGGCCCGCCTATCCACAGGCGGTCTATGCGCTGTGGAAGCTGGGGGCGACGCCCGCACCCATATCGCAGCGTCTGACCCCGGCTGAGTTTGGGCAAGTGGTGGCGCTGGCCCGGCCCCGCATAATCTTAGGCACGGCGGACAAGGCGAGCGCTGACGCGCCGCTGTTCGACATCGACCGCCCCCTGCCGGACGGGATGGACGACCGCCCGCTGCCGGTCGCCATCTCGTCACCCGGCAAGATATTGGGCAGCGGTGGCAGCACAGGGCAACCCAAGCTGATCGTCGATCCCAACGATTCTGGCTGGGGCCCGGACAAGGCGGTACCCTATCGTCCAGCGGGCAGCACCATTTTGAATGCAGGTCCTATCTATCACACTGCGCCCTTCGCCTTCGCTGTGGTCGCGCTGGCCGAGGGATGTCATGTCGTATGCATGGAGCGGTTCGACGCCGTGGAGTGGCTGCGTCTGGCGGAACGGCATCGCACAACCTTCGCGACAATGGTGCCAACCATGATGAGCCGGATCGCTAAGCTGGATCCCGCCATTTCGCGGGCCGCCGACCTTTCCTCCTTTCAGGTCATCATGCACTCGTCGGCGCCCTGCCCGGAGAAGGTAAAGCGCTGGTGGCTGGAGCGGATTGCGCCGCGCGTGTTGCAGGAGGTGTATGGCGGGACCGAACGGGTCGGTGCCACCCTCATCAACGGCGAAGACTGGCTGGCCCATCCCGGATCGGTCGGCCGAGCTGTCGGCGGCGACGAGATCGTGATCATGGGCGATGGAGGCGTGCCGCTGCCGCCCGGCGAAATCGGCGAGATATTTTTCCGCCGCGCGGCCGGACCGGGCTCTGGCTACCGCTATATCGGCGCGGAAAGCCGGATCAGGGGCGACCTCGACGGACTGGGTGACATGGGGTGGGTCGATGCCGAAGGCTATCTCTACATCGCCGACCGGCGCACCGACATGATCTTGGTCGGAGGTATCAATGTCTATCCCGCCGAAGTGGAGGCCGCGATCGAGCAACTGCCGGACGTGCTATGCGCGGCGGTAATCGGTCTGCCCGACGCCGACATCGGTAACCGCGTCCATGCCATCGTCGAATTGGCGCGCGATCGCGCAGCTCCGGCGGCGGAAGATGCGCTGGCCTTCATCACACCAGCTGTCGGGGCGATCGCGCCGTTCAAACGGCCCCGGTCGATTGAGTTCACTCACGATCGGCTGCGTGACGATGCCGGCAAGGTTCGGCGTGGCGCACTGCGCGCCGCACGGATGTGACCGCTTTATTTAAAGCCCAATGCGACAGCTCCTGATCGCCATCGCCCATAAGGTGGTGCGAATTGCAAAGGCCGCCATGGCAGTTGGCGGCTTTTTCAACATGGGCATGCGCCTATGGTGGCGGCAACATAGATTAAATTTTCGCTGACATCATTTTCTTGAAGTAAATATCAGCACATCTTGGTAACCGGCTTTTATACCACCAAGATGCGCCTGATGTTGTCAGTATGTGGCCGACAGTGTCAGGAACCATTGGCGCGGCGCAATTGGATATGCCGAATAGCTGTTGGTTGCCGATCCGATCGAAAGAGTGGAGACGCCCTTCTTGTCGGTGAGGTTCGTCACGTTGAGCGCCGGTCCATCTTGCGCAATCGCAGTACGCCTTCCGGCACGCGTCCGGCAACCCGCAGTGACGTCAGGAAATAGGACTTCACGCTGGCATCGTAGGTAAAGGTGCTGAAGCGGCGGCCAACCTAATCGCCGATTAGCTGAACCTCAAGCGGATCTACAGACAAGGTGGCGACCGTTTTGTCATCCATTTGGGCGTGCCCGGCAGTTGTTTCCCGCAAGTGGGCACGACGCCGCCGACGACGAGATAGCCGCCGATGCAGGTGTCGCTGGTTGCCCCGATGCCGAGGGCAGTCGACGTGTAGTCATTCTGATATTTCGCGAGGTTATATGAAATCGCATTGTACAGCGAGAATGTGCTTCCTACGCGAAAGGTGAACGCCGCATCGACGCCGTCGGTCTTGACGTCGCCGACATTGACCAGGGTCGAGCTACCGCCGGTGATGCGGCCCGGATTGGTTGGAATGGCAAGCAGTCGATCCTTGAATTCGACGTGATAATAGTTGATCTGCGCATCGAAGCCGATGCCGCCGCCAAAGCTGGGGCGGGTGCGCAGACCCGCTTCATAGGTCCAGCTGCTCTCCGGCTTGCCTTCATCGGCGAATGCATCGAACGCCGCTTGACTCCCCGTGAACTAAGGGCGGCCGCCGCCAGCCAGATAGGCCTGATACTGCCGCAGATTCTTCTGGGCGTTGAAGTATATCTGCTCATGTCCGTTGAAATCATACGTTGGGATAGCGACCATCCGCCCACTGGGCGCTCGTCTTGAAACCCGCCTGGACAAGCAGAGTCTGGGTTACCTGCCAAGTGTCTTGGATATGAATCTGCAGATTGTTGATCTTCGCTTCATGGGTGGACAGTGGATTGGCAACGTCGAGCGGCCGGATATAGGCGTGCTCAGTGCCGGATCGGCGACGTCCACGCCATACCAACGGCGCCACTGAGTCGTGCTGTTATGCTTGAACCATCCACCAAGCTCGATCTTGTGTGTTCCGATATCAATGTTAAGCGCCGAAATTATGCCGCCGCGCTCGATCCGATATTCAGTGGTACGCCTAATCAGGCCCGATCCGCCAGTCGCGGCAACAGCGCCGCGCTCGCCTGTGCAGAGGTCAGCGCGGTACAAGCGGCAGGCTTGATACCGTTATTGTTAGCCGTGAAGCGGCAGTGGGCAGGAAGGGTCGCATAAGCGGGATCGAGATATGCCTGTGCGGTCGCGATTGACTGCCCTAGCGGACCGGCAACAACACCCGCTCCGTCATTTTGGTGATAATAGCCGGTCGGCGACCAGTTCATGTGGTCGGAGAGATGAGCGTCGTAGCACAGATAGCCGAGAAAATCCGTCCGCTGCGCAGCCAAATAGTAGTTGCGATAGTTGCTGCCTTCGGCCACCGGCGAGTTGCCTGCCGCGCTCAGATAGGATGTTCGGTAGGTGACAAACTCGGGGTAGAAGAACGGCTTGGTGTAGGACGTATAAAGTTGCACCAGCGTGGCAGGGCCGCCCGCAGAAGGCTTGAAGAAGACAGTGGGGTCCTTGTTCGGCTGCGTCCTGTCATTATAGTCGAAGAAGAGCGTGATCTTGCCAATGTCGCTATCGTGCATGAACTTGGCGTTGGCCTGCCAACAGTCTTGTTTATCGGTGAAATCCCAGGCGCGGGCACGTTGGCGTGCTGCGGAGATATATGCCGAATTGCACTGCCCCCCGCTGAGTGGCCCAGAGTCTATGATGGTCTCGACCACGAGTGGGACGATGAATGTCGAGCAAGAAGCACAAGCCGGAAGAGATTATTGGCAAGCTGCGTGAAGTTGAGATCGTGTTGGCGCAGGGAGCCTCGACAGCAGGGACGTGCCGACGGATCGCGGTCAGCGAGCAGAGATACTATCGCTGGCGCAAGGAATATGGCGGCCTGAAGACCGACCAGGCGCGGCGGATGAAGGATCTGGAGAAAGAGAACCAGCGGCTACGCCGGGCGATTTCGGATCTGACGCTGGACAAGCTGATCTTGCAGGAGGCTGCCAAGGGAAACTTCCAAGCCCCGCGCGGCGGCGGCGCTGCATCGATCAGTTGCGACCAGATTGGCCGATCCGGGTGTCCGAGCGACGGATATGCCGGGTGCTGGGGCAGCATCGATCGACACAGCGCAAGTTGCCGCGTGGGGCGGATGACGAACAGGCGCTCCCGCAGGATATCATCGCGTTGTCGAAGCAATATGGTCGCAATGGCTACCGCCGGGTGACGGCGTTGCTGTGCCATGCGGGGTGGACGGTGAACCACAAACGGGTTGAGCGGATATGGCGACGCGAGGGACTGAAGGTCCCGCTGCGCCAACCCAAACGGGGACGCCTGTGGCTCAACGACGGATCATGTATCCGCCTACGGCCTGAGTATCCCGGTCATGTCTGGGCCTACGACTTCGTCGAAGGGCGCACACACGATAGCCGCAAGTTCCGTATTCTGATCATCATCGACGAGGCCAGCAGGGAGTGCCTGGGGCTCATCGTCGCGCGGCAGCTCAAGCATGAGGATCTGCTGGCGGCTCTGGCTGACCTGTTCATTTCGCGCGGTCCTCCGGCACATATACGGTCCGACAATGGAAGCGAATTTATCGCGGCCGCTGTCCAGAAATGGTTGGGGCAGATCGGCGTGAAGACGCTCTGTAGCACCCCGGGATCACCATGGGAGAATGGCTATAATGAAAGCTTCAATGGATCGCTTCGCGACGATCTGCTCAACGGCGAGATCTTCTACAGCCTCGCCGAAGCCAAAGTGCTGATCGAAGCTTGGCGACGGCATTACAACACCGTTCGCCCGCACAGCAGCCTTGGATACCGACCCCGGCATCAGAAACGGCGACACCTTGCTCCACTAACAAACCAATCGGTCCATTCGGTGGCGACAGATCAGGGCCGGCTGCGCTAAAAATTTCCGCCAGACGGTCGACCCGCCGCCTCAGACCGTCATCCACTAGACCGGTGACCCCAGCGGCCACTTCGGCGGTTTCGATAATGGACGCTGTATCCAGAAGCCGATCCTGCCCCATATCTTCTCCCCTTCCCGTCGAGTCGCGCTATCGGCAGTACCGCCAACGTCCTTATTAAAGTTCGCAGACTGCGACCGCGTGCCCGTGACCAACAGGCAAGCATTACTAAACCAGAATTGGTATCAGAGTGGTGATAGTTGATTTACGCCCACCGCTCACTGCAAATGGATCGACGCGCACCGCTTACGGAGATGCGCCATAATGCCAACCATGATACGGACCATTAGGCATGCCTGCTTAAAGGTGGCGGGGGAGAGACAAGACTATGGGGTTGGACGGAGTATTGGAGGGAACGTTCACGATCGACGTGGGCGAAGATGGGATCGGTTGGGTCAGGGAAATCGACGATGCCCGCACATGCCCATCCAGTCTCAGGGCGTGGCCGCCAGCTTGCTCGGCACGGCCAAGTTTCAGTCAGGCGACCGGATAGCGATTATCCTGGAGACCGTGCTGGCCAAAATAGCAACCCGGGGACATATGGACCGCCAACAGGTCGACGGTCGCTTCTACAAAGGCTGAGCGCGAGAGGTGTTCAGCTCGTCCACGGCTGCGGGATCTGGATCAAGGCCTGACCTTGACAATCGGTCCAGTCAGCGCCTCGCCGCCGACCACTTACCATATGGGTATCGCCATCGCCATGCTTTGACCGGACAGTACGATCGGATACAAAAGCAATGGAGAGCATGTCGTGACCCTCACACCGGATATCGTCATCCGTGGCGGCCTGATCCATGATGGGTCGGGCGCCGCGCCCTTCGTCTCGGACATCGCCATCCGTGACGGTCTGATCATCGCCATCGGAGCCGGCATCGCCGCCGGACGAGAAGAGCTGGACGCCAGTGGCGCGATCGTGACGCCGGGATTCGTTGACATTCACACCCATTATGACGGGCAGGTGACTTGGGAAAATCGGCTCAAGCCCTCGTCCAGCCATGGCGTGACCACCGTCGTCATGGGCAATTGCGGCGTCGGCTTTGCGCCGATCCGCCCGCACCAGCGCCAATTAGCGATCAAGCTGATGGAAGGGGTGGAGGATATTCCTGAGGTCGTAATGGCCGAAGGGTTGCCCTGGAACTGGGAAACCTTCCCCGAATATCTCGACGCGCTGGAAAAGCGTCATGTCGATATCGATTTCGCGACACAGCTGCCGCACAGCCCCTTGCGTGTCTATGTGATGGGCGACCGCGGCGCTAATCTGGAACCTCCGACCGAAGAGGATCTGGCCGAGATGCGGCGGCTGACGGCGGAGGCGATCCGCGCCGGTGCGCTGGGCGCATCGACCTCCCGCCATATCGCTCATCGCTTCCGCGACGGTCGCCTGGCGCCGTCGGTGCCGACCGAGGAGCAAGAGGTTCTGGCACTGGCCGCCGGGTTGCGCGACGCAGGTGCGGGCGTGTTTCAGCTGCTGCCGAGCTACGAGATCGACTCCCCTTCCCAGGCGAAGCTCCACCGTAAGATCGCGGAGACGTCAGGGCGTCCGGTGTCCTTTACCCTTGGCCAGTCGCCGCACGAGCCGGATGGCTGGAAATTCATGCTGGACGAGCTGGAGAGCGCCGCCGCGGCGGGCCTCGACATTCGCGGCCAGGTGTTGCCGCGCCCCTCGGCGGTGATGATGGGCCTTGACCTCACGCTCCACCCCTTCGCGCTCAATCCCAGCTACAAGGCGATCGCCGACCTGCCGCTGGCGGAGAAGGTAGCGATCATGCGCGATCCTGATTTCCGCGCGAAGCTGATCGCCGAGCAACCGGACGACCCCAATCCCTTCTTCATATTTCTGATTTCCGAAACCGAACGGATTTACGTACTTGGCGATCCGCCCAACTATAATCCTGAGGAGAAGGATTCGCTGGCCGCCATGGCCCGGCGCGAAGGCCGGCCGGTGGCGGAGGTGTTCTACGACGCGCTGCTCCAGCGCGACGGCAAGGAAATCCTCTACCGCCCGATGGGCGGCGCGGTGGGCGAGCGCTTCCACGGGCCAGTGGAGAATCTGGTACCTCATCCACGCACGATTATCGCGCTGGGCGACGGGGGCGCGCATTACTCGATGATCTGCGACGCGGCCTATACCACCTACATGCTGACTTACTGGGTGCGCAATGCGGAGAGCGGACGTGCGCTGGACTTGCCCATGCTCATCCGGCAGCTCTGCCAGGACCCTGCGATCGCAGTAGGCTTGGAGGATCGCGGCCTGCTCAAGGTTGGGTACAAGGCCGACATCAACGTGATCGACATGAGCCGCATCCATCTGCACGCGCCGCTCACCAAGCGCGACTTGCCCGCCGGTGCACGTCGACTGGAGCAGAGGGCGGACGGCTATGTCGCGACCATCGTGTCGGGCGAGATCGTCTATCGCGAAGGCGAGCCTACCGGCGCGCTGCCAGGCCGGCTCGTTCGCGGCGCGCAGGGCGCCCCGGTCGCCGACAGCGCGGTGGCCTGTTGAGGCGGCCTAGCATCGGACGCAGGTATGGACGCCGGGGGGCGGCGGTCGCCACGCGATCACTGCTTCGTTAGGCTGATGGTGACCCGGCGACCATCGCCCCCTGAGGGGCGAGGTCCGGCGGAGCGTCTTTGGGACTGTCGGTCAGCCCATCGCAGCCAGGATCGCCATACCTTCCATCACGAGTCCCGGAGTAAGATCCCCCATGAGTTCCTCCCTCAGCCGCGCGGTGAGCGCAATGCGGGCATAGCGCATGGCCAAAGGTGGACGCTGCGCAATCTCGCGGGCAAGTTCCCAGGCCCGGGCCATCAGCGCATCTGGCGCAAGCACCTCTGCGGCGATGCCAAGTGCCATAGCTTCGCGTGCCGGTATCTCCTTCCGGTGAGCAGGAAATACCGGGCTCGATTGGGGCCGATCAGCATAGGCCATATCTTCTGCACGCCGTCCCCGGGCATAACGCCAGCGATCGCATGCGCCTTGTCGGCGAAGGACGCGTTTTCAGACGCGAGGACGATGTCGGCGAGTACCGCCAGTTCGGCGTGAATGAAGGCGGGGCCGTTCACTGCGGCAATGACGGGCACCTCGATCGCCAGGAGATTGCGCAAAAGCGCCTGACCTTCGCGCACGATCGTGTCCCAGGCGGAAGCATTCAAGGCGGGCGGCTGTTCGCTCTCATCATCATAGGCCGAACAGAAACTGTCCCCCGTGCCCGTCAGGATCACGACACGATTTTCGGTATCGTCCGCAACATCGCGGAAGGCGGGGCCGAGTTCTCGGTGAAGTCCACCCCAATGACCCCACCGCGCGGGACCGCCGCGCGTATGGATGCGCATTTCCAAGATGCCGTCCTCGCGACGGAAGGCGATCCCGGCATAACGATCGAAATAATCGGGGCTCATTCTTGTTGCCTTCATTGTGAGTCAAGCCGATGCGCGGGCCTCTATGCCATCCTTGCCTGGCAAACGTCAGTCGGATGCCATGTCGATATAGGCCTGGCCTTTGTGCTTCAGCCCGTCGCGAACGCCTTGGCTAAGTGGCAGCCGCAAGGGCATGTTATCACTTTCCAGCGCAGCAAGGATCGCCGAGGCAACCGTTTCAGGTTGCTCCGCCGCACTTTGATAATAGACGTCAAGCGCCGCCTTGCCACGGCCGGAAAGGGCTTCGTAATCTGGCAGGCGCGTACGCGCCTCTTGCGTGCCATGCGAGATGAAGCGCGTCGCCACGGCTCCGGGTTCGACCAGCATGACCTTGACGCCGAACCCGGCAGCTTCGGCGGCGACGGTCTCCGACAGTCCTTCCAGCGCGAATTTGCTGGCGCAATAGGCACCTACGCCCGGCGTACCGAACAGGCCACAGCCCGAAGACATGTTGATGAACATGCCGCTGCCGCGCCCGCGGAAATGCGGCAGAAACGCCTGCATCACTGCCATGGGTGCCAGCAAATTCGTGCGCATCAGGTCGGCCGCATCATCGATGGCCGTCTCCTCCACCGCTCCGAAGATGCTACGGCCGGCATTGTTGACTACGACGTCGATCGTCCCGAGCCGATCGACTGCCGTCTGAACGGCTCCAGCGATATCGTTCAGTTGATCGACGTCGAGCAGCAGCGCATGCGCGCGGCCAGGCGCGAGGGCCTCGAATGTGGCAATCTGTTCGGGCTGTCGAACGGTGCCGACCACAGCGTCGCCACGCGCCAGTGCTGCCTGCGCGAGCGCGGCACCGATGCCGCTCGATGTGCCGGTGATGAACCAGTTTTTTGCCATGTTGCGGCTCCTTGTCTGGACGGGTCGAGCGGTTCAGCGCGTTGGGGTGATGCGTGAGCGGTCGATGGTCAACGGACGCATGTAAGACGGGTCGCTGCGATCCCGAACGGAAGGGACAAACGCCATGTCGCCGAACTGTGCCTGCGGATCGGTCTGATGGTCGAGGCCATTTATGACACAGATACGTGCGGCGATCCGCCACTCCCCGTTGCGGCGCTCCATCCGGTCGATGTAGCGGCCAGACGAAAAAGTCTGATGGGGCGCGTCCTGATTGACCGAAATGAAGTTCCAATATGTTTCACTATGCGCCGTATCGCCGTCCAGTTCGCAATGATGGTTGGTGATGGAATGCATCGTGCGGTGCTGGTAGCGGGTGTGATAATCGAAGGCCCAGTCGATGAAGCCTTCGACACCGCCAACGAAATCGCCATGGTCGTCCATGGCATCAGGGTGATAGGCCGATCGCACCATTTCCTTGTCGAAGCGATCGACCCCGCGGCAATATCGCACCATGCAGTCGCGGATGTCCTGCCGATCCTTCAGTTCGCGCACAAGCGACTCGACGTCAGCGCCCATTTTCTTCTCCAATTCATCGTTCATGGCGGTTTCGCTCAGGGTTCGAGCACGATCTTGCCACCGGCACCGCCGCCGTCGACCATTTGCTGAGCCCCGGCTGCCTGCGCCAACGGGAAGCGCGCTGCAATCGGTACCGGAATGACACCCGAGGCCGCCCAGTCCACGACCTGCGCCAGTCGGGCTGCGTCCGGATGGACGCTGACGAACGCGATTTCGACAGGGACATCATCGGCCGGGATCGGATTGGTGGCGACGGTAACGATGCGGCCATTGACCGCCACCTTACGGCACAAGGGCGCGACCAGTTCGCCACCCACCGTGTCTGCGATGCGATCGAACGCGGGGCCTTCATAGTCCGAACCGTCCAGCACAATGACTTCGTCGGCCCCAAGCGCCAGCGCGTCCGCACGTGCGGAGGCACGCACTCCCGCCACGACATGCGCGCCACGGGTCTTGGCCGCACGGACCGCGAAGCGCCCGACAGCACCCCCTGCACCCGTCACCAGCACCCGCTGGCCGGCGGCGACATCCAGATTTTCTTCGATGATCTGGGCACCCGTCAGGCCGGGAGTAGGCAATGCCGCTCCTGTCGCAAAGTCCATGCCATCGGGTAACAGGGCGACCCGTTCAGCCTTTACCACGGTCAGTTCGGCATAGGCACCCGACCGAAATGTGTCGACCATCGCCGCCACGCGGGTGCCAGCGGGCAGATTGCCTCCGCTCAACACCTCGCCAGCAACATCATAGCCGCCGATGTGCGGCAACGGTACGGGCGCGATGGACTGGAACATGCCAGACCGCCATTTGCTGTCAGCCGGATTGACCCCAATGGCGCGCACCCTGATCAGCATCTCGCCATCTGTCGCAACCGGATCGGCCACATCTGTCAGGACCAGTTCTTCAGGTCCCCCATAGCGACGAAAGACAACGGCTTGCATATATCTCGCTCCTGTAACAAATCTTGGGGCGGACCGTCGGCGACACCGTAATAGGGGGCCTGCATCCGCGACCCGCGCCGGGTCGTGCTGCATGAAACGGCGATACGCCCGCTTGCTATAGCCTCGAAGACGCCTTGTCGCGCCAATAGATAAAGATAGATTGTCTATATTAGGAATATGATCTCGGCGTCGATCGGTCCGGTGACAAGGCCTGCATCCCCCACTTCAAGTTCTGCGCCGCGCCCATGCTGCCAACGCAGAATTTATACACGCCGGCGAAAAGGAAACCGGTAGTGCCGGTCGGATCAAATGCGGTGCTTGGCAAATTGGTCGTTCCCGCAAAATTTCCGGGTACGAATTCCGCCGTCCCAAGCAAAAGCCGAAATCACGATCGGCACATCCTGTACATTTTCAGCGCACTTCTGCGCCGTGACGACGATGTCCGTGATCCCGCCTTGGTTGGCGTTCCCGTCACTGGCCGTGGTTGATTGCTGACTGACCGTCGCGAAGGCCGGAACCGCTGTCCAAGCAGAAGATGCCAGTAACAACGCGATGGTCGTTTTATCCATGGGATGTCTCTCCCGTTGAAATAACGCCTGTTCCGGCGATTTTGCACTTCTTTTAGTGACCCAGATGTTCCGGGTCTTGGATGCGGGCTAACGGTGGATCAGGACACATGCGAACATGGCGCTGCCCCAATATCTGTTCGTCACGACACGGCCCGTCCCGCACCCTGCCGCCATCGACTGGACGACAGGCCGAACTGAAGGCGAAAACATCGGGCGAAGAAGGCGGAATCGTTAAAGCCGACTTCAAAGGCGATGTCGGTGATGATCTGCCCGTCGCATCGCGCCAAAAGGACCGTCGCCCATTCCAGCCATTGCATCGTGATGAACGTCGTCGGCATCAGGCCGACATGGCGAAAAGGCCTGCGCCAGCGCAATGGCAATCCAATCTCTATTGTGCTTGCACTGCGCCCCCGCTGAGTGGCCCAGAGACTATGATGGTCTGGACCACGAGTGGGACGATGAATGCCGAGCAAGAAGCACAAGCCGGAAGAGATTATTGGCAAGCTGCATGAAGTTGAAATCGTGTTGGCGCAGGGGGCCTCGACAGCAGGGACGTGCCGACGGATCGCGGTCAGCGAGCAGAGATACTATCGCTGGCGCAAGGAATATGGCGGCCTGAAGACCGACCAGGCGCGGCGGATGAAGGATCTGGAGAAAGAGAACCAGCGGCTACGCCGGGCGATTTCGGATCTGACGCTGGACAAGCTGATCTTGCAGGAGGCTGCCAAGGGAAACTTCCAAGCCCCGCGCGGCGGCGGCGCTGCATCGATCAGTTGCGACCAGATTGGCCGATCCGGGTGTCCGAGCGACGGATATGCCGGGTGCTGGGGCAGCATCGATCGACACAGCGCAAGTTGCCGCGTGGGGCGGATGACGAACAGGCGCTCCCGCAGGATATCATCGCGTTGTCGAAGCAATATGGTCGCAATGGCTACCGCCGGGTGACGGCGTTGCTGTGCCATGCGGGGTGGACGGTGAACCACAAACGGGTTGAGCGGATATGGCGACGCGAGGGACTGAAGGTCCCGCTGCGCCAACCCAAACGGGGACGCCTGTGGCTCAACGACGGATCATGTATCCGCCTACGGCCTGAGTATCCCGGTCATGTCTGGGCCTACGACTTCGTCGAAGGGCGCACACACGATAGCCGCAAGTTCCGTATTCTGACCATCATCGACGAGGCCAGCAGGGAGTGCCTGGCGCTCATCGTCGCGCGGCAGCTCAAGCATGAGGAAGTGCTGACGGATCTGGCTGACCTGTCCATTTCGCGCGGTCCTCTGGCACATATACGGTCCGACAATGGAAGCGAATTTATCGCGGCCGCTGTCCAGAAATGGTTGGGGCAGATCGGCGTGAAGACGCTCTATATCACCCGGGATCACCATAGGAGAATGGCTATAATGAAAGCTTCAATGGGTCGCTTCGCGACGAACTGCTCACCGGCGAGATCTTCTACAGCGTCGCCGAAGCCAAAGTGCTGATCGAAGCTTGGCGACGGCATTACAACACCGTTCGCCCGCACAGCAGCCTTGGATACCGACCCCCGGCATTAGAAACGGCGACACCTTAATCCACTAACAAACCAATCGGTCCACTCGGTGCGGGCAGATCAATGCGACAGATTAAGGAACTCGCGCAGGTACCCCACGGCCTTGCTATCTACCATTTTGCAAGCAAGGAGGAGCTGTTTCGGGACTTAGCCTTGGCTTTGTAGCGCCGCGCATTCACGCGCCGAAACACCGGCCCTGCCGCGATACCAGCTGCTTCTAACCAAGCTGCAATCGCCCGAACGGTCCGGGGGCTGGCGCCGCCCCCCCCCTGCCCTTTTACATAGAACATCATGTCGTCTGCGGTCACCGGTCGCTCTGCTCGCAGGCCCCGGTGAGCCGTCCCCGCGCATGCGGAACTTTCCGTCGGAAAGCTGACCGCACGCCGCTTTGCTTTTCCTACGGAGGCGTCGTTGAGGCGTAACCGCCGCCACATCGTTTCGCGTTCTGAAGCGGGCGCGATCAGGGATAACTGGTACGACCGCTGCGGCGCGAAATTTCCCCGGGGAAACGCGGTCTCTGCCCGCTTCGATCGATCAGGCTCTTTATCTGTTCATCGGTCCTTCCAGGGCAGGTTCTTCCCCCTACCCTACGAACCGCACCGATCGCCAGGCTCCCGGGAGCTCAATCGTATATCGTCGGGCTCTAGCTGTGACAAAAGCAAGAAAATCTCAAATATCCGAGCAGTTCAATTTGTTCCTTCCCTATATTTCGGACCTCCCCTTGCGCGACCAACGCGAGATGATCGAACGGCCATTCTTCAGCCTTGCAAAGTCAAAGCGCATCAAGCCGATTGACTACCAATCGCCTGACGCCAAGTTGTGCGTCCATGTTTCTGCCAACCCCAATTATGGCATGGCAACAATCTAGGACGCTGACATCTTGATCTACTGCGCTTCTACCCTTGCGGATATGGCGCGCCGCGGTGTGAATGATGTCCCGCGCAAACTGCATCTTATGCCCTAAGATCTACTCCGTGCTATTAGCCGCCCGACAACTGGCCGGGCCTACGAACTCCTGGGCCAGTCGCTGCACCGGTTAGTCTCGGCAACCGTCAAAACCAATATCCAGGCCAAAAATGGGCGTGAGGCGACCTTCAGCTGGTTGGACGGTTGGACCCAATGATCGATGAAAAACAGAGCGCTCGCGCGGTATGACGATCGAGTTCAGCAACTGGTCCTATGAGGGTGTCCTTATGCAGGGTGGCATCCTATCGATCAATCGCGCTTATTCCGATATCAGCGATGGCGGGGAGCGTTGGCTATACAGAGTCGCTAGAAAGCACGCGGGCGGAGCCGGCGATGCGGGATTTGTAATATCCCTGCCTACCCTCTTCGAAAAATCAGGCGCCGAGGGACAATACCGACGCTTCAAGTTCGAAATCTTGAAAATCGCGGAGCGCAACGAGCTTCCCAGTTATTCGATCATGATTGAGGCGCTTCCCGGCAAGCGCGCCGAGCCTTCGCATGCGCCGTCTATCTGAGGCGGACGCCAAACGGAACGCGCGACTACCGAAAGGCAGTGTCACTTTACCGCAGCGGGTAAAGTGACACTGGTGATTTTTGTTTAAGCGAATGATTTAAGGGGATTCACAGGCGGATCGATTATGTTAAATTCTTGGAATGTTCCATCAAACTGACCTGTTCGATCGCATCGAGAAATCCCCGCCGGCTGCAGTGCCCACCGCGTTTGCATTGCCAGAACTTGTGGCGCGCGTATCCCGAGTTTCGAAACGTCCCAGATATGCATTGCTGATCCTCAACCTTATTGCGAAAGCCGCGCGGGAGGACGGTAGACTCGGACCATACGTTCGAAACGAAGTGGGCCAAATTCCGGTGCGGGATTGGCTATGCCAAGCGATGGCTCCGTTGGCTCATCGCGACTGCCGCCGTACTGCCAAGATCGCAGCAGTCCGGTCCAAGCTGACGGAAACCACGGAAGCTTCAGAAATCTCGGACGATTTGGCTCTTCAACTCGAGCAAGAGATCGAGGCGCGCATCCTGCGATCGGGTCGGACTAATGTCAGCCGGGCAGTATCAGACCTTGTACGCGCTGGATTGTTGCAACGCCATTATCAAGGCTACCGGGTTGATCATCTCAATCGGGGTGCACAATGCGAAGCGGTCTATACGATCACGGCAACGGTGAGACAGGCATTGGCTGGAAACTGATATAGTCACTATGCCTTCCATGTTATGGTTATTGACCAATAGCTCTTTTACGGGTCTCGATTTAACATAAGATATATTATCGGACTTTTAAAACGTAAGCGGGTGGATTCTATTTCGAAGTGCGAATTCCTTGGATTCTATGGGGTTTCCCCTTTGCAAGGAATGCGAATGATGGGCAGATACCATCACTTCAGATCGGACGAGCGGCGAGTATTATATCGTTTGGTGCAGACTGGACGAAGCGTAAAGCAGGCTGCGATGGAACTGGGGCGCCACCCCTCGACGCTATATCGTGAGATCAAACGTAACCGGCATCTGGAAGAGGAACCGCTGTTCTGCGTCTATTTCCCTATGGTCGCGCAGATCAAGGCTACGAGCCGCCGTGTGCGCGGCGCGAAAGTTGCGCGCAATCCCGAACTGGCGACCTATATCGTGGACATGCTCGCCGATCACGACGTCGGCGTTATGCCTGCAAGCCGCGCGGCGTTCATATTTCGCTGGCCAACACGATCAAAGTGCGGCCCGCTGAAATCGACCGCCGTAACTGCTTTGGTCATCGCGAAGGCGACCTAGTGGCTTTCCGACAGGAATTTAGCAAAGCGAATCAGACGTCGCTAGTTGAATGGTGCAGCCGATCTACGATTTTGCCGCGCAATCCGAGCCTCACTCGGCCGGTATGATGGCTGGTATCGGCAGGGAGTTGAAGGCCCTGGCCCCCTCCCTTCGCTAAAGTATAACTTTCGACATGGGACGGAATTTGCAGCCTTTCTGACCCTGCAAGAGAAACTCGGCATGGTGAGCTATTTCCGTATGCCAGCCGCCCCATGACAGAAGGACAGCTTCGAAAACAGCAACGGCCGGATACGGCGCTTTCTGCCGCTCGACAAAGGACATCGCGCTGGTGTCGGACATAGAACGCTAGGCGCTTGTTGACCGGGTCAACAACACGCCCTCAAATGCTTCGACTACCAAACGCCGCAGGAGGCGCTGGGAGAGCAGATTGCCCTTCCGGCAAACAAGATGATTTGGTCGATTGGGGGGGTGGGGGCCGCCCCCCCAATCGAAGTGCTATGCAACCACCGGAAGTCGCACTTCAAATGGAAACCGCAGATTCTTCGTCGAAACGCCGTTCCGCCAGCCTACCCCGATTTCACTGATTGCGGACCTCGGCCCAATGTCAACGCCAGTATCGCGGCAGCGGCTGATGTTATCGCCAGATAGAAGAACAGCGGGGAATAGCTCGACATCAGGTCGCGAACATGGCCTGCGAGTGCCGGTGCGATACCATAGCTCAGCGCGAATATACCCATCATCATTCCGAAAATCGCGGCATAGGCCCGCAAGCCGAAATAGCGCCCGGTGATATAGGCCAGCGTGCTCGTCGTGCCGCCCGAACCAAGGCCGAGCAGGACGCCTACGGCCGCGCCAGTCAGCACATTGCCCTCGACAATGCGCGCTATCAGACAACAAAGCAGCAGGAACAGAATGGATGCCGCAAACACATGAGATGCTTGAATACGATCCAGCAGCACACCAGTCAGCAGTCTCCCAACGATCAACGACAGGCCCATCGCCGACGCGATGCTTGCGGCCATCGTCGCGGTCAGGCCTTCTTCTCTTAATATGGGAAACAGGTGCACCATCATCACGCCTTCTACGAACGCCACCAATAGTGCGAGAACAGCGAGCTGCCAGAAATGGCGTGTGCGTAAGGCTTCCGCCAAGACAAGCCCGATCGCCAATGATGCCACGGCGTGACCCGTCGATGACGGTCCATCCATCGCCTCCGCCGCTGGCAAATCCTCCCGCGCCCGAAACAGGCCGATCAGGACGGGCAGCAGAAACAGCAGAAAAATAGCTGCGATAGCGACATATACGCCGCGCCAGCCATAATGTGCTTCCGTCAGAACGGCGACCGGCGGAAAGAGGAGGTAGGCAAGGCCGCCGCCACTGAGCGTCGCAGCAAGCGCGAGGCCCCGCGATCGCTCGAACAGTCCGCTGACTGCCATCGACCAGATCATCGGCCCTATGCCGATGTTGATGACCGCGAATACTGTCCAGGCGGCATACCAAGTCCATGGTGAACCGCCGGTCGCGCTGATCAACAGCAGGCAGGGGATCGTGGCAATCGTGCTCCCGATCGCGACCTTGCGCACGCCCAGCCGTGCGGTCACTGCGCCTGCGAGAGGCGCCAGCAGCAAGGTCATTGCGGAACAGAGGAACACATTGATGGCCACCACTGCGCGCGACCAGCCAAACGCATCGTGCAGCGGCTCCATTACGACGCCGGTCACACTGGAAATGCCGGCCATCGCGGTCATGCCCAGCGTCCCGCTGGCGACTGTGCGCCAGCCCTTGCCCCATTCGGATTTGCCCGTCATCGCTTGTCCCATCCCCCGTGCCGTTCTTTATTTCAGCGCTTGCTCGCCACGCACCAGACGTCCGGGCAGCGCGCCGGTCGCGCGACCGTCGCGGAAAGTCACCTGCCCGCGCTTTATGGTCATGCGATAGCCTGTCGGTCGCTGGATGAGCCGCGCGCCGCCGGCGGGCAGATCACGTACGATCTCCGGCGGCGGCAGTGCCAGCGAGTCCAGATCGATGAGGTTGAGGTCAGCGAGATAGCCCGGCGCGATCACGCCGCGATCCTCCCAACCAACATAGCGGGCGTTGCGCTGGCTATAGCCATGCACCATTGCTTCGATTGAAAAGGCCTTGCCATGCCGGTTGCCGCGCCGCCAGAAATCAATTGCAGTAGTCGGAAAGCTGGCGTCGCAGATTGTGCCGCAATGCGCGCCGCCATCCGACAGGCCAAACAGCGCGCGTTCCGAAGCCATCATGGCGTGGACGGTGTCGAGCGAATGGTCAGTAAAATTGATCACCGGGAAATAGAGCAGGCGATAGCCGCCCTTCTCCAACAACACGTCATACATATGGTTGGTCGAATCCTTACCCAGCCGCTCCGCTTCCGCGTTGATCGAATTTTCCGGCTGCGGTTCATAGTCGACCGGCATCTGCATGCGGAACATCTTGGAAAAGGCGGTCTGGGTCTGAGCCGTCATCGCGTCCCTGGGTATCGTGCGATGCTCCTCCAGGATTGCGGCCCGCACGTCCGGCTTCCGCAGTTCATTGAGCCGCTCGATAACGGGCAACTTGTGCAGCGACCCATAAGTGGGGGTCCAGGCGAAGGGGTTGAGAGAGGTGGCAAAGCCCAGGATCACGCCCACGGGCCGCGCCGAAACCTGGGTGCGGATGTCGAGCCCCTCTCGCGACCAGGCTTCCGCCCGCCCCTGAAGCTCCTTCCAGCGGTCTGGCAGCGCGTCGGTCTGCATCAGGGTAAAGGATACGGGCCGGCCAGCGGTGCGCCCGATCCGTTCGATCATGCCCATTTCGGCGTCCACAAAATCAGCGTCGCCTTTCATATAAGCGTCGGTGATGAGCTGGAACACGCCGGTCCCGGCGGTCTTGAGCGCACGGGCGAGCGCCATGATCTCGTCATTTTCCGCCGTCAGCGTACCGATCAGTTCGCCCGTGATAGCGCGGTGGACGACGCTACGCGAGGTGGTGATGCCCAGCGCGCCTGCCTGCACCGCTTCGAGCGCCAGCGCTTCCATCTGCGCCCGTTCCGCGTCGGTGGGGATCGCCTCATGATCGACGCCGCGATCACCCATCACATAGACACGCAATGCCGCGTGCGGCACCTGCGCACCGATGTCGATCGTGTATTGCCGCCGGTCGATCGCGTCGAGATAGTCCGGAAAGCTCTCCCAGTCCCAGGTCAGCCCTTCGTGCAGGGCGGTGCCCGGAATATCCTCTACGCCTTCCAGCAACTCGATCAGCCGGTCATGATGTTCCGGGCGGACGGGCGCGAAGCCGACGCCGCAATTGCCCATGACGATCGAGGTGACGCCGTTCAACGACGACGGGGCCATCTCGTTGTCCCAGGACACCTGCCCGTCATAATGGGTGTGGATATCCACGAAGCCGGGGGTCAGGGCCAGGCCGCCCGCGTCCACCTCCTCGCGCGCTTCCCCGGCCACCTCGCCCACAGCAACGATCCTGTCACCCGTTATGGCGACGTCACCGAAACGCGAGGGCGCGCCTGTCCCATCGATGACGGTGGCGTTGCGAATGACGATATCGAACATGTTGCTCTCCCTTGGCCGGGTGTTGCCGGGGCGTTCAAAACCGCATGGGGTTTTCAAAACAGATGGCCGCCACCTTGTCGCGGTGATCGAGCAGCGCGGGCGTGATGGCCCGAGCGACGGCGGCCGATTGGACCACCGCGCTATCGCGATAATAGGACGGCATCGGACACCGCTCATGCGGGATCGGCGCGAACATGTTGGAAAAGGCCGTCCAGTAGATGTCTGCGGCCGTTATCGTGTCGCCGACGAACCAGTCGGACCCTGCCGCACGGTTCGCCTTAAGCGCAGCGTCGAGATGCGCCAAAACCGCCAGTGTGCGGCTTTCGGCCGCCGCCAGGTCGGTGTTGGGAGAATAGCGAAAGCGCATCCGGGCGATCGGCACGTTGGGCCGATCCAGCGCGGCAGGATCCTTTTCCGCTGCCTTGCGCCGCGCGCTCGCCTCTGACTGTTCAAACAGTTGCAACCGACGATTCCAGCCGAGGCCGTCCTCCCCGCAAATCTCATGCGACAGCCCCAGCACCTGCACTCGCAGCGCCTGATCCTTTGGCAGCAGGCGCGGTTCTGGCGCAAGCCGCTCGACCAACATCAATATCTCGCTCCAGTGCGAGCGGGGCCGTTCGTTATCCAGCATCGCGACCGGGGCGTTCGCTATGCCAGTCCAAGCGACAAGATCATCGTTCGGCATGCCTCCCAGGTGTGGGACCGGCACGAAATCGATGCCCTTGACATGGAACAGCGCCTTAGCTGCCTCACTCCAGGGGCCGGGCACGCCAGCGTTTAGCACCAGGCGAAGGCCGGGAAGATCGCGCGCCTGCGCGGGGGGTATATAATTGAGCGTAGCCTTCATGCTTTTACTGACATGCCTCCATCGACTAGCAGGCGGTGCCCGGTCACATAAGCAGCGCCGGGCGAGGCGAGGAACAGCGCTGCGGCGGCGATCTCCTCCGGCTTGCCCCAGCGTTCGAGCAGCGTGCGCGCCTGCACCATGGCATTCGCCTGCGGATTGGCGGCGAGCGCCGCATTATATTCGGTTGCGAAGGAGCCTGGCGCGATCTCGTTCACGGTGATCCCCTGCGGTCCATGTTCGGCGGCCAGCGCGCGGACCAAGCCTGTGAGGCCGGCCTTGGCCGCGAGATACGCCGGATCTCCTGCATTTGACATCGAGGAGATCATGGAACCGATGACGACGACCCGTCCACCGCGCCGGCCAGCAGCCATCGCCTGCGCGGCGCGGTGGCACAGATCACCCGTCGCGACCAGATTGGTGCCCAGCAGCGCCGTGAAACTGGCGCGGCTGAGACCCGCAAAGCCAGTGCGATCGCGCACGCCAGCATTAGCGATCAATATGTCAAATCGACCGTGCGTCGACAGGATTGCGTCGATGGCCGCCTCCGTGGCGCCTGCGTCGTCCATGTCGAACGCGAACGGAAAGGCCGTGCCCCCCTCCTTCACGATCCGCCGAATAGCCGGTTCCAGCCGTGCCACATCGCGGCCGCCCAGCAGCACCGTCGCGCCCGCCGCCGCCAGCGCGCGCGCCATTTCCAGACCCAGCCCGCGCCCCGCGCCGGTAATGAGTGCGACCTGCCCCCTGAGCGAGAAGAGGGTGTCGAGAAATGCGCCATGCGCGCGGCTGACATCGGGCATGGATCAGCCTGTGCGGGGGGAACGGTAAAGATGAAGGGTATCGACGGTCCCGCTCATTGCGCCAGCGCGCCGCGAATATAGCCGTCGATCGTGCCCGCGCAGCCGATCTTATCCTCTTCGCCCAGCGCGGCGAAGCGGCTGATGTCGGGATACACCACCGCGCCTTTCCGGCCGCAGCCGCACGTCTGGCTATAATCCATCGTCACCCGGTCACCAGTGATGAGTCCACCCCAGCGCCCTTCAAAACCCATGTCGAGAAAGGCGAAGCGACCGGTCTGGACGCCCGTGCGCGGAAGCAGTTTTTCCCCCTCCGCATCGAGCAGCATCGGGATCGTCCACGGATTGACGTGATAATTACCGGCCTCGCACATGGGGAAATGCCAGGACATTTCCGACATGCCGTAGCCCTGATTGGTACGCACGGGCCCCAGAAAAGCGAGGATCTGTTCGCGATAATCCGGTGGGATCGGCGCATTCTTCGTGCCGCCGCCGCACACCAATATGGTGTCGGGATGAAATTCACCGTCGCCCACCCCGCGCTCACGGGCGCGCAGTAACACGTTCCACATCTGCAACCAGGGGCCACCGATAATCATCGGTTCGCGCCGCAGGTCGATCAGCATGTCGGTCATCTCGGCGGCGCGGGCGATGGTACGCGCAGCCTTTTCCTTCATCTGGTCCTCGAACGCGACTATCTCGTCGGGCGTGGCGCTGCCATCGGCTATGCCCATACGCATCTGCGCCATCCGCACGACGCTGCCGACTTCAAGGGGCTGGTCCGACAGCGGATGGATAGAGTCGGGCCGCGCGAACCAATATTCCTGCGCCGCGCTGGCGATCATCATAAGGTAGGGGCCGCCGTTCGGCATGAACTTGAACACATGATGAGCTTTCTCCGGCTTGGCGGGGGTCGGCCAGGCCATCGTCTTGGCAACCAGCGCGCGATAGCGGTCATTGTCGCCCACAGTACGGTTGAGCAGCGATACCTTGCCGGTCGTGCCGTTGGTGACGACCGCGCAATGGCCCGCCGCCCAAAGCGCGGCGATGAAGCTGTCGAAATCCTCCACGCCGGTCAGATCGACATTGTCCACCGGAGTCGCCACCAGAGTGCCGAACCAGCGCAGCAGCCGGTCCCAACGGCCTTCGGTAACGAACGACATGGGATAGCTTTTATACGTCGTATGGGAAAACAGCAGCGGCACGATGTCGTCGATTGTGCGGATTTCGTCGATCCCGGTTTCGCGCGCGCGTCTGTCCAGCACGGCGATCTGGCCGCGTCGGGTGGCGAAGATTTCCTGCGCGGCGCGCAATTGCAGAGTCTCTAATTCCTCAGACTCCATCGTGAACGCCTCGATCAGACCGATGCGCTCCACAGCGTCGAGCAGATAGTTGCGCCTCGGCATCGATAAAGCCGTGCTTCTGTCATTAATTTCGGCGAGCGTTGCCATGGTGCATCCCTCCGTCTCGTCTTTGTCGGATCGTCGTCTTTGTGCGATCTGTTATCACAGACCATGTTCGCCCGGCGCCCGCACTTACCAAATGGGGATCGGTTCGATGTCGATCCGTCAGTTCGCGCCGATATTGCCGAAGATCGCCACGCTGCTCAGCACCCGCCGCACCAACTCGGCCTGGCGCGATACGCCCAGCTTCGAAAAGGCAAGTTTAGAATAGGTACGCGCGCTGTTTTCGGTGATGTGCATTTCCTTCGCCGCTTCGCGCAGGGTCCGTCCCATGCAGAGCAGCGCGGCCAGCCGCGATTCGGCCCGCGACAGGCCGAACAATTCAGCGATCAGTCGTTCCGGCACGGGCGCGGAGCGTGCAATATCGTGCAGGTAGATGGCGCGTTCCGGCCGCGAACCGGGGCCAAGTTCGTCGCGTCCATCGGCCACCGGCACCATCATCAGGCCGATCCTCACCTCCCCGCGCCCTGCAACCTGTGCCGCCTGCGGGACAGCGCGGCTCGCTTCCAGCCGGGCCGCAAGGTCGGCTCGGGTCATCACCAACCGCCCGCTATGCATGCCCATATCGGCGCATTGCGCGATCAGGTCGCGGGCAATCGCGTTATTGAAGAGGATGCGCCCTTCCGCATCGATCGCAACCACGCCAACCTCCAGTCGGCCTAGCGCGTCGCCGGTCAGCCGCCCGGACAGTTCGGCAACCCGCATGCGGTGATAGCCGCCGACGGCGCGTGCCAGCGGCCCGGCCACCGCTTCGACCCAATGCGCCTGCTCGGGCGTCAGTGGTTGATCCGCCGGCGTGACCCAGATCAGATAGGCGACGGGTTGACCGCGATCGCATAACGCCAACGCGTAGGTCTCACCCCCGCCCAGCGGCTTCTGCAAATCCGTGCGCAGCCGTTCCAGCTCCGTCGCATCCTGCCCCGCAAACTGGTTCAGCGGATAGATGACCCCTGCTTCCATCCGGTCGTAGGGAAAGGTCTCGACCTTGCTATATTGTTCGAAAAAACCGTCCCACATGCGGCGGCCATTACCGCGAAAGGCCTGCACGCCGACGGAAGGCAGCCCCTCGCGAACGGTGCGGAAGGCGAGCGCGACGATCACCGCGCCAAGCGCATCACACAGCATATCGACGGCATCTTGCCAGGGTGCATCGGCCAGCGCCCCGGCATAAATCCGTTCTATAGTCAGGGCGTCCAGTACGGCGGGCATCGCGGCTACTGTCGCTCGGGCTGGCCGACCTGCTTGCGCGACTTGAGTGCCAGGATCGGGCCGGGAAAATCTTCTGGCCGGTCGAGAATGGCGCGGACATGGTCGCCTACCTCGTCCGCCCTGATTTCGCGCGGATTGGCGCTGTCCTCGTCGGCCGGATCAACGATATGCGAGAACAGCATCAGCTCGACGACTGAAAGATCCTGCTCCTGCGTTTCCATCGCGAAAAAGCGGAACATGTTGCGCTGCGCTGCCTGGCATAGCGACACTGGTCCCACGCCCGCGAAGGTGAAGTCGGCCATGCCGCCACCGATGCCGATATAGCGCGCGCCCGGCGCCAACAGGGGGATGAGCGCCCGGGCGGCACAATGATGCGAGATCAGATTGCCCTGGAATATCTCGATGAGTTTGTCCGCCGGGCAATCGAGCAACTGGGTGGTGAAAAGCGGGATGTTGATCGAGGTGACGACGGCATCAATATCGGGCGCTGCGGCGCGGACCTTCGCCGCCAGATCGCCGGCCGCTGCGTCCCCGTCCACCGAGCCGGCGACCGTTGCGATGCCCGGCACCGCCTTCGCCAGAGCGGCAAGCTTCGCAGAGTCGCGGGCGACCGCCACGACCTGCCATCCCGCCGCCGAGAGGACACGCACGATGCCGCTCCCGACGGTTCCCGTGGCGCCGACGATGACTGCCGATTTCCTGTCACTCATAAACTCCGAACTCCTCTTATCGCCAATGGTTAGCACGGCAGGGCATCGGAGGGAGAGGGCCGCTTCATCAAATAGGTGATCATTGGCGAAGACGTACGACGGGAAGGTATTGCGCGCTTGCCGGGCTCGTCTCTCCTGACCAACCCTCGCCACATGGCAGAGGATATGACCACCCCCGACCCCTTTCTGGCCATGCCGGATCGGACACGCTTTCTGGAGGAATTAGCCGATCGTGAGGCGATCCGCGATTGTCTGTATCGCTATTGCCGGGGTATCGATCGATGCGACGCCGATCTGTTGCGAAGCGCGTTCTGGCCCGATGCGCTCGACAGCCATGCCGTGCCGGGCAAGCCGCCGCTCAACGCCCATTATTTCATCGAACGGGTCATCCCCCTTCTGGAAAACATGCGCGTCACCCAGCATCAACTAACCAATATCCTGATCCGCATCGATGGTGCGCGGGCAACAAGCGAAAGCTATTTCTGGGCCGTGCATCAGGAGGAGCGACAGGGCGAGCAGCAGGATGTCCATGCCGCCGGGCGCTATCTCGACCATATGGAACTGCGCGTGGGGCAGTGGCGGATCGCACATCGCCATGTGCTGATCGACTGGTTCCGCGTGGACGATAAGGCGTCTGACTGGGAGACGGGCATGTTTGGCAAGCCGTCGGAAATGGGCGACCGTTTCGGACGCGACCATTCCAACAGCTTTTTAGCGCCGCGCTGAGTCCGCGCGGCGCGTTTTTTCAGAACATCGGCAGCAATGGCGGCAGGCCCATGGCGACGCGGCCGGCATCCTCCATCATCGCGCGCTGGAACACAATATGGCCGGCCACCGCATTGACGTCGCGCAGAGCGCGTTCGAAAGGTTGGTCGCTGAACAGCGCCGTGCCGCCCGCCGCGCGATAGCATAGCTGGACCGCCTCGACGCTGGTCTCCACCGCATGGACACTCGACCGGCGCATACGCGCGCGCGCCTCCATGCTGGTCTCGCCAGTTTCCTTTATTTCGCGCCACATCCGGTCAAAGGCGTCGCGCACGCCCAGCCGCGCGCCCTCTACCATCGCGTCGGCCTTCGCCACCACATATTGCGCGAAGGGTTGGTGGGCGAGGCCTTGTCGCGGCGGCGGCGGCGTCTTTTTAGCGGCCATGTCTCGCAGCGCCCCGATAGTCGCGCGCGCAATGCCGAGCGGTACGGCGGTCAGACCAAAACCGAAATAGCTGGTCGGCAGGCGATAGATCGGTGAGTCGTGCTGGGGCACCGATCCGAACATGGCGAAGGCCCGTTGTTCAGGCACGAACACGTCGTCCACCGTGAATTCGGTGCTGCCCGTTCCTCGCATCCCACCGGTCTTCCAACTGTCCAGGATGGTGATGTCCGACACGGGGACAAGCACATGGCGCACCACCGGGATGCCGGTCGCCCCTTTGCGCATTTCCGCCCCGTCGAACACGAAGCATCCGCCCATGACCCATTTGGCCTGATGGACGCCGCTGGCCCATCCGAAGGTGCCACTGACCCGATAACCGCCCTCTGTCGCGACTGCTCGGCCCTGCGGCGGGCCGGAGCCAGCAGTCGCGACCTCCGCGTCGGCGAACAGCTCGCGGGCAAAGTCCTGATCCATGACGCCGGCCAAAGATCCGCCATTTGTGCCAATGGCGTAATTCCACCCGACCGACCCGTCATAGGTCGATACTTCTTCAATCAAGTCGAACAGGCAGAGCGGCGACAGGCCTCTGCCGCCCATGTCTTGCGGCAGCAATATGCGGTAAATGTCACGCTCGACAAAGGCGCGAGCGACCGTATCGGGAAGGCGGCGAAGCGTGTCAGCTTCGTCCCTAGCCGCCTCGACAATCGGGCGGAGCGATCGGGTTTCTTCCCACAATTCGGGCGATATGCTCTCGATCACGTTTGCTCTCCTACCGCCACGCCGACGCGATTCCCGCCCCGCTTGAGATCTATGGGTAAGGTCGTGTCCGGTCCACCGCAACGGCGGGCTCAGCGTTATCACGCACATGCTGAAACAGCGCGTGCGCCGAGCGCTTCAGTCGAGGCTGGAGAAGAAAGCGATCACGTCGGCGGCGAAGGCGTGTGGTTCTTCCATCGCTGCGAAATGCCCGCCCGCCTCCATCTTGCTCCAGCGAACGACATTAAAGGCCTGTTCGGCCAGACGGCGGCTTGGCATAGGATAGAATTCGCGGGGGAAATGTGCGAGCGCAGTCGGCACCTTCACCGGCCCCGGATTTCCCGGATCGCGGGTCACGCCATAATACATCCAAAGCGACGACATCACATTGTCCGTGACCAGATAGGTCATGAGGTTGGTAAGCAGTTGATCCTTGCTGAAACGGCTTTCCACGTCGCCCCCGGTGTCGCCCCAGCCGCGGAACTTCTCCACCACCCAAGCGGCCCAGCCAACCGGATTGTCGTGCAGAGCCAGGCCGATGGTCGTTGGCTTTGTCGCCTGTTCATGCTGATAGGCGCTTTCGCCCGCCGTCGCTTGGCCGACGCCCGCCCAATACTCGGCCAGTTCCGGATCGTCGCTGGACCCAGGCGGCGGCCCGAAGAAGAAATTGAGGTGGATCGCGGCAACGACATCGGCATGGCCCGCGCCCAACTCACGCGTGACCGCCGATCCCCAGTCGCCGCCTTGTGCGTAGAAGCGCGGATAGCCCAGCGCCTCGACCATCAGCTTGCGCCACATCGCTGCGACCGTGGCCGGCCCGATTGGCTTTGTCGGGCGCCCCGACCAGCCGTAGCCGGGCAGCGAGGGAATGACGAGCGTGAAGCCCGCGGCGAGCAGCAGCGGGATCGCGGCCTGAAACTCCACCACCGAACCGGGCCAGCCATGTGTGAGCAGGATCGGAACTGGCCGCGATCCGTCGCCATGAATATGGTAGAAATGGATGGGCACGCCGTCAATATCGGCGATGAATTGCGGCCAGCGGTTGAGTGCGACCTCCTGCGCGCGCCAGTCATAGCTGTCGCGCCAATAGGCGACCAGTTCGGCAAGATATGCCGGGTCCATGCCATAGTCCCAAGGCGCGCCTTCGACAGGCGCGTAGCCGATACGGCTGTCGGCCACGCGCCTGGCAATCCGGTCAAGTACCGGTTGGGGCACGTCGATACGAAAGGGTGTCACGGACATGCGGGGCTCCTGCTGTCGATTCTCTTCAGCTGCGCCTGCTATAGGGATTTGCTTCCGATGAAAATCCGGCGTCAGCCGGCCATACTCACGGTCGTTGATATCGGGTGATAGCGCCAGCCTTCTCCCCGATAAGGATGACATTCGTCCAAATCCCTCTCCCCCATCGCGGTGCGGGCAGAGGGGGGGGCTCCTAAGCCAGATGCGCCGCGCGATTGTTGACACGAGCCGGATCGATCGTCAGCGGCCGCATGTAGGACGGGTCTGACTTGTCTCGTGTAGAAGGTATGAAATCCATGTCGCCCAGTGCCCCGTCCGGATCGATCGCATCGTTCAGGCCATGGATCACGCAGATGCGCGCGGCGATCGCCCATTTGTCGTCACGCCGTTCCAGCCGATCGATATAGCGCCCGGTCGTGCGGCTATGGACTGGCTTGTCCCTGTTGACCGAGGTGAAGGTATAATAGGTTTCGCAATGGGCTGTGTCGCCTTCAATTTCGCAACTGTGATTGCCCAGCGTATGCATGGTGCGGTGCTGATATTTTGCGTGATAGGCAAAATAATAATCGATGAAGCCTTCAGCCCCGCCGACATATTCGCCATGATCATCCAAGGCATCGGCATGATAGGCCGAACTTAGCAGATCACGGTCGAAACGATCCATGCCGCGGCAGTAGCGGATGAGGCAATCATAGATTTCGATGCGGTCCTTCACCCACCTTAAGCTGGCCTGTTCGTTCATCTTTCTCTCCCGGAATGATATTGCTCGCCGGTTAGATCGCCTAACCAACCGCCGCGGGCAAAGTCGCCATATCGATCACGAAACGATATTTGACTTGGCTCGCCAAGATTCTTTCATAGGCGTCCTCGACCGCACCCATATCGATCATCTCGATATCCGCGACAATGCCGTGCTTCGCACAAAAATCGAGCATTTCCTGCGTTTCCGCAATACCCCCAATGATCGACCCCGCTAGCGTGCGGCGACGCATCGCCAACTGCATGGAGGCAGGATAGTGATGCTGTTCCGTACCGGCCCCCAGCATGACGAGCGCGCCATCACGCTTGAGCAGATTGGTATAGGCCACCAAGTCCTGCGCGGCCGACACAGTATTGAGGATCAGGTCGAAGCGCCCGACGTTGCCCTTCATCACGTCCGGGTCGCTGGAGATGAGCACCTCGTCTGCGCCGAGCGCGTGCGCCTCGGCCGCCTTGTCAGGCGACCTGGTGAAGGCCACGGTATGCGCGCCCATCGCATGGGCCAGTTTCACACCGACATGCCCCAGTCCGCCAATCCCCACGATGCCTACTGTCTTGCCCGGTCCAGCCTGCCAGTGGCGCAGCGGCGAATAGAGGGTGATGCCCGCGCACAAAAGCGGCGCGGCCGCAGCCAGTTGCGATTCGTCGTGGGTCATGCGCAGCACGTAATTTTCATCGACCACGATATGGTCAGAATAGCCGCCATAGGTCGGCTTTCCTTCGGCGTCCTTGCTGCCATATGTGCCGACCATGCCCAGGTCGCAATATTGCTCCAAATTCTCATGGCAGGACGCGCACTCGCGGCAGCTATCGACGATGCAGCCGACGCCGACCAGATCACCGACGGCAAAGCGGCTGACGCCCGCTCCTGCGGCGCTGACACGCCCCACGATCTCATGGCCCGGCACGCACGGATAAATGTCGTTATGCCAATCGTTGCGGGCGAAATGCACGTCGGAATGGCAAACGCCGCAATAGAGGATGTCGATGCGCACATCCTTCTCGCCGATCGTACGCCGGTCAAAATGGAAAGGCGCGAAATGCTCAGGTGAATGCGCGGCAAAGGCGATAGCGTTCGTCATCGGTGCGATCTCCATAAAAAGGGCGAGTGAGCGACCGAAAGGCTAGCTCGGCCGCAGGCTAAAAGTCCTCGGTCTGAATATAATTGGCGTAGATTTCACGCCATTGGAGAGATGCCGCAATCCTCCGCTTTATGATTGCGGCCATCTTACTGCCTTTTCCGGGATGCCGACATCCCTTCTGATGATGAGTAGCCCGCGCGATCAGGGTTCGCCCTCGTCGCTGATCCACTTCATGTAGCGCTGCATGGAGTAGAAGCCGTCATGTGGCGCGCCCGATCCGAACGACATCGCCATGCCGAGGTTGACGATCCGCTGGGCGCCGGCATTGGCCAACGTGTCCCGCAGTTCGGCCTTGCGGGCGAAGGGGTAGATGCCTGCAGTTGAGGTGGCAACAGAGGCATGGCGCACCGCGTCCGCCAGCTTCTCCACGCGAACCACGTTGACGATCTTGCCTTCCGGGTGGAATTCGACCGGCTCGTCAGAGCGCACAACGATGCCCGATCCGTCATACCTGCCCCATACGCGATAGTCAGGCTCCAGCATCGAGAAGGCCTCTATCTCTTCGCGCAGGTCGGTCGACACCGGGAAACAGGCGGCGGCAGTATAGCGCCTTTCTTTGATCATGTTCCCGTGCAACGTGGCGCAGAAACGGTCGACATCCTGGACGCTGCCTTCGATGAAGATGAAGCGCGAGCAGACGCAGGCGCTCTGGTCGAAATTGGCGACGTCGATCGCCGCCAGTTCGGCCGCCTCCTCAATGTTCGCCTGGGAGGCGAACACTTCCTTGCCGACCAGCGAAATGGACGTCTTGGGATCGAAGGTAATGAGCTCCAGCCCCGGCCCGGCATATTTCTTGATGCCGGTGATCGCGCGTTCGCCGCCCCAGGCAGCGATCTTGTCGAAATATTGCGGGCGGCAGATCGCACCTTCGACTCGCTCGTCGCCACCGCGCCAATAGACGGCAGTGAAAGATTTGAGGATCGGGTGGCCTGGTACGATGCGCGCCATGGTCCGCAGGATCGCGGGCGCGGTGTGCAGGTCGTTGGTCGGCATCTTGAGCAGGTGCACGCCCTTGGTCAGCGCGCCCTTGATGATCGCACCAGCGGCCACCATCGGCACGTTGCCGGCCAGCACATGCAGGATGCGCGGTGGGAAGGCACGCACCTTGATCATCTTGCCGTTGGTCAGCACTTCGCGCTGCCAGCCGTCGAGTATCTCCAACGACCCCAGCTCGCGCTTGAGCATATAGGCGATGCCCGCCCGGTCGGAGAACATGCCGGGCAGGTCGTCATAAAGATTTTCGACGATCCGCCGCTCTAGCGTGCAAGTGCGGCTCATCCGATCGAGCGCCTTGGCGACATGACCATCGACGTCGGCGCGCAACGCCTCTCCCGTGCGGTCGAGAATGTCGATGATCTCCGCCACCGGAACATCGGCGGCCGGGCATGGCTCCATGCGCGACCAGACCAGGCTGCCGATGTCGATCTTCGGCGTGGCGAAGGGCGGTCGTCCAGAAAAGACCTCGTCCGTGCCCTTGACCAGCTCGCCCTTGACGATGTGCTGGACGACCTGAAGCGGCTGGTCGGATGCGAAACCCTTGTTGTTCTCGACGGTCATCAGATAGTTGCTCCTCGGATACTGGGATTCGATCGTACCCGAGCAGGCAATCCTGTCTTCCTTGCCCAAGCCGCTTTAAGTGTTGATATTGCGCTGACACGTCCCGGAGCGCGATCGTCCGCGACGGGCGTGTGTTCCCCATGGCGGATCATGCCGGGCGGCCCGTCCCTCAGCATGAGAAATGCCTCGCGTTCAAGATCCACGGAAGCCGCATAGTGTCACGCACCGCGCCGTCGGCAATGTCCGCCGCGCCGAAGCCCGACACGACGCAGCCGAACGACGTCTGCGCCGGCAGGGGACTGACGTTCATTCTCGCTCTCCTTGCTGCACAGGTTCATGCGGAGGCGCGGCGAAGTAAATTGCCATTTGGTGAGGTGGTAGGTGTACCCCGCCCGGTCAGCTGCCCTCATAGCGGCGGTCAAAGCGGACGGTAGCCCGGTCTATCTCGTCAAGGCCGGTGGCGGGCTCGTCCCAATGGCGCGGTTCGAACATGGCGGGCAGATTCGCGGCAATCTCGTCAGGCGAGGGACAGACGCGAAGCATACCGCTCCAGCCTTCGCTCAGGCCGCTGAATACCCGGCTGTAATTGCCGCGCAGGATAGAGTGGGTTTCTCCGGTCACACTGCATTGCGGGCTGAAAAGCGAGGCAATCAGCGCTGCGGTATATTCCGGCGCCATCTGGTCGCCATATTTATTGCCTCGGGCCATAGCGGCGGCCATGAAGTCGGCGTCTACCCGCTCGCCTGTCAGCGCGCCCATGCGGCGCGCCGGTGGCGTTCGGCATGATCGCGTGGATACAGATGCTGTCGGGCGCTTCCTGCACCAGCACGCGCATCAAGCCAATCACGCCTGTCTTCGACGCGCCGTAATTGGCCCGATAGAGATTGCCGATTACGCCCGATTGCGAGGAGGCAAAGATGATCCGTCCATGACCCTGCTGCTTCATCAGGCGACAAGCGGCTGGGTGACTTAGAGGGCGCCCTTGAGGTGGACGGCAAGCATCGATTCAATATCGTCCTCGGTCAAATCTTCGATCAGCGCGTTGCGCTGGTTGCCGGCATTGTTGATGACGATATCGACGCGACCGAAATGGTCGAGCGCCGCCTGAGTTATCGCCTCGCCCCCGCCCTTGGTCGCTACGTTGTCGCCAATGGCGACGGCGCGACCTCCTTTGGCGTAAATTCCCTCCACCACGGCCTGCGCCAGCGAGACGCCGCCCAGATCGTTGACGACAACCCGCGCCACGTTCCGCCAGGAGCAGAGCATAGACCTTGCCCAGTCCGCCAGCTGCGCCTGTGATGATTGCCACCTGTCCGCTCAGGTCAATCCGCTCCGCCATGTGTCATCCTCCTGACTGAATTAGGGGGACGATCATAGAAGCGCCTTCCGTGTGCGGACCTAAATTAGTCCGGGACTTGCGCGCTGCTATGATCATCCGGCATGTGATCGAAGCTAGAAAAAGCTGGTGGAGAGAAAAATGATGACCATGGATGAGGAAGACCAGGGCTTGCTGGTGCCTGCCCGCCGGATTCCGCCGCCGTCCACGATCAGCCCAGAAGCGCAGGCTTTTCTTTCCATACCGCGTTCGCCGATGCAGGAGGCTCCGACCGACCCGAACGATGTCGACGCCTGGCGTGCGCACATTACGCTGTCGAACGCAGTGGTAGACGAGTTTATCGCTAAAGGCGTAGTGCTATCCGCCGCGTGCGTGGACACGCATCGACATCTTGCGGCTCCGCTCTATGAACTAACACCCGACAAGCTGAATGATGCCGAACGGAACAAGGTAATCCTTTTTCTGCACGGCGGCGCATATATCTATGGGGCAGGCCTCGCGGCGGCGAACATGGCGATACCCCTCGCGGCCGAGACGGGTTTACGCACCTTTTCGGTGGATTATCGTATGCCGCCCGAGCATCCCTTTCCAGTCGGGCTAGACGATGCGCTGGAAGCCTATCGCTGGCTGCTCGACCGCCATGCGCCAGGCGACATCGCCGTCGCGGGTATGTCGGCAGGGGGTGGGCTGGCCGCCGCCCTGCTTCTCAAGGCACGAGACATGGGCGTGCCGATGCCCGGCGCATGCATCCTTGTGACGCCAGAGGCTGATCTGACCGAAAGCGGCGATACGTTCGAAACGAACGACACGATTGACGTCGTACTGCGACATCGGCTTACCACCACCATCGCGCTCTATGCCAATGGCCACGATCTGCGCGACCCCTATGTGTCTCCCGTGTTCGGAAGCTTCGAGGGCTTTCCACCCACCATCCTCCTGTCCGGCACGCGCGACCTGTTCCTGTCCAATACGGTCCTGCTGCATCGCGCTATGCTGCGCGCCGGTGTGGCGGCCGAATTGCATGTCTGGGAAGCGATGCCGCATGGCGGTTTCATGGGAGCGCCGGAGGATGGCGAGTATCTGGCGGAACAGGTTCGGTTCATCCGCCAGCACTTGCGGCTGGCCTGATACCGAAGGGCTTCGGATTTCGACGAGAACCCGAAGCCCTTCGGTCCGTTTTCGTCCCGTAGCTTACCGCCGACTAATGCCTTCAACATTATTGGCATAGAGCGCGACCACCGGCGGCTTGGTCCCGCCGCCGGGATTGGTACTGACCTCCAGCGTGGAAAAGCCCTTCCGGTCACCCATCGTCACGGTGCCGATCGCCTCCACCGCGCTATAACCGCGCACGTGCATGACGATATCATCCCGATAGGCGAAGTCGAGCGTCAGTTCCTCGCCGGTTTCCAGCACGACATGACCGCTGGCCGTCCGGTAACTGAGCGCGTCCGATTCAAGGTGGACCAGGATGCGGCTGTCTGTGACCCGGATCGGATCGCCATCGCGCAATAGATAGCCGACCTTGAACATCACGCCGCCCTCCACCGCCGCGTGCAGCAGGTGCAACGACAAGTCAGGCCCGAACACGCAGGGCCACCAGCGCGTGCCCAGGATGACTCCCCAGTCGCGATTGCTCCAGGATCGGTCGCGATAGCCGACTGCGTCGATCGCGATCTCCCGATCACCCAGCCAGACCGTCCCAGTCATCCGTCCTGCCACTTCGAAATGATGACTCTCGCCCGTGGATTGCCCGACCATCTGCATATAGTCGTAGCGTGGATGATCATCGTCGAAACGCAGGCGCGCCTGGCAATCAGGGAAATCGGCAACGATGTCGGCATGACCATCGAAGCTGACGCGCAACTGCGGCCCCCATCCCATATGCGCCTCCCCCCGGTCGGCTGCAGCCATCGCCGCGCCCGTGACGTTGGAGCGGAACCGCGTCCCATCCTCCGTGAAGACGCCGAAGCAGGAATTGAGCGCGCCCACGACCGGCTCCTGCCCCAGCCGCCAGAAGCCGCCCAGCCCTGCTTTCGGGTCATGCCAGGTGAAAAGAGCGCTCTACTGCCACGATGGGTCAGCTCCTGGTGTGTGCGGACGATCGTCAGCGGGATCGAATACGGCAATATCACGCATCGTCACAGGGCCTTTCCCTTGTTACGCAATGGTCAGAAAAACATAAATGTGAGGATGCAGGGTGATGGTAGTTCGTCGCGATTTCGACATTTTGGAGCGTACGCTGGAACAGTGGCTGGCACTGCGCCTGTCCGATACTGTCGTCGTCACGGGCATCGTCGTTCCCAGCGGCGGCTTTTCCAGTGAAACCTATCTAGTCGACGCCACGCTGGGCACGGGCGGCGCGGCGCGATGGGTGCTGCTTATCCAGGCGACGCAAGTGCAGGTCTATGAGGATCCGGCGGTTAGGAAACAATATCGTGTCATGCAGGCGCTGAAGCGGATCGGCGAGGTGCCAGTGCCCCATACGCTCTGGTTCGAGGACGACCCCTCTGTGCTGGGCAGCCCCTTCTTTCTTATGGAGCGGATCGAGGGGCAGGCTCCGCCGGAGGAATATCATCGCGAGGGCGTACTGGCGGAGGCGAGTCCCGCCGCGCGCGAGGCGATGTGGCGCGACAGCATCCGCATGCTGGCGCGGGTCCACCGAACCGATCCCACTCCCTTCGCCTTTCTGGACGACAAAAGCCTGGGGCCGTGCGGCATCGATCAGGAACTGGCGCGCTGGGACCGTTTCCGGGCGTGGGCCGGCCGGCCGGGCGTCGACATACTCGACCGGGGACGGGCGCTGGCTGGAGGATCACCGGCCTGCTCCCACGCCGGTCGGCGTTTCCTGGGGCGATGCCAGGCTCAATAACTTTCTGTTCCGTGACAATCGCTGCGTCGCCGTGCTGGACTGGGAGACCGCATCACTGGGTGGGGGCGAATATGACCTTGGCTGGTGGCGGTATTTCGACCGCGCCACTAGCGTCGGCATAGGTATGGAGCGAGCCAAGGGCCTGGGCGATCGGGCAGCGACCATCGCGCTGTGGGAAGAGGAAATGGGGTGCAGGGCGCAGGCGATGGAATGGTATGAATTCTTCGCCGCGTGGCGCTTCGGCTGGATCGTGCAACGCGCCTTCTCGCTGTTCGGGGCGGCCGGCATCGCCATGCCGATCGACAGCAATCCAGCCATCCGCCGGATCGCGGAACTGCTGGGGGAAGGATCGTGACGCATTGCCGGCCTATTCCATGAAAACGGAAATCTCGTCGAGCGCCTGCATCAGGATCAGCGGGATTTTTCGCCGGGTGGCCGAGGGATACTCGCGGAAAGGCGGATTTTGGTCCTGCATCGCGACCCAGGCCCGGTCCAGCTCCGCCCCTTCCGGCTCGCGCCAGCTGGCGTCGAACGCCTGCGTGGCGATCTGAAAGGCGAGCGGGCTGCCGGACTTTATGTTGAGGTACCAGGCGGGATGTTCTTCCGCCCCGCCCTTTGACCCGCCGATCAGCACCTGTCCGTCCAGATTGGCGTAGCCGAGCGGGGTGATCATCGTGCGGCCACTCTTGCGTCCGACATAGCGGATCAGCACCATCGGCTGGAAGCGATGTCCGCCCAGAAAGCGCGCATCCATGATATGACCCGCGTGCCGCCCGATCCAATATACATGGCGCGGTGATCGGTCGCCCATCGCACCAACCTGGCGTGCATCTGCTCATCGTAGACAATCGACATTCATCCGCTCCCTGTTCGCCTAGTGCGATCTTTGCGGGTCTAGGTAGCGGGCCGGTCGCACATAGCGATAACCTGCGGCGATATCATCTGCATGATTGTAGGCATAATATTTGAGTCTTGGCGACAATATTGCCGGAACGTCACTTTGGTTTCAGTTGGTTGTTTCAAATGGCGGCTTATGTTGGCCGGCGCGCAGTGGCAGGATCTATTCGCCAGTGATAGAGCGCCGGTCCGCATCCTTCAAAATGACGAGGCCGCAATAATGACGAGTTGGGATGTCAAACAGGGCATCCAATTCAACATCGTTATTATGGGTAGCGCGGCGGCGGTGGGAGGCCAGACATGACCGACACGGCCCACATCCTTCGGGAGATGGAACCGATCCGCCAGCTCAAGGCGCTATTTCCGCTGCGTCGATACGACGGACTGGGACGGATATCGCGCGGTGTTTGCCAACGATGTCATCCTCGACATCAGCGACGACATACCCGAAGGCGTCCTGATCCACGGGGCCGACGCCGCCGTGGCGTGGGCGCGCGCAGGGCTGGCGCGGAAGTTACCAGCTTCCATCACGGGCATTGCCCGGAAATCAGCCTGACCTCAGACGACAGCGCGCAGGGCATCTGGGCGATGGGGGATATGCTGTTCTGGGCACCTGGCTCGGCGGTCCCCATCCGCTCGCTGCCCGGCTACGGCCATTATCACGACACTTATTGCCGGATCGACGGCGCTTGGAAGATCCAGACCTTGGTACTCAAACGCATCCGCGTCGATGCGCTGGGTTGGGATTGAAGTCTCCCAGACTACAGGTTGCGGGAGCGCGCAGGCCCACTCCATGATGGCGCATCGCACGGACCGGCGCGGTCAGCCGCGCGGGGCCGCCAGCGCGGCTTCCATCTCGTCCCAGATAGCGCCCATGTCTGCATGCTGCCGCGCCTTGGCGGCATAGCCGGACAAGACAGGGAAATCGGCCCAGAGGTCCGCCACGCCGACCATAGGCAGGATCACTTCGCACAGCAAAAGCGTCGGCAGCACGATACAATCCGCCTTCGACAGCGCGCCGCCAGCCGCGAAATGCCCATCGTCAACGAAATGCTGCATCAGGGCGAGGCCGTCCCGCAGCCGGGCGATTTCTGCGTCGACGACAGCCGCGTCGCGCGATGTTGGGTCGAGATTTGGGAACAGTCGGAATAGCGCGGGCACGACATAAAGTTCCTGCGTGCGGATGGCGTTACGCATCCGCATCCGGGCCATGGCCGATACGGGAACCAGCGCAGGCACTGGGATGAGATCGTCCAGATAGTCGATGATCGTCTCCGATTCAGCGATCACCAGACCATCGTCGGTGACCAGCACGGGCAGCTTTCCGATCGGATTGATGGCGAGATATTCGGGCGAGCGGGTGCCGCCGCCCGGCGGCGCTTCCTGAGTGTAGGAAATGCCCTTTATCCGCAGGGCGAGCCGCACGCGCGCGGCGAACGGCGAAAATGTCAGAGCGTAAAGCTTCATGATTTCTCTTTCCCGGCAGACTAGATCCTGAGCGTTCCCCGCCCACATTCCACTCCGTCAGGATGCCGCGATAGCTCGCCTGCCCGCGACGACAACGGGAATATGTGCGAAGACCGCCGCCTCGCACAGGCGAGACGACGGTCTTTTCACATGCACGATGGCATGCCGCTGATTACCAGCGGTAAGTCGCCTGCACGCCATAGCTGCGCGGTTCGCCGTATCCAACACGTGCGTTACCGTAGTTGGCGAGCTGCTGCGTCTTGAAGATCGCATATTTCTTGTCGAGAACGTTGTTCATCCAGAAACCGATGTCGAACGGCAGCGTCTTGACCAAATCGATACGGCCGTTGACCAGACCGTAGCTCGGAATCTTGGTGGTATCATCGAGGAAGTAGAGGTCGTCAGTGTTCACCCCCGAACGATAATAATAAGATCCTGTCAGCCGCAGACCACCGTCGTTCGAACCGACCGGTATCGTGTATATCGCGCTCGCATTCAGCGTGTGCTTGGGCGTCGAGGTCAGGGGGAAGCCCGACAGATCAGACGTGCTGGGCACGTTGCCGCCCACCACCGGCGGTTTGAACGTGTCGTACTTCGCATTGACGTAACTGTAGAAGCCCGACAACTGGAGATTATCGGTCGGATTGATGTTCAGCTCGACCTCGCCGCCCCAGACGGTTGACGAAGCGGCGTTGAAGACAGCGACCCACGCACGGTTGTCGCTGTACGACCCATTCAGCGACCGCTGCTGATTGTCATATTTGGAATAGAAGAGCGCCAAGTTGGTACGCACCGGCGCACCGGCCAGGAACCAGTCCTTCTTCACACCCGTTTCAAAGCTCATCACAGTTTCAGGCGCGAAGGTCTGATATTCCGGCTCACGGATCTGGGCGTTGAAGCCGCCAGCCTGATAGCCCTTCGACGCGTTGACATAGATCAGGGTGCGCGGATCTACCTTATAATTCAGGCTACCGTTGAAGATAAAGCTATTGAATGTCGTTTTGCGGAATACGCGGCACTGGGCAGCGTCATAATCTTCCGTAATATTGCCGTTGCCGTCAGTCAGCGCATAGATCGGCGTCGAACAGGTGAGCGGCGTACCCGAATATTGCTGCAACGCATAATTCAGCTTTTCATGTGTGTACCGCGCGCCGAGTGTCAGCGTCAGCTTTTCGTCGATCTTATAGTTGACCTGCCCGAAAGCGGCGTAGCTCTTGGTCCCATACAGGCTGTTCGTAAGATTCGGGGAGATCGCCCCGGCCGGCGGTAGGATACCGAACGGGTCGCGGGTCGGGGATTCATCGATCGCAATGTAGTTCAGGAACTGATCAGCCTTGTAGTCGGAATAATAGAGACCGAGGGTGTAGTCGAGGCGATCGTCGAACAGCTTGCCTATCAGGTCCAGCTCGTTCGTATATTGCCGCGACTTGAGTTCGTTGAAGCCGTCGAGCGCGGGGTTAGTCGTGCCATCGTCATCTTCGCTGTTCTTCAGATGATCGTCGCGATAGCCGAAGATGTTGCGCAATGTGATCGCGCCAAGTTCCAGCGTGGTCGTGTTGGAGACGCCCCACCAGTCGCCCTTGACATAAATGGGGAAGGTACGGCGTATTTTCTTATATCCGATAGCATTCTGCTCAGCGAACTGGGCAGAGCAGTCGGAATATAGGACATCGCACGGGGCGAAACCGGCATAGGCTGGATTGCTGACGGTCGCGCCGTTGCCGAAGTGCAGATTTCCGTCCAAGCCCAGGACGGCGCTTTGGATGCCCGCTTGGTTCGTGCGTTCATTCTGGTGATAATAGTCGACTACTGTGTCGTTGGTCAGTGTGTCGGTGGGCTGCAAACGCAGCGACACGCGAATCGACTGATTGTTTTCATTATTGAGATCGGGCTGGCCCGGGGCGATATTCTTCACCCAGGCGTCGCGCGCAACGACGCGTCCTGCTACACGCAGACCAATGCCATCGGCGACCGGGACGTTGATCATGCCGGTATAGTCTATGCGGTTCCAGTTGCCATATTGAAGGCTCGCCATGCCTTCGAACTCTTCGCTCGGCGCATTCGGCTGGAAAATGATTGCGCCGCCGGTCGTGTTCTTGCCGAACAGCGTGCCTTGCGGGCCTTTAAGCACCTGAACCGACTGCATGTCGAAATTGGCGTTCTTGATCGGCACGCTGGAGATCAGCGGAACATAGCCCAGATAGACGGCGACGCCGCCCTGCGATCCAGTGATACCCTGCTGACGCGTACCGCGGATGGCGAAGCTCGGCGCGCCGCCCTGCGGTTCAGGAAAGTTGACGAGACCAGGCACATTGAACTGAAGATCTGTAACGCTCTGCACGGTCTTGCTCTGAAGTGCTTCGCCGCTGAGTGCGGTGATGGCGACCGGCACGGATTGGAGATTTTCATTGGTTTTGCGGGCGGTCACGACGATGTCGTTAATCGTCCCCTGATCGTCCTCCGGGGTGGCGTGCTGCGCGAAGGCCGGAGATGCGCAGGCCAGCAATGTGATGGCGCTGGCGCCGGAAAATAGATGGAAACGGTTCATGCGCGAAATATCCTCTCCAATCGCACTAAAAAAACGAAGACAAACAGGGCGAACTTGGCACCGTGTTTGTCTTCCTCTCCTGGCGGCGTCCCTATTCGTAGACCTTGCCGCTCACAATCCGCTCCAGAGATCATTTTGGATGATCATGGTTCTGATTTGGCAATCAGACGTTCGAAACTGATAGGGGTGCGGCAAATCTGTAACATGTAAGGAATGGGTTACGCGCCCGGTACAAGTCGGGTGCGGTCGAACGAGACGCGGAGAATGGAACGATCGGCTGACGAAGAAATGGTCGCGCCGCTCAGAGGCTTTGCCGGTGCGCGTCCGCCCGCGCCAAGTTGTTTCGTAGAGGCTATCGGGCGGCCCTTTGAGATGGTGCCGTTGCGTGTCGAGGGGGCCACGCTCGAACTGCTGGTCTGGGGTCAGCGAGGCGCGCCAGGCCTTGCTGTTACTGCATGGCAGCCGCGCTCATGCCCGTTGGTGGTCGCCGATTGCGGCGATGCTTACCGACCGGTTTCGCGTCGCATCGCTCAGCCGGTCGGGAATGGGCGGATCCGACTGGCGAAACCATTATTCGGTTCAGGGGCATGTGCGCGACGCCTGGGCGGCGGCGCGCAGTTATGGCGGCGGCCCGATGCTGGCGTTGGCACAACGGTATGGCGACGCACTGGAGGGGGTGATCGTCATCGACACGATCATCGAACAGCAGCGTGACCGATACGCTTTCCGCCTTTGCCGGCGCCGCACGCTTATGCCGCCTTCGGAAGCGTTGGCGCCTCCGCAAACCTGTCCGAATCCCTGTTATATCGACCGGATGGCGCGCCATTCGCTGCGTCGCTTCGCGCCCGAAGATCCTCGTGGACCGGGATATCGCTGGGCGTTCGACCCCAATTTTTGGGAGCGGCTGGAATGGAAAAACAATTGGATATACGCCGCGCGGCGCGCTTGCCCGATGGCGATGATCGATGCGGATTGATCGCTGGTCGTAGGTCCGCAGCCGCGCGGGGCATTGCGACGCCATATGACGCCCGGCACATGGTTCGAAACGATGACCGGCGCTGGCCATCATGTGCTGCTCGATCGCCCTCTTGAATTGACGGCGCTGATCGCGCGGATCGCTGGGGAGTGGACCAGCGAAAGAGCGGGCGCAAAAAAAGTAGGGCGCGACCGTAGTCGCGCCCTACTTTTTCTCTGCGGCCTCAATCAGAAGCGGTAGGTTGCTTCGACACCGTAGGCGCGCGGTTCGCCGTAATCGGTGCGGGCAAGACCGAAATTGTCGAGCGTCTGATTCTTGTTGATCGCATAGTTCTTATCGAGCAAATTATTGGCCCAGATACCGATGTCGAATGGCAGCGTATTCACTAGGTCGATGCGCCCGTTGAGGATTGCGTAGCCTGAAACGCGCGTATCGATGCTGGAATCCCGGTCGTCTGCGAGCACCTTCGATCGATAATAGCCATTGAGCGTGAAACGTAGCCCCCCCTCATTGGCCGTGATCGGTACGGTATAGTTCATCGACAGGTTCGCAGTGTGCGAGGGGGTGGATGACAGGGCGCGACCGGAGAGATCAACCACGCCAGTGGCGTTGCCATAAGGAGGCGAATCAAAGCTGTCATATTTAGCGCTGATATAAGTGTAGAAAGCCGAAAGCTGGAAGTTGTCGCTGACGTTGTAGGAAACTTCCAGTTCGCCGCCGTATGTCGTCGAGTTGGAGGCGTTGAATACCGCGATGAACGAATTGCCGATCAGGCTGGCCGGCAGGCCGAAATTGGCGACATCTGTCGCCGTGAAAGAGCCGTTGAGCGAGCGCTGCTGATTTTTATATTTGGAATAAAACAGCGCGAAGTTGGTGCGGATCGGCCGGTCGAACAGTTCCCAATCCTTCTTAAGGCCCGCCTCGAAGTTCATCACCGTTTCCGGCCGGTAGGTTGAAAAGGCGATCGGCTGCTGATTGTTGAAGCCGCCCGACTGATAGCCCTTGCCGACGTTCACATAAATCATCGTGCGCGGATCGACTTGGAACTGAAGGCCACCGTTGAAGATAAACGAGTTGAAGGTCGCCTTACGACGCAATGTGCAATTTGCGGCATCGTAATCCTCGCCGGCTGTCGCGAACGCTCCGCTGACGCAGGTCATGTTGGACAACGCCGTAGGCTGGCCCTGATTATTGAGATTGCCGATCAGCGACGCGGGATCGATGCCCGCACGCACGCCGGTGTACTCACTGGCGCGATACGTCTGCTTATTGTTCGTGTATCGCGCACCAAGCGTTAAGGTCAGCTTGTCATCGATATGGTAGTTGACCTGCCCGAAGCCGGCTAGGGTCTTGTTGCCGTAGGTGTAGTCGGCCCAACGTGGGTTCAGCGCAAACCATGGTGGCAGTACGCCGAACGGATCGCGATCACGCCAGTAATTCAGGACCGAGTAGCTCAGCATCTGTCGCGTGGTTTGATCGGAATAGAAAGCGCCGACTGTATAATCGAGCGTGTTGTCGAAGGCCTTGCCGAAGATGTTAATTTCGTTGGTATAAGCGTGCGCAGGAACTTTGTTCCAGCCATTCAGGATCGGTGCGTCGACACCGGAATCAACTTCAGAATTTTCGATCTTGTCGTTGCGATAGCCAAAGATGTTGCGCACGGTCACGTCGCCCAGTTCGAGCTCCGTCGTGTTGGTGATGCCCCACCAGGTACCCGCGACATAAACCGGCCATATCCGCGTGGTCTTCCGCTTACCCTGCGCCTGTTGGCGGGCGAAATCATGATTGCATCCTGAATCATTGGCTGCGGGCGCGATGTTGGGAAAGTTCGAGAAATCAAAGGTACCGTAGAGCGCACCGCAAGTACCGTTGATTTTCGTGATCAAACCCCCCTGGTTGTCGGTCTGGTCCTTGGTTTGATGATACCAGTCCAGCATCGTGGTGTTAGTCAACGTATCAGTCGGGCTGATCTTGAGCGATACCCGAAAAGACTGATTGTCTTCAGCCCACAGATCCTTCGTGTTGTGGGTGCCCGCGCCATATAGCGAATCATAAAAAGCGACATCGGGATCAGTCGGATCGATGATATTTTTCATCCGGCCGTCGCTCTTTATATAACGGCCCGCCACTCGCAGCGAAACTACATCCGTGATCGGCAGGTTGAGCATCCCCGTGAAGTCCTTGCGGTTCCAGCGGCTATAGCCTACCTTGGCCATGCCCTCGAACGTGTCGGTCGGCGCATTCGGGGTGAAAAGGATCGCGCCGCCGGTCGTGTTCTTGCCGAACAGTGTGCCCTGCGGGCCTTTCAGAACCTGAACCGATTGAATGTCATAGTTCGAGTTCTTGATCGCCATGGTTGATGTCAGCGGCACGTAGCCCAGATAAACGGCGACGCCGCCCTGCGAACCTGTGATGCCCTGCTGGCGTGTGCCGCGGATCGAAAAGTCAGGCGCGCCGCCTTGCGGCTCGGGATAGACAACCAGACCAGGCACATTGAACTGGATGTCGCGGACGCTTTGAACGGACTTCTGCTGGAGCGCTTCACCGCCCAGAGCAGTGATCGCGATTGGCACGCTCTGCTGGGATTCCGCCGTTTTGCGTGCGGTCACGATGATCTCGGCAATACCGGCAGATGGCGAAACCTGCGCTTGAGCCCCCGACACGATGAACATAGCGGACAGACTGACGCCTGCCATTAAAGGCATACGCAACATATTGGCACCTCCCAAAAAGGTTTTGTTGGATGCAGCGTCAGTTGGTCCGACGTCAGCACGCACAATATTGTGCTCGAATGAGATTAGTTGAGCGTGAGCTCAAACGCCATCGTATTCCGCTATTGGGATGACAAGAACCCCGCTGGTTTGGCCAAATTACATGCATGATGGCTAATGCGCCGGCGGGGCTTGTGCACTGAGCGGGAATCATATTGGCGATATCGCATCATCGCCCTCGCGCCGTGCGGCGATGGTCGGCATAGATGAGCATAGATTGAAATTGGAGACCATATGAGCGCGGTGATTTACGAGGTTGATGGCGAAGTGGCAGTGTTGACGGTCGATTATCCGCCGGTCAACGCGGCAAGCTTCGCGGTGCGCAGCGGCCTGGCCGAGACGCTGGACCGCGCCCGCATCGACAATTCGGTGCGCGCAGTCGTCATCCTTGGCGGCGGCAACACTTTCATCGCCGGCGCCGACATCACTGAGTTCGGTACCGAAAAGGGCAAGGCCAGCCCCACTCTCTACGACCTTCAGGACATGCTGGAGGCCTTCCCGAAGCCTGTGATCGCCGCGATACATGGGACCGCTTTGGGCGGGGGGCTGGAACTGGCGCTGACCTGCCATGCGCGCGTCGCGGTCGCATCTGCGAAGGTCGGCCTTCCTGAAGTCAATCTGGGCATCCTGCCGGGTGCGGGCGGGACTCAGCGCATGCCGCGTCTGACCGGGGTGGAAGCAGCGATCGATATCGTCACGTCCGGCAAGCATATTCCTGCACCCAAGGCATTGGAGATGGGCCTGATCGACGCGGTGGTGGACGATGTCCGCGCAGGTGGCATCGCCTTTGCGCGCGACGCGCTGGCGTCGGGCCGCAGCTTCGTGCCGGTGATCGAGCGGAACGAGAAGATCACTGGCGTCGATCCGGCCGTTTTCGCGCAGGCGCGTAGGACAGTGGGTAAGAAGGCGCGCGGCAAGATCGCGCCTATGGTAATTATCGATTGCATCGAGGCCGCCTGCAACGGATCTGCGGCGAAAGGTCTAGCGTTCGAAAAGGCGAAATTCGCCGAATTGTACGCCAGCGACCAGCGATCGGCGCTGATGCACTATTTCTTCGCCGAGCGGGAGGCGCGCAAGGTGCCAGGGCTGACCGCCGAGGCAAAGCCGATCGCGTCGGCTGCGGTAATCGGCGCGGGCACGATGGGCGGCGGCATCGCCATGGTGTTCGCCAATGCCGGCATCGCGGTGACGCTGGCCGACATCAGCGACGAAGCGCTGACGAAGGGCATGGCCACGATCCGTAAGAACTACGAGATTTCGGTCAGTCGCGGATCGATGACGCAGGACAAGATGGACAAGGCGCTCTCGCTCATCTCCACCGCCATCGACTATGCCGATTTCGCGCAGGCCGACATCGTCGTGGAAGCGGTGTTCGAAAAGATGGACCTCAAGAAGGACATCTTCACCAGGCTGGACGCCGTGATGAAGCCGGGCGCAATCCTCGCGACCAACACTTCTTCGTTGAATATCGACCAGATCGCGGCGGTGACGAAGCGACCGGAAGATGTGATCGGCGTCCATTTCTTCTCGCCCGCCAACGTCATGAAGCTTCAGGAAAATATCCGGGGCGCCAAGACATCCGACGCGGTGATCGCGACCGTCATGGGTTTGGGCAAGACGCTGGGCAAGAATGTGGTGCTCGCCGGCAATTGCGACGGCTTCATCGGCAACCGCATGCTCCAATATTATACCGGAGAGGCCGAGTTCCTTATGGAGCAGGGCGCAACCCCCGAGCAGATCGACCGGGTCGCCGAGAAGTTTGGCATGCCTATGGGGCCGATTTCCATGCGCGACATGAGCGGCCTCGACATCGGCGTGCTCGTCCGCAAAGAGCGGTTAAAGACGCTGCCGCCCGGTGAGCGCTTCTCGCCCATTTTGGAGCGGCTGGTGGAACGTGGACGGTGCGGGATGAAGACGGGCAAAGGCTTCTACCGTTATGAAGGACGCGACAAGTCGCCTGATCCCGAGGCCACGCAGATCATCGAGGACGTCGCCACGGAACTGGGCATCACGCGGCGCAGCTTCACCGACGAGGAGATCGAGTTCCGCCTGTTCGCGCCTCTGGTGAACGAGGGTGCCAAGGAGATCGAAGACGGCACGGCGTTGCGCGCCAGCGACATCGATGTCGCCTGGGTCAATGGCTATGGCTTCCCCTCGCACAAGGGCGGCCCTATGTTTTGGGGCCAGCAGGTCGGGCTGACCCAAATCTACGAGGCCGCGCTAGCAGCAGCGGAGCGCAACGGACCGCGCTGGGCGCCGAGCAAGCTGCTGGAGCGGCTGGCGAAGGAGGGCAAGGGCTGGAAGGACGCCTGACGCCCCCCTTCCCCCCTTTCCCCCGAAAAAACTGGAAAACGCATGTCGATACTCTTTTCTCCGCTTACCCTGCGCAGCCTGACATTGCGCAACCGTATCGCAGTGGCGCCCATGCTTCAGGCGGCGGCGGTCGATGGCCAGCCCACGGCTTGGCACCATGTCCATATCGGCCGCTTCGCCATTGGCGGCGTGGGCCTCATCATGATGGAATCGACGAAGGTGGAGCCGCGCGGGCGCGGCACCATCGGCGATCTCGGCCTATGGGACGACGCGGTAGTGCCGCTGTTTCGCCCGATCGTGGATTTCGCGCACAGCCACGGCGCGGCTATCGGCATCCAACTGGGCCACACCGGGCGGAAACGCGGTGCTGCAAGTACGGTGCCTGAAGAGGCGGTGGCGCCGAGCGCCGTCCAGCACGGCCCGGACAAGGTGATGCCACGCGCGTTGGAGCTGAACGAGATACCTGGCATCATCGACGCCTTCGCATCAGCGGCGCGGCGGGCCATGGCTGCGGGCTTTGATACGGTGGAACTGCACGGTGCACACGGCTATCTGCTCCACGCCTTTCTCTCACCAGTCGCAAACCAGCGCACCGACCGCTATGGTGGCACTGAAGAAAATCGCCAGCGGCTGATGCTGGAAGTGACCGAGGCGGTCCGCGCGCAGGTGCCCAACGACAAGCCGCTGTTCGTGCGCCTGTCCTGCGAAGATCAGGCGGGCGTGGGACCGGAGCAGATCGTGCCCCTGGTCGCCAAACTCAAGGCGCTGGGCGTCGACGTGATCGATTGCAGCAGCGGTGGCTTGCGTGACGACATGCGCGACATTCCCGGCGTCAATGCAGATGAGTTTGGATATCAGGTGCCCTATGCGCGGAAACTGCGCGCTGAAACCGGTGTCGCCACTATGGCGGTCGGCCATATTATCCACGCTCAGCAGGCCGAAGCAATCCTGCAGGAAGGCGCGGCCGACATCATCGCGCTGGGCCGCGAGATGCTCTACAACCCCAACTGGGCGATCGACGCCGCGCAGAAGCTGGGCGAAGACCCTGATTTCGAGCTGTTGCCCGTTCATGTACGCGGACCGATGGCGTCGCGCCGCCGCCGCTTTGGCGGCACCCTGTCCACCTATGTGCCCGGCTGGGCAGAGGCCGGACCGGCTGGAACCGCCTGAAGGCGGCAGGCGAGCAGGCAGGGAGCGAACGAACAATGGCGAGCGAGTTGGTTACAAAGGTCGTCTATCTGGCGCGGCGTAACCCGGGCCTTAGCCGGGAGGAGTTTCCCGCGCGCTGGCGGCAGCATTCGTTACTGGCCGGGTCGATGCCCTCGATTCGGCCGGGCTTCGCTCAGGTCGCGCAGTGCATCAACCTTTACGACCGGGAGGTCATGCCTCGCGCAGCGCTCGATTATGACGGGGTCAATCTGCTGACCCTGGTTGATTCAGCCTACGCCTCGATCCCCTGGCAGAGCGACGAAGTGCTGGAGTTGGTCCTGCCCGACGAGTTGGCGACCTTCGACGGCTATGTGCGGCACTTCTCATTAACCACGCTGGAACATGTGGTGGTCGATGGCCCCATGCGCCCTTATTGCCTGATCCTGTTTCTGAAGCGTGACCGCAAGCTCGACATGGATGGGTTCACCAATGCGCTACTCGACGTGCACGGTGCAATGGCCAAGGGCGGAGCGCGCGCCGTCGTCAACATCGTGACGGACCGGCAGCCCGGCTATAATTTCGACGCCGTAACGGAACTCTGGTTCGACAGCCGGGAACAAGCGCAGGAGATCACTCGTGCCGACGCCTATGTCGATCATTATCTGCCCCGCCGCGACGCGATATGTGATGAGTGGCGCACACTTACTTTCATGGCGCGCATCAACTATGCGCGCCCCGCCCTAGCCGACCAAACGGGTGCAACGGCGCTCAGTCGGTGAGCGCCGTCAGGTCGGCCCAGAAACGATCCGCGCCGGCCTGCGTCACGCGCGCGCCCAACACAGCGGACCAACAGCTGTCGCCGCCGAATTCGGACCGCCATGTCCATAGCCTGCGAGTGAAAAAATGCAGGCTATATTCGTGTGTGAAACCGATCGCGCCGTGGGACTGATGCGCGATCGCCGCGCCGATTCCGACTGCACGGTTCGTCCGCAGCTTGGCGGCGGCAATCTCGAAATCGCCCTCGCCTCGATCGAGCGCCTGCGCCGCGCCGACCGCCGCGCAATTGGCGGCCGCCGCCTCACCAGCGAAGGTCGCCAGGTTCTGCTGCACAGCCTGGAATTTGGCGAGTTGGCGACCGAACTGCTTGCGTTCATTCACATAGCCGACCGAAAGCGACAGCGCACCGTCGAGCGCGCCAGCAATCTGCGCAACGCGGGCGAAGGCACCCAGGCGGAACAGGTCGACCGACACATTAATGGCCTGAGTGCCGTCGAACGTCCACGCGTCGCGCGCTTCGCCCGACAGGGTTTCGTGCGCCCTGCGCGAACCATCGGCTGTGCGCAACACCAGTGCGCCGCCGTCCGGGGCCGGCGCGACGATATACGTCGCACCCTCGCTCGCCACCGCGCCTTTGACCGTGCCGGTAAAGCGGCTGTCGGCGAAATTACCATCAACCGCGCTCGCGATCGTGCCGCGTCCCTCTATGCCCAAGGGAGCCGCGACATATTGCGCGATCGCGGCCTCCACAACTGGCAATGCCAGCGCATGATAGCCCGCGAGGCGGAACACCACCCGCGCGTCATCCCAACTGCCGCCAAAGCCGCCCTGATCCTCTCCGACCAGGAGCGAGGCCAGTCCCAGCTCCTCGATACGGTCCCACGACTGCGCGACGGTCGCGCTGCTACCAAGTTCGGCGAACAGCCCGTTAGCCATGTCGCTCAGCATTGTCTGTTGTTCGTTCATCTCAGGCCAAGCCCCCGCGCGATGATGCCTTTAAGGATTTCGCTGGTCCCGCCGCGTAGCGAGAAGGAGGGCGAAACCTGAAGCAGATGGGCCAGCACCCGGCCGATCGGAGCTGGGTCGGCCATGTCCAGTTCGATGCTCGCCTGCACCAGCGTCGGCATCGCCTGTTCGAAACTGTTGCCCAGATCCTTGACGATGGTAGCTTCGAGCGCGGGGTCTTCGCCCGCGGCCAGTCGCGCGGCGACCGACGCCGACATCATGCGCAACGTCCACAGATCGCTCGTCAGGCGACCGATCAGGTCACGCACTTCGGACGAGGCGTTCGGCCCCACATGGCGGATCAGCTCCAGCAGCAGCGCTGTTGAAGAGAGATAGCGCTCCGGCCCCGAGCGTTCGAGCGAAAGTTCCGCCGTCGCCTGACGCCAGCCTTGCCCTTCCTCGCCCACCAGAGCGGTTTCCGGCAGTTCGACGCTGTCGAAGAATACCTCGTTGAAATCATGGCCGCCGGTAAGATCGATGATCGGCTTCACGGTGACGCCGGGTGCGTCCATCGGAATGACGAACTGGCTGAGGCCCACGTTCCGTTCCGATCCTTCCTCCGACCGCACCAGCGCGATCATGACATGAGCGAAATGCGCGCCCGTGGTCCAGACCTTCTGCCCGTCTATCACCCAGCGGTCGCCCTTGCGCCGCGCGGTGGTGCGCACTGAGGCAAGATCCGACCCGGCATTTGGTTCGGAAAGGCCGATGCAGGAATATATCTCGCCCCGCGCCATGCCGGGCACCCAGCGCTGGCGCTCTTCCTCCGTGCCGTAGCGCAGCAACATGCCGCCATGCTGGCGATCCGCCATCCAGTGCGCACCGACGGGCGCGCCTGCGGCAAGCAACTCCTCTAGCACGACATAGCGTTCCAGGCTGGACCGTTCATGTCCGCCATAGGCCTTTGGCCACGCCATGCCGATCAGGCCTGCTTTGCCCAGTTTCCGGCTGAACGAGGGATCGGCGACACTCCAGCTATTGGCGCGGTCGGCCGGATCGGCGGGGTCGGGATGCCTGGCGACCAGGTCGCGCACGGTAGCGCGCAACGCGGCTGCGTTGTCCGGCCAAGGTATGGGATTGGCGATGAACGTCTGCAACGGGAAACTCCGGTGGATGGCGAAACGCCTCTCTGCCTAAATGCGCGAGACTTTTGCAGTGGGTAATCGCCATCGTCACCCGCCAACGCAGGGGTATCACAGCCATGATGACCGCGCCCTGCTGACTGTCGACCCCGTCAGCCGCGCGGCATGCCCAAACCCCTCTCCGCGATGATGTTACGGATGATCTCGTTCGTACCGCCCGAGATCGTGCTGGCGAACGACCAGAGATAGTCGCCAAGGCCTATCAGATGCGTGTGGGTGCGACTGTCCCGAGTGCGTTGGCCCTCCATCCCTTCGATTCGGGTGACGAGGTTCATCAACCTCTGCGACAGGGTGGTGTCGTGCAGTTTGACGAAGGCTGCGGTCTGCGCCGGCGCGCCATGGCCATCGCGATTCTCACGTAGCAGCTGGCGAATTAGACGGCGGCCAGCCTGCGCTTCTGCCAGCACAGCCATGAATTCACGGCGCAATTCCTGATCGTTCAGCCAGGCCGCACGTTCTTCCAGTGCGAGCCGGAAATAGTCCATGATCACAATACGGCGGCGTTCGGCATAGTCGAACCACAACAGGCCGCGTTCCGACGCCAGCGTGGCCTGCGCCACCTGCCAGCCACCATTTTCGGCACCGACCAGATTCCACCGGCACGCGCACGTCGGTCAGGAACAGTTCGGAAAATTCACGATGGCCGTTCATCTGGCGGATAGGCCGTATTTCCAGCCCCGGCGTATCCATGTCCATCAGCAGGAAATGATGCCCGCATGCTTGCGCGTGTCGGGATCGGTACGGACCAGCAGGATACAGTGCTGCGCGAAACGCGACATGGACGACCAGATTTTCTGGCCGTTGATCACATAATGATCGCCGTCACGCACCGCGCGGGTGCGTAGCGCGGCAAGGTCCGACCCGGCCGACGGTTCGGAAAAGCCGTGGCACCAGATCGCGCCCTTAGGGACTTCGGGCAGATAGCGCCGCTTCTGCGCTTCCGATCCGCAGGGAATGAGCGTGCCGGGCACGTGATTGAGCGAGATGGTGAAAATCTCAAGCTGCGGCGCACCGGCGCGCACCAACTCGTCGGTCAAGATGATCTGGCCGCTGAGGTCCAGGTCGGCCCCGCCATATTCCGATGGCCAGTGCGGCATGGCCAGCCCTTGCTTGCCCAGTTTCGCCAGCCAGTCGCGCTGAACCTCGATATGCGCCTCTTCCCCTTCCCGGTCGGCGTGCGCGGCCCAGCCCGGCGGCACCTTGTCGGCCAGCCATTCGCGCAGGGCGGCGCGGAAGGCGACGGGGTCGTTCTTCAACTCGACGATCACAGCGCCAGTTCCATCACATCGATGCCGTCTAGCACCGCGCGCTCCATCTCGACGAGCGCGCGGTCGCGCAGCGCGCCATTCGCACCCAGCAGCATCTCGTTCATGCGCGCCCGTTTCAGATAGACGTGGGGGTCATATTCCCAAGTGAAGCCAACACCGCCATGAAGCTGCACGCAGTCGCCGGTCACGAAAGCGGCCATGTCGGTCGCCGATGCCTTGGCCTGCATCGCCCAGAGCGCCGCCATCGCCCCGCCCTGCGCGGCACAGGCAGCCGCCTGGTCGACCAGATGGTCAGCACTGTCGATCGCCTTGCAGATATCGGCAATCCGATGCTTGAGCGCTTGGAAAGAGGCGATCGGCCGGTCGAACTGCTGCCGTTCCTTCATATAGGCGAGCGTGCGTTCGGCGATGCCGCGCGCCAGCCCGGCGCTGTCGGCCGCCAGCGCCAGCGCCAGCGCATTTTCAAGCTTGCTCCGGGCGCCCGGCAATGTCGCGACCAGCACGCCCGCGCTGGCGGGCAAGTCAAACAGGGTGCGGGTACGGTCCCAGAAGTCACCCGCCTCCAGAGTGCAGCCGGAGATGTCGAGGAGCAGGACATCATCCCCCGCCAGAACCAGCGCAATGTCGGAGGACGTGTCACCCAGACACAGGGTGCCCTGCGCGCAATCGGCTGGCCGCGCTGCGATGGCGGCCCGCCTCTCTCCCGCCACAACCGCCTGCGCCAGATCGACCGCGACTGCGTCGTCCGAGCCGACGAGCACATCGAGCGCGACGCTTTGCGCAATCAGGTCACCGGGCGCAGCGAACCGCCCCAGCACACGATGAAGCAGGCCGAGGCCTGGCGCGCCCAGACCAAAGCCGCCGGATGCTTCAGGCAGGCCAACGGCGAGCCAGCCAAGGGCGATCGCCTGCCCCCGCCGGTCTTCGGCCAGCCTCGACTCGCCGTCGAAAAAGGCATGGAGGACGAGGCTGCCGCACCGATCGCCGAGCACCGCCTCGATGCTCTCGCGAATGGCCTCCATCCCGTCACTCATTCCGCCTCCTGCTGTCCCCCGCCCGGTCTCGCGCTGTTTCGTTCAGGCTCCTCCGAGCGCCTCGAACTGTTCGCCCACGATACGGAATTCGTCGATCAGGCTGGTGGGGATGTGCACGCCGCGCTTCTCGTCGCGGATCAGGTCGATGTTGGCGGCGATCTCCTCTGCGGTCGCTGGCGCCACCGCCGGGTTGATCCAGCCTTCGGTAAAGCCCACGAAGGCGCGGGAGACGCGGCGGCCAGTCACCGAGTAGAGATCATGCGTAGTCGTGCAGGCGTCACTCGCCATATAGACGACGGGAGCGGTGACATAATCGGGCGAGATCGTGTCGGGTCCGATCTTCATGATGTGGGGATAGACCGGCGCCATCTCCTCGGGCGTCATCTGCGCGCCCATACGGCTACCTGCGCTGGGCAACAGACCGTTGCACAGGATATTGTGGGGCAGCCCTTCTTGGACCAGCACGTTCATCAACCCGATAATGCCGGCTTTCGCGGCTCCATAGGCGGCCTGGGTCTGGTTACCGAAGGCGCCGGATGCGGAGGAGGTGAAGACCACGCGGCCATACTCCGCCTTTATCATGTGCGGCCAAACCGCCTGGGTCACGTTCCATGTGCCGAGCAGGTGGGTGGAAATCACCGAGTCCCGATCCACGTCGCTGACCGCTTCAAACCAGGAATTGCGCAGATTGCCGGCATTGTTGATCAGCGCGTCGATGCGGCCGAAGGAGTCGAGTGCCGTTTGCGCGATGCTTTGCGCGCCTTCGCGCGTGGCTACGCTGGCATAGTTGGCGACGGCATTGCCGCCTGCTGCGCGGATTTCCGCTACGACCTTGTCCGCCATTTCAGACGTGCCGGCGTCGCCTTCGACATTGCCGCCCAGATCGTTGACCACAACATTGCCGCCGCGCCGCGCGATTTCGAGCGCATAGCCGCGACCCAGGCCACCGCCTGCGCCTGTAATGATAACCGTCCTGCCCGCGAAATCCACGCTCATGCCCAATGCTCCTATCTACTTGTTCGGCGGCGACGCGCCATAGGGACGCTCTTATGCGCTCCCACCCACAGGAAAACAGCCAGCGCGGTCACAAGATCACAATGATGATATGCGCTCGTCCCGGCCGACACGCGCGCGACAAATCGGGTGGCGATTCAAACCCTCCTGCCCCCCGACAGATCTTATTGTGCCAGCATAACGGTCAGCTGCAGGAATGCAGCTCAATCCGCAACCTTCACCAGATGTTTGCCGATGCCGTCGCCTGACAGCATCGCCAGGAAAGCATCGGGTATGGCGTCGAACCCATCATGGATCGTTTCAGGTGCATGCAGCGCGCCGGACAGCAACATCGCCTCCAGATCGCGCCGCGCGGCCGGATAAGCGTCCTCATGGCGATAGATGCTGAAGGGCAGGATGCAGATGCCCTTAAGCAAAAGGCTGCGGAAATGCGTCAGACGTACCGGCGCATCGTCACCATAATGCTGGATAAGGCCGCACAGGGCGATGCGGGCAGTCTCGTTCGCTAGCCCCAGCACCGGGTCCAGTATCTTCGCGCCGACATTTTCGAAATGCCGGTCAATGCCGTCGGGGCACGCCGCTGCCAGCCGCGTGGCGAAATCAGGCGCGGCATGATCGACACCCGCCGCCAGCCCGTAAAGGTCGGCGACGCGCGCCGCTTTTTCGCCTCCGGCTATCGCCACCACCCGCGCACCGGCCCGCTGCGCAAGCTGGCAGGCCACTAGGCCCACCATGCCAGCAGCTGAACTGACGACGACCGTCTGGCCCGGCTGCGGCTCAAGCAGGTTCATGCCGACCATCGCGGTAAAGCCGGAATGGCCCGCGATGCCAAGATAAGCGGAAAGCGGCGCGGTCGGTTCCAGCCGCCGCATCTCTGTTGCAGGCACGCAGTCCCGATCCTGCCAGCGCGCAAAGCCGAGCACCAGATCGCCGGGCGCGAAGCCCAGCGCGCGTGACATTTCAACCCTGGCGATGATGCGGCTGCGCACGCGGCCTTCAGGAAAGCCGCCCGAGCGGATGGGCATCATGAGATAGGGATCGACCGACACCATCAGAGCACGGATACTGATCTCTCCCTCTCCCGGTTCGGGCACTTTATAGGGGACAAGCGCGAAATCGCCACGCACCGGCACTCCGGCGGGCGACGTCGTCAGGCAGATGCCGGTGGCCATGCTCACAGCCTTCGCGTCGGTGCTATCGCATCGGGGGCATGGGTTCCCTGCCCCACCAAGCGCCAACCGCTTCCATCGTTATGCACCATATAGGTTCCTCCAATCGTTTCGATCTCGGTGCCATCCGCGCGGGTGCGCACGACCGCCGTGCCGGCAAGCGCGACATGCTCGTCCATCATCCGCACGTTCAATTGGACGAGGCGGCTTCGGCCTAGGCCATTTTTCACCAGCGACCCCTTGGTCGCGGTCATCATCGCCAGGAATTCCTCGCGCGACCCGACCGTCACCGCCCGTTTACCAAACAGCCAGGTGAAGGGCATGCGATAGCATTCAAACGCCGCCTCGAAATCGTCGGCATTGAACAAGTTGATATAGCGCCGGACCAGCGCCTCCACCTGTGCTGCCTGCTCGTCACCCGGCATCAGGCGCCACCCTGCATCTCGGCCATGAGCGCCACGCCCAGCATCGGGTTCATATATTCCCGGATCTCCTGGATCTTGCCGTCGCGCAGGGAGATCAGCAGATGATAGTCATTTGCGTAAGTCGCGCCGCCATGGGTCTCGCCACCCCGCGACACCTGTTCCAGACAGACACGGTCGCCTTCCGCTGTGATGCGGCCACGCTCGATCTTCGGGGGCGTCCTGAACGCTTTGCCAAATACCTGGATCGCGTCGTACATCTGCGCCTTTGTCAGGGTGACGCCGCCGGGCGCATCGGAAGGTATCCACCAGCTCGCATCATTGGTCATTATCGCAAACGCGCCGTCAATGTCGCCGCTCTCGATCTTGTCGAAAAAGGCCACGACCACCGCCTTATTATTTTCTATGCTCATTACGTCTGTCCTACCTTAACCTTCGGGATAGGGATTGCCGGTGAACAGCGCGGTGGCCGCAGGACCGACTGCCGTCGGGATCGGCCCGACGCCGAACGGCCAGTCGAGAAAGCCCATAGCCGCCGACGTGCCACCGTCGACATGCATCGTGACGCCGCTAACCATCGCCGGCAGGTCCGACGCCAGGAACAGTACGGTGTCGGCGATATGTTCGGGGTGTGGCGGGGTGCCGAGCGGGATATAGAGGCGCATCGCCTGTGCGCCCACGTCCTCGCCCGCTTCGGTCGCCATGGCCAGTAGATCGGGGCGCATCGCTTCCATATTGCCGCGGGTCGGGGTGGTGTCGGGTGCGACCTCGTTCACGCGGATGCCGCGCTTGCCGAATTCAACCGCCAGCGCGCGCGTGAGGTTGCTAGTCGCCGCCTTCGCCCCGGCATAGACCGAAAAGGTCGCCGCGCCGCGACGCGCCTCGATCGTGGTGAAGTTGATGATACTGCCGCCCCGCGGCATGTGCAGCACGGCCGCGCGGATCGACTGGATGACATAGCCGTAATTGCGGCGGATATCCTCTGCGTCCTGTGCGTCGGTGCCCATTAGGAAATCGCGCTGAAGCGTGCCGCCGGCCAGATTGACAAGCACGTCGATACGCGGAAATTCCGCTATCGCCGCGACATAAAAGGCGTCCAGCGCCGCCGCGTCGAGCACGTCGGCTTCTACCGCGACGATCTTGCGGCCCAGCGCGCGCGCATCCGCCGCCGTCCGCTTGAGCGCTTCGCTATCCTTGTCGCAGATAGCCAGATCGACGCCGTCCTGGGCGAGTAGCATCGTCACTGCCTGGCCAATGCCGGCCGCTCCGCCAATGACGTAAGCCGTCTTGCCCTTGAGGCCCGCCCATTGTTCAAGCATGTTTCTCTCCCGCTATCGATCTAGTACAGAAGAGCATGCGGCCGGGGCGTGCATCTGCAAAGCGTTGCCTGCTCACGTTTCACTTTACCATATTCATGAATTGTGCGCTGTTGCCGTTGCCCGGCGCGGCCGCCTGCGCGAGAAGGCCCGCATTACGCGCAACAGCGCGCTTGCCCGGAGAGGAAGATCCCATGACCAGCAGAACGTGGCGCATTCACGAGACGAGCGGCCCTGAATCGCTCGTCCTCGAAAATTTGCCTATCCCCGAACCCGGCCCGGGCGAGGTCCGCGTCAAGCCCAGGGCCGTCGGCATGAACCGGTCCGATTTGCTCTGGGTCACCGCTGGCTTCTTCACTCCTTCACTGCCCAGTCGCGTAGGCGCCGAATTTTGCGGCATCATCGATGCGGTCGGCGAAGGCGTGACCGCCTTCAAGCCCGGCGATCGTGTCAGCAACCTGCCGCACCCGCTGACCTATGCGCATTTCGCCGAACATACGATCGTCGTGGCCGAGGCGCTGGTCCACACACCCGCATGCCTGAGCGATGCGGAGGGCGCATCTTTCATTTTCACACACCTTACCCAAATGCTGGGGCTGGTGGAAGCGGCGGGCCTGCGCGCGGGCATGACCGTGCTGGTGTCCGGCGCAACCAGCGCCAATGGCAATAGTGCAGTGCTGCTCGCCAAGCTGATGGGCGCGCGCGTAATTGCCACCAGCCGCAGCAGCGCCAGCCGCGCGAGGTTGCTGGAGTTAGGTGCGGACGCGGTCGTCGCCACCGAAGAGGAAAGCCTCTCGGATCGAGTGGCGGACCTCACCGGCGGCAAGGGCGCGGACATTGTCTATGATTGTGTAGGCGGGGCAATCACGGACGAGATCGTGAAGTCCTGCGCCATGAACGCCTATTGGTTGATGTTTGGTTACCTGGATCCCAGCCCCGTCACAGTGAGCTGGCCGCTGTGGTTCCACAAGCAACCCAAGCTACACATTTTTTCGACCCTGCAGTATTCCGGGTCAGACGCGATGGGCATGAAGGGTGAGCCGGTCGCCTTTCAGCGTGCAATCGATGGCCTGCTTGCTCTGGTGGGCAGCGGTAAACTGACCGTGCCGATCGGGACAGTCTATAAGGGTATTGAACTAGTGCAGGAAGCGATGCGCACGATGAACGCCAATGCCGGCGGCGGCAAGATCGTCGTCACATTCTGACGAACGCTGCGCGCGTGCGCGCTGTTCGCCCAATCGAAGGCCGGCGGGCGGTGTTCCCGCCGGCCTTTCGGTTCTATATGACGCCGCTGTCGCGCAGTGCGGCGCATTCCTCGGCCGTCAGTCCCGCTTCCGCCAGAATTTCATCATTATGCTCGCCGATGCTTGGTGGCGAGATACGATAGTCGGGTGGCGACGCGGACATGCGATAGGGCGACGCGATCATTTTCACCTCGCCAAATTCGGGCGAGGGCATGGAGAAGAACATGCCGCGCGCAATCGCATGTTCGTCATTCTCCATATCCTCGATATCGTTGATCGGCCCCGCCGAAACGGTGGCGTCGTTCAATATCTTTACCCATTCCACGCGGGTCTTGCCCTTAAGCGCCTCGGTCACGGCGGCCTTGAGCGCGGGCCGGTTGCGCACGCGGTCGCCATTGTAGGCAAAGCGCGGGTCGGTGATCCATTCGGGATGGCCCAATATGTTGGCCAGCCGGTTGAACTCGCGGTCGTTGAAGGTGGCAACGATGATGTAGCCGTCTTCTACCTCGTAAACACCATAAGGGGCGGCGCTCGGATGATCGTTTCCAGTGCGGCCGAGCTTGGTGCCCGCGTTCATCCACGCCGAGGCCGAATTAAGCAGCGCAGACGCCTGAGAATCGAACAGCGATATGTCGATATGCTGTCCCTTGCCGGTCTCGCGCCTGTGCTCCAGTGCGGCGAGGATGCCAATAACGGCATTGAGGCCAGCCAGAATATCCGCGACCGGTATGCCGACACGCATAGGCCCTTCCCCGGGTTCGCCGTCAGGATGGCCAGTTACGCTCATCAGACCGGCCATGCCCTGGATCAAAAAGTCATAGCCCGAACGTCCGCTATACGGACCCTCCTGACCGAATCCGGTGATGGAGCAATAGATGACGCCGGGATTGACAGCCCGCACCTGCTCATAGCCCAGACCATAGCGCCCGAGCGTGCCGGTGCGATAATTTTCGATCAATATGTCGGCGTCGGCGGCCACGCGACGGATCAGCGCCTGCCCTTCCTCCTTGGCAAAATCGACCGACAGCGATCGCTTGTTGCGATTAGCCGCCTGGAAATAGGTGGACTCTCCCGTCATGCCCTCACTGGGTTCCCGAATCCAAGGCGGACCTACGCGACGGCAATCGTCACCCTCTCCACGCCGTTCGATCTTTATCACGTCCGCGCCGAGATCGCCCAATATCTGTCCGCTAAACGGCCCGGCGATCACCCGCGTCATGTCGATGACCTTCAGGCCGGCCAGCGGCCCGGTCGAAGCTGGTCGCGTCATTCCTTCACTCCCTGTTCAAACTGGATCGACGTTCCAGTGCCCCGGTTCACGCGCTTGTCTCGGCGGCGGCCAGTAGGCTCGCCTGGACGTCTATGCTGCCATATTGCTTTTCAAGGACCACCAGACGGCGATAATAATGGCTGATCGCATATTCGTCGGTCACACCGTAGCCGCCATGGATCTGGATGCCGTAACGCGAGACGGTCTGCCCCGCCATGCCCGACACAACCTTCGCCACCGACACAGCGTGCGCGCGGACGGCGGGGCTGCCCTCAATATCGCGCAGCGCCGCATAAAGCGACGAACGCGCCTGATAGGAAGCGACGAACATATCCGTCGCCATATGCTGGATCGCCTGGAACTTGCCGATCGGCTGACCAAATTGCTGGCGCTCCTTGGCGTAGTTGGCCGTAGTCCGCAGCGCGACTTCCATTACGCCCACCGCCTGCGCGATCAACGCCACACGCGCCCGGTCCAGCGCTTCGTCCAGAAGCATGTCCGTGCTTTCGCCGGTCGCGATCAGCGCGTCGGCAGGCAGCTCTGCCGCCGTGAAAGTCAAATCGGCTGCGCGGCTGCCATCAATTAACGCGTAGGCGTTAGCGCTGACCCCCACGCTGTCCGAAGGCATCAGGAACAAGGCAGTCGCCCCGTCCAAGGTCGCTGTCACCAGCATATTGTCAGCCGAGGGCGCATCGAACGCCATCATCTTCTGCCCGTCCAGCACGAAGCCGCCACCGTCGCGGCGCGCCGTGACGTCGGAGGTTCCGGGCGCCTGCGGCCCTTCATGCGCCAGCGCGATACGCACGTCACCGCCAGCGATCCGCCCCAACCAGTTCGCGCGTGTATCGCCAGACAGGGCGCGGTCGAGAATATGCGCGGCCAATACGCCGGTGCTGACCAGCGGCTCCGTCACCAGGCCCTTGCCCAGTTCGATCATCAGCAGCGCGACATCCTCCATCGGACTGCCGAGGCCGCCGGCATCCTCCGGCACGGCCAGCGCCATCCAGCCCAGTTCCGCCATCTTCGTCCATAGCGGCGCATCGACTCCGTCCGCCAGCGCACGTCGATCACGCCACTGCTCCAGCCCTGTTTCGGCCGTGACGAGCCGCTGCGCGCTGTCGACGACCATCTGCTGCATTTCGCTGAGTTCAAAATCCATCTTGTTTACTCAAAGTCCCAGCGCGAGTTTGGCGAGCAGATTCTTCTGAATCTGCAATGCGCCGCCATATATGGTCGATGCCCGGGTGATCAGCGCCCGGCTGGTCCGCCCCTGATACAGGTCGGGCCAGATCGGATCGGTGGAGGCGTCCAGCAGCTCGGTCCCATAATCGCGTAGCGCCTGATCGCCCAGCGCGTCGACCTGCAGTCCGGTGATGGTCTGCTGCAACTCCGAACCCTTGACCTTGAGCACCGACGCGGCGGCGGTGATGGGGAAGCCGGAAGGCTCCTCCGACAATACGCGTAGCACCGACCATTCATGCGCCTCAATCTCCGCGGCGGCGACGGCCAGCCGGCGCGACCAGGCAGGATCCTCGATCAACGGTCGGCCATTGCGCAGGATCGCGCGCCCCAGTTCGCGGGTGCGCGCCAGCTCGCGCTTGATCCAGAAGATGAAGGAACTGGTCGTGCGTTCATGGTCGAGGAGGAATTTGGCGTAGGTCCAGCCCATGCCTTCTTCGCCCACGAGATTATCGACGGGCACGCGCACATCGTCGAAGAAGACCTCGCACAGATGCGCTTCATTGTTTATCTGACGAATCTGACGAATGGTGACGCCAGGCGACTTGAGGTCGATCATCAGGCAGGACACGCTGCGCTGCGGCTTGCCCCGCGTGTCGGTCTTGACCAAACAGAACAGCCAGTCTGCCTCAAACGCGCCGCTGGTCCATATCTTGGACCCGTTGACGACATATTCGTCGCTCTCGCGCCGGGCCTGGGTACGTAGCGAGGCGAGGTCCGACCCCGCGCTCGGCTCCGAAAAGCCTTGCGCCCAGATTTCCTGACCATTGCGGATCGGGGGCAGGAAGCGATCGCGCTGCGCTTGCGAGCCGAAGGTGTAGAGCACAGGGCCAACCATGTGGGAGCCCATCCAGTTGAACTCCGGCGCATCGGCCGCGTACATCTCGTCCTCGAAGATGAAGCGCTGCAACGCGGTCCAGCCGGTACCTCCAAACTCGACAGGCCAGGCGGGAACCGACCAGCCTTCCGCGTCGAGAATCGAAAACCAGCGACGCTGATCCTCAAGATGGGAGGAGTTGGACAAGATACGGCGATGCCGATCGCTGATGTCCGTCGGCAGGATCTGCGCGATCCGGCTGCGCATCATCTGGCGAAACTGCTCATCACTTTCGTCGAACCGGAACTTCAAATCACACCTCTGACTGGGCGGGGGCCTAAACAGGTCGGCGCGGAAGTTTCCGGGCCGGGCGCTGGAGCTAACAAAAGGCGGGCTGACGCACCACCTCATGCCGGGGGTTGCGGCGACAAATCATTGGTGTGATTGACCATGATGCCTGGTGACCGAACGCAAACCGGCTTATATAGCGCTAGCACGATTGGCTCGTACAACGGTCGCCGCTGCTCCTGGAGGAGAGACATGACAAAACTTGGCCGACTGCGCGATCTGGAAGATGCGGATTTCAATCCCTTCATCGAAGAGAAGCTTTTCTTCGGTGATCATGAGGATCCCTATCCCCATCTGGCCGAACTCCGCGCGCGCGGCGGCGCGATGGCAGGCGATTATCGCGAGGTGATGGGCCTGGCGCCCGACGTTACGCATCCGGCCGAAGCGGGTCATTATATGATCCTGAGCTATGAGGAAGTCAGCAAGGCACTGCTCGCGCCGCAGATCTTTTCCAATAAGTCGTACAGCTTTAATCTGGGCACCAGTTTCGGTCGGTCGGTGTCAACCATGGATGCGCCGGAACATCCACGTTTCCGCCGCATCTTCCAGAAGATATTCCTGCCCCAATATGTGAAGCACTGGGGTTCGTCGATCGTCGATCCGGTCGTGAACGAACTGATGGCCAGCTTCATCGGTGAGGGTAAGGCCGACCTCATCAGCCAGTTCACGCTGCACTATCCGTTTGGCGTCATCTATCGCCAACTCGACCTGCCGCCCGACGAAGGCAAACTTTTCCACAAGCTTGCTGTGACGCAAACGCTGGTGTCAATGTACGCCAAGCAAGGGAAGGAAGCATCGGCCAATCTGGGGGAATATTTCCCTCGCCTGATCAATGAACGGCGGCGCAATCCGGGCGACGACCTGGTAAGCCTGCTCGCGGCAGCGGAAGCCGACGGCGAATATTTGCCGGAGGATGTGCTGGTCTCCTTCTTCCGCCAACTGATCAACGCGGCCGGCGACACCACCTATCGCGGCACGAGCATCCTGTTGACCAAACTTCTGCAAAATCCTGACCAGCTTGAAACACTTCGGCAGAACCGTTCGCTGCTGCCCAATGCGATCGAGGAAGCGCTGCGCTTCGACGGGCCGGTGATCGAGCAGGCGCGCTGGGCGGCCCAGGATGTGGAAGTGGCGGGCGTGCATATCCCGGCCGGATCGATCGTGCATGTCATGGCGGGCGCAGCCAATCGCGATCCCGCCAAATTCGACGATCCTGACAAGTTCGACATCCATCGGCCGAACGCGAACCGGCATCTAAGCTTTTCCGCCGGACCGCATATCTGCATCGGCCAACATCTGGCGCGGGTCGAAATGACCCGGGCGGTCGCCGCAATTCTCGACAATTTGCACAATTTGCGTTTGGACCCGGACATGCCATCGCCCTCCATTCGGGGAGCGATGATGCGCGTTCCCCATCACCTGCACGTGCGTTTCGATCCGGCTTGACCGGGGCGGGGCGAACCCGTGCTCCGCTTTTTTTGTTACTCCCGCCCGCTGCGCCGGGCATTCATCTGATAGAGCAAGACATAAAGATGGGCGAATTCGACTATATCATCGTTGGCGGCGGATCAGCTGGCTGCGTACTTGCCGAGCGGCTGTCTGCCGACGGGAAGAGCCAGGTTCTTCTGGTCGAGGAGGGCGGGACCGGCGATAGCTGGATAATTGAAATGCCCAAGGGGTTCGGCAAGACGCTGATGAACCCGGCCACCACCCATTATTACCCCACCGTCAATCCGCGCGAAGGCACGGTGCCGCAGGAAATGTGGTTGCGCGGCAAGATGCTGGGTGGATCGAGCGGCGTGAACGGCATGGTCTGGAACCGGGGCATCCCGGCGGACTATAACAGGCTGGCGGAATTAGCCGGCCCGCAATGGTCGTGGGAGGAGATGCTGCCGCATATGCGCCGTATCGAAAATCATCTGATGGGGGAAAGCGACACGCGCGGCTCTGGCGGGCCGATCACTGTGCAGAGCCATCCGCGCCCCTCGCGTCTGACGCACGCCTGGATAGAAGCAGGCGCGCAGCTGGGCCTGCCGGTCAAGGAGGAACATTCGATCGTCGCGCAGGAAGGCATTGGCCCGATGCAGTGGAACATCGATCGGCGCGGCCGGCGGGTAAGTTCCGCGCGCGGTTTCCTGACCATGGCAAAGCGCCGGTCAAATCTGACCGTGTTGACTGGCGTACGCACGGACCGCGTCACCATCCGCAACCATCGGGCCGTGGGCATCGAAGGGATGCAGAACGGCCGACCGGTGACGTTTGCCGCACGGGGTGAAGTGATCCTTTCGGCAGGCGCGATCGGGTCACCGCGCATCCTGCAACTGTCGGGCATCGGGCCGGCCGACGTCCTGAACGCGGCGGGCGTGCCCGTCGTTCTAGAAAGCCCGTCCGTCGGACAACATATGCGTGAACATCTGCTTATCCTTCAGAATTTTCGGTTGAGGCGTCAGGCCGACAGCGACAACAGCGCCTATTCTGGCGTAAAGTTGCTAGCCAATGTGGCGCGACACATGTTGCTGGGCACCGGCCCTCTGTCCTATGGATCGACGGAGGCAGCAGCCTTCGTACGGGTGTTGCCGCAATCGACGCGCCCTGACACCCAAATCATGTTCCAGCCCTACTCCACCGACCCCAAACGCGCGATGGCGTTCGAAAAGGAGCCGGGAGTCAGCCTCTATTCCTTCCGCCTGCGCCCGGAGAGCGAAGGCAGCGTCACCATCACCTCGGCCGATCCTGCCGCGCCGTTGGCGATCGATCCACGTTATCTGACTGAGGAAGGCGATCGACAGGCCGCGATCGGCGCCACCCGCTATATCCGCGCATTAATGGCGCAACCCGCCTTGTCATCCTATGTTGTGGGGGAAGTCGGGCCGACCGCAGACGCCCAGACGGATGAAGAGATACTCGATTATTATCACCGACGCGGGCAATCGGGTTATCACGCCACCGCAACCATTAAGATGGGCCAGGATAACAGCGCGCCGCTCGACGGACAACTGCGCCTAAGGGGGATAGAGGGGCTGCGGGTGTGCGACATGTCGATCTTCCCGGAGATGATCGCGGGCAACACCAACGCGCCGACCATGGCGATGGCGTCGCGCGCTTCCGCGATGATCCTAAACGATCGCGGATAAATAGAAAGAGGCGGTGGGCGACCTGATCGCCCACCGCCTCTTTTGATTTCCCAAACAGCGCGGGACGCGCAGCCGGGATCAGACCGCCATAAGCTGCGGAGGCTCCATCCGCACGCCCGCGATACTATCCGCAATTTCTTCCTGCATCGCGGCGACGAACCGGCCCTCATTCTCGCGCAGCACACTGGTAAGGCCAGTCACGCCCACGACGATACATTCCTCGTTGTCGAACAGTGGAAGGCGCATCGCGATCATCCCGCCGCCGGGCGTCACTGTGTCGTAACTGGCGGCCCAGCCATGAACCCGTGTGCGATTGACCTGCTCCAGCAAGGTGGAAAGGCACACATTTTCGTTCGATTCGGCATTGTACCGAAGCGCGATGCGCTTGATGTCGCTATCAGGCAGTTCGGAAATGAGCGAAAAGCCGGTGCCGGAACAGACCAGCGGACGACGCGACCCCTTTACCACGAACATGCGCAGCGGGTCGGTCGCCTGCACAACGTGGATATATTCCGACCAGATGCGGTTCCGCACCGCCAGCACAACGGCCTGGCCAGTGCGTTTATTGACACCCTCGACCAAGCGCGTCAGCGTGCCGTCGCTGATCATCGGGCCGTTGATCCAGCTCCCCAGCAGGGCAACCCGGGTCGTCGGACCGAACGCCCGCGATTCAGGATTGAAGTAGAGATAGCCCAGGATCACCATGCTGCGCAAAAGGACGGATGTGCTAGACTGCGGAAATTCGAGCAGTTCGGAAACTTCTGACACAAGCGCCTCGCGCTTCAGGACGTCGAAAAGTTCCAATATTCGCAGAACCCGACCGGCTGACTTGACGACGCGATCGGTCTCGTCGTCCTCGCATCCCACGACATTGAGTTCACCCAGCGCGCGCGACAACCTGTTCAGTTGCATCTTGTCTCTCCGTTATGAGCGCGATCCTAACAGTTGTTCGGTCGCGGTCAAGAGAGTCGCGCAGCCAGATTTTTTCGCTGCGCGTTGTACGCATCTAGCTATTTGAAATATAGGCTGAATTACAAGCTCTCAACGAGCTTCCACTTCAATTCCGGGCGTCGGCAAACATAGCGTTCCTTACCGCTCCGCAGTCTTGCACCCGCGAACAGGGTGCCTGAAACGCTCCGATAACCATCGTCATCATGATAACTGCTTTCGCGCCGAGTCGCGGACATGACGTTGCCGTCCGTTGCAGGCATGGCCCAAGGCATAATTTTCCCTTCCTTCCCTCACCTTCAGTCCAAGGATATGTCGCCCCTCATGCAAGATTTCGCGAAGATCGAACGTCGCGGCAAGGTCGCCATCCTGACCTTCAACCGCCCCGATACGCTCAATGCACTGGCGTCGCAGGAGGATTGTTTCTCGATCGTCGATGCGCTGACCGAACTGGAGCGTGATAACCGCGTCAGCGCAGTGGTGATTACCGGCAGCGGCCGGGCCTTCAGCGCTGGCGGGAACCTCAAAGCCATGAAGGAGCGCAGCGGCATCGGCCGGCTCGCCACGCCAGATGACACGCGCGCCAACTATCGCCGTGGCGTGCATAAGGTCGCCAAGGCGATCTATGACTGCGAACTGCCGCTGATCGCCGCCGTCAACGGTCATGCGATCGGCCTGGGGCTGGATTTGGCGGCATTGTGCGACATGCGTATCGCGGCCGACAGCGCGAAGTTCGCGGCGAGCTTCATCAAGGTCGGCATCGTGCCTGGCGACGGTGGCGCCTGGGCGCTATCGCGCGCAGTGGGCTATGCAAAGGCGGCGGAACTGTTCTTCACCGGTGATACGTTCGGGGCTGAAGAAGCGATTGTCATGGGCCTCATCTCCCGCGCTGTGCCCGCCGATACACTTATCGACGAAGCTGTGGCGCTAGGCCAGAAGATCGCGGCCAATCCGTCGCGCGCGCTGCGTATGACCAAGAGGTTGTTGCGGGAGGCGCAGAACCAGCGCCTGTCGGATGTGCTGGAGCTGTCAGCCGCTTTCCAAGCGATCGCACACGAGACGCAGGACCATGCCGAGGCGGTCGATGCTTTCCTGGAGAAGCGCGCGCCCATCTTCACCGGAGAATGATTGACGGGAAGACGTCGGCATGAAGCGGACGGGGCGCACGGTCGGGTAGAACGGTGAACTTGCCGAACTGGTCGCACTGGACGCCTTGGGCGGGGATCGTTTCGAAAACCTGGCGTCGGTGTCGATGCCGGCCGATCGCATCTTCGGCGGCCAAATCGTCGCACATGCGTTAGCCGCGGCGATCGCGACCGCGCCTGGACGTACGCTCCATTCGGCCCATGTCCATTTCATCGCTGCGGGCAGCGGCGCACACAGGATCACACTAACGGTCGAGCGGGTGCGCGACGGTGGGCGGCGCGGAACCGCGCCCGCCCGAACGCCGCATATGGTTCCGCCTGCCTGGAGCCGCGATGATCGAAGATCCCTCCGTTCATACCGCCGTGCTGGCCTATCTGAGCGTCGTGTGGATGGCGGAGACGGCGATAGTGCGCTGACCCACAGTTATCCGGTGATGATCGCGTTGGACCAGGCGCTGTGGTTCCATAGCGGCCCGCGTGGACGATTGGCTGCTCTACACAATCGACAGCCCCGCCATGGCCGGGGGGACCGGGCAGACGCGCGGCCTTCTCTACGACCGGACGGGACAACTGGTCGCCAGTACCGCGCAGGAGGTGACGGCGAGCGCGGCCGGGGCACGCTGATAACGCAGGTCTGCTTCGCTATCTCTTCTGTTGTCTGCATATTTTCATTGCGAGCGGGCAAAGCAATGGCGGATAAAAACGAAATCGACCGTCGCTAGATCGGTCTGTGGGGCACGAGGCTCTCCGTTTCCCCATAGCCCGCCTCGGCGGGAATTGTCAGCATCACACCGTCCTGCCGCCGCTCGATGCGCGGCAGCACGGTGAAGACTGGGCGCGCCCGCGCGTCCGCCAACGCGCCAGCGCTTTCGTCGCTGCGTGAGAGCAGCAGCAGGTTCATACGGGTTAGCAGGATCAGTTCGCGACCCTCCGTCCCGGTGCGCGCCAGCATGTCGTGTGGCCGCACCCATTCCAGCGCGACAGCATCACGCCCGTCACACCGAGCCACCTGCGCGCGGGGCGCAACCGCCAGGAAGAAGCGAGTATCAAATCGTTTGGGCGCGGACTCTGGCGTGATCCAATGGCCGAACAGCACGAGATCCTCCAACCACAGCTTACCGCCCGTCCGCCGCACGATATCCAGAAAATCGCTCCTGTCCTCATCGACACAGGCAACCGGAGCACCGCTATCGTCGCGGGCCAGCAGGATACCGCACTCTTCGAACGTCTCGCGAAAGACGGTGATGCGCAGAGTTCGGTCCTCGACGGAAAATAGTTCGGTCCCGACCAGATAGGGCAACCATTCGTCCGATCCGTCGCTCGGATCGAGCGTGTCGCCCGGAAACACTAATGCGGACGCGAAGACCTGTTTCGCATGACGCCGGATCATCAGCACTTCCAGCGGCTCGTCACGCAGCAGTAGGATGGTCGCCGATAGTCTGGGTGTCACGGGTTTCGGATCTTCACTCACGTCGCATCATCACTTTCCATGAGTGAGGGCTGTCCGGCCTGCAAACCGGACAGCCGGATTGATCACATTTTTGCGCCTAGCGTGATACCCACGGTGAGCGGGTCGGACAGCGGTATATAGGTCCCGAAGGAACTGTTGCCGTTATAGTGCAGCTTATACTGATAGTCGGTCAGGTTGTTCCCCCAGATCCGCGCGTAATAATGACCGCCGGGGTTGGTCCAGGTGACCGATGCGTTAAGCTGCGCGTAGGAGCCTTGAGTGAAGGCTGTTCATGCTGACGTTCGACCGGAACGCCAGCGCCGATGCCCCAAACAGACGGATTGCTCGGCACGAAACGGGACGAATACTTGAGGTTGCTGGACAATTGCAACCCACCATCGCCGTTGGGCACTTTGAAATTGAAGCCGATATTGCCCGAGTAGTTCGGTGCACGGGTCATCTGCAGCCCGGATAGATCCTGGAACTGATCGACGTTGGAATAAGTCTTGAGGGGATCGGCATTGCTGTTGAGGCCGATGGTGGCGTTGGACAGGCCGAGGCCCGAATAGATGAAGCCATCACCATAGCGTGCGTGTAGCCAAGTCCCGCTAGCGGTGACGGTAAAGTTCTTGATAGGCTTGTAGAAGATATTGGCTTCCGCACCGTAGATCTTCGCCTTTGGGGCATTGCCAAGGTCGATGAACACGACGCCATCGACCGTTTTCGTCGCGCTGATCTGGATATTGCGATAATCATAATAGAAACCGGCAATGTCGAACCGCATATTGCCCGACGCCGTCTTAACGCCGGCTTCGTAGGCTTTGACGCTTTCTTGCTTGGCCGGCACGAAACAGTTGGGCGTGGTATTCACGCAGGCGGGCAAAATCGTATTATAGGTGCCGCTGCGGAAACCCTGCGAATAAGACACATAGACGTTGGTACGCGGCGAGATTTCGTAGCGCAGCGTGACGCGGGGCGTGAATTTCTTGAACGTGGTTTCCGCATTGACGGGATTACGCACCGCAGCGGCGTTCGCCGAAAGGGCCTGCCCGAAAGCACTCATCATTTCTGTGCTATAACGACTGCCTGCGGTTAGAAACCAGGCGTCGGAAAATTCCCAGGTCGCATCGACGTAGGCGGCCCAGGCTTTTTTATGATGGCGGAAAACAGAGCTGGACGAGACATTGTAGTCATTGGCCAGCGTCAGCGGAGTCGCGCCGGGATTGTTGAGATCCTTGCCGGCATAATTGAACTGTGCCGCTTTCGTCAGAATGTCGAAATAGGACGCCCCCAAGGCGAGATTCAAACGATTAATAGCATCAATGTTATAGTCGAGCGACTGCTGGAACGTATAGGTCTTTACCGGATCGAGCACGATATAGGACGCCGGAATATAGCTGCCGTCGAAATCGAAGCGATTATGCACCGTGTGTCCGTATAGCCGGTGATCGATTGCAACGCGCCCAATCCCGTGTCGAGCCGGAGCTTGAGGCCAAATTCATCCTGTTCGGACGCTGCAACATTGCGCGGATTATAGGCACACGCCCTCTTCGGTCGCGCGGGTCGCGCCACCAGGGCGCGATGCATAGAAGCGGGAGACATTCTCGATCGGAGAAAAAATGTTCGTGCGGGTATCGTCGATGTGAAGGTTTGAATAGAGCAAAGTGGCCGACAGGGTGGGCGTCATGTCAAATTTCAGCTTCGCCCGGACAGAATCTTGCTTGACCGGCGGCCCTTTGCTGGTCGCGCCGGGTGTCGTCCGGCTCGCTAGCTTGTAATAGCCGTCGCTGCGCCGGATATAGCCCACAACGCTGAAGCTGATGCCTTCCGCCAATGGCCCCGAAACATAGCCGCTGGCTCGCTTGTCGTCGAACCGGGCATAAGTCAGTTCCGCGTTGCCGCGGAAACTGTCGTCGGGATCAAAAGTGTTTATGAGCAGCGCGCCGCCGGTCGCATTACGGCCATAGAGCGTGCCCTGCGGCCCCTTGAGCACTTGCACGCTTTCCATATTGGGCAGGTCGATGTTCAGCACCTGCGACGAGGTCTGGTAGAGTCCGTCGACATAAACCGCGACGTTATTTTCGAAATAGCTGGCGACGGTCGCGCTGATGCCACGAATGGCCGGCTGCGGAAAGACCCCGCTTGCCGCCAGTTGAAAGCCTGGAACCACTGAAGACAAGTCGCGAACGCTGTTCACACCGGTCGCGGCGAGCGTTTCGTTTGTGACGGCGGATACCGACATCGGCACGCTTTCCAGCCGTTCGGACCGGCGCTGCGCGGTAACGATGATTTCGTTGCTCTCGACCGCCTGAGCACGGACGATGTCCGGGGAAGCAATGCAGATAGCACCCAGCAGCGCCAGTCGACCGCGACGCAGCACAATGAAGCGCGACGATGAAACCATGATTTTGGAAGCCATTGTCTTCCCCCCTCCCCTTACGTCTTTATCTCGCACGCATACGCGCGAAAAACCCGGACCTGAAAACAAGAACGGCGCGTGATCCGCCAAATCACAGGGATGATAAGCCCGATGTAGCTGGGCAAATGGGCCATTTTACGCGCATAGCGTGTCAAACAATGGAGCCGGCCGGTGCATGGCCGCTCTTCAGGAGAAGGCCCGATGGCATCGACAGCGCTGAGCCCCGCCGAAGCCGACAAAGCGCCCGCCGGACCGGGGGCAGGAGGCTGGTGGCTCGTCTTCGTACTGATGCTGCTCTACACGCTATCCTATCTCGACCGGCAGATCATCTCGCTGATGGTGGACCCCATCCGGCGCAGTCTGGACATCACAGAATTCGAGATCAGCCTGGTCCAGGGCGCGGCGTTCGCGATATTCTTCGCCTTGTTCGGCCTGCCGATGGGATGGGCGGCCGACCGCCTCCCGCGCCGCTGGGTCATATTCGCCGGCGTGTTCTGTTGGTCGATCGCGGCGTCCGCTGGTGGCATTGCCCATAAATTCTGGCAGTTGGCGCTCGCGCGCTTCGCGCTGGGCGCGGGCGAGGCAGGGCTGATGCCGGCAGGCTATTCCCTGATCGCAGACCGATTTCCGCCGCATCGCTTCGGGCTTGCCATGTCGATCTTCTCGGCGGGGGCGCTGCTGGGCGGTGGCGCAGCGACGCTAGGCGGTGCACTCCTCATTGCCCATGTGCCACGCACGGGCGTCACCCTGCACTTGCTCGGCCATTTCGAGGCGTGGCAATTCGTGTTTCTGCTTTGCGGCCTTCCATGCCTGCTGTTGTCACCTATCATCTTCACTGTCGGCGATCCCGGACACAAGCTCCGATCCGCAATGCCCACTCCCATGACGGAGGTCTGGCGTCATCTGCGCGCCAACCGGCGTTTTTATATCGGCCATTTCATCGGTTTCGGCCTCTATTCCGCATGTGGTTTCTCCGTCACCAGCTGGCTGCCGACCTTCCTGATGCGACATCACAAGCTCGACATAGTATCGACCGGCGCGGGTCTGGCCGCAGCGACGATCGTGGGCGGGCTGATCGGCGTGCTTGTCTATGGCGCGTTGGCCGATCGGCTTTTCGCGAGCGGACGGCGCGATGCTCATCTCAAATTGTCGATGCTGGTAATCGGCGTACAGACGGTGATCATGGCGGCGGCGATGACCACCGACAATCTGACATTATGCTTTGTCTTGCTGGCGCTGTATTTCCCGGGTCTAGGTTATGCCGGTGCGGCCGTGGCGGCGCTGCAGTTGGTAACGCCGGCCCCCTGCCGCGGGCGCACGTCGGCGCTCTATCTCTTCGTCTACACGTTGTTGGGTGTTGGTTGCGGGCCATCGGTGACTGCATTTATCACCGAATATATCCTGCGTGACGACAGTCGTATCGGCACGTCGATCATCATAGCGCACTGCATTTTGGCGCCGCTCGCCATCGCAGCGCTGGGCGTTGCGGCACGAGCGATGCGGCGCATTCTCAACGTTCAGGCGGCACCCGCTATCGCCTGAACTATATTGGGGCGCAGGGAATCCTTCAGCGGATCGGATGGCGAGTCCGCTTGTTCTCGATCTCCGGCCCGATCCTGTCCCAATAGGCGCGCCATTGCGGGTATTTGTGAGGGGGCGACGGATCCGGATTGTCGGGCTACCCCGGCCAGTTAGTGGAATTAGGACCGGTCGGACGAACCAGCGTGTCGGTGCTGTGCCAGCTCCGCTCGGCGCGGCGGGCGAAATACCATTGCCCTTCGCGCCGCTCATAGCTGTCGTAATAGAAGATCGCCATGACGATCCAATTGTCGCCATCCTCATGTTCCGCCTTACAATAGACGGTTCCGCTAGCATGGTCGGCATCGACAAAGTCGATCCGGTGGCCGCAAATGAAATGCTGAGAGCGGTAGAAGGTGGTGATCAGCGTTTCGATATAGCCCGCCAGCGCCTGCCGCCCCGTCCCGTGCCGGCCGCAGTTCACGACCTCCAAGAACAAGGCGACCCAGGCGTCGATGTCGCGCCCTCGACCGCCAGCACATAGCGCACCGGAAGCTGTTGGATGGCAAGCGTTGACTCGATCCGATCGATCCGCGCGAGCAGGGCTCCGCCCCCGCCGCTTCGCCCTCTTCTTATAAATCGACCAGCAGGGGTCGCAGCTTTGTGCAGATCGTGTCGACATTACGCGCGACCATGTCCTCAGGCATGCCCGCAAACGAGGCCCAGAAGAAGACCGTCTCGACCGGCGCGCCGGCGGTGAAGGCACGGACCTGTTCGGCCACCTGCTCGGGCGTGCCAAAGATGAAATAGTCGAGCGAACTGAGCGCCGAGCGGCTGCGCAGCTTGTCCATATCGACCGGCCGGGGCGTCGGATGTTCCGTGCCCTCGACCATATGGAAGCGATAGCTGTCGAGCTGGGCTGCGACATATTTCTTGACGATCGGCCAGTCCTTCTCGGGGTCTTCCGTCACCCAGGCCTGAAGCCCGCCCGCCATGCGCGCACTTGCCGGATCATGCCCACCGTCGATCAAACCCTGGCGATAGGGTTCGTACATTGAGCCCATGGCGGTCAGCAGATGATCGCCCTGCAAGCCAGCCTTGTAGGCGTTTTTCGGCCCCTGAAATCCCAGCCAGATAGGGATCGGACGCTGCACCGGCATGGGCTTTAGCCGTCCTTCCTCCCAGATCTGGCGAAGCTCGCGCGCGCGCAGCAGCGTGGTGCCATAACGCTTGGTGATGTCGGCGCCATACAGCTCGAACTCCGGCACACGATAGCCCGCGCCCAGGCCCAGATCGACTCGGCCGCCACTGATGATGTCGACCACCGCAGCCTCCTCTGCGATCAGCGGAGCCGAGCGGAATGGCGCGAGCAGGATCGCAGTGCCCAGCCGCACGCGTTTCGTGCGCGCAGCAACGGCGGCAAGAAAGGTCAGCGGCTGCGTGATATAGCCGTCCTCGAACAAATGATGTTCGGTGGTCCACACCGAATGCGCACCCAGCTGCTCGGCCTCCTCGCACATTTCGATGGCGAAGTTGTAGAGGCGGGACGTGTTCTGTTCCCAGGATGGTGGATTGCGCAGATCAAAGTATAGTCCGACGTCCATGACCAACCCTGCTCCTCATATTTCTTTTTATGGGCAGCGATCGGGATCGACTGCTTGCCCGTGAACGTACCCCCAGGGGGAGAGACGGCCAAGCTTCCACGCCTACATCTCATATTTGTGATTGTTGGCCAGCTCGGCAACGCGCGCAAGCCGTCGCTGCTATCCTGGTGCCCGACACGATAATCGCAGGAGAGCCATCATACCCCATCACTTTTCCTCCGCCTCTGGCCACCCGATTCCCGCCATGGGCATGGGGGCAATGCAGATTCTCGATGCCGATATCCCTGCGGCGATCCGCACCGCAATGGACCTGGGCTATTGCGGGGTTCGACACTGCGCCTATCTATGGCAATGAACCGGGGGTAGGGCGCGGCTTGCGCGCATCTGGCGTACCGCGCGAGGAGCTGTATCTTACCAGGAAATTATGGAATTCCGAGCAGGGCTATAACCCGGCGATCAGGGGATGCCGGGTCAGTCTGGACCCGCTGGCGCCGGACCGGATCGACCTTTATCTCATTCACTGGCCGGTGCCTTCGCTCGATCTCTATGTCGCAAGCTGGGGCGCACTCATCCAGTTGCGCGAAGAGGGGCTGGTGGGCGCGATCGGCGTGTCGAACTTCCAGCCCGATCATCTGCGCAGCATCGTCGATGAGACCGGCGTGATCCCGGTGGTCAACCAGGTGGAACTGCACCCCGCCTTTCAGCTGCGAGCGCTGCGCGTCGTGCATGCGGAGATGGGGATCGTCACCCAGGCGTTGAGCCCCCTTAGGACGCGGCGCGACACTGGCCAGTCCGAATGTCGTGGCGCTGGCGAAGGCGCGTGATCTTACCCCGGCGCAGCTCGTGCTCGCCTGGCTGGTGCGGCAGGAGATTGCCGTTATCCCCTAGGTGTCGTCAGCCGGGCATCTGGCGGAAAATCTCGCTGCGCGGAACGTGACTATAGACGCGGCGGCAGTGGCGGCACTCGATGTCAAGAACGACGCGGCCGGCAGTTTTCGGCCCGGCCCCGGATAGTTTTGCTGTGACGCAGCTCAAGCGGCCCTGAGGACTGGGGACGAGGCAGGGCATGATGGTCAACCGCTGAAGCTAAAATCCATCGGCAACACACGGCGGTTGCCGTGACGCATGGCGTCGATGAAGCCGTCGATGGGCGCCTCGGACGCCACCGACGGTGCCCATCCGGCGGGCTCTGCGTCCCAAAATGCCTGCCAGGACGGGAAATGCCCATGCCACGTGCCGCGCCTGTCGCCCGTTCCGGGCCAGTGGATGATGCCCGCCTCGGGTCGTTCCAGCACGTCGGCGCCATATAGCTCGCTGGGATTGCGCCGCCGGAAATACCAGCGGCCCGCGTCACGCCGGTAGATGTCCAGATAATAGAGATAGACTGGCACCCATTTGTCGCCAATCTCATGCTCGCACCGGCAATACACGATACCATGGGCATTGTCCGGGTCGTCAAACTCGATGACATGGCCGCCGATATGGTGAACGCTGGATCGGAAATTGCGCAGCACCCGGTCAAACGACGCCTTGAGCGCCGACCGGCCGCTCTCATCTCGCGACACTTTCGCATCGGCGATGTAAAGGTTCACGATGGCGTCGGTGTCGCGCATATCGACCGCGAGCGCATATTTGGACGCCAGCTGCCGGATGGCATCGATCGATTCCATGCGGTCCAACCGCGCCGCGAGCTCGTCCGACATCGTTTCTCCCATCCTGATCGTTCCCGTTTTCAGGGTGACGGCCCGACAATCCCGCGTCAATACGTGACGGGCAAGCAGGTCAACGCCATAATTCAGGGACGTGATTTGTAACCTCCGGGTACGCAAGGCATTGCGCCACGACGAGCCTGGGCCATCTTGCGCGCGAGAGAGGACGCCTTTCGTCCGCCATAAGCCCAACTTTCAAGGAAGCAGTCCATGACGACCCAAACCATACAACAGGCCACGTTGGTCGATACGACGATCGCACAGCTGATCGACGAGGGGCGCGAAGTTGGAGTTCAGGTCGCGGCCTATCTGGACGGGAAACTCGTCGTAGACAGTTTCGCCGGCATCGCTGACCCGGACACGGGCCGGATGGTCGACGGCGAAACGCTGTTCAATATGTATTCGGTCACTAAGCCGCTGGCCGCCACATCCCTCCACATTCAGGTGGACCGGGGTTTGGTCGACTATGATGCGAAGGTCTCGGATTACTGGCCGGAATATGCCGCCAATGAAAAGGGCGCGACCACGATTCGCGACGTGCTGACGCACCGCGCCGGCATTCCGCAGATGCCCGAAGGCGTTACGCCGCAAAAGATGTGCGACTGGGATTGGATGACCGACCAAATCGCCAACCTCACCCCGCTCGCGCCTCCGGGCGAAAAGGCGCTCTACCTGTCGATGACCTTCGGCTGGATCGTCGGCGAGATCGTGCGCCGCACCGACCCTGCGAAACGCACCATCGGCAAGTTCATTCGCGAGGAGATCGCGCTGCCGCTCAACGCGCCCGACATCTGGGTCGGACTGCCCGACGACCAGTTCGGTCGCGTCGCCAAACAGATCGAAGCGCGGCCGCAGATTCCGGCGGAACATCTGCCCCCGCTCTACACCGCGTCGATGCCCCCGCAGGTCGATCTGATACCCGCCGTATTCGAATTGCCCGAAGTGCGCCGCGCCGAGATTGCAGGCGTTGGCGGCGTGTTCACCGCGCGCAGCTGCGCCCGCTTCTGGGCGATGCTGGCGCAGGGCGGCGAGCTGGACGGGGTCCGTATCCTGTCCGAAGACATCGTGCGCAGCTTCAACACGCCGCGCCCCAATAGCGACGAACCCGATCCGGTGATGTTCGGCATGCCGATCCCGCTGGGCATTGCAGGCTTCTGGCTTGGCACAGACCAGCCCCCTTGCGCAGCCGCCAAGCACCGGCGCGCCATCTGTCACCCGGGCGCGGGTAATTCGATTGGCTTTGCCGATCCGGAAACGAAGCTGGCGGTCGCCATCACCCACAACCGGCTGCAGTCGCCGCCGACGCGGGAAGATGACACCGCACTCGTCATCGCCGACGCGATACGTGCCCAGCTTGGCGTAGACTGAAGAGAAGGGAGCGCGGTACGGTTGTGCGTCCGGCCCTCCCACTCTACATTAGTCAGCAAATACATTATAATGCTTCGTGATTTACGCCGTACGAGCGCAACCGATATCGAGGAAAAGCTGAACATGGCCACCCAGATTAAGCCGGCACGTGCCATCCCGCGTGTTTCCGTCCAAAACTACATTTCTTCAGACTTCGCGAAGGCGGAGAATCAACATCTATGGGGCAAAGTTTGGCAGGTTGCCTGCCGCGAGGAGGAAATCCCCAACGTCGGTGACTACATCACTTACAATGTGGCGCGCGAATCGATCGTCGTGACGCGCAGCAAGGCTGGCATTGTCGCCTATCACAATGTCTGCCCTCATCGTGGCCGCCGCCTGGCCGACGGATGCGGCCGGGCCAGCCAGTTTCGCTGCAAATATCATGGCTGGACGTTCAACCTGGAAGGCAAGAACGTCGCTGTTCAGGATGAACACGACTGGGAAGGCGGCCTCGTTGACGAGCGCATCGACCTGTGGCCCGTACGCGTCGACACCTGGGGCGGCTTCGTGTGGATCAGTATGGAGGAAGAAGGCGAAACACTCGCGGAGTATTTGGAAACTATCCCCGAGCATCTCGATCCGTTCGAACTCGAAGGTATGCGCTATCGCTGGCGCGTTCAGATGCACCTGGGGGTCAACTGGAAAGTTGCGCTGGAGGCCTTCATGGAAGGCTATCACGTCGCCGCCACACATCCCCAGTTGCTGCCGGTGCAGGGCAACGACTACACGCAAAGTGCGGCACAGGGCAAACACGCGCACTTCGGCTATTGGAAAGATCCGCTACCCGGCGGCGTCCCCTCTCCTCGCTTGAAGATGGAGGCTCCTGCCGATCCGCGCCCCGGGGTTATTGAGTTCTTCCGCCAGATGGAAGAAGACCTAAACGCCATTATGACGGACCGCGATTATGAAGCGTCCAAAAAGATTATGGACATCCTTCCCGCCGACACAGATGCGATGACCGCGTTCGGCACCGCCATTGAACTGGGGCGTCAGGCCGCAATCGACGATGGCACGGACTATCCTGAACGCCTGACCTTTGAGGCAATGTCGAAGGCCGGAACGGACTGGCATATCTTCCCTAATTGCGTGACGCTCCCCTACTTCGACGGCGCGCTCTGGTATCGTGCGCGGCCCGATTTCGTCGAACCCGACAATCCCGACAAATCCGTTTTCGAGATCTGGTCGCTTAAGCGCTACGGACCAGGCAAGGAGCCTAAGACCGAGCCCCGGATCATCACCGATCCGACGAAGCAGAGCGTCTGCCTGATCTTGGACCAGGACATCGCCAACATGACCGAGGTGCAGGCGGGCATGAAATCGAGCAAGTTCAAATATGCCAGGCCAAATCCGGTGCAGGAGATGGAGGTGGTGAATTTCCACCAGGTGCTCGAGCGCTATGTGCTGGGGCAGAGGCGCGTCTGATCCCGCTTAACCCCCGAAGGAAAAAGGCCGCCATGGATATGGCGGCCTTTTTGTATATGCACGGATCGGGCAAAACGTCCGACGCGCATATCCTCCAATTGAATTCTAGGCATGGCAGGTGAGCCGGGCACCAAGTCGGTGGAATCGAAGTTGCAGACCCGGAGGCAAAAGGGGTGCCGCGGTCCGCTTACAAGCTACCATGCAACCGAATGAAGCGTTAGTATGTAAGCTCCGAATTCAATACGCTGCGTGTTTTGCCAATGAGCCCCGTGTCATCGAATAAATCATACTAGGGATTTACATTTGGGCGGCCAACACCGCGTTGCGCCTTTCACTACCAGATGCTAACCGCCGCTCTAACGCGCAACCCTAAAAATATGCGCTAATTTCAAGGAGAGGTTTGTGATTGCAGCTCGGCTACTTGCCGCCACCAGTATCATCGCCAGCATTGCGTCGATGCCCGCTCTGGCACAGGAAACGACACCCCAGAATAATGGCTCCACGGCTCCTTCCGATGGCGAAATCGTCGTCACGGCCCGCCGCGTGAGTGAGCGCCTGCAGGACGTACCTGTCGCGATCACCGCCGTGCAGGGAACCAAGCTTGATTCGCTCGGACTGCGTAGCACGGTTGATCTTCGTCAGGCGGTTGCTGGGCTCCAGATCACCTATTCCGCTGGCCGTAACGCCACGCCGGTCTACCAGATCCGCGGCCAACGCGCCGATGATACCCTCCTCACCCAGGATCAGCCGATAACTGTCTACATGGACGAGGCTGTGCTCTCTCCTATGCAGGGTAGCAATCTTGGCACGTTCGACATGGAGAATGTTCAGGTGCTGAAGGGCCCGCAGGGCACCCTGTTCGGCCGCAATACTACAGGTGGTGCGGTTTTGTTCACCACTGCTAAGCCGACTGATGAGTTCGAGGGCAGTCTGCGCCTCGGCTACGGCAATTTTGATACGAAAACGGCAACGGCTGTGTTGAACGTGCCCGTTAACGAAAAAATCCGTTTGCGCGGTGCGGTCGATTACACGAATAGCGATGGCTATGGCCGTATCGTCGCTGGGGCGAGGGCAGGCCAGCGTCTGTTCGATCGCGACGAGTTGAACTTGCGCTTTACCGCCGCGATTGATCCGACCGATTGGTTGCGTACCATGACGACAGTCTATCATTCGCGCGCCGATAGTGGTGGTGTTGCGTTCACTTTGCTCGATACGCCAAGTCCGGCTGGCGCGGCCGGTTTCGTGTTCGGCAGTGCCATTTCCGACGCTTATGCAAGAGCCAAGGCGCGCAGCGTGTATGACTCGGAAGATGGCCAAGGCTTGCAGTATGCCCGCACGCGAGTAACGGGGGTTATCCATACCGATACGGTGGATCTTGGCGAAGATCTGATCTTCAAAAACATATTCTCATACCGCAAAGCCAAGGACGAAGTGTCGAACGACTTCGATGGTACCTTGGTGCCGGTGCTTGATACGCAAGGTATTACATCGACCAAGTCATACTCGGAAGAAGCCCAGCTACAGGGCAAGGCGTTCGAAGGCCGCCTGAACTACATATTCGGTGCCTATTATTATGTGCTCAAGGGTATCGACGGATCAGGTGTTCCAGGCACCATCGGGAGCAACGTCACTTTCGGCCAGCCATCGACGGTTTACGGTTCAGTCAACAACACTAGTTTTTCAGGATTTGCTCAGGCAAGTTACAAGCTTACAGACAGCCTCAACGTCACCGGCGGCTTGCGCTACACGGTGGATAAGCGCAAAGCCACGCTGACTAACGGAAACTTTCCGCTGACCGCCTGCAACTTCACGAACAATGCCGGCACACCACTGCCGGCTAGCGAGTGCTTCTTCGACGTAGAAAAATCGTTTTCAAAGCCAAGCTACCTTTTCAGTATCGACAAGAAGTTCGGACCTAATACTCTTGTTTACCTGACGCATCGTTACAGCTTCCGCGCCGGCGGGTTCAATCTGCGCGCTTCTACGAATGAGTCTGCGCAACAATCCTTCAAGCCTGAAACGGTCAAGGATCTCGAACTGGGTATCAAACAGAGCTCAGACCTCGGTGGTGGAATGCGTCTTACCGCCAATCTGGCTGGTTATTACCAGTGGTATAGCGACGTGCAGAAGGGCGTGACGGTAGTACTGCCAAGTGGCAATATCGGTACAGTCATTCAGAATGCTGCCAAAGCCAACATCTATGGCGGTGAGGCGGAACTGTCGCTGCGTTATGAGCGACTGGCGGAGCTGAATTTCAATTACGCTTATGTCAAGGCCGAGTATAAGGATTATCAGACTTTAACGACTGTCGGTGGCGTATCGGGGCAGCCTGATGACTTTTCCGATCGCCAATTTAAGTATCAGCCGAAGCATCAGATCAACGCTAACCTGATACTCACGCCGGACATTGGAAGTTTGGGCGAGTTGCGGATCGTCGCTAATGTCTACTATCAATCGAAGGTCTTTTTCAGCGAAGATTTTCAGAACCGCGCCCAGTTGATCCGGCGCATTTCGCCCGGCGCTGTGCCATTCTTGCCAACCGATACCGTGTTCGGTCAAAAGGGCTATGCGCTGGTCAACGGCCGTATCGAATTGGGCAATATCTCCGGCTCGGGGTTCACTGCCGCCGTGTTCGGTCGCAACCTGTTCAACAAGCGCTATGTCGACAGCGCGATCCCCTTTCAGGATAGTGTTGGCCTAGACACCGGCGTTTATGGTGCGCCCCGTACCTATGGCGCGGAAGTCACCTTCAAGTTCTGACATAGATGAGCGCCCGGGTTACAAGTGACCCGGGCGCTCATTCCATACCATCGGCCCTCTCTGTGCCGGCGTGGACAAGTTCTCCAGAACGACCCGGCCAGCACACCCCCCGAAACCCCGTGCGAAATGACCTTGCGGGCAACTCCAGCCGCCCGGGCGTTAGTCGAGGCTTCCCGCCGCCACATGTGGAAGACCGAGGTGCGAAAACCGGCTAAAGGGCGGAATGCACCCACGCCATCGCCCGCCGTCGGGTGCAAGGCAGCGCTTATTAAGTACGTGAAGACAGCGGAGCGGCGATTGACAAGCGACCGCCGCGAGCCTGTATCAATCAATTGGCCGTCGATCCGACACCTCTTCGCGCGAATCCCAGATGGAAGTTGTATGTCCGATGGTCTTTCCCTTTGCGTCGGCATCTTACAGGCCAGTTTGACGATGTCAGCCATGTTCCAAGCGGCGGATGTTTTCAGCCCACGAAGGTGAAGCGATCTGCACCGCGCATAAGAATATGGCGCGCGGCCTCGGCGACAAGCAGTATAGATATTTGGAGATCGACATGAGCAACACACTGCAGTCCTATCTTGACGCGATCGGTAAGGGCGCTGCGCTCGAAAGCACCACCTGGAACCCGAAAGACCCGCAACTGCGTGCAGACTTGCACGACCAGTTCTTCATGAATCTGGTGCAGGGATATTTTCTATTCCAGGGCGCTAACGCAAATCATCCCGACTTTACGCCCAACTATAACAATATCCTGCGGCTCCAGCCCAATCCTGACGACACCTATGTTCGCACAGAAGTAGATGGCAACGGCGTTTACCGGTTGTCTGGCGAGCGCGGCACCATTCGCCTCCTTACCGCTACGCTGGGACACAATGTCATCGGCACGACGGAAACGCCGGGCGGACAAACGGCCGAATATGATCTGGACGAGTGCCTTACCTTCGGCAAAGACGGCACCTTCGAATGTATCTTCAGCGCCGAGCGCCCGGAAGGCTATGAAGGGCAATGGCTGTGCATGCCGCCCGAAACGAATGGCTTCCTGATCCGACGCCGCGCCTATGACTGGGAGAACGAGCGCGATCCTCGCCTTGCGATCGAGCGGCTGGATGTTCCCGCGCTCAAACCACGGCCATCGGCTCAGGAAGTCGAAGCGCGGCTGATGGGTCTGGCCGAATATGCCGAGCGCCATTCCCGCCAATGGCTGCGCTATCAGGATCAAATCCGCGACAAGGGCATCATCAACCGGATAGAAAATCATGGCTTTGCCGAACTGGGCGGCATTCGTGTGCAGCAATATTGGTGGGGCATGTTTCAGCTGCAACCGGGCGAGGCGCTTATCCTGGAAACCGAGATTCCCGATGTCGCACCCTACTGGAATATCCAGCTGAATGACGAGATCTGGAACACGCTGGAATATGTGTGGCGGCAAAGCCATCTGAATGGGCATCAGGCCGAACTGGATAGCGATGGCAAGTTCCGCGCCGTGATATCGCTCGACGACCCCGGCGTTCCCAACTGGTTGGACACCGTGGGCAGGCTGCAGGGCACCCTGGTGGGCCGCTGGTACAAATGTTCTTCTCATCCTATGCCAACCATCAAGAAGGTTCAGCTTTCGGAGCTGCGGGATCACCTGCCGTCAGACACGCCGGTAATCGATGCAACGGAGCGGGACGCCCGTATCCGGGCGCGCGCCCGTGCTGCGCAGATGCGGGTTAAATGGTGAGCATGATGAAAGCTGACACCGGAACCGCCGGCTCCATCGTCGAGGCATTGTGCCAAGAAGCATCGGGTCGGACCGGGCTGACCGATTTCGGTCCAGACGGATTTCACAAGCCGCTCGCTATGCTGGCGGAACATCTCGACTCTTCGTTGCTATCGGACAGTGGCCGGGCGGCAATGCGGGAGGATCTTATCGTCGCCCTGATAGGACGGCTGGTCCGGGAGGATGAATGGAAAAAGAATCCGGGCTGGCGCGAGCGGCAGATCGAGCGTCCGCTGGTGATCTGTGGCATCCCACGCACTGGCACCACCGCACTGCACAAGCTGCTGTCGGTAGACCCGCAGTTCCAGGGACTTGATCACTGGCTGACATCCTGGCCAAAGCCCCGTCCACCGCGTGCCGAATGGACACAGGAGCAGGGATATCAGAATGCGGTGGCGGCTCTGGAAAAGCTGTTCGAGTTGATACCCGCGCTGAGGGTGTCGCACGATATCGTCGCGGATGAAGTGGACGAATGCCTCGAAATTCTGCGGCTGGATTTCATCGCCAACCGCTTCACATCCATATATATCGTTCCTGAATATGACGACTGGTTTCAGGCGCAGGATGAAACGCCGCTTTATCAGCGCTTGGCCGACACGATCCGGTTGATCGGGCTGCATGACGATCGGACGTGGTTACTAAAGAACCCCGGGCATTTCGGACATCTTAACGAACTGTTCGCCGCCTTCCCCGACGCCCGCGTGGTCATCACCCATCGCGATCCCGTAAAGTCGCTGGGTTCACTCGGCAGCGTGTTGGCCGGGCCGCGGCAGATGTTCTACGAAGACCCGCATGTTAGTTTGATCGGTCCCCGCGAACTGGCCTATTGGGCGCGTGCGAAACACGCGACCGACGAAGCGCGAAAGACACGGCCCGAAGGCCAGATTCTGGACGTCGATCATTTGGACTTTCACCGCGATCCTATGCGAATTGTCCGATCGATCTATGACCATTTCGGCCTGACGCTTAGCAACGAAGTTGCCGCAGCGATGGAGGCCTGGCTCGCGGCCAATCCGGCCGACAAGCATGGCGCACATAGTTACAAGCTGGAAGATTACGGCATAAGCGCTGACCAGATAAGGTCACGCCTGGGAGAAGGATGAATTATAGTGGCTATCACGGTCGTACGGCCGCCAGAGACCCCCACCATCGGCGGGTCATTGGCATTCGAATTGTTTCAAACCGCTTATGTCACGACTGACCTCGCCCGCGCCACGCAGGTTCTGGGTGACCGATATGGCGTGCGACAGTGGACGACGTTCGCCCCCGGCGGTGGCATGGAGATCGGCCTCTCCTGGGTGAAGGGGCATCAGATAGAGATTATCCAGGCCGTAGGCACGGATATAGCGCTCTACACCGACTGGCTTCCAAAGACTGACGCGTTCGCCATCCGGCTGCACCACTTTGGCTATTATATCCACGACGACGCGGAATGGGATGGAATGGAGGCATTGCTGGAGCGAGAGAAACGGCCCGTCATCTTCGGCGGTCAGGCGGACATTGTTCGTTTTGCTTATGTCGATGCGCCTGAACTGGGCCACTATCTTGAATATGTCTATCCAACGGAAGCCGGGAAAGCCTTCTTCGAAAGTGTCGCGGCTAACTGAACGGTCGGACTTCGGCTCGTTCGGCGATGGGGGTAGCCTGATCGACCTCTAGATCATGCTGACCGTGCCAACAGAAATGTGCGTGCGGCGATGTTCTCCCCAAATGGCGAGAACATCGCCTCCATTGTGCGAGATCGCCAGATCCCACATCATCGCCTGTCGTTAAAGGGACATATCGGCGTGGACCTTGACCTCGCTAGCGGTTCCGGCCTGCATGCTTGCTACCATGTCAGGCACATCCTCAAGCCGGATGGTGCTGCTGATCATCATCTTGGGATCGACATGCCCGTTACTGAGCGACTCGGCGCAGAACTGGAACTCTCCCAGAGAATAGGCCATAGAGAATATTAGCGTCACCTGTTTAAACGTCGTGATGGACGGCAGGATCGGATCGGGCTTCAAACAGAAACCCAGGGAGACCACCGTTCCATTGGTAGCGACGTGGTTGATGCTCTGCTGCAGACCGCCCACCGCTCCGATCGCTTCGAAAACGACCTGCGGCGCGCCGCCCAGCGCTTCGCGTACATCTTCCACTTCCGTTTCGCCTGTGGTGACAAAGGCGTCGGCGCCCATGGCGATCGCCATCTCTGCACGGCGGCGCGAACGGGATATCGCAACGATCCGGCCCGCACCCATGCGGCGCGCCCAGTAAATAGCCGCCAGCCCGATCGCCCCTGCGCCGACCACGAGCACGCGCGCGCCGGGCTGCAGCTTCGCCATAGCCACACCGTGCAAACTGACCGACAGGGGCTCGACCAACGCGCCGTCGCTCATCGACACAGTTTGCGGCAAGTGGATCGAGGTCGAAGCCGAGATGCGCATGAAGTCGGCGAACCCGCCCGCGTAGCCCCTGATGCCGTTCTCGCAAAGCAAGGGGGTGCCTTGCAGACAGGGCTGGCACGTTCCGCAGCCGGCGGCGGGCAACGCCGAAACATGATCCCCGACCTTGTAACCTTCCACGCCCTTGCCCAAAGCGACGACTTCGCCTGCGAATTCATGGCCCAACACCGACTGTTCGGGATAGAAGCCATGCACCTGTGTCAGATGAACGTCCGATCCGCAGATGCCGCAGCGGCGAACCTGAATGACCATCTCGCCCTCGCCCGGCTCGGGATCGGGCATCGTCACCAGTTGCAGGGGCTCGCCCACCTTGTCGAAAAATACTGCCCTCATAGCTTGTTTTCCTCTCGTTTCCGCAGCATCTCCACTGCGTTCTCAATCAATAAAGCTGCCTGTTGACCAGACAGAATTAGGCTTCCGCTTATCCGTCGCGCAAACGCGCACGAATTTGCCGGACGGTTGGCGGGTATTTCACAGGTGCAACGCGATCCGACGGCAGGACCGCATCACCGGTCAGCGCCGAGTCACGCCGGATCCCATTCCAATTGCAAATCGCGCATCGTGTTGATCAGGCCCGACGACATGCGTGGCGCAGTGCCAGCGACGATCCTAAATTCAGGCATAGCGGCAACCCACTCCTCCAGGAAAATACGGATTTCCCGTTTGGCAAGCCGCGCTCCCAGACAGGTGTGCAGGCCGCTACCGAAATTCATGTGCCGCCGATTCCTGCGGCGCGGATCGAACGTTAAGGGATCGGGATTGACCGTTTCGTCCAGACCGGCGAGCGGATAAATACCCAGTATCTGTTCCCCCTTGAGAATGGTGACCCCGCCCAGTTCCATGTCGTGGTGCGTGATACGGGCTAGGTTGCTCGTGCCGAACATGCGCATGATCTCTTCGACCGCGCCATCATGCAGTTCGGGCTGTTCGCGCAGTTCACGCTGAATTTCGGGATGCCGCGCGAAATAGGTGGTGGCGAAGCTCGTGACGTTGATTACGGTGTCAAGTCCGCCCGTCACGACCAACTGCACGACATTATGCCGCTCTTCTGGGGTCAGATCGCGGTCCATGACTTGGGCTTGTACCAGCATGCTGACGAAATCATCGCCAGGATTGCGCTGCCGATCGACGATAAGATCGGCAATATAATCGCGCGCTTCCCCTTGCGCCTCCTCCGCCCCCGGCTGGCCCGGCACCATCCGCTCCGAAAGGTGACGCAGATAAGTCATTTCACTTTCCGGCATGCCCAACAGATTGAGAAAGGTCACGATCGGCATCACCCCGGCAAAGTCGCGCATGAAGTCGCAGCGACCTTTCGGCCTTAGGTCTGCAACGATCTCGGCCGCCACGGCACGAGCTCGAATACTGGCCTGGTTGAGGGCGGCCGGTGTAAAAGCCTTAGAAACCAGCTTACGGAACGGTGCGTGGTCAGGCGGGTCCAGCTGCGACGGACCGGTGTGGGGGATGATGCCGATTGGCACGAAAGGTTCGGAATTCGAGAAACGCCCGGCATCCGTACATAATGCTGCGATTTCATCATAGCGCGTGGCGACCCAGTGACCGCCGTGCCGTGGCGTCCAGAACATTCGGGGATAGTCGTCCTGCACCTTCTTCCACAGAGCATGAACATCGTCGGTATATCCATCGACAAGCCCCGGAATGGAATAGAGATCAAAATCGAAAACCAGATCTTCGGGGATATGGCTTGGCCGTATCACGCTCTGAATATTCATTTTTCGGTTTTCTTTCCTGTTAGGCGGCGGGCGGCATCGTCATAAGCGGCAAGCACCCCCGCGAAATACTCCTGCACCACAGGTCTCATCCCTGCATGCGTGGCGATCAATGGCGCATTGGCCCGGACGCCGGCGATCGCCTGCTTGGCAACCTGGTCCGGCGACAGGGCGAATGGCTGGTCAGAAAGCGGCGCAGACGCGCCGTCCTGCACGGCTATCTCGCCCGTCAGCGGCTCGCCGAAAGGGGCGGGGCGTGCCCGTTCAGACTGTGCGATGTCGGTATGGGTGTAGGCTGGCACCAGAAGCGAACCGCGCGACGCCATAGAGGGATAGAAAGCCTGGACGCAGTTGGTCACGCCCCCCAGCACAACGCCCATCACCCAGTCATAGTCCGTGTCGCGATGCTCCAGATAGCTGCCCGCAGTGGTCACGCCCGCATTGGAGCAGAGCAGATCGACTGGACCCGCCGCCTTCTCCATCGCACGCACCGCTGCTCGATCCGATACATCGCAAGGGATCGCCGAAGCAGAGCTACCTGCTGCGCGGATCGACTCCACAGCCAATTCAAGCCGTTCGGCGTTGGTCGATCCGATGACGACTTCAGCACCCTCCTGCACCAAAGCGAGCGCCAGAGCCAAACCGATTCCCGTGGCACCGCCAGTGATCAGAGCGCGCTTACCACTAAAATCCTCCACCAATTTTTCCCTTCGGCAGGCCCAGAACCCTTTTCCGGCAACAATGCCGCAGTCAGCTTCTCTCTGCAAATCAGCGATGTGATTGTGCGTCGCGAATGATATCCGCGCCGAGTGTCAGCATTCCTGATGAATGGCCCGCTCCGGTCAGTTCATCTTGGTATCGTTGACGTCGCGTCTCCGCCAGCCGCCGCTCGTTCCATCGGAAATAGCGGCCATGGCAAAGTGAATATGGCGCATCGCTGGCTGATAAACAGGCGAGCCGCCCGCGCAGCCAGCTTGCGCCAAGGAGAGAGGATGACAGACCCCGTCGCTACCGTAACCGCATTCCTAGCCATGTGGGACAAGCCAAAAGGCTGGGAGCAGGGCGTAAACACGTATTTCTCGGACGACGCCGTTTACGAGAATATCGGCATGTCGAAGTCTATGGGATCGAGCAAATTCTGGATTTCGTCCGACATCATGAGATGACGACCAGCGGCGGCTGGATGGTCGTGCATACCCATGCCATCGCGCGCATGGGCAACACCGTGGTGACTGAGCGAGTCGATGATATGCTGGATGGACGGGGGAATATGTTGTTCGCCACCCCTGTCATGGGTACGTTCGAACTGCGTGACGGGAAGATCGTCGCCTGGCGCGACTATTTCCACACGGCCGCCCTCAATCCCCCCTTATGATGGACCGGGCGCGCTGCTGCGGAGACGATCAGTTCAGATCGGCTTCGCTGAAAGGCGCAATGGGTTCGACCGCACGCATCATGACCAGCGGAATACGGCGCTCGGTGGTTGACTGATACTGGTGAAAGGATGGATTGTTGATGGTCATGAAATCCCATATCCGATCCCGTTCCTCACCCTCCGGCTCCCGCCAAGGAGCACGGAACGCCTGTGTCCCCATCTGGAAGCAGATCGTGTCGCTGGCGGTCAGATTGAGATACCAGGAGGGATGATGATCAGCGCCTCCCTTCGACGCTGCAATCACTACTTCGCCGCCTATCGCGCCGTAAAAAAGCGGGTTGATGAAGGTACGACCGCTCTTTCGGCCCTTGTAGCGGATGAGCAGATGGGGCGAAAAGGTGCGGCCGCCGCTGAAGCTGAGGTCGATGATATGCCCGTCGGCTCCACCAGAAGAGATGTAACGGTGACGATGGTCTGACAACCAGTCCACGCCGCTTCTGAACATCGCCTTCGACGTTTGGTCGCTCATAATGGCTCTCCCTTAATTCTTATACCGCGATGATTTCCCAAATTTGGCGTCCTGTCGAGCGTCATCACGACGCTGTGTCCCGCCCGACATTTCTTCGGATGGCGACGCGATATTGGTAGGGCTTGATCCGGTGTGTGCGCGAAATACAGCGCGGAAGGATTTAACGTCGTCATGGCCCACTATGTTGGCGATCTGACCGATCGGTCGCCCGGTATGAACCAACTGCTGCTCGGCCGAGGCGATGCTGATCTCCTGCAGATAGGCGCCCGGCGTCATGCCCAAATGGTCGCGAAAGCGGCGTGTCAGGGTCGATTGGCTGATGCCCAGATCTGCAGCCAGCGTTGACAACCGGACATCGGCCGTCGAGTTGCGCCCTATGCAGATCTTCGGTCGTCACGCCATCATCGATTGTTCCCCCAAGTCCGTATTCGGTGGTCTTCCCCAGATGTGCGGCTACCAAACAGGCGATCCACGGCGAGATAAGCCGATCGATAAGGTGCATCATCACATAGGCTTCCCCTGCAGCGCTACCTGCGGTAGCGATGCCGCCCCGGTCAATGAAAGGCGCGAAGGGTTCTGCCTGTATGCGCGGATGGTTTGCGCAAAAGCACGGAATGAGCCGCCGGGGCAGCTAGACCGTCCCTTCCTACAGCAGATTAGCCATCGCCAGCAGCCTAACGACTTCGCCCGTCGCGGAAATGCTGGCGCCGCTCGCACGCTGGACATGCAGCCATCAAATGATCGCCGCATGATCCTCCACTAGGTCCGCCCCTCCGCCCGCATTCCCCTGCGCGAGCGGAGGGAGATGACCCCAGCCGAGCAGGCTGAATATGATACCCAGGCCACCGGGCGAACCAACATCAGCCGCCTTTTTTCCATCGCCTCAACCATGGCCCCACCACTCAAAGCACTGAACGTGGCTATGGCGACCAGCATTACCGTCCCGCCGCTGGAGCGGGAAATCGTGGCGCTCGCGGTATTGCATCTGGAACGCGGCCAATATGAGATTGTGCAGCACCGGGGAGTCGCGCGGATGATGGGCATCCCCGATGCGAAAGTGCAGGCGATCGCAGACGAACGCTATGGCGATCCGATGTTCGACGCGCGCGAAAGGGCGCTACTCGCCTTCACGCGGCAGGTGGTGAAATCAGTCCGCGTCGACGGACCGACTTTCGACGCTGTCGCCGCATTCTACGACCGATGACAGATTGTGGAGACGATATTCGTCATCACCAACTATATGATAATCCTACGCCTGACCGAAGCGGTCGAACTGCCGGTGGAAGGCACCGTAGGCGCAAGTTTCTGGAAGAAAAAGACTGATTGGATTGCGGGCGCCGCAGGCCCTTGAAAAAGAAAGGAACGGATCGATGGAAAAGATCATACAATTGAAGATGGGTGAACTGAAGGTGTCGAACCATCTGCTGGGCGACCGCACCGCGTTGAACGACGCATGGGAGCGGGACGGCTACTGGTTCTTTCGCGACGTGCTCAATCAGGACGCCATCAGCCAGCTGCGCGAAACCTATCTCGACACGTTAGACGGGTTGGGCGTCATCGACCCTGCGCATCGCGACGTAGCCGTTTATAACGGTGCGCCTCTGGACACATATCCGATCAAGGCGACCGCGAGCAAAGAGGAGGACCCCCTCCTCGCCCTCTATCCGCGCGACGACTTCTTGAAGCATCCCGCCATTGCCACTTTCTTTGCCGAACTTTTCGGCGAAGAACCCTTCTGGGTGCCAAACACCGAATTTCATGCTGTGCCGCCAGGCACCAGCCGTGAAGGCCGGCTGTTTAATTTCGTCCACTGCGATGGTCCCAACAACAAGGGTCTGCCGCTGCGTATCTGCTGGATGCCGCTCGTGCCGATTGACGAGGAAGTTGGCGGCCTTGCCTTGGCGGAAGGGTGGCACAAACCCCGAATCAACGATTTCGCTCGTCCGCCCGAAGGCATTCCCGACGACGCCGTTCCGGTCGATTCCTGGCGGCGTGCGCACTATCAGCCTGGCGACCTGATTGTTTTCAGTCTGGAAACTCCACACACCGGCCTTGCCAATCGGTCGGATCGCTATTTCCGGCTGTCCATGGACATCCGCGGCATGTGTAGTTCCGCCAATATCCCAACTGTCGGCACGATTGCGGCGGTGGATCGTAACGCCATCGTCATCGACGCCGACAATGGCACGCAGCAGACATTCCGCATCGACGACGATACATTCGCGCGCATCAGCCGGGGTATGAAAACCGGCATGCCATTGGAACGCGACGAGATTCCGGTGATGCTGAAAGTCGGCGCGCCGGTCTATGTCGCTGCCGACCATGGCACCGCGGTCTTCATCCGCCCGCAGCATTAAGGACAAGGGGGCAGGAACGCCTGCCCTCTGCCCTTTTGTTTTCAGCCACCACCCCGCAGCGTTCGCGGGAGCGCGGCGGTCGGCGGGGGATGCCGATGCCGCCGTTCATGTCGATGACCGTGCCGTTCACATAGGTGGGCTCGTCGCTGACCGGGTACAGCGCGGCATAGGCGATGTCGTCCGGCTGTCCTCAAGAATGCCGCTTTTGTCGGATACGATCTCAGAATGCCGAACGGGTCTGGCCGCCGTCGAAGCGGATGGTCTCACCATTCAGATAGGCCATATCTTGGGCGCATAGCATAGTGACGAACGTCGCCAGTTCCGCTGGCAAGCCCCAACGCTTGAGTGGCACTGCCTCGGCATAGCCGTCTTCCGATCCGGGCCGGGCAGTGTCCAGATAAGCGCGGGCGAGATCGGTCTTGATCGCGCCGATCGCAATCGTGTTGAACGCGATATTATGCTTGCCGAACTCGTAAGTCAGGTTCTTGAACAACAGCGGCGCGGCCCCCCGGACACTCTGCGCCGTCAGCGGGTCCATGATACTGGCATTCTTCATATTGGCCGACCCCAACAGGATGACCCGGCCCCAGTTGAGCTTCTGCATGCCGGGCAGAAATTGCCGCAGCATGAGGATGATGGCCATATAATGGCCCTCGATACAGGCGTGGAATTCCTCGTCGGTGGTCACAATGGCGAAGTTGGAGATGTTGATCGCGACCGGGCCAAATGCATCTTAGGCCGCGGCGCGGATGACCGCCGGTTCTTCCTTCGACAAAACGTCGGTGACGACGCCCAGCGCTTGGCCATCCTCGGCCCGGACTGCCTGCTCCGCATCGGCGACCATGTCGGGGGGACGGCCCGTCAGGACGACATTCGCGCCTTCCGCCGACAGTCGCTTGGCGATTTCTAGTCCGGTGCTGCGTGCGCCGCCCGATACAACGGCGGTCAGGTCCCGGATTCCCAGGTCCATGTCCTTCTCCCGATCACTCTTCTGGGGGGGGGAGTTAGTGCGGGAGAGTGCGCCTGTCTATTGTCTGTAGCGGCAACGGCACCTGAATTACCTTTGAGGTCAGCGTGCGCGCCGGGTGAAGGCCGCGATCCGGTCCAGATAATCGGGCGCGCGGCCAGGATAGTGCGCTAGTTCGTAGGCCAGCCCCTCTTCCAGCGACAGGCCATCGGTGGCGACCAACATCCGCTTCATCTCACGATTGGTATGCGGGCTGTGGCCCGCAATGGCGCGAGCGATATCGGCCACGCCGTCGGCCAGCGCGTCATCCTCGAACAGCAGGTCGGCAAGGCCGATCCGGTGCGCCTCCTGCGCGTCGATACGCCGGGCCGTAGCATTCATCAGCTTTGCCTGCGACCGGCCGATCCGGCGGGGCAGCCGCTGGCTCATGCCCTACAGGGCGACAAGACCGAAACGCCCGTGCGTGTCGGCAAAGGAGGCAGCACGACCGGCGACGATGATATCCGCCGCCAGCGCCAGTTCCAGCCCGCCGGTCACGCACAGGCCATGCACCTGCGCGACGACGATCTGGGGCAGCGCGGCTAGCCGATTGACGATACGCGCGCGCGATGCGGTATTGAGACCCGCGACCTGGTCGATCTCTTCCAGGTCCGCCCCGGCGCAGAAGAACCGGCCATTGGCGCGCAGCACGACGCAGCCGATACGATCGGCCGCGTCCTCCAGCATGGCGCACGCGGCATCGATCTCTGCGAACAGGGCGCTGTCGAGCGCGTTATGCCGTGCGGGCCGGTTTAGTATCAGCGTGACGACGCCCTCATTCTCCTCGCAGATCAGGACGGGCGCGTCGTCGCTCATAGGCTCAGGCGGCCCAGCTCAAATCCCCGTAGCGGACCAGATGGGTATCGGCATTACCGAACAACCCGGCGATCACGAACAGGCGACGGTAATAATGACCGATCGCATATTCCTCGGTCATGCCGATGCCGCCATGCAGCTGGATCGACTGGCGGCCGACGAACAGGCCGGCGTCGCCCACCATAACCTTGGACGCGGAGACACCGCGACGGCGCTCGTCCGCATCGTCGCTGGTCAACGCAGCGAGGCCCTGGAAGACCATCGACCGGGCCAGTTCCAGCTCGATGAGCATGTCCGCCATGCGATGCTGAAGCGCCTGAAAATTGCCGATAGCCTGGCCGAACTGCTGACGGGTCTTCAGATAGTCGCGCGTCATGAACAACGCCGTATCCATCGCGCCCACCGCCTCGGCGCAGATGGCGACTGTCGCATGGTCGAGGCCCGCCTCGATCGCAGGCAGGGCGCCACCCTCGGGGCCGATCAGCGTACCGGTTACCCCGTCCAGCGTCAGATCGGACACGCGGCTGTTGTCGAGCAGCCGATAGATGTTGGCAGACAGGCCCGCCGCGCCGGAATCGACCAGGAACAGCGAGATATCCGCCTCGTCCGAGCCGGTGCGTGCGGAAACGATCAGCGTGTCGGCCGATGGCGCTCCCAGCACCAGCGATTTGGCGCCAGTGAGACGCCAGTCGTCGCCTGCGCGCGTAGCCGTGGTCGCGACGACACGCGCATTGCCGCGCGCGTCCGCTTCGCCATGGGCCAGGACCGCCTTGCGCGAACCCGCCACGATTCCTTCGACTAACGTCTCGCTACCCTCGAAAGCACCGAGTACCGCTAGGGTCTGGAGGGTCAGCACCGCATTGGCGATGAACGGCTCGACGACAAGGCCCTTGCCCAGTCCTTCCGCGATCAGCGCGTTTTCGACCGCGCCGCCGCCGAAACCGCCGGCATCTTCCGCAAGACCTGCGCCGAACCAACCCAGTTCGGCCATCGCATTCCATATGTCCGCGCTGATGCCGTCGGCGCTGTCCATGATCGCGCGACGCTTATCGAAGCCATAGTCCCGCTCGATAAAGCGACGGACGCTGTCGGAAAGGGCTTCCTGTTCGGTGGTAAGATTGAAGTCCATCTGGCTTGTCTGCCCCTTCAGAGTCCGAGAATTGCCTTGGCGATAATATTGCGCTGGATCTCGTTGCTGCCGCCGTAGATCGTGGTGGTGCGTCGGTACATGCACTTGTGGGTGATGCCATGGCCGTCATCGATGATGTCAGGGGCCAGTCCATCATTCTTGATATGATCATGGTTGTCGGGGTCGTGAACGACCGCCAGGCCATGATCGCCCAGCGCCTCAGCTGCCAATTCGGCGGTGCGCTGGCGTAGTTCCGCACCGCGGATCTTGAGCACGGAGGCGACCGAATCAAGGCGGGCGTCACCATGTTCGGCATAGAGTACGCGCATCACCGACCATTTAAGCGCAGTGAGGTCGATAGACAGCCGCGCAAGCTTCCCACGAAACAGTGGGTCTTCGATTACCGGGCGACCGTTCTTCGTCGCCTGGCGCGCGATCCGCTCCAACTGAATCATGTCGCGCTCGGAATGCGGCACCTCGGCGGACATGGTCCGCTCGTTGGTCAGCAGGAATTTGGCGTAGGTCCATCCCCTGCCCGGCTCGCCAATCAGGTTGTTCGCAGGAACGCGCACATCGTCGAAGAAGAACTGATTGACGGTCAGCCCTTCATCGATCGTGTAGATCGGACGCCGCTCAACGCCGGGCGATTTCAGGTCGATCATGAGGAACGAGATGCCCCGCTGGGGCTTGGCTTCCTGATCGGTGCGGACCAGCGTGAACATCATGTCGGCATGCTGGGCGTCGGACGTCCACATTTTCGTGCCGTTGACGACATATTCGTCGGTCGCCGCGTCATAGTCTGCGCGAGTCTTGAGCGATACGAGGTCGGAACCAGCGCCGGGTTCGGAGAAACCCTGACCCCACCATACGTCGCCGGACAGGATACCCGGCAGGAAACGCGCCTTCTGGTCCTCGTCGCCGAAGCTGTAGATGACCGGCCCTACCAGTTCGAGCGCGCCGCGATCCAGCACGGGGGCGCCCGCCGCGCGCAGCTCTTCATGGAAGATGAAATTCTGCACTTGGCTCCAGCCGGGGCCGCCATATTCCTTGGGCCAGTGCGGCGCGGACCAACCCTTGGCATGCAGTATTTTCATCCATTCGCGCACGCCGTCCCGATCGATATGATAATCGCGCCACGCCCGCTTCCTGACATCTTCGGGCAGATTCTCGCGAATCCACGTGCGCACTTCATCGCGGAACCGCTGCAATTCCGGATCGGGTTGGAAATCCATTCGGCACTTTCCTCGGTTTAGGTCTGGATTGCGCATCTATCCGCCAACGCAGCGCCATGCCAGCCCGGCGCTGGACACATCACATAAGGGATTGAGTCGCAGGAACGGTCACGCCGCAGACTGCAATCCCTTGGCGGCGCACCATGTCGCAGGCAGCCCTTTTGTACTGATGCGGTAGAGCAGCCGCCGCTTTCCTTCCGCCCTAGAATATTCGATCGGTGTGGCGCTGTGCATCGTCTGGAAATTGTCCCACAGCAGGATTTCGCCTGGCTGGATCTTGTAACGCGTCACGAAATCCGGCCCGGTGATGTGTTCGCGCATCGACCGCAACAGCGCGATACCCTCCGCCTCGTCCATCCCCTTGATCGCATAAGCGGAGCCGGATGGGGCCAGCGCCCGCGCGCCTGTGGCCGGATGTTGCGCCACCAGCGGGCGGGCGTGAACGCCCATTTCAGGATGCTCCTCATGCTTTGCGACGAAGGTTTCACCTGGCAGGCGCGGCGCGCCGCTCAGCTTGTGGATCGCGGTGAGACCATCGAGCCGCGCACGCTCCGCCACGGGCAATGCGGCATAGGCCATACGGGTGCTCGCGAGCAGCGTCTCGCCGCCCGCCATCGGCGTCTCTACCCCAAGCAGCATTGTTACCAGCGCGGGCACCGCGTCGAAGGTGCTATCGCTGTGCCAATGTTGCGCGCCGTTGCGCTTTGCGGCGGGCAGGTCGGGGTCGTTATCGACATGGATCAGGTCGGGGTAGTCGCTCTTGAGCGTCTGTTGTGCGAAAAAGGCGATCGGCTCGCCCCATCGGCGACCGAAATCGACATAGGGTGCTTTGTCCAGCGCCTGCCCGCGCACGACCAATATCTGATGCTCGAACAGCAGATCCATCAGCGCAACGATTTCCGCGTCATTGAGCCGTGCAATATCCAGCCCGTCCACGGCAGCACCAAACGGACCTTCTAGCGGTGCAATTTTCATCGCTCACTCTCCTTGCCGCATTGTGATCCTGCGCGCCGCCGCGCGCAATCATGACCGTCATCACGTAGATGATTGGCGGCGACCTCGATTGCGCATCAGGCCGTTAATCGCCATTCCAACCGCGTTTCGACGCGTAAGGATTGCAGCAAGTCATGCGGATATTCGCTTCCACGCCCTTTTATCTCCAGGGGGTCGATGCCATGGCAAAAGTGGGGGAGGTCGCGACGCGGATCAGCACCGCTCCCGCCATCGTCATCGACGCGCTGGTGCGGCCTCTGGTCGGCACGGCGCTGGAATCCGGCTTTGCAGGCCCAGTGCCGGTCGAGGAATTTTCAGGCGAGGTGACGGACCCCAATGTCGGCGCGATCGCGGAGCGTCTGTCTGACGCACGCGTGATCGTGGCGGTCGGCGGCGGCAAGGCACTGGATGCGGGCAAGGCGGTTGCGCTCAAGCTAGGCGTGCCGGTGATTTCGGTTCCCACCATTGCATCGACCGACGGCCCCGCAAGCCGGGGCATCGCCATGTATGACGACGCTCATCGCCTGATCCGGGTCGACCAAATGCCGGCCAATCCTGCGGCAGTGATCGTGGATACCGCCGTCATCGCCGGAGCGCCGGCCCGATTTCTGCGCGCGGGAATCGGCGACGCGATAGCCAAGAAGTTTGAGGGGGAAGGATGCTGGGCCGGCGGGGGGCGGACCAAGCACGGGACGCGCCCAACCCATTCTGCCCGCGCTATCGCGGACGCGGCCTATCGCATGCTGCGCGCCCATGCGGTCGCCGGAATCGCAGCGGCTGAACGACATGAGGTGACCGAGGATCTGGAAGCGACGATCGAGGCGTCGGTGCTGCTGAGCGCTATGGGTTTTGAAAATGGCGGCCTTTCCATCGCGCATTCGACAACGCGCGGCCTGATGACCCTGCGCACGGCGGAAGACCGACTGCATGGCGAGCATGTCGCCTATGGTACGATGGTCCAACTGGCCGTAGACGGCCACCCGCAAGAGGCGCTGGTCGATCTCGCGGGCTTCCTGCGCGATGTCGGCCTGCCCGCCGCACTTGGCGATCTGGGCGTGGCCGATGTGACCGACGAGGAGTTTGAGACCATCGCCACCGCCATTATGAACAGCCCGCATATCGGCAATGTCGCCACTCCGCTGACCCAGGCGGATGTCGTCGCTGCGCTGCGTACAGTAGAAACGCTGACGCGGGCCTAAAGCTAGATATTGATCGGCCGCGCACGCCAGCGCGGCGGCCCTAACGCAGGAGAATGGATATGGACCTTGGTATAAAAGGCAAGATCGCGGTCGTGACGGGGGCGAGCAACGGCATCGGGCGCGCCACCGCCCGCCTGCTGGCCCAAGAAGGCGGGCATGTCGTGATGATGGCCCGCCGCCCCGATGTGCTGGAGCAGGCCCGCGCCGATATCGCTACAGCCGGATCGGTCGAGGCTATCGCGATCGACGTGTGCGACAGCGCAGCCTACACCGCCGCGCTTGAGGATATCGCGAAGCGCCATGGGGCCATCCACATCCTGGTCAACAACGCCGGCGCGGGGCAGTTCGGCCCGATCGAGATGATGACTGATGAAGCGTTCGTCGATGCCTATAGGCTGAACGTCTTCGCGCCGCTCGCCTCGATGCGGACGCTGTTCCCGATCATGGAGCGACAGGGCGGTGGCACCATCGTCAACGTCACCTCGATCATGGGCGCGCGCGCGCAGGCGATGTCGAGCAGCTATGCTTCGTCCAAGGCGGCGCTCAACCACCTAAATGCTGTCGCTGCGGTCGAGGGCGCGCCAAAGGGCATCCGCGTCAACACGCTCCAGGTCGGGTCGATCGCGACCGAAGGCACCGAGTCGTATCGCGCGATGTATCCCGATCAGGCGGCCAAGGTCACGAACGCGATTCCGCTCGGCCGGTGGGGCCAGCCAGAGGAAATCGCGGCTGGTATCGTCTTCCTGGTATCTGCCCCGGCCAGCTTCGTGGCGGGCGCGGTTCTGGCCATCGACGGCGGGCTGGGCGTGCAGTTTCCTTACTGAGTAAACGAATGCGCATACTGGCGCATATATGTGATTTGCATGCAGCATGGTTGCTTAAGGCTGGTCGTACCCTAGAGCGACTGGCTGTGGCGGGAGATGTATTTTGGCGATCGATTACGACCGGCTGATGGCCCGTGTCTTCCCCGACATTGCGTGCTCCTATGGCTGGCGGGACAGTGCGCTTTATGCGCTCGGGCTGGGGCTGGGCAGCGACCCGCTGTCGGCTGACGAATTGCGGTATGTCTATGAAAAGGACATGCAGGCCATGCCCAGCATGGCGGTAGTGCTTGGCCATCCCGGCTTCTGGATCAGCGAGCCGGAAACCGGCATCGATTTCCGCAAGGTGGTGCATGGCGAACAATCTTTGTTGATCCATGCCCCGCTCGCGCCCGAGGCTAAAATGATCGCGAAAAATTCGATCGACGAGATCATCGACAAGGGCGAGGGGCGCGGCGCGATCTTGCGCGTGCGCCGCGACCTGCACGACGCGGCGACGGGCGCGTTGCAATCGAGTCAGGTCATGTCGATGTTCTGTCGCGGGGACGGTGGCTTTGGCGGGCCAGCGACAGGCAGGCCGACAACCACCGTGACGATTCCTGATCGCGTGCCCGACCGCACGGTGACCCGTGCGACACTGCCGCAGGCTGCGCTGATCTATCGGCTAAGCGCTGACCTCAATCCGCTACATGCTGACCCCAACGTCGCGCGCGCCGCCGGTTTCGACCGTCCCATCTTCCATGGCCTCGGCACCTTTGGCGTCGCTTGCCATTCGCTGATCGCTGCGTGTGCGAATGGACATGCAGTTGGCCTCGAGGGCATGGACTGCCGCTTCACATCCCCTTTCTTCTCTGGGGAAACGCTGCGCACCGACATATGGGACGAGGACGGGGCCGTCCTGTTCCGCTGCACCGCGATCGAGCGCGACACAGTCGTGCTGGACCGTGGCCGCGCCGCATTCACCCAAGAATGATCCTTCATTCGACAGCAGGAGACGGAGCTTGACCCAAGCACCACCGACCGCAACGTATTTCAAGCATCTGGCTGAAAGCCGCTTCATGATCCAGCGTTCGCCCAGCACCGGCGAATGGGTCTTCTATCCCCGCATGGTCGCTCCCGTAAGCGGCGTGACAGACCTGGAATGGATGGAGCCGAGCGGCCTTGGCACCGTCTATGCTACCACCGTTAAGCGCGTGAAACCGCCAGCCCCCAACATCAGCATCACCATTGTCGAACTGGATGAAGGGCCGCGCCTGATGACCCATGTGCAGGGGATAGAAGCCGATCAGGTGAAGATCGGCATGCGCGTGCGCGTAAAGATTGTTGATGGACTTGATGACAACAAGATTGTCATATTCGAACCAGAGACTGCAGCATGAGCGCTTCTCATCTTCGCGGCAAGGCCGCCTTTGTCGGTGCGGCCACCTTCGGCTGCGGCGAGGCTCCCGGCTACACCGCGATGGAACTGGCGGCCGAGGCCGGCCGTCTTGCGGTCGAGGATGCGGGCCTGAAGCTTTCGGATATCGATGGGCTGTTCATTTGTTTGCCCAACGACTTTCTATCGGGCCTCACGATCGCCGAATATTACGGCATCCGCCCTAAGATGACGAACAACAGTCGCACCGGCGGTTCGGCGTTCCTGACTCATGCCGAATGGGCAATGCTGGCCCTGGACGCTGGGCTGATCGACTATGCGCTGATCTGCTATGGCTCCAACCAGCGCACCGGCGCTGGCAAGTTGGTGAGCGCACAGGCCCCCTCCCCTTTCGAATTTCCTTACAGGCCCAATAATCCGGTTGCCTCCTATGCGCTAGCCGCGTCACGACACATGCACGAATATGGCACCACGTCGGAGCAACTCGCCTCGGTCGCTGTCGCTGCGCGGCAATGGGCCAATCTCAACCCCGAAGCCTTCAAGCAGGGGCCCCTGGCAATCGAAGACGTGCTCGCGACCCGGCTGGTCGCCGACCCGTTGCACGTTGCCGACTGCTGCCTGGTGACAGACGGCGCCGCGGCGGTCGTGCTGACTCGCTCCGACCGCGCGAAAGATGGCAGGAAAACGCCAATTCCACTGCTGGGTGCGGCGTCAGCGACTTGGCATACGGAAATCGCGCAGCTGTCCAACCTTACTGTTACAGCAGCCAAGGAATCGGGGGAACGCGCCTTTGCGCAGGCGGGTCTGACCCCAGCGGACATCGACGTCGTCAACCTGTATGACGCCTTTACCATCAACACGATCCTTTTTCTGGAAGATCTGGGCTTCTGTCCCAAGGGAGAGGGCGGCCAATTCGTCGCCAGTGGCGCAATCGCGCCGGGTGGCAGCGTGCCGGTCAACACCAATGGTGGTGGCCTTTCGTTTTGCCATCCGGGCATGTATGGCCTTTTCACCCTGGTTGAATCAATCCGCCAGCTGCGTGGAGAAGCCCGAGACCGGCAGATCGCGGGCGCGAAGCTGGCCTTGGCCCATGGCAATGGCGGCACGCTGTCGAGCCAGGCGACCTGCATTCTCGGTCTGCCCGAGACGGTCTGAGCGTAGGGAGAGACAGGTGCCTATCACACTGCATATCGCCGGAAGTGTCGCCATGGTCACGCTAGACCGTCCCGAAAAGAAGAATGCGCTCGATCGGGCGATGCGGGTCGAACTGCCGCGCGTTTTCGAACGCATCCAGGATGACGTATCGATCCGAGCGGTCGTGTTGGCTGGCGGCGGCATGGATTTCTGCGCCGGTGCCGATGTCGGCGAGATGGGCGGCGGCGGGATCGCCGATGGTATGGCGCGAGTGGAAATACTTCACCGCATGATGCGTGGAATCATCCATACCGATATCCCGATCATCGCGGCGGTACGGGGTGTTTGCGTTGGGGTCGGCTGGTCGATGGCGCTGGCCTGCGACTATATCGTGGCCGCGCCCGACGCCCGGTTCCAGTTCGCCTTCCGCCATATCGGTCTGGCACCGGACGGCGGCGCGATTCACCTGTTGTCCCGTAACCTGGGACCGGTCCGTGCCAAAGCGCTGGTGTATTCGGGGCGCTTTGTCTCGGGCGAGGAAGCCACCACACTGGGACTGGTGAGCGAAGTCGTGCCTGCCTCCGATGTGGTGGTGCGGGCGCAGGCGCTGGCCACGGACTGGTCGAACGCCGCCACCCTCTCGCTCAAAATGTCAAAGCGGCAGTTTGCAGCCGCCGAGACGCAGAGTTATGAGGAGGCGCTGGCAGCCGAAATGGTGATGCAGCCGCTGATGATCCGGTCGGAAGATTTTCGCGAAGGCACCACCGCCTTCAAGGAAAAACGTAAGCCGCAGTTCAGGGGACAATGATGGCAGAGGTTCAGCCAGACATCGAATATCAGGCGCACCTGGCCGAGGGGCGCTTCATGATCCAGCGCGGAACGGCCAGCGGCGCGCACCATTTCTATCCCCGCGCGATCGAGCCGGGCACCGGCGGCGCTCTCGAATGGGTCGCCGCGTCCGGCAAGGGCACCGTCCATTCGATTACCGTGGTCAACCGCAAGCCCCCACTCGAACCGTATAATGTGGTGCTGGTGGACCTCGCCGAAGGACCACGTATGATGAGCCGGATCGACGGTATCGATCCCGCCGCCATCCACATCGGCATGGCCGTGACCGCCCGCATTGTCGAGGAGGATGAGCGTCATTTCGTCGTCTTCGTTCCCGCCGAGGAGGCATGATGAGCACTTCCCCTTTCCCGCGCGGCAAGGTGGCCGTCGTCGGTGCCGCGACCTTCGGCCAGGGCCGGGCGCCCGGCTTCCAGTCCGCCGACCTCGCCGCCATCGCGGCGCGCGATGCGCTGGCGCAGGCGGGACTGACGCCTGCCGATGTCGACGGCCTGTTCTTCTGCCACCCGACCGACACATTCGGCGGTTTAAGCTTCGCGCAATATCTGGGCATACATCCCAAGATCACGGACAATAATCGGGTCGGCGGATCCGCATTCCAGGCCTATATTGAACAGGCCGCCTTCCTGCTCGACGCAGGGATGATCGACGTCGCGCTGATCGCTTTCGGAAACAATCAGGCGACCGCGACCGGCAAGCTCTCGACCACTATTTTCCCGATGACCTACGAGGCGCCCTACAAGCCGATCAACCCGGTCAGCTCCTATGCGCTCGCTGCCGCCCGGCACATGCACCAATTTGGCACTACGCAGGAGCAACTGGGCGCAGTGGCGCTCGCTGCGCGCGGCTGGGCGCAACTCAATCCCGAAGCGTTCAAGCGCGATCCGCTCGACATGGAAACCTATATGGCGTCGCGCACGGTGAGCTCGCCGCTCAAGGTGCTGGACTGCTGCCTCGTCACTGACGGCGCGGCAGCGATCGTGCTGACCCGCGCCGACCGGGCGCGCGATCTGGTGGCTAAGCCCATCGCCGTGCTGGGCGCGGCGTCGGCTACCACGCACCGCGAGATCGCCTGGATGAAGAATCTCACCGTCACTGGCGCAAAAGACAGCGGCGCGCGCGCCTACGCTGCCGCCGGCGTCACTGCCAAGGATATCGACGTCGTGCAGGTCTATGACGCTTTCACGATCAACACGATCCTATTTCTAGAAGATCTCGGCTTCTGTCCCAAGGGCGAGGGTGGCCGTTTTGTGGAAGACGGCAGGATAGCGCCAGGCGGCAGCCTTCCGGTCAATACTAATGGTGGCGGCCTGTCCTGTTGCCACCCGGGCATGTACGGGATGTTCACGCTGGTGGAAGCGATCCGTCAGCTGCGCGGCGAATGCGGCGAACGGCAGGCAGCAGATCCGCATCTGGCGCTTGCACATGGCAATGGCGGCGTCCTCTCCAGCCAAGCCACCGTCATCCTGGGCACGCCCGACACGGTTTGAAAAGAATAACAACAACCTCGGGGCCGGACGCCCCGAACGAAAAGCGCTGAAAGGTAAGATTCATGAGCAATTCCTACGACCATCAGGGCCGCCCTATCGATTTCTCGAAATATCCTGAATCGGTAAAACTGGACCTGACAGACAACGTCTTGACAATCACGCTTAACAATCCCGATTTCCGCAACGCCATCCGTCCTGACATGGACGAGGCGCTGACGCGCATTTTCTGGGACGCGGACGCCGATCCCGAGGTTCGGGTGATCGTACTCGCGGGTGCAGGCAAGTCCTTCTGCGCCGGCGGCGACATCGCCGCAATGCAGGAAGGTGTCGACAACATCAATAATTTCGTAGTCGGCATCAAGAACGGCAAGCGGTTCATGCAGGCGATGATCGATTGCGACAAGCCGATCATCGCGCGCGTTCATGGCGACGCCGTCGGCCTGGGTGCGACGCTCGCGCTCTTCTCCGACATTTGCGTGGCATCGGAAAATGCGCGCTTCGCCGATCCGCACGTCAAGGTTGGCCTTGTCGCGGGCGACGGCGGCGCGATCATCTGGCCCAAGAATGCCGGTTATGCAGCAGCCAAATATTTCCTGCTGACCGGCGATCTTGTCGGCGCACGCGAAGCGCAGGCCATGGGCCTGATTGCTAAGGTCACGACCGAGGCGGATCTGGATACAGAGGTCAACCGTATCGTAGACAAGCTGAACAATGGTTCGCTGCCCTCGATCACCTATACCAAGCATGTACTGAACATCGGTATACGGCAGTTGTTCGCCTCGTCGGTCGATGCTGGCTTCGCGCTGGAAACCCTGACCAGCCGCCTCCCCGACCACCGCGAAGCGACGACCGCTTTCGTCGAGAAGCGCAAACCCAACTTCCGGGGCTAAGGCAAATGGCCAGCGAAAACGGTACCCGCGTCGCGCTCGTTTCGGGCGCGGCGCAAGGGATCGGCCGGGCGATCGTCCTGCGTCTGGCGCAGGACGGTTGCGATGTTGCACTCCTCGACATCGACGGTGACGGCATCGACGCCGTCGCCGCCGAAGTCGAGGCGCTTGGGCGGCGCGCCGTGGCGTTGAAGACCGACATGCTGGATCGCGCGGCGATCAAGTCATCCTTCGCCAAAGCGACGGAAACGCTCGGGCCGATCGAGATATTGGTGAATAATGTCGGTCAGAGCGCGCGGGAAAATGCCGCGCCCTTCTGGGAAGCCAGCCCCGATCTGGCCGATTTCCTAGTCAACATATGCCTGCGCACGGCGATGGACGCAGCCCGTGAAGCCGTGCCGGGCATGCGTGAGCGCCGTTATGGCCGCATCGTTAATATCGCATCCGACTCTGCCTATATCGGCAGCAAGTCGGCCGCGTCCTATGCTGCCGCCAAGGCAGGCGTAATCGGCTTCACACGATCACTCTCCCGCGAGCTTGCAGAATATGGCGTCACGGTGAACGCGATCGCGCCGGGGTATATCCGCACCCGCGCGACCGATCTTTTGCCCGCCGCCTTCGTGGAAAAGGCAATCAGTGAAACGCCGGTTGGCTTCCTGGGCAAGCCGGAGGACATCGCGCATGCCGTGTCCTTCTTCGCCAGTGAAGGCGCCAGCTATGTCACTGGCCAGAGCCTGATCGTGAACGGCGGTCGTTGGATGAACTGATAGGCGATCCGGCGGCGGGGCACTATCCGGATGCCATCCGCCGCCGACCGGCCTCTTCAACAGCAATCGTGCAAATACCAATGATTGCCGTGCAAGACCAAACTCGCTTCCGATGCTGGCGCGGGCGCGAAGCGCCGTCCAGTCATCGGTTAGCGGCAGTCCAGGTGCCTGGGCCTGGCTTTTTTCAGGCAGCGACTGTCGAAGGTCGGCCCGACGCTGGCCGCCGCATAATCAGCAACACGAAACCGGCGATGATCAGGCCGCTCAGCAGGATATAGACATATCCCGTTCCGAACCGCGCGCCGACGTAGCTGGCGATCACCGGAAACAAGATCTGCGGTAGATAGAGAGCGAAGCTGACCATGCCGGTCGCCGCCGCATCCGTACCGCCCGCCGACGCGACCGCGTCGATCGCCGACGCATAGATGGAGGCGGTGAAAAGCGACAGACCAAGGCCGATGATGACATAGCCCAGAATGACCAGCGGCAGCGCCTGTCCAGTCGCGACCACCACGCATCCCGCCGCAATGCCACCCATACCCAGCAGCATCATGGTGCGTGTGCCGAAGAATTTGTGGATAAAGCCGTACGTGCCGGATCCGATGAGCGAACAAATCGACACGAAACCGAGCGCGGTGCCAACCTGCGCCGGATCGGTCAGGCCGATCGCCGCAAGCCGGAACGGTGCATAGATGGTGCTCGATACCATCGCCCAGCCGACGATCGCGGCATTGATCAGTAACGGCACGGGCACAATCACCCGCTTCGCCTGGGCCGCAACGCCCGCATGTGCCCCGGCCACGATCGGTCCGCCTTTGCGACGTGGCAAACCCAGCGCGAGCAGCCCCACGGGCAGCATGATCAGATGCACTGCGAAGGCATAGCGCCAACTCTCTTTCGCGAGCACGCCGACCATGGGCAGCGCCAAGATACAGATTGCCCCGCCGAAGAAGCTAGTCAGGCCGAACAGGATATGCCGCTGACTTTCGGGCAAGCGAGCGATGCCGGACATACCGGCGGTGAAGCCGCCCGCCACGGCGCAGCCGAGCAGGACGCGAAACAGCAACATTTGCCATAGTTCCGTACAGAAGGCGGGGCCAATGCCGCCGATCGTGAACAATAGCAGGGAGAGCATGTACGTGCTGCGCACGCCTAGTCGCGCGACCATCCGCCCAGCCAGCGGCGACATGATCGCAAAGACCGGCGCGACAATGCCGCCCAGCAACTGTATCAGCAGGCCGACGTTCGACGTGTCGGCAAAATCGCGTTGCAGCACCGGCAGCGCTGCGCCCATGACGAACAGACCGATGGCGATAAACGTCCCGGCAAAGGCCAATGCCCCCTTTCCCAGCAGGCCGAGTTCGGCCCAATCCCTATCTTCGGCGTCCGCCATTTTTCGTCCTCTTACCATTTTTCATCTGCCGCAGCAGGTTCGCCTCGAATGGACGTCAGGACAACAAAGATGTCGCTTTGCACGAACGAATCAGACTCATGCTATCTGCAACAGCGGACAAGCATATCGTTTGCGGAGGTTTTCGCACCGGTTAGCGTCGCGCGACATAGATGAATGGAGAACAGGCATGGCAACACCCGCCACGGCGAGCGACATCGAACAGTTAATGCGACGCATCGATCGACTGGAGTCGCTAGAACAGATCAGGCAGCTGCCCGCCAAATATGCGCTGTCGGTCGATATGCGCAATTTTGACGCGGTGGCAAATCTGTTCGTGGAGGATGTTACCGTCTCCCGCTCCAAATCAGGTCGGGCGGCGATGAAGAGATGGTATGCAGGGGCGCTGCGCGGCCACGTTATCGGTTCTGCTCATGGCGTTGCGGGGCACATCATCGATTTCGAGGAAGATGAAGATCTGGCCACAGGCCTCGTCTATTCGCGCAACGACCTGGAAACCGCCGACCAATGGATGATCGAGATGATGGCCTATCTCGACCGCTACGAGCGGCGTGACGGCATTTGGTATTTCCAGCGCCGCACACCGCTCTTCTGGTATCAATGCGACATAACCGATCCTCCGATCGGCGGGGGTGAAAGCAAGATCCGCTGGAAGGACCAGGAATGGACCGCCGGTGCCTTTCATGACGCCTTTCCGACTTGGGCGGAATTCTGGGCCGACGTGGATGTGGGTGAAAGGCCGGTGAAGCCGCCCGCTCCCCTTTATCGCTTCCTAGAGACGTTTCGCGACGGAAAGGGCGCGCCCACGGTTAATGCGGACACCAGCAAGCAATAATATTCAGCCGGCCGCGAGCAACATCCAGTCGTCGGGGGTATCCACATCGAAGCCCAGCCCGGGCCGCTTGACGATTGCAGCACCCTGGCCTGCCGCCGCGCGGTGGCGCGCACAGCTGTCTGTACCGAAAGCGAAGGCGAAGGGACGGCCGTCGGCAACGGCCAGCGCATTGGTGCCCGAACCGTGGCGATCAGGCGCGATCGCAACGCCGCCGGGTGTCGCAGCGTCGATCAGGCACCGCAAATCCTCGCCTGTCACCTGCGGAAGATCGGCATGGACGATCGCCACGCGCACGCGCCCTGGACGCAGCGCCGCATAGGCCGCATCCAGTTCCGCGTTCAGGCCGCGCCCCCCGTCCGGCCGCCAGTCCACCCCCTCCATCGGCAGCGGTTCATCCGAGAGCAGCAGGACATCGCCGACCTGTCGAGCCGCGGCCAGCGTATTGAGCGCCCATCGCTCGGTCAGGTTCATGCGTCTTTGCGCGGGAAACAGGGTGGAGAGCCTCTGCTTGCGGTCGGCGGCGCGTTTCAAGGGGACGATAAACGTCCAGCTGTTCACAACCGATCAGCCAAAGCCAGTGCACTGCGGGCGACCCGTATGCGGTCCTCCAGCGTCACCATCAATGTATCGGTGCGCGCCACCGGCAGCCGTAGATCGGACGCACTTGGCGGATCGCGCTCGTCGATCACCATCGCGTCGATGATCCCATCATATTCCGCTGCGATCGCGCCGACATCAGTGGGCAGACCCAGTTCCGTCATGATCTTGTCGGTCGGCCCCTTGACAGCCTTGCCCCCGACCAAGGGTGACACGGCCACCACCGGTGCGCGCGCGGCACGCAACGCATCGGCGATGCCCGGCACCGCCAAGATGGGGGCGATCGACAGGAAGGGGTTAGACGGGGCGATCAGGATCGCTCGCGCGTCCGCGTCGACGATTGCCTCCAGAACTCCCGGCGCGGGACGCGCAGCAGCTGGCCCCTCAAACAAGACCTTCCGCACGGCGGGCGCGCAGCGCCGCTGCACGAAATAGTCCTGGAAGGGCAGCAGACCCTCATCCGTATCGACCATGGTGGCGACGTGGTCGTCTGACATCGGCAGAATTGTCGTGTCGATGCCCCAGTCCCGCGCGAAGTGGGCGATGATGGTGGAGAGCGGCGCACCCTGCCGCAGCGCATGCGTCCGCAGCACGTGCAGTGCAAGATCACCATCGCCCAGATTGAACCAGTCTGGCGCGCCCAGCGATCTGGCGGCGGCCATGAAATTCCAGCTCTCGCCCTTCCGGCCCCATCCCTGCGCGGCGTCCGCCTTGCCCGACAGGGTGTAGAGCAGCGTATCGACATCGGGCGAAACGCGCAGGCCCAGATGATCGAAATCGTCGCCCGTATTGACGATCGCCGTGACCTGCCCCTCTTCCGCGCGCGCGAGGCCCAGTACCAGCTTCGCGCCGCCCACGCCGCCGCTTAGCACGACAATCGGACTCTTCATCGAAACAGGTCCTCTTCAGCTCGTCTCAATAGCGCGGCAGCTGGCGCGTTCGGTGCAGACCAGGACAGGCCGCGTACCAACACGGCGGGAATGCCCTCCGCCCCCTCGCCCGCGATCAGCCCCGCCGCATTCGTCACCATGTCGGCCAGAGCGACCTGCGTCACCAGCAGCGTACGGCCATCGCGGTCGATGTCGCCCCGCTGGTCGATGATCGCGGGAATACCGGCCGCGCCGATGGCGACATTGACCGTGCCCATCCGCCATGGACGGCCGAAGCTGTCGGAAATAACGATCGCGGGCGGCTCGGTGAAACGGCTTGCGAACGCAGCATGCAGCCGCGCGGCGGAGGCGTCCGAATCTCGCGGCAACAGCAGCACCCGATCCTCGCTGCCCGGCCCGATGTTCGATCGGTCGATTCCGGCATTGGCCATGACATGGCCGGAGCGATGGCGCGTGATCAGCACATGGGCCGAGGCGCGGATGACTGCGCTCGATTCGCGCAGGATCAACTCTACGAGGCGCGGATCCTTGTTAGTCCTCGTCGCCAGCGACCGCGCTTCTGCGCCCGGCTCCACGGTCGCGAGATCGACGAAGCAACCCTCTGCCTTGGACAGAATTTTTTGCGTCACCACCAGGACGTCGTGCGATCTGGGCACCAGATCATTGGCCATCAACGCGTCGGTCAGAAGTCCGGCCAGGTCCATGCCAGGCTCGACCTCTGGCATGCCGCGCAGGGCATGGATTTCCAGCATCTGCGGATCAGGAGTTAGCGTCGATACGGGTAAGCCGTATCCCCGCGCCATCCGCGCTGTAGGTTTTGTTGACGAAGATAAGCACGGAGGTAAGCGCCTCGGCCGCCGCCGAATTGGCGAGCGCGCCGCCATGGATGCCGCGCAGGCCCATGGTGCGGGCGAGCGCCACCACCTGCTCGCGGGCGGCTTTCTCGTCGCCGAAGACCAGCACGTCGCAATCAACATCCTCGTCAGTGATCAGCTTATGGGCGGCGACATTGTGGAAACCACTGGTCATGATCGCGCCGCCGCCCAAGATCGCCTTGGCGCGCATCGCGGCGCTTCCTTCGGCCGGAAGCTGCACGCGCATCACCTTAGGCGGGACCAGCGGCACAGTGGTATCGACCACCAGCTTGCCCGCGACATGGGGCGCGATGTCGTTTAGCGTACCTTCCTGCGCGGCGAAGGGAACGGTAATGATGATGATGCTGGCCGCCTGCGCAGCGTCGGCATTAGCCAAGCCGGTGATGCCAAAGCCCAGTTCGGCAGCGGCTGCTTCGGCACTTTCAGCCTTGCGCGAGCCGACGACGACGGCGCGGCCAGCCTTGGCGAGACGACGGGCAATTGCGGAACCCAGATTTCCCGTGCCGCCGATAACGGCGATCAGTTCAGGCGGCGTTGACGTGGCGGTCATCGGTCTCTTTCTTTTTGGCGATATCGTAAAGCGTGGTGCGCTGGCGCGGCGTGCGGCCCGCCCTCGCGGCAATAGCGTGCATCCGTTCGGGCTCACAATGCTGGCCATGCGTGCCGCCGGCGGCGCGCGTGATGGATTCGTCCATCAGCGTGCCTCCCATGTCATTGACACCCGCGCCGAGCAGCGCGGCGACCCCTTCCTGCCCCAGTTTCACCCAGCTGGCCTGGATATTGTTGATCAGCGGATTGAGCACCAGTCGTGCGACGGCGTGCATCAATATCGTCTCGCGTGCGCTGGGGCCGAAACGCGCCAGCCCTTTGCGCGCGATCGGCGCGTCCATATGCACGAACGGCAGCGGCACGAATTCGGTAAAGCCGCCGGTCTCCGCCTGAAGATCGCGAATCGCCAGCAGGTGTCGCGCCCAATGGTCATAGCGGTCGACATGACCGAACATGATGGTCGCGGTGGTCCGCAGGCCTAAGCCATGCGCCGACCGCATGACGTCCAGCCACTCGGCGGTCATCAGCTTGTCGGGGCAGATGATGTCCCGCACCTCGTCGTCCAGTATTTCTGCAGCCGTGCCCGGCAGGCTGGCGAGGCCGGCGGCCTTCAACCGTTCGAGGAAGGCAGGAATAGACAGGCCGAGCGTCATCGCACCATGCGTCACCTCAAGCGGGGAGAAGGCATGGACATGGATGCCGGGAGCCGCCGCCTTCACGGTGCTCAGCACATCGAGATAATAGTCGCCAGTGAAAGACGGATGGATGCCACCTTGCAGACAGACTTCGGTGGCGCCCAGCGCCTGTGCTTCGGCCGCGCGCTGCCCCACTTCTTCGAGCGGCAGGCGATAGGCAGGGCCGCGCTCCGAACGGGTGCTGCCCTTTGAAAAGGCGCAAAAACCACATTTATAGAGGCAGATATTGGTATAGTTGATGTTCCGCGTAATCACGAAAGTTGCAACGTCTCCACAGGTGACCCCCCGCAGTGCATCCGCGGCGGCTGCGATGCGCGTCACGTCCGGCCCGTCGGCGCTGAACAGCGTCACTATCTCTGCCTCGTCCAGCCGCTCGCCTGCGCTCGCTTTCGCCGCGATAGCGTCAATCCGGGTCGACAGCGCCGTCTGCCCTTTGGGCAGGTCAATCGGCATCAGCCGGGGCGCGCCTGGTCGCCATCCGTCCGTCACCGGCAGGCCACGCGCGTCGACCGCGCGGCGGACCGTATCGCGGATCGCCGGATCAAGCCAGCGGTCGGGATCGCGCGCATAAGACGGACCGATCGCCAGCCGCTGTCGTAGCACGCGCCCCGCCTGCGTCGTCAGCCGCTCCAGCATATCGAGATGCGGCCAGGGCGCTTCAGGGTTTACATGATCGGGTGTCACCGGCGACACACCGCCCCAGTCGTTGACTCCCGCACGCAGCAATTGCGCCAGGCTTTCGGCGTCGTGCAGGTTGGGCGGCGCCTGTATCGTCATGTCTGCGCCCAGGATCAGCCGCGCGACGGCGATGGTCCATAGATGCTCGGTCAGATCCGGTTCGTCATGCGCCGCCATCCGGGTATCCGGCTTTGCGCGAAAATTCTGGATGATCACTTCCTGGATATGGCCATAGCGCGCCTGAAGGTCGCGAATGCGCACCAAGGCGTCGATCCTTTCCACCCGTGTCTCACCGATGCCGATCAGCAGGCCGGTCGTGAAGGGCACGCCTGCACGCCCGGCTTCCTCGATGGCGGCGATGCGCCGCGCAGGTTCCTTGTCGATCGATCCATAATGCGGCCCACCCGGCGCACCCAGCCGGTCGGCTGTCGTTTCCAACATCAACCCCATGGAAGCGGACACGGGTCGCAGCGCAGCATAGTCCGCCGCGTCCATAAGGCCGGGGTTAAGATGCGGCAGCAGGCTGGTTTCGCGCAGCACCGCGGCGGCGGCGGTGCGAAGGTAGGACAACGTGCTCTCTTCCCCCATCGCGTCCAGCGCGGTGCGCGCGGCGAGGTAACGCGCCTCCGGTCGGTCCCCCAGCGTGAACAGGGCTTCGCGGCACCCCATTTCCTCGCCCCGGCGGGCAATGTCCAGCACGGCGTCGATCGAAAGATACGGTGTGCTGTGGCGCGGGGTCGTCGCAAAGGTGCAATAATGGCAGACGTCGCGGCACAAGCGTGTCAGCGGGATAAAAACCTTGCGCGAATAGGTCACAACCGGGCCGAAGGCGTCGAGTGTCAGCGCCTCAGCCGCGGCGAGCAAATCTGCCGTCGAAAGCGTCTCGACGATGCGAACCGCTTCCGGAACGTCGGCACTTTGCAGGGCTAACCGCAGATTATCCATGAAAGCCTCCGTCAACTCAGCGTTCTGCGGTGCTGTGTAGCCAGGGTTCAACGACCTTGGTTACAATATCGAGAGCGCCGTGAAAATGCGCTTCGGAAAAAGACGGCACTCCCAAAATCACGCGCTCGAAGCCCAGTGCTTCATAGCGAGCGATGTCCGCGCGTGTCGGCATCGCCTTGGCGAAATCCTCCGGCGAGCGGTCCCAAAGAAAAAGCTCGGAATAGAGGAAGGCGTTTTTGAGCGCCGTCCGCTCGCGCCCCTGCTCCTCCAGCGCGTCGCCCAGAGTCCGGAGATCAGCCTCGATATGTTCGCCATAGGTGCGCGCATATGTGTCCGTCGGCAGCCATCCGTCGCAGAGTTCGGCGATGACACGGCGATTACGCTTGAGCAGCCGGCCGCCCAGTAACAGCGGGGGCTGCGGCTGCTGAATAGGCTTTGGGCCCTGCCATGAGTCGGCGAACTTAACGAACTCGCCATCGAAGCTGGTGATTTCGCTGCTCCATAACTTGCGAATTGCACGCAACTGTTCCTCCAGCTTCGCGAGGCGGGTTTCGAACTGCACGCCGTGATGTGCCAGCTCCGGCTGGTTCCAGCCAATCCCCAGGCCAAAGCTGGCCTTGCCGCCGGTCAAGACGTCCAGAGTGCCCATCCGGCTCGCGGCCATCAGCGTATCATGTATCGGCAGCAGCATGATCGACGTGCCCATTTCCAGCGACGGCGCAATGGCGTGCATCATACCCAGCGTAATCAGCGGATCGGGCGTATATTTGTAGAATTCAGGAATGCCCGTATCCTTATAGAATTCCGGCACCGGCGTCGCGGCGGGCAAGTGATGGTGCTCGCCCTGATAGATGGCGTGAAAACCGCGTTCGGCGATTGCCCTGGCCTGCGCCAGCGGTTCAACGCAACCGCGCGAAACGACCGTTTGCATACCGATTTTCATGACTATTCCTCTCGCCCATGCCCGGAACCATTTTTTTCGGCTCTCACGACATATGTGTATCCGCGATCGCAAGCCACCGCCTCCGAACCGCGCTGTCGTTACGGTCCACACCCTACCGAGAGGGGATTTTGGCACGCGCTGTCAACCGCACGTCACGGTAAAAGGCCCAAATCAGATATGGGATTGCGCGCCGCGCGGGTGGATCGCGCACGTGATTTTGTAGGGACGTGCGGACATGCTGCTTTACGATGGACGGTATTGCCGCGACATCGGCTGGCATAGGCGATAGCTGTTATTCCTAGGCGAAAACGGGAGAATGCGATGCGTTATGTGCTTCAAGTGACATCACGGGCTGTCGAAGGCCAAGACGACGAGTTCAACGAATGGTACGACAATATCCATGTTCGTGAAGTGCTGGCGCTGCCGGGTTTCAACGCCTGCACCCGCTATATCCGGGACGTGGAGGGCCAAGCGCCACAATATATCGCTCAATATGAGGTCGAGACCGATGATCCGGGCGCGTTGATGCAGACGCTGGCGGCGGCCAGCCACACCTTTCAGCTAACCGACGCGCTGGACCAGACAAGCGCCGGTTTCGATTTCTTGCGTCCCCATGGCGAGCGCTTCGTCGCGGCAAATTAAAGGTAGCATAGAGCGATGATGAAGACGACCACTGAGCTCAGCCTGATCGCCGCACGTGCTATGACAGATGCCGCCATGGTACGCGCAGGGGAAGAAGGCTGCGGGGTGGTGGTCGCCGTCGTTGATGCCGGTGGCCACTTGTTGCTACTGGAACGTGGCACGAGCGCGCCGTTGGCCTCGATCGACGTCGCACGGGAGAAGGCGCGCTGCGCCGCGCTCTATGGCATATCGACTGCAACGATGGAAAAGGCGGCACGCACCTCGCCCGCGATGGCCGCCCTGCCTAACATGATGCCTTTCGGCGGCGGCGAACCTGTGCGATCGGACGGCGAGGTCGCAGGTGCCATCGGGGTGTCCGGCGGCACGACAGAACAGGATATCGCCTGCGTTGAGGCGGCCCTCGCCACGCTCGAAGCAGGCTGATCCATCGCCCTGACCGGCTCAGGCCGCGACACACTGATCGCGGCCTATTCAGAGGATATGTCAGGCCGCGACGGGCACAGCCTTCCCAGCCACGCGCGGGAAGCCCTCACCCAGATAAGCTTCGACGCCACGCGGCGGACGACGATTGGCCGGCTTGTAGAAGGGCGACAGGATTTCGAGCAAATGCTTGAGCGCAGGACGGCCCAGCGCCCTCTTAGCCCGCTTTTCGTTCGCGATCGACTGTGCTAGTTGCTCGGGTGTCATCGCGGACCGATCCTTGTCCAGCAGCACTTTGGTTGCACGTGCGGAAAACCCGCCCATGTGGACCATGGCATAGAACAGCCCGTAAATACGCCAGAAATAGCCGGTGATCGGATTCTTGCCGTACATCTCGTGGAATACGTCATACATCACGGTGCGATGCTCATATTCCTCGGCCAGATGCCATTTCCATAGGTCGACGACATTCTGGTCCGCGGTCGCGAAAAATTCGTCGGACTCTTCGAAGATAGCAGTGACGGAAATCGCACTCATCGCCTCGAACCCTTCGCAATAGGCGAGGCGGAAACGCAGCGACTTGCTCTTCATCCAGTCGTCGTAATCCTTAGCGAACGCTGTCTCCAGCGGCTTGAGTTCATCATAGCCGAAAGACGCGAAGCGGCGGTTGAACTTCACATGCTGTTTGCAGTGCTCCATCTCCTGTTTGATGAAGATCTCTACTTCGTTCGCCAACTTTTTATTGCTTGCGTCGAGCAGGGGCTTGGTCTCGTGCAGAACTTTCACGAGGAACGGCTCGATATAGGCCGGAATGAAGGAGCCTGCATTCCATCGCTGGGCAAATTCGCGATTCTCCGACCAGTAGAGCGGCACTTCGCTGTAATCCATTGTAGGCTTGCGGACCTTCATATCTGCCTCGACTATCCAGAGAACATTGCGCTTATTGAGCGTCTGCAACATAGCAGCATTTTCGAAATAATCCAACCGCCGCGATTTCACGCCTGTAATATCGCGGGACTCCCCGCGCATCTGCGGGCCGCTCGCTCTATTGGTGTTGGTCCACGATCACCGGAGAACCCCGTTCCATGCCAGCGACCCCCTTCCCCATCGCCCTGCCTGAACAGCGCCTTCAGGCGATCCGCGATCGGGTCGCGACGTTCGACTGGGATGCCTTCCCTGACGCGGGCGGCTGGACGGCGGGCATCGCCAAAGCGGAGATGCGCCGGATCGCCGCCTATTGGGTCGAGCGCTACGACTGGCGCGCGCAGGAAGCGCGACTGAACATGCAGCCGCACTTTCGTGCCGACGTGGAGGGCCTGTCGATCCATTTTCTGCGTATCGAAGGGTCCGCCCCGGGCCGCCGGCCGCCGCTACTGCTGATCCATGGCTGGCCTGGCTCCTTTCTGGAGTTCGAGGACGCTGCCGATCGCCTCGCCCATCCTGAGCGGTTCGGCGGACGCGCGGAGGATGGCTTCGATCTCGTCATTCCTTCCCTTCCGGGATTTGGCTTCTCCGGGCGTCCCGCAGCGCCGATGGGACCGCGCACAATCGCCCGCCTGTTCAACACGCTGATGACCGACATCCTGGGCTATCCCCGTTATGTGGCGCAGGGCGGTGATTGGGGCAGCATCGTGTCGAGTTGGCTCGCGCATGATCATGCTGATGCCTGCGTCGCGCTGCACCTCAACATGTGCCTGCTCCAAACCGCAACAGTCGTTCCGGAGACGGAGGAGGACAAGGCCTATCTCGCCACCGTCGACCGCATGCGCATGATCGAGGGCGGCTATGCCCATCAGCAGGGGACACGGCCTCAGACGCTGGGCTTCGCACTGTCCGACAGCCCAGTTGGCGCGGCGGCGTGGATATTGGAAAAGTTCGCCGTTTGGTCCGACATCGACCGTGTGGGCGACGTGCCGATGCTAGAGTCGATCTATACGCTCGACCAGCTGTTGACCAACGTCATGCTGTATGTCGCCACCGGCAGCATCGTAACCTCGACCTGGATCTACAAGGCCGTCAGCGACGATGGCGGACAGGCGCTGGAGCATCGCGTCGACATTCCCACCGGCGTCGCTGCCTTCCCCGATCCCATCTTCCCGCCTCCCCCGCGCGCCTATGGCGAACAGAGCTTCGCTATCATTCGCTGGACGCCAATGGCGCGAGGCGGTCATTTTGCCGCAATGGAACAGCCCGAAGCCTTTGCCGACAACGTGCGCGCCTTTGTACTGTCGCTGGACTGATGGGTGATCATAAGCGCGATTATCGCGGCCTGTCGTTGACCCGCTGGTCCCGCGCGGGAAATAGAGCGGGCAAAATATGGAGGGTGAATTGGAAGACATGCGCACGCGCGGGTTGCGGGTTTTCGGTGAACTGATGGGTGATCAGGCCCGGGACATGATGCAGCAGGGCCTGGATAGCGACGGTTTCGGCAGCGCCATGGCCGATCTCGCCACCAACTTCGCCTTCGCAAGTGTCTGGGATCGCGACGGGCTGGAGCGCAAGCAGCGCAGCCTCGTGGTGATCGGCATCCTGATCGCGCAGCGGCAAGTGGCGGAGCTCAAGAATCATATCCGCATCGGCCTGCGGAATGGTCTGACGGCGCGAGAGCTCGAGGAAGTGTTGATCCAGTCCGTTCCCTATTGCGGCTTTCCCGCCGCATCGACCGCCATGGGAGCCATCATCGAAGTGCTGCGCGAACAGGGCATCGACACCCAAACCCGCACGCCGCACGAAAGGAACATGGTGTAATGACGTTGCCTGCTTTTCACGCATCCAAGGACGCCCTGCTGGCCGAGGCATCCGGGCGCTGTGGACTAAACGATTTCGGAAGCGACGATTTTCGTGATGGCTATGGCCGGCTCCTCGACGAACTCGACGAGGCCGGACTGAGCGCCGAGGGTGCCGTCATGCTGCGCGAGGTGATCATCGCGAACCTGACTGCCCGGCTGAAGGCCGTCGAGGGCTTCAAGCAGCGGCCTGAGGCGATGGCCCGTCCGATCCGCCGCCCGCTGGTGATCACCGGCATCCCCCGGTCCGGCACCACCGCGCTGCACAAACTGCTGTCAATGGACCCGCAGTTCCAAGGGCCGGAACATTGGCTGTGCGCCGCGCCGCAGCCGCGCCCGCCACGCGCCGCTTGGTCTGCCAATCTCGATTTCCAAGAGGCCGGGGCGGCGCTCGACGCGATGATTGCGGTTGCGCCCGAAGTTCTGGAGGATCATGACATGGCGATCGACAGCGTTGAGGAATCCCTGAACGTCCTGGCTGCCGGTTTTTGTTCGAACATGTGGCCTTCCTCGTTCGTAATTCCGGCCTATGATGCCTGGTATCGGGCGAGCGACGACACGTTTGCCTATCGCTTTTTCGCAGACGTATTGAAGCTGATCGGTGCGGACGGGCCGGACCTGACCTGGCTCCTCAAAAATCCGACCGACACCTATTCCATGCGGCAGTTGCTAAACGTCTTCCCCGACGCGATGATCGTACAGACACACCGCGACCCGCTCCAGTCCATCCCTTCGCTCTGCAACCTGCTGAATGGCGCGCATCGAGCATTTCGGGGCGAGGACGTGGACATGAACAAAGTTTTTACTCGCGAAGAAGAGTTCTGGGCGCTCGCCATGGACCGGGCGGAGTCAGTCAAGCAGACCATTCCGGGCCAGTATATTGACATCGAATTCCGCGATTTCGTCGCCGATCAGATGGGCGTTGTGCGCGGACTCTACGGCCATTTCGGCCTTGCCCTGTCGGCTCAGGCGGAATGCGCGATGCGCGGATGGCTGGACGCCAATCCCCGGCGCTCGACCACCATGCACCGCTTCACGCCGGAGGATTTTGGCGGCGGCACCGCGCAGTTACTTAAACGATACTCCGCCTATCGCACCGCGCGCGGCTATGCGGACTGAGACGAACCCTTGACCCGCGACACCCCCAGCATCGCACGGGGCGGGGCGGTCTGGAGCAATCGGCCCAGACCTCTCGCGGGCCTCGCTGGCCAGCGACCACCCGCGCCTCGATGGTTTCTCCAGGCGCTAGCTATGCCGGTCGAGGAACGGCGTGTTCGGGTCGAGGGAGCGGAAATCGAGACGCTTCTTTGGGGCGATCCGGCCAACCAAGGCCTGCTGTTGTTGCACGGATCGATGGCTCATGCCCGCTGGTGGCAGCCGGTCGCTCAGCTATTGGCGCGATGGTATCGAGTCGTATCCTTCTCGTTCTCCGGCATGGGCGGATCGGACTGGCGCGACTATTATTCCATCAGTCAGATGGCCCGCGAGGCGATCGGCGTCGCGGAGGATTGCGGCCTGTTCGCGGAGGGGCGACGGCCCGCCATGTTGGCCCACAGCTTTGGCGGCAAGGCGGCGTCGATCGTCACGCGCACCCATGGTGATCGCCTGCTTGGCAGCATCATGGTCGACTCCTTCATCGTGCCAGAAGATATTGACAAGGTGCCGCCATATAAGAGCCGGTTCTATGCGAGTGAGGCGGATGCGCTGGAGCGGTTTCGCTTCTCTCCCGATGAACCAAGCGGTCTGCTTTATATCGTCGATGCCATCGCCCGCGCCTCCGTGATGCAGCGGGGCGGTGAATGGACATGGCGCTTCGACCCTGACTTCTTTCTTAGATGCGACATCGAGCGTACATGGGAGGATATATTGGATGCGCGCTGCCCGTTGGCCTTCGTGCGCGGCGAAATGTCAACGGTGGCGTTGCGTGACGATTTTGAAGTCCAGCGGCAAGTGATGCGGCCCGACAGCCAGTTTGTCGAGATACCGCTCGCCTATCATCACATAATGGCGGAACAGCCGATCGCGCTTGCCGTAGCACTTCAGTCCATTATCGAAGGCTGGCTGTCGCGAGCGAACACCGATATCAAGCAAATACTTCACATCGACGGAGAAATGGAATAGGCCCGATACGTGAGGCATGAATATTGTCCCTTAGGAGGAGAGACGGATGGAAAGCGCGACCATTCCGGCACATGTACCCGAAGAGCTTGTGCGGGAGTTCAGCATCTTCACCTTCGCCGGCGAGGACGACGATGTGCATCAGGCCTGGCACCGGCAAGTAAACGACTGGCCCAATCTGTTCTTCACCCCACAGTCCGGCGGATTCTGGGTCATCAACAACGCCGACCTGCTCGACGCCGCCTTTCCTGACTGGGAACTATTCTCCTCCGCGCAGGGCATTGGCATCCCGCCTTCCCCAGCGGAAATCCCGCCGATGCTACCGATCGAGGCGGACGACCCCTATCACAAAGCACTGCGCCGCCCGCTCAACCTTGCCTTGTCGCCAAAGGGTGTGATGGAACTGGCGAAGAGCGCGCGCGAACTGACTATCGGGTTAATCGACGGCATTGCGCTCAACGGCCGCTGTGAATTCGTCGAAGACTTTTCGCTAAAGATGCCGATGGAGTTGTTCCTGCGCGTTGTCGACCTTCCGTTGGATGACCGGGCATATCTGATCGGACTTGCCAACACCGCGATAAAGGGAACGGAAGACCGGCTGCGGTTCGAAGCGATGGGCGCGATGAACACTTATTTGTCTGATTGGGTTGATCGCCGCGTCGCCACGCGGGGCGATGACCTGATGAGTGCCATCGTGAATATGGACATCGACGGGCGTTCGCTGTCGCAGGCGGAGCGAGTCGGCTACATGACCACGGTGATGCTTGGCGGGCTGGACACGGTTGGAGGCATGATGGCGATGTCGGCGCGGCATCTAGCGCTCAATCCCGACCATCGCCGCTTTCTGCGCGACAATCCAGACGCCATCCCCGACGCCATTGAGGAGATATTGCGCCGCTACGCCATCTCCACGGTCTCACGCCGCGTGACGCGCGACACCACGTTCGCCGGCGTGGACCTGAAGGAAGGCGACCGCATCATGCTGCCTACGCCGGCGCACGGCGTGGATGAATCGCGCTGGGACAATGCGCTGGAGGTGCGGCTGGACCGCAAGCCGCGCGACCATATGGCTTTCGGCAAAGGCACGCATCGCTGCCCGGGTGCCATCTTAGCGCGGGCCGAATTGCGCATCTTCCTGGAGGAATGGCTGAAGCGCATCCCGGACTTCGCGATCGACGAGAGCCAGGGCGGCGTCAAATGGGAAACCGGATCGGTGCTGGGCCTCAAAGCCCTGCCACTGGTCTGGACCGTGAAGTAAAGGGGACAAGGGCATGGTAAAGATCACATTCGTTCAGCATGACGGAACCGAACAGGTGGTGGACGCGGTCGAGGGGGACACGCTGATGCGGGCGTCACTTGACAATGACGTGCCCGGCATCATCGGCGAATGCGGCGGCGAACTCGCCTGCGCGACCTGTCACTGCTATCTCGACCCGGCGCTGCTGGACGAGATCGAACCCAAAAGCGCCGACGAGGTTGACATGCTGGAAGGCGCGATCGACGAGGCGGACGACAGCAGGCTGAGCTGTCAGGTGACGGTCACACCCGCCTTCGACGGTGCGCGCATCAGGCTGCCCGTGTCGCAGATCTGAGATCCGTCGTCGCAGGGGTCAACGGCGAACCGACCTTGCGGCCATTGATCACTCATCGTTGGAAGGTACCGATGATCGTAAACCGGCAAGGCGAAAAAGGGGGCCGGACACATCGGCCCGCCCCCCTTTTTTTCATCAAATGCTCGGACCAAAAACAGGCAGCCTATTTGGCAACCGGTCCCATCAGCATATTGGACACGATATTGCGCTGCACCTCGTTAGCGCCGGCATAAATGGTCGATGGACGTGCGACCATGAACAGCTTGCGCAGATCCATCTCGACGCCGCCGATCCCGATCGGCTCGACCAGTCCGGCGCTCTCGCCACTGACCCGTAGCATCTCTTCCGTAACGCGCTGGAACAGTTCGGTCGCCAGCACCTTCATCAAGCCCAGCACCGCATTGTCCACCTCACCCCGGATCGCAGCGTCAGCCACTTGCCGGTGCAGCGCAGCGAGATCATGCAGGTCACACAGCAACACCGATACTCGGTCACTGACGCCCACATCGCTGCCCTGGTCCAGCCCTTCGATCAGCTGTTCCAACATTTCGAACGACTGACGCGGCAGGGTCGGCGCGCCGTTGGTGATGCGCTCGTCGCCCAGCAACGCCTTGGCGACAGTCCAGCCCTGATCGACCGCGCCGACCAGATTTTCGGCGGGCACGCGTACATTGTCGAAGAACACTTCGCACAATTCGTCTTCGTCGGCCAAGTTCATGATCGGCCGGACAGTCATGCCCGGCAGGTTCATGTCGGCGAGGATGAAGCTGATGCCCGCCTGCTTCTTCACATCCTTATTGGTGCGCACAAGAGCGAAAATGCGGTCGGCGAAGGCCGCCAGCGTCGTCCAGATCTTCTGGCCGTTGATGACGAATTCGTCGCCATCCAGCACCGCAGTGGTGCGTAGGCTGGCCAGGTCGGATCCTGAATTCGGCTCCGAATAGCCCTGGCACCACAGATCGTCACCGTTGAGGATCGCGGGCAGGTAGCGCGCCTTCTGTTCGTCCGTGCCATATTTCATCATTACCGGAGCCAAAAGCGCGCCGCCGCTGTCGAGGACACGGGCGCAGCGGTGCGCCTCCATCTCCTCGTTGATGATCAGCTGCTTTTCGAGGTCGAGGCCAAGGCCACCATATTTCTTGGGCCAGCCCGGCGCGCGCCACCCCGCCGCATAGGTCATGCGATGCCAGCGCCGCTCATCCTCACCGGCAAGCCGGTGAATGATCGGGATGCGCCATTCGTCCGGGAAGTTGGCGTGCAGCCATTCGCGCCAGCGCGCGCGAAAGGCATCGTTGGACAGTGCGTTCAAATCTTCAGCCATGACGAACATTCCCGCTGCGATGGGCGACGAGCGCGGCGCGACGATGTGCCGCCGGATTGCCGAGCCAAGTTGACCAGGTGAGCGCGGCATGGACGAAGAGGCCAACATCAGCCTCGTCGGTATAGCCAAAGGCGCCATGATATTGGATCGCCCAACGGCTCATATCCTGCGCCGCCTGCGAACAGCGCGCCTTGGCAGCGTAAATGGCGACGGCCGCTCCCTCTCCCCTTTCCAGGGCGGTCGCCGCCGCGCGCCAGCTGGCGGCGGACAATTCGATCTCTGCGTACAGATCGACCATCTGGTGCCGCAACGCCTGAAAATCCGACAGGCGGCTGCCAAACTGCGAACGGTCCTTCATATAGTTCGACGTCATATGCCACAGCGCGCTGGCCAAGCCCTCCAACTGCGCGGCAAGCGCCACGGTCCCCCGCGCCAACGCCAAGTCGATGGTCGCAGCCGCCGCCTCGCCCGAAAGCAGTACGGCGGCGTCGGCGATTGCGACCTTGTCAAAAGCGATGTCGGCGGCGAAACTTGTGTCGGTCAGCCGCTGCGCGGTGACGCTCACGCCCGTCGCCGTCGGATCGACCAGCAGCACGACCGGACCAGCGTCCGACCCGGCCGCGACGAGCAGTGCTACGCCCGGATGCCAGCCGGGCACATGCACCTTCGCACCGGTTAGCACGCCGCCTTCAAAGCGCGTTTTGAACGCGGGCGCACCCAGCGCACTCCGACTTTCCTGCCAGGCCAGCGTCACACTGCGCTTGCCCAGCGCGAGCGCACCCGCCAGCTCCGTCGCAGCATCGGCGGTGGAGGCGGCCAGCAGCGTGGCGGCAATCACCGCTGAGGACACGAACGGCTCGGGCGCGATCGTGCGACCAAGCTCTTCCGCCAACGTCAGGGCGGGTTCAAGCCCCAGCTCCGATCCGCCCAACCGTTCGGGCAACAGCACGCCGGTCCAACCCAATTCTCCGAAACTCGCCCAAGCCGCCGGGTCAAACCCATCCTGGCCCGAACGCACGCTGCGCGCATGCGCGGCCCCGCCCGCCTCGGCCAGATAGCCTTGCGCGCTGTCCCGCAGCATCTGCTGCAATTCATTGTCTACACGCCAGCCCATGGATCAGACCGCGATCTGCATGCCGCCATTCACCGACAGGCGCTGGCCTGTGATGAAGGAGGCAGCGTCAGACAACAGGAAGCAGACAGGCTGCGCGACTTCCTGCGCCGTGCTGAACCGGCCGAGGGGGATTTTTGCCATATAGGTTTCGCGGAATTTCTCATTGGTGCGGATCGTTTCGGTCATGGGCGTCTCGACTACGCCGAATGCGACACAGTTGGCACGGATGCCATATTTTGCCCATTCCCGTGCCGTGCTCATGGTCGCGCCCAATATGCCCGCCTTAGCCGTGGCATAATTGATCTGGCCGATCGTGCCCTGGATGCCAGCGTCGGACGATATGTTGACGATCGCCCCCGGATTGCTGTCCCCAGCCTTCGCCCGCTCGATCATGTGGCGACCGACAGCCTGTGCGCACAGGAAAGCGCCGGTCAGATGGACGGCGATTACCTGGTTCCACTGTTCGAGGGTCATCTTGTCGATCATCGCGGTTCGGGTGATGCCCGCGTTATTGACCAGCCCGTGCACCGCACCGAAGGTTTCGACCGCCTTCGCAACGAGATTCTGCACCGCCGCTTCGTCGGCAATATTCGCCTCGACGCCCAGAAAATGGCCCTCGGGGAAATCGGCCTTGGCCGCTTCGAGCGTTTCCGGGTTCATGTCGGCTACGACGGCGTTGCCGCCCAATTCGACGACCAGCTCTGCGACGGCCCGGCCAATGCCCTGACCAGCGCCCGTCACAATGATCGTCCGGCCAGCGAGCGACATCGGATTGACCGAAACCTTATTGTCCATATTGCAGAAATCCCCGGTGCTGATCATGATCGCTGTGGCGATAATGGCATGCCTATAGGATCGCCCCCCGTGAGCGGCAACGCGGGCTACACACGATATCATCATTATATTATCGAACCGCGGAGCGATGACTGAGGGACTCGACGGGCCCGCCTTGTACGGCGATGATGGTGAACAAAGAGCGTCGCGCGCAAGTTGCTCAAGGCAAAAGGATCAGACGATGAACAAACAACCGGGCGTCGCGCTGGTGACAGGAGCAGCCAGCGGTATCGGCGCCGCGACGATGGCCCTGCTTAGGACGCGTGGATGGCGGGTGATAGGCGTCGATCTTCGCAATGCGGATGTAATCGCGGATTTGTCGAGCGCGCAGGGGCGGGCGGCCATGATCGATGCCGCCACGGAGCTGGCGCCCGATGGGCTCGATCTCATCGTCGCGGCGGCGGGCATTTCCTTTCCGGTCGGTGGGCCGGTTCTCGCCGTCAACTATTTCGGCATGGTCGCTACGTTGGAAGGGTTGCGCTCCCTGCTAACCTTGCGCGCGCCGGCGCAGGCAATCGCGCTGGTGTCGGTGTCGGCAATCGACGATGTCGAGCCGGACCTTCTGGAAGGCTGTCTTGCGGGCAACGAGACGAAGACGCTCGCCCGAGCGGCAGAGCTACAAAGCATGGCTGAATACGCGACGTCCAAGCGGGCGCTGGGTCTCTGGCTGCGGTGCAGCGCGGTGCGGCCCGAATGGGCGGGGGCGGGCGTATTCCTGAACGGCATTGCGCCCGGCTTTACCCTTACGCATATGACCGAACCGCTGCTGGACGATCCCGAGTTGCGCAAGATTATCGAAAAGGCAACTCCTCGCGCGGTCGATTATTTCGCCGAAGCGGACGTACAGGCCGAGGCTATTCTGGCGCTGGCCGACCTTGCCGGTGGCTATCTGGTCGGGCAAATACTTTTCGTCGATGGCGGCAGCGAAGCAATCCGGCGTCCCGATGTCGTCTGAGGCGCCTATCACGCAGCGCATTTTGGGTGGGCGCGAAAACATTGCGGGCGCGCCAGCGTTGGCGCAGCTGTTCCGATTGGACCGAACGGCGGACGGCTGGCGCAATCCGGTCTCGCTGCTCAATCTTGGCACCAACATGATGGGAGGCCAGATCGCCGCTTTGGGGCTGAAGGCGGCCGCCCTGTCCGCCCCCGGAACCCGGCCCGGCGCGGTCCATATCCTGTTCCTGTCCGCGCCGGACCCGAACCAGCCCTGCGAGATCCTGGTCGAGGCGGTGCGCGACGGGCGTCGCCTGTCCCATCGGCTGACCCGCATCACACAGGGTGGCAAGCCACGCGCGCAAGTGACGGCCACGCTAGCAACCCCCGCGCTCTCGGGTGATGGCCCTGACTATGGCTGCGCCATCCCGCCACCAGCGGTACCCGACCCCGATACGCTGCCGACCCGGGCGGAGCGGCTGGCGGGTGCCCCGGCAGGCTCGATCGAGGCAATGATCCTTACCGGCTTTCCCTTCCTCGACATCCGCTTCGTGCCGGACGCCGAGACGATGCATGACAGGTGCAGTTACTTCTGGGTCCGGGTGCCTGATTCCGGCGGCCTCGACGCGATCGACCATTATGGGTTGCTGACCATAATTAGCGATTATTGGTGCACGCTTCCTGTCCATCGTTTGGCAAGCGCTCGGGCGGCAATGGGGGAGAATTTCGTGACGACGAGCCTCGATCACGCCTTATGGTTCGAAGCCGAGCCGGACTGCACCCAATGGATGCTGGTCCAGATGCGGGTGCTGGCTGTCGGCCGAGCCGTGTCGACGATGCAGGCGCGGACGTGGACCCGCGCCGGGCTACCGCTCGCCAACTGCACGCAGCAATGCCTGTTGGTGCCGAGCATGGCGTAAGCGGAACCGCGCCTGCGCCGCGGGGTTATAATCTGCATCCAAGGAGATGCGCCATGACCGACCCGGAAGCCAAAGACGACGCCGATGCCCGCAGTGCGGCAATTCTTTCGACCGCGCAGGACATCAGGCCGTTGGAGGAGGATGTCGATCCCGCTTCGGGTCATATCGCCGCGAACGATCCGCTCGCCAACACGGTGGGGCGCGACGATCTGAACGAAGAGCAGAGCCGCATGATCGCCAGTTTGGCGCAGGATGTACGACCACTGGAAAATCAGCCGGACGACTGATGACATGCTGTCGCGACGATAGTATTTCATCATCATGATGGTGATGCCGCGCCCGCCGTGCCGATAGTACTGGCCAATCGCGGGAAGCGCGCTGTAGCGTCTTTCGCGAATAGACCCGTTCACAACAGAACTGCAACTTGTCCGCATGGGTACGTTGCGGGTCTTTTGCACGGGCCTGTCATAGATATCGGGAGACGAGCGTGGAAAATTATTCGGGCAAATGGCTCAAGCAGCCGCAATATGTGAAGTTCGAAATTGTGGGCGCGGTCGCCTGCATCAAAATGAACCGGCCGCAGAGCCGTAATGCCCTGTCCAACGAGTTGCTGCTGGAGTTGCGCGACGCGCTGATGGAAGCGGACGACCGGGAGGATGTGAACGTCGTCCTGCTGTCGGGCGAGGGTAAGGATTTTTGCGCGGGTTATGATCTAGTTGCCGCTTATGGCGTCGATCAGGTGGACCCTGAGGGCAATATGATTAACTATCGCAAGTCATCCACCAATTTCGATAATGACTGCTGGTCGATGGAGCGTTTCCAGTCCCTACCCAACATCATCTACGACATGCACAAGCCGGTTATCGCCAAGATTCACGGCAACTGTCTGGCCGGAGGCACCGACCTCGCATTCCGTTGCGACATGATGGTCGCGTCGGAAACCGCGCGCATCGGATTCCCCGCTACGCGCGCCAACGGGTCACCGCCAGCGCATATGTGGACCTATCATCTGGGCCCGCAATGGGCCAAGCGCCTGCTGATGACCGGCGACATGCTGCTGGGCCGCGACGCTGCCAAGCTGGGTCTGGTGCTGGACGCAGTGCCGGCCGAGGAGCTGGACGATTTCGCAATGGACCTGGCGCAACGTGTCGCCCTGGTCGATCCCGAACTCAACTCGACGCATAAGCGGATCGTTAACATGGCCCTGGAGCAGATGGGCATGATGACGATGCAGCGGTTTGCTGTGGAAATGGATGCTCGTGCGCATCTGGGCACCGGCCCGCGCCGTGCCGGCTTCCGCAAGGACATGGCCGAAAGCGGGTTCAAGCAGGCGCTCGCCAACCGCGACGGCCCGTTTGGCGATGGTATCGTCCATCTGCGGACAGATCGCTGAAAGGAGGACGCAGAATGAAGGACCAGGAACCAGTGCTGCGCGTCGACCGGACCGAGGATGACATCGTCACGCTGACGCTCAACCGGCCGGAAAAGTTCAACGCCTTCAACGCCGACCTTATCGACTCACTCAATGATCAGATTGACCTGATCCGCATGGACCCCACGATCCGGGTTGTGATCCTGACCGGCGCAGGTCGCGGCTTCTGTTCGGGCGCGGACCTGACCGGTATGGGCAAGCCCCGCCGCGTTCCCGAAAATATCGGTAAGCCGCAATATACGCGCTATTTCCTGATGGAACTGACGCGCATCATCATGTCGCTACGATCGTTGCCGCAGCCAGTTATCTGCGCCGTCAATGGATCGGCGGCGGGCGCGGGTTATGCTCTGGCGCTGGCGGCTGACATGACGATCGCGGCCGACACGGCTAAATTCGTCAACGCCATCCACAACGCTGGCACAGGCACCGAACTGGGAATGAGCTATATGCTGCCCCGGGCTGTCGGCGCGCAAAAGGCGGCGGAAATCCTTTTCACCATGCGCCCCGTCCTGCCCGACGAGGCGGAACGGATCGGCCTGATCCTGCGCGCCGTACCAGGCGATACGCTGCTAGACGAGGCGATGAAACTCGCGCGGTCGATAGCGCAAAATGTGCCGGTCGGCCTTTGGATCACCAAACAGGCTTTGTGGGCGAACATGTCAGCAGGCAGCCTGGAACAGGCGATCGAATTGGAACATCGGGGGGTATTCATGTCGCAGGCAAGCGAGGATGCGGCAGAAAAGCGCAAGTCATTCATCGAAAAGCGCGCACCGATCTTCAACCATCGTTGATTCGACGCGGCGGCGCCTGTCATAAGGCGCCGCCGCGGCATTACCGTCCAGCAGGTCATCCAGGGAACATCCGATGCCGCCAAGGCGCGCTGAACGGCAAGAGTTATCGATGTCGGCCCTCTGCGCTCCCATGAGTCCGGCAGTATGACCAGCACGACCTTCGCTCCTCTGCGGCATCGCGATTTCGGGCGAATCTGGACCGCTAGCATATTGTGCAATTTCGGGCTGCTAATCAACGGCGTCGGTGCCGGATGGGCAATGACAGAAATGAGCGGAAAAGCGGAAGATGTAGCGCTGGTGCAGACCGCGCTGATGCTTCCCTATATGCTGTTTGCGGTTCCAGCGGGGGCGATTTCCGACACCTATGACCGCCGCAAGGTGAGTATCGTCATGCTGGTGTTCGCGTGCCTGAGCGCTGGAATCCTGACGGGCGTGACAGTCGCCGGATGGCTCAGCCCCTCCCTGCTGCTGCTGCTCTGTTTCCTGTCGGGCACCGCCAACGCCATGTTCATTCCGGCCTGGCAGTCGTCCGTCGGCGAGCAGGTTCCACCTGAGGATCTGCCGCCGGCCGTAGCGCTCAATTCAGTGAGCTACAATATTGCTCGGAGCTTCGGTCCGGCGGTCGGCGGCGTGATCGTCGCCGCCGCCGGCGCGGTCGCCGCGTTCGGCGTCACCGCCTTCTGCTACCTGCCGATCATGCTAGCGCTCTATCGGTGGAAGCGGCGACCCGATCCTCCGCGCCTGCCGCCCGAGCGAATCGGCTCTGCCATTATTTCAGGTTTCCGCTACGTCTTCCATTCTCCCGCCGCACGGAAGGTCATCATACGCTCAGTCGCAATCGGCCTATCCGGCGCGTCCATATCTTCCCTGATGCCGCTGATCGCCCGCGACATGTTGGGCGGATCGGCAGCAGTATATGGCCTGCTGCTGGGCGCGTTCGGCGTAGGCGCGGTGCTGGGCGCGCTGGTCATGCCCGCGATCCGCCAACGCCTGTCGATGGAGTCGCATGTCGCCGCCAGCTTGGGATTGATGGGCATATCCGTCATCCTGCTGTCCTTCACCCGCTCGCCCATCACCGCCATACCGCTGCTGATGCTGGCCGGCGGTTTCTGGATGCAACCGCTTACTCAGTTCAACATCGCGATCCAGACGCAGGCGCCCCGCTGGGTTACGGGTCGCGCGCTGGCGGCCTATCAGGCGTCGATGGCTGGCGGCATAGCGGTTGGTTCGTGGCTTTGGGGACGTGCCGCTGAAGGGCTGGGGGTCGCCAGCGCCATCGGCCTTTCCGGCGTCGCGCTGGTCTGCTGCGTCGCGCTGACCTGGCTTCTGCGGTTGCCCGACGACAACATCGACAGCGGCCACAGCGACCCCCTGCCCCTGCCAGAGGCACGCCTAGCCATCACCGGGCGCAGTGGTCCCATCACGGTGGAGATCGAATATGCGGTGGATCCTGTCCAGGCCCGCGCCTTTTACACCGCGATGCTGGAAGTCGCTCATTTCCGCCAACGCAACGGCGCCTATCAATGGTCGTTGGCCCGCGACCTGGAGGCGGAACAATGCTGGGTCGAGCGTTTTTCCTGCCCGACTTGGCATGATTATCTGCGTCAGCGCGACCGGATGACGATTGGTGAGCAGGCCGTTCTGCAACGCGCGCTCGATGAGACGATTACCCTCAATCACGGCCGGATCCGTCGCCTGCTGGAACGGCCCGTAGGATCGGTTCGCTGGCGATCGGACACGCGAGACGACGGGTTGCTAGCCCATGGCGGGACCACCTCCGCCTGACACTCCCTACTTAGCAGGAGAGAGATGATGGCCACGACATTTGCCTGCGCGCCCAACCTGCGCGATATTGGTGGCCTTCCGTCAGGGAATGGCGGCACGACGCGATCGGGCCTGCTCTATCGATCGGAATATCTAGGCCCTGCAGCCGATGAGAACCAGCCTTCGCCGCGCTGGGTATCCGCAGCGTCATCGACTTGCGCAGCGACCGCGAACGGACTAGCGCGCCGAACGACTGGCTGCGCGGACAGGGCGCAGTGCTGCACTATCTTGACGTCACGGCGGATTTCAGGGCATCGGCCGACCCGATCAAGGCGCTGCTGGTCGATCCCGGCGCGACAGGTGCGGACCAAATGATGCGCGATACCTATCGCGAACTGCCACGCTGCGTGCGATGCCGTACGGCACGCCTGCACGCTGATCGTATCGAGCGAACTGCGGATGGTGATCCACTGCACGGCGGGCAAGGACCGAACCGGCTTTCTGTGCGATGATCCTGTCGCGCGCGAATGTTCCCTGGCCGGTCGTTTTGGGCGACTATCTGGACAGCGCCGACCGGCGGCACAGGGATGTGTCCTATTCCACCCGTACTCTGACGGCGGCGAGTGGGGTCAGCCTAACCGAAGAGGCACTGGCCACCATCAATGGCATGAAGGAAAGCAATCTGATGGTCGTAATGGAAACTGTCTATCGGGATTACGAGGGCATCGACGCCTATCTAGCGCGCCTGTCGGTCGATCGCCACACGTTGCGGGCCAGGTTGGTAGCGTAAGCCAACAGGGGAGAGATCGTTCTAAAAAGCCGCCTCGCCTGTGTTTCGCTTTGTAGCAGGACGAGCTTGCGGGGCGCTCGTCGATACGAGCGCCCACACAGATTTAATTCTGGTCGGCGACTTCCGCGCGGGTGAGCGACGTCACCAGACGCTTGCCGGACATGGAAAGGCTCGCGGCAGGGACCGACACCATCTTCATTTCGGCGATCACGCGCAAGTCGCCATTGGGCATGACCCGGCTGATCGAACCGAGACGACGACCAGTGCTGAAGAAGATCGCCTGGCCCGCCTTGACGGTCAGCGACGGCTGACTCGCATCTTGAGCGTGAGCGCCCATAGGAACGCTCATGCAGGCCAGGATCGCGGCTGAAAAAAGAACACGCATATTTTTGCCCTCTCGTGCGATAGTTGTGCAGCGACTACTACACCAGATGTGCGATGCAGCAAACGCTTTCCGCACATGCGAGATAAAATCAGCTGGCGGATAGCGCATCCAAAGCCGAGATAAACAAGGCGGGGGGCAACGCTTTCGCGCGCCCCGCAGTCTGTTGATAGCGTCGCCGCCAAATGGCAGCATCAAACGCTATTCGATGGTCGCCAGCACAGTGCCAACCTCATAGGTCTCACCGACTTCCTTGAGTATCTTGAGCGTTCCGGTGGCTGGGCTTTCGACCTCATTTGTCGACTTGTCGCTCTCCAATGAGAATAGCGGTTCACCTTCAACCGCCTGCCCGCCATCCGCCACTAGCCATTCGGACAGCACGCCCTCGTTCATCGAGAAGCCAATCTTGGGAAGCAGAACCTCAGTAGCCATATATTTATGCCTCTATTATTTGAGAGAGACTACCGCATCGGCAATACGCTTTGCATTCGGTGCGTAGGCGGATTCCAGCGGCTTCGAAAAGGGAACTGGCGCATAGGGTGCGCCCAGGCGGATCACTGGCCCCTTGAGCTTGCCGAAAAACTCGCTCGACAAGGTGGCCGCAATTTCCGCGCCAACGCCGAACTCGGTCACTGCCTCATGCGCGATCACGCACCGACCGGTCTTGGCGACAGACGCGAACACCGTTTTCTTGTCCCAAGGTGAAACGGTGCGCAGGTCGATCAACTCGACAGACATGCCCGCCGCCTCGATCGCCTCGACCGCCGCCAGCGCCTCACCAAACACCCGCGAATAGCTGATCAAGGTGACATCGCTGCCCTCCTTGACCACATTGGCCTTGCCGATCGGCACAATAGCGCCTGGCTCCGGCGCAGTGCCCGGCGTCCAGTAGTTCATGATCGCTTCGATGAAGATTACCGGATCAGGATCCTTGATCGCGGCGCGCATCAGGCCATAGGCGTCCGCCGGGTTGGACGGAGCCACGACCTTAAGGCCAGCCGTGTGGGCGAACCAGGCTTCCAGATAGTCGCAATGCTGGCCGCCCGATCCCATGCCGGTGCCGGTCATGGTGCGGATGACGATGGGCACATGCGTCTGCCCGCCCGACATGAAGCGCAGCTTGGCGGCGTGGTTGACGATCATGTCCATGGCGACGGTCGTGAAGTTCATCAGCATGATTTCAGCAACAGGCTTGTAGCCGACCAAGCTGGAACCGATGGCGGCGCCGACGATCGCCTGCTCCGAGATCGGCGTGGACCGCACGCGATGTTCACCGAAGCGGGTCGAGAGGCCTTTCGTGACCCCGACCACGCCCCCTTCTTCTGGATCGGCGACATCTTCGCCAAGCACAATGACGGTATCATCTTCCGCCATCGCATCAGAGATGGCCAGGTTGATCGCCTGGATTGTGTTGATGGGCTTCGCCTTGATTGCGGTGTCCGTCATGCGGCTACTCCTTCCGCGTACACATCCCTGGTCAGTTCATCCAGTTCCGGGAACGGTGAAGCGAGAGCGAACTCTACCGCGTCATCGATCCTTGCTTCGACATCCTTCTCGATCGCTGACAACTCATCTTCCGTTGCTATGCCTTCGGCGATCAGGCGCGCACGGAAGATTGGAACGGGGTCTGCTTCCATTGCGGCTTTTTTCTGCGCCTTGTCCATATAAGCGTCGGCATCGCCGAACACATGGCCGTAGAAGCGGAATGTCATGGCTTCGATCAGGGTTGGCCCCTCACCCGCACGCGCACGCTCAACCGCTTCACGTGCGGCAGCGAACATCTCGATCGGATCGTTACCGTTCACACGAACGCCGGGCATGCTGTACGACGCAGCGCGATCAGCCACGCGGGCTGCCGACGTACATTTCTCGTAAGTGGTATGTTCCGCGTAAAGATTGTTCTGGCACAGGAAGATCACCGGGAGCTTCCAGACCGACGCCAGATTAAGGCTTTCGTGGAAAGCGCCGATATTCGATGCGCCATCGCCGAAGGTGGCGACGGTGACACGGCCGTTGTTGGACAATTGTGAGCCCCAGGCGATGCCGTTGGCGATCGGCATGGACGATCCCACAATGCCCGTCGTCACCATGATGCCCTTTTTCGGGTGGGTCAGATGCATTGGACCGCCCTTGCCCTTGCAAGTGCCGTCCACCCGACCGGCGATTTCCGCCCAAAGATCGCGAAGCGGCATGCCTTTGGCGAGCATGTCGTGAATGCCGCGATAGATCGTGACCAGATAGTCGTCATCGGTCATGGCGGTGGCCATGGCCGAAGGAATGATCTCCTGCCCGCGATAGCTGTAGTAAGGCATCACGAGGCGACCGTTCATGATCACCTTCCGACTGCGCTCATCGTTCGCTTTGAGCAGCGCGACGCGGCGGTAGATTTCCAGCTGGGTCGCACCGTCCGGCGCGTAATTGCTCGTCACGTCCTGTCATCTCCCGACATTCGGCGACCTGATCGCCAGTGTAATGATTGGCGCAAACCTATGGCAAGGAAGCCGCTGCCATGGCAAGTGCTGACGGCAAGTCACGCCCGGCCATCGGCCAAGGCATCCTATAGCTGATAATTGCGACCCGACCGAACGAGCGCAGGTCGCCGGGAGAAAATGGACATGCATATCGAGAAAATGGGGACTGGAGAGAACATTCCTGAAGACGCACCATCCTATCTGCGCACAGCGATGGCATCGCCCGGCATCCGCGACCTGTTCGGGATCCGCCTGCTTGCCTGGGGCGAAGGAACGGTGACGCTGGCGCTCGATAATCGCCCGGAGCTTGGCCACATGCCCGGCTGGTTCCAGGGCGCGGTCACCAGTGCCATCGCCGAATATGCCGCCGCGCTGAGTGGCATGACGTTCGCGCCAGACCGGCCGGCGGCCACCCTTCAGCAAAGTATTCACTTCACGGGCCCTGCGCGTGGGACTCGCCTGGTCGCCACCGGGCGCCTGTTATCGGGCGGCCACACTGTCAGCACGACCGGCGCGGAAGTGAGCGTGGAACGGGACGGCGGACTGCACCCGTGCGCAACGCTGACGATGACGCTGGCGCATCGCGCCCCCAAAACGGAGAGCCAATGAAACGCATGCCAACCAGCGGAACATGCTGTCTTGGGCCGAACTGGCCAGCAGCGTACCGTCGGGGCGGTGGAGCGATCCGCGCGACAGGCTGGTCGGTCGGCAAGCTACCGGGCTGTCGGAAGTAAAGAGGAGCCAGTCGTTGACCTGCGTGGGGTGATGGGACCACAGCGCATGGTCGATGCTTGCAATGCGCAGGCGAGTAGGGCGCAACCCCGAGCATGCACGGCCATGCCCGTGCCGGCCAGCCAGAAGTCGGACATGTAGGTGAGAAGCTGCGTCCGCACGAGGGGGTCGGTGACCGATTCGGCGCCTTTGATCCGCAACCATATGCGCCGCGCTGAACGCATCAATCTTCGAGCAAACCTGCCTTGCGGAAAGAATCGACGCTGCGGCGCATGAAGTCCAGATGGCCCTGAAGCGTGGCGAAGCGGCGCCGCTGCGGCTCGATTGACACATGGGTGCCGCCCGCCTCCATCCAGCGACGGGCGCGGGCGACGGCCTCTTCCCCCTCTGGCACCTTTACCATGAGCAGATGCTTGCCGAACGTACTGCGGTCGCGCCCTTCTTCGTCGAGATATCGATCCACCGTAGCCAGGCATTCGAACACGTCGCCATAGCCGTCGGCAAAAATGAAACCGTCGCCGACTTTCGCGCCGCGCCGGAAGGCGGCATCGGCAAAACCACCGATGAATACCGGGATTTGACGCTTTGGCGCGGGGTTCAGGGCCGCGCGATCAACGCGGTGAAACTGCCCTTCGAAATCGACCACCTTGCCCGACCAGAATTCGCGCAGCAACAAGACCTGCTCGCTGAGACGCTTGCCGCGCGTGTGGAAATCCGCGCCGAGTGCCTGATATTCGACATAGTTCCAGCCCGGCCCCACGCCTAGCGTCAGCCGTCCGCCCGACAACAGATCAACATCCGCCGCCTGCCGCGCGACCAGCGCCGTCTGCCGCTGCGGCAGCACCATGATACCCGAGGAAAATTCCAGCCGTTTCGTTACCGCCGCGAGATAGGCGAACATGACGAAAGGATCGTGAAAGGGATCAGCCTGTGTGTAGGGGCCAGTCAGCTGGGGATCGCGATTGGCATGTTCCGCACCCAGCGGATGGTCATAGGCGACAAGATGGTGCAGCCCCAGCGCTTCCGCCTCTAGCCCATAAGCGACCAGCGACGCGGGGTCGCCCTGCAACTCGATCTGCGGATAGACGACGCCGACTTTCATGGGATGCTCTCCATACTCTATTCCTGGTTTTGATGGGTCACTCGCCCAGCAGTAGGCGCTCGCGTCGCCGGTAGCTCTCTACCCTTTTCCGAATTTGTTCTGCGCGTCCGGTCGCGTCCAACCATGTCGTTTCAGCCGGCAGGACGTCGCGAAGATTGGCGATCTTGCCATGCCATGCCTCGAACGCGCCGGAAAAGTCGCGTTCGATATCCTTGAGGCCCTGAAAGCGGATGGTGGTGCCGCCCATGTCCATGCCGCCCGCGTCCAGCCAGTTATGTGCGCCTGGATCGCGCCGCGCGATAACGAAGCTGATGCGCCCGTCCGCGTCAGTGAGCGCCTGGCGATTGCTGAGGCTACCCGTCCGATCGACATAGTCGGCCGACACCATCCAGGCGTCGGCAAGCTGGAAACCGACATAGTCCGCGTCGAAAGGATCGACCCGCACCACGTAGGCCTCGTCCTCCTCCAACGTGAAGCAGCCATGTGAGGAGAATTGGGTCAGCAGACCGCCCAGTCGCTTGGCGGACGACATGATCGGCTGAGGTTGGTTGGGCGCGATTTTCTCGTAACTTTCATGATGAAATTTGAGGCCCCAAAAGGGAGCGCCTTCGCGAATATAGCTGGCTGCACGCGTTGCCATATCGCTCACGGTCTCGGCAGGCGGGGTGGGCTTGCCGTCGGTGCGCCTGATCTTCAGCGTGGCTGGCAATTCGGTGGCCCAGTCGCCCAGCGTCTCGCGCAGGTTCAGCATCACCGTGTCGGGAGTGGACTGGATATGATTTGGTCGCCCGTCGGCAGGCGAGGCATCGATCGTGATGACGAAGCGACCCTCGGCATCGACGACCAGATCCTTGTTACCCAAAAGGCCGAGTGTCTTGATATGGCTGGTGCGCACATAGTCGCCGTCGAGCAGCGAATAGGTGAAAATGCAGGATGGGATATCCGCCAGTTGCCCGTCGATGCGATAAGCATAGTCTCCCGACAGGCCGACGAACATATAGGCATTGTCGGGATTGTCTGTGCCGAACCGTCCCCCCGGCACGTCCAGCCCGCCATGGCGGCGCGCATAGGCGTTGCGCCAGTTAAGCACGGGGCGCGCGGGATCGCTGACCGCGCTCTGCGCGGCGGCGAAGGCATATTCAGCGACGGCGGAGGGTATGCGACTGCGTGTCACCGGCCACTGCGCGCTCTTGTCGGCGGCATAAAGGGCTTCGAGATCGCGCCGGGCGGCATCGACCTCAGGCGTCTCGAACACGGCCATTGCCAGCTTGTCGATTTCCTGCATCGTCGGTCTCTCCATCAACGCGCCGGCTTCGTGACCGGCCGAGGTCATAGGGTTGGATCAGGCGCGTGCGTAGCGGCCACGCCCAAAGAGCTGGTCAACATTTTCCGGGTCAGCCTGTGCGCGCCGTTCCAGGCCGAACGCCTGCAAGGCCGGCCAGTCGAGTTGCGCCCGCGCTGTCGCCGGTCGTGCCGCCACCGCATCGACCCAGCGCTTCACGTCGGGCAGTGTGTCGAGATCGACGCCATTTTGTTCGGCGTAGAAGGCAATCCAGGGCCATGCCGCCATGTCCGCGATCGAGTAATCGTCGCCGCCCAGCCATTCCGCCTCGCCTAGCCGGATCTCGAGCACATCATATTGCCGCCGCACCTCCGTGACATAGCGGCTGATCGCATAGTCGTGACCGGCCGGCGCGGAGAGGCGAAAATGGTTCGATTGGCCAAACATAGGCCCGATCGATCCCATCTGAAACATCAGCCATTGCAGCGTGGCAGTGCGGGCGCGCCTGTCCTCTGGCAGGAATCGGCCATGCTTTTCCGCCAGGTAGAACAGGATCGCACCCGACTCGGTGACCGTGATCGGCTGACCGTTCGGGCCCGCGGAGTCGACGATCACCGGCACCTTGCTGTTGGGGTTGAGCGCGCGAAATTCCGGCGTGAACTGGTCCGCGCCGAAAATATCGACGCGGTGTAGACGGTAGGCCAGTTCCAGCTCTTCCAGAATGAGCAGGACCTTAAGTACATTGGGGCTGCCGATGGCATAGAGATCAATCATTGTCGTTTCCTATAGCCTCGCCCAGTCAGGCGGGGCGTTCCCGTTCAATTGCATAATGGTCGATATAGTCGGCGAAGGCCGTCTCGATCGCCGCCTCGTTCAGGTCGAAATCTGCCAGCCTGAACTTGCGCTTGGCATGATGATCGTCCGACGTCTCCAGCCATTTTTCCATGGCCGCGACCGCCTCGTCGCTCAGGGTCAACCCGAAATGATCGTAGATCATACGGGCCGTTTTTATCGGCGCGCGGATCAGTTGGCGGAAATGCACGTCGCAGAACCGCCGTTCCACCTCACGCCGCGCCGCACGCAGGTCCATCGCCTTGGCAAGGCCAGCCGCATAGGCGCGATTATTGCCACGCGCGATGCTCTTTTCGTCGGTCGACAGGTCGCTGTTCTGTCGCCGCATCGTCGCGATCGTAGCAGTGACCGACGGCATGACCTTGGCCGGATCGCGATGCGTCTGCACCAGCAGCGCGTCGGGAAAGGTCGCCAGCAACGTCTCGACGTGAAAGATATGGCCCGGGTTTTTGAGCAGGATGCGGCTGCCCGGCGTAGTCGACTGGATCGCCTGCAACAGGAAATAATGGGTCTGATATCCGACGCGCGGGTCCATTTCGGCGCGCGAGCGATTGTAACTGCTCATCTTCCACAGGCCCGACAAACTGTCCGACCAAGCGACGCCTTCCATCAGAAAATGACATTCCTCCGGCAGGTCGGCGCCGCCGGAATGAAAATCGGCCATGGCTGGCGCCGTATTGCCGATGCTCTCCAGCAGCTTTTGCGCGCGGCCGATCCGGGGATCGTCCGTCTCGGTCGCGGGCGGCGGTGACGGGTAAAGCATTTCCCAGCTTAGCGGCGCGCGGTTCGCTGGATCCTGCGCGAGCATGTTATGTAGGAACGTCGATCCGGCGCGCGGCAGGCCCAGGATAATGATCGGCGCGACGATGCGCTGTGCCGCGATCTCGGGCCGCTGCTTGCGGTCCTGGATGATCCCCAGCCGGACCTCGGCCATATCGCGCATCCGCAATTCCGCGCCTTCCAGGCCCCGCGCCGTCAAATGCGCATCGGTCAGGATAGAATCGCGCATAGACGCAAACAGGGTACGGAATTCCGGCTCGAACAGGTCTGGTCCGTCCCAGTCCGACAGGCCGGTGACGCATTCGGCGTCAGCCAACATGGTTTCCGCCAATGGCAAGGTGGCAGTCGTCTCGCTCATTTGGACTGCACCATTTCACCGAACAGTAAAACGGACTCATTGTTCTTGGGCGGCAAGCCGGCCCAGATGGCACGTCCCGCGTCCACGGGCTGTAGCAGATTCTCGCCTGACTCCATCTGCGCCTTCATCTGCGGACCGACGGGATAGACGTCCTCCGAATATTGCGCACCCGTGCGCGTGCTATTGGAATCGACGAAGCCCGGTCGCACCGCCGTGACCCACACATTGCGCTTGCGTTCGACCATCTCGCGCTTGACCACGCGCACCCACATTTCGACGGCCGATTTCGACGCGCAATAATTGACGCTGCCGACATAGGGGTGCCGGGCGGCAGCCGATGACATCATGATCAGCCCGGTCTCGAAATCGTCGCGCACATGGCGCAGGAACATGTCGCCCAGCACCATCGGCGCCACCGCATTGGCCTGTAGGCAACGGGCATAGTCCAGCGGATCGACTTCCGACACGAAACCGAAATTGCCCGGCCCTGGATAGATCGCGTTGTGGAAGAAGATCGCCCGCTTGCCTTTGAAGTGTGCCAGTTCGCGGCGGAAGCTCTCCTCGACCGCGCCATAGGTTTCCGGCTTGGTGAGGTCGAACTGGATTGTCTCCAGGCTGGCGTGCTTGCGGCGCGACGTTGTGATGATCCGCGCGTCCTGCCATGGCACGGTAGGCCGCCAGCCCGCTGCCAATGCCTTCCGTCGAACCGGTGATCCACACGATGGTATCACCCATCCTCTCTCTCCTGACGTTTTCGTTGGCTGGCCACGTGCCGCCAGCATATGCATCGCGATGTCAACGATCGCGTCGCGCGTCGCGAGCGGCTGATCCAGCATCAGATGGTGCGCAGCGTCGGCGATCCTTTCTACCTCGCCTAGAGCCGGCGCATGGGCGCGCAGGATCGGGATATCGTCCTCGTGCACGACTGCCGATCGTTCACCATAGATCATCGCAAGCGGGCAGCCCGACCGGGCGATCGCGTCCCACTTGTCGGTCCGCTCCAGCCGATCCCACAGTTGCGGATCGAAGCTCCAGACGACGCAGTCGTCCTTCGGTCGCAGCGCGTGCCGCGCGATCCAGTCGAGATAATAATGGTTCGGACAGTCCTGCTCCGGCGCCAGGCGGAAGCGCGACAAGGCATCCATTTCCAAACGATAGACGCGATGACGGGCTTGCTGTCCGACATCAGGATTCACGGCATTACGCTCGATCGACGTGTCGATGATGATGCCGCCTGCCAGTCGCTCGCCATACTCGCGCAGCCCCGCAAGCAGCGGCCCATAACCAAAACTGTGCGCGGCGAAGACTGGTGGACCTTCGACGAACAGGTCCGCTGCCTGTGCCACCGCCAGCGCATCGCCAGCAAAATCCTCCTCGCGATAAATCGTGCGCCAATCTGACCCGCCCTGCCGGGCCAGAATGGGGCGGCCACGCGAAAACGCGATGACAGCAACGCGGCGATCGGCGTCCACCAGTGCGCATGCGCCCGGTTGCCATGCAACAGCAACAGTCCCGGCAGACCGCGCCCGCCCCATGCCAGTATCTCTATATTGGTGCCGCCATGGCGCACGCTCAGCCTCTCATGCGGAGCCGTCACCGCGTCCGTGAGCCAGTCCGGCGCGGGTGGATGGATGCCAGCATACCGTTCGAGCGGACGTCGTTGCACAGCTTGCGTCACAACGCCCGTGCTCCAACGAACGCCACGGACGACGGGGCGCTGCGATGCTCTCCTGGTGACTGCTTTATTGGCATGATCGCACAAGGCTATTGGATTACCGCGGCGCCGCGCAACAATCTCCGCACGCGGCGCCGGCGTCATTACATGGAGGATAGGACGGGAGACAGTCACACATATATGATCGTTGCGGTGAGCGCTGTCCCCTTACCGCGCGCAATCATATGAGAAGCAACGAACCGGGCGAAGACCGGGCATGGGAAGGAGCCAGGCATGAAGATCGGTATCGGTTATTCGGGCGCGAAGATGGCACTGCCGCTCGATATGATCGCGCAGGCGGAAAAGCTTGGCTTTGAATCCGTGTGGACTGCCGAGACATATGGTTCCGACGCGATTACGCCGCTGGCATTCATCGGGGCGCGCACCAGCCGTATCCGCCTGGGCACCAGTATCGCCCAGCTTGCCGCGCGTACGCCGGCCAATTTGGCCATGGCGGCGCAGACGATCGACGCCATGGCCGGCGAAGGCCGCATGATGATAGGACTGGGCGCTTCCGGTCCGCAGATCGTGGAGGGCTGGTATGGCCAGCCTTGGGGCCGACCCAATTATCGTATGCGGGACTATGTCGCGATCATGAAAAAGATCTGGAAGCGCGAGGGACCGGTAACCCACGCCGGAAAGGAAATCAGCCTACCCTATAGCGGCGCGGGGGCGACCGGCCTGGGCAAACCGCTCAAAAGCATCCTGCACGGCAATCCGGCGATCCCTGTCCTGCTGGGCACGTCCAGCCCGCTTAACATCGCGATGACGGCGGAGGTAGCCGACGGCTGGCTGGCGATGCATTTCATGCCAGGCGATATGGACGCGCACCTGCCCGTCCTGCGCGAGGGTCTGGCGCGGCGCACTGACGGCATGACGCTCGACAACTTCATGATCCGGTCGAGCGTGAAGGTTACGATCGCGGACGATGTCGCCACTGCACTGTCGCAGTCTAAGCCCGAGGTCGCGCTGTATGTCGGCGGCATGGGCGCGAAGGAGAAGAATTTCCACAAGGATGCGATGGTGCAGCGGGGCTATGGCGACGCGGCAAACCGCATTCAAGAGCTGTTTATGGCGGGCCGCAAGGATGAAGCGGCGGCGGCGGTGCCTGATGAGTATGTGGATGCGATGATGCTGGTCGGCCCGTCGGCGCGTATCATCGAACGCTGGGCGGCGTGGCGTGACAGTGGCCTGACAGCAATCAACCTGCGGCAGCCTACGCCGGAGGTCGTCGAACTCATCGGCCGTTACGCGCTCTGAAGCGGGAAATCACTATCTGAAAGGAAAAGATGATGGCCACCGATATCCTGGTCGAAAAAAAGGGCTATGTCGCGCTGCTGACGCTCAACCGCCCCGACCGGCTGAACGCGTTGACCCTGCCGATGCTGGGCGACATGACCCGGGCGCTGGAAGAGATGACGGACGATCCCGAGGTGCGCGCCATCGTCATCACCGGCGCAGGACGCGGCTTTTGCGCCGGCCTCGATATCCGCGAAAATAATGTGTCCAAAGGCACGTGGCGCTCGGCCTATCGCATGCTCGACTTCAATGATCACGAGATCGGACGCATCCGGCGCTACGCCAAGCCTATCATCGCGGCCGTAAACGGCGTCGCGGTGGGTGCCGGGCTGGGCATCGCACTGGCGTCCGACATCCGGATCGGTAGCCATTCGGCGAAATTCTGCGCAGCATTCGCAAAGCACGGCATGCCGCCGCAAGATGCCGTCGCCGCCTATTTGCCTGACTCGGTAGGGGTCAGCAAGGCACTGGAAATGATCTTCACCGCCAAGATGGTGGAAAGCGAGGAGGCGCTGGCGTGCGGCCTCCTGTCAGAGCGAGTGGCGGACGGCGCGCTGCTCGACCGTGCTATGGCGCTCGCCAAAATTATCGCGTCCGGACCGCCGGTGGCGCTCGCCATGGCCAAGCAGGTCGTCTACCGGGGCCTTGGCAAGCATATCGACGATCAGATGGCGCTCCAGAATCTGGGCAGCTTTTTAAACAAGGTCTATGCTCCCGACGACATCAAGGAAGCGGCAGCCGCCTTTGGCGAGAAACGCAAGCCGAACTTCACGGGGAGTTGACCCTCCGCCGTGTAAGTCAGGGATATAACTTTGATATCTGCAGTCGACCTTGCCTTGCGGGGTCATCGTGCGCAGACTGCCATCATAAAAGACGCTATCAAGGAGTAGGGTTTGCATGATCGTGGATCTGAGCGACATCCGTCCGGCCAGCCCGGAGGAACAGCGCGCGATGGACGATGCTGCGGGCATGCTCACCATGGCGCTGCCCGAAAGCGTCTATGATATCGATACCGACTGGCTGCGACAGGCGATCCGCGCGGGGGGCCATGATGTCGATGTGGTGCGCGCGGAGCGGATCGACGTCATCCATTCCACCTGCACCAAGGCACGGTTCGAACTGACGTACGATCGCGACATCGGCCTGCCCACGCGCATGATCCTGAAAGGCGCGTTCGAGGATCACAGCGAACGAATGCAGGATATGTATCAGTGGGAAGCGCGGGCCTACAAGCAGATCGCGCCCCATGTGCCGCTCAACCTGCCCACCGCCTACTGGGCGGGCATCGACAAGGACGGGTGGCGCGCGGCGACGCTGATGGAGGATCTGGTCCAGCGCAATGTCGTCTTTTGCCGCGCGCAGGAACCGTTCGGTTATGATCACATCCGCGCCCGGCTGGACCAGTTGTCCGCGATGCACGCACAGACATGGAACAGCCCCTACCTGCTGCCTGGTGGCCGCTGGTCGTGGGTGACCCGTCGCTTCGACCCCTGGGCGATGGGTTATATCGACTATTATCTGGAGCAGGCCCGCTGGGATCAGTTCATGGAGGCACCACGCGGCGTCGCCGTGGCGCGCAAGCTGCAGGACCGCGACTGGATGCGCCATGCCCTGCACAGGATCGGCCAGATCGAGAAGGCGGATTCCTTCTGCCTGATCCACGGAGACACCCATCCTGGCAATCTTTTCGTAGATCGAGACGGCGTGCCGGGCTTCTTCGATCCCACCGTATCCCGATCGGCCTGGTGGCTGGAGATTTCCTACCATCTGGTCGCCGCGATCGACATCGCGCACCGGCGTGAATGGGAAGGTCCCCTCCTCGCTTACTATCTGACCGCGCTTGAACGCGCGGGCGGCCCTCGCATCGACTTTGACGAAGCATGGCTGCGCTATCGGCAGGGCCTGATCTATGGTCTCTTCATCTTCCTGATCAACGAGACGACCTTTCAGACTGAAGCGACCAACACCGCCTATGCCGCACGCTTCGGCATTGCGGCGATCGACCATGACACCGTCCGCCTGTTGGACTGAACGGCGATGGACGCCAATGCAACTATCAACGCCGAGCCCGAAATCGGCGGCCGATGCAGCACATGGATGATTGGTGCATCGGCGCGCAAGCCTATGGTTGAGGCTGCGCGCTGCACCGCCTAGTCACCGATTCACATTCAACAGCATGGGCCCGACATGACCAGCCTCGACATTCTCCTGCGCCCCCGTTCCGTTGCCATGATCGGCGCTTCCGGCGATGTGACCCGCATAGGTGGCCGCGCCATGCGCCATCTGAAGGAAGTCGGTTTCACCGGCGACATCTTCCCGGTTAACCCCGGCCGCGATGAAGTGCAGGGTGTCAAGGCCTACGCGAGCGTCGACGATATTCCCGGCCGGGTCGAATGTGCGGTGCTGGCGCTGCCGACCGGCGCAGTGCTGCCAGCGATTGAGGCGTGCGCACGCAAGGGCGTGGGCGGTGCAGTAATCTTCAGCGCAGGCTTCGCCGAAATGGGCGACGAAGGCGTGGCGCTGCAACAGCGCATGGTGGATATCGCGCGTGGCGCGGGCATGCGCCTGCTAGGCCCCAACTGCCTGGGCATGTACAATCTTCACGCCAACAGCTTCCTGTCCTTTTCCGGCATCTTCGACGATGTGAAGGGCACGCTCGGCCGCCTTGGTCTCGTCAGCCAGAGCGGCGGATATGCCGGTGAGGTGGTGAAGTCAGCGCAGGAGGTCGGCCTCAACTTTGGTATCTGGATCACTACCGGAAACGAGGCGGATATTGGCCTGGGCGAAGCGATGCAATATATGGCGATGAGCGACGATGTCGATGTCGTCGTCGGGTATATCGAGGGGGTGCGGGACCGTCAGTCCTTTTTCGACGGTCTGGCTGTCGCCCATGCCCGGCGCAAGCCGGTAGTTGTACTCAAGGTCGGTCGCACCGAACAGGGTGCGAAAGCCGCCGCTTCGCACACCGCTTCGCTCGCCGGATCGGACGGCGTCTATGATGCGGTGTTCGAACGCTATGGCGTGTATCGGGCTCGCACGACAGAAGAGATGCTGGACGTCGCCTACGCCGCAAGCAAGGGCCGTTTCCCGAAGGGCCGACGTCTCGCCATCCTCACCAATTCGGGCGGCATCGGTGTGCAGGCGGCTGATTTTGCGGCGGACGAGGCTCTCGACGTTCCGACGGCGTCCGACGAGGTACAGGCCCAATTGATCGAGATTTCGCCGAATGGTGCGCCGTTCAACCCGATCGACCTGACCGGACAGGTGGCGAATGACCCGCCGATGTATGCGCGCGCTATCGACGCGGTATTGGGATCGGGCGAATATGACACCGCCTATCTCAATGTCGGCCTCATCGCTGGCCTGCCCTTCATCAAGCGACCGCTGGTCGACAGCCTGAAAGCCGTGGCCGAGCGCTTTGCCGACGTGCCGATGGCCGCGTCCGTTACCGCGCCAGCGGAAACCCTGACTGAATATGTGGAAGCGGGCTATCTCTGTTATCGCGAGCCTGCGCGCGCGATCAAGGCACTGTCGGCGCTCGCCACTTTCCCCGAAGCCTGGGACAGGGCACTGCCTGGCACCGGCGATCTTGCTGGTCTACCGGTGATCGAAGCGGGCAAGGAGTTTTCCGAAGCAGCGAGCAAGGCGCTGCTGGCAGAGGTCGGCGTCCCATCCCCAGCGGAACATCTGGTTCAGGACCCCGCCGCAGCGGAGGCGGCGGCGACATCGATCGGCCGCAAGGTCGCGATTAAGGTCGTTTCGCCTGACATCCTGCACAAGACCGAGATCGGCGGCGTCGCGCTCGATATCGCGCCGCAGGATGCCGCCGCTACACTCGACACGATGATCGGCAAAGTGACGACTGCCATGCCTGACGCGCGGATCGAGGGATATCTGGTCTCGCCGATGATCACCGGCGGCACGGAGTGCATCGTCGGTGTCCACACCGATCCCCTGTTGGGCCCCGTCATCATGTTTGGCTTGGGCGGCGTCACCGTGGAGCTGATGAAGGACGTCACCACCCGCCTTGCGCCGGTCAGCGAGGCCGAAGCGATGGAGATGATCCGTTCGGTCCGCAGCTATCCGCTGCTGGACGGCTTCCGTGGCCGGGCCAAAGCCGATGTCGCCGCGCTGGCGAAAGCGGTCAGCGGCTTGTCCCGCCTCGCCGCCGCCAATGCCGATACGGTGCGCACGATCGAGGTCAATCCTCTCCTCGTGCTTGACGAAGGCCAGGGCGTGATGGCGCTCGACGCCGTGATCGAGGCCTGATCACGGTTAGACATCACATTCGCGATGGGATTGCCAAGTTGGGGGCGCTACGCTGGCGATACTGGACCATCGGCTATAAGGCTGGATCGCCCGACGGGGGGACGATGACAGGATGAGGGATAGATGGCGCGACGTTGGCTGATTACCGGGGTCTCCGGAGGGTTCGGCAGGCTGCTGGCAGAAGCGGCGCTCGACCGGGGAGACAGTGTCGTAGGCACGATGCGTAGCACTGACCAGATCGCGGATTTCGAGGCGCTGGCCCACGGGCGGGCGCATGGCGTCCTGCTCGACGTCACTGACCGATCGCGCATTGCCCCCGCCGTCGCCAAGGCAGTCGAAACGCTGGGCGGCATCGATATTTTGGTGAACAACGCCGGCTATGGCCTGGCCGGTTCGCTGGAAGAACTCGCCGACGACGAGATCGATCGCGCGATAGAGACCAATCTCCATGGCCCCATATATATTACGCGCGCTGCGATTCCGGCGCTGCGCGCGAGTAAGGGCCATATTGTCAACCTGTCGTCGTTGGCCGGTCTAGTCGGCATCCCGGGCATGAGCATCTACTGCGCAGCCAAGCATGCGGTCGAAGGCCTGTCGGAATCGCTGGCGCAAGAACTGGGCGCGTTCGGGGTCAAGGTGACGCTCATTGAGCCGGGCGCCTTTCGCACTAATTTCGCCAGCGGGTCGCAACATATCGCACGTTCACCACTGGCCGATTATGACGACACGCCTGCAGGCAAGTCGCGAAACGGGATAAGCGCCTACGGCGGCAAAGAGCCGGGCGACCCGAATAAGGCGATCGCTGCGATCCTGAAAGTGGTAGACAGCCCCGCGCCTCCGCTTCGCCTCTTGCTCGGCAATGACGCATTGGCCTGGGTACAGCGCAAGCTGGACGGCGTGAACAAGAATATCGCGGCCTGGGAAGAGGTGACGCGCAGCACGGATTTCACCGCATGAGCGAAGCAATGGATACGCCAGTACAGACCTGTCGTAACTACGGCATGGATACGTTGGGCCGCATCCTGCGGCGCAACGCTGTTTGGTGGCCCGACCGTGACGCTTTCGTCATGGGAGATCGGCGCCTGTCCTATGCCGGACTATACGATCGCGCGTCGCGGTTGGCGGCGGCCCTTGAACGGCTGGGAGTTTGCAAGCAGGATCGCATCGGCATGCTGTCAATGAACAGCATAGAATATTTCGAATTTTTCGCGGCGGCGGAAATCGCCGGCTTCATCGCCACACCGATCAGCTTCCGCGCCGCCGCACCAGAGATCGAGCACCTAGTGAGCGATTCTGGCACGTCCACCCTGTTCTTCGAAAAAGAATACGCTGCCGTGATCGACGGGCTGCGAACGAAGTTGAACGGCGTGCGCCATTTCGTATGTGTGGGGGGCTACGCGCCGGACTGGGCGCTGGATTTTGAAACGCTGATCGCCGACGGCAGCCCGGACGGCCCTTCGTTCCGGTCGGAACCAGACGATCTGGTCTATCTCTTCTACACCAGCGGTACGACCGGTAAGCCCAAGGGCGTACCGATGAACCATCGTGGGCAGGTGCTCAGCGCCCGTTCGACCGCCAATCATCCCGCGCTGTCGCTGCTTCAAATCTCGCCCGCCTTCCATATTGGCGGACGTGGCCCCTCGCTCGGCGCCTACTGGATCGGCGGCAAGACCGTGCTGCTCAAATCCTTCGACGCCACCACCTTCCTTGAAACAGTGCAGAAGGAAGGGATCAACGCCAGCTTCATGGTTCCTGCAATGCTGATCGCGCTGCTCGACCATCCGCATATCGACGATTACGACCTGTCCACCCTGGAACTGATCATGCTGGCGTCAACGACCATCCCGACCGAACTGCTGAGGCGCGGTCTGGAGCGGTTCGGCCCGGTCTTCTACCTCGCCTACGGCTCTACCGAGAGCGGCGGCGTTTGCCGTCTGCCCCGCCATGAGGTGCGACTCGACGGACCGGAAGACGTTACGCGGCGGCTGGGTTCGGTCGGGCATTTCGAGCCGGAAATCGATGGCGTGATCCTGGACGATGACGGCAATCCCTGCCCTGTCGGCGAGGTAGGCGAAGTATGCATCTATAATCCGCACATTTTTATTGGCTATTGGAACAACGATAATGCGACGCGGGCGGCGATGCATGGCCGCGCTTTCCGCACAGGGGACTTGGGCTATGCCGACGAGCAAGGCTATATCTTCTTGGTGGATCGCAAGAAGGACATGCTGATCACCGGCGGCGAGAATGTCTATTCACGCGAAGTTGAAGAGGCGCTGGACCGTCATCCGGCAGTGCGCGAGTCAGCTGTCATCGGCAAGCCCGATCCTAAATGGGGAGAATCGGTGTGCGCGGTGATCATCCTGCATCCGGGCGAAACACTGACCGCCGAAGATATGATCGGCTTTGCCCGTACGCAGATCGCAGGGTTCAAATGCCCCAAGACGATCATCTTCGTCGAGGACATGCCGCGACAGGGGACTGGGAAGACCGACAAGCTCGCGCTGCGCCGCCTCTATGGTGAAGCATGAGCTTTCCTGTTCGCCGGGAGGCGCGCGACCATGTCGCGATCATCACACTGGATGATCCGGAACGGTTGAACCCGCTGTCGGACGACATGCGCGCGGGTTTGCTCGCAGAGTTCGAGGCGGCGCTGGCCGATGAGGCGATCCGCACGATCATATTGACCGGCGCGGGCGGTAATTTCACCGCTGGCGCAGACATCCGGCAGCTGGGCTTGCCCGGCGGCCCCGACCCGACGCGATCGCGCCGCCGACTGATGCCGCTGCACCGGCTGATAGAATTGATCGCTGGCGGTCCCAAGCCGGTGATCGCAGCGATCGAGGGCGCAGCCTTCGGCGCCGGCCTGTCGATCGCGGCGGCCAGCGATTATCTGATCGCGGGCGAAGGCGTTCGGTTCGGCGCGGCCTTCGGCAAGATCGGCCTGACCGCCGACTGCGGCCTGATCTGGTCACTGCCACAACGCATCGGCCGCTCGCTGGCGCGCGACCTTATGTTCACCGGCCGCCCGGTCAGGGCGGAAGAGGCACTTTCCATCGGACTGGTCGATCAGATCGTACCGGCGGGCAGAGCACTGGACGCGGCCTTAGCCAAGGCTGCGGACTATCGCGCCGTTGCGCCACTGGCCATCACCGCCATGAAGGCGGCGTTCGTTGAAAATGGCGGTACGCTGGCCGATGCGCTTGCGCTGGAACGGCAGCAGCAGCCGATGCTCAGCATGACCGCCGACCATGCCGAGGGTATCGCCGCCTTCCGCGAGAAGCGCGCACCGGTCTTCAAGGGGCGGTGAAACACGCCCCTTCCCGCTCCCCGCCCTTATTGCGCGCCCCACAAGCCGAACCGGGTCAGCAACTCACGTGCCCGGTCGGGATCGGGCCGATGGGTGGTGATGTTGTAAAGCGGCAGGATAGTGCTGTCTTCCAGCGCTTCGTGCGCCCAATTGAAATAGACCCGCCGGTCCAGCAGCCGCCATTCCCGGTCGCGCTCTTCCAATATGTCGGCATAGCGGCCACCCATCAGCAAATAGCGCGATACGTCATTTTCGGTGATGCGGTGAAAGGCGAATAAATAGGTCTTCCGCCGCCGCCTGGTCGTCATCGAACCGGATCATCGATTGCCCAAGCTGATGCAGCGTCAGGTCCATCTCGCGAAGGCGCGGTATCGACACAGCGATCAGGGTTTCTGGCGTGCCTTCGACAGATCCCTTGTGCCGCGCATCGGGCCAAAAGGCCGAGCCCACCAGTTCCGGCTCGCCCTGGTCGAACCCGCGGGCATAGCGCGCCAGGCAGTCGCGGATTGCCTCCCGATCAGCCAACTGCGCGGTGATTTCGTCCGTGGTGAGTGATGTTACGTTGTTCATATCATGCTTCCCGTCCAGATCGCGTCTCAGCTCATTACGAAGGTGCCGTCGATATTGACGGTCTGGCCGGACACGAAACCCTCTGCGTCCGAACAAAGATAGAGGACCACCGGCGCGATACCTGTTTAGGGACCGCCGAGCCGATTAAGCGAGCAATTTCAGGCCAGCGGCCCGGAGGGCAGCAGGCGCGAAACCCGCCATTGCGCAAAGATAGCGATCGACGCCACGGGCAGCAGCGCGGCCATCCCGGCGGCAAGCGACGTATTGCCGATCACGGCAGCGAACCAGTCGCTGATCATGCCCACATAGAGCGGGCCAAAGCCCGCGCCGATAAGATTGTTCACCAACAGGAACAACGCGGAATAGAGGCTGCGATGCTCCGCCGGGCTGTTATTCTGGACAATGGTCAGTAGCGGCGCGAGGAACATCTGGCTCAGGCCGATGGCAAGCAACCCGAACGCCAGCGCCAGCGGCCATCCCGGCACGATCAGAGTCAGCGCGATCGCGCCCGCCATCGCCAGCGTGGCGCCCATCGGCACCAGCGCATAGGCACGCATGGAACGCTGCGCAAACCGGTCAGCCAGCCAACCGGCCGAACTGACACCCAGCCCCAAAAGGATGGCATTGGGCGCACCGTACCACAAGGCGATATCGCCCATCGTCATATCCCGTGCCCGGATCAGGAATGCGGGCAACCACGCCATCATCGCATAGGTCGAGAAAGCCGTGAGGCCCGCACTCAGCGCAACCGTGCGTAGAAGGCGATTGGAACAGAAACCGCGCACCGAAGTCCAGATCGGCACTCGCGCCGCAGTTGACTGCGTCCTGCGCGGTTCGGGCACTGTCGCCCACAGCAGCAGGGCGAAGATCAGGCCAGGCAGGCTGATGACGGCCAGCGCCCAACGCCAGCCATATGCGTACGCGATCCAGGCCCCGACACTGGTGCCGATCAGGGTCGCCAGCGACGAGCCTAGATGGAACAGGCCAAGCGCGACGCCGCGTCTTTCCGGTGGATAATGATCGGCGATCAACGAGTAGGAGGGCGCAGTACCGCCCGCCTCCCCCACGCCAACCCCGGCTCGCGATAGCGCCAGCGTGGCGAAACTCGTCGCCAGCGATCCCGCCGCCGAGCAGGCAGACCAGATGGCGCAGGCGACCGCGATCACCCGCACACGTCCCACCCGGTCGGCCAGCCATCCCGCCGGCAGGCCAAAGCCCGTATAGAACAGAGCGAAGGCCAGGCCCGTCAGCACCCCGAACTGCGTGTCGCTGATCGACAGGTCTCGCCGGATCGGTTCGGCCAGAATCGCCAATATGCCGCGATCCATCGTGTTGACCATGTAGATGGCGGTCAGCACCACCAAGACGTAGCGACTGCGATTTTTGTCGGGGGTCGCGTCCATCTGGCTCTCCACTATGATAGAACCGCTTGGGACAAGCCGAAAAGTCGACGGATACGAATAGGCCCGCCAGACCATGTCCTGGCGGGCCTTCCAGATGGAGTAAGGATTGCTTGTCCAGAGCCGACGGGCGATCCCTGCCCTAAATCGGCATTATAGGTTCCAGAGCTTCGCCGCGTTGCCACCGACAACGTCCTTGGCTCTTTCCTCGCCCAATATGTCGAAGATTTTGCGAACCTCGTTGCGGCTCTGACCGAACACGCTCTCGCCATGCGGATAATCGCATGACCAGAGGAGATTGTCGGTCAAGCCATATTCCTTGGCCAGCTTTACGCCCACATCGTCACTCATGAACGCGGTGTAGCACTGGCGGCGGAAATAATAGCTCGGCAGTTCCTTCAGTTTGGGACGCATCTCGGTCTCATAGACCTGATAGATGCGGTCGGCATCCTGCAACGTCCAAGGCACCCAGCCAAAGCCGCCTTCACAGAAGACGATCTTGAGGTTCGGATGCCGCTCCAGGATACCAGAAAAGGCCAGTAGCGACCATAGCGGACGATAAGGCCCGAGGTTCTTCGTCAGGTTCGCACCCAGCGCGCCCTGTCCCCGGTATTCCAGATAAGCGCCGACATGGAACATCACCGGAATACCGCTGTCCGCGATCGCTTCCCACATCGGCTCCATCGCCGACGAATTATAGGGCACGTTCTTGGGCGCGGACGGAATTTCCAGCGCCTTGAGGCCCATACCCTTCATCTTGGCGATGTAAGCAGCGGTATCGGTCGGGTTGTAGATGGTGGGCAGGATGCCCACCCCCACCAGACGTTCCGGACTGGTGCCGCAATATTCGGCCAGCCACTCATTATAGACGTCCATGCAGCGCGTGAAGAAAGCCTTATCCTCCAAGCGGACCAGCGACATGGCGCGCGAGTGGAAGAAAAGGGAGACATCGATCCCCTCCGAATCCATGTCCTTCAGGCGCTCTTTGGCATCCCACATGCCAGGGCGGCCTTCACCGATATTGCCCTCGATTCCCGGCACGTCATAGCTCATACCGTCGACGGTCATGTGCCAGCGCTCATCGTCACCGCGCCAAAGCTTGGGCGCACGCTGCTTGTCAGCCCCGGTCAAGCGGTTTTCCCAAAGATGCGCTTCTTCCATGCCGTGATCATCGACCGAAATAACGCGCGTGCCCGCCGGCGGACGCCAGCCGGAATCCTGGGATTCGCGGTTCATAGGCCATTCGACAGTCTCGATCGGCATATCCCGCGAAAAGGTACCACTATAGTCGTCCATTTCACCCTCCTCAGGGCTTGCTTATTTGCTCAGTGAATATATAACTCGTCTAGTGATTGGTACGAGTTTAGGTGGGTGATGTCAATATCTGGCGTGGAAGAGAACAAGAAGAGCAGCGTCACGGCGTTGGTCCGGGGCTTGCGCATCTTGCAATGCTTCGATCGGCCCGGCTTGGAACTGACCGTGTCGGAGATCGCACGGCGTACCGCGCTGACCCAGCCAACTGCCTGGCGCCTGTGTGGTACGCTGATCGACTGTGGATTCTTGGTAAAGGCGCCGACCGGATCGGCACTTCGGGTGGGGGCGCCCGCACTGACGCTGGGCTATGCCGCGATCCAGGGGCAGGATTTGCCCGCCATCGCTCGACCCTATATGGCGCAGGCCGCCGCACGGCTGGGCGCGACGATTACGTTGGGGCTGAGCACTGGCCTCGATGTCGTCTCGGTGGATCAGGTCGATGGCGATTTCGTCCTTGCCAACCGCCCGGTCGGCTGGCGCGCGCCGATGACATCGATCCCCTCCGGCCTCGCAATACTGGCGGTGATGCCCGAAGCGGAACGGGAGGAGACGATGATCTCGATTGCAGCGCGCGATCCTGCCGCCTGGCCGCGCCGCCAGGAACGGATCGACACCGCGCGCGCGCAGTTCGAACAGGACGGGCATGTCGCGCTGGTTATGATGCAGGGACAATATGCGGCGGTTGCCGTGCCGCTGGTCGAAGGCAGCGGATCCCACGGACGTTATTGGACATTGAGTTGCGGCGGCTTGCGGTCGCAATGGCCGGAAGAGGCGCTGGCCAGAGCGGCAGGCCAGCTAAAGGATATTCGCGCGTTGATCCAACCTGCAGTAGCCGTATTGGGCACTGCAGCATGATGGCACGGCGCTGGCGCTACCGTTTTTAAGGGGATGTAAGGGAAAATGAACGGTTCAGAACAAACGCAGGCGCCTGACCGCGAAATGCTGGCGACCACGCTGAAGGCGGCGATGCGCCAGATGCCAGGGCCTGTCGCGCTGGTCAGCACGCGCGACCCGCAGACAGACCAGCCCGCGGGCTTGATCGCATCGGCGGTGATTCCGGTTTCAATGGATCCGCCGTCCATGCTGGTGGCGGTCAACCGTAACGGCAGCGGACACGGCGCGATCGAGCGGGCGGGGCGTTTCTGCATCAGTCTTCTGTCGACGGGCCAGACTGCGCTGGTTCAGACCTTTTCCGATCCCGCCCGGCGTGAAGCGCGTTTCGCGTCACAAGAGTGGGCAGCCCGCGACGGCATGCCCTATCTGCCAGCCGCCCGCGCCAGCATCTTCTGCGTCACCCGCACGACGCTGATCTTCGGCACGCACGAGTTGTTCATCGGTGAAGTCGAAGGCATTGAAGGCGATCAGACCATATCCGACGATCCGCTGGGCTGGATCGCCGGCGACTTTGCGCGGCTGGCCCCGCTGGGATAACGCGGCGCGTGACCGGCGCACATCATCATCAAGGTGGCGTCGGCCGTCATTTTCATGCCAATGTGTAGCGGGTCTTGGTGACGGTGTAGAAGTCGCGTGCCGCCGGACCCAGTTCCCGCGGGCCATAGCTGGATGCCCCTCGCCCGCCAAAAGGCACATGGAAGTCGATGCCCGCCGTCGGCAGGTTGACCGCTACAAGGCCCGCCCGGCTGTTCCGCTTGAAGTCGTTCGCATATTTGAGCGAGGTCGTGCAGATACCGGACGAGAGACCAAAGCGGGTTCCGTTCGCCGCCGCCAACGCCTCTTCATAATCACGAACACGAATGACGCTCGCTACGGGGCCGAATATCTCATTCTGGTTGATCCACTGGTCAACCCGGGTTTCCGTCAGCAGTGCGGGGGCCATGTAGAAGCCAGGGGAGCCGCGCTCCAGCCGCTCGCCGCCGCACATACGTATCGCGCCGTCCGTCACCGCGCGGGTTACGGCATCAAGATCAGTATCTAGTTGCGCGGCGCTGACCACGGGGCCGATTGTTGTGTCGGCGCCCCGCGCATCGCCCACCACTTGCCAACCGATCGCGGCGACCAACGCCTCAACGAAGCGGTCGTGAATTCCTTCGGTTACAATCAGCCGAGAACTGGCGGTGCAGCGCTGGCCGGTTGAGAAGAAGGCGCCATTCAATGCCGCCGCGACGGCAATGTCGATATTGGCATCGTCCAGCACGACGAGCGGATTCTTGCCGCCCATCTCCAGCTGCAGCTTCTTGCCCATCGGCGCGGCCGCAGCGAGGATACCCATGCCCACGCCCTCCGAGCCGGTGAAGCTGATCGCGTCCACGCGCGGCGAGTGGGTGATGGCATTACCGATCACCGATCCGCGACCTGGCACGAAATTGAAAACGCCGTCCGGCACGCCCGCGCGCACAATGATGTCAGCCATCGCCGCGGCGGAGCCGGGCACCAGATCGGCGGGCTTGAACACAACCCCGTTACCGAAAGCGAGCGCCGGCGCAATCTTCCAGGCGGGGATCGCTGCCGGGAAGTTCCAGGGCGTGATGATGCCTACGACGCCCACCGGCTCGCGCACCACTTCGACATCGACGCCTTCGCGCAGCCCGTCGATGGCCGTGCCGCCGTTGCGCACCGCCTCCCCTGCATAATAGCGGAACACCTGACCAGCGCGCACGACTTCGCCGATCGCCTCGGGCAGGGTCTTGCCTTCTTCGCGGGCGAGCAAGTCGCCCAATTCTGCGGCGCGCGCCAATATCTCCTGCCCCGCGCGATCGAGCACGTCCGCCCGCGCAACCGGCGACATCGCCCCCCAGCGCGGCTGCGCGACGACCGCCGCCTCGATCGCCTGCTCGACCATTTCGGGCGTGCAACTCGCGAACTCGCCGATGACGTCATCGGTGTCGGACGGGTTGATGTTGCGGGATACGTTATCGGCTTCCTGCCATTCTCCGGAGATAAAGGCGCGCATCATGTATAGTCCAGTCCGCGCGCAGTGAAGACTTCCTCGGCGATGCGGATGCTTTCCAGTCCCGCAGGCAGGCCGCAATAGATGATCTGTTGGAGCAGCACTTCCTTGATTTCGTCGACTGTGCAGCCGTTGTTAAGCGCACCGTTCACATGCGCGCGTAATTCCGTGCCGCGATTAAGCGCGGTCAGCGTGGCGAGGCACAGCATCGATCGCGTCTTTCGCGGCAGGCCGGGCCGGTCCCATATCGCGCCGAAACAATATTGCTCCGACAGGCGGCGTGCGTCGGCGTTGAAGCTGTTGGTGCTGGCCTCTCGCTTGTCGAAATAATCCTGACCGATCACTTCGGCCATGATTTCCCGGCCGCGCTCCCTTATACCCGTCATTCTATTGTCTCCTTTGCCTCGGCGCGTACGGCGACGCCGCTGAGCCGCTCGAAAATCTCGATAAGCGCTGAATAGTCTCGCTCGCCATAGCCCTGCGCCACAGCGTCCGCCAGAAAGGCTTCGCTGGCCAGGTGCAAGTGCAGGTGCGCGCCAGCCGCCGCCGCTTCCCGTACCCCCAGCGCCACATCCTTGTGCAGCAGCCCCGTGGCGAAGCGCACTTGGTCGTCGCGATGCAGCACGTTGGCCGCAACTCGCTTTTCGGTGATGAAGCTGCGCCCTGACGAGGCGTTGATGACATCGAGCAGCCGCTGCGGATCCACGCCGCAGCGCACTCCCATCGCCATCCCTTCCAGCGCCGCGATCAGATGCGCGCCGAACAGCATGTTGTTAATGAGCTTGACGGTCTGCGCCTGGCCCGCCTTCTCTCCGACAGGGATGATCGTCTGGCCAAGCACCTTCAGTAGTGGCGTCGCGCGATCAATCGCGGCGGCCGGACCAGCCAGCATGATCGCCAGCGTGCCCGCCGCAGCGCCGCTGGCTCCGCCGCTGACCGGCGCATCGATCAGTGCGATGTCCCGATGCGCGAGCGCGGCGGCGTTTTCAACCGCCAGTTCCGGCCCTATGGTGGAAAGGTCGATCACCGTCTTAACCACGTTACCCTCTGCTACGCCGTCCTGCCCAGTTAACACCTGCCGCACAACGACGGGCGTCGGCAGGCTGGTCAGCACCACGCCCGCCGCGTCGGCGACCGCGCGCGGCGAGGCTGCCACGATCATCCCCAGCGCGCGCGCTTCATCGCAGGCGGTAGCGCTGATGTCGAAGACGATGAGCAAGCGGCCACTCTCGGCCAGCCGCCGCGCCATGTGACGGCCCATATTGCCCAAGCCGATGAAGCCGATTGCGGGGCCGGTAGATGGCGTTTCAGACAAGCAATATCCTCCTGTTTCCGTTCAGGTCACGACCGGTTTGCGCATAGCGAGGGTCCCGCGCACTATCACGCCGGTCGGCCCGCCCTGCGCGCAATGATTGTGGCGGGCATTGCAGCGACACTGCTAGCCATCGCGATCCCCAAATGGGTAGGTGCGACAAATAGCGTGCGTTGCGCTTTGCGTCTTCCAAAGAGGTGGCGTCTTCAACGTCATGACGCAGCCCGTTGTTTTCGGGATCTGAGGAGACTGGGCCGCTATTGGACTTCCTAGTCCTCCTGCCAGAGGTTTCCGAAATTTCTCGTTCGAAAATATGCGTTAACGCTGGTATAAATCCACCAGCGTCGCCTGCAACTAGAAGACCGCCACTTGTAGGGTTTGGATTGTGCGCCTTGATGAAGGCCGCGATGTCGGCTTCGGGTTCGGTAGTGGATCGATGGACGCCACGTTGCAGTTGCTCGCGATCCACTGGCTGGGTCTAGGATTTTTCGTCCACGCACAGCACGACCGCCCGGTTCGGTGGAGACATGTTAGAGGCCGACAATATCGTGGACCTTGTCAACAAACAGAGGATAGGTCGACAGCTTGAACGTCTCGGACCATTGCGGTTGGAGGCCAAATGCGACCCAGATCCGTCGGATGGTGATATGCGACAGCCCGGTGTCGGCTGCCATTGATCGGATCGACCATCTGTGGCGTCCTTCGTGGTGGTGTTCAGTGTACGCTCGATCAGCTGAGCCACCTACGCGTCGTCGGACCGGCGCTTCAAGAAACGTCCGGTCCTCGCCGCTCAGTACGACCAAATCCGCCTGCTTGCCCAACAAAAACACATACAATGAGACCTACTTCAGTTCCAGATCACTAGGGCCAACCGACATTCAGCCCTGCCATTCGGGCAGCGTTACCTCCAGCCCCTCCATCGCCGCACGCACAACGACTTGGCAGGACAGGCGGCTGTTGGGTCGCGATTCCAGCACATCTTCCAGCAGCGTGCGCTCCATCTCGGCGGGCGGGGTCAGGCTGTCGAACCGGGCAGGATCGATATAGCAATGGCAAGTGAGGCAAGTCATGGCGCCGCCGCACTCGGCGATGATGCCATCAACCCCCGCCTGGGTCGCCGCGCGCATCAGCGAATCTCCGTCGCGCGCATCCACCGCGCGCCGGGCGCCGTCGGATTCGATGAAGATGATAGTGGCCATTTTCGCCTCGTTGCTCCCGTCCAACGTAGATCCTGCCATCTAAAGCCCCTGCATGCTATCCTTCCCCGAGGCATCGGGGCCGCAGGCCTATTCCGCGCATCATATTGCTGACTGACCGATCTGCATGGAACGCCAATCCGTCATGCAGGTCGTCTGCCAAATGCCACAGGCAGGCTAGAGAAAAGATGCCCTTCCCCGCCCCGCCGTACCGGTTAGGTCAGCCGCGCCAGCGATTCCGGGTCGAACGCCGGCAGCGGCTCGCCCAGCCGCGCCTTGCGGATCCAATAAGGATCATGCAGTAACGCGCGGCCGATCGATACCATGTCGAATTCGCCCGCCTCGAACCGCTGAATCACCAGCGGCAGGTTGTTCGAACCCGCGCTGCTCGACGACATAGTGTCGTACATGCCCTTGCTGAAACCGATGCCACCGACTGCGCCGGTCAGCTTGCCCGTCAGCTTCTTGGCCCAGCCCGCCAGCGACAGCTCGGATTCGTCGGGGAAGGCAGGCGTGTTAAAGTAGCGCACGCTGGCATCGAACAGATCGACGCCAGCATCAGACAATGGCCCCAATATGGCTTCTAGGGCCTGCGGCGTATCGGCAAGACGAGCGCGAAAATCCTGCTGCTTCCACTGCGAGAAGCGGAACAGCAGCGGCTTGTCCTCGCCGATTGCGCGACGGCAGGCTTTGACCACTTCAACCGCGAAGGTAGCGCGCGCAACGGCGTCGCCGCCCCAGCGGTCGGTCCGGCGGTTCGTTTCTCCCCATAGGAAACTGTCGATCAGATACCCATGCGCCCCGTGCAGGGCGAGGCCGTCGAACCCGGCCGCCATCGCCTGCGCGGCAGCGCGGCCGAAGCCATCGACTACGTCGGCGATCTCCTCGTCCGTGGGGACGGGCATGTCGGCCGCCGCCATGATCTTAGCTTTCTCGGCATAATAGCCGGCGGACTTGTCGGGGTCGCCATAGCGGCCGGACGGCGAGAAGGCAGGCGCATCCGCATTGGGCATGCGCATCGGCCCTTGATGCCAGAGCTGGGGAATGATCTTCGCGCCGGTGGGATGCACCGCCCTCACCACGCGCGCCCAGGCGTCGACCGTGTCCTGGCCCCGGAACAACGGCAGGTTGGTTTCGCCCAGCCCGGTGTCACCGACGGCGGCGGGATGATCTGTACCGATCGCCTCTGTCACGATCAGCCCGGTCTCGCCCTCTGCGCGGCGGTGATAATAGCCCACGACATCGTCGTCGGGCAGATTGTCCGGGCAGAAGCTGCGCGTCATCGGCGCCATCGCCAGCCGGTTGGGAATGGTTGTGCCACGGATGGTCAACGGCTGGAGCAGCGGCGCGATGTCGGACACTTGCTTGGCATCCTCGGCGAAAGTCATGATAGTCCCTTCCAGATCGGCAATCACAGAACCGATGCATGTTGCGGCGTAGCGTGGCAAGCCATCGGCGACATATCACATCGCTGTTGTCGCACGCATCGCGACCGGCTCATTATAGGTCACGATGTTTCGACAGCGCATCGACAGGCGAGCATCGACAAAGGTGGTCCGAAGGCTCACCTGGGACGCACCCTATCCAGCATATCCATGAAGCGCACCCCCGCTGCCCAGGCCTCACGCAGACCTAAAGTTGGAGCCTTCAAGACCAAGAATCCTGATTGGGCCTGCATAAGAGAAAGCTGGAGAGAGATGGATGAGAAAGCGACCCTGCCGCTAACGTCCGAGCCGGTTCTGCTCGACGCCGAACGGCTGCTGGCAGAAGCGGAGCGGCAGACCGGCCTTGCCGACTATGGTGACGACAGCCTGCCCAAACGGCTGCGCACCGCCGTCAGCCAGATCGCGGAGGGCGTGACGTCGGATGCTGGTCGAGACGCTGCGGCTGGGGTCATACTCTCGCTGCTGACGGACTGGCTGCACGGCATCCTACCGCATCGCGCGGCCGGATATGGAAGGGCCCCCGCCCGACGCCCGACAGCGCCACCATGGTAGAGGCGATCGACTGGGCCGGGGCGTTCGTGACTGGCCTGATGAACGACTGGCCTGAATGGTGCCATGAAACGAAGCTGGGCTGCGACCCGGGCTATGCCAACTGGATCGACAGGCAGGGGTTCGAAAGCGGCGCGCTCGCCTATCGCAATGTCGCCAGCACGATCGCCGCGAGGATACGCGGGCACGGTGAAGCGGCTGGGCCTGCAATGGCCTTATGACATCGGCACACCGGGCAGATCATTGACCGCCCCGCTCGACCCCGCGATCTTCGAGGGCATTGTGCACAAGGGGTTGCGCAAGGCCAACGGCCTGCCCGATGTCCTTAAATTCATGGCCGCCGATCTGGAGGATCTCCACCATTATCTGCGCCAGCGTGCACGCCAGGAAATCTCTGAGGGGGCATTTGCCGCCACCTCGCCGACGCCTCAGACTATGATGGCCCGGTGGGAAGGAGAATAGCGATGCCCCATGCCCTCGCCGAAGCGGCCCTAGCCCCCGACTTGCCGATCATCGACCCTCACCATCATCTATGGGACAGATCACCATCTCCTCATTATGTCGATTCCAACGTGATCGACATGGTCGGCACAGTGCGGACAAGCGGCCACAATATCATCGCGACAATCTATATGGAGGCGGGAAGCGGGCATCTGTCGGACGGCCCTGCCCATTTGCGGCTGGCTGGCGAGTCTGCCTATGCACGTGTCGCAGCGGAGGCGACGGTGGGATGGGATGTTGCACTAGCACGCGGCATCGTCACTGCTATTGATCTGACGCTGGCTCCGGCCTTGCTCGATGAACTGCTGGACGCCCATAGACGGGCGGCGGGCGATCGGCTGCGCGACGTCCGCCAGATTTCGGCTTGGGATTGCGACCCGTCACTCAATTTCGAAAGCAAGGGATTGCCGCGCGGCGCGCTCCCCGAACCCCGTTTCCAGCAAGCTCTTCGCACCGTCGCCGCGCGCGGCCTTTCGTTCGATACGTGGATGCATTTCCACCAGCTTGATGATCTGATCGCCCTGGCGGACGCCGTGCCGGACCTGCCGATCATCCTCGATCATATGGGCGGCGTCACGCTGACCGGCCCTTATGCCGGACGGGAAGACGAGGTGCGCGCCCTGTGGCAGCGCCACATCGACGCCCTCGCACAGAGGCCGAACATCGTCGTCAAGCTAAGCGGTCTTTTTCTCAGGCCGGGCGTGCATTTCCGCACGGAAGAAGGATCGGCTGGCCTTGCGGACCATTGTCGCCCCTGGTTCGATCATCTTATTGATCGTTTCGGCCCGAACCGTTGCATGTTCGAAAGCAATTTCCCAGGAGACGGGCGACATCTGGAGTATGGCGTCCTTTGGAACGCCTACAAACGATATGCGGCGCCTTTTCCGCAGGTCGAAAGATTCGCCCTGTTCCACGATGTCGCCGCTGCAACCTATTCGATCTAGCTTCTTCCCCCGCCCGCTCGCTAGCGCGCCCGACGATCCTTTCGCCATGATCATAACCGTGCAGCGCCGGGCGCGGCTTTGCTGCCCTCAATGGGCGCGGGTTAGGTTCCAGCCACAACCATAAGAGAAACATCAAGACCTGCGGCAGGATTTTCCGGAGGCGTCACCGAGAGCCGAGTATTGGCCGGCAGAGCGGCGGACATTGGATGCGGCATCATTGATGCGCGAAAAGCCGCAGGGATCGAAGATGGATTTCTGCATCGGGCACGAACATCATGGCGCCTACCATAATGCGATGCTGACCGAACTGCACCTGGGGGGCGATCAGCCGGCACGCGCTGCTCAGATGTGGCATGAATAAGCCCGCATCTTCCACGCAGTCGCCGCTGGCGACCCGGCGGAGGCCCATCGGTCGGCCTTGGACTGCACCGAGCTCGATATCCGCTATCTTCCCGCGACCATGAAGGATGGCATGTTCGCGGCAGGCTGTTACTTTTGGTCAGTCACCCCGCGTTACTGCCCCGAGGCGGATGCGGATCTAGAAAGTTCCCTCCGCCTGCTCGTTCAGAAGTTTGGCAATTCGCCGGTCGCCGCGAACCTGTCGATCGTCGCGTTCAGCCCATCGACCATGCGCCGGTCGGCCAGTTCCAGGAAATAGCCCAGTTCGCCCACCGTATCGAGATGAACCAGCATCGGCCTGTCGTCGGGCATGCGCTGGTCGAGCGTCTCGAAACAGACGGATGCGGCAGTCGGCAGCATCGACACATTGCGACCGCATAGCCCAAATGGAATATGCCCTCGCCCTGCGTGTTCAGCCATTCCTTCGCGTTGGTCTCGCCCGCCAGTTCGATCAGTTCACGATAGACATTGCCCCATTTTGCGAAGGCGTGTCAGTTGGCGACACGGCCAGTCCAGTCGCGATAGCGGGCGTTATAATCGGTATCCACCCGCAGGAACGGTTCCACACCTAGCAGACGGCCGTAATGGGCCACTGCGGCTTCCACGTTTTCACCGCGATGCCCAACTGATAAAGTTCGCCGTCGATATGGATGTTCATCCTCTCCACCGATGACGCCGCTCGACGGTCCGGGGCGATAGTGCTCGTTGCTCAGTGGCCGCACGTTGACTACGACATCGCCTACGACTGAAACGATTACTTCAGTAACCCGCGTAAAGCAGCTTTGGGCGGTGTGACAAAACTGTCATTGTGCGGGCGCAGGCGATGTACGCGTTTGGCGTGCGGCCAAGTCCACCAGCGATCCGTCAGCCCACCTGGAACCCGCCGTCGATCACGAACATCTGCCCGGTCACGTAGCGTGCCGCAAGGCTGGAGAGATAGACCGCCAACCAGCCGACATCGGCCGGATCGCCAAAGCCGCTCAAATGCCGGTCGACATTAGTGCCCGGACCGCTCGCCGGATAGGCTTCCCAGCCCGCCATCTTGGGCGCGTTGCCTGGGATCGCGCCGGGCAGGATCGCGTTCACGCGGATATTGTCGCCGGCATGTTCGAACGCCAAGTTGCGACACATCTGGTTGAGCGCGGCCTTAGATGCGCCATAGGCGGTATTGCCGCGCAGCACGGGATGGCCCGAGCCAATGGTACTGAGCGCGATGATCCGCCCGCCATTGCCGCTCACGACCATCCGCCTGATCGCCTCTCGCGCGGTGAGGAACGCGCCGCGCGTATTGACCGCGAACATGCTGTCCCACTGGTCCGCACGCATCTCGACGGCAGGAACCCCACTCTGCATCATCGCGCCCAGTACGACGATGTCAGGCGCTTCACCTTCGGCGAACAGCGCGACCACCGAAGCCTCGTGGGTCGGATCGCAAATCGCCGCGCTGGCCACGCCGCCCCCGTTGCGGATCGCGGCGGCGACACGCTCCGCCTCTGCAACATCGTCATGCGCCACCACTACGGACGCGCCTGCCTGAGCCAGCGTCTTGGCTATGGTCTCGGCCAGGCCCGATCCGGCGCCGGTCACCACCGCCCTTTTGCCCTCAAGCCCGAAAACCGCTTTCAGCGCCGCGCCACGGTCCGTCATTCATTACTCCTTCGAGAAAAGCCGATTGTGCCCGGCCTGTTCAGAACCGCACTTCAGCCCGATGCATCAGCCGGCGCTGGCGTAAGTCATCGCTTGGCGCTTCCCTAACTGTAAAAACCTGTCCCAAGGACAAGGATTTGTCCACGCAAACTGGACGCATCCGTGCCGTCATCAGGCAGCGGATATTGCCTTTCGGGCTGGCCCGCACAATTCGTCCGACCTTATGAATTTGTCACGTTCGGGCGCACCCACGGGATGGCCTGACCGCGCCCGCTGCACAGAAAAATAAGGGGCGCATTCATGGAGAGACGGGATGCTGAAAACCGAGGATTAGTTCGAGATCAGAGATCTTCTGGGACGCTATTGCGCCCCTAGACAGAGGTCGGCCCGACAAGATGGCTGAGCTTTTCACGCGGGACGCGGTTTGGGCCAGCCCTTTCGGCTATTGCGAGGGGCGGCAGGCGCTCCTTGATTTCATGACGCCGACGGCGCAGTCCGCGTCCTCATTACGGCACCTCAACCTCTACACCGTGCTGGAAGCGGACGGCGACGAGGTGCGCGGTTGCAGCTATGTCGTCGTGCTGAACATCGCCGGAGAACAGCACAACATCTGGCGCGGCCAATTCCCTTGGTCGCACGATCCACAGGATCGCTTCGCCCGGATTGCCGGTCGGGCACTTTCGAGCCGACGGTCACGGGGTGTGCGACATGATTGGCAATGTGTGGGAATGGACCTTAGACTGGTATGCCGATGCCGCCACACTAGCAACGCAGAAGGCGTGCTGCGTGCCGCGCAATCTGCGCGGCGGGGCGATGAAGAGGCGAGCCACGACCTGACCGTTCCTGGGGCTGCATTCGGGCGCAAGGTACTCAAGGGCGGTTTGCATCTGTGCGCGGACAATTATTGCCGCCGCTACCGCCCCGCTGCGCGCTTGATGCCTGACGGGAGGTCAAGCCGCTTCAGCAGCGCTCCGTGGCGGCACGACGGTCACGAGGCGGATTTCACGCCGCGCCGGAGCTCACGACGGGAGGGTCTGATCATTGCGAGCGAAGCGCGGTTATGAGGCTAGGCCCGCCGGCATCGGCAACTGCCCGAGCCAGTTCGGCCGCCTGACTTCCTGCATCCCCTTTAGACAAATGGGACACTCGATCTTCAGCATTGAGGTTATGCGGGCCTCTCCGTCCGATCGGGTGTAGGCCACCAGAAGCAGGGCATAAGCCCCCTACTTCCCATCGCCGACTGTCGTTTTGGCCGGCAAGGATCACTCAGGATATGTTTCCTTACAGCGGTCCGCGCGGATAGTCGGGCAGGCGATAGAGCGCGAGAACCCCGCCGCCCAATGACAGGGCGGCCGCTATCCGATCAGGTGGTGCATCGGCGTCACAGAAAAGCGCGGGCAACCCGCCAAGCTGCGCCAATCGGGCGACGGCCGCCGCCGCATCGGGCACCATCGCCCCCACCAAGCGATGCGCGGCGCGTCTATCAGGCCCTTTGGCTCTGGCCGCATGCCGCCCAAACGTGGATGCCATTCCCCTTCCAGCGCTGGCCATTAGAACTGGATGCCGCGCGTGTCCCGCGGATGGGTGAAGGTGAAGCCCACTGCACAAATCAGGGATGTGAACGCCTCCAGTTTGCGCTTCGCCACGATTTATATCTTTTAAGGCTTGTTGGCGCGGTGGAAGAACAGAACGCACGACCAACAGGAGAAGCGCATGAATGATCTGGTCACCCTAGCGATCGCCGACGGGCTTGCGCGGATCACTCTGGCCCGTCCCGATGCGGGCAATGCGATGCACTGGGATTTGATCGACGCGCTGGCGAAACAGTGTGAGGCAATCGCCGCCGAGCCTAGCGTACGCGCCGTTTTAGTGACGGCGCAGGGACGCAATTTCTGCGTCGGCGGCGACATTCGCGCCTTCGCCCAAGAGGCTGACCCCAGCGCCTTCATCGAACGGCTGGCCGCGCGCCTGCATGACGGACTGCGCGCGTTGGCGCGGATCGACGCGCCGCTGATCGTCGCGGTGCAGGGCGCGGCGGCGGGCGCGGGCCTCAGCCTTGCTGCGGCGGGTGACATCGTCATCGCTGGCGAAAGCGCCAGCTTCAGCATGGCCTATATCGCCCTTGGCCTTACCAGCGACGGCGGTGCTACATGGACTCTTCCACGCGTCATCGGCTTGCGACGCACGCAGGAAATGGCCTTTCTCAACCGTCGGCTGTCCGCGCAAGAAGCTGAGCACTACGGCCTCGTCACCCGGCTGGTCGCCGATGATGCAGTGGAGGCGGAAGGGCTGGCGGTCGCCACCACGATCGCCGCCGGTCCGCTACGCGCCTTCGGCGGCATCAAGCGACTGCTGCGCGAAAGCTATGGCGCCACTCTGTCCGACCAACTCGATGCGGAGGCGAAGGCTATTGGCGCGGCGCTTCGCACTGAGGATGCGCAGGGTGCGGTCAAAGCCTTTCTGGCTCGGGAAAAGCCCGTGTTCTTCGGCCGCTGACGACGGCAAGGCGGCCTTCCGGTAAACCCGGCCGGTATCCAAATGGAGCGAAAAACGACTTGGGAGGGTTAGATGGGCGAACTGTATGGCGAGGCGGTGTCTCCCAAAGGACGGACGCGCATGGCCGACATCGCTGGCGTCCATCCCGCCGTGCTGCTGCCGGTGATGGAGCGGGCGGGCGGCTGGACACTGAAGAAGGAGGGCGGCGCGTTCGACACTCAACTGGCCGCGCAGCAAGCGCCCCTCGGAATCATCGGCGTTGAGATCGCCGGTTACGGCCCAGCTTTGCTCATCTGGGCACAGGATAACCAACCACAATGACCAGCCTCTCCCCCGATCCCGCCTCCCCTGCTACGACCGACGCCGAAGCCAGCCTCGCCGCGCTGGAGACGCAGGCGCGCAAACACCGCGGCGATGGCGAAATGGTCTGGCGCGTCTGGGGCGAGGGCACGCCGCTGGTGATGATTCACGGCGCGCATGGCTCCTGGGCGCACTGGTTCCGCAATATTAAGGCGCTCGGCTCCGGGCGCGCGCTGTGGATTCCCGACCTGCCCGGCTCGGGCGACTCCGCTCTCCCCGCCGGGGATGATCATGCCGCCTATGTCGATCCGATTGCCGCAGGCATCGCAATCCTGATCGGCCAGGCGCCGGTCGATGTCATGGGTTTCTCCTTCGGTGGCGTACTCGCCACCCACTTGGCCAGCCGCCATCCCGGTCGGGTGCGCCGCCTCATCCTCGTCGATCCCGGCGGGCTCGACACGCCGCTGGGCGAGATTGGCCTACAACGTCTGAGGGGACTGGAGGGCGCGGCATGGAATGATGCCGTTCAGGCCAACATGCTCAACATCATGCTGCATGACCCCGCACAAGCCGACGAGTTGGCGACAACCATCTACCGGCAGGGGATGCTGCGCGCCCGCACTAATCCGGGGCCACTTATTATGCCCGATCATTTGCTGCGTGCTCTGACCCATGTCCATGCGCCGGTGGACGCGATATGGGGGGCCTTTGACGGGCCGCATCCCGTGCCCGCCGTGCAGGAGAATGCGTTGCGCCGATTCCGCCCGGCAATGCGCTTTCGTGTGGTACCCGACGCCGGTCACTGGTGCATGTTCGAAAATGCCGAAGCGTTCAACCGAATCGCACTGGAACTGCTCGCGTGATATCAAGCTAAATGACATCATCGAACAGCGCGAACATCCCAGAAACAAACAAATTAATGTACCGACGCCCTAGCCACCCGGCGTCGGCCAACTGGATCGGAGTTGAGCGATATCCGGGGTCGCCCCTGCATCGCCGTCGCTGCGGCACCATTGCATCGCACTATGAGACGGAACAAACAACACCAGGCAAGCTGCGTACTCGCGCCGTTCAGATTTCGCTTTCGTTTACCAGCGGCCGGCTTTCGCGTGTGCCTCGATACAGTTTGTCGGGTATGCGTTCGTCGCCCCGGATCAGAACATGGTCCTCGCCGACCTCCACCAGTGTCCCGACGAACGGAAAGTCCGCCAGATCGCCCGTTACCCGGTAGCTCACGATGTCGCCAACCTTGAAGGTAGTGGCGTCGAAGTTAAAGCTGAACGGGCAGTTGTCGCCGCCCTCACCCATACCCAACATGATGCTCTCCTATCTATGCAGGATAGGGCAGAAAGCGCGCCTTGCCAATCTTGTTCAGTCCGCCTTCTTCCGATCCGCGCCCTGCACCACCTGTCTATTGGCGAATATCAAACCGTTGTTCGCCAGGATCGCTGCCGGTGTGCCAAGATATGGGCGATGTCGCAAACGAGATACGACCCAGCCTTCGGCACCCTTCAATTTTATCTTGTCTCCTTAAACCGGATGCTGCGCGGATGCATCCGGTTTGGGGGAAAGGACATGTAATGAGCGAGGGACGGCGTTTCTGCCCGTTTCCTGCGTTATCGGCCCAGAAGCCGTCCATACTGTATCAGTCCAACAAATCGTGCGCCGCCAGCCGGTCTGCGACGAAACGACAGAAGCGCGCAGCGTCTGCACCGTTTATGACGCGATGGTCATAGCTGAGTGACAGGGGCAACATTTGCCGCCAGTCCAGCCCACCGTCCGTCGCCGGAACAGGTACAGGCCGCGCGCGCGTTACGCCTAGAATGGCTAGCTCGGGCGCGTTTACAATGGGCGTGAAGCCGGTGCCGCCGATATGGCCAAGCGAGGTCAGCGTCATGCAGCCACCCGACATCTCCGCCATGCTGAGTCCCTTGGTCCGCGCCTTGTCTGACAATGCGACGATGTCCGCCGCGATCTCTGCAACGGACCGCTTGTCACAATCGCGTATTACCGGCACCAGCAGGCCGCCCGGCGTGTCCACGGCTACACCCACATGCACATATTTCTTGAAGATCAGCGTGCCCGCAGCGGGATCGATCGATGCATTGAATTGCGGAAAGGCTGCCAGCGCGTCAGCTATCACCTTGACCAGAATCGGCACGATCGTCAGCTTCGCGCCGCCTGTCGCGTTATAGGTTTTGCGACGCTCCTCCAGTGCCGTGATGTCGGCCTCGTCCTGATGTGTAACATGCGGGATCGCCACCCAGTTGCGACCCAGGAAGGACGCCACGAATTTCTGGATCTTGCCGATCGGCCTGACCTCGACCTCGCCGAAGGCCGAAAAATCGCTTGTGGGCCAAGGCGCCAGCCCATCGAGTAAATTATTCATCCTACACGCTCCGCTATCATTCGCGCAGACTGCAAACATGGTCGGATCAACCTGTCCAGCGGCATGATGCCCTTTGCCGACGGCATGGCGACCAAAATCGCAGCCATGATCACCCTCTAGCGCCTCTTGACAGGCAAACGCCGCCAAGACCACGTCTTGGCATAGTGACAACCACCCTATGCGATAGATGACCCATTTTGGTTTATGCGACGTGCCGGAAGATCGAGCGGCGCAAGGAGGCTGGCGATGGCGTCGCCGCCTTCATCCCGTTAATGTTCAAACCAGGCGAGGCCCAACAGTTCGACTGGAGCCATGAGGATGCCGAGATTGCGGGGGCGCCGATGCGGATCAAGGTTGCGCATATGCGACTGTGTGCGTTACGCGGGGTATATGTGCGGGCCAATCCTCGCGAGAGCCAGGAGATGTTTTTCGACGCGCATGCGCGCGGCTTTGCCTTGTTCGGGGCGTGCCAGGGCGTGGCATCCACGATAATATGAAGACGGCGGTGACGAGCGTGTTCACCTGCAATGAACGGGTCTTCAACCGGCGGTTCCTGCTCATGACCGACCATTATAAGGTCGAGCCCACGGCCTGCTCGCCTGCGGCGGGATGGGAGAAGGGAGGCACGAGAACCGGGTGCAGACGATCCTAGGTCGTTTCTTCCGGCTGCGGTTGCGGTTCGCCAGTCTCGAAGAGCTCAATGGCTGGCTGGAGGGCGAGTGTCGGCGCTGGGCGGAACGGCTGGCTCATCCCGAACAGGGCGACCTGACCGTGGCGCAGGTGCTGGCCCCCAAGCCTGGCGCGTTGCGGAACGACGCTCTCTTCCAGAACTGGAGTCTGCCACCCGCGCTTGCCCGCCTGCGCCGCAAGCTGGGTAATGGCGACGTGCCTGTCCTGAGCAACTGGCTTGCCAACCAGTCGAAGGGCCGATCGCCGGTTCGGCTGTGTACTGTCGGCCGTACTGAGCGATGGCCTGGAGCCTGTCGAAGCCGCTGTGCGTGAGGCACGGCAAGCGACGACCTGATCCTCAACACCCTGGTACGACGCCGGGAACCCCCGCGTCCGCTGACGATCATCACCTCCGAGGATAGCGCTCTGCGCCATCCCCCGATCGTGGACTGTGTCCGTTACGACCAACTGGGGCTGCATGACATGATCGAGGCCATGCGCGGCCTTGGTCTCAAGGGCATGGCGGGCGCGTTCGACGATGCCGTCACCACTGGCCTTCAGCGCCAGCGCACCACCATGGAGATACTGACCGATCTTTTGCGAGCGGAGGCGACGCATCGTCGTGCCGCGTCGATCCGATACCGGATGGCCACTGCCAGGCTACCAGTCGTGAAGGACATCGACGCCTTTCGGTTCGAGGGCACCCCGATCAACGAGGGGCTGGTGCGTTCATTGCACAGCGGCGCGTTCCTGCCCGCAGGGCGCAATATGGTTCTGGTCGGCGGAACAGACACTGGAAAGACCCATCTGGCCATCGCTATCACCGCCAAAGTTGTGCGCTCCGGCGCCCGAGGCCGCTACTTCAACACGGTCGATCTGGTGACCCGCAGCGCTAAGCGCGAGATCTATCCCACATTTTGAAAGTTCACTCCATTTTTGGGATAAGGTTAGGGTGTCTAGCTTTCGCCCCTTCAACGACGAACAGTCGCGCCTGCTGTCAATCCATGCGGACGAGCAAGTCAGTCAGCATGGGCCGAAGCCGCACGACCTCATCGCGATGCGCCTTCGATAGCTGACAAAGGAGTATCTCAGCTTTCTGCGTCAACTTGAGAAGCGCCCGTCTGCCGTCGTCAGGCGATGGCCGACGTTCAACCAATTCCAAAGTCTCGAGACGATCAATCAAGCCTGTCGCACTGTGCGGTTTCAACGCCAGGCGCTCTGCCACATAGCCGATGTTAACGTCCGCGTGCTTAGCCCCACGAATGGCGAGCAGCGCCTGGTGCTGCTGAGGCGTCAGCCCGCAGCCCGCCGCAGCGCGTTCGCTGAAAACCAAAAACTTCCTAAGAACATAGCGTAGGTCAGCAAGCAGTTCATAGTCGGCGTTGGTGAGCTCATCCTTATCGACCATCACTGTGTTCCTGACCTTCGTCCATATCGTGTTCGATATGATGGATGCTGTGCGCTCGTAAACAAGCGTGGCCCACTGGTCAGTTTATCGGACGCATACGCAGACCTCGCTCGGCTGAATAGAGGACCCTTCGGAAACCGTGGTCGAACAAGTCAATCGACCGACATGCCGAAATTGCTTCCCGAAGCTATTGTTTTATCGTTTTACGGAAGCAACACGCCTGCTGCGCATGCTGAGGGATTGAGGCACCATCTGCCTGAAATCACTGCAGCGATCAGTACCGTCTGTACAGATATATGTTGATTCATTATTTAATTAACGTAACTGTGGGCCAATAAGCGGTGGTTCACACCGATCGAATGGATTTATGGCAGAGGAAGAAATGGTAACTCAGGATGTAGTCCACTGGCAGCTAAGCGATTGCCCCCCGGAGGCGGAGAGATCGGACAAAGGGTGGATTCCTGTACAGGCACCAGGAGACGCTTACCTCGCCCTTGTCGCCGGGAATCGGCTGGATCATCCTTTCCGCCACCGCAACGAAACAGCCGCTTCATGGGTTCGGGATCGCCCCTGGTGGTGGTCTGCTTCGGTAGACGTCCCGGCGGCAGAGCCAGACGAAACCGTGGAACTGGTATTCGACGGTCTCGATACCTTCGCCGACATATGGTTGGACGATACCTTGGTCGGCAGTACCGACAACATGTTCCGTAGCTGGCGCTTTGATCTGACGGATCTCGCGACCGGGCGGCATAAGCTCAGCGTGTGCTTTCACCCTACCCTGCCGATGACCGGCACCGACCCCCTCCCCAATTGGAGCGTGGCTACCGACCGAATTTCACGATCTCGCCGGACGGCCATGCGTAAGGCACAGTTCGGCTGGGGATGGGATTGGGGACCTGATCTGCCGACGGTCGGAATATGGAAAGCGGTGCGGATCGAGCGTCGACGATCGGCCGTCGTCAGAAGCCTGAATTTCTCGACATTGGATATCGCGCAGAACAGCGCACAGGTTGAGATCGCTGTCGAACTCTCACACGCGGCTTTGGTGGAGGTTAATCTGATCGCCCCAAATGGCGATCTGGTTTCGAAGACTTCGCGATACGGGTCGGGCACGATCGAAATCACGGTTGCCGACCCGCAGCTTTGGTGGACCGCCGATCTCGGAGCGCAGCCGCTTTATACCATGGTCGCCCGCGTCGAGGGGGCGGCAGATCATCGCGCTCAAGTCGGTATTCGTACCATCGCAATCGACCAGTCACCCGACCCGGACGAGCCCGGCACGACCTTTTTCCGCTTTCTGCTGAACGGCATCCCGATCTTCGCCAAGGGCGCATGCTGGGTTCCTGCCAGTTCCTTTGTTGGCGCTATCCCCGAAGATACCTATCGTGATCTGCTGGCGCGCGCGGTCGATGCCAACATGAACATGATCCGCATCTGGGGCGGTGGGATCTACGAACATGATGTGGTTTATGAGGAATGTGACAGGCTGGGGCTGCTTGTTTGGCAGGACTTCATGTTCGCAAACGCGCCTGATCCCGACCATGATCCGGCTTTTCTGGAGAACGTGAAACTGGAAGTGCGCGAGCAGGTCGCGCGTCTGCGCCACCACGCCTGTCTGGCGCTTTGGTGTGGCAACAACGAAAGTCACGGCATTCACTGGCTGCAAGAGGCCAGAACCGGCATAGCGGAGCGGCATGTCGGCCTCGTCATTTATGACGAAATAATCCCCGCAGCTCTGGCCGAACTCGACCGTGTGACGCCCTGGTGGCCAAGCAGTCCGTGGGGAGGTCCGTCGCCGAACAGCATGCGTGGCGGCGACGTTCACAACTGGACCGTTTGGCATGGCTTCCCTCCGGTGCCCGACGAAGACCTTGCGGGCGATTATGCAACGTCACCCGCCGGTACCGACTTTACCCGCTATCAGGAGGACATGGCGCGTTTCGTCAGCGAATTCGGCCTTCAGGCCGCGCCGGACATGGCCACGCTGCGCCGCTGGATGGCACCCGAAGATCTGACGTTGGGCAGCGCCGGTTTTCTGGAACGCATCAAGGACGAGGCGGACAAGGCCAGTTCCATGATGGCTTCGTTTACCGGCCCTCCCGGATCGATCGAGGACTACGTCGATTTCACCATGTTGGCGCAGGCCGAAGGATTGAAATTCGGGATCGAACACTATCGCCGCCGCAAGCCGCACTGTTCGGGAGCGTTGATCTGGCAGCACAACGATTGCTGGCCCTGCGTGAGTTGGAGCCTCGTGGATTACGACGGCGTGGCGAAGGCCAGTTGGTACGCCGTACGCCACGCGTTCGCGCCAGTCTTGGCTTCCTTCCGGCGCGACGATGACGCGGTCGAACTATGGATTACCAACGATCTGCTCACCCCGGCGCGGGGAGTGGCGCGCGTCACCTTGACGGCTTTCGACGGAGAGAAAGTCTGGTCCGACCGGGTACCGTTCGACGTTGCGCCCAATAGCAGCATCTGCGTCTGGCGCCGGTCGGTCGGCCAGCCCGGCGATCATGTGCTCACCGTTCGGGACAATGCGGAGACTTTCCCCGCTAACCGGCTGCTCTTTGCGGCAGTCAAGGACCTGCCCTTGGACGCCGATCCCAGTCTGACGGCGCATACTACGCGTGTCGGCAATGCGTTGGAAGTGACGCTGTCGACTGCCCGCTATGCGCTGGCTGTCAGGCTCGGCGGTGAAGACAAGGATCTGCGTTTCAGCGACAACCACTTCGATCTGGCAGCCGGTGAAAGCCGCACAGTCACAGTCACGCATCGACACGGCGCGCGGTTCGCTTTCGAGGACGTCCAAATTTCCTATTGGAATAATCGCGAGCGTCGATCGCTCGCAACGCTAATGCAAAAGGAGTTCCTATCGTGATCAAGCGAATTGGCCATCGTCGCCATTGGCGTCTCATCTGCTCCGTCGCTGTGATGGGCGCGGTGTTGGCCAGCGCTCCAGTAAACGCGAAAAAAGCCAAACCTACTGGCGCCGTTCCGACCGCGCCCGACTATGCGAAGCCCGACACCTGGCTGGCGCTACCAGGTCAAAACGGGCTGGAGCGATCGACCCCTCCCGGCTTTACTGCGATAGACGAGAAGACAGCGCCGGCGGATGTCTTCTTCATCCACCCCACGACGTACCTGAAGAACGACGTGGACAATGCGCCATATCCGCAGTCAGAAGCAGTAGCTGAATATAACGGTGCGGTGTTGCTGGGTCAGGTCAGCATCTTCAACGGCTGCTGTCGAATGTACGCTCCTCGCTATAGGCAGACGTCCGTCGCGGCACTGAACAAGACTCCAGCGTCCGATATCGCCTACGGTGACGTCGCCGAGGCGTTCCGTTATTACCTGAAGCATTACAATATGGGGCGCCCTTTCATCATCGCGTCGCACAGCCAGGGCACCCAGCATGCGGCAATTCTGCTTCAGCGCGAAATCCTGGGCAAGCCGATCCAACAAAAGCTGGTCGCTGCTTATCTGATCGGTGCCTATGTCCCGCAAAGCTTCGCGGACATCGGGTTGCCGGTTTGCGATGCGCCGAAGCAGATCGGCTGCGTGGTATCCCACAACGCTGCCCGAAAAGGATCACCGCTAGCGGCCTATGCGATCAAGGACAAAGCGTATTGGTGGCAGGGCGAGATCATCGACCGTGATCAGCCACCAGCAGTCTGCGTCAATCCCCTGAACTGGCGTATCGAAGGACCAGCCACGGCGGCGAGCAACAAGGGCAGCCTGCCTTTTCCGAAAATGCCATTCCCTGCGCAGGCCGCTCCGCTCCCACCGCTTATCCCGACCCTCACTGGCGCATCCTGCGTTGATGGTCTGCTGGAAGTCTCACTGCCCAAGCCCGAACCGGTCGGCTTCAAGGACAAACTAAGTACCCTGCTCGGAAGCTATCATCGCAACGACTACGGATTGTTCTACGCCAATATGCGCGAAAACGCGATTGAGCGGGTGAAAGCATGGAAAGCATCTGGACAACCAAGCAAAAAGGGCACCCAATAAGCCACCGAAGGTTGCTCCGCAGCCACGCAATCCTTGAAGATTGCGCCCGGCATTGTCAAAAGGATCGCTCAGTCGGGTGCGTGACAGTGATTGCCACCGTCCGCCCGACATGGGAATACCGGTTATGACGAAGAGTAAACCTCGCCGCACGAAGGCCGAACAGCGCGAGGAGACGCTAAACCATATTCTGGATTCAGCGGAATATCTGTTCGGCCTGCGCGGTCTTTATGGCGTCACGCTGAAGGAAGTGGCGCAGCAGGCGGACGTTCACACGTCGTTGCTGCACTATTATTTCGATGACAAGAAAGCCATGTTTGACGCCGTATTTGCCCGGCGCGCCGGGGTGACGGCGGAACGTCGTTCGGTGGCGTTAGACGAATATATGGACAAGCGAACCGATCCACCCACCGTCGAGGGTCTGTTGCGCGCGTATCTCGACACAGATCTGGATCTGTACATTTCTGGCGGAGACGGGTGGCGCAATTACGCCGCTCTTGGTGCGCAGGTGGCGATGGCTCCGGAATGGGGCGCCAAGCTGTTTGACACCCATTTCGACCCCGTCGTGCTGAAACTTATTGGGCTGCTCAAGCAGGCCCTCCCGGATTGCCCGGAGGAGGACATCTTCTGGGGGTACCATTTTGTCACCGGATCGCTGGTGCATACGCTCGCGCGCACGGGGCGCATCGATGTCCTGTCTGACGGGTTATGCCAATCCAGTGATTTTAACGCGATCAAGGCGAGAATGGCGCGCTTCCTCGCCTTCGGCTTCGAAGGCCTTTGCCGCGACCGAAACGAAGAACGCGCCGGCCTTTCTGCCTAGAGACGAATGGGAGATGCGGGGTGTTGCCTTCGAAAACCCACGCCATACACGCTCACTAAATAATAAATCAATGTTGACGCATGACTTAGCAGAGTTGATTGAAGGTCGTCACAGACACTTTGTTCAACAACTCAGCTCAAGGAGGCGCTATGTTCGCCAACAAATCCCTGCAGTACGTCATTGCTGCGAATTTGGCGATCGCCCCATGACGGGCATCGGTGTCATAGGATGCGGGATGGTCAGCCACGCTTATTTGGCCACCATCGCGCGCAGCCCGGATGTCGAACTGGTCGGTCTCGCAAGTCGAACCCACCGGTCGGCAGAGCTGCAGGCATCGCGCTACGGCGGGAAGGCGATGACGATCGATGCGATGCTGGAAGATCCAGCGATCGATATAGTCGTGAACCTGACGCCTCCATCGGTTCACCACGCGATAAGCTGCCTTGCGCTGGAGGCCGGCAAACACCTATACAGCGAAAAGCCGTTTGCGGTGACGCTTGACCAAGGCGAAGACCTGTTAAAGCGCGCGGACGCACTTGGGTTGTTCATCGGTTGTGCGCCCGACACTTTCCTGGGTAAGGGGCATCAAGAATCTCGCCGACTGATCGACGCCGGCGATCTCGGAAAAATCATCGGGGGGGCGATCGCATTCGGATCGCCCGGCATGGAAGCATGGCATCCCGATCCGGCAGCGTTTTATCATACAGGTGGCGGGCCACTGCTGGATGTAGGGCCCTACTACGTTACTCAACTCGTCCACCTTCTTGGGCCGGTGGCGGAAGTAGTCGCGCTGGCACAAACTCCTCGCAAGCAACGTGTGGTGTCTTCGGTCGGGCGAGAAGGCGAAACGATCGAGGTTGAGGTGCCTACGACAGTTGCCGGCGCACTTATGTTCGCATCGGGTGCTGTCGTATCGCTGGCGATGTCGTGGGACATTCAGGCGCACCGACGGCCCCCGATCGAGCTTTATGGCGAATACGGAACCCTTGCCGCGCCCGATCCGAACCAGTTCGCCGGATTTAACTCCATCAAGCGATTTGGCGCTACGGAATGGGAAGTCAACGGCGAGCCTCCAGTCGCTCCGAAAATGAAGGCCGGTTCCATGGCCGATGCAGTGGCCGGGCTGATGCAGGGTATCGATCCGGTGACCGGGCAACGCGTGGACCAGGAGACGAGCCTGCGTTTGGGCGACCTGCGGGGCACCGGGGTGATCGATATGGCGACAGGCCTTGTCCAACGCCGCGCCCCACGTGCCAGCGGCGAACTGGCTTACCACGTGATGGAAACCTTGCTGGGCCTTGAGGAGGCCATAGCGGGGAAGACCTCGGTGACGATTCGCAGCCGTCCGCCACGGCCCGATCCAATCCCGCTGTCCCCGATTAACACCCAGCAAGGAACGATGGCATGATGACCGACACCGACCCGTCGCAGAATCGTGCTGACCGTATCCTTGTCGCAGGTGTAGAGATGGGCGGCACGAAATGCATCGGCACGCTCGGTTACGGACCTGGCCAGATCGTTGACCAATTCACCGTACCTACCGAGACGCCGGACGAGACCCTCGGCGCTATCAGCACCCAGCTATCGGAATGGTTTGAAAGCGCGAACTTCAAGGCACTCGGCATTGCGTGCTTCGGTCCACTCGAACTCGATCCACGCTCCCCTCATTTCGGTCGGATCGGGAATACCGCAAAGCCTGGTTGGACCCACGCCGCCGTACTCGAACGGCTCACATGTTCCGCATCAATGCCCATGCGGCTCGATAGCGATGTCAACGGCGCAGCACGGGCCGAACAGCTTTGGGGATCAGGACGCGAAGGCGGCGCGCTCGCGTATGTGACGATCGGCACCGGCATCGGCGTCGGGTTTGCGCGAACCGACAACACGGCCCCGCGCCACGCCCATGCCGAACTGGGGCATCTGCGGGTTGTGCGGCATCCACATGACGAATTCGAAAGCGTATGCCCCTTCCACTCGGATTGTGCCGAGGGGCTTGCATCCGGCCGGGCGATCATGGCGCGGTTCGCCGGGTCGGTGCCGCCCGCTTCGATGGATGATCTCCGCTGGCATCCACCGATCGATTATATCGGGCAGCTTTGCCACGCGATCCTGTGTTACGGTGCTGTCGATCGAATTGCGTTTGGCGGCGGGGTGACGATAAAAAATCCCGGCATTATCGGCGCTGCCGAAGCAATGATGCGCCGCAGCCTTAACGGCTATATATCGCTGCGGGAAGATGAACTGCTGTTATCTGTCGCCGATTTGGGTGAACAGGCGGGGCCGCTCGGTTCGCTGGCCCTGGCGCTGGATGCTCTGTCGTACGAACGACGCTGAACGAGCGTCAAACACGTCGAGGGGGCCGATCAGATCGGCCCCCTCTCCCTGCATCAGAACGAGAGGCTTGCTCTGACTCCGTACTGTCGTGGTGCGCCGGCCAGCCTGCGTATGCCATTGTTCGCTGCCACGTAGTGTTCGTTGGTAAGATTGGTCGCGTAAGCTCCAACAGTCCACTTGCCGGTAGCGAGCGTTAGCTGAGCGTTGATGATATCACGCGCGGGCAAGCGATCGCCCAGCGCCTCGTTTTGGAAAAGTGTCGCCCATGTCGCAGCGATATGGGAATAGTCGATACGCGGCGTGAGCGTTACGTTTTCGCTTAAGGTAATCGCATACTGCGCTCCTGCGCTTACCGTAAGTTCCGGTGCATAGGGCTGATCGCGCCCGCCTATGGCAATGCATCGCGCCGTGGCCGGGCCGGACTGAATATTGCAACCGGCCGGCGCCGCTCCCAGTCTAGCATCCGACGCGAAGAACGTTCCCAATTTCGAGCGGGAGACAGATGCTGCAAAATCAAATGTGAAAGCGTTGAAATTGCCCTGTGCGGAAAACTCTACGCCGTAGAGCTTTGTCTTGCCGGGGACATTGTACACCGAAGAGATGTTCGACGACCGCGGATCCACGATGCTGACCTGAAAATTTTTGTACGTATTATAATAGCCACCTAGCTGGGTTCGGATGCGACCATCCAGGAAAGTCCCTTTCCAGCCGATTTCATAATCGACCACGTCCTCGGCATCAAAGGTCGCCGGGGGTATGGCAAACAGGTTCGGGCCGTTCAGGCCTCCCGCTTTCGACCCGGTAGCAACGAAAGCGTAGACGAAGTTCTGATCGTCTATCGTCCAGTTCAGCGCTGCCTTGCCGTTGACCCGCTTGTTCGAAGTGAAGTCGCTTTGCACTAACACCAATGACGGAATTTGCGGTGTGCTGGCGACTGCTTCATTGCGTGATGTGGTGCGGGACCATCGTGCGCCGAGTGTTACTTGCAGTCCTTGACTCAACTGGTACCCGACCTGTCCAAACGCGGCGAGCGCAGTCTTCGGGTTTCTGCCCGTCGTAGTCGTATCGATGTTCAAGGGGACGAAGGTGTTAGGGGTGACATCTTCCACCAGACCGCCCGGCGGGAACGAGATCTTGTCATGCTGCCAAAATCCGCCCAATACCCAGGTCAGTGGCCCGGTATCGGGTGAGACGATGTTAAATTCCTGGGACCAAACCACTTCGGTGATCTTGTTGTGCCCGGCTTTTGCAGGTACCAACGGTGTGCCCACCGCGGCGGTCGCATCATTGTCGGTATCGACCTGGGTTGTCCCCCGCTGGAAGCCACTGATGGAACGTAGCGTAAGGCCACTGTCAAAGGTGTACGAGATGTTGGCGACGATCCGCCCGAACTCGTCTCGTCCATTGAGATAGGCATTGCTTTGCACGATCAATGGATCGGACGTGTTGCGGATCGGGTTTGCAGCGGTCCCGAAATAGGCGGGACTGGCAGGGATGCCGCCATATTCGATGTTGCTGTAATCGCCTTTGATCAACACCCGCAAGTTCGAAGTCGGCTGCCATAGCAGGCTTGCGCGGCCGCTATAGTCGCGCCGATTGCCGGGGTTACCAGTCCATGGGCCTGTGACGGTGTAGAAGGTGTCGCGCCGTTCCATGTTGCCTGCGAAGCGCAAGGCCAGTGTCTCACTGACCGGGAGATTGACGGCTCCCTGTAGCTTTACAGCGTCGTAATTGCCGTACTGCGCAAGCGCATACCCGTTGACGCTTTCCAGATCAGGGTTCTTCTCCGTAATAAAGACCGCACCGCCCGTGGCATTGCCGCCGGCGAACGTGCCCTGTGGCCCGCGGAGGACTTCGACACTGGCGATATCGTAGTACGGTTCAGCCTGGAAATAGCCCGGCAGCGTTGCGACACCATCCCGATACGTGACGACGCCGACGCCGATAGCGCTACCCGGTTCACCCTTGCCGATGCCACGAATGTTGAAGTTATTGCCCTGGCCGGTCGTATTGACCGTAAGCGATGGTGATGCGAACTGAAGCTGCTCCACCGAAGTGACGCTCTTGCGCACGAGATCGTCACCCGTCAGCACCGTCGCCGCAACGCCGGTGCGTTGCAAGCTCGTGCTGCGCCGTTCCGCAGTCACAACGATGTCGCTATAGGAGCCGCCCCCGTCAGCGGGACGCGCTGCTGCAGCAGGGTCGGTGGTCTGCGTATCCGACTGCGCGGAGGCAGCGGTCGAAGAAATCAGCGCAACAGCTGACACAGACAGTAAACAAATCGCCTTCATCACACCCTCCTATAATGGCGCACTCTCATCGGGGCGCTGATTTTATTATTTGGCTTAACGCACTGTATTTATTGGAATTCCGCCACCGCGCCAAACTGTCGGCGCAATGCCTGCTTGTCGATCTTGCCGGTCATGGCGAGCGGCATCCGGTCAACCCGGATGATCGCATCGGGCATCCACCATTTGGGAAGCCGTCCCTCCAGCGCACTGCGGACTGCCGCATCGTCTGGGGCGTTCTCGTCGACCTCCAGTACGATCACCGGCCGCTCGTTCCACTTTGGATGGACACGACCGATCACGGCTACCAGCGAGACACCCGGCAGGCTGCCGACGATCGCTTCGATTTCACCCGGATTGATCCACTCCCCACCTGACTTGATCAGGTCTTTCACCCGCCCGGTTATGGAGAGGTTTCCGGCCGGATCGATCACGCCAAGGTCGCCGGTGTCGAACCACCCGCCGTCGCCGGTCGCTGCGGTCGCTTCCCCGAAATAGGCATGGACGGTGCTGGAGCCCCTAACCTGCAGGTGCCCTTCAATGCCGCGTTGTGTCTCCAGTGGAATGCCTTGCGCATCGACCAGCCGCAAGTCGACTCCCACCGGCGGCCTTCCCGATATGGCTGCGTTGCCGGGCAAGCCGGGCGCTGTGACCGTGCCAAGTGGGGAAAGCTCCGTCATGCCCCAACTCGTTTGGACGTTGACGCCCAGTCGTGCCTCGATACGATCGATGAGAGCCTGCGGCACTCCCGAACCGCCAAGGATGATGCGGCGGAGGGACGGCAGTGTTGTCCCTGTCGCCTCCAGGTGCTCGATCAGGCCAAGCCAGACGGTAGGAACGCCCACAGCCAGGGTGACTTCTTCCTGGCGGATCAGTTCAGCCAGACTTGCCCCATCATTGTGCCGACAGGGGAGAACCAAACGCGCGCCGGTTGCAGGCGCGGCCATCGGCAGTCCCCAGCCGTTGGCGTGGAACATCGGTACGGCGGCGAGAATGACGTCATCCGCACCGATCCCCATTACGTCGCTCTGCAGCAGCGCGAGAGTGACAAGGTAATTGCAACGGTGCGAATAAGGCACGCCTTTCGGCGCACCAGTAGTGCCCGAGGTGAAGCAGAGCGCCGCCTCTTCGTCCTCCGAAAACCCACCCCATGTCACGGCAGCGCCATACTTGGTTTGCAGTTGTTCCACGGTCCAAACCGGCACGTCGCCGCATTGGGGAAGCGGATGATCTGCGGCTCCAGGTTCGTCCAGCAATACAACCGCCTCGATCCCCGGACAAAGGGGGAGTATGTCCTCCACCATGCCCGACAGATCGGGGCTGATCGCAATCAGCTTGTCGCCGGCCTGGCTGATCATGTCCGCGATCTGCTTCGCGTTGAGGCGGGGGTTCAGCGTATGACAACTGACACCGATGCCGAATGCCGCGTACCAGATCTCCATATGGGAATGGCTGTTCCACGCCAGCGTGGCGATCCGCTCACCAGGGCGAATGCCAAGTGCCACGAATGCCCCTGACAGGCGATTACTGCGATCCCGCAACGCCGCGTAATCGGTGCGCATCGATGGAGCGCCCGCGCCGCCTCCAGTAACGATCTGCGCTTCGGGATTCCACTTGGCTGCGTGGTCGATGAACTTGTCGAGCGTCAACTCGTATGGACGCCGGGTGCTTATGTCCCTGCCCTGCAATGCTGCAATCTGCTGGTCGTTGCCCACCTCGCAGCCCTCCCTCTATTCGCTCTTCTCTTGCCCCAATCATGGCAGGAGCATATTAGTTATGTCAATGTTGATTTATTTTCTAGTGAATATTAATTTCGACTGATATCAGATGGCATGCAGCAGGGCGGGAACATGCTTTGCGGGAGAGAAGCAAAATGAAAAAGATCTTGCATTCGACATCTGACAACGTGTCAGCATCGGCCCGACTTTTCGGCATTCCTTGCGTCGTTCAAGACGTTGTCTTCCGTCGGTAAATTCCTTCGGGCGGGGAGCTTTCGCCACCCGGCCAAGCCATAGATGCAGGATAGTAACGTGCTGAAGAAAACCGAAGGAACCGCTGTGCAAATCAGCCCCTCTCCCCCCGAGCGCATCACCAAGTGGGGCGTGATCATGCTGCTCGCACTGACCATGTTCTCCGCATCTACGGTCGGCGGTCTGGGCGCCCCGCTGCTGGAATCGATCAAAGTCGATCTCGGTATTTCCGATCTGCAAATCGGCATGTTGTCGGGCATGGCGTCGTTGGCGCCCACCTTGCTGCTGTCGCTACCGATTGCCTGGATGGTGGATCATGGCACTCGCGTGCGACTCCTTGCCGCTCTAGCCCTGTTCTGGGGAGCAGGCACTGTCGGCATGGCATTCGTGGAGGACTTCACCAGCCTGTTCATTGCCAAGCTGGTTGGCAGCATTGGGGGCGCAACGGCCTTTCCGGTACTGATATCCATCCTGGCTGACATAACCACCCCCGCCAAACGTGGACGGGCCATGCTCGTTCTATCAATTGGCGTGTGGGCAGGCATCGCGGCATCATTCGCGATCGGCGGCACGTTGTTCGGCTACCTTGAAAAGACACCCGGCTCCGGTCTGCTGGGGCTGAGTCCCTGGCGCGAAGTCCATCTGATCATCGGCTTATTTGCCTTGGCCGCCGTGATTCCTCTGTTTTTCCTGAAAGAGCCGCCACGCTACGAAGTGGAAAAGGCAGCAGTATCTGTGCGTGATGCCATGTCCGCGCTGTGGGAAAGGCGCAAATTCCTTACGCCTTTGTTGGTCGCACAGCTGACCGGTGGATTGGCGGAAGGTGCAGCCGCCATTTGGATGGGTTCACTTTTGGTTAGACAGTATGGACTTGGCCCCGGCGAGTATGGTGTGTGGGTCGGTCTCCTGATCGTCGTTTCGGGGCTGGTCGGATCGGTCATCGGTGGTTTTGCATCCGATGCGGGACGAAAGCTGAAAATGCGGGGTGGTATTCTTCTCCCCGCGTTGATCGCCACCGCCCTCGCCATCCCGGCTGGCGCCTTTTCGATCATGCCGACAGTGGCCGGGTTTGGCTGGATGCTCTTCGCCCTATTGACGGGCGGAACAGTGGTCGCGTTGGTCTGCTCCACGTCCATTACCTTGCTCATTCCGAACGAGGAACGGGCGTTGACCCTTGCTGGAATGTCGATGATCAACAAACTGATCATGACCGGCGCTGCGCCGCCTCTGATCGGATGGATTGCCAGCAATAGCGAAGGTGCCAACGGTCTGGGGCATTCGATCGCTATTATGGGAGTGGTCACCGGCATCCTGTCGACCATTGGCTTCTGGTTCGCTATGCGCGCAGCTCCTCAGGAAGTGGCAAGTGACCCCAATGCCAAAGTGATTCCGGCAGTGAACTGACCGAAGTGTCGAAGGTAGCCAGTTCATCGCCATCTGTCGGCCGAAAAACGACGCTCCCTTCGAACTTAGTTAAACGAGAGTATAGCTCATGAATGTAGTATCGACCTATGCCAAGCGCGTTGCGATCGGGAGCATGATCGCATTGGCGATCGGCCTGGTGGTAATTGTAACGTGCAATTTTTTACTATTAATGACCGGCGGAACCCAAGTGACAACCATATGGACTGACGCAACGCTCGCTCAAATATTGATTGCCGGGTGTCCGTATCTCGTATTGGCGACGTTTGGCATTCATACACGAACAACCTGGATCACCGCGTTGGTCCTCTCGGCGGCATTCTGGTCCTATTATGTTTGGACGGTCATTCATTATGACGGGATCGGCGCGAATATTGGCTTGGGTCTGGTCATGATGGCGTCACCGGTTGCGGTTCTTGCCGGCAGCCTGCTGGCGCACTTCACGTTGCGCCGCTCTGCTCGTTCTGTGCATTGAAGCAAAGTGTTCACTACCACCAAGAAAGACGATCCAGTGTCAGCGGCTAACCACGCGAACAAGACTATCGTCATCACCGGGGGAACCGCAGGTATCGGCCTTGCGGCCGCCCGAGTGCTGGCAGAACGCGGGCACCGCCTGATCCTCATCGGAAGGGATGAAGCACGCGGCCGGTCGGCAATTCAGATGCTGCCCCCCGCACAGGGCCGCGCACATCGGTTCCTTGCGGCCGATCTGTCTCTTATGGAAAATGTACGCGCCGCAGCGGCGGAACTGGAAGCAAGCGAAACCGCAATCGATGTTCTTGCAAACAATGCAGGGACGTGGTTCCAGCATCGCGACGTTACCGCCGAGGGTATCGAGCGGACCGTGGCCATCAATCACCTCGCGTACATCGGGATGACAGTGGCCCTGAAGCCCCTGCTTGCCGCAGCCCCCGGTGCTCGCGTCATCAATACCGGTTCGTTCGTGTACCGGCAGGGGCGGTACGATCCGTTGAACCTGCAAGCAGAGAAACGTTTCTCGACCAACGCGACCTATGCCGCAACCAAGCTGTACAATCTCATGGCGACCCGCGCTCTCGCCCACCGCTGGGCCGACACCGGCATCGCCGTAAACTGTTTCAGCCCTGGCTTTGTGGCAACGGATTTCGGCAAAGGCGAAGGCGGCCTTTTCGAACCGTATTATCGATTCATCAGGCTATTTGCGAGCCGGCCGGAAAAAGGCGCGGCAACGCTTGTCCATCTCGCCGATGCGCCGGACGCTGCGCTGAACGGAGCCTATCTGGCGAATGGCCGCCCCCGCGCTGTTAAGGGGGCGGCAACTGACATGATCAAATGCGATGCGCTACTCGACTGGAGCATTCGCATGGCAGGGTTTGACCCCGACACGGTCTGAACGGGCTAGTTCACAAACCCAGACCGCCAGCCACCAGCAGCGTCTGTCCGCTGACATAGTCGCTGTCGGGGCTGCAGAAAAAGTAGACGCTTCCGGCGGCTTCGTCCGCCGTACCGGCACGGCCCAGCGGGATTTGTGCAACGATCGCGTCGCGTACGGTTTCCGGCACACCGAAGACCAGCGACTTGCCTTCTATCTGAGCTTGCGTGTCAGGATGGCCAGTAGGGAGGTTCAGCCGGGTTTCGATCAGCCCGAACGCCACGCAGTTGACGCAGACGCCGTAGCGGCCCCATTCCTTCGACAATGTCTTGGTCATCCCGACGACCGCCGATTTCGCGGCCGCGTAATTGACCTGTCCGGGGTTCCCGTTGACGCCCGAAATGGACGAGATGTTGACCACTTTACGCAGACTTTGAACGCCGGATGCCGCCTCTGCCTTTGCCAGTGCGCGCCACGGGTCGGCAGCGGCACGCAGGATCCGGAACGGCGCCGTGACGTGAACATCCAGCATCGCCTGAAACTGCTCATCAGTCTGTTTCTGGATTACGCCATCACGGGTATATCCGGCGTTGTTGACGATGATGTCCAGGTTGCCGAACTCTTCCAGCGCTGCCTGAACGATCCGCTCGCCGAAGTCCGGGGCAGTTACGCTGCCGTTGCACGCAATCGCGGTGCCACCATCGGCACGGATCGCTGCGACGACATCGTTCGCAGGAGCGTCATCAAGATCGTTGATTACTAAAGCGGCTCCGTGCGCCGCAAGCTTCAGCGCCACCGCGCGTCCAATGCCGCGGCCTGATCCAGTGACGATGGCGACCTTACCGTCCAATGTCTTCATGATGCGTGTCCGTACAATGTGACGACGCATGCGCCGCCAAGACCAAGGTTGTGTTGCATGGCGAAGCGCAGGTCCGGCACTTGCCGCCGGTCTGCCGCACCGCGCAACTGGTGGGTCAGTTCAAAGCACTGCGCCAGACCGGTAGCCCCCAGCGGATGACCTTTGGAAAGCAGGCCGCCGGAGGGGTTGGTGACATGATCGCCACCATAGGTATTACGCCCGTCGCGGATATACGCCTCAGCGCCTCCTTCGGGGCATAGGCCAAGCGCCTCATAACTGATCAGCTCGTTGCTGGTGAAGCAGTCGTGCAGTTCGATGGCCCCGATGTCCTTCGGCCCGACACCCGCCACGTCGTAGACCGTGCGTGCGGCCTCCTGGGTCATTTCATACCCGACAGCGCTCATCATCGAAGCGCCTTCGAACGTGGCCGCATAGTCGGTGGTCATCGACTGCGCGACGATCTCGACACTGGCGGAAAGGTTGTGCTTTGCCGCAAACGCTGGCGACACGATCAGCGCTGCCGCCGCGCCGCACGTTGGCGGGCACGCCTGGAAACGGGTAATCGGGCCATACAAGTGCTTGGATGCCATCACTTCCTCCAGCGTTACCGGAGCGCGAAGCAAGGCCATCGGATTGTTGGCCGCATGGGTACGAGCCTTGACTGATATAAGCCCGAACACCTCATCGGAAGTGCCATAGCGCTGCTGGTAATCCACCCCTGCCCCGCCGAATTGCTGCGCAACCAAAGGAGCGGTGTCATCGTGTCCCTGAATGCGTTCCTGCAGCGACAGATGATAGTCGAGTGTCCGCTTCCGGTCGGTGAATACCGCTCCCAATGCTCCGGGCAGCATCTGTTCGAAACCGAACGCGAGTACGCAATCCGCCTGTCCGCTTTCAATCGCGGCACGCGCCAGCCACAGAGCGGTAGAGCCGGTTGAGCAGTTGTTGTTGACGTTGACGATCGGTATGCCGGTACAGCCCACACGGTAAGCCGCTGACTGACCCGCCGTGGAATCCGCATACACATATCCGGCGTACGCCTGCTGCACCTTTTCGTAGCTTACGCCGGCATCGGCCAGCGCGAGCCGGATCGCCTTCTCGGCCATCACATCCCAGTCTTCGCTATGGCCGGGCTTGGCGAAAGGGATCATGCCTACACCGGCAATACGCGAGCGCACCATCATGCTGCTCCTCGCGCATCGGCGCGTTCGATGAAGTTCAGGAATGCCTCGGTCGAGGCCTTGTTCGTGGCGACGAGATAGTTGTGCCCGGCGCCCTTGAATTCGACATACTCGCTGCCGGGGATAATCTGATGGCTCAGGCGCCCCTGCTCTACGGCCACCGCTTTGTCCTCGTCACCGTGAAGGATCAGCACCGGCATTTTCAGACGCTCCACCGCTCGGTCACGCGTGGTGGAATAGTTGGCAATCGCTTTGGACTGCGCCCTCACACCGCGCATGGTGTAACGATCGGCAGCAACGACGCCGATGTCATGCAACGCAGCCGCACGTGGCGCTGCCGAGCCGTAGTTTTCGGGCGAAGCGGACCGGCGCATAATGGTCCGCACGATGAAGCGAGGCAGGTGATACATAAGCCCGCGAAGACCGCCCGACTCAGTCTTCTCGGTCTTCAACAACGTGCAGCCGAGCGTCGCAGATATAGTATGTTGTGGATAGGCCATCGCGAATTCGGCAGCGATACCGCCACCCATGGAAACGCCATAGACGTGCACTTTTTCCACACCAGCCGCTTTCATGACCGCCAGCGCATCGGACGCGTATTGTTCGATCGACGTCGGCGATGTGGTATCGCTACGACCGCTGCCGCGATTATCGAACCAGATTGCGCGATGTTTCTTGGTCAGTGCCGGAAGCAGCGGATACCACAGCTTCGAACTGTAGACATGACCCATGATAAGCAGGACGGGCGTGCCCTCTCCTGCCGAATCCCAGTACAAAGTTGCACCATCATTTTTAACGGTCGGCATACCGGCCTCTCCCTCAAGCCTGCACTCATGGCTGTGAAACCACCACTTTTCATTGATAATGTCAATCTTGATTAATGAATAAATTAGTTTATATCGTCGGTTCAGATAGCGGCGGTAGAGCCGGCCACGCAGACGGGAGAGCGCAAATGAACGTAGGATCAATCCGCAGCTGGCGCATCCGCGATTACTCGCCCGGAGAAGGCGTTACGTTGGGCGCTAAGTTCGGCGAAGGCGATGGCTGGATCGATGGTCAGGCGCCGGGCGACATCTATCAGGCGCTTATCATGGCGAAACGACTGCCAGACCCCTATTTCGGTCGGAATGAGGCAGAGGCAGCCTGGGTAAGAGATCGTGAATGGTGGTGGCACACGTCGATTTCCCTTCCTTCGACCGGAGCGGACGAAAGCCTGCTGTTGATATGCGAAGGTCTGGACACGTTCGCCAACGTCTTCGTGGATGGCGAACTGGTTGGCCAGGCGGACAACATGTTCCGCCGATGGGAATTCGACCTTTCGAACGTCACCCCAAAAGAGCGCCATCATCTGGCCATCTGCTTCCACCCGAGCATCGATTTTGTCGAAGGTGATATTTTGCCGGTGTGGCCTACCTTCACCGATCGGATAAGCGCCTCGCGCCGCACCTTGATGCGGAAGGCGCAATTCGGCTGGGGTTGGGATTGGGGGCCAGACTTGCCGACCGTCGGCATCAGTGGGCCCGTCCGGATAGAACGGCGCGAAGTTGCGGCAGTCAATTCGGTCAACTTCACGACACGGGCCATCGCTGACAAGGTCGCTCACGTAGAAGCTCAGGTCGATCTTCACGGAAACGGCCAAGTGGTGGTCGAGCTGTTTGATCCGGATGGCACCCTGGCTGGCAGCGGAAAGCGCAGCGGGGCTGGCGCGGTCCCGCTTACCGTCTTGGACCCTAAGCTGTGGTGGACTGCGGATCTGGGGGAACAGCCCCTCTACACCCTCGTAACGCGCGTAGCCGACGCGCCTGAGCATCGGCAAAAAGTCGGCATTCGCACCATAACAATCGATCAATCGCCCGATCCTGAAGAACCAGGCACAACATTCTTCCGCTTCATCCTGAACGGGACGCCCATCTTTGCGAAAGGAGCGTGCTGGGTTCCCGCCAGCTCATTCGTAAGCACTGTCCCTGACGAGATATACACCGATCTGCTGACGCGTGCGGTAGACTCCCACATGAACATGATGCGTGTGTGGGGCGGCGGGATCTACGAGCCGGATGTGTTCTACGACGAATGTGATCGCCTGGGACTGCTTGTATGGCAGGACTTCATGTTCGCCTGCGCGCCCTATCCCGAAGAAAGTCCATTTCTGGATAACGTCCGCGCTGAAGTTGTTGAGCAGGTCATGCGGCTTCGTCACCATGCATCCCTGGCGGTCTGGTGCGGAAACAATGAAAATCAGGCTATCCAGTTCTTCAATGACTATGCGACGGGTCAGACGAATCCGCTCGTCGGGCAGGTCATCTACGATGACCTAATTCCAAAACTGCTTTCGGCAGCCGACCCGGAAACACCCTATTGGCCGAGCAGCCCTTGGGGCGGCCCTTCCCCAAACAGCATGCGCGGCGGTGACGTTCACAACTGGACCGTCTGGCATGGCGTTTCCCCGGTCCCTGATACCGAGGCTGTCGGTGACTTTCGTTCCGATCCGGAGGGTGTCGCCTACACCCGGTATGCTGAAGACATGTCACGCTTCGTCAGCGAGTTCGGCCTGCAGGGCGCGCCTGATTTCGGCACCCTGAAGCGCTGGCTGCTGCCAGAGGACATCACCCTTGGGAGCCAGGGTTTCCTTGATCGCATTAAGGACAAGGCGGACAAGGCCACCGCCATGATGATTCCGGTTACCGGCGTACCTCAGACGATCGAGCAATTCGTGGACTTCACCATGCTTTGCCAGGCGGAAGGATTGAAGTTTGGCATAGAGCACTTCCGCCGTCGCAAGCCGCATTGCTCCGGGGCGCTGATCTGGCAACACAACGATTGCTGGCCCTGTGTCAGCTGGAGCTTGATCGACTATGACGGCGTCGCAAAAGCCAGCTACTACGCCACGACCCGTGCGTTCGCCCCCCTGCTTGCCTCGTTCCGACTTGAAGACGATGCCGCGGAACTGTGGATCACGAATGATACCTTGGAACCGGTGCGCGATGTCGTGACGATCGCGATGGCGGTAGTGCCAGGGGGCGAAGACTGGCGCCGCAAAGTCGAGATCGACGTGCCTGCGAACTCCAGCCAATGCGTCTGGCGTGGTCCGGCGGCGGCGTCCAGCGATCGAGTGCTCACGGTCCGCAGCGACGGCGGGCGTTTCCCCCGCAACCGACTGCTCCTCGCCCCGGTCAAGGATCTGCCGTTGGAGCCAAGCGCCGTCCTGAACGTCGACCATGTCTTAACGTCGTCTGGCCTTCGCTATACGATAGAGGCCAGGAGCTATGCGGTCGCCGTGTCGCTGCGATCGAACAACCCGAATCTTCGTTTCCAGGACAACCATTTCGATCTGGCAGCCGGCGATGTCGCCGAAATCCACGTTCACGATCGAACAGGTGCGCTGGTCGACCCCGAAACTGTCGAAGTGAGCTGTTTCAATTTCAAGATGCCAGCCCCCCGGCAGGCGAATTCCGCAGTATGTGCGCTGCAAGATTAAAGGAGTACGACATGCGACTTATGAATCTGCTGACGATCGTTGGCGCAACCTTGGCCTTCTCCACTTCTGCCAGCGCCGCCAGTGATCAGGCTTGGCGTCAGTTCAATGCACAAGTCGAACGGGCTTGCGTGAACGCATCGGGCATCCGGAACGCGCGCCCTTCGACAATAATCGGCTTCGACGATCGCGTCGGCATGGTCGCCATGCTTGTTTCAGACCGCTCTCGTGGGTCCAGCCGCGCCAAAATGTGTTTGTTCAACAAACGCACCAAGCAGGCGTTCGTAGACGATGCAGAAATGTGGTCCGCCCCCCCACTTCCTCGCTGACACAATTTTCCTCTTTTGGCACGGGTCGATTTGTCCAAGCATATCGACCCATGCCGTAGCCATTGAGGAACGGAAGAGTGTCTGCGACGGCCACCACGCGATGCGGTATTCGGGCGAGGCCAGTACGATAGCGCCGGCGCCATCGACGATACCCGACGAGTTCCCGCCGTGATGCACATGCATGATATCGATATCGCGATAGTCCCGCTCGACAAGTTGCCGGTACGTCAGCCCCTCTGCATTCCATTGATAGTCCATCATTCCTTCGAATGCCGGCTTCAATTCGGAAAGGCGCTCGATCGTTGTCGCGGGACGAGGGTACTGCTCGACATCCAACGCCAGCGTTCCGTCATCGCGGTAGACGGGAACAAGGCTCCGACTAAAAGCACCTTCGACTATTGCGCGGGCAGCTTTCTGTTGGCTCTGCAGAGCAAATGCGTCCAATTCCTCACGCGATACGCCTTCAAGGGCAGCGAGAAGGTCCGCGCTGATCCCTTGATGGGTCTGCGCGTGGATGGAACGCAGATGCTCCCACTAGATCTGTGGTGCAGTATGCGCCACAGACAGGTCCGCGAAAAAGATCAAAGTCAACCGCTGCGCCCGCCCAATCGAGCGCATCGCCTGTTGCGCGCGACGCTCGTAGTATTCTTAATATCAAATAAAATCGACTGATCCCGCCGTTGCGCCGAGGCAACGAATTATTTTTACGACATCAAAAACCACCAGCTTTAACGAATATCAACTAACTGTTGCATGAACGTATCAGAACATATTTGAAACCAGAGTACTTTTTACACTCCGGTTTCAGATATTATTTATCAACTATATCCTGTTAATTACCACTTTCCACGAACCGTTATACCGATAGTGCGTGGTTTCTGCCGGATTTCGGCTCTGGACAAGAAGAATTGGCGCGCTGAGACACGGCCCCGTTCATTGAAGAGGTTTTGAACGAACAATCCCAGATCGTACTGTCCCGATTGCAGTGTGGCCCGAAGCCCTACTTCATTGTACTTGCCGTACTCGATGGCATTCGGATTGTTGTTGTTTCCAAGGTTGGTGAACTGACGACCTGTGTAGGAATAGTCTGCCCGCAACCGTACTTTCGATTCCAATCCGACAGGAATAGCGTATTCGCCATAAACGTAGGCCGTAAATGGCGCAGAACCCGGCAAACGATCGCCAACCTGTGCTGTCGGCACGCCTGCAGCAATCGACTTCAGCTTGGCATCGGTATAGGCGAGCGATGTGCCAATTTCGAGCATGGGAGTTGGCCTGCCGACGATCTCCACTTCAACGCCCTTTGATGTCGCGCGGCCAGCGTTCGCCGTGTAAGGAAGCTGGCTTGACGTAAGGAGCTGCAATTGGATCTTTTTCCAATCGATATAGAAAGCTGCGGCGTTGATGCTCAAGCGATTATCGAGCAAACCCAGCTTGGTTCCAACTTCATAATTCCACAGATTGTCCGGCTTGAACACCTGGGGCAGTGATTCGCCTGTGAATGGATCAATGGGCGATACAAGATTGGTATTGCCCGTCCGGAAACCTTTTGCAGTCAAAGCATAGATCATGGTGTTGCTGTTGGGCTTATACGAAAGGCTGAATTTGGGAGTAACCGCACTATATTTGGCCGATTTCACAACCACCGATGTCGGACCATCAAAAAGCGTCTGACCTGAACGTCCTCCGAGATTTGTGGTCTCTAGCGAATAGTGGCTGTAGCGCGCGCCCGCCGTAAACATAAGCTCAGGCGTCAAATCATAGGATGCCTCACCAAAGACAGCATAGTCTTTGATCCGCGTGCGAACTCCGATGTCTTCTAAGAAATCAGTCGGAAAGAGCCCTCCATATGGCGATGCGGTCCCTGCGACACCCTGTTGCTCGATCTGCTCGCTCAAGTTGAGCTTGTAGTTCTCGTAGAAGCCTCCGATCAGCCACTTAAACGGATGTTCGCTGCTTGAGGAGAGGCGCAGTTCTTGGATGAAGTTTCTGGTCGAAAACTTGTCGATCAGCGGCGAAACGGTTGTTAGACCGGTGAGGAAATTTGCATATTCGCTGAAGTCCAGCGACGATGTAGCGTTACGCTTGAGGTAACTAGTGGCAGACGTCAGTGTCGCCCAAGGCATTTCATACGTAGCGTTTAGGCTGGCGATCTTCGTCTCGTCAGTGTTGTAATTGCGGACGCGATAGTTGGCGACGTCGCTGTCGGATTGGTAGGGTGTATATGCCGAGTCGTGCGGGCGATTGCGCTCGAATGAAAAGCTGGCAACCACATCAAAATTGTCTGCCGGTTTGACTCTAGCCAGAATGCGCCCACCGTAAAGTTTGCCTCGGTTGGTGTCCTTGCCCAGATTGGGATTGTCGATCCAGCCGGTGCTGTCGTCATAATAGCCAACCGCTCTGATTGCCGCCACATCTGTCGCGATGGGTAGGTTGACCATCCCGTTGATTGATGCGCCGACGCCGCCACCCTTCACGCTAGTGACGCTACCTTCGGCTGCGGCGCCAATGTTAGAAAGTTCAGGCTTGTTGGAGATCACGCGAATGGCGCCGCTCAGCGCGCCGGCCCCGAAAACCGTGCCCTGCGGTCCACGCAGGACTTCCACGCGTTCGACATCGAACAACTGGAGACGCGGGACGGTCCAGGGAATGACCAGATCAAGAACTGGAACGTCGTCATGATACAACGCGACGGTTTGTTGCAGATTGCCGAACACCGCTGTGGACTGCACGCCGCGCACGGCGAGGATCGCCTGACCCGAAGAGTTTTCGGTATAGGCGAGGCCTGGTACCATCTTGACGACGTCTTTGGCTTCTGTCGCACCAGACCTTTCAAGCTGCGCTTGCGACACCGCGGAAATGCTGATCGGGATGTCGCGGACAACCTCGGAACGACGCGTTGCCGTGACGACAATGTCTGAGCCAAATGTTGAATCGACGGCCGCAGTCTTATTCGAGCTGCTTTCTTGGGAACTGACGCTCCGATCCTGCGCGTAAGCACCTCCACCGAAAAAAGCCCCTAAGATCATGGCAAGCGGCGAGGCGCCAACAAGCGCTTTTGCGGCGACGTCTGTCATTCGGCAGATCATATTATTTCCCCTCATCGTTCGATGTTCCCTGTCGATCCCCTGTAACTTTGCTCACACTAACAGATCGGCGCTGCTTCGGGCATCGAAGGCACAGTCTTGCGCCTGTTTGCCCACACAGATAGGATAAAGATGACGATAATTTGAACAAATGGGACATCACCATTGCCGCCGTGAGACTACTTCACATCGATCACCGACAAAGCATTAGGCTCGATGCGTCATGAGGAATGAAAACACCAACATGGGTACGGTGATCGCTTACAAATCCTATGTCTAGCTTGTTTCCGGAATGCCCTGATCTCGTTATAATGGACAAGCGTGCTAACCATCATGCCTTGCAGATACCAGTTGCCGATCATGCCGTACAAATCTTTCGAACTGGGCGATTGAAGCCGCAAATTGGCACGTCGAAAGCTTCGCGAACATCTGCGTGGTTTGCTGTCAGTTCCGCATGGGTACCATCGGACAATTCGATCGCCAGACCATTGGGGTTAACCTCGGCCTTAGCCATCGCGGGTGGTACCGAACTGACGAAGTCCTGTAACATCAGTCTTGGTCGTTCGCGAAATATGCCATGTGGCAAGCGTGCCTTGACCAGACAATCAAGTTGCTTCGATCGGCGGAGGTCGAGATCGCGGACCCGACCACAATCGAGACGTTTGGCATTCGGGATGGATGGCGGTTAAAACGGCAGCAGAAGGTCAAGGGTGGATCTGTCCGCATCCCGAGCGAGGACGCCATGACCGCAGCGGAAGAAATCACCAAGCGTTGACTAATGGCGTCTCGCCCCCATCCCGCCTAAGAGCATCTCGCCGTCGACAGTCACCAATTGCAGTGTTGGTACTGCAGCCTCAATTACTCTCGCAACGCAGAGCGATCTGCCTTGAAGACCTCGCGGTACGAGCGACCGGCTTGTCGGTAACGAACGGGTCGGTTGGGGAACTGGGACGGGCGTTATCCTGGGCGGCCTGATCCGCTATATCACGCGTTCACCGGATTTTTACGACCCACTTACCCTGTTTATCTTATCGCCTGCTGAACAATCTGACTACCGTCATAGACAAGGCGATAACAACTCAGCTCATTCGCGCGTGGATGGCTAAGTCAATTTCTTGATCAAATTATCGCAACAAGGAGCACATGTGAAATTCGACCAGCCAATCGGGATCGCCCTCGTTGGATGTGGGCGCATCGCTCCTCTTCATCTCAAGGCTATCGCCCGAAACCCGAGTATGGTCCGTCTTGTTGCTGTGGTGGATCCGGATGGGCACCGCGCGGTGGAAGTGGCGGCAGAGTACGGCGCAAAGCATGCCTGCACGTCACTCGAAATGGCGCTCGAGCTTGAGGCTGTCGAAGCTGTGGTGCTGTGTACGCCCAATTCACTACATGCAGCACAGGTCGAGCAGGTCCTTGCGACGGGGCGTCACGTACTGGTGGAAAAACCTTTCTCTGAGACGGTGAGCGACGCAGAACGCATTGCCGCCTTGGCAGAGGCAACGGGGCTGGTGCTTGCGGCGGGACACACTTTTCGTCACGTGGAGGCCGTACGAACACTTCAGGACCGTCGGCATGAGTTTGGCCGCCTCAGAGCGGTTAGCGTTTCAATGTGCGTATTCTGGGATGGTCCGCAAGCGCCATGGTGGGCTACTCGTACCTATGATGAGGGGCTCATACTCAGCCTGTTTGCTCCCCATGCCATCGACTTCGTGCAATTGGTGGTGGGAGAGGTTGATCCTCTACGCATCCACGTCGAATCGGCCCGTCATCAACCGGGGTGGCAGGCCGAGGATGAAGCGATGATCCTGATGCGCTATCCAGACGATGTAATCGCCTCGATACACGTTTCCTATAATCAAAAGAAAATGATGAATCGCAAGGTTTGTCATTTTGAACGCGCGACCGTGCGCGTTGAAAATGGTGACGAGCTATGGATCGATGACGATCCTGCTGTGATGCCAGTGCGGGCGCAAGTTGAAAACCAAGCGCTGTTTAATGATGGAATAACGCACTTCTTTGAAACGCAGATGCATGAATTTGCACTAGCCGTTCGCGGTTTTTCCAACCGCAGTGTGCTTCACGGCTCCGCACTTCGCCAGACACGGCTCAATCGCGCAATCGTCAACGTGGCTGGTCGCGCAGCATAAGCCTAATCATGTTCGATCAATCTTGTGGCAACTCACGCGCAATGCGAAAGCCAAGGTGGCTATTTCGCTGCTCCGGAGGGTCACCAATACGCTGAGCGGCGCGAATGGTCCAATCGACCAAGCTCCAGTCCGCGCCGCGAACATTGCGCAGCTTAACATGGTCCGGTTAGCCATGCTGAGCCATCGGTCGGCGCACCGATAAAATCGTCATGGTGACAGTCCGCTACCCATTCGGCGACATTGCCCGTCATGTCATGCAAGCCGAAGCCGTTCGGTGCGTAACTGCCCACGGGAGTAGTTCGATCGAACCGGTTGCCGAAATTAGCCTTTTCATGATCGGGGACATTACCAAACAGAAACCATGTAGTTGTGCCCACACGGGCCGAGTATTCCCATTCAGACTCGCTGAGCAAGCGGTAGCGAGCGCCTGTTTTGCGAGAAATCTAATCTACATAGCTCATGACGTTGGCGTAATTTACGTTGATGACTGGGCAGCGACTGCGGCCCCAACTCTCATCAGATGGGTTGTAGCCATTACATCCGCCTTCAGAGAGGCATGCGTCCCACTGATCAAAGGTGATCTCATAGCGACTGACGGCAAACCGCTTCGCAATTATCACTGGATGTTGTGGGCTTTCCATGATGTCGAACATCTGATGCACCCCAAGAGCATCACGCTCCTGTTGCGAAGAGCCCATGATGAAACTGCCTGGACCAATCACCACCATGTCTGGACAATCGTGACAGTCGGCAAATGCCGAGCCCACTCTTGTAGGCGGGAAACTCGGGACCTTGTTAGCAGGTTTGTCCTGAGCTTGCGCGGCCACAGTACAAGACATGATCGCGCCCGCCAAAAGCAAAAGCCGTAATTTCAAGTAATACTCCTCTCACATACCGCCATTTCCCGAAGTTACTGGTGGCCATTAACCGGACGATCCGGTGACAAAACGAACGATGTCACCGGACCAAGGCATCAGAACCTGTAGCCTACTTTCACCCCGTATGTACGAAGATCGGGCAAGCCCACGACCAAGGCGGACAATGTGCTGTTATAGGGAAAGCCGTTAGCAAAAAGCCCCTGCTCACCGATTGAGGTATATGCCTTGTTATTGAACACATTGGTCGCGAACATTTCATACGAAAATGCCCCAATGGTGGTTCCGGCCCGCAAATTCACTTTGTGGCTATCTTGCGTCTTCACTATATTAGCAGCGCTTGACCACAAGCCGGACTTGAAATTGTAATCAGCACGAGTGAACCAGCTTGCATCGCCAGAGTTTAGTTCTCCATCTAGCTGAACACCCACATTGGCCGAGTATTTTGATGTTTGTGGCAATTCCTTGCCACGAAAATCGAATATGCCGGTCAAGCGCGAAACGGGGGGATTGGTGTACCCAAAATTTTCGTGTCGTTGACCGCACCGGCAGCATTGATCGTAATAAGGTCACTCACGCGCCAATTGGTTTCCAGCTCAATACCTTTCATATCGACGCTACCTGTATTGGCACTGCCGCCGAGCACGGCCGGAAGACCATTAGCGCCAACCGTTAGTAGCGAGATTGCGTTGATCTGGTTCCGCCACTGGACGTAGTAGACTGCCAGCGAAAAATTAACCCGTCGGTCAAAAAAGCTCCCTTCAAACCAATTTTGTAATTGGTGACTTTTCAGGCTCGACGGCGATCTTCACGCCTTCGTCGATAGCCTGCTGGATGACATCCTGAGTGAGTGTCAGGAACTCGGTATTGAAAGCGCCGGGATTAACGCCCTTTGACCAAGAGGCGTAACCCATCAACCCACCCGACGTTTCGTACTTCACGATGACGCGAGGAAGAAAATTCTTGTAGCTCTGCTTAAGAAGCGCTTTTCCACCGGGATAAAAACCCAGGCTCCGCAATTTCTGGTGCGAGGATGGTCGTGCCTGTGGGTTGCGAATATGCAAAAAGCTTATCCACCTGATATCGGCCTCCCGCACTCACCGACAATTCTGGAGTGAACTCGTACGTCAACGCACCAAAGAGACCCGCTGTCCGAGCGCGCGTCTTGCCGGTTTCTGCATACGTAGCGTTGGGCAGGAATCCTCCGCCAAGGCCGCTGCGGCTTGTTGCATTAAGATAGCTGACCCCCAGCGTCCCCTGAATCGAGCCGCCATTGTCGTAGGTCGCACGCAGTTCCTGTGAAATATCTTGGTTCAAGCGCTCGATCAGGTATGGATAGTCAAAATAGGGGCGCTGCGGGCTGCCGAAGTTGTTCGGAAGCAGGACCGATCCTTGATTGTCTAGATCAACAAGAACGCTGAATTCTTCACGGTTGAATGACGTCAGGCTCGATACGGTCACACCTGTATCACCAATCTCCCAGTCGATGCCGAGATGAGTATGGTAAAAATTTCTTAATAGGCCGTAGCCCTTTACCCCCTTATCGTAGTCGAAGATGCGACCAGCAACATTGCGAACCCAATTTTGGACTACATCGTCGAACTGGGTACTGGTGGATGGGCCGGTGACAAGGCGTGGCGTTGTGCCGCAAAAAAACGGGTAAGGCGTCGGCGTACCTTGTCCAGCGACTGCGGATGTGCTGCCAGTGAGAGTGCAATTCGATTGGTTGGCGACCACTAAGTTGCCTGCTGCATCCCGGATTTCATGAGCACCAATCAGCCCATTAGCCGGGTGATTATCGTCGTCTCGCGAGTAGATGCCGAACGCTTTAACGGTAAGGTTGGACGCAGGCGTAAACACGAGCATTGCGGAAATGTTGCGGCTTGACTGGTCCCCCAGCGTCTCGCGTGAGAAGGTATTGCGCCAAGAACCATCCTTGCCGAAACCATCTCCACTCAAACGAAAGGCCAGTAGATCGCGGACGATGGGCCCTTCGATGTCGGCATGGAATGAATAATTATTGCGGGTGCCGAGCATACCTCGGACAGACCCCATCCAATCGTTGCCGGGCACTTTGTTCACAACATTTACAGCGCTAGCGAAGGTGCTGCGTCCGAAGTATGTAGCCTGCGGGCCTTTTAGAATCTGAATACGCGCAGGATCTGAAATGGACGAAAGTGCGGATACCGAAGAGATCGGCGAGCCGTCAATAAACATCGACGAAGTTGTCGAGCGGGTGGATGATGGAGTGAAGCCACGCATGATGAATTGCTGATATGTTCGGTCGGTGCGCCCTGAACCGTTTTGATTAACATTGAGACCAGGCGTACTTTCGGACATCTTCATGATCGTGTCGATGCCGCGTTGCTCCAAAGCCTGCGATGAGAACGCGGATATGGATACGGGTGTCTCGAGAAGATTTTCTTCACGCTTACGGGCAGTGACGACGATGTCACCGCCGACGCTTGAAGATGCCTCTGTTTGCCCGGACTCGTTGGCAGTCTGGGCACAGACAGCAACCGGCGTAGCGGCGGCAAGTGATAGGGCACCACAGCTCGTGCGCATGAGCAGTCGACCATTCCTCATTCTATTCCCCTGGTTCGTTTAAGTGTCCGGCGGACAGCTTCAAAATGGCCACGCCTTAAACGTCACTCACTCACAATAATCGCTTATCGAAATTGTGATCCTTATCAGAATGCTGGCATGTCACAGGCCATGTTGCTTACAATTTACACCACAAAGATTGACCGTTGTTCGGATATCTCGACGACCTTGCGCCATCTCGTCGGTTAACAATGATAATGCTATGAGGCCCCAGCCTGAGTTGAAAAGCCCAATAAAGCCTGAGCAAACATACGTGATCCAGATCGGCCCTGTACCTACGTTCGACCATATCAAGATGGTCACCACATGGCCCAGCGCACCGAATAGATAAGCGTTTCGCTTACCAAGAACACGCGCTGCCATCACCCAAAACGGTGAGACCACCATCACCACACCACCTGCAATTGCGACCAAGATGCCAAGCTGGACCAAGGCGTCGCTTCGCCCCATGTTGTAGGTGATGAAAAAAGCCATCGCGGCTGAGCAGGTCCCGGCTGCGACGGTCATAGCTGCGGAGGACATGCAAAGAATGCGGAAGGGTCGAAAAGTCAGTGTCCGAAGTAGACCCCGTAAAGACAAGTTCTCGCTCCAGTGGGATGATCACTGGCACCTTGTGGACGGCATTCCACGCAGCAACAAGACTGATAGCAGTGAGCCCACCGAGCACTGCCGCACCGGTCACATAAGCCCTGCGATCGCCCCCAAGCTCATGGATCAACCATGGGGTAAGCGCTGATCCAAGAAGTAGGCCCGCGCCAGTCCAAGCATGTTTCCAGGCCATGAGCACCGTCCGCTCCTGCGGGTCACTGCTAATCTCCGAAAAATGCGCAAGGTATGGAACAGAAAAGCTCGCGAACGTAATCATGTAAAAGCTGAAGGTCACGACTACGTACGCGATCTGAATACCGAGCGAAGCGTCAGGCACGAAGAAGGCTGCGATCATCGCGAAAGGCGCCAGGCATGCTCCGACCAACAGCCAATTGCGTCGGGCAAAACGGTGCAAATTACGGTCAGAGACCACACCGACTGAGAAATCGCCCAGCGCACCAATCATCACCTTCGGCACAAAAATTGTGGCGCCTGCCACAGCAGGAGGAATGCCAACGATGCTGATCAGATAATAGAGCAGAAGGATCATCGGCACGTCGCGAAACAGCTGATTTCCCACGTTGCCCATGCCGTAGAGCGCCTTAGTGCTCGTTCGTAGCAACCTGCTTTCAGGCCCGACGCCATGCATGCCAATATCTCCAACTTCTTTGTGCCAAACCGAACGTAACCGAACGGCTATCAACCAACCCGCTGCAGGCGAACAGTTATCGCCAAGCGGAAGTTTGCACGATTGATTCGCTCGCAGCAGAGCCTTGCGCCAACACCGACCGTCCAAACAAAATGTCCGAAAAGAGGTCTACACTGCCTTTTACAACGGAATGCGAAAGTGGCTGATGGCGCCGCAGAGCACGTCGTCCGTCGCTGTCGGCAGGAACAATGGGACGTTTAGCAAGCCAACCTCGTCTTCCACCAGCGCGGCAATGCTTTCGGGAGGATCATGCAATTGCTCTGAATGTTGGGCAAGTTTCGGTCTATTTCGAGGTTGGTCCGCATCCGGGGGCTCGCGCGAGGGCCAGAAAGTAGTTCGTGCTGATCCCAAGACTGAACTGCCGTTGAAATCCATGGGCGCCACGTTGCCACCAGAGTGTCTACGCCTACGTACCCCATCATGGAACGCGGCACCTGACCAAGATGTCCACGCGCGGCAAACCCTGAGCGAAATGCCACTTGTTTAGCACCCGCTGCACGCTTCTGCGGAAATAACTCATCGGGACTAGACGATCCTGAAGGCCGAAGTCGAAAACGCAATCCCGGTGCAAAACTGATGCTAGTCTAGCACATAATCACCGGCTGTGCTTAAAGTCGCACAATAGGGTGCGCGCCATACGCTTTGGCCGAATCCAAGCCATATAGTTCTGCAGACGAGCAGTGGGTCCGCCGCATTGCCCGAAAGGCGGATACAAAATGGCTCAGACAGCGGTTCAAAACATAAGTTCGATAAATTTCCCCATATATCGGGTCGGATACGACCTGATCTTCGACCAATTGTAGAATTTATCTTTCTTTGGAGCTTCCTCGAGTGCCTGCTGACGAACCACAAACCAAGCCAGCCGGTTTGAAGATCACCGTCCCAGCGCTCGAAATCCCCCCTCCACCTGGCGAGATTATATCATGACGATGAAACGCAGCTATGCTGATGGCCCATTCGGCCAAATTCATTTTAAATATGCTAGGCGGGGTAGGCCGCTGATCCTGCTGCACCAGGCAATTATGGATTCCGGCCAGTTTGACCACGTCATAGGACCGCTAATTGCCCGCGACCTTCGTCCAATCGCAATCGACATTCCCGGGTTCGGGCAATCCGATCAAACGATCCATCCGCCCACTATCGCCGATTATTCGCGCGCTATCATGCCGGTGTTAGACGCACTTGGCATTCAGCGAGCAGCAGTAGCGGGCCATCATACCGGTGCGCTGATCGCTACGGAAGTTGCACTTTCGCACGCGGAGCGAATTGACGCCGTGGTGTTGGCCGGCCCGATGATCATCAGCGAAGACGAAAGACGGGCTGGCTTTATTAATCTCGTAGATAAGGAAAAGGAATTTGCTGCTAAACCCAAAGGGGCCCATTTCGTAGAGGTTGCCAAGATCCGCGAAATGCTCTCGAATGGCAGCATCGGGCCGGATCGGATTAGCGAGTATGTCGTTCAGGCTATGGCGGCTTATCACAAAGGTGCCTATTGGTATGGGCACAATGCCGCTTTCACGTATCGTCACGAAGAACCGTTAAAAAAAATCACCCAGCCAACATTGCTTTTGACCAACACCGGCGATGTCACACACCCCTATGCTCAGGCAGCATACCGACTACGTCCTGACTTTGACTGGTTTGAGATAGAGGGCGGAGGTATCGACATATGCGATCAGCAGCCCTTGGCTTGGGCCAACGCTATTGCCGATTTTCTCGACCTTCATGCATACCAAGATGGTTGATAAGAAGATGCTGTCGTCTTCTTCGTGATATCCTGCGACGGCGGCATGACGGCAAAGCGAACGGGTCTCAGTATGAAAAGAGCGGCAGCGGCCGCTCTTTTCCCAATCAAGCCATTTTGGGAGCTTCAGAAAGTTGTCGCAAGTGACAGTCGCCAAGTGCGGGGCTCAGCCATGAAGCGAGGCCATATGCTTGCGAAGCCAAATCCGGTGGTCCAATAACGTTCGTCAGTCAGGTTCTTGCCTTGCAGGCGCAATGTCCATGACTTCACGCGATAGCCGACATATGCATCGACAAGCGTGGTCGAGGGGACATGACCAATAAACAGGTTGTCTGGCGTAGCGAAATAATCGGCGCGCACGTTCACGTTGCCGCCTAGCAGGAAATTGCCAGGCCCTACTTCGATGTCGAGATCGGCACCGCCCGTGATTTGATACTTGAATACATTGGTCATGTCATTGCCGACATAAGGGCTATCAGCCAGGGTGCCGCTGCCCTGCTTGTATTTTCCATCGTTATAGACGCCGTTCGCCCAAAGCGTTAGCGGCCGGATAGGACGGAAGCTCAGTTCCGCTTCGATCCCCTTGTGCTTGGCGGCGTAGTTCTGTGTCAGGAATTCGCCGGTTGAACTGACGAGTTGTTGCTGAATACTGCTATAGTCGTTGATGAAAGCCGATATGTTGAGGCGGCCGCGTCCTTCCAGGAAGCCAGTCTTAATACCAACCTCGTAAGCCTTGACCTTCTGTGGGGCGAAAGGCGAATTTAAAGCGAGAGCGCTGTCAGCAAGGCCGTTGTAACCACCGGCCTTGTAGCCTTCGCTGTATGATGCATAAGCCATGATTTCAGGCGTGATCTGATAATCGACGCCAACCTTCGGCAGGAAGTCCTTGAACTTATCGCTGCGGACCACAGGCAAACCGGTGATAAACGCATTGAGGGACTTGTGGTCTTCCATGTATCGACCGCCCAAAGTGACGGTTATTCCCTCAAACGGATGCAGGCCTATCTGGCCGAATGCAGCATAACTGTTGGTCTTGATGCCAAGGCGATTGGACGAAGGGGTGAAAAAGATGCTGCTATCGATCTGCTGATCACCGGTTTCGTGGAAGTAATATACGCCGGCCACGTACGTCAGAAAGCCGTCGAAAGACGAACCCTGCAACTGTACTTCCTGGCTAAACGATTCGTTGGTGCTGAGGCTTGTGCGATTGAAAAGCGCGAGCGGAGTATCGGTCGGTGCACCGATGGCGAAGGACGCGGGGACTCCACCGCTGAAGTCGGTGGCCCAATCATCCTTGAGACGCGACCATCCGGTAATCGAACTAATCGAGATGGAGTCAGTGATGTCGGCCTTTACGTTGAGGCTTGTGCCGTATTGCCGTGATCGGGTAAAAGACGGTGTCGGCGACAGCACCTTACGATACGAGCCCGACCATGGGCGCACGGCCTTATAGCCCTCATCGGCATTGGTCGGATCGATGGAGACCGGGTAAAGGCCATCGCTGGTGTAGTGTGAGTAAAACCCTTTGAGCCGCGCGGTAATGGTATCGCCAGCGTAATAAAGATCGCCTTGAAAACCCTGAAATTCTTCTGCGCCTACTTTCTTGCCAAGCGTGACGTTGTATTGACGCCCGCCATCACGATCGCGAACGATCCCCGAGAAGCCGGCGCGCAGCTTGCCATCTTCGGTAACTGGGCCGCTGAACGAGGCCTTGCCATACACCTCGTTCCACGAACCGATGCCTAATTCCGCTTTACCACCGAAGTCACTCCCTGGTACCCGGGTAATGAACTTGAGGGCGCCGGCTGAACTGTTCCGGCCATAAAGAGTGCCTTGCGGCCCGCGAAGCACTTCGACTCGCTCAATATCAAGTGCCTCGATGAAAGAAGCTGCAGCGCGAGGCTGGTAGACATCGTCGATATAAATGCCGACTTCCGGCTCGGACGTGACATTCGCGCCATCGGTTACTCCGCCTCCGCGGATAAACGGTGTAATCCCCGCAGAGCCACCTGTGACGCCGACGATCTGCACATTGGGAGCGATCTGGCTGATGTCTCGAGCGTTACGCACCTGAAGCCGATCGAGTGCTTCGCCCGAGAATGCGCTTACAGCGACAGGAGCGCGCTGGATCGACTGCTCTGTACGGCTCGCTGTGACAACAATATCGCCAAGGCCTTCACTTGATCCTATCGCGTCGCTCGTCGTGCCCTGACCGTAAGCGACTGGCGTAAGAGCTAAGGATGCCAGGGTAGATCCAGTTAACAAAAAAACTTTCATGTTATTTGTCTTCATCGTAGCTCACCCTGCCATACGAATAAAATTGTTGCAGACGATATTTACATGCTGCGGATTGTTGCTTGCATTCGGGTGCGCGGTCTATCCGACCAACGAGAATTGGTAATGAAAGCAAATAAGCTCAAGCCCCGGGCATGGTGCCGCAATCTATCGGAAGGTATGCCCCGGTGATCGCGCTACTGCCCGGGTCAGCCAACATCAGTATCCCATGGGCGATGTCTTCCGCCGTCGCCAAGCGATTCATCGGCGAGAAGCTGGCCATCTGCTGGAGAAATTCTTCCGGTTCCTGGTTATCCGACAGGTTCCCCATCAGCATCGTCGTCTTAACGGCGCCCGGAAGCACTGCATTCACACGTATATTGTAAGGCCCACCGGCGGCGGCGGCGGTACGGGTCGTCATCAGCAGGGCTGCCTTCGACCCACAATATGCAGCGGCCGTCGGGATCGCCTTGATCGACATCCCGGACCCCACGTTTACTACAGTTCCTCCGCCGTGACGCTTCATGTGACGGATAGCTTCCCGGCAACCCAAGAAAGAGCCGTCGGCGTTGACCGCGAAATGCCTACGCCACAAGTCGATCGACATTTCCTCGAACGGAATGTTGGGCTTGAAGAAGCCCGCGTTGTTTATCAGGATGTCGACGTTGCCACACTCCGCCTCTGCATCGGCAAACACTCTAATCCAGTCGGCTTCGTCCGTGACGTCGAGAACGGCTGGGATGGCACCGCTCCCCAAATTGGCCGCAAGCTCAACCGCTGGGGCATTTGCAAGGTCAGCTGCAATCACACGTGCACCTTCGCCTGCCAACGCCGAACAAATCACCCGGCCGAGGCCGCCAGTTGCGCCAGTAACTATCGCGGTACTCCCTGCGAAGCGCATTGTGGGCTTCGAGATCATCGTATGCACATCATGAAAGAGGCGTGAGGTAACTCACCAGCGGGCATTGAGAACGGCATTGGCACCAATCCTGAATATTGAATCAAATTCATCGAGTAGCTCACTGTGTCTGCCCTTTTGAATGCGGCTGGGCTAAGGCCGGACATGCCAGCACCCAGCACGATCACGTCGCAACCCTTGCCCTTGCGAGCCTGGGCGCGGGCAGTTCCCACCGATAGCATCGCGCCGGTTGCTACTGCTCCCGCATTAAAGCCACGACCTGTCATCTGCACAGCAAATTTGCAGTATCGTTCAGCAAAGATGCTGGCACGGACTTCGCGGACCGCCGACCCTCTCCTCCCGGCCCTGACAGCTTATAGGATACTCGACCGAGGCAAATGGCCCACATGATGGCAGCATATGGCAAACGCGCTAAAATATTCGGGCGTCGCCTCACCGGGTCAAAAAACGTCAAGATGCCTTGTAGACGCTATTGAGAAGCGCAGCTGGGTTGTCTAAGATATGAGGATACTTTGCGCGAGTAGCTCTGGTCCATCTCTCAGGCAAATCGCTCATCTGAACACCAAACCGTCCGGACCCCACGGCTGTCAGATGGCCAGGATGGCCCGCCATTTCCATCCACGGACGCCAATCGACAAAGTTAGTGAAGTTGCATTCGGTCGGTACACGTTTCATGTCCGATCCCATCAGATCACTGACGCTAGCGTGCATTGTCACTGCCTCACCATAATGAAACGGCTTGGTAACACCCGGTACCGGCATCGTCGTTCGGGTCACTTCGTTGAACCAAATGTCGTCGCCGCGCACTTCGGGATCGCGCACGTAATGGTCAGACACCATCCCGGGCGGCATATGTGCGAACTTGAACGTAAGATCGGGCAGAATGGCAAAGCGGGTGGGTGGAAGGTTGGTTTGTGGATCCGTCACCATCTTTTTGGTATAGGGATTGTAGAACTTGCCCGGCGCCTCTCCCGTCTTCGGGTCCAGGAAATGTGCGATCTCGCCGGTAAAACAGTCATATCCTCCATCAGTGCGATGGCGGTAACGAGCGAATGTTGCTCCGATTACATCCCACAGCGGAGTAACCTCGGCATCGACAACACCGAAATACGATCCGCTGATGTAGCTGATCACCAATCGCTCATCGAGCGCGCCACGCATCCTGATGTAGCTATGTAGCCTTTCGCTAGCGCTATTAACGTCCAACCTATTCCTCGGTGCGGCCAGAGCCGGCCGCAAGCCAACGCCTCCCGCTAGCATGCCACCGCCAAAAAGTCCCAACGCCTCTCGGCGGCCCATTCCTACCATGTATTCCCCTATGGATATCAGATGGCGGCAAGCCAGACCGCAATGTAAACGCCAGATCAAATTTTCGGAGTGCGTGGCGGCTGAGGTGGTGTCCAACCTGGCGGAACGATTGCCGGCGTCTCGAACCGGGCATAGTTCTCAAGGCTGGAGTACGAAGGACCGTAGTCCTCGGTTGGGGCATGCAACCACTTTTCGTCCATCGCGCGCGCCGCAGCCACAATGTCGGGTGACAAGCCCTTCTCACCAAGTGGCTCCGAACCGTACGATGTTACATAGCTGATATGTCCTGGCGCCTGTCCCATCAGCATCCACGGTAGCCAGGGCGTGATCCGCGACCAGGCGCCGACATGCGGAATGTGGGTGAGCCTGGCGTTTAACACGTCGGCGCGCTTCATGTAGTACGTGAAATACTCCGAAACGCGGTTCATCGGCCCGGATGACTCACGGACCCATTTCTTCGGATCGAGTGCGTTGGGGTAAAAGAGATCAATGGCGGTATTGAGAATTATGTTGCCATCACGATCCTCGTTCCAATCCAGCAGGAATGGTTTGCGCGGCGGCTTATCCTTGTTGAGCCCGCCATAAGTCGGCGGCTCCGGCGCATATTCGCTGATGGTGAAGTTAAACGGATCGTTGGCGATGGGCACGACCCTCACGTCTTCGCCGGTATAGGGATTTCTCCACGATTTCAGGATTTCGCCGGTATCGATGTCGCGATAAAATACGACCTCGCGCAGCAACTTGCGATAGCTGCCATCTTCCAGCTTCTTGAGACGAGCGAAGCTGAAGCCTTCCACGCTGAAAAGTGGTCGGACGCGCTCGTTTTCGCGCACGCCATAGGCTTTGCCTTTGATCCAGCCACACTTCTCTTTGGCAAAATCGAGATCCCCGTCGAGCCTCGCGAAAGTGTCACGATTCCACTTTGGATCTTTAAAGTCTAACTTGGTCACAAACGTGCTCTTTGTGCCAGCGGCCACGGCGGGCACGGCGGCGATTCCGATTGCAGCGCCAGCCAGGCCCAAGCCTTGCCGCCGAGTCATCCCGTTGTTCAAAGAGCATCTCCTGAGAATGGCTAATCGAAGGAGTTAGCCTTCCGGATGCACGCTAAGTCATCCCTCCTTCCGTCACTATCCGAACTACGGATTGTTTAGTGATTAGCGAAATGGACATAGCCAAATTTCCATCCGCACATGACCAAAGGGTAATCGCGAAACTTGGTAACTTCTGCAAGAAGTTCATCGACCATTGAAAACCTGAACGACTAAGGGTTTTTGTAATGTTTTCTGGTTCGGGCCTGCAAAGCGAGCGGGTGCGAAGGGTCTATCGACGCTCATAAAAATAAGCGCTAGCTAAATGCTAGCACCCATTCTGATTATCTAGTTCGGATAGGAATTGTACGTCGGTAGGTTTCTTATTGAGGTATCAATATTTTGATTAACCTTCGAGGCCAGGGCGCCGCTTCCCGCTCCCTGGCCCGTCGATGGTCAGAACTTGGCACCCACAGTCATACCAACCCTCCGTCCTTCGCCCAGATAGATTTCTGGCACGGAGAACACAAAGGGAATGCCAGCACGGGGCTGACCGATGGCGTTCGCGGTGTAGTGAACATCAAAGATGTTGTTACCCCACAGAGCGACACTGAACCGGTCGTTCTCGACCGCGATCCGCGCACTGGTAAGCGTACGCTCGCCAAAAAAGTTGGTGTTCGCAAGATTGGCAGGCGCCTCGCCGGTGTGGCTTACATCAACGCGAGAGAAAAATCTCCACTCCTCATTTAGCGGCACTTCAACTGCGCCATGGAGGTTCCATGAGAGCTTGACCGAACGCGTAGGCCGGTTGCCTTCCAGCGAAGTGACTGCACGCGTACCGGCGGGCGTCGTAACCAGGATGACCGGAGGACAGCCCGGTGCCGCAACAGCGGCGCTGCCAGTGCCGATCACGCATTGCCCTACGATCGAAGCGTCATACGCTCCCTTTTGAAACTTGGGGTTCGAATACACAAGACTTCCGCCGACTTTAAAGTATTCAGCCAGTTTCAACTCGCTTTGAACTTCAAAACCTGTCGATTTGATATTGCCCGCATTTCGAACGATCCGCGTCGGGTTGACCGTGGTGGGATTGAGCGTGAAGGCGGACACTTGTGCGTTGGTCCAGTCCGTATGGAAAACGGAGGCGTTCACCAGGAGCGCGCGATCGAACCATTGGCTCTTGATCCCGCCTTCATAAGTCCAGTTGGTCTCTTCCTCGTAGGCTACCTCATCAGCGAGGATGCCGGTCGGTCCGACTGGATTCGCCGTGTTGAACCCGCCTGAGCGAACGCCCTTGGCCGCCGTCGCGTAGAGGAAAATGTCAGACGTAGCCTGCAGGTCCACGGTGAAGCGCGGAGCGAAGCTCGAAAACGACCGTGCAAACAATGGGCCGTTGACCGGGAAAACGCCAGCTGCCGGAACGTTCGTTCCGTTGATCGGCTGATTGATACCAGGAGCGCTAAGCGGATTGCTGACTGAGAATACCTGTGCGACCTTTCGGTCGGTATTGTAGCGGCCTTCGGCGCCAAGGCGCAACGCTCCCAATCGATAGCTAAGCGAACCGAATATCGAGAACGTCTTGGTACTGGCATCCGAATAGTTAGCGAATACGGTATCACGCGGCCCGGTGGACAGGAATGGATTGGTGCTGAAATCGTAAGCCCCGACACCTGTAAGCGGGGGTGTACCCACCTGAGGGATCTGCACAAAACGCTCGTTGGGGGCTAAGCCGGTGCGATCGGCCGAAAGACCTAGCGCGGCCAGCGGGATGCGCGAGTTGAAATAGCTACCGCCGAAGATCCACTGGAACGGGGACGGGCTGTCCGACTGGATTCGAACTTCCTGGCTGAAGGTGCGAACGCGCTCTCGCCCAGAGGTTACGAGATTGGCTCTTTGGGATCTGGTATAAACACCGGCTGGGAAGCAACTTGCGCCAGCCGTGCAAACGCCAAGCAACGCACCGTCTGCTAACAAATCATAGTCATTATAGCTGCGGTTCTCTGCCTCAGTGAAGCCTGTGACACTGGTGGCAACGATACCACTGCGACGCCAGCTCATATTCAAAGAGACCTGCCGCGATTTAGCCACTGTGTCGGGGATATCCGCAGAAATCGAACTCGTTTTGTTAGCCCGCAGTTGACCGCAGTATACCGTCCGGAGTCCGGTTGCAGCGTTTAACGCGCCGCAGTTGAACGCGCTGAGCGGCAAGCCGGTGGCGGCTGATGCTTCGGAAGCTGAGTGCGCGAAGAAGCCCGAGAGCCGAGCCGTAAATTTGTCTGTAGGGCGATATTCGAGCGACGCTGTTCCCGCATACTTCTCGGTCCCGCCAAGCCGGTCGTTCCGATCGGCCGAATTTTTCCCGAAACCGTCGTATGTCAGATAGCCGCCGCCTACACGGAGGGACAGGGTGTCGCTAATCGGTATCGAGACCGACCCTCGAATGCGATAGTCCTCATACATGCCGACTGTTCCCTGGACATTTGCTTCCAGTCGGTCGGAAGGTTGACGAGTGGAAATCGACATGGCGCCAGCGAAAGTCGAGCGTCCGAATAACGCACTTTGCGGCCCCTTAGCGATCTCGATTTGCCCAACATCGAGCACCGAGATGATGTCGATCGTGTTACGGCTAGTTTGATATATGCCGTCGATGAAGACGCCGACATTCGATTCGACGTTAAGGTCATTGGTGGTGTTGGCAGGCGCCTGACCACGAATATAAATATTAGTGAGAGTACCGCCGGCGATACTGGTGATCGCAACGCCCGGAGTATTGTTCGACAGATCGTTCAAGTTACTGATGTTACGCTCAGCCAGATCGGTCGCCGTCAGCGCCACGATCGAGATTGGCACAGTCTGCACGCTTTCTTTACGCAACCGAGCGGTGACGACAATTTCCCCAGGTGCTGTTTCGCTGCCGTCAACGGCGTCCTGCGTGGTTGGTGCACTGTCCTGCGCATGAGTAACCTGTGGTGCCGCCGCCGCGCAGACTATGGCCAGTAACGATGCCTTCGCAATTCGAAGATCCTGATATTTTTTCAACGCTGTACCCCCTTGAAATGTTCGTTAGACGGAGTGTTCTGAGTTGGAAAATCATCGCCCACATAATTCACACCAACAGCCGCGTAGAAGCTCCGACCATTCTCCCTCATTGGCGTCTGCGATATGGCCGCAGCGAATACGAGCTACGTTACCGCAAAAGCTGTATGATTATGCGCAACGGCTATGATCGCTCTACGGTCACCGAGCCCCTCAGCGCCTCAGGTTGTCAACGTTCAGGGCTCTTGGCGCCATTCAGGAGCAGGTTCGGCAACTTGCTATTATCCCACTCGGGCTTGCGTGGCGGATTACGTCCGACCCGTAAAATAACCATCTGCTGCGAGGGAATGATGTAGACGACTTGGTTTGCGTTTCCATCGAACATGAAAAGGTCGGCCGCTTTGTAAGGCTGTGATTGCAGCGTCTTATCTACCGGCAAGTCGGGATTGGCCGGGCCACGGCGCTCAACGTATGGCTCAGCCAAATAAACGCCCAGGCCAGCCTGCGGATATTCGGGCGTGCCGGTGGTCATGGCTTTGACGAAGCCGGCCGAAATGAGCTGCTTGCCATTCCATTTTCCATTCTGGGCAAGCAATATACCCAAGCGGAGATAGGTTTCGGCAGGCAATAGAACACAACAGCCAGAGTGTGCAGTGCCCCCAGGCCGGTTCTTCCAGATTTGCCCACCGCGAGCACCGATCGGGGATAGAACTTCGCGGCCTATCCATGTTTCATAGGGAACGCCTGTGGCTCGCGCTATCAGGGGCGCTACCAGCTCGCCATTCGCGTTGGAATAATCATAACGGCTGCCAGGCGTCCGGGTCAGCGGATACTCTTCGATGATGATGCGATCATGAAACGGGTGCAGGTACGATCGGTTCAGAATGTTCGCGGGGTCAGTCGTAGCGCTTTGTGGGAGAAGGCCAGATCGCATCCCCAGTACTTGCCGAATGGTAATCACCGCCTTCGGAGTGCCACGCCATTCCGTTAGGAAGTCCGCCATCGGCTGATCAAGCGATTTGATCTTGCCAAGCGCTATTGCCCGACCGACTGCGATCACACTTAAAGGTTTGGCGAGAGACTTGGACACGATCGGTGTATTTTCGCGCACGCCTTCGAAGAAGCTTTGCTCGATCAACTTGCCTCTGTGCCAGACCATGAACGCCGAGCTGTTGTTTGCCGCGGCATAAGCCCGCGCTTCGGCCATTCCCTCCACACTTGCAGACGTTTCGCGGGGCAGAGCCTTCCAATGTGTGGCGCCCGCCACCGGAGCAAGGGGGGCGTAGCTGTCCGATGTCGTACCGGGTGGCGGGTTGAAAACGCGGTCGAAGCGCTGATCATAAAGCGTTTCCGCCGCGTCAGGAGACATGTCTGTCGCTATCGCAACCTCTTCGCCGGCTAAGGCCAAAGCTGCGCAGCTCAACACCAATAAAAATTTCACGAGCGCCTCCCACATTCAGATTATCATGCCTCATCAATGGGAGAGGCGATTCTAGCGATTTTTAGTGTTCGACAGTCGGATTGTTCTGCACACCCCTCTAAAATGAAACAAAGCACCCGCCGCTTGTATTACCATAGTGCAACGTTGCGAGGGCGATGGAGGCATATCGAAACGGTATTCTATCGTTATAGCATCGCTGCGATACATCCTACCCGGGATAGCCCTCCCGAGATTGCTGTCTCAGACAAACAATCAGACAGCAAGTACCGTCGCTTTCACTTCCCCCGAACTTTGCTAAGCAGGCCCTCGGACCGGATCCATGCGTAAAATTGTTCGATCCACAGGTCGGTAGTATCCCCATGGGGCTCCATTCCAAAGCTATGACCTCCCTTAGCGTAAAGGTGCATTTCAGGTCGATATTCGGCATTAAAAAGCGTGTCGTAAAACTGTCGGAAGCCTTTGCCGACGGCATAATCGTCCTGCGCCATTGCCATAAAAAAGGGTGGTAGGCGTCCGGGTGCGGGGGTAGCCGCCGGGCGCAACCACGGTTCGACAGGCGTACCGGGGGGATAGGGCAAGTTCGCAGTTGGTAAAGCGGGCAGTGTTTCCGCAAATGGCATGCCATAGATCAAGCCGGCAAAGTTGGGGCGTACCTTTGGATCGGCTTGCAGCGCCATCATTCCCGCAACGTGCCCACCTGCGGAAAAGCCGACCACGCCGACACGAAGTGGATCAATTCCGTATTCACCTGCACGCGCCCTAATGACCTTCAGTGCTTGAATGCCATCAGCCACGGCAGGATCCCCCTTTTGCGCATCGCTGAAACGGCGGTTAGCATTGATCCGTGCGCGCATTGCCAGCTCGCTTTCATTTGGAAGGCGCTGCATTGTACGATAGCGCAAAACGAAGGCTGCAATCCCGCGATCGGCAAGCCAGCGTGCAACAGCGCGTCCATCCTTTTCGATCGAAAGCGAATAAAAACCGCCGCCCGGAGCGACGATAACGGCTGCACCATTGGCCGTTCCAGCAGCAGGCAGAAATGGCTGATACGTCGGAGTAGTAATGTTCCACATTCTTTCTGACCAGCGATTGTCCGGCTCGGCTTCGGTTCGCTCGACAACCGGGCTAGGAACCGCACCCGGCCAATCAGGATCAAGAGGAGGAATCCCTGGCCATATTTTTACCGGAATGAGCTCGCGCATGGCTGGAGAAGCACCTATCGGATTTTCATGAGGAGCATTGCCGAGCGAAAAAAGCGCAACAAGTGCTAGAGCTAAACGCTTCATACTTCTATCAACCTTACATTGATGTCAGCCAGCGTGCCGAACACGCGCTTGGCAACACAGTACTGAGGCAGATTGTTGAATACCAGGAAATCACACCGCCGCTGCAATCTGACCATTGCCGTCGAAGCAAACATTGCGACATCTCCTTTCTGCGTCACCGCCTCAAGCACGAAAGGCGTACTAGCCATCGACAATGCTCATATCACGAGCACCCAGTTGCAAATGGCTACTTCCCAAGAACGAAGCACGCTCGTTCAGCCTATGCATGATGAGAGTTGGGCGAGCAGCCGGTCTCATACAATCGAACTGTTATGTGACAAAACGCCTACGGTACCGAACAGTCTTGTGGTTCACTTATCCGTTCTGCGGATTAATTATCCCGCGACCGGTTAGCTGTATCTTAAAATGCAAGACATTTCAGTTCAGAACTCGGGCGAAGGCCCATCCTAAGCCTTTCTTAAGATGGCACCCATGACACATGAAGCATTTTCTGTCTGTCGTGCAACGACTGACAGCGGAGACTTTCAATGGCCTGCTCCGCCTGACCAAATGCCCCTAAAGTTGATTTGCCTCGCAATAAGTGACTCCGAGCATTGACCCAGGCGTCACCGATAACCGCCAAAAGAGGATAGATTGCGGCCAAAGCGAGTGGCGAGAAACAGACAGCAGGGGAGCGATAGTATCGCGTCGCCAAGTGGCTTCAGTCCCAGAAACGGCCGACCATAACTTCGATTCGGTGGCGCCCCTCATCGTATTTGAAGCGCATAGAAAGGGCCTATCGGCCTAGAAACGAGGGCTCGATGCCCTTTTGCTCAAGCGTATCCCTGAACCATTCGGCGTGATAGGCCGATCAGCCAGCATCCACTGCGCTTCCCGTCGGAGCATCCCGCCAGCGCGGACCGTGACGATTAACGCTTCCCAATGCGTAGCGTCAATCGGAAGCAATCGCGCCTTGGTCGCCGTTCAGGCACCAATTTCGCACTCAAAGCTCCGGACTGTCCGCTTACCGGCGGTTCGCGACCAACTTGGGCCGTTCCGGTGCAGCCGTTTCAACGTCCGCTGATGTTGGAGCTGGCCCTTCGCCCGTTTGACGGCTGCCGGTTGGGTACAGATCGTGTCCTGCGTAGTGGTGGCAGGCGCGAAAAAAGCTGCCTGACGGCAGACGCCCCAACTCGGACATTGGCGCGGGGACGCGGGTTCCCGTTAGCTGACCTTGCGCGCACCAATAGCCACCTGTTTGTTGCGCATCAGTGCCAGAGCGAGCATTTTCAAGCTGTCGCAGCTAGATCGCGCCCAACTCTGTGCCGATTGGCCTCGCGCCATCATGACCCGAAACTCTCCAATCAGCGCACCTTTGCTGAAGCAAACCGGTCCGCGAAGCCATCCAGCGAAGGACGAACTCTTCCTTACCGATAGCCGCTTCGTCGGTGAGCTTTGGCTTCTCCTTCGCTTTGTAGAAGGCCGAGTAGCTCATCAGCTGCACGGCGTTTGCCTTGTAGAACGTGGGGTAGGTGCCGACGCCGATCCGCGGCTTGTCTCCTGCCAGATGAAACTTCATTAGCCGCAACCATTCATACCTGGTACTGGAAGGCTGGACGATGCCCAATTACTGGACCTGGGACTTCCCCTGCCGGCAGCTTCTCTGCGAACGGCTTCGGCCTGTCCGACATGATCGGCAACGTGTGGGAATGGACCGCTGATGACTACTCCGCCGGCAGCCCGCCCCTGTGGCTAAGCGCTGCTGTTCGCCCGGCCATGCACCTAAGGCGGCCTTCGCCACGAAAGTGCTGAAAGGGGGATCCCATCTGTACGCGGAAAGCTATTGCCATCAATACCGCCCTTCCGCCAGGCATCCACAAACCTCAGACGCGTCCACTTCGCACATCGGCTTTCGCTGCGCGCAGGACGTGTAATCAGATCAAGGCTATCGAGAATTTGCGAAGGTCGAGCGCGCTATGAAATTTGACCGCGCACTTTAATATGTGCCGTCTGAATGGCCGCATCGCAATCGAAAGCTGCTGGTATCGCCATTTCCTTGAACGACAGAAATGTCCCAGATCCTAATTCCCGGTGTTGATGCTTTGCGGTCGCTTAGCATCTGGATTTTTGCGTCCCGGTGCAATCCTTACGCATCGCCCTTTCGTTGGACCGCAACATAGCGTTAGACCAATGCTTTGCTAATCGACCATCGTCGGGCATAATCGGCAACCTATCGGGGGACCAACGATATCATGCTTACGACATTCGCGCTAACGCTCACCGCCCTTGTCCTCCTCTACCTTGCTGTCAGTGTTAAGGTGGTACGACAGGGGTATCAATACACGATCGAGCGCTTCGGCCGCTTCACCGAAGTCGCCCGCCCCGGCCTCAATTTTTACCCTGCCTTCTTTTACGCCGTAGGTCGCAAAATCAACATGATGGAGCAGGTGGTCGACATTCCAGGCCAAGAGATCATCACGAAAGACAATGCCATGGTGTCGGTCGACGGCGTGGTGTTTTTCCAGGTTCTGGACGCCGCCAAGGCTGCTTACGAAGTGTCCGAACTTTATGTTGCGATCATGCAGCTTGCTACGACCAACCTGCGCACCGTCATGGGATCAATGGACCTCGACGAGACCCTTTCGAAGCGCGACGAGATCAATGCCCGTCTTCTCTCGGTGGTCGATCACGCCACGGGCAGTTGGGGCGTCAAGATCACCCGCGTGGAGCTAAAAGACATTCGCCCGCCCGCTGACATCGTCAACGCCATGGGGCGTCAGATGAAGGCGGAGCGCGAGAAGCGGGCCAATATCCTCGACGCCGAAGGAGCGCGCGCAGCTGAAATCCTCCGGGCGGAGGGTCAGAAGCAGAGTCAGATCCTGGAAGCCGAAGGTCGACGCGAAGCCGCGTTCCGCGATGCCGAAGCGCGCGAGCGTGAGGCGGAGGCCGAGGCAAAGGCAACTCAGATGGTCTCCGAAGCGATCGCGGCCGGCAATTCGCAGGCGCTCAATTACTTCATCGCTCAGAAATATACCGAAGCTGTCAGCCAGTTCGCGACCAGCCCTAACGCGAAGACCATCCTGTTCCCGGTGGAGGCGACGCAACTCATCGGCACGCTGGGCGGCATCGGCCAACTGGCAAAGGATGCGCTGACAGAAGGCTCGGGCAACAACAACGGAGCTTCCTCCACCCAACCAAGCCGTCGCTCGCCGTTTGGGCATAGCCAGGAATGATGTCAGAACCCGGACTCCATATATGACCGCCTTCCTCGACGCGCTTCAGGATCATTGGTGGTGGCTGATCTTCGCCGCCCTGCTTGGCATGTTGGAAATTGCGATGCCTGGTGTGTTCCTCATCTGGATCGCTCTCGCGGCCGCAGTCACTGGCCTTGCGGCTCTCCTCCTTCCGATAGGCATTCCTGCGCAGATATTGATCTTTGGGCTACTGTGCTTGGCTAGCGTCTGGGGCGGCCGGCGCTGGTATATCGACCATCCCGTCCCCAGCAGCGACCCGGCGCTCAACGACCGTACTGCCCGTCTCGTGGGCAACACAGTGCTCGTCGTCGAAGCGATCGAGGCCGGCGAAGGCCGAGTCAAAGTCGGCGACAGCGTCTGGTCCGCACATGGCGAAGATGCGGCGGTCGGCACCAAGGTGCGCATAGTGGGCGCGGAAGGAACGGTATTGTTGGTGACAGGAATAATGGATTAGTAGCCGGTTGGCCATCAACCCAATGTGGTCATTCAGACTCCATATCCCGATCCCAGGTGCGGACGGTCTGGTTACGGCAGCTGGCGGCCGATAGTGTTGAAAAACTCAGCCTTGCAGTAGTGGCAAAGTCCTGATTCACTGGGCCTGTCGTTGGGAGACAGGCTGATGATGGGTGCTCGAACGGTGATGCAAGAGGCGCTGTTTTACAGCTTCAGCCTAGAGGACCATGTGCCGCAAAGTCACCTGCTGCGGGCCGTAGAACGCTTTGTGGACCCGAACGGTATCCGGGAGAAACTGCGACCATTTTATAGCGAGACTGGCCGCCCTTCGATCGATCCCGACCTCATGATCCGGATGCTGCTCATTGGCTATTGCCTTGGCATCCGGTCAGAGCGGCGCCTGTGCGAGGAAGTGCATCTTAATCTTGCCTATCGCTGGTTTTGCCGCCTCGGCCTTGACGGAGCGGTGCCGGATCATTCGACGTTCTCCAAGAACCGCCACGGCCGCTTTCGGGATAGCGATCTGTTGCGGAACCTGTTTGAGATGACGGTCACGCGCTGTATCGAGGAGGGATTGGTCGGTGGCGAGGGCTTTGCCGTCGACGCCAGCCTGATCAAGGCCGACGCGAACCGCCAGCGAGGTGTGCCCGGCGAGGAAGGCTTGCCCCCGGACATCGGCAACCATGCAGCCCGGGAGTATCTGGAGGTGCTCGATGCGGCAGCGTTCGGCGCGGCATCGCCCGTCACGCCCAAATATCTGTCACCTGCCGATCCTGCAGCGCGCTGGACAAGCGCTCATGGCGGACAAGCCTTCTTCGCTTACAGCACCAATTATCTCATCGATTTAGAAAACGCCGTAATTGTTGATGTTGAAGCCACCACCGCCATTCGCCCCGCCGAGGTGACGGCGCAGCGAACGATGATCGATAGGACGCAGGAGCGCTTTGGCATTTGGCCACGGCGCCTGGCCGCCGATACTGGTTATGGCGATGCCGCCAATATCGCCTGGCTTGTCCATGAGCGTGGCATCGAACCGCATATTCCCATTTTCGATCATGCGGGCCGCCGGACTGGAAGCTACCAACGCACTGAGTTCCGCTACGACCATCAAAATGATCTTTATGTATGTCCCGGCGGCAAAGAGTTGTTCCCGCGCCGCAAGAACTATGCGATCCCACCGCCTGACGTCGATCAGGACGGGTTCATCCGCTACCGCGCCAGTAAACATGACTGCGATGCCTGCGCTCTCAAGCTGCAATGCTGCCCAGGTCAGCCCAACCGAAAAGTGATCCGATCAATCCACGAGGGGGCACGGGATCTGGCAAGAGATTTGTCCAAAACCGACGCCTATGTCACCTCCCGCCGCGAACGGAAAAAGGTTGAGATGCTGTTCGCCCACCTCAAACGCATCCTCAAGCTCGATCGCTTGCGCCTGCGAGGACCAAATGGTGCAAAAGACGAGTTCCTCCTGGCAGCCACGGCACAAAACCTCCGTAAACTGGCAAAGCTCGTACCGATCTATCCAGCAACTAGTCCCGCATGAGGCGGGCGCCCAGCCTCACTTCAATATCAGCGAACGACAATCCCGGACTTTTTCAACGCTATCGGCCAAATTACGCCATTCTCTGAATTGCCGCCAACCTCCGATGAAAGCGGCTGCTCCCCATAGCAAACCGAATAGCGACCTCCGAAGGCAACAATCCGATTACCTATGCCGTCGCCAAGGTCGAGGAGCTGAGCGGACGTTCGCCGCCCTTCCGGATATCGCTGCCGCCATCGGGAAGAACCCCGCGAAGGCATACGAGCACACCTTTCCCTGGGACACCGCGAGGTGAAGCCGGAATTGGAGTCTGATGTATGAGCTGTCATGACCGCCTGCATCATGCGGGAGTGCAGATGGTGGAAGTTCCGCGCTCCAATCCTACCCAGAACCTGCGTTTAGGGGCGTGCACGCGTCCGGCGATCGGTCTCCGTCTCATCGCCAGTGAGGATGCGCGAGTGATAGGTCTCCGAGACGAAATCGATGAAGGCCACCGCAGCGCCAACGGCCAGACGGGCATGACGCGGCTCAAGGCCACGGTGACGTCCGTCACGACCATGCCCGAATCCATACAGGCTTCTCAGCTCGAAAAGATAGTGGGTGATAGTGGTCAGGTTCCGGAGCAGAAGCCGGATCGTCTCCACGCCCTTGGCTTCATCGGATATACCCTCAGGCACCAGACGCAGCTCCTTCGTCAAAAGCTTAGTCAGGTCGGGCAACGTGAAACTGCGCAATATGGGTGAAGTAAAAAGCGAAATACGCGACTCCCATCGCCGGATTCATTTCACCGAAGGTATCGACATCAACGACGAAAAGACCCTCGACCTCATCCCTCGTCATAACCTCGGACCGGAATATGTCGATTGCCTGAGGCGCTGTCGGAATGAAAAGCCGGAGCCGCCTCACAGGCTTTTCGATGATCTCGATCAGCTTATCGAGCGCACCCTTGGCCGAGACCTGCTGCGTCCCCAGCTTGAGCCAGTAGGCGCGCCCTGCGGTCATTGCCTCGTCGGCCAGCCACACAAAGGTCGCTTCGAACTGGTCGGCGGTCTGCGGCGGATTGTCGGCGGTGGAGATCACCGAGCCGCGCGAGCAATCGATCTTGTCGGCGAAGGTGACGGTGATCGACTGGTCGGCTGTGGCTTCTTCGAGATCGCCATCGCCCTCGACACTGTTCGCGCCAGGCATGGTGACGATGCGCGTAATGGTGCTGGTCTTGCCCGAAGGCAGCACGCGGATCTTGTCACCCGGCTTTACCGAACCCCTTGCGATCAGGCCCGAGAAGCTGCGGAAGTCGAGGTTGGGGCGATTGACCCACTGCACCGGCAGGCGAAACGGCTTGTCGGCATCGACCGAGCTGAGCACTTCGACCGTCTCGAGATGCTCGATCAGCGTCGGGCCGGAGTACGAGGGTGTATTCTCCGACTTCGTGGTGATGTTGTCACCCTTGAATCCCGAAATCGGCAGCGCGGTGAACGTGTCGATCCCGATCGAGTGCGCGAACTCGGTATAATCCTTGAAGATGCCGTCAAACACGGCGTGATCGTAATCGACCAGGTCCATCTTGTTCACGGCCAGGACGATGTTCTTGATGCCGATCAGGTGGCACAGGTACGAGTGCTGGCGCTCTGCACCAGCACTCCCTTGCGCGCGTCGATCAGGATCACCGCGAGGTCGGCGGTCGAGGCGCCGGTGACCATGTTGCGGGTGTACTGCTCGTGGCCCGGGCAGTCGGCGACGATGCACTTGCGCTTCTCGGTGTTGAAGAAGCGATAGGCGACGTCGATGGTGATGCCCTGCTTGCGCTCGGCGGCCAGACCGTCGACCAGCAGCGCGAAGTCGATGTCCTCGGAGATCAGGCTGTCGGTGACGTAGACGGCGTCTTTAGTGTCTTGGTCAGCCATGGGAGTTCTCCCTTTTCGCGTCACCCTCTCCACCCTTCCTTCGTCATCCCCGCGAAAGCGGGGATTCATCTCCTGACGTTACGTCACAGGAAAGACCTGGAGATGGATTCTCGCTTTCGCGGGAACGACGAGGTGTGGTGTTCCGAGGCTCGTTGTTCGCGAGAATTGTTGTTCAGTTACGAAGGTGTTTGAGGCCCAGCCTCAAAAATACCCCTGCTGCTTCTTCACTTCCATGCCGGCGCCGCCAGCATCCTTGTCGATGGCGCGCCCCTGGCGTTCCGAGGTTGTGGTCAGAGCGTCTCCTGGATCACCTCGGGCAGGGTCTAGGCGGTGCTCTCCACCGCGCCGGTCAGCGGGTAGCAGCCCAGCGTGCGGAAGCGGATCGAGCGCTCGACCGGCACTTCGCCCTCGCGCAGCGGGAAGCGGTCGTCATCGACTATCAGCAGCATGCCGTCATGCTCCACCGTCGGGTGTTTGTCCGCGAAGTAGAGCGGCACAATAGGGATGTCGTTGAGGTGAATGTACTGCCAGATGTCGAGCTCGGTCCAGTTCGAGATCGGGAACACGCGGATCGACTCCCCCTTCGCCTTGCGCGCGTTGTAGAGGTTCCACAGCTCGGGGCGCTGGTTCTTGGGGTCCCAGCCGTGCGACGTGGTGCGGAACGAGAAGATGCGCTCCTTGGCGCGGCTCTTCTCCTCGTCGCGGTGGGCACCGCCGAACGCAGCGTCGAAGCCGTACTTGTCGAGCGCCTGCTTGAGCCCTTCGGTCTTCCACATGTCGGTGTGGAGCGCGCCGTGGTCGAAGGGGTTGATGCCCTTCTCCTTGGCTTCGGGGTTCTGGTAGACGATCAGTTCCATGCCGCTGTCGCGCGCCATCTTGTCGCGCAGCTTGTACATCTCCTGGAACTTCAAGGTCGTGTCGACATGGAGCAGCGGGCACGGCGGTGGGGAGGGATAGAACGCCTTGCGCGCAAGGTGCAGCATCACCGCGCTGTCCTTGCCCAACGAGTACATCATCACCGGCTTCTCAGCTTCGGCGACAACCTCGCGAAGAATCATGGATCGCTTAGGCTTCAAGCCGATCAAGATGCGTGAGTGTTGTCATTTTCCCTCTCCGACTTTTTTTGGCTTAAGTACTAATCAACAACATCATGTCGGCATTAACCTCCCATTTGGGAGCTTCATGCAAAGAAATTATGTGCTGCTAAAAAACTACGATGGGGGCTAGCTGCCCTCAATTTTCCACTATGCTAACTGCACTTGGTTTTCGCAGGATAGCGATGCCATCTCTGTGTCCTAGCGCGGCAAGCTGTTCGGCTACCGCCTGACAAGTCCGTGTTCATCTGCACTAGTGACAAGTATCCGCACATCTCTCTCTAACTGCAAGCTCCTATGCGGCTGCATACGGATGTTTGCCGGTGCCCGGCGTCAGTCTGCATCTTTATGCGGGGCGCTTCGCTGTGTTTCTTGAACGCCATGCAGAATTTGCCTTGAGCCTGCCGGATGCCGCGGATAGCGTAGGTTCAACGAAAGAACGAAAGGGACGGTCTTGAGCACACCAGGTGCCTATGCCGTGCGTCTCGGTGGTCCCGATGCTTGAAATGCGATGCTGGAGGCATGTTTCACTATAGCGATGATGGAATGCGACACTTACAAGAGGCCGGGCGAATGACGGACACGAGACGTCTTGCAGTGCAAGGGGCAGTCGGGCGCATGGCAATGGCGGCATTGCTGGCTTGTGGCCTGTTCGTCACGATCGAACTCTTCTCCCCCGGACTGGTCCTGCCACAGATCGGCCGCACCTTCGCCCAAACAGCGCACGCTGTGTTGCTGACCCAAATGATCGGCGCAGTGGCGGGTTTCGCTTTCGCGGTCGGTGCGCCGTTCTGGGGTGCCCTCTTAGGACGGATAGGCTGTCGACGCGTTGTGATGCCAGCGCTCCTCCTCTCCGGCACTCTGCCTGTGGTTCTCGACAATCTGTGGCTGATCGTGGGCTCGCGGGTTATCGTAGGTCTGGCGACATCGGCCATCTTCACCGAAGCGCTTGCCGGTATCGGCGCGCAGCTCGAAGCCACCCGCGCGAACTTGTTTAGATGGTTCGCGGTCGTTGGCGGTCTCGCTGCGGTCGTCCTCTTTCCCGTGGTTGACTTACTCGGGCATTACGGATGGCGACTCGCGTTTCTCGTGCATCTGTCCGCTTTGTTCGTGGTGCCGCTGGCCTTGGCCATACCGACAGTGCTGGGCCGAAGCGACGCCGGCGTTGGGGATCAGGCCACTGCACCAAGCGAGCCGTTCCTGAACATGCCGACAGTCGGGCCGCTAATCATCGCGGGCCTGTCCGGCATGAGCATGATGCTCTCGCCCTTTTATGGACCGATATACCTGGCCTCTCTTGGCGTGACCGATACTCGTCTAGCATCCATCCCGCTCACAATCGGAGCCGCAGCCGCTGTTCTAGCTTCGGCAGCATACGGCAGGGTACACAAGTCGATCGGCATCATGGGGGGTCTTCGTGGCTGCAGCCGCGCTCATGGGCGGGATGCTGCTGATCGCCGGCTCAACCGGCAGCGTTGTCGTCTTCACGGCCGCAGTGGCGGGCATGAGCGCGATGGTCGCCTTGCTCGGACCCAACCTGAATGCGGCGGCGGTAGCGTTCAATACGCCCGTCCAGGCCGCCCGGGCAATCGGCATCGCCAACGGTGTGATGTTCGGCGCTCAGCTAGCATTCCCTTTCGTAGCCGCTTGGGTCCGGGGGCTGGCGGGTCTCTTAGGAGTGTTCTTGGCGTTCGGTGTGGCCATGGTGGCAGTGGCTTTGCTTGCAGCGGGACGGCAACTAACTCGGCCCCGCCTCGCGGCGAGTTGATGACCCCAACTCAACGAAGGGTCCCAATACAAAACTGTTCTTCTCGAGCGTCTTGGCGGCCATGCTCGTGATGGTCGAACTCGAAAGCTCCGATCTACCACGAAGCGAATGGCGTTCGGGATGGCGACCGCTTGTAGCAGCGGTTGTGGGCACAGGCTGCTGCATCGGCCTTTGGGGTGGTGTATCCAGCCTGTTTATCCAGCCTTGGCAGGATACATTCGGATGGTCGCGCACGCAGGTTGCGTTTGCGTTCAATAGCAATATAGCCATAGCCGTTGCCGCCCCGTTTCTAGGCCGGTTAACCGACCATGTGGGCGTTCGTCGCATCATCATTCTAGCGATGGTCGGGACGGCGATCGGCTATCTGGGCCTGGCGGCAATGAACGGCTCACTGCCTCTATTTTATGCTCTTTACCTTTGGACGATGGTTGTCGGTGTCGGCACGTCCGGAATGGTCTTTACCCGCGTAACCAGCGCAGCATTTGACAAGTCACGCGGCAAGGCACTGTCGTTAAACCGTCTTGGCCTGGGACTTGCCGGGGCGGTAATGCCATCGATCCTTTTGGCGGTAATCGCCAGCTCCGGTTGGCGGGCTGGCATGATGCTACTAGCGGCATTGATTCTGTTCGTCGCACTGCCAGTCATCTGGTTTTTCGTGCCTAGAGACCCACCTCTTTACAAAGAAGGCAGGAACCCTCTCGAAAGGGATATTCCGCCCGGGATGGGCTACTGGCTCGTCATGGCCCGCAAGCCGCAAATCGTGCTGATATGGCTTTCCGCCGCTCTTACGTTTGCGCCAGGTTTTGCCCTGCTGCAGCAGATCCTGCCCATTTTGACAGGCGCTGGTATCGAGAGCAGGCACGCGGCGGGACTGATCGGTTTGGCAGGCTTATCGTCAATGGGCGGCGCAATTCTAAGTGGATTGTTGCTCGATCGCTTCAAGCCCCCTCTGTTGGGCTGCATCTTCACTCTGGCTCCGGCGGCGGGATGTCTGTTGCTGGCCGGCGGTGACTTGACGATTATGGGCGGTGCTGTTGCCGTCCTCGCGCTCGGGCTGGCACAGGGAGCGGAAATCGAACTTCAAGCTTATCTGATTGGCAGCTATTGCAAGATTGAGGATTATGCATCTGTCTTCGGCGCAGGGGTGTTCATTTCGGGCTTGTTGATCGCGCTTTTTGGAAATCTGCTGGGCTTTGCCTATGACCGGCTCGGCGATTACCGTCTGGCGCTACTATCCTGTGCGGCTGCCTTTGCCGCGGCCTCGTTCTGTTATGTCCTGCTGGGGCGATATACACGGCGCACTTAGAACCACCAGAGCAGGTTATCTGTCGAGAAGACGACAGGTGCATTGCAATTCGTGCAGCGTGTGAGCGGTGGCCGCGCGAAGAGCTCAAGCTTCGGTCGTCGGATTGCCGGCCTGGTGGGTCGTGGCTGCGGGACTAGAGGAAGAAGTAGGCAATCATCGACATCAGCGAGATGTATCGTTTGAGGGCCCAGTATGCCCAATGCCCGCGACAAACCGGGCTCTCTGTGTGCTTGGCGTAAGATTACACCCATGCTGCATCTGGCATACGCCAGGGCAATACCAAAACTGCAGATGGCAGCCTCAACTCTGTTGATTGCTTCGATGGCGATCTGTGGCTTGGTCAGGAACACCTTACGGTCAGCCGTCACCTTCGCTTAAATCTGGATATCAAACAGATTGCAGTTTTTCTGATTTCGACTGCCCGCCTGCATTAACGTTCTGGCAGAAGACCTTTACTCTCGTGGATATCGGCTGCCATCCGGCAGCGCCATCCGGTGGCCCGGCGTGCCTGCTGGGCAACACGCTCTTGCGGAGTGACAAAGCGAGTGCTTGGCGGCAGCGCCTCGCGCAGATCGGGAAGCTTGACGACACGGCTTAAGACCGTCTCTTTGCGCGGTCCTGCCGCTGGGTCGGCATGGTGCCAGCGCAGTGTGATCGATCCAACCTGGTGCCCGCCGCTGTCCAACCAGTTATGCACGCCGGGATCCTGCGAAGAGACAATGAAACGCAGCCGTCCGTCGGCATCGGCCACTGCTTCCGTCCCGTTCATCGAGGCCATACGCCGTGTATAGTCATAAGCGACCGTCCACATGTCGGCGAGCTGGAAGCCGAAATAACGCGCTCGCATGGTATCTACGTCGACAATCAGGGCCTCGTCGTCCTGCAGATCGAACCAGCCGAGAGAGCCGTGCTGGCTGACCAAGCCACCATGATCACCAGAGGCGCGCGGCGCCTTGATGACGTTGGCCGGGTGGTGCTCGACGTAGCGATGCTGGAGCGTGTCGAGAAATTCGCGAGCCATCGCCATCGCCAGCCGCTCGGCCTCGGTGAGGATGTCGGCGTCGGTTCGGCTGTTGGATGGCGCATTCTTAGTCAGGCAGCGCAGCTGAAGCGCATAGCGTTCTTCGCGGGTCCAATCTCCCTGCGTGTCGCGAAACAGAAGAACGCGTCCTCCCGCGATCGAGAGATGCCCTTCCCGTCCATCGCTCGGGTCGCTGTCCAGCAGCAATTCGAAGCGCCCCCCTTCATCTACCTCAAGATCGGCCAAGCTGAGGAACCCGGCGCTGTCGGCCAGTCTGCCATCTCCCGAAAACCCCGCCATGACGGTCAATCCGACGTCGGCGGATGGATGGGCCGACCGCTGTCCCGTCAATCGGTAACGCAGGGCCGGATCGATCGCGGCAAGACGATATATGTTGTCGGGATTATCGATGCCATATCGGCTGCCCGGCAGGGTGACGCCTCCCGCAAAGCGCCGTTCATGACACAACGAACGGAAAATAGCCGGGTCTCCGGGCGTATCCTGGACTACGGATTCAAGGGCGGCATAAAGGAACTCCGCTGCGGCCTGTGCGACCAGGCTCGCTTGGCGGTCTCGCGCGTGATTGACATCGACCGTGAATAGTTCGGAAATCCTGTCTTCAGCGCTACGCGCGGCAGCCGAATAAAACAACCGGATCGCGCGCGCTTCCTTTGCGCTGGGCACATAGCCATCAAGCAGCGTCTCGCTCATGCCGATGTCTCCAGTTGCACGTTGAACCGCCGGATATATTCCGCGAAGGTGTCGTGCACCTGTGCCGGCGTAAGGCCGAAACCCTCGACGGGATAGCGGTGCTTCCCATGTGCGCCCTTGCGGTTGTCCGTCGCCCAGGCGGCTACCCTGCGTTCGACGTCAGGCGTGAAATCCATGCCGGCATGGGCATACACCCGTGCGACTTGCGCGACGGGATCGGCCTCCAGATCGCGGTAATGCACGTCGATGAACCGATCGGCGTAGCGCGAGTCGTCCCGCAGTTCCATGCAGCGGCGGAAGGACCGCGCGTAGGAACGGACGTACCTGCTAGCCACATCGGCGGTCGCCGCCTGCTCTCGGTCAGTATAGCGCGCGCGCACGGCGGACAGCAGGCTCATGGTCGAGCCCATGACCTTTGCCGGATCGCGATGATTGTGAACGATCACGGCGTCCGGGTAGGTCTGGAACAGCATGTCGAGATGCATCGTGTGTTCGGGCGCCTTGAGCACGACACGTTTGTGGCCGCTCTTGAATTGCAACGCCTGAAGCACGCGCTTGTGCCAGCGATAAGCCGAGCCGAAATCATCGGTTTTGAAGACGGTCGATGCGTAGCCTGGCACCTCGAAGAAGGCATAGAAGCTCATCGATACGAAGGAGAGTTCGAAGGCGAGGAAGTCTTCCTCGGGCAGGCATGCGTCCGAAAAGTGCATCTTCTGCAGTTCGGGGTCGAGCCACCCCTGAAACTCCAGCATCTGCTGCGTCCAGCGGATCGCAGCGTCGTGGTCGATCTCCGGATCATTGGGCGGAGGCGACGGATTGACGAGTTGCCAATGCAGCGGGGCGAGTACCTCGGGGTCCTGCCCCATCAGCGAATGCAGGAACGTCGTGCCTGCGCGGGGCAGCCCCAGAATGAAGATCGGCCGGTCGATGGCTTCCTGAGTGACGGCCGGCATCCGAACTCGATCGCCAAGCACGCGAAGCCGCTGCGTCAAACGAGTCATCAGCCATTGACGCGCGCGGGCTCGGCCGATTTCGCTTAGCTGAGCCTCTTCGTTCAGCGAGGAGAGCAAGGTTTGAAGCGGTCTGCGGAAATCGTCATCGCCCCAATCGTCAAGGCCGGTCGCTTGCTCCGCAGCCGTCATCAACTGGCCTCTGTCGAACCCATCCGCCATTTTTGCGCTCCTCTTCACGTCAGCCGTTGGGCAGATAGTGTCTTTTGTCAACGCCACCTCGATAGCGAAACGGGTGCTGGAGACGCAATGATCATGCGGACGTTTGCTCCCTTTGCCCGCAAGATGAGGCGCTCTTGCCTCAAGGCATCTTTATGTCGTCCACGAACTCGTTCGCCGAAATCGATGCTGGAATTGGTACGGCCGCATCACCGTGGGACTGCTTGGCGTAATGCGTAATTGTGAGGCGTGCGTGAAGCTGGGTTGGCAGATCGACGAATTGACTAGCAATTCGATTTGTTCGAAGTGTGCTGTATCCGAGTAGCCGCGAGCTGGGGCCGACGTGCGTACTTGCCGGCGCTGTTATGCTTAGAGTCGCAGGAGCCGGTCGTGGCACGATGCATCGACGCCATTGTCTCGGATCGATAAATTAAAACTGGAGAGAAGATGACCGACGCTGACACAATCATCTGGATCAGTGGGGCGACCCAAGGCCTCGGGCTGGGGATCGCAAAGACCGCGCCCTATCCCAACGCGAGGATCATCAACATTTCGCGTCGGGAGCATCCTGATTACGAGACGGTAAAGATCGACTTGACCCGCCCGGCAAGCTGGACGGCAGCAGGCGAAAGCTTCCAACGCGAGCTGAAGGATTTTCGTGGCAAGCGCGCGATCTTCATCCACAACGCCTTTTACCAGGCCCAATTCGCGTTCGTTGGCGAGCCGGATATGGATACGGATATCTATATGGACGAAGCGATCGCGAATGGCGTCGCTCCGCAGATATTAGGCGATATGTTCCTGCGTGCGGTGGGGCCTGGATATGAAAGCGGCCTTGCCATGATCACGTCAGCCGGCGCTCGCGTACCGTTCGAAGGAAACGCATCCTACTGTGCAGCAAAGGCCGCGGTTGAAATGTGGGTTCGCACGGTCCGGACCGAATTGAAGCGTCGCCATCGCGATACCTGGATCATGGCAATCCGGCCCGGCTTCATCGACACACCGTCAGTGGAAAAGGCGCGGAAGGCCGATGCGCATTCCTATCCGCTGGGCCCCCAGATCGCCCGGCAGGTAGAGAGCCGTCAGGGCATTATGAGCCCGGAAGAGGCCGGCACAGGTATCTGGTCGATGATCCCACCTAAAGAAGACAAATCCATCTGGTTGCAGGGGGAACTGGTCGTGATCTACCGGCCCTAGTGTCCATCTACGAGCGTTTCATCGTAATCGTTGAATTTACGTTGCACTCTAGCCCGTTGGCGCTCGCCTGGCAGTCGAGGTTTGGATATCGGCGCGTAGAGTCTCTTTGCGACCGGACCGGAACCTAAGATCTTGACCGCATCTATCGCCGCACCCTTGCGCCACGCCACCTTCCGCCGGATCTGGTCGGCAAGTCTGTTGTCGAACTTTGGCCTGCTTATCAATGGCGTGGGAGCGGGGTGGGCGATGACGGAAATGAGCGGTCGGCCTCAGGACGTCGCGCTCGTTCGAACGGCGCTGATGTTACCATATCTGCTTTTCTCCATGGCGGCAGGCGCTATCGCGGACAGCTACGACCGGCGCAAGGTAGCCCTGGCGATGGTAGGATGCGCTTGTATCAGCGCATCCCTCCTGGCAACCGTCGCGGCATTGGGATGGCTGACGCCAACGCTGTTGCTGGTGATTTCGTTCTGCGTGGGAACAGCAAACGCCATGTTCGGGCCCGCCTGGCAGGCGTCGGCAGCGAACAGGTGCCCGCGGCGGTCGCGCTCAATTCGATCAGCTATAACATAGCGCGTAGCTTTGGACCCGCGATCGGTGGATTCATCGTTGCTGCGGCAGGCGCTACTGGAGCCTTTGCTGCCAATTCCGTCTGCTACCTGCCCATATTACTCGCGATGTACCTGTGGCGCCGGATTCCCGAGCCTTCCCGTCTGCCGCCAGAGCGGATCAGCTGGGCAATCGTATCGGGCATCAGGTACATCGTTCACTCGGCACCTATGCGTGTGGTCATAATTCGCGCCGGCTGCATCGGCATTGCGGGAGGAGCGATTTCCTCGTTGATGCCCTTGGTCGCGCGCGACATGCTGGGAGATGGCGCCGCGACCTACGGCATCCTTCTGGGGGCGTTCGGCATCGGCATCGCCTGGATGCAGATACTGACCACGTTCAACGTCGCGATACAAACCATGGCACCGCGATGGGTCACGGGACGTGCCCTTGCCGCGTACATGGCCGCAATGGCTGGCGGAATCGCGACGGGCAGCTGGATCTGGGGAACCGTGGGACAGCATGGGGGTACCGCAGGTTCCCTCGATATATCCGGCGTTGCTTTTGCCGGATGCGTACTGCTGGCCCTCCGCTGGCGTATGCGCGTCGACGGTGTCGACAAAAGCGGACGAGAGCCCCTTCCCGAACCTGAAGCAGCGCTGGCCGTCAGCGGAAAGAGCGGTCCCATCGTTATCGAAGTCGAATATACAGTCACGCCCGACCATGCTCGCGCCTTTTACAACGCCATGCTGGACGTAGGCAGCGTCCGCCAACGAAATGGCGCGTACAATTGGACGCTGCTACGCGACATTGCCAGCGAAGCCGTGTGGATCGAACGGTTCAACTGCCCAACTTGGCACGACTATCTGCGCCAGCGTAATCGCATGACAGAGGGCGAATATCGCGCGTTCGCTTCGGCGCTACAGGAAACCGCTTCTGGCAAAGAGCCTCCCGTACGGCGTTTGCTCGAACGGCCACTGGGATCGGTTCGATGGCAGTCGCTGTCCCACGATCCGGGATTTACCACCACAATCGGTCCGTGATCCTAAAGACCTTTGTGGCGCCGGGACATCAAAACGGCGGGGGCAACGCGGCGCCCCCGCTTCACTTTGGTTATTGCTGACCCATCACGCACTGGTGCACGTGCAGTCCGCCGTCCACCGCGAGGATCTGTCCCGTGACGTAACGCGCTTCCCGCGATGCGAGAAAGCAGGTGACGTTGGCAATATCATCGGGTTCGCCAATGAACGGAACAAGATTTTCCGCACCCAGCTTCTCTATGAGGTCATCTGAACAGCCCTCCCGCACGGCTTTCGTCATGATGAGCCCCGGCGAAACGAGATTGCAGCGGACGTTGTGCTTTCCATATGACGCGGCGATGTCCATGGTCAGGCTGTGGAGACCGATCTTGGCGGCGGAATAAGCGTTGCGCACGCTGTCGCCACGAAACACGACTCCCGACCCGGTATTGACGATCGAGCCATAGCCCGCTTCGATCATGTGCGGGATGACATGTTTGCAGACAAGCATCGGCCCCTTGAGATTGAACTTGAGGTTTTGATCCCAGTAATCCGCGTCCATGTTGACGACATCGCGATCCTTGGCGATGAAGTCAGCCGCGATCATCGCCGCGTTGTTGATGACGATATTGATCTTGCCGAAGCGCTGGATGACCTGATCGACCATGGCAATGACCTGGCCTTCATCGGCATGGTCCAGCTTGACCGCAAGGACCTCGCTCCCGGCTTCCTCGACGATGCGAACGGTATCCGCCACGCCGGCGGCATTGCTGTAGTACGTGACCACGACCTTCGCACCACCTTCGGCAAGGATGCGAGCAGCCGACCGGCCCATGTTGTCCGCCGCGCCCACGATGATCGCGACCATGTCTTCAAAGCGTTTCATGTCATTCTCTCCTAGATTACATGTTGTTGTCGATGTTAGGGCCCGCGTATTCCTGGCGACTAGGTCGCCGTGTTGATCGTGGGCCAGCTATGCGTGATCCGCGTCATCATGACGACGCTGCGACTCTCGTCGCATAGGCTTTCGCGCTGCCGCAGATAGGCTTTGTACGAGGCTGTTCGCGTTGCCGAAGCGGCTTCTTCTGCACTTGCGAACCAGCTTTCGGTGATCACATCGAAGTTATAGCCTGGCGGCCGATCCTCGACCCGGTTGACGATGGTTCGTCCAGCGTTGGGGATCGTTCCGGCCACCGCCGCAACTGTCGCATCCACGAAGCCTTCGGTCGAAAGATGTCGGCCCCGCTTCAGGAAATTGAGAAGGCAATAAGGCTGCATCGCACCATCCTGGACGACATGCTCCACACATTGCAGCGAGAAATGACGGACGTAGGACGAGAAGGTCAGCAGTTCGTCGGGAAGCATGATATCGAGGACCAGATCGTCCTGGTGCATCGCCACGGCGACGTCACGGCTCTTCAGCGTCAACAAGTTGACACCGTCGTAGTCGAGTGACGCGCGCGGGACGACCGCGCGGTCGTAGAGACTGAGACACTGCGCAACCTGTACGAAACTGCCACGCAGCGACGGTATCGAGCCACCCAGGATCGCATGCTGCCTCCAGCGGTCCGGAAACATGGTGACGCTCAACGAAGGATTTCGCCGGGCGAGATAGATCACCTTCACCACGTTCTGGCTCATATAATCTCTCCCATTCCGGCCTCTCTGCGCAAGCGCCACGATGATGTTTAAGCGCCGCTAAAGCGGGGAGCGCGTTTCTGTGTGAAGGCGTCGATCGCCTCGCGGAAGTCGTCAGTCAGCAGGCCGATCACCTGGACATGATTTTCCAGTTCCACGGCGGCGGCCAAGCTTTGGGCATCCAGATTGGCCCACATCACCTGCTTGCTATGCTTGATAGAATTGGGGCTGTTCGAAGCAATCTCGCGCGCCACCGCCAGTGCGGCGCCCACTGCCGCTTCGTCTTCGACGACCCGCGAGACCAGGCCGATCGCCAATGCCTCCTGCGCATCGACACGCCTGCCAGTCAGCATGATCTCGAATGCGCGGGCAGCCCCGATCAGCCGCGGGAGATGATAGCTGATGCCACTTTCGCCAGCGGAAAGCCCAATCTTCACAGCGCCGACTCTCAGATCGGCCGATTGCCCGGCAACACGGACATCACAGGCAAGCGCCAAAGCGCATCCCACGCCAATGGCTGGACCGCAGATCGCCGCGACGACGGGTTGTCGTAAGCCGTGCAGCCGCAACGACATACCGGCATACGCTTCCTTCAGCTTCATCCATGCGACAGCACCGAAGTGAGCGCCGCCGAGAGTCATGTCGAGGGACTTCAAATCGAGCCCGGCGCAAAAAACACGCTCGGTGCCTGTGAGCACCACGACCCGGATCGTTTCGTCGCGGTCTATTTCCGACAGCAGCGCGTGAAAGCGCTCGACCATCGCGGGGTCCATGGCGTTCATCGTGCCCGGACGGTTAAACCGTACCAGGGCAATGCCGTCGTCCTGACGTTCGAGCAGCAGGGAGGGCGTGGCTTTACCGTCACACATCGGAACTGTCCATAGATTAGGGAACGGCTCACCCGTTAGCTGGTCTAACGCAAAGCGCGGTAAAGAGAGGACCGGCGTCGCGGATAGCGACGCCGATCAAGTGTTGGATCAAACCAACGAAGGGGGCAGCATCCGACGACCATTTTCGTACATGATCTTCCGGACGTCCGCATCGCTCAATCCACCAAGGGCTTCGGCGGCGAACTCACGCGGCGTGGGAATGCCTTCCGCATGGGGATAGTCCGAACCCATCATCAGGCAATCGGCCGTGCCGATCTCGTCGACGATGCGCTTCACATCGTCTTCGGGATAAGCGACGACGAAGCAATGGCGCTTGAAGATCGCGCTCGGGCGCTCCTTGAGCTGGCCCTGCGGCCAGTAGCCTGAGCGGGCCATGCCGCGCATTTTGTCCATCTTGTAGAGGAACCGCGGCAACCACTCGGCGCCATTCTCCACGCTTGCCATCTTGATGTTCGGAAAGCGCTCGAAGAAGTTCAGATAAACGAAGGACGCCATCGTCATCATCACCGGGATTTCCGAATAGGTGAACATCCACTGCCAGGCGGTAAGGCCCATCCGGCGTGGCGCCATCGGTTCTTCGCCATGCGAGCGAACCAGCGGGTGCATGAAGTTCGCCTCGGACACGTGGAAGGTCACGACGACATGGGCGTCGTTCAGAACCTGCCAGATCGGATCGAACTGCGGATCGGCCGCAGCCTTTCCATGTGCCGGTCCCATGGGCATCACGACGACGCGCACATTGTTCTCCACGAGCCACTTGGCTTCTTGGAGCGCCCATTCCGGATCCCACAACGCCAGGATCGGCGTCGAATAGATGCGGTCCTTGTGGTTGAAGCTCCATTCCTCGAGCAGATAGCGGTTGTACGCATGCAGAACCGCGCTAGCCCCTTTGGGGTCCATGCCTTCGTCATCGATCATCATGCCAAGCTTGCCGAGCGCGGTAACGATGTGACCGATAAAGAGGATCGAGCTCTCCACGCCAAATTCGTCAAGCTTCGCGACGCGCTCTTCACGCAAGTACATATCGCGCGTCGGCAAAATGCGAGAGTCGATTTCCTCGCCCGTAGCGATCGCGCCAAGCCATTCCTTGAGCTTACCCGGAGGGGGCATAAGTCCATCTTCGCGGGTTTCCCCAACGGTGGTGGGCACGACATGGTCGCCGATATACATTGCAAAGCCCTCGGGGCCCTGCCGCATGGCGAGCAGCCAGTCCTTCTTGTACTCCTCAGGCATGTACTGTTCCATGAAGTCAAAGTTGACCTCATGAATATGAGTGTCTCCGTCAAAGATCGGACCATCATAGGTGACGACCGACTTGAGGTTACCCTTGTGAGATGCTGACGACGCCATTTTTGTGCTTTCCTCGTAGGTTCGTGACCACCCTTATGCCTCGACCACCCACGGCTTTCAAGAAAAATGGAACGGCGTTCAGAAAAGTCGTTCGAATATCCAACTCGATGCACTATGCCATGTTGAGTTGCCCTGAGTCGGTCGACGATGTCGGGGAGTGCGCTATCGCCCAGCGGGAGGCAACATGACAACGCCAGCCGCATTTGTGGGTAAGATGAGCGCATACATGGGAGGATCGATGACAAGCAAAAGTGCCCCTCTGGACGTTGGTCCCTTGTTTTCGCCGCTCGATCTAGGCAAGCTTCGCCTCAAGAACCGCATCGCCATGTCGCCGATGACCCGCAATTTCACCCGGGATGGACTGCCGATCGAAGGGGTGGTCGACTATTATCGCCGACGCGCGGAAGGTGGCGCGGGGCTCATCATCACGGAAGGCGTGGCGCCGCCGCATGCCCTTGCTCAGCAGGTTAGTCAAAGTCCGATCATGCAGGGCGACGCCGCGGTCGCGGCGTGGCGGGAGGTGACCACGGCCGTCCATGCCGCCGGGTCCGCGATCCTCCTGCAGGTGTGGCATACCGGTCTTGGCCGCAAGGCATCCGCCACCGACAATCCTCTCGAGGCGTCCATCGGGCCGTCCGGTTATCTGCCCGAGCAGGAATTGCCGGGACGCGCGATGGAGCCGGCGGATTTCGACGAGGTGATCGAGGCGTTCGGACGGGCCGCCGAGCTTGCCGAGCGCGCCGGTTTCGACGGGGTCAACATCCACGGCGCGCACGGCTATCTGATCGATCAGTTCTTCTGGGACAGAACCAATCTGCGCGACGACGGTTATGGTGGCTCCGTTCTCAACCGGACGCGACTGGGCACCGAAATCGTCGCGGAGATGCGCCGCCGCGTCTCCGCGGGGTTCGTCATCATGTTCCGCTTTTCGCAGTGGAAAGGACCCGATTACGAGGCGCGGCTCGCGACGACCCCCGATGAGCTCGCGGGTTACCTGCAGCCGCTCGCCGATGCGGGCGTCGACATGTTCGACGCATCGACCCGCCGGTTCTGGCACGCGGAGTTCGAGGGAAGCCCGCTCAACCTGGCCGGCTGGGCCAAGGCGTTGACGGGCAAGCCGGCCATGACGGTCGGCTCGGTGTCGCTGGACCTGCCGCTGCAATCGCGCGGAGCACGGGTCAAGGACGTTGCTGGAGTGACCGGCGACAATCTGGCTCGCCTGATGGAGATGTTCAATCGCGGGGATTTCGACGTGGTGGGCGTCGGCCGCGCCATCATCGCCAACCCCGACTGGCCCGAGCTTGTCCGGCGCGGCGCGCTCGATGAACTCAAACCTTATGACCCGGCCTGCCTCGCCGAATTGTTCTGAGCGCAGTCCATCCAAAAAAAAACGACTTCGGGAGGAGCAGGCAATGCATGATATGAGCACCGGACATGATGTGAGGACCGGAATTCGACCTTTGTCGGCCGAGGCAATGATCGCGCATGCGGAGCGATCCACAGGGTTACATGACTGGGCCGGCGACGAATTCCGCCACCCCTTCGCGGTTCTCGTCGACTCGGTCGAGCGCGAAGCCGACCTGAGCGCGTTGGGACGCGAGCGGTTCGCATCCTGGCTCATGCTCCGCCTCGAACAGCGCCTTAAAATGGTCGAGGACCGCAAGCGACGTCCCGAGATCGTGGCCCAGAAGATCGAAAAACCCGTCTTTCTGTTCGGCTTTCCGCGTGCGGGCACCACGTTCCTTCACACGCTTCTCAGCATCGATCCTGGCAATGTCTCGCCAGCGTACTGGCAACTGAACCTGCCGTCCCCGCCGCCGAACGATCCCGCGATCGATCACTCGGCTTCGATCCGGAGCATGCAACAGAACCTGGAATTCCAAGGCTGGACCCGCCCCGAAGTCGCGGCGATGCATTTCATGGCGCCGGAACTTCCCGAAGAGGATTTTCTCGCCTTCGAATATAGCTTCGTCTCGACCGGGTTCATGGGTTTCGTCAACGTGCCAAGCTATGTCCGAGAGGTCGTCGCCGGAAACTTCCGCGAGGCGTACAAGTGGCACAGGATTGTCCTACAGGCGCTGCAGGTGGGTGTGGAAGGGCGGCGCTGGATGCTCAAGGCGCCAGAACACAGCCTGCATGTGGATACGCTTCTAGAGGAGTATCCCGATGCCCTGCTCGTGCAGCACCATCGCGATCCGTCCAAGGTGATGGCGTCCGTCTTCAGCGTGCTAACGGCGTACCGCTCGCTTTATTGCGACGGCGTCACCTCCATCGGCGAGGAGGACGCACGCGCCTTCATGCATATGTACGCCACGGGCGTCTCGCACGCCCTCAAGATGCGACGGGGCACGGCCGCTTCCAACGGCCGGTTCCTGGATATCCATTATCTGGATCTGGAGCGCGACCCCCTGGGCTGCGTACGGCGGGTCTACGATCATGCCGGCCTGCCGTTCACCCAGGCGACAGAGCAGCGCCTCGACGACTGGGTCTCACAAAATCGCAAGGGCAAGCATGGCAAACATCGCTATCTGCTGAGCGACTACGGCCTGAGCCAAGCCGAAGTGCATGAAGCTTTCGCCGACTACATCAAGGAGTTCGGCGTCGAACTGGAAGGCAGCGCCTGACCCCCCTCGCCCAACCCAAAACCGCAACGCCACAGATCATACCCACCCGTCTAGGCCAAAAATATCGCAGCAGTCGGGGTCGGCAGACCAGATGTAAGTGGGCACTTTACCGATGACCGCAAATCGGTCTACTAAGAGCATATACAGGCCGTGAATAAAACGGCCGATCAAAAGAGGATAAAGATGTCTGAAACGATCCGTTTTGACAACCGCGTAGCGATCATCACGGGCGCGGGCGGCGGCTTAGGCAAGGACTACGCACTGGAACTGGCACGACGCGGAGCGCAGGTCGTGGTCAACGACCTTGGCGGCTCGGGTGGCGGCGTGGGAGCCTCGCGTCGACCGGCTGACGAAGTGGTGACACAGATTCTCGACGAAGGCGGGAAAGCGGTCGCTAATTATGACAGCGTTTCAACTCGTGCAGGTGGAGCCGCGATCGTGCAAACGGCCCTCGACAATTTCGGCAGGGTCGACATTTGCATCGCTAACGCGGGCATATTGCGCAACAACCGGTTCGAGGACATTTCCGACGAACAGCTGAACGTGGTGCTCGATGTGCATCTGAAGGGCGCGTTCTATGTCGTGCAGCCCGCTTATCGCGCCATGCGGCAGAACGGCTATGGCCGTATCGTGTTCACCGGCTCAGCATCGGCAATGTACGGTCATGCGTGGCAGGCGAACTATGCGGCGGCGAAGGGCGGACTGATGGGTCTCAGCAACGTCGTGGCTATCGAGGGCTCGGCGTATGGCATAAAGTCCAACTTGCTCATGCCGACGGCCGCGTCTCGTCTTGGCGACGAGATGACGGAGGGCTTCAAGGAAATACCTGAGTTCGTCAAATCGCTGGAGAATGCCGACTTCTCCATCAGCGAAGGTCGAAGCACGGTCTCATTCAACACCCCGCTTGTCCTTTATCTGGCGAGTGAGCAGTGCCGCTCAACCCATGGCATCTTCAGCGCCAACAGCGGTCGTTATGCCAAGGTCCATATCTGTGCATCGGATGGCTGGGTTACGCCTGCAGGCACAACGCCTGCCCTGCCCGAAGACATCGCGGAGCATTATGACCAGATCGCGGATCTTACGCATCATCACGAGCCGATGACCGTCTACGAGGAATTCAACGCGGTGGCAGCAGCTGCCCGCCGCCAAGGCGTGATCTGACAGATTGCCACCAAGAGCCAAGGGGAGCGGAAATGGATAATTTAACGGTCCCCGATCACGTTCCGGCTGACTTGGTGCGTAACTTCAATCTCTTCGATTTTGAAGGATCCAGCGTCGACGTGCACCGTGCGTGGCGCCGGGTCATCGAAACCGAACCGCCCATTTTCTACACGCCTTTGTTCGGCGGATATTGGGTGCTGAACCGAGCAGAACTGCTGGAGGAAGTGTGGCCTGACGCCGAGCTTTTCTCGTCCGGCATGGGCGGGGTGGGCATTCCGCCCTCGCCGAAGGATTTGCCGCCTTTTCTTCCCATCGACTCCGACGATCCGTTTCACCGTGCGTTACGCCGCCCCCTCAACATCGCCCTCTCTCCCAAGGCGATCTCTCAACTGGCGACCACGGCCCGATCGCTGACGATCGATCTCATTGATGGTTTGGTCGCACGAGGCGAATGCGACTTCGTCAACGAATTCTCGCTGATCATGCCGATGGAGGTGTTCCTGCGGATCGTCGATCTGCCATCCAGCGATCGCGGTCACCTCATCAGCCTTGCGCACGACTCCATCAAGAACCCCGACGTGCAGCGCCGGTTCGCGGCAACCAAAGAAATGATCGCCTACGTCGATGGTTGGGTGAAGAAGCGTGTCGCTGATCCGGCCAGCGACCTCATCAGCATCGTGGTGACCATGGATGCGGGTGGGCGGCCGCTAACCCATGATGAACAGGTCGGCTATATAACCCAGCTCATGTTCGGGGGCCTCGACACGGTCGGCGGCACGATGGCAATGATCTGCAAGCACCTTGCCGAACATCCGGTTGATCGCAAATACGTCGCGGAACACATCACGACCAATCCTGGTCTCGTGGAAGAGCTGTTGCGGCGCTACTCGATTCCCAGCCTCGCGCGGTCTTTGACGCGGGATGTGGAATTCCATGGCGTGCAGATGAAGCGGGGCGAGCGTGTCATGCTGCCCACCATGGTTCATGGCCTAGATGAGCGCCGATGGGATAATGCCATGGAAGTGGATCTCCAGCGCGCGCCTCGCGATCATATGGCATTCGGCAAAGGTATCCATCGCTGTCCTGGGGCTAATCTGGCCCGTGCCGAAATCAGGATCTTCCTGGAAGAGTGGCTGAAGCGCATTCCCGATTTCGAAATCGATCCGACCAAGAAAGTGCGTTATCAGAGCGGCAGCGTTGCCGGTATTCTGACGCTTCCTATTATTTGGCCCGTCAATTAGGCGTCGCCCTTATTGCAAGGTGATATTGTGGTCAAAGTGACATTCGTCGAACATGATGGCACGAAATATGAAATCGAAGCTGCTGAAGGCGAGACGCTCATGCGCGTCGCGCTCGACAATGGGGTATCCGGCATCATCGCTGATTGCGGAGGCGTATGCAGTTGTGCCACTTGCCATGCCTACCTTGAGGAAGGTTTCTTCGATCTGGCCAATCCGGCAAGTGAAGAAGAAAACGACATGCTAGAGTGCGCGATCGACTTCCGACCGACGAATAGACTGACATGCCAAGTAAAGCTCAGCAGGGCGCTCGACGGCATGACGGTCAAAGTACCCGCCTCGCAGCTCTGAGGGTTGCACCGCGGTTTCGCGGCAACCAGGATTTGCGATGATTACCCTTAAGGCCGGGTGTTTCGTCCGGTCTGCATCCATGGAGCCTCCATGACGAGCGATTACGATCCAGATGCCGCCACACAGCTAGAAATATACCGGCGTGTTGCATTGTTGAAGGCTAACGACGAGCGTAGTCGCAAGGTCATCATGACCGGTCGCCTCGTCATGCCCTATTATAGCTATCGCGGGCAGGAAGTCATTCCGGCGGCTGCGATGACCGCACTTACCGACGACGACTACTTGGTGACCATCTACCGAGGCATCCACGACATGCTGGCCAAGGGCATGCCGCTGAACGATCTTTGGGCCGAAATCGCCGGCCGCATGGATGGCACTTGCAAGGGCAAGGGCGGGCCAATGCACCTGACTTATCCCAAGAAGGGCATCATGGTGACGACGGGTATCGTCGGTTCATCGATGCCGATCGCGACCGGCATCGCCTGGGGAGCGCAACTTGCCGGCGAGGGCCGCGTCGCCGTGGCGACATTCGGTGATGGCGCTTCGAATATCGGCGCCTTCCATGAATCGCTGAACCTGGCGTCCGTCTGGAAGCTGCCCGTGATTTTCCTTTGTCAGAATAACCATTATGGCGAACATACGGCCTATGAAAAGGCAACATCTGCGAAACGCGTCGCCGATCGCGCGGGTAGTTATTCGATGCCGGGCGTTCGTATCGACGGCAACGACCCCATCGAGATGTACGCCACGATGCGCGAAGCGGTGGAGCGGGCGCGGGGAGGCGGAGGACCAACCTTGATCGAAGCGATGACATTCCGCTTCCATGGCCATGTGCTCGGCGATGCGGATGCTTACATGGACAAGGCCCAGAAGAAGGCGGCGATCGAAGCTGATCCCGTGCCCCACTTCCGGGCTCGGCTGATCGCGGAAGGCATCGCCACCGAGACTGACTTGGCGTCGATGGAAGCCGAAATCGATGCGAAGATCGAGGCGGCGATCCAATTCGCGCTGGCATCGCCCTTCCCCGATCCGGAACGAGAACTCACCACCGACGTCTATGCCGAAGGACTGGCCGCATGAGCGACACCGCAATCACAGAAAAGCCTGCCGAGACCAAGGTGAAGCCCTTCACCATCCTCCAGGCAATCAATAGCGCGCTGGCCGACGCCATGGAGGTTGATGACAAGGTTCTCGTTCTGGGCGAGGATGTTGCCGATCCGGAGGAAGGCGGCGTCGTCGGAGTGACCCGCGGGCTATCGACCAGGTTTGGCGATCACCGCGTGCGTTCCACGCCCATCTCAGAGCAAGCCATCATCGGTGCGGCCATCGGCTCCTCTCTGCTCGGCTACAAGCCGGTGGCCGAGATCATGCTGATGAACTTCACGACTGTCGCCATGGACATGATCGTCAATCACGCGGCAAAACTGCGCTACATGTCCGGTGGGCAGACCCATGTTCCCATCGTTATCCGCACCATGACCGGTACGGGTTTTGGATCGGGTGGACAGCATTGTGATTATCTCGAGGCTTGGTTCGCGCATACGGCCGGCATGAAGGTGGTCGCGCCTTCCAATCCCATGGATGCCTATGGTTTGATGCGCGCGGCCATCAACGATCCCGACCCGGTTCTTTATATCGAGAACTTGCCCAATTACTGGCTGCCCGGAACTCCGCCCGAGCCTGGTCACGTCGTCCCACTCGGCAAGGCGCGAATTGCCAAGGAGGGCAGCGACGTTACCGTCGTGAGTTACTCCCGCATCATGAACGAAGCGATGGCGGCCGTCGCGGAGATCGAAGCAGCCGGTGTGTCCGCCGAACTCATCGATTTGCGCACCATCTCACCATGGGACAGGGAAGCCGTCCTCAAGTCCGTGACGAAAACCGGGCGATGCGTGGTCGCGCATGAGGCCGTCACCCAGTTCGGTGTGGGCGCAGAGATCGCGGCGACGATAAGCCACGACCTGTTCGGTAAGCTCAAGAAGCCGGTTGTCCGCCTGGGCGCGCCTTACTCGCCGGTGCCTTTTTCCAAACCGCTCGAGACCGCCTACGCGCCTGACGCCAAGCGTATCGCCGCGGCCGTCATCGCGCTCGCGAAGTAATCGGGACAAAAGAAAAGGGGCGGCGCCTGCCGGCGTCGCCCCTTTTTTGTGCGCGTTCGAGTAGTTTAAGGACGAGACTGGCCAAGCACGTAACGCTCAAGTGTTTGATGAAAATTCAGGATTTCGACTTCCTGCACCGGATTGGGGCGCGCCTCGCGGAAGCCGCGAGTCTTCATCCCCTTTTGAACCGCCTTCATGTTCTGGATATCCTGATTGACGATCAGCTTGAAATCCTTGCCTTCGATATCATCGATATACTGCCGCTCCAGCGGAGGCTCTTTGCCCGGTCCGAAACGCTTCAGCGACCAAATGTTGAAGATGCAGCTTTCCGGATCGTCTCCATTAGGCCGAGCACGGTACCAAACGGCACCATCGAAATACGGCAAGGTGACGCAGTTGGGAAAGATGTGCCAGTCCGCGCCGGCAGCCGCCATCTTCTCGAACGTCAGGTTGGCAGGGTAGCCCGCCCCTTCCGCTTCCGCTGCAGCGCGGCCATGCTCGACCGCCGCCAGGAACGCTTCGTAAGGCGTTGCCGCCTCACCGACCGTTTCAATGATCTTCTTTGACGCTTCATAATCGCGATCCGTCATGATCGCGCCAAAGTCCTCTTCCATCTGGCGGAAGAATTCAATTACGCCAGGACGAAGATCGGCTGGCACTTCTTCGTTGAGGCGCGGAGACGGGCCACCCATCGGCGCAACAGCCTTGAAATAGCCGAAATGACCGTGCTTCCCATGCGCGTAGCTTTGTGTGTAATCATCGCCCTGAACCGGCAGCAGCTGTGGATGGGTGGCGGCGACATGATAGCCCTCCATGAACGCCTCGAGCGCGACCTTCCAGTTACACGGCAGCTTAAGCTCCAGGTACCAGCGGAAACGCATGTTCTCGTATTCGAACGGATCGAGAAACTGCGGTACGGTTTCGAGATACTCGGCAAGCGTCTCGGGATCCTTACTCATGTTGATCCAAATGAACCCGCCCCATACGTCCACATGTACTGGCAGCAAGCCGAGCTCGTCATCCTGCAGCGGTGTCTCATCCCAGTCGTGCCGGTCTTGAACCAACACGTTCTTCCCCTCGAGGTTGAAGGTCCACCCATGATACTTGCACCGGAACTGGTTGGCTCGGCCACAACCTTCTGTGAGCGTCCGCCCGCGATGGGGGCATGAGTTGAAGTAGGCCTTGATCTGTTCCGGCGAAGTGCGAACCACGGTAATCGAGTCGTCGGCGATATCGTAGGTAAGGTAATCGCCAACATTGGGAACCTCCTCAACCCTACCGGCAACCTGCCAAACCTTGGGCCAAAGATGATCTTTTTCACCCTGGAGGAAGTCGCGGGACAGGTAGTTCTCGCGCGACACGCGCGGCGCGCCCGGAGTCGGCTTTAGCTGAGTGGCCACACAAAATCCTCTCTTATTAAGTATCCACTATCATAGTGGTTGCGGAGAAATTTTGAAGAGGCTAATTGCGGGATACAAGCCAGTTTCGCTGTGCGAAGCACAAAGCGGGCAAGTGATTTACGCTCACAGAGGAGCCGGAGAGATGAACGCAATCCCCCAAATCCGCGACTATGACGACGTCCACTACAATCCTTTTACGGCGATGAAGGATCTTGGTGGCGAAGGCAGTGTGCGCGACTTCTACCCTCAACTCAAGGCGCTTCGGCAGAGCAACCCCGTCTATGACGGAGATGTCCGGGAATATTTCGGGCTCCCAGGCGACCTCACTCTGCGGCATGCGCGCAAGGTCAGCATTTTGGGGCACAAGGAAGTGACCCGCGCCCTTCAGGAAACCGCGAACTTTTCCAACACCATCTATAGCAGCAATCTCGGTGTAGCCTTCGGACGCTCTGTCACGACGATGGACAATCCGGAACACAGTCGCTTCCGCCGCCTCTTTCAGACCGCCTTCTCTCCCAGCGGAGTAAAGAAGTGGGGCCAGGAGATCATCCCCCGCCTGATCAATCAGCTGATCGACAATTTTGAAGAGCGGGGACATGCCGAACTGGTCGGGGAATTCACGCTCTACTTCCCTTTTCACTTCATTCACGAATTGATGGCCCTGCCGATGGATGATCGGGAGACATTCCAGAGGCTTGCCTTCGGTCAGATCGCCATTTCCTTCGACCATGAGCATGGCATGGACGCGATCGCCAAGCTGAAAGAATATCTGACCGCGGTCATCCTTGATCGGCGTGCCAATCCACGCGAGCACGACTTCATGTCGATCATCTCCACCGCGGAGATCGATGGAGAGCGACTGCCCGACGATGTGGTGATCAGCTTTTTTCGCCAGCTGATGAACGCTGGGGGTGACACGAGCTACAACGGGTTTTCGACCGTGCTGTGCGCCCTGCTCAATCATCCCGATCAGTTCGAGCGGGTGAAGCAGGATAGACGTCTTGTCGCGGCGGCGATCGAGGAAGGCCTGCGCTGGAACTGCCCCGTGCCGATGATCGCGCGCACGCCGCACCATGAGTTGGAGATGGCTGGTGTGGTCATTCGACCAGGCGATCATATGTCGGTAATGCTCGCGGCGGCCAATCGCGATGAGGGTGCTTTCGATCGACCCGACGAGTTTGACATCAGCCGGGCCTCTCGCGCGCATGCGGCTTTCGGCTATGGTCCGCATATCTGCATCGGCCAGCATCTTGCACGCCTGGAAATGGCGAATGCTCTGAATGCCTTGCTCGACCGGCTGCCCAAGCTTCGTGCGGATGATAGGTCTCCGGCTCCGGAAGTGACTGGTTTCAGCTTGCGCGGGCCACAGAAACTCTACGTTCGGTTCGATTGAGGGAAAGCTTCATGACCAGCACAAGTATTATCCAGTTCCAGTCCGAGGGTGTGACCTGCGAAGGCGATCTGGTACTGCCAGCGGACTTCGATGCCACCGGCTCCTACCCTGCCCTTGTCTTGGGACATGGTTTTACCGTGTCGCGCTCGAGCTTGGTCGAGGAATCGCTACTTTTCGCGCGTGCGGGCTATGTCGTACTTACGATCGACTATCGGCATTTTGGCGGCAGTGGAGGCGAACCTCGCGGGCGCTTGTGGCCCTTTCAGGAAACGGAGGATTTCAAATCGGCTATCGACTGGCTTGAGACCCAGCCAGGTGTCGATCCGAACCGCATCGGCATCTGGGGCACCAGCTTTGGCGGTGGTATCGTCACGCATGTCGCGGCCTATGACTTGCGCGTAAAGGCCTGTGTCGCGCAGGCGCCGATCCTTGACGGCGACCATTGGATACGCTCACTCAATCGCGAAGCCGATTATCTGGCAGTGCGGAAATATCTGCTCGAGGCCCGTCGCACGCGCAAGCGGGACGGTGGAGAGCCCATGTTCGCCGCGGCGGAGCAGCGCGAAGACGGGTTTGTCCCGATGCCGGCCGATCCCGCGATGATCGAGGATGTCATGGGTTGGTACGCGAAAACCGGTGACATGCTCATGCACACCGCGCCGGTAATGACAATCGAAAGTTTTGAGCGGGTGATGGAATTCAGCGCCGTTCATACCGCGGCGAAGATCGCTCCGCGGCCTTATTGCATCGTCCAACTGACGGGGCATGACGTGTATCATCCCAATCAGTCGATCCAGACGGCCTATGCTGGGGCCGGGGAGCCGAAGGAGATCTTCTCGATCCCGATAGACCAGCTCGATTGCTACAAGCCTGACGGACGCGAAAAGTCCATCGGCGCGGCCATCACCTTCTTTGACGCCTATCTCAAATAGGGCCGCGGGCGGAGTTAGCATGGAATTTGACTATATCATCGTCGGCGCGGGATCGGCGGGTTGCGTCATGGCCGATCGACTGTCCGCAGACGGACGCAGCACCGTGCTTCTGCTGGAAGCGGGCGGCACGGACGAACACATGTTCGTGCATATGCCCAAGGGCTTCGGCAAGCTGATCGCGAACCCCAGGAACGTATGGTACCTGCCGACTGAGGAGGCCGACGGCATTCCATCCGAGACCTGGATCCGCGGCAAGCTGTTGGGAGGCTCATCTTCCGTCAACGGGATGATGTATTTCCGCGGCCATCCGGAAGATTATAACGAGTGGGTGGGTCTTGGCGCGCGCGGCTGGGGCTGGGACCAGATGAGCGATGCCTTCGCTGCGATCGAAAATCACGAGTTGGGTGAAGGTGGCGGGCGGGGCACCACCGGTCCACTCCGGGTAAGCGTATCGCCCGACCACAGCGAACTCGGCGATAGAGTGATCGAGGCGGCGGGCGCCATGGGCGTTCCGCGCGTCCCGGACCTCAACCATCCCGATCAAGAGGGCATTGCCTACGCGACCCGGACCATCTATCGCGGACGGCGTCAAAGCGCGGCGAAGGCTTTTCTCAAGCCGGCGCTGGGCCGCCGGAACCTGACGGTTCGCTCGGGCGTATGGGTGGAAAAGATACTGTTCGAGGGGCAACGTGCCGTTGGCCTCAAAGCCACCGAGAACGGGCAGGATGTCGACTTCCGTACCGCCGGTGAGATCATCCTGTGCGCTGGCGGTTTGGCCAGTCCTCCGATCCTGCAACGATCGGGGGTGGGCAATGCGGATCTGCTCAAGGGGCTAGGCATACCGGTGGTGCACAATAGCCCTCGCGTCGGCGAGAATCTGCTCGAGCATCGCTTGCTGATGATGCACTATCGCCTGAATCGACCGATCAGCGGCAATCGCGAATTGCAGGGGCTCGGCCTCGTCAAAAACGCGCTCCGCTACTTCCTGCGGGGCAAGGGCATGTTGGCCGCCGGCTCCTATGACGTGGGTGCATTTCTCAAGACCGATGCAGGTATCAGTCGTCCCGACGTGGAACTGCTGATGGCACCCTGGGGATACGGCTTCAACAGAAAGGGCGAGCCGGTGGTCCTGCGTGATCACAGTTTCCACATGTTCGGCTATCCGCTGCGTTCGCGAAGCCAGGGCTCCATCCGGATAAAATCGGCGGACCCTCAGGTGCCCGCCACGATCAGACCGAACTACCTCAGCGATCCGTATGATTGCGAAGTCACCGTTCGCATGTTCCGCATGATGCGCGAACTTACGCGACAGCGGGCACTGGCCGAGGTGATTTCGGAGGAAATCTCACCGGGTGCTGCGGTCCAGAGTGACGAGGAGATCATCCAGGCCTTCAAGGCGCGCGGCAACGCAGGGTATCATGCCTGTGGTACCATCGCCATGGGCGGCAACGATGCGCCGCTTGACGAGCGAGCACGTGTGCGCGGCGTTGAGCGTTTGCGCGTGGTCGATGGATCCATGTTCCCCACCATGGTGTCGGCGAACACCAACGGACCGATCATGGCGTCTAGCTGGAGAGCATCGAAGTTGATCCTCGCGGATCGCAACTGATCGGAGACGCTTCAGGGAGGCTGCCACCCCATAGAACCTCTAGTTAAAAAACAAAAAACATGAGCGAAGGAGCAGGATATCATGACAGGACGCGTGAAGGACAAGGTCGCCCTGGTAACTGGCGGAGCCCAAGGCATCGGCGAGGCCGCGGCTTACGCCCTTGCCGCCGAGGGCGCGAACGTCATCGTCGCTGATCGCAATGCCAAGGGGGCGGAAAAAACGGCACAGGCCATCCGCGCTAACGGTGGCCACGCCGGGTCGGCCGTCGCCGATATGGGGTCTCAGGATGAAATCGAGGCGCTTATCGCTTCGGTGATCGAAAAGCATGGCCGCGTTGATATTCTGGTCAACAATGCTGCGGCCGTTCACCTTGTCGCGTGCGACAAAAATATCGTCGAGACGGACCTCGCCGTCTGGGATGAAAGCATCCGCGTCAACCTGACCGGTGCGATGCTGGCCAGCCGCTGCACCATACCTCATATGCTTGAGCAGGGCGGCGGTTCGATTGTGATGGTTTCGTCGATGGCGCATCGCTTCGGAAGCGGCATCCATCCCGCCTATGACGTCACGAAAGCGGGCGTCAACGCGCTGGTCCGATCCATTGCCGCAGAGTGGGGGCAGCGGGGCATCCGGTGCAATGCCGTAGCCCCTGGTCTGACGCTCAGCCCAAGCGTCAGGGGGCATTTTGACGCGGCGGCTTTGGCAATCTACGAAGATTTCACCATGTCGCCCGTCATCGGCGAGCCGCGCGATCAAGCTGCGGCGATCCTGTTTCTCTCATCGGACGAGTCGCGGTACATCAACGGAACGGTGATCGAGGTCGATGGCGGTATGGCGGCGGTAATCCCCGTCATACCGGCATTGCGAAAGCTCGGCTGATCGCCTTCCGCACCGCAGCCGATCGTCAGTATGTCGGTCCCGACATGTCTTGATAATCGGCTTCGGTGCACTCGCGTATTGCTTGTGCCGTTACGCCAGGCGCCAGCGCGATAAGCTCGAATGCGCTCTGGCGATCGGCGCGCCGAAACACCGCCAGATTGGTGATGATCATATCGACGACATTCCTGCCAGTAAGCGGAAGAGTGCAGGACTTACGGAACTTTGGCTTACCGTTCTTGTCCACATGATCCATCAACACGATGATGCGCCGAACGCCGGCCACCAGATCCATCGCTCCGCCGGGTCCCTTAACGAGTTTGCCCGGCACCATCCAGTTCGCGAGATCGCCCTGTTCGGACACCTCCATCGCGCCAAGCACCGACAGATGAATATGCCCGCCACGGATCATGCCGAAGCTGTCGGCTGACGACACATAGCTCGTCCGGTCCAGCTCGGTGATCGTCTGTTTGCCGGCGTTGATGATGTCGGCATCCACCTGAGCCTCGGTCGGAAATGGACCAAGACCCAGAATGCCGTTCTCCGACTGAAGCGTGACGTCGATGCAGGGGTCGATGTGGTTCGCGACAAGCGTGGGGATACCGATTCCCAGGTTGACGTAGAATCCGTCTTGGAGTTCCTTAGCCGCCCGGGCGGCCATCTCATCACGGGTCCAAGGCATCATGCTGCCTCCTTCCGCAAGGTGCGTTGCTCGATACGTTTCTCGTTCGACGTAGCAAGGATGAGCCGCTGCACGAATACGCCGGGCGTGTGGATGCTGTCGGGCTCCAGGCTGCCGGGCTCGACCAGTTCTTCTATTTCCGCAACGGTCACGCGCCCGCAGGTTGCCGCCATGGGATTGAAGTTGCGGGCGGACTTTCGGTAGACAAGATTGCCATAGGGGTCGCCCTTCCATGCTTTGACGATCGCAAGGTTGGCGACGATCCCCCGCTCGAGAACATAGACCTCGTCGTCGAAGATCTTCGTTTCTTTTCCTTCAGCGATCAGCGTACCGACCCCCGTTCGGGTATAGAAGCCTGGGATTCCGGCGCCGCCGGCGCGCATCCGCTCGGCGAGCGTCCCCTGCGGGCAAAATTCGATTTCGAGTTCGCCGGCCAGATATTGGCGTTCGAATTCCTTGTTCTCGCCGACGTAGGAACTGATCATCTTGCGGATCTGACGCATGCGCAATAGCCTGCCGAGACCGAAATCATCGACACCGGCATTGTTGGAAACCGCCGTCACATCTTTGATACCGCTAGCAACCAAGGCCTCGATCAGCGTCTCGGGGATGCCGCACAGGCCGAAACCACCCGCGGCAATGGTCATGCCGTCGGTCAGTAGCCCCTCAAGCGCGCTCGCGGCATCGGGGAACATCTTTTGCACCATTCTTCCTCCCATCCGGCTCACGCGAAGCGCTGAGCCCTGACTTTCAGCTAGTGATCTTTTCCGTCGAAGCACAACTGAATTGTGGACCTTGGCCACGAAACGCGCATCAAGCCGGATAAGCCATTTCGCGCCCGACGCAGCACCACCATTTGGTGATATCCCATAAGGCCTGCCCGACACTAGAACTTGCGCCGAAACGATCGAGGAGAGGTCATGAACGCCATCCCACAACAGGCCGCCAAGCCAGCCTTGATGCATCCAGCAGCGGAATTCAACCGCAGCCCGACGCTGCAACGTCTATTGGCAACGCTGGACGAAGATGATTTCCTCCTCACCGCGGGCGACGAGCTGCCGAAGCTCCAACTGCAGGCAGCGCGTGAAGTGTTCGCAGCCCAGCGTCGGCGGGTCCAGGTCCTCAAGCGACGGGCGGAGGATACCGGGATCGACGAGATCGGCGGCAAGGACGACATCGTTCCCCTGCTCTTCGCACACTCGGTCTACAAATCCTATCCGGCCAGCTTCATCAGCAAGGGGCAATGGGGTCGCTTGCTGAAATGGTACTCCACCTTGACCGCCCTGCCCGTCGATACGGTCGATTTGGACGGCGTGGAGGATATTGACGGCTTTCTTGGACGGCTGTGGGATGCAGGGCACAAGGTGTTCACCAGCAGCGGCACATCCGGCAAGGTATCGATCCTCGCCCGCGCCGACGCCGATTACGAGGTCTACCAAAGTATCATCGATGACAACTTCTGCTGGCCCAAGCCGTCGCCGCAGGAAGCCATGCGCTATTACCAGATGACGCCCAAGGACGGTTATTACATCATCATGTGCACGTCCGACCGGATGACCGCACGCTTCGCCATTCCGGGACAGGTGAAATATTTGTCCGAAGATCGTCTGAGCGTCAAATCGCTTATGCGCGCGGCTGAAATGCGGCAGCGCATCGGCGATGGAACTGTCAGCCCCAGCGAGATTGCCGCGTTCGAGGCAGAGGTGCTGTCGCAGCAGGCCAAAGCCGTTGCCGAGTTCGACGCCATCGCCGACGAGATCATCGACAACTTCGACAAGCCAATGCTGCTCTCGGCGCAATGGGGCATGCTCTGGCGCCTGGTCGAACGCGCACGCGTGCGCGGCATTCGGGAGGGATCGATGCATCCCGGTTCGGTCATCGCGACCGGCGGCGGAACCAAGGGGCTCGTCCTTCCGCCCGACTACCAAGAACAGACATGGAAATTTTTGGGCCCGGTCCATCACGTGCTCAACGTCTATGGTATGAGCGAGATGTCGACCTGCTATCCCGCGTGCGAACACGGAAAGTATCATATCGTGCCGTGGATCATGCCGTTCATCCTTGACGGGTCCGGCGAAGAGATCGTTCAGCCGGTACATGGCAAGTCCGAAGGCCGTTTCGCATTTCTCGACCTGTCGTACGGCTCTCGCTGGGGCGGCCTCATCTCGGGCGATAAGGTCATCATGGATCATGCCGAGACCTGCAGCTGCGGCCGGCCGGGCCCGGTGATCCTGCCCCACATCTCGCGCTTCACAGGCCCCGGCGAGGACGACAAGATCGGCTGCGCCGGGACCATCGAGTCCTATATCCGTGGAGCTATCACGGAATGAACACCAACATCATCGTTCCAGCCTCAGGTGCCGCTCAGAGCGCCGCGCAGGTCACGCATATTATCAAGGGCGAGGTCGTCGAGGGCGCAAAAATCGTCTTCGGCAGCGGCGATGGTACCTTCGTTACTCCGCATCTGGATATCGACACCCTGGTATGGTCACGGCGCGAGCTCGGGCCAGCTTTTGAAGTCTCGACGGCCGAGATTCTCGATCTGCTCGTCGCCACTGGTGAGCGGATGCGCAGCGATCCCGACGGGTATATGGCTGAAGCGCTGGAGAACATGGCGCGGACTTGCACGCTGGAGCGGCGCATCGTCGAGAACTGCTATGAAGACATCGTCCAGATATTTACCGACCGGACCTCGCTCGAGTTCATGATCAAGCAGGAACTCGGCGGCACGGATGTGCTCGACGGTTGGCGCGAGGTGCAGCGGCCGGACGGACGGACGCTGCGCTTACGCGCCTACCCGCCGCGGTTGCTGCACGTCCTTGGCGGTAACGTCCCCAGCGTCGCGGCCGGGACCATCGCACAGGCGGCTCTGACCAAGGGCGTCCATCTGCTCAAGATGCCTTCTAACGATCTGTACACCGCACCTGCGATCCTACGGACGATGAATGCAGTCGCGCCCGGGCATCCTTTGGTTCGTTCCTTCTCGGCGGTGTATTGGCGCGGCGGCGATAAATCGGTCGAAAGCCGGATCTGCCGGCCACAATACTCGACAAGGTGGTCGCCTGGGGCGGCGAAGCGGCTATTCGCGGCATCAAGACCTACACCGGCCCCGGCTTGGAACTGGTCAGCTTCGATCCCAAGACGTCCATATCACTGATCGGGCGTGAAGCTTTCGCCAATCCCGCCACCTTGGCTGAAGCTGCCGAATTGGCGGCAATCGACGCGACCCATTATAATCAGGAAGGATGCGTATGCTCACGCTTCCAGTTCATCGAGGGCAGGCTTGACGAGATCGACCGATTTTGTGAGTTGCTCCAGCAGAACCTGGCGCGCGAGCGGCGGACGACATCTGCCTTCTGTTCGAAGATCGGGGGCGAACTGCGGGACGAGATTAGCGCACTTCGCGAAATGGAGCCGGAACATCGCGTTTGGGGCAGCTATGATGGGTCGGGTCTCGTGATCCGATCGCTCGAACCGGTCGAATTTCATCCTGAAGGAAAGATCGTCAACGTCGTGCCGATTTCGTCGCTTGAGAAAGCGACTGACTTCGCCACTGTCGCGACTGCGACTGTGGGCGTTTATCCTTCGGCCCGTAAGGCAGCCTTGCGCGACGGACTCGCCAATGCAGGAGTGCAGCGCGTGACTGACCTCGGCCAAGCCATGGCGGGCGGCTTCGGCACTCCTCACGACGGCTTCTGGGCACTCAATCGCTGCATGCGCTGGGTCACCGACGAGGATGCCGCCGATTTCCGCAGGCTGGCTCATTAAGAGGGCGGGACGCAGGACAGACTTAGACGTTGCAGCGCCGCGCCGTTTTCGTGCTAATGTTCCGCCTAGAGGAGGTTGCCCTGTGTCGATATCTCCCTGTAGAAAAGGCGCAATTTCGCCGTTGGGAAGAGTGATGGCGAAAGCGCCGACCGATCCGGCCATGCTCGACCTAGACGGGCTCAAGGCAATCGAGGCGCTGTACGATGCTCCGCTTCGCGCCGATGCGTGGCAGGATTTCCTGGCGATCATCCGCCCCCGTTTGGACGTCGACTCGGTTTTCCTCGCCTTTCGACTGCGTGGCGAGGATGAGGACTCGCTGCAGATCCAGGCTTCTCAAGGCGACATCCAAGCCTTCAGCGAGCGTTATTTTACGCACTTTACCGCGAACAATCCTTTTAATTATCGGTCGATGATCTTTCATCGCGTCTATCGCCTGGAAGATTTTATTTCTGGCGGGCAGCTGGCGGACAGCGTTCTCTATCAGGAGCACCTGAAGCCTGAGGGGCTCGGGACGGTGGAGATCGTGAAGATCGGCTGGCAGGACGGACCCAAGGCCCACCTGGCTTGGGTGCGTAAGGAACACCGCGGCCTTGCACCGGCGGACAGCGCTTGGTTGTCCGGGCTTTTACCTCATGCGGACAGGGCCGTGGCCCTCTTTTCGCGGTTTCGCCTGAGCCAACGGGTACCCGAACTTTTCGCCAAGATCTTCAATCGCTTGTCGTTCGGTGCCTTGGCGATCAGCCGGAGCAGTCGGGTGCTCTTCTCCAATCGCCTGGCGCTTGAGTTGATTGAGGGCAATGACGCCGTGTCCATCAGGCAGGATCGCCTGGTTCTTCACGATTCTACTCAAGCAAGGTTCGTGGCGCGGCTTGCCGCTCAACCGCATCTGGTAGACACGCTACCAGTCGAGGATCGGGTGTTGGGCTTGGGCAAGCAGAGTTCGCGGCTCGCGGCGCTGCTCATGCCGATCGATGCCCGTAATGTCTTCGACATGGCCATTCCTGCCAACGTCATGATCTACCTTCACGACTTGCGCACCACCGCTCATGCCTCTCCGGCAATGGTTGCCAAGCTGTTCGGATTGGCGCCGGCGGAGGCGCGGCTCGCCATTCTGCTTGGCGAGGGGCTGACGCTACGTGAGGCCGCTGCCAAGATGGGCATCACGGAGAATAGCGTGCCAGCTATTCGAAGAACATCCTTCACAAAAAACAGGCCTGAACCGACAAGCCGAGGTCGTAAGGCTTATCCAACGAAGCATGGCGCTGTTTGCCTCCTAGCTTCATTATGCATAGTCAATAGAAAAGGATACGGAATTTGACGACAGTTGCTGTAACGGGTGCCACAGGCTTTGTCGGCGTTCACTGCATCGCCAATCTGCTTGGGCGGGGCTATGACGTGCGTGGCACTATTCGCTCCCAGGCTCGGGCGGGTGATGTCGAGGCAATGCTCGAGCGCGCCGGAATCGAACGCGCAGGTTCGCTGCGATTGCTCGAAGCTGATTTGATATCCGATGCTGGCTGGAACGATGTCGTGGAGGGTTGCGACTATGTGTTGCACGTGGCCTCGCCCTTTCCTGCCCAAAAGCCCGAAGACCCTGAAGATCTTATCCGTCCGGCGCGGGATGGCACGCTGCGCGTCTTGCGCGCCAGCATTGCCGCGGGCGTAAAAAGAGTCGTCCTGACCTCATCCGTGGCAGCGGTGAGTTACGGTCACAAGGTCGACGGCCGTCCCTATGACGAGCGCGACTGGACGAACCTGTCGTCTCCGGAGGCCGATCCCTATACCCATTCGAAAACGCTGGCCGAACTCGCGGCGTGGGACCTGATCGCGCAAGACGATTCCGCGACGGAACTCACCACGATCGCACCGGTAGGTATCTACGGCCCGGTTTTGGGAGAACCGTTGTCGACCTCCATCTCGCTGATCCGGTACTTGCTCGCAGGCTATATGCCTGTCGTACCCCGTATCTATTTCGGTATCGTTGACATTCGCGACCTGGCGGACTTGCATGTGCGCGCCATGCTGTCCGACCAAGCGGCAGGAGAGCGTTTCATCGCGACTTCCGGCAGCGACTTTTCCATTCTTGAACTTGCCGACATCCTGCGCGAAGCTTTCCCCGGTTTCCGGGATCGACTGCCTACCGGCACAATGCCCGATGAGCAGGTGCCGCCCCTGATGGCACCGCAAATTGGCATCCGACGCGACACAACATCCGATAAGGCGAAGCGATTGCTGGACTGGCACCCGCGCAGCACGCAGGAAGCAGTCGTTGCAACCGCACAAAGCCTGATCGATTTGGGGCTCGTCGCCTAGACAGTTCGCTCGCGATCAGTTCGCCAGGCCGCCATCGACGTTCAGCAACTGCCCGGTGATGAAGCTCGCGCGGTCCGATGCGAGGAAGGCTACTGCCTCGGCAATGTCCTCGCGCCGACCAAAGCGGCGCAGCGGGGTCATGTTCGTGACGCTCTCGACAAAGCGCTCGTCCATGGCACCCGATTCTTTGTCGCGCACCGTCATACCCGCGTCCATGACGCCCACTCCAACCGCGTTGGCGCGCATACCCTTGCGGCTTTCCTCGGCGGCAAGCCCACGCACCAGCGCCCAGACGCCAGCCTTGGGAACGATGGAGAGCACGTCGTGCGGCAACCACGTTTCGACACCGCAAGTGACCAGCGCCGTAATGGACCCTCGATTGGCCCGCAGGTGCGGACTCACCGCCTGCGCGATCGTCGCGAAACCCATGATGTCCGCCAGCACATAATCACGGAGGCGATTGAGATCGGTCTTAACAAGCGGCTCTAGATAGATATGAGGCCCCGCAGCGGAGACCACCGTGTGGATCGGCCCGTCAGCGGCTGCTGCGGCGACGAAGGCGGCTACGGAACTGGCATCTTCTATGAATGCCTGCCGCGCGACCGCCTCACCACCGCTCTGCCGGATCGTCTCCGCTGCGGATTCGGCGGCGGCCTGGCCGTTCTGGTACGACAGTACGACCCCGCATCCACGTGCGGCGATCGCCTGCGCTATGGCGATACCCAGGCCACCGCTTCCACCAAAGATCAAAGCCTGGCCATATCGAAACTCCGGAGGCGCTGCATAATCTTCGATGGTCATCGGGATCCTCTCCTATGTTTTAAAGGGCGGCGTAAAGGCCGGGGCTGTGGCCCCGCACCTCTCCAGCCCAGATTGGCGGAAGGGCACAAGTCCTCTTCCATGGGCTTACGGCTCATTATCCCCGCGCGCTAAGCGTGATCCTGCCGTCGCCGAATGGCGCATCGCGGTTCTTGAGCGCGGTCTTGAGATCATGCTCCTTCATGTCGGCCTTGAACTGCGTCCGGCGCGGACCAGCTGCAAGATGGGCACGGGCGTCGTTCTCAGCCGCCATTCGTTGCAGCGTCTTTGCGCCCATGAACTCGAGGCCCATGTTCACGATCCGCTTGTGGCTGGACAGCAACTCCGCGTCGACGGCGGCGATGCGGCTCGCCTGCTCGAGGACATAACTATCCAGTTGCTCCGCCGGTACCGAATCCAGCACCAGGCCGATCTTCGCCGCGTCCTTGCCCGACAGGGTGTCGCCGGTGAACAGCAGGCGCTTCGTCCACTGCGGTCCCATATGATAAAGCCACATCTGATTGGGCGGGCAGCCATTGGCGCGCGTGGCCGGAAAACCGATACGCGCGTCGTCCGATGCGATCACGAGGTCGCAATGAAAGGCGATGTCGGTGCCTCCAGCCAGACAGTTGCCATGCACCTTGGCGATAACCGGCTTGTGCAAGTCGAACATGACGACGGTCAGCTTCTGCTGGCTTTCGACGTTCCAAGCATCGTCATCGAAATTGGCGATCTTACTGCGATACGGGATGCCCTCGCCCGCTACGGCGCCGTCAGCCGCACGGCCAGCATAAGCGCCCGCCAAGTCATAACCGGCGCAGAAATCCTTTCCCGCCCCTTGCAGCACGATGACGTTGACGTCGGTGCGGTCATCCGCCTCGATCATCGCGTCGTGCATTTCCTGAAGCAGGGCGGGGCTAAGCGCGTTGCGCTTCTCGGGCCGGTTAAGCGTGATGGTAGCGATGCGATCGGCCACGTTGAAGTGGATCAGTTCCGGGTTTGACAACCACTTGCCATTGTAGTCCTGCATATATCATCTCCCTCAAGCGTTTATCATTTCGCGCACGGCGGCTGCGATGCCGTCCGGGCTCAATCCATAATGTCGGTAAAGGTGCGTGGGCGGCGCGACCAGGACATAATCGTCAGGCAATGCATGGCGCCGGAACCGGGTGGCAAAGCCATTCTCAGCCAAGATCTCAGCGATCGCGCTGCCCAGACCGCCATTGGGGTTATGCTCCTCGACGGCCAGTATCCCGCCGGTTTCCTTGGCTGCCGCCAGTACTCCGCCGACATCCATCGGCTTGATCCAGGCGGCGTCGAGGACACGGATCGAGACTCCTTCGCCCTCCAAAATGTCGGCGGCATCGAGCGCTGCTTTAACGCCGATGCCTGTCGCGATCACTGTCAAGGCATCCCCATCACGCAGATTAACGAGGCGGCCGGTTTCAAACCGGGGGACGGTCTTGTAGACTTCCTTCTCCGCCCCCCGGCCGATCCGGATGTAGACAGGGCCAGGCACATCCATGGTCGCGCGAAGCAGGCCGCGCACGGCGTTGCCGTCGGCGGCACTGACAACGGTCATGTGCGCCATCGCACGGGTGATCGCCAGATCCTCCACGGCATGGTGCGACGTCCCGTAGAATCCCATCGAAATGCCGGCGTGATGCGCGAGGATGCGCACCGGCATCTTCGTATAAGCCATATCCGTCCGCAGCTGTTCGGCGCACAGGAGTGAGGCAAAGGAAGCGAAAGTCGAAACATAGGGGATCAGGCCGCACGTGGCGAGCCCGGCGGCGACCGACATCATGTTCTGCTCAGCGATGCCGGTGTTGACGAAGCGATCGGGATAGCGGTCCCTAAACAACGACAGTCCGTTGGATGAGGCGAGATCGGCTGTCAGCACGACAATGGCGTCGCGCTCTGCCGCCATCGCAGAAAGCTCGTCGCCCATGGTGAGCGCCGGAAGCTTCGCGAGCGATGTCTCGATGTTCCAGCTGGCGGAGTCGAGTGGTTCGATCATCGGCCGATCCTCGCCTTGATCTCCGCGATCGCCACATCCTTGTCCTTGGGCCCCAGATAGCCAAGGTGCCAGTGCGGCGATACTTCCATGAACCCGACGCCCTTGCCCTTCTTGGTCCGCGCGACGATCACGTGCGGACGGTCGGCGTCCTGCGCGACGTCGAACGCTTCGACCACCGCTGAGACAGCATGGCCATCGATCTCCGCCGTTGACCAGCCGAAAGCTTCGAACTTGGCCGCGATCGGTTCGATGCCCATCACGTCCTCGATGTCGCCATCCAGGCCCATGCCGTTCGCATCGACGATCGCGATCAGGTTCGACAAGCGATAATGGCCGGCAGCCATCGCTGCTTCCCAGACCTGACCTTCGTTCAGTTCGCCATCGCCAAGCATCACCCAGGTCAGAAAGTCGCGCTTCTGCATGCGCGCGCCGAGCGCCATTCCGACACCGACTGAAAGATTGTGGCCGATCGAGCCCGAACTGAAATCGCAGCCGGGAACCTTGTTCATGTCAGGGTGGTCCCCAAGCGGGCTGCCCAAACGCGTATAGGTGTCGAGCCACTCGACGGGAAAAAACCCGAGGTCTGCTAAGACCGGATATTGCCCGATCGCGGCATGGCCTTTCCCCAGTAGAAATCGGTCCCGGTCCGGCCAGCGTGGATTGGCAGGATCGAGCCGGAGTGTGTGGTAATAGAGCGCCGCGAACATCTCGGCGCAGGAATAAACACTCGAGTAATGGCCGCTCTTGGCGATCTCGATCAGGCGGATAGTCTCCAGCCTGATCCAGTCGGCCCGCTCGGCAAGCGAGGCGGGATCCACCTCGCGATTTCGCGGCAAGATGCTTTTGTTGGTCAAGCGGCCACCTCGGATGATGTTCAGTAGAAGTGGGGGCTCGCTAACAAGCCCCCAACGATCATTCGCCTTGGAACGTCGGCGTTTCCTTGTTGAGGAAAGCGGCCACGGCCGTCTTGTGATCCTTCGTGAATACCGTGAGCATTTCCAGGCCCAGATGGGCTTCGATGACGCCCTCGACCTGCTTGCGTAGCAACATGTTGATGCTGCGCTTGGTCGCGTTGAGTGCCTGGGTGGGCCCGTTCGCCAGCTTGTCGGCCAGCGCGTAGACAGCGTCGTCGAGTTGATCGAGCGGGACGCTCTTGTTGATCAAACCCATTTCGACCGCCCGAGGCGCTTCGATGTGCTCGCCGGTCAGCAGGAACCATTTCGCCTGCGCGAAGCCGATATGCTGCGGCCAGATGAACGCGCCACCGTCACCAGCCGAAATTCCGACCAAGACATGGGGATCGCCGAGCTTGGCGCTGTCCGCCGCGATTGTGAGATCGCACAGTAAAGCTACAGTCGCACCAAAGCCCATGGCGTGGCCGTTGATCCGCGCGATCACGACCTTGTTCAGTTCTAGCAGTCCGTGCACAATGAACGGACCACGGCGAAAGAACTTGGAATGGTGGAACGGGTCTTCGATATTGTCGTGCATGTCCTTGATGTCGCCGCCTGCGGAAAATGCCCGGCCTTCGCCCGTCAACACGACCACGGAGCAATCAGGATCACGCGCTATGTCGTAGAACACATAAGACAGTTCATCATGGAGATCGAAGCTGGCCGAGTTCATGGGCGGATTGTCCATCGTCACGGTCAGGACCTTGCCTCGCCGGGAAAATTTCAGCGCCTTGTAATTCTCGTACATATGGTTCTCCATCATCCTCTCGCGAATGGCCGTCGTGTCTATCGTTTCGCGGTGGCGTGCAAGTATTTTTGATCCGACAACCAAAAAATCGCGCGTGCAGAACGTTATGACCGTTTTACGATTGCCCAGCCGCGCCAGCCCGTTAGGAAAGGCTTGCGGCCTTTCCGCCAACGATGCGGAGGATTGATGACACGCGCAGTGACCCTTAACAACGGTATCTCGCTCCCCTTGATTGGTTTGGGCGTCATGGGAATCGAAAATGCCGATCTGCCTGCGGTCATGCGCCAGGCGGTCGAGATGGGTTATCGTTCATTCGACACCGCCCCGATCTACGGCAACGAAAAGGGCGTGGGTGAGGCCTTGAAGAAGTGCGGCCTCCCGCGCGAGGACGTGCTGATCACGACCAAGCTGTGGAACACCCGGCAAGGCTATGACGAGGCGTTGCGGGCGTTCGACGAAAGTCTGGCCGCGCTGCAGCTAGACTACATCGACGTCTATCTGATCCATTGGCCCGTTCCCGCAAAAGATCTCTATGCGGACAGCTGGCGAGCATTGGTTCGCATTCTGGAGGAAGGGCGCGTCAAGTCGATCGGCGTGTCTAACTTCCAGGCGGATCATCTCGAGCGCATTATCGGCGAAACAGGCGTCGCACCGGCCTTGAACCAGATCGAACTTCATCCCGAATGGCAGCAACGGGCGTTGCGTGACCTTCATGCACGCCACGGCATCGTAAGCGAGGCGTGGAGCCCCTTGGGCCGAGGCAGCGCCTTGAAGAATCCGAAGATCGAAGCCACCGCCGCCCGCCTCGGGTGCACGACCGCACAACTGATCCTCGCCTATCTCACCGGCCTCGACGTCGTCGTAATCCCCAAGGCTTCGTCGGTCGGCCACCTTCAGGACAATATCGACAGTCTATCGATCGCTCTGGACGACGAGGCGATCGCGGCAATGGCCGCACTGGATAGCCCTGATGGCCGGTTCGGGCCCGATCCGCAGAGGTTTGAAGCCATACCTGGCCGCGATTGAAAGCGGCTTTCATCACGGAGAACGGGCTTGAGCCAAAAATTTACTTTTGATCTTTCTGGACGCGTGGTGCTCGTAACCGGCGCCTCCTCGGGCATCGGCCTGCGCTTCGCCCAAGTGCTCGCCCAATCGGGCGCGAAAGTCGTACTCGGCGCGCGGCGACCCGATCGTTTGCAGTCAGCCGTGGAGCAGATCGTGGCGGCCGGCGGCGAAGCCATGGCCGTCACCATGGACGCTACCGACGAGGCTTCCACCATCGCCGCTTACGACGTTGCCGAGGCTCGATTTGGCGTGGTGGACACCATCATCGCCAATGCAGGATCCAGCGGTGCCGGCACCGCGGTAGATCTGCCGGTGAGTGACTTCGATCAGGTGACCGCGCTCAATCTGCGCGGGCCGTTCCTGACTGCCCGCGAGGGCGCCCGCCGGCTGATCGCAGCCGGTAGTGGGACGCAAGGCCACGGCCGCATCGTGCTCACCGCATCGATCACTGCCCACGTCGTCGAAGCAGGATTATCCGCTTACTCCGCGACCAAGGCGGGCGTCATTCAACTCGGGAAGGTTCTGGCACGCGAATGGGTGCGCCAGGGGATCAATGTCAACATGATCTGCCCCGGCTATATTCGCACCGATATCAACGCGAAGTGGTTCGACAGCGATGGCGGGAAGAAACAGATCGCCCGCTTCAACCGCCGCCGCCTGATGGACCACGACGCGCTCGATGCGTTGATCCTTTTTCTGTGTTCTGATGCGAGCAAGGCCGTCACCGGGAGCGCCATCACCATCGACGACGGACAGAGCCTGGGATAGGCCGGGTCTTCGGCCGTGGCCGGCTTTTGAGTAGCGATACAAATTCATGATGCGCGGTTTGGATCACATGCAGACCGCGCATCAGAACTGTGTCAGCTTATTCGATGATGCCGAGCACATAACCCACTTCGTAAGTCTCGCCCGGTGTCGCGATGATCTTGAGCGTCCCGGTGGCCGGGCTTTCTACCTCGTTGGTCGACTTGTCGCTTTCGAGCGAAAAGAGCGGCTGGCCTTCGCTGATCGCGCCGCCATCGGCGACGAGCCATTCCGCCAAGACACCTTCGTTCATGGAAAAACCGATCTTGGGGAGCAGAACTTCGGTCGCCATCATCATCTCCTTGCTCGCAATCACTGCAAGACTTTTGAATGCTGTTTCAATAGTTTTCAGGCAGAGATTGCGCAACGGGTTTTGTATCAGCGCCTGAGAGCATGTCGACGCCATAAAAATTCGCGGCGGTGCGCCAATACATCTCGTCGCGTTCTTCGATCGTGAGCGGCCGTGTCAATCGTTTGAAGGCGTTCCACAAAACCGTGTAGCCATAGTCACGCCGATCAACAGGGAAATTGCTTTCTAGCATGATACGGACGGTACCAAAAGCGCTCAGACATTCCTCATAGAAGGGTTGGATCAGGCTTGCCAATTCCAGCGACCCCCAAGGCGCGGGGCGCTTATGGAGGTTCAATGGGCCGAGCGGCGCGTAAGAGCCGCCGCCCGCTCCACCTACTTTCATCCAGACGTTATCACAAGCGGCCAACGCGTGGATTTGCTGTCGCCACTTGGCAAATCGCGCACGCCCGTCCGGGTTGTCCTGGAGCGCAAATGCCGGCGCCCCGCAATAGTCAATCACTTTCGGAGTGTCAGGAAAGTCGGCGGCCAAACGCACGATCTCAGGGAGATTTTCCGCAAAGGCGAAGATGTCGCAGACCAGTCCCATCGGTGCCAGGCGTGCGAAACCGTCGTGAAATGCGGTGGTGGCGCACAAGTCCCTTGGCGGCATGGGAATGCCGAGGTCGATGTGCTCGGACCAGAATGGATTGGCCCGCAAGCCGCGAAACCGCCCCCTCCCCGCTTCCACGTGGGCATCCAGAGCCGCCTGTACCGTGTCCCCGCCCCGATCGAGCTGTCCGTGACCGATGATCGCCGCAGCGATCCGAGGTGCCTTTCTGACATCTGCGGCTTCGCCCATCGCTGCCGCGAAGGCGGTTTCGCCAACCGGGCGAAGATGCGATGGTCCACTACGATGCCATTGCGTCAAAGCTTCCATATAAACGGTTGCGGCGACATTATGGCCGTCGTCAAGGTCTGCTTCCAGCTCCGTCATCCCGTAGGGCGGATCGAAAGACGGAAAAACATGATGATGCGGGTCTAGGATCAACTGATCCAGATCCAGTGCAGCTTCCTTTGTTTGCTGCAACCAGACCGGGTCGAACAGCCGCAGACTTCCCATTTTCCGCTCCTTACGTGGCTGCTCTTGCAGGCTCGAACAGCGTAAGGCAATAGGGCTGCCCTTCGCCCGGGATCCGTCGAGAGGCACGCCAAGATTTTTATGCCCGAGATAACGTTCATCGATCCGGACGGTGTTGTTCATCTGCTCCAATGCGATACTGGCCGCAGCCTCATGCGTGCCGCTGTAAACGCCGGGGTGCCGGGCGTGGTTGCGGAATGCGGCGGTTGCATGACATGCGGAACATGCCACGTGCATCTGGACGTCGAAACCTTCGCCCGGTTGCCGGAACCATCCGACGACGAAGAGGCGATGCTGGACATCCTGATCGACCGGGACTCGACAAGCCGCTTGAGTTGTCAGGTGCGGGTATCCGAGGTTTTGGCAGGTGCCACCGTCCGGGTCAGCAACAACAACGGCTGATGCCGACCAGATCAGGAGAGCATACGATATGACTTCCAATGACATCGGCCCGGTCGTTCCATTCGAGGTGGCCGTGCCACAACCGGTTCTTGACCGAATAGCAGCCAAACTCGCTCTTGCGCAGGTTGGCTATGCGCCCCGTGATGACGATGAATGGCGCCATGGCACATCGGCAAGCTATCTTGCCGAGCTGCTTGAATATTGGCGCGACAGTTTCGACTGGCGGGCGACCGAGGCCCAACTCAACCGTTATCCGCAGTTCAAGGCTCGCATCGAGGACATAGACGTCCACTTCTACCATGTGCGGGGATCAGGGTCCGAGGGCCGCGTAATTCTTCTTACCCATGGATGGCCGGGATCGGTCATGGAATTCCTCGAAGTCATGGAACGGCTGGCGCATCCCGAAAAGTTCGGAGGATTGGCCGAGGAGGGGTTCGATCTCGTAATCCCCTCCCTCCCGGGCTATGGCTTTTCGGGCCGACCCGCCGCGCCGATCGGGCCGCGAAGGACGGCGCAGCTCTGGCGGCGCCTCATGACCGATGCACTCGGGTACAAGCGCTTCTTCGCGCAGGGCGGAGACTGGGGGGCGGCCGTAACCCATTGGCTTGGCAGCGACCATGGCGACGTGGTCGCGGCGATCCATCTGAACCTTCTGCTGGGCACGCCGCCCGACGACTCGCCCGAGACGCTTGAATGGCGCAAAAAGCTAGATGAGGTCCGCGCCTTGGAATCAGGTTATGCGCACGAGCAGGCGACCCGGCCACAGACGATCGGCCTTGCGCTGCATGACTCGCCGCTGGGCTTCGCTGCCTGGGTGATCGAGAAGTTCCAGCGTTGGGGGGATACCCATGGTGATGTGGAAAGCCGCTTCAGCAAGGATCTACTGCTCGGCAACATCATGATCTATCTGGTCAACGATGCGGTGATATCTTCGCTTTGGATGTACTACGGCGCCGACGGCGAGCTCCCCCGCTACTCGAGCAGGGTGGAGGTGCCCACCGGCGTCGCGTTGTTCCCGGGGGAATTTCTGCCGATACCGCCTCGGGCGATCGTCGAGCGCTCCATGAACCTGCAGCGTTGGACACAGATGCCCTCGGGAGGACACTTCGCGGCCATGGAGGAGCCGGTAGCTTTCGCGGACGAGGTGCGGGCGTTCTTTGTAAGTCTATCTTGACCGCGCGAGATGAATCCTGTTTTTGAATGAAGGATAAAAAGGTTCGACATGGTGGAAGGGTCGACTTAGAGCGACCTCCATCGACTGGATCGGGAAGGATCAGAATGGCGACCAAAGTGGCTGTGCGGCGCAATTCGCCGGGCGCGGCAGACCTGAGCGAGCTGCGCCGACGCGCGCTCAACATCAGGCGCCACATCGTCACCCAGGCGCGAGGCAAGGGACAGGGCTACGTCGCGCAGGGGCTTGGCATCGCCGATCTTCTGGCGGTTCTTTACTTCCGCGAACTGCGGCTTGATCCCAACGATGCCGAGTGGGCGGACCGTGACCGATTCGTCCTAAGCACCGGCCACTATTCCATCGGCCTTTATGCGGGATTGGCCGAGTTCGGCTATATCCCTGCTTCCGACCTGCACACGTATGGCATGGCCGGCAGCCGCCTGCCGATGAGCACGTTTGATGACGTGCCGGGCATCGAGATGGTTGGCGGGTCGCTAGGTCACGGTCTGGGCCAAGGTGTTGGCATGGCTCTGGCCGCCAAGCTTGATGGGAAGGATATTCGCGTCGTCGTCGAACTCTCGGATGGCGAGCTGCAGGAAGGGTCGACCTGGGAAGCGGCAATGTCAGCCGCGACTTTCAAGCTCGATCAATTGGTTGCCGTGATCGACTGCAACGGCATTCAGGCCGATGGTCCAGTCACGACTCAAATCGAGCCGGTCGCGGACAAATGGCGGGCATTCGGGTTCGACACCGTCGAGATCGACGGCAACGACGTATCGGCCCTATGCGACGCCTTCGACGCACTGCGCGCTGCGAACGATCGGCCAAAGGCCATCGTGATGAGGACCGTTCCAGGCAAAGGCATTGCGACGCTCGAAGCGCGCGAGCGTGCGCATTTCGTACGCACGGAGGCAAGTGAATGGGACAGGCTTGCGGACGAATTGGAGCCGGGACAATGAGCCGCCCGGTTTTCACGCCCGGCATGGGCGAAGTCGCTGCGCAGGCTGGCCCCTATGAAGCGGCGACCTTCGGGCACGCGCTCGCCGACCTGGCGGACGAACGCGCGGAGATCGTCGGATTGACGGCCGATATGGCCAAATACACCGACCTCCTTCCTTTTGCGCATCGACACCCGGATCGATACATAAACGTCGGCATGGCGGAGCAGAACCTTGTTGCGGTCGCCGCCGGAATGGCGCGCATGGGCAAGATCCCTTACATCACCACGTATGGTGTATTCCTGACGCGCCGGGCATTGGACTTCATCACTATCGCCTGCGCTCACAGCGACGTGCCCGTGAAGATCTTTTCGAATATGCCGGGGCTGGTCAACGGTCTGGGTGGAACGCACCAGTCGACCGAAGATCTCGCGATCATGCGGACGGTGCCGGGCCTCACCATCATCGATCCCTGCGATGCGGTGGAATTGCGGCAGGTCGTTCGCGCGGCGGCCGATATCCCGGGCACGGTCTATGTTCGCAATATCCGCGGGAACGTACCAGTTCTGCTAGATCCTGAGACCCACGTCTTCGAGGCTGGCAAGGCGCGACAATTGCGGGATGGCAAGGATGTCGGCATCGTCAGCACCGGCACGATGAGCGGTCGCGCGTTGGAGGCGGCCAAGGATGCAGCGGCGAAGGGCATCGACGCAGCGATCCTGCATGTGCCGACGATCAAGCCGTTCGATGCCGAGGCGGTGGCCGAATTCTGCGCCCGCTTCCCCCGCATCGTGGTTCTGGAAAACCACATCCGGTCCGGTGGGCTCGGCACCCTCATAATGGAAACGCTGTATGCGCGCGGCACGCTGAAGCCACTGGCGCACGTGGCATTGGAGGACCGCTTTCACGAATGCGGTCCGCTGGACTATCTGGAAGGCCTCTACCGGTTCGACCGGCAGCGTTTGGCCGAAGCCATCGAAAAAGGCATATAAGCATGGCGACACCTTTTGACTTTGCCGGCAAGACTGTCCTGGTCACTGGCGGGGGCAGCGGCCTTGGGCTCGCGACCGCGCGGAGGTTCGCCGAAGGTGGGGCGACGGTGGTCATCAACGACTTGCGTGAGGAAGCGGCGCGCGAGGCCGCGACGCAACTTGGACCTCGGCATCTGGGCGTCGGGGGCGACGTATCGAAGGAACCTGACGTCAAGGCTTTCGTGGCGGAGGCCGCCGCGCTTACCGGGCGCATCGACATACTCGTCAACAATGCCGGGGTCCCGGACAGCTTTACTCCAACGGTCGATCAGGAGCTTTCTCACTGGCAACGGCTCATCGACATCCACCTGACCGGTACCTACCTCGTTTCCAAGACCGTAGCTCGGTTGATGATCGAAGCAGGACAAGGCGGGGCCATCGTCAATCTCAATTCCATTGCGGGCGTGATGGGCCTGCCGGTACGAACGGCCTACAGCGCCGCAAAGGCTGGCATCGGCATGCTGACCCGCGTGCTGGGCTGCGAATGGGGCACCCACCACATCCGCGTGAATGCTGTCGCTCCCGGCTACATGCTGACGCCGCTTCTCCAGGGCCTTTTGGACGCGGGCAAGGTCGACGGCGGGCGCATCCGCCGGCGCACGCCCATGGGTACTTATGGTACCGCGGAACAGATCGCCGATGCGATCACGTTCCTCGCGTCGGATCAGGCGGCTTTCATCACCGGCGTCACCCTGCCCGTCGACGGCGGTTACATGGCATTCGGTGCACCGAGCGATGCTTTCACGATTGAGGATGACATGGCGTGAGCGGAGCGCTGCGCCAGTTCGTCGCACCACCGCTTTATCTACAAGGGCCGGATGCGCTGGATCGGCTTCCCGAGCTTATCGCGGCGCTCGGCTCGGCACCGCTGATAGTTAACGATCCCGGGGTCGAGGCCATACTTGGGAGCCGTCTGGCGATGTTGTTGCCCAACGCGTCCCGTATTCCCCTGGAAGGAGAGATCACGCCTGGGGCGATACGCTCGATCGGTGAACGCGCCCCTTTGTGCGACGTCGTCATCGGTGTGGGAGGCGGCAAGGCGCTGGATGCTGGAAAGGCGCTGGCTCGTGACCGCAAGGCCAGGTTCGTCAGCGTTCCCACGATAGCGTCGAATGATGCGCCCACAAGCCGCGCGATCGCGCTCTATGGCGACGAAGACCATCGCTTCATGGTCGAGAGCCTCGGTCGCAATCCCGACGCGGTGATCGCCGACACGGTGGTGCTAGCCAGTGCACCAGCGCAATTTCTACGCTGTGGCATCGGCGATGCTCTGGCCAAGGCGGGCGAAGCGCGGGGCTGCGCTGCGGCGCTAGACGGACTAACGCCGTTGGGGACCCTGCCCGCCATTTCCGGGCTGGCGCTCGCGCAGGCCGCGTACGAAACACTGCGCATCCATGCGGCCGCTGCGCTCGCCGTCGCGGGCATCGGCCATCCAGACGCGTCCTTCGAGGCAACAGTCGAGGCGGTGATCCTGATGAGTGGGCTCGGCTTCGAGAATGGCGGCCTCGGCCTCGCCCATGCGATGACGCGCGGCTTGATCCTTGCCCCCCGCACCCACCGACATGCTCATGGCGAACACGTCGCCTATGGGATGATCGTCCAGTCGGCACTCATCGCCGACGACGCGGCGTTGGAAACTGAACGCGCGTTCGTGCGCGGTCTGGGACTGCCGGCGGCTTTGGTCGACTTCGGTGGCGGAAAGGTCGACGGCGACGAGATCGACTTCCTGGCGAAGCAGGCGATGACCGCGCGGCAGCATGTCCGCAACTTTGCCCAGCCCTTAACCGCCGAGCGGATTGCGCGCGCGATCAAGCGTGTGGAACAAGGAGCCTGAGCCATGCGGGCAGCGGTCTTCTCCAAAAAGGGCGAACCCCTGCGGATCGAGAATGTGCCCGATCCCTCGCCCGGCAAAGGCGAAGTCGTGCTGCGTGTCAGCCGCTGTGGGATCTGTGGCAGCGACGTGCACATGACGGCCGCGGATGGGTACGGGTTTCCTCGAGGTTCTGTGCTAGGACATGAATTCTGCGGCGAAGTCGTAGCGCTGGGCAAGGATGTCGGGTCGTTGCAACTGGGTGATCGTGTCACCGCCATGCCGTTCTTTGGTTGCGGAGCATGCGAACCATGCCGACGCGGTGAGCTGGGCTGGTGCGCTACGACCGGCCTGGCCGCCGGCTTCGGCTCGGCGGCAGGAGCCTATGCGCAATATGTGACGGTTGCGGCGCGATCGTCGGTCGTGCTGCCGGGCGGGGTGAGCGATGAACTCGGTGCGCTGGTAGAGCCGCTGGCCGTCGCGCTGCATGGCGTGCGGCGCGCTAACGTCGGTCCGACAACGCGAGTTGCCGTGCTCGGCGCAGGGCCCATCGGCCTAGCCGCTGCCTTCTGGGCGCGAACGCTGGGCGCGAAGAGCGTTGCCGTGATCGCTCGCTCTCGCCGAAGCGCGGAGCTTGCGGGCACGATCGGAGCGGACGCTTTCCTGACCAATACAGATGGCGTCGCTGACGCCTTGGGTGGCGCGCCGCATGTCGTTCTCGAATGCGTCGGCCTTTCCGGCATGCTCGACAAGGCGGTCAGCATCGCCGGATCTCGTGGGCAGATCATCGTGCTTGGCTTCTGCACGCATCCCGATGCGATCAGCGGCGCGGCCTGCCTGCTCAAGGAAGTCACAATCGCCTATTCCAAGACTTACAGCTTAGATGATTATGAGACAGTCGTACGCACCCTTGAAGCTGGCGCAACAGCGCCTGCAGCCATGGTGTCGCGGATCGAGCCGCTGGACAGACTGCCGGAACTCATGAACGCGATGCGATCCGGTCTGGCCGACTGCAAGATCCAGATCGATCCTTGGGCGTGACACCGTCAAACACAAATACCACAGATCGCCTGGCGGCGGACCGCTGAGCATTATTTTGAATGTAAATTAAAATAAGCTTGTCTCCCGCCTCGAATTGCGGGAAAAAGCACAGCATAATGGCCATGAGGACGATGCGTTCGTGAATCTTAGACTGCGGCAGGTCGTGTTGGTGGCGCGTAGCAAGGCTGATACGGTGGCCGTATTTCAGACTATGCTGGGTCTTTCGCCGGTGCACGGCAGCGGTGATCTATCGCCCTATGGCCTTCCCGCGAGTGGCCCGATGTCTGAAGGCGGTCGCAAGGTGCTTGCTGATCTCGGCGTCGAAAACCTGATCTTCGCCGCCGGTTCCGACTTCATCGAAGTCATGTTCCCGACGCGCCAGGATGGATTGACCGTCGCTTTCATGGATCGACGGGGTGGTGACACCGGCTATATGCTCGTTCTTCAGACTGACGACGTCGACCGCTACGAGGCCTTGGCGGGCAAGGAAGGCGTCCGCATCTCACACAAGGCATCATTTCCCAGATATTCGGATATTCACCTGCACCCGCGCGATTGTGGCGGCGCGCTGTTGTCCATGGCCCGTGAACTGCCTGACAATGTGCCGGACGGCCCATGGTACCCGGCAGGGACCACATGGCAGGAGACGCCAGCTTCGTCCGCCGTTTCGGCAGTCGTAGGCGCCGAGATGCGCAGTCCGGATCCCGAGGCGTTGGCGCGGCGTTGGGGCCGGTTGCTCGACTTGCCGGTGCAGGGCGACGATGGCGCGTGGTTGGTCACACTTGATGACGGTGTATTGCGCTTCGTTCGAGCAGATAACGATCAGAAGGAAGGGTTTTATGGCATCGATCTCAAGATTCACGATCGCGGCCGCATCGAGCAAGGCGCCAAAGCCGCCGGAATCGTGATCGAAGAGAACCAGCTTACCATATGCGGCATGACCGTGCGGCTCGTCGATTGAGCACGCGAACTCTCTAGTCAGAAGGCAGATTGAACGGTGGACTTGGAGTTATCAAATGCGCTGGACGACTTCCGCCAGCAGGCGCGTGCCTACATCAAGGATGCGCTTCCCGCCGATATCGCACGGCGGCAGGCGGAAGGATGGCATCCAACCGAGCGCGACAATCGCGAGTGGATGCGCATCCTGTCCGAAAAGGGCTGGTCTCTGCCGGAATGGCCAGTCGAGTTTGGCGGAGCGGGCTGGTCGCCGCTGCAGAGCTACATTTTTGAAGATGAATGCGCCGCCGCGGATGCGCCGCATGTGCAATGGCGCGCGGGTTATAGTCTAGTCGGCCCGGTCATCTGTAATTTCGGCTCCGAGGCCCAGAAGGCTCGATATCTGCCGACGATCCGCACCGGCGCTGAACTATGGTGCCAAGGTTTCTCCGAGCCCAATGCAGGGTCCGATCTCGCCTCGCTCAAGACCTCGGCGGTGCTCGATGGCGATGAGTATGTGGTCAATGGCCAGAAAATCTGGACATCCGAGGCACAATATGCCGACTTGATCTTCGCGCTGGTTCGGACCGATGCCACGGTGAAACCGCAGAGGGGCTTATCTTGCCTGATCATCGACATGAAAACGCCGGGTATTACCGTCCGACCGATCTATACGATCGATAACAGCGATCACGTCAATGAGGTGTTCTTCGACAATGTCCGGGTGCCTGTCGGCAATCTTGTCGGCGAGGCCAACATGGGCTGGACCTATGCGAAGTTTTTGCTCGGGAACGAACGCCACTCCAACGCTCTCGTGCAACGCGTAAAGCGCGAAATCCGCAAGTTGCGCAATCTGGCCTCGCAAGAGGTCTTCGGCGAGCGTTTCATCGACAAGCCGGTGTTTCGCCGCAAGCTCGCTGAACTCGAGATCGACACCGCCGCGCTCGAATGGGCCGTGTTGCGCTCGGCAAGCGCGCACGGACAGATGGCCGGACGCGATATGGCATTCGCGTCGGGCCTTAAGGTAGAAGGATCGTACATTCAGCAGCGCGTCGCCGACCTGCAGCTGGAGGTGATCGGCCCTTGGGTGGCCCCAGACTTCCCCGAGCCTCACGACGGCTCTTGGACCGACGATCGCTTCGGCGATGCGCCGAAAGATGTACCGGGAGCCATGACCAAGGCCTTGTTCCGCCGCGCTGCACCCATCTACGGTGGCGCCAATGAAATCCAGCGCGGCATAATCTGGCGCGCCGTCTTCCAGAAGTGATTGCCCATGGACTTTTCACTCGACGAAAATCAGCAGGTTTTGAAGGATGGCGCGGGGCGCTTCTTTGCTGACAAATACGATTTCGAAAGCCGGCGCAAGCGGTTGCTCGAAGTCAGCGGCACGGATCGGGATATGTGGAGCCAGTTCGCCGATCTTGGCTGGCTCGGCATTCTCGTGCCCGAAGAACAGGGAGGGCTTGGCTGGGGCGTCGTCGATGCGGCAGTGATCCTTGGCGAGTGCGGCAAGGTATTGATTGCCGAACCGTTTCTGGAATGCGGCGTGGTGGCGCCCACGATGTTGGCAGGCTCGGCCTCAGCCCTTGTTGGCACGGCGCTCGAGGAGATCGTTGCCGGCACGGCGCTTGTCGTGCCCGCGCTTCTAGAGAACGGCAACCGCTACCACTATGCACGGCCGATGACTTCAGCTTCGGCTGATGGGGAAGGCTACCGCATATCGGGAAAGAAAGTCCTGGTCGTGGGTGGCGATTGTGCCGACCAGTTCATCGTCACCGCCATGCTGGACGGCGAAGTGACGCTATTCCTGGTTGGATCCGATCAAGACGGAGTGTCGCGCAACAGCTATCGCCAGTTGGATGGAAGCTGGGCTGCCGATGTCAGTTTCGAAAATGTTCAAGTCGATGCGGATGCGCGTGTCGGCGGGCTGGAAGCGCTGGAACGTGGCCTTGATGCAGGCGCCATCGGGGTGGCCGCCCAAGAGGTCGGCAGCCTGGACCATATCTTGGAACTGACTGCCGACTATCTCCATACGCGCAAGCAGTTCGCGCAGCCACTTGCCGCTTTTCAGGCGCTCCAGCACATCATGTCGGACTTGTTCGTAAACACCGAGATGGCGCGCTCGGCCCTGCATGGTGGCCTGGCAGCAACGTACCGCAGCGACAGTGAACGAAGCGGTGCCGTTTCCGCCGCGCGCGCCCGTTGCGATCGCGCAGCGCAGACGGTGGGCAATCTCGGCATCTATCTACACGGCGGCATGGGCATGACCATGGAGTACCCGGTCGGCCATCATTACCGTCGCCTGGTGCAGCTAACGCGGGCATATGGCGACACGGAATATCACCTGTCTCGATACGAAGACATGACGTTCAAGGCGAGTTGACATGGCTCATTGGGACATTTCCGACCTTCCATATCGGAAGGAAGCGCTATTCGGGGACCGGGTAGTCAACTGCCGGGTCGACCGGCCCGGCAGCGTGTACGAGATGTTCGCAGCCTCCGTGGCAAAGGCTCCTGGCCGCGAGGCGCTGATCGCGGGTGACTTGCGGCTCAGCTGGAAACAGCTGGACGCGCTCGTGGCGCAGACGGCCTCGGGTTTGGTCGCGCGCGGTATCGTGCCGGGTGACCGTGTGGCGATGCTCATCGGCAACCGGGCCGAGTTCGTCGTGCTGCTCTATGCGATCGCGCGCGCAGGGGCGATCTCGGTGCCGATCAGTTACCGCGAGCGCGGCCCCGGGATCAGCTATGCCGTCAATCACAGCGGCGCACGTGTCCTGATATACGATCCGGGCTTGGCGGATCGCCTCCCCGATCAGGAGGATTTCGAAGATGCCGCAGATCTGATCCGCCTCGACGATGTTGCGACCGGAGAGATGCTCCGCTCGCTGCGCGTGACGGACATCGTCCCGCCGGTTAAGAAGGACGAGGAGGAGATCAACATGATCCTCTATACATCCGGCACCACCGGCAAGCCCAAGGGCGCGATGCTGGCGGAGGTCAACATCGTCCATGCCGTCATGATCTACGAACGGGTCATGGGAATCAGAGATGGAGACCGCGCGGTCGTCGCCGTGCCGATGACGCATGTGACCGGCATCACCTGCCTCATCACGCTGATGGCCCGGTGTGCGGGCACACTGATCGTCATGGAAGAGTTTCAGGCTCCCGCCTTTCTTGAGCTTGCCAGCCGGGAGCGGATGACTATGACGGTCATGGTCCCCGCCATGTACGCCCTGTGCCTGGCACGCGCGAACTTCAGGGCCTACGATCTCTCCAATTGGCGGATTGGCTGCTACGGCGGCGCATCGATGCCCGCACCCGTGATCGAAGGCGTACGGGACACCCTTCCCAGCTTACAGTTGCTCAACTTCTATGGCTCCACCGAAACGGGCGCCGCTCAGGGTATCATGCCGCCGCAATATGCGGTCGAGCGCCGGCTGGATGTCGGCTTGCCCGCTCCTGGTGCGGAAGTGCTCATCATGGATCCGCAGGGACGCGAATGCGCGCGTGGAGAATCCGGTGAGATTTGGCTGCGAAACGCGTCGGTCGTTCCGGGATACTGGAACAACCCCGAAGCCACCCGCGAGAACATCGTGTCTGGCTTCTGGCGATCGGGCGACCTGGGCCACATGGATGAGGACGGGTTCCTCCGCGTGCTTGATCGGATCAAGGACATGATCAATCGCGGTGGGTACAAGATCTATACCGCTGAAGTCGAAAGCGTGCTCGCCGAGCACGCTGGCGTGCTCGAAAGCGCGGTTGTCGCCAAGCCTTGCGCAATATTGGGCGAGCGGGTTCATGCCTTCGTCTCATTGCGCGGTGTCAACGTCAGTGAAGACGAACTCAAGGCACACTGTGCGGCACGGCTCGCTGATTACAAGCGGCCCGAGACTTTCACCATCCTGGACGAGCCGCTCCTGCGCAACGTCAATGGCAAGCTGATGAAGCGTGAGATGCGCGACATGCTGTTGCAAGAAGAAGCGGCTAAGAGCTGAATTTCAGCGGGCCGTGGATCGACAACGAAGGCGAGGCCCAAACGTACAGTGGGCGCCACCGGCAAGAGGAAAGTCTCATGATCCAGGGCATCGGACGGCTTTTAACGCTCGACGGCAAAGTCGCACTTGTCACAGGCGGCGCGCGTGGGATCGGCCGTGCTGTGGCGACACTTCTCTCCGAAGCCGGAGCGCACGTGGCGCTCGCGGACCGGGACGGCATTTCGGCGGCTGGTGCCGCCGCGTCAATCGAGCGAGCACGCTCCTACCAAGCCGATATATCCGACGAAGCCATCATGGAGCGCCTCTTCGCCGACATCATCTCGGACCATAGCGCGCTTGATATCGTAGTTCATTGCGCCGCCATCTTCCCAAAACGCGCTTTCACGACCATGACAGCCGCTGAGTGGGACGAGACGCATGCGGTCAACGTCCGGGGTACCTTTCTGGTCATGCGCGAAGCGGTGAAAGCGATGCGCGATCGCGGCGGCGCGATCGTCAACGTCTCCTCCGCCAGCGGCGAGCGCGCGCTGGTCTTTCACAATTCAGCCTATGGCGCATCCAAGGCGGCGGTGACCAATCTCACCCGGTCCGTGGCGTTGGAAGCGGCGGAGTATAAAATCCGTGTCAACGCCGTGCTGCCGGGCGGCGTGGCGACCGAGGGCGCGCGGGAAGCAGGGGCCGCCCTGCAGGCCAGCAATCTGGTCATGGGAGGACCAATGACAACTCCGAATCGGATCCCGCTCGGCCGAATCGCAGATCCAGCCGAAATTGCCGCCGCGTGCCTGTTCCTGGCTTCCCCAGCATCTTCCTACATTACCGGACAATCATTGGTTGTAGATGGCGGTTTCCTGATCAGCTGAACGGCTGGGCCGGGTTCAACGCGTAGCCTCGGGCAGTTCCACCAAGATGCCGCTGAAGAATACCTGCATCATCTGGGCGGCAAGCACCTCGGCGCTGTTGTTGGATGCATTGACCCATTCTGTGGCCCATTGAATGCTGCCAACAATGGTAAGCCTGAGTATGTTGGGCTCGATATCGGCACGAATCTCGCCGCTCTCCTGCCCTTCGCGAATAATTTTACGCCACATCGAAAAGTAACGACGAAGGAGTGGCTGATGACGCTCTCGCAGATCCTCGGGAACCTGCGCGTAGATACGATTATGCGCCAGGTTGAACGAATCGTGCGCCATGATACCTTCCAGCAAGGCCGTCGCTGCCGCCAGCAGGCGGTCGCGGGCACTTGCCGCCGTTGGCAATGCCTCTAGTGCAGCCTCCAGATCCGCAATCGACTGGCGCGTGCTCAAGTCCAGAACTTCAGACACCAGAACTTCACGGGACGCGAAGTAGTAATAGATGCCGCCGGCATGTACCTTTGCTTCTCTGGCCACGTCGCTCAAACGTGCGTGCGCGTAGCCCTGGGTCGCGAAGACTCGTGCCGCCGCATCCAGGATCCTTTGCCTTGTCAGTTCAGACTTACTGAGCTCGCGTTCAGGGTGGCGCGATCGGTCTTGCTTTATAATCTTGCCCACGCCGTCGCTTCGCAGCTCCCTGTGCATTTCCGCACCGTGCAGATCGCACGTTCGATCTAGAGGCGAACAGAGCCCCTGTCAAAATAGGCGAGGATCGGGCCGCAACCGGTGGCGCCGAAGAGCATCGCACCCGGCCGCAGCCCGAGCAGAAGGAGTGGCACCATAATTTGGCTTTGCACAGATCAAGGCGTCACCTGAGCGTCAGCTCCGATAGCACAACAAAGCGCCAAAGGTGATTAGTCACGCAGTTTGTTGATGTCCTTGCGCGCCATGCTGGTGGTCACCAGGCTGCCTTCGCTCTTTATGCTGTCGGCAGGCAATGTGACGAAGCGACCTCCATAGATAATGCGCACGGATCCATCGGTGTTTACCCGGTCGATCTGCCCGACTTTCGCACCAGACAACATGCGGACCACCTGGCCCGGGTGCGCCATGGCGGCGGGTTCGGTCTGAGCGTGGGCAACAGGCAAGAACGCGGCGAAGGCGATGAGAGCGGCGCAAATTCGCATTGGGAAACCTCATTAAGTTAGCACTTGCTTCAAGCCCTGATTTCCATCGGACGTCAAGGGCACACGGCATAATTTTGTTGCATTGCAGCGCGTTTGCGGGTCGACCAAGGCCAGAGTAGTAGCGGCATCCAATACAAATTATCCCATTAATACAGTGCCTGTGAGGCAAGCCTGATACTTGTTGCACCAAGCCATGTAGATCGAGATGGCGACTAGGAGACCTTGACTTAGCTTAGGGGGCGAACTGGTGCCTGACAGTCGATCTAGCCTATGGCTTATGAGCCCGCTTCGAGCCTTTTACCCACGCCTCCAGGCGGCACAGCGTAGCCCGCCTAATCACGGTCGGCATACAGCACATGAGGAGGCTTCAATCAGCCCTCAAGCGGCGAGCAAGGGCGCGACCGGCGCAGGGCGCGCTCCGCGCACGAGGCGTCCGGGGTATTGTCCGGTCGGCTCCCCATTGGACTGAGTGATGATCCCATTGAGGATCGTGGCCCGATAACCCTCCGAACGCTGGAACAGCCTTTTCCCGCCAGCCGGAAGATCCCGCACGACCGAAGGGCGATGCAGCACTAGCGAGTCTACGTCGATCAGGTTGAGATCAGCCTTGTAGCCTGGCCCGACGACGCCGCGATCATAAAGGCCTACCGATGCCGCGGGACGGCTGGTCATCGCCTGAACAAGGATGGGCAGAGCATGTCCGAGCGGCCCGCTTCGCCTTTGCGTCAGCATATAGGTCGTATAGGCCGCGTCGCAGATCATCCCATAATGCGCGCCTCCATCGCCAAGCCCCATCACGGCATGATCCGTCTCGACCAAGGAATGCATGATCTCGATATAGCTGCGCGGTGCCTTCGAGAAGAGGCCTAGGATGCTGCGTCCCTCATCCTTTAGCAAAGCATCATAAATGACTTCATCGAGCGGGATGCCAAGCCGCTCGGCCTGCGCATTCAAGCTGTCTTCCAGCACCGCATGGTAGTCGAGCGGATCGTCTAGGAGGAACAAGTATTGGCGCATGTTGACGATCTCGACGAAGGCGGGGTTGGCATCCTGCGTTGTTTCTGAAAGTAGCCGCCGCTTGAACTCTGGATCGCGCATCCGGGCGACTTTCTCAGCCAGCGGTGCTTGCGCGAATTCCCGATAACTCGGCCGCAATGAAAACGGGTGATAGCTCAGATCAAGCCCGAACAGCACCCCGGTTGGCCTGGGTGCGAAATGCGCGCGCATCGTCAGCCCTTCTCGGTTAGCCGCCTCGACCTCCGGCAGATATTCGATATTGGAAGTGATCAGGCTGAAGTTGACCGGCCGACCAGACGTACGGGCGACCCGCTTTAGCGCGGCCATCTCGATCTCCAACGGGCTATCCAGGCGGGGTATGCACTGAAAGACACCGGAACCTGCATCCTTCAGCCCGAGCGCTAGCGCCTCCAACTCGTCGTCTCCCGTTCCAATCGTCGGCGCGAACTGCCCGGTGCGAAACCGATGGAAAAGATGACGAGAGGTTGAAACACCCAGCGCACCGGCACGGACCGCCTCGGTCGTCAGGCGCCGCATCTCGGCCAGGTCGGAATACGTTGCTGGCTCAAGATCCACGCCCCTCCGACCCATGACGAACACGCGCAGGGGGCTGTGCGGCAACTGCGTCGCGAAATCGACATCGGCACGCCGCTGATCGAGCGCATTGAGATAATCGGGAAAGCTGGTCCAGTTCCATGGCACGCCTTCGGCCATGACGACCTCGGGTATGTCCTCGACACCTTCCATCAACTTGATCACCAATTCGTGATCGGTCGAATATGCGGGCGCGAAGCCGACGCCGCAATTGCCCATGACGACCGTCGTCACTCCATGGTTGGAGGACGGCACCATGCGCTGCTCCCATGTGATCTGGCCGTCATAATGGGTGTGAACATCGACGAAGCCGGGTGTGACGATGCATCCCGCCGCATCCACTTCCTTGATACCTCGACCGTCAATTTGGCCGACCGCAACGATCAACCCGTCCCTGATCGCGACGTCGGCAATGACGGGCCGACTGCCGACGCCGTCCACGACGGTGCCGCCCCGTACAACCAGATCGTATTCAGACATACCGTTTCTCCGCCTTGCGCAGCCGCACTGTCGTGCGGTCCCTCGGCCAGTCGATAGGACGGAATGCGTGCCCCAGGCATACCCATTTGAGGACTATGTCGATGCAGGTTAACGGATCATGGATGTCGGTCGTAGCGGTGGCGAAAGGCGTCAATTGGAAGCGCCGGCCATCCAACTTTCGCCAACCAGAACGCGCATGCTCCTGATCGGCACAGCGCGACTTTCATACACTACTTCGAGGGCCACCGGTCGGCGGAAGGCTCAGCTTGGAATTTGAACAGCAGCGCCTCGAAACCCGCCATATAGTTCCGCGTAGCGCGAACGCCGGCGGCGCCCGAGCTGACGCGCTTATGCCAAGCTCCCCGAATGTTTTATGCTCAGAGGGCCAAAACGCGGTGGCTCAACGCCGCGCGTTAGGATCGGGGTTCCACTCCGGCGCTCGCTTTTCAATGAACGCACGCGGACCTTCTTCGAAATCGGGATGGTTCCACTGTTGCTTGATCAGATGCCAGCCGATCTCCTGGGCCTGTTTGTACCCCAGTTCCACCGAGGCCCAGATCGCCTGCTTTGAAAGGCTGGTGGCTTGCGGGCTGTTCTTGAGGATCGAGGCCGCCAGGCTTCGCGCCGTCGCCATAGCCTCGGCAGGTGTTGGCTCCAACAGATCTACGAGGCCCAGCTGATGCGCTCTCTCGGCCGGCATGCGATAGTCGCGGCCCACCAGGGTCAGCAGCAGCGCGCTCCCCAGCGTCATCCTGCGCGCTAGACCGATGTTCTCGAGCGCGCCGACCTGGCCCATATTGACATGGCTATCCATGAACTTCGCGTTCTGCGACGCGACGACGATATCGGCGTCTACCACGAAGTGAAGTCCGCCGCCGTTGCACAAGCCGTTCACCACACAGATCACCGGCTTCCAGACATCATGATGATGCGAGCTAAGCTTCACGACCTCGCTCAACGGACCGTTTAGCAGGCCGGCACCCTCCTCACCGGTCTTGAGCTCTCCGGCGGCGGCACCCGTGCAGAAATGTCGTTCGCCAGCGCCGGTGACAATCGCGACAAGGATGTCCGGATTGCGCTTCACCTCTTCCCAAACCGCCTGCATGCACAGCGACAGCTCACTGGTAATGGCATTGCCTTCCTGCGGTCGATTCAGCGTGATAGTCGCGATCCCGCCCTCGACCTCGAAGATTACCGCATCCGTAGTATAGCTAAGGCTCATTTCTTTCTCCTGTACTTTCGCACTTCGTTTACCCGCGGTCTCCACCGGCTCAGGTTGTGGTGTGCTGCCGCAAAAGGTGGCGATGCGTTGCTTGATGTCGGTGGCTGTAACTTAGCCAGCGACAGACCATCGTCGTCGCACATGATCGACTAGCATGGTTTCTGACTCGCCCATCGCATAGCTGTCGGCGGTGTCGAACAAGTTGATTCCGGCACCAGACAACGGTCGACGATCCGATCGGCGCTCGCCTGATCCAGGCTGTAGACCAGGCCGCCCGCCATTTTCGAGCCGGAACCAAAAGTCATCGCGCCGTAGGAAAGCCGCGAGACGAGGAGACCTGTCTTATCAAGCGGTGCAAACCTCATGATGACTTACGGTCCTTTCTCATCCCGATCCCGGCTCGTTTTCACTCGCCTAAGCGGATCGGCTTCATCTTGAGCTGATCGGTGGGCGAAAGTATAGGGCATTTGGAACGCTGTTCAAAAATCATGATGGCGGAAAGAGAACGAAACTGACGCCAAGGTGGCTTTTGCTTGGCGACAATGCGGCGTCATTCTCGCAACGATTGATCTTAGTCGACGTCAGCACATTTTCTCTAGACATATCGGCCGCCTTGCAAAGGTATCTATTGCCAGTTAGCGATAAAAACGGAACGCCGTTCAGAAGAGGAGGGAGCCATGTCGGCAGAGGCAATGGAAACAATCCGCCTGCCCGAGAGCGTTTACGAGATCGACATCCAGTGGCTCAACGATGCGTTTGCATGCAGGCGGCCGAGACGTGAACATCCTCGCCGCCGAGCGACAAGATGTCATGCATACGACGTGCACGAAGGCCCGCTTCCGGTTGGAATATGATCGCGATATCGGCTTGCCGGAACGGATGATCGTCAAGGGTGCGTTCGAAGATCATTCCGAGCGGATGAAAGACCTCTATCAGTGGGAGGCGCGCTTCTATGCCCAGGTCTCACCGCAGATCGAGTTGAATGTCCCTGCGTCCTACTGGTCCGGCATCGATCCTGGCGGATGGCGCGCGGCTATCCTGATGGAAGATCTGACGACGCGCGATGTTAGCTTCTGTCGGGCGCAGGAGCCGTTTTCTTTCGATCACACGCGCAAGCGACTGGCAATGCTTGCGGGGCTGCATGCCAAGACGTGGAACTCGCCAAAACTCCTCGCTGGCGGGGAATGGGACTGGATGGCGAATCGTTTCAACGAATTCTCGCGGGGCTATACCGAATATTATCTGGAGCCCGAACGTTGGCGGCAATACGTGGAATCGCCGCGCGGCACCGCCGTGTCAGTCGCTTTCCATGACCGCAATTGGATGCGGCATGCCCTGGATCAGCTCGCCAAGATTAGCGAAGCGGACCCGTTTTGCCTGATCCACGGCGATACCCATAGCGGCAACCTATACATGGATGCCGATGGAAGCCCCGCCTTTCTAGATCCCGCCGTGGCCCGCGCACCGTGGTGGCTGGAGGTCGCCTATCATATCGGTTGTGTTACCGACATCGCCGATCGCCGCAGGTGGGAAAGCGCGCTGCTGATGCATTATCTCGATGCGCTTGAGCAGGCGGGCGGCTCACGCCTGGACTTCGACGAGGCGTGGCTACGTTATCGCCAGGGTCTCGCATACGGCTACTTCATTTTTATCATCAACGAGACGACCTTCCAAACGGAGGCAACCAACACGGCCTACGCCGCGTTTCGGTGCGGCGATGATCGACCATGACACGATCGGCCTGCTGGGCTGATATATGGCGTTGTCGGCCCATGGCATGGATGATCATGCGAAGAACCGACGTCAGGCGCCTCGCCAGCCTCGAATTGACTTCAGCGTGAGCAACCAAACATAGATAGAGGAAGCAGCATTCATGACTGAAGCCATTACCAAAATTTCTCCCCGCGCCAATCGGATCAGGTTAGTAGAACCCGACGCGATGACCGCGGCTCAGCGGACCCGCTACGAGACGGAGCCTAGCGCGCGCAACAATCTGGCGCGGCTTCTTTCGATCGCGGAGACCATGGGGCCCCAGCTTGCTGAATTCAACATGGCCATGGCCACCACGATAACCGTCCCTCCTCTAGAGCGTGAGATCGTGGCGCTCGCCACGCTGCATCTGGAGCGAGGCGAGTATGAGATCGCGCAGCACGATGTCGTCGCCGATCGAATGGGAATCCCGCGCGTCAAGGTGGACGCCATCGCCAAGGAACGGTTCGGAGATCCGATCTTTAGTGAGCGCGAGAAGGCACTTCTCGCATTCACCCGTCAGGTTGTTCGATCCGTTCGCGTAGACGATGCCGTCTTTAACGCCGTCGCAGCATTTTACGACGGTCGCCAATTGATCGAAACCGTGTTCGTCATCGGCAATTACATGATGATCTTGCGCATTTCGGAAATGGCGGAACTGCAGCTTGATGGCGTCGCCGGAGCCGACTTCTGGAAGGATCGCTAGCCTGCGAGTTAGAACTGGCGCTTGATCCCCAAATGGGGAGTGACATTCGACAACGAATGTGAAAGGCTAAACTTAACAACAAGAGATTTTAACTTTAGTTGAAATCTAATAAGAATAAAAAACGGGGAGAAAGAGATGAACAGGAATGCTTTTCCTGCGGGTGCGTTCGTGAGCGTATTTGCGGCAGGATTTACTATCGCATGTCCAGCGCTTGCAGAACCGACGAAACTAGCCGTCGATCAACCGGCGGGGCAAGATCCAAACGCCGATGCCTCTCAAGATGCTTCTCAACGAGCAAGTGCCGGCGATATCGTGGTGACCGCGCGCCGCCGTGATGAGCGCCTTCAGGACGTTCCCGTCGCAATTACCGCGTTCAATGCGACCAAGCTGGAGCAGTTCGGTATCCAGCAGACCTCCGATCTTCGGCAGGTCACGCCAGCCCTCAATGTGCAGGGTGCATCCGGACGGGACGAAAACCCGACTTATCTGCTTCGCGGTCAGCGCGCCAACGACACGGTTCTCACCCAGGATGCCGCCGTGGCATCCTATGTCGATGACATCCTGATCGGCGCGGTACAGGGAAGCAACCTGGGTTTGTTTGACCTGGAGAACGTTCAGGTCTTGAAGGGGCCGCAAGGCACGCTTTTCGGGCGTAATTCAACCGGCGGTGCAATCTTGTTCCGTACCGCACAGCCGACGGATGAGTTCGGCGGGAAGCTCACAGCATCGATTGGCGGATTTGAGCCTCGCGGGCATCATTATGGTGCTCAAGGCTCGATCAACATTCCAGCGTCGGATAGCCTTAAGTTCCGTGCGGCGTTCAACGTGGTCGACCGCAATGGATGGGGGAAGATTGTCGAAGGCCCCAGGACCGGTGATCGGCTTCATGGTCGTAAGGAATTGAGCGGCCGACTTACCGCGGCCTTCGAGCCGTCGGACATAGTGAAAAGCACGACGACGCTCTACGGCAGCAAAGCTGATGTTAAGGGCGTGATGTTTCAGTTGCGCGAAATTCTACCGACTTCGGCCATCGGTTTCGTACCCGGTGCCTTAGCTGCCTTCGAACGCCAGAAGGCGCGCGGCTGGTACGAAAATGGCGCGAATTTTGCAACAAACACCCGGATCCGGGTGTGGGGTATCAACAACACCACCTCAGTCGATCTGAGTGATAACATTACCTTCAAGAACATCGCCGGCTATCGTGACTTAAAGTACCGGAATTTTGACGATTTCGACGGAACACCGACACAGATTCTCGCATCCGGAAATATCGAAAACGCCGAGCAATTTAGCGAAGAGGCTCAGTTTCTTGGTAATGCATTTGATGATAATCTGAATTTTGTCGTTGGGCTATACTACTTCAAGATGAGTGGAATTGAAAATACCTTTGAGTCTCACGCCCTCGAACCGATTAATCCAGGAAGCCCAAGTGCGCTTGGCGGCCTTTACAAGAACGAAGCCTTCGCTGGTTACGGGCAGGTAACAACCAAGACTCCCATCGAAAACTTGTCGGTTACTGCCGGACTGCGATATACGGTAGATCGTCGATCGATCGCTGTATCTCCCCGAACATTGCCGGGCGCCCCTATCGGGCTTGTATGCAACCTCTCACAACCTGGCGTAGTCTACACGTACACCAATTGCACTCGATCGGAAAACACGAGCTTTGCCAAACCGACCTGGTCGTTGACGGCCGACTACAAAGTCAATCCTGACACGCTGGTCTATCTCGCGCATCGGCGAGGATATCGCTCCGGCGGACTTGACACGCGAGCGGCTTCAGACACGCAGTTCAGACCGTTTAAGCCGGAAATCGTCGATGACATCGAACTCGGCTTGAAGAAGGATTTTCGCTTCGATACTTGGTCGCTTCAGGCGAACTTGGCCGTGTACCATCAATGGTATAGCGACATTCAGCGCAATGTTAATGTCTTTACCAACAATTCACTCCAATCCTCTACGATCAATGCCGCAAAAGCTACAGTCTCAGGAGGTGAGTTTGAGCTTAATGCTGACTTCGGACGCATCTTCAGTGGCGGGGTCGGTTATTCATTTGTCGATGCAAAGTATATGGACTTTCCAAGCCTCGACAGTGTCGACGGCGTCCCCGGCCAGCCGGTCAACTTCAAGGATGTGAAATTCGCGAGCGTTCCACGCCATCAGTTCAACGCCAATGCTCGGTTGGGCTTGCCGGTCGATGAGACGATTGGCACCATCGATTTCACCGCAACCTATTTTTATCAAAGCAAAATCTTTCTACCAGAGATTTTTCAGACGCCGGAGTTGCTGCGGGCCCGTCTGTCCGCTGCCCAAAAGCCTCTTATTCCCGACGATCTCAAAGGGCTGACGAATAAGGGCTACGGCCTCCTCAACCTACGGCTAGACTGGAAGGACATCATGCAGTCTCCAATTTCGATGGCGTTGAGCGCTCGCAATGCGCTTAACAAGAAGTATTATGCGTCGGGCATCAGCATCCTTGACTCGCTCGGCATGGCGGCCGGGGTCGTCGGTGAACCTCGCCTGCTCATGGTGGAAGCGTCGATCAAGTTCTGATTAAAGCGCCTTGAACTGGGTTTTCGATCGCTGTGGTGGCATCGCCACCACAGCGTTACTTAGCCATGGTTGTAGCCGGGTAGTAATAGCTCGCCACGAAACTTGGCTTGCATTGACCGATCCTCTCGTTTGAGCAGGACGCTTGTATTACGGACTAGCTCGAGCATGTCGATGCCCTGATCTTGCATAGCACCTAAGCGAGGAACTGTTCGTGAACACGGGGGTAGCTCTGATGGCTGCCAAATGGCAACCTTCAACATCGGCCTTTGACGTCGGCATTGCCAGCGGCGACTAAATCAGTGCTATATTCAAATACAATAAAGGGAGAGAACGATGCCAAAGGCCAAACTGCTTGGCAGCATGGGGATTGTTTGCGCTTTTCTAGCCTGTCCAAGCGCCGGGTTTGCCCAGGCAGATACGTCGGGGTCACTCCTTCAGTCTGATGGGGCGGGACAGGACATCATCGTTACCGCACAGCGCAGAGAAGAACGGCTACGTGACGTTCCCCTGTCGATTACCGCCGTTACTGGTGCACAGTTGACGCGGGCCGGTGTGTCGGACGGGCTAGCGCTTAATCAACTCGTGCCCGGACTGAATTTCCAGGCAAATGGTTCAACGGCCCAGCCTGCGATCCGAGGGGTTTCGTCCAGCGGTTCGACGGCGGGCGACGCTTCGAACGTAGCGATCTACGTCGACGGGGTGTACCAGCCGTTCCAGGCAGGCAATTATCTCGACCTGGTGAACATCCAACGGATCGAAGTGCTCAAGGGGCCGCAGGGCACCCTCTTCGGACGTAACGCGACTGGTGGCGCCATCAGCATTACCACACCCGATCCGCAGTTTAAGCGTTCCGTCCTGGCATCGGTCAGTTACGGTCGTTTCAACGAGATCAACGCACAGGGGCATATCAATCTGCCGTTAGGTGATCGGGCGGCCATGTCCGTCACTTTGAAACGCCAGGTCGACGACGGTTTCCGCAAGGATGCCGTCACCGGCGCGCGCCTGGCGGTACGCAAGGTATTCAACGGACGGGCGAAACTCCGTTTTCAGCCGTCCGATACGCTGAACCTAGTCTTGTCGGGGGATTACCTCAACACTTTCGACAACACGGTGTTCTCTGGCCAACCGTTGAACGGGAACACGGCCGCCGCTACCTTACCAGGATCTGTCATAGTAACAGACCCCAACAGCGCCGCCTTATCGTTCGTTCCGTTCGTCAAGGTGCGCGGCGGCGGTGGCAGCTTGCGTATGGAACTCGACCTTCCCTTCGGTCGTCTCAAGTCAATTACTGCCTATCGGCGCTACACGACGGATCAGCGACCTGACTCCGATGTCACGCCCGTCAGACTGTCGGAAAGTCGGCTTAGCCCGAGTGACAAGACGTTCACGCAAGAGGTCAATCTTGCCTCCTCGCCGGGTCGACTGCAATGGCTGGTCGGCGCCTTCTACTTTGATGATCGTGCCAAGCTGCTACTCCGGGCTTTCGGCGGCATTGCTCCGACTTACACCTCGGTCGCACAAGTGCTGCTGACCGACGTGGAGACGCACACCCGTTCCTATGCGGTATATGGAGAGGCGACATTCAAGCCAACCGATCGCCTGTCGCTGATCGGCGGCCTCCGCTACAATCGCGACGATATATCGTATGTTGGAACCAACGGTATTCTCGACGTTGCCGCGAAAGCCGACTTTAACAGTGTGACGCCTCGCGCTTCCGTCAAGTACGACATCACCGATACGGCCAACATCTATGCCACCTATAGCAAAGGCTTCAAGGCTGGCGTCTTCAACTCGAGCGCTCTGACAACATCTCCCGTTAATCCCGAGAAGATCGATGCTTACGAGATCGGCGTTAAAGGGAACGCAGCCCGCACACTATCGTTCAGTCTAGCGGCCTATCAGTACAACTATAAGGACCTACAATTCCAGTCATTCGGCGCCACCAGTTCGATATCAGTGCTGCAAAATGCTGCCGATGCGCGGATCCGAGGTGGTGAACTGGAGACGAACGTGCGACTTTTCGATGCCCTCAACATTCGCCTGGGTGTCGCCTATACCCATGCGAGATATCGCGATTTTCCGCGCGCGCAAGGCTTTGTACCCCGGCCAACCGGAGGTAATCTGAGCATTGTCATACCCAATGCGAGTGGCAACCAGATGATCCGCACGCCAGACTGGTCGGGCACGGTCGGCGCCGACTATAGCGTCGAAGCGTTCGGTGGCACTATCGCTTTGGCGGGCAACCTTTATTTTTCCAGTCGCCTTTATTATGATGTCGCCAATCTGGTATCGCAGAAGCCATATCAATTGCTGAACGCTTCGGCGACATGGACATCGGCAGATGATCACTTCGATGTCGGCATTTACGGTCAAAACATCACCGACACGGTCTACAAGCAATCCGTCCTGATCTCCGCCTTGGCAAGCAACGTCAATTACGGGCGGCCATACACTTATGGCGTCCGAATGGGATTCCGCTTCTGACACGCCTCCAGGTCGCGGTCGACAAGCCCCCGTTCGACCGGGGAGCAAAAGCGGGATGGCGCGCGATCGTCATCCTGCTGCTGCTATACGCCCTGTCTCTCATAGATCGTCAGATCCTCAACCTGATGGTCGATCCCATCAAGCACGACCTGAGGATTTCGGACGTGGAGATGGGGCTGCTGCAGGGTTTCGCCTTTGCCGCGTTCTACACCATCTGCGGTCTTCCGCTCGGCTGGGCTGCGGACAAGGTCAACCGCCGCTTGTTAATCTTTGCTGGCGTCCTCATCTGGGCGCTTGCCACTGTCGCTTGTGGCCTTGCCGACACCTACCGCGAGCTGCTGACTGCCCGGTTCGTCGTGGGCGCCGGTGAGGCAGCGTTGTTGCCGGCCGCCTATTCGATCCTGTCTGATCTGTTCCCGCGCGATCGTCTCACCCAGGCGATGTCCGTCTTTTCGGTCGGCGCGATGATCGGCACTGGCGCAGCCCTGGGCATTGGTGGACTAGTCGTCACCTATTCGATGTCCGGGGAAGCTGTCACTCTGCTGGGATGGGGTGGCGGCCGACCGTGGCAGACCGTTTTCATCCTCATCGGCCTACCGGGGATAGCCATGGCCTTCCTGGTTTTCCTGTTTCCAGAGCCTAATCGACGCGTAACCACCAAAAGCCAAGTTGGCGACGAAAAATTGTTGGCGTTTCTTGTCGGTCATCGTGCGGTCTTGTCGCGGCATTTCGCAGGCTTCAGTCTGATCTGCTTAGTGAGCTATGCGGCAGGGGCGTGGGCGCCGACCTATCTATCACGACGGTTCGACCTGCCGATGGGCGAGATCGGTCTGGGCTTCGGGCTCGCTTCACTCATCTTTGGCATGACCGGATTTCTGGCAAGCGGCTGGCTGGTCGGCAAGGCTTTCGCACGTGGCTTGCTGGACGCGCATTTTCGCTACCCGGCGATCGGCGCGTTGATGCTGGCGGCGACAAGTGCCGGCGCGATATTCGCACCATGGTCTTGGCTGGCTATTTTGCTGTTCGGAGCCAACACGCTTTTCACGACCGTGGCCGCAGTGTCCGCGGCCGCCCTGCAAATGATCACTCCGCCACATCTACGTGGCCGCACGTCGTCGATTTTCCTGGTTGTCTTCAACCTCGTTGGCGCTGGAGGCGGGCCACTCGCGGTCGGGCTCCTGACGGAGTACTGGGTAGGTACCGCGCGGCTGGGCACCGCCATGGTCACAGTCTTCCTCACAGGTTCGCTACTCGCTGCGGCCGTTCTGTGGAACGGTAGACATCATATGCGCGCACAATTCAGCGGTGGAGCATAGACTGATCCGGGCATCGTCACACGCGTCCAATTACGTCGTTACCATGCCGCAATATTCCCTGACGCTAGACATAGGCAAAGGATGCTGTCAGGTCGGGCCAAATGCACAGTAGAAGTGTAATGGGACCTACGGCTCGCAAAATGCTGGCGCAATGCAAGCTAGGAAAGGTGGTCGGATCATCAATAAACCAGCACGGCGAGCACAAGCCCGATGCCTCTGGCGCCTGACTGCGGCGCGGGTACGTCGGGTACGCTAAAAACGACGGTAAGCCTTTCCAAGGCGATCACCGCAAAGGAAGTGACGGTCAACAACATCAGCCCTGGCCTGATCCCGGCTCTCGCCGTCCGGCGATGGAGTGAGACGCACGCGGGCCAGTATGGCTGGGACGCAAGTTCCTCCGCAGCGACCGAAGCCGCCCGGATGCTGTTTTCATGGCGAGCGCCATCTTGCGTATAGATGGCGGGCAACTCGCCAATGTTAACTTATGCGGCTATTTGTTGATAAGGCAATAAGAGGACGAGTGGATGAAGGCAGTAATTTTAAACCGGTACGGGGGCCCTGAGGTACTGGAATCGCTGGATCTGCCGACGCCACAACCCGCTGCTGGCGAGATCTTGATCCGTGTCGCCGCCATCGGGGTCAATCCTGCCGACTGGAAATGGCGGCAGGGCATGTTGGCGACTATCGTGCCGCTCACGTTCCCCTACGTTCCCGGGTACGACGTTGCTGGGATCGTCGAGGAAGGCAGTGACCTAGCCCCCGGAACCCGGGTCATGGTCATGCTCGATAACCTGAAGGGCGGCGCCTACGCACAATTCGCTGTTGCCGCTGCCGATACCGTAGCGGTCATCCCGGATGATCTGGACTTCATCGCGGCGGCCGCCCTGCCCTGCCCCGCCTTGACCGGCGTACAGGTAATCGACGAAGATGTGCAACCGGGGGCGGGAGAGACGGTCGTCATCACCGGGGCGACAGGTGCGGTTGGCCGGTTCGCCCTCTATGCCGCCAAGCGACGTGGCGCTATCGTGGTGGCGGCGGTGCGCGAGGCGCACAAGCAAGCCGCGCTAGATCTGGGTGCCGACAGCGCCATCGCGCTCGATCGGGCCGATCTGGCGGTCGCATCCGACCATCTCGTCGATACCGTCGGTGGAGCGCTCGTCACCCCCTGGGCCCTGAAGATCAAGCCGGGCGGAAAGTTTCGGACCGTATCCACCGATCCGGTACCGACGGATAGCCTCGCTATTCTGCCTGTGTTCAGCAGTGTGCGTCCCGACAAGGCCCGGCTAGAGCAGATCGGCAAGGATGTCGCTGCCGGGCGCATAAGATCGCCACAAGTCCGCACCTTGCCGCTGGACGAGGCTCCGCAGGCCCACGACATCATGCAAAATGGGCCGGGCGGCGGAAAGATCGTCTTGGTGACAGGCGTGTGAGGATAATTTGACGGACCTTCGGCGAAATCAATCGCAGGTATTGTGGGCTGCTGCGGACATGGTTCTAGGTTGCGGGGATTTTTCATGAGACGTTTCGCTCGCGGCCCAGTCTTGCCTCTCCGGCAATGACGCCGCCGATGGATCTATCAAGCTCGCTGGTGGCCAAGCCTCCTCCCTTTCTGGCGCGCCGTCCCCAATTTCACGCCGAAGCCGACGGTGTCATTCGCCTGTGGGATGATCTGCCGGTTGTGCCCGCCGAGCGATCCCTCGCTCACCTATTGGTGGATCGCGCAGCGGCGGTTTCCGGTCGCATCTTGATCGCGAAGCGTGACGATGGAGGTGAGTGGGTGACCGCCTCCTACGGCGCGATGTTTGAGCGCGCGCGGCGTATCGCATCCGGGTTGCTAGGGCGCGGGCTCACGCCCGGCGATCGGATCATGTGCTTGTCGGGCGAGAGCATCGATCATCTTGCACTACAACTTGGCGCCATGCTGGCTGGCCTCATCACCGTGCCGATCTCCGTGCGCTATTCGACGGCCAAGGATCGCAGCCGAATGGAGCATGTGCTGCAACTCATTCAGCCCTCGATGGTCTTCGCAGATGCAGCGCCCGCTTTCGAACCGGCGTTGGCGCATTGCGCTCAGGAGCGTCGCTCGATCCTGACTACCGGGGCCTCGGGGCTGGACCTGTTGGAGCAAGAGGCCGATCTGATCGACATCGACGCGGCACTCGACGCGATCGGACCCGACACCGTCTATCGCATATTGCTGACCTCCGGCTCCACTGCGACGCCCAAGGGCGTGCTCCAAACGCACGGAATGAGCTGCGCCAGCCTTAGCTTCGAAGCATCGCTGACGACGGGAGCCGTCGGACTGCGGCCACCGGAGAAGGAGCTGTCCTGGTTGCCCTGGTCGCATGTCGGTGGCGGTGTCACCGTCTTCAACAACATCCTCTATGCGGGGCGATCGCTGTATCTGGACGATGGCAAGCCGGTCCCAGGCCTCTTCGACGATACAGTCCGCAACCTGAAGGAACTCATGCCTCCAGAATTCGCCTCCCCGCCGGCGGGGCTGGTGATGCTGGTGCCTGAACTCGAAAGGGATGCGGCATTCCGCACGCGCTTCTTGAAGGGATTACGATTCATAAAGGCCGGCGCTGCTGCCATGCCGGATGCTGTAGGCCGCAAGTTCCAGTCCATGGCCGTGGAAGCGACCGGCCATGAGATCCCCATCTTCTCCGGCTATGGAACTACAGAAACTCACGGTGTCGTGTCACTGACGTGGTCGTGCGATGTCGCAAGTGCGCTGGGCCTGCCCAAACCCGGTGTTCGGCTGAAACTCGTACCGGTGGAAGAACGTTATGAAATCAGGATCCAGTCGGCGTCGGTTACTCCCGGTTATCTCGACGCGCCCGAAGTGACAGCGCTTGCGTTCGACGAAGAAGGCTTTTTCCGGACGGGCGACATGGTGCATTTCGATCCAAAGAGCCCAATCTCGGGACTTTTCTTCGCCGGTCGAACGGGCGAGAATTTCAAGATGGCGACGGGCACTTGGGTTCTAGCGGGACAGCTGCGCATGGCACTGCTCGACGCATTGGAAGGGCTGATCTCGGAATGCGTCGTGCTGGGCGAAGGGTTCGAGGAACTGGGTCTGATGGTTTGGGGAGACCTCGGAGCGCGAGGGGAGGTGGCCAGGAGGATGCGCATCTTCAACGACACGGTGAGTGGCGCCTCGCAGCGCATCACCAGGCTGGTCTTTTCTGATCTGCCGATACAGAAGGAGCGGTTCGAACGCACTGAGAAGGGCAGTCTCAATCGCAGCCGCGTCCTCGCGGCTAGAAAAGCGGAAATCGACGTCCTGTTTGGACGGGACGCCGATCGCCACAAGAGTGTGCTGCTGCTCGCTTGATGGGATCCTTGCAGCGAACAGCTGCTTATCGCTTAGGCTACGAGGGCGTGATCCGAAGATACGAACGCACCCAAACGACGACTGATGATCGCCTCCGCGTCTGTGACGATCCGATTCAATAGCTCCTCGCACGTCGGAATGTCGCGGATCAATCCTTGCACCTGCCCTGCCCAGACCAAGCCCGCTTCGATATCACCGCTTTCGAGCGCCACCCGACCTCTAGCGCCAGACACCAAAGGCCGAATGTCTTCGAAAACGGCGTCAGGGCGCTTGGATATCTCTACCACTTGGTCGGATACGCCATTGCGAGCCACACGGCCCGTATTGTGGAATTTGCGGAAGATCAGGTTTGTGCCACGCTCGTCATTGTCGACGATGAATTGCTTCACATTCTGATGGATCGGTGCCTCGACAGTGGCGCAAAAGCGCGTTCCCATGTTGATGCCTTCCGCACCCAGCGCCAGCGCAGCGACAAGGCCGCGTCCGTCGCCGATGCCGCCGCTGGCCAGGATCGGCACGGACAACTTGTCGGCGGCCGCCGGTATGAGGATCAGGCCGGGAACGTCATCCTCGCCGGGATGGCCGGCGCATTCGAAACCGTCGATAGAAATGACATCGACGCCCATACGCTCGGCCGAGAGCGCGTGACGAACAGACGTGCATTTGTGCAAGACGACGATGCCGTGCGACTTCAGATCTTCAACATGTTCCTGTGGCTTGGAACCAGCGGTCTCGACGATCCTGATTCCACATTCAATAATGGCGCGACGATATTCGGCATAGGGCGGTGGCGTAACCGAAGGCAGGATGGTCAGGTTCACGCCGAACGGCTTGTCCGTCATCGCACGGCACCGGTCGATCTCGCGACGAAGATCGTCCGGGTTAGGCTGCGTCAAGGCGGTAAGTATGCCCAGCCCGCCCGCATTGGATACAGCCGCAGCCAGTTCGGCCCTCCCTACCCACATCATCCCGCCTTGTACGATCGGGTGTTCGATACCGAGCAGATCCGTGATTGCGGTCCGAATAGTCATTACAGAGCCTCCACACTATCGTTGTCTTGGCGACACCGCCGCCTTTATACGCGCCTTGCAGGGCATGACGGCTGCCCAGCGCCGGCAATACAAGATCAGACTTCGCCAACAGCCTCATATGGATCGAACCGAGCGCGATGATCCACCATGTCAGCTCTTTGCGAAATCCGGCGCGCGCTTCTCAAAGTAGGCGGCCAGCCCCTCACGACATTCATCAGATGCGCCGGCGCGAACGATCGATTGCAGTTCATTTACCAACTGCGTCTCGTAGGCTGTTTCGAAACTGGTGCGCAGCAGTGCCCTGGCAGCCCCCAGCGCGCCGGTCGCGGCGCGGGCCAACTGCTGCGCCAGCACCTCGCCTTCGCGCGCCAGATCCCCATCGTCGATGATCCGTGTCACCATGCCGATCGTCTCGGCCTCATCCGCCTTGATGCGGCGGTTGGACAAGATGATCTCCTGCGCCTTGCGCAAACCGACGAAGCGAGGTAGCCACCAACTCATGCCTCCGTCAGGGGTAAGCCCGATACCGCCATATGCGGCCGTAAAATGCGCCGATCGGGCGCACAGTACGACATCGCCGCCGATCGCGAGGCTTAGCCCCGCTCCGGCGGCAGGGCCGTTCACGAGGATCAGCAACGGCTTCGTCATGCGAGCGAAGCCGGCGATCGCCATGTGCAGCGTGCCAGCAAGATCGCTAAGCAGAGCATCGACATGATCGCCGGCATCCTTGAACAGCGCCACGTCGCCTCCTGCGCAGAACAATCTTCCCGCGCCCGTCAGCATCACGCAGCGGACGGAGGTATCCGTCTGGCAACGTATCGACGCCTCGACCAGCGCTCGCGCCATCGCCAGATCGATGGCGTTGCCCGCCAGCGGCCGATTGAGCGTGATCCTTGCGATCCCCTCCGCGACTTCAAATAGAACCGACGGCTCGCTCATCGGCACGCCTCCATGCTCTCGACGGCCAAAGCGATCAACATCGGGAGCTTGGCTGCGCGCTCCTGAGCATGGGCGGACGCCGCCGTGCCGCGAATGGCGCGGCCCTTGATCCCATGGAAGATCGCCGCCATGCGGAAGAAATTGAAGGCGATATAGAAGGCGTAGTCGCGATCGGGAATCGGAGGACGCCCGGCGTGACGCGCATACGCCTCGCGATACTCCGTCTCGGTGGGGATGTTGAGGCCCGCCAGATCGACGCCCGCAAGACCCGCAACGATGTCTGGCGGCATTCGGAACATCATCGCATGATTGGCGAAATCCGCAAGCGGATGACCAAGCGTCGATAGTTCCCAGTCCAGAACCGCTAGCACACGCGGTTCGGTCGGGTGGAAAATCATGTTGTCGCATCGATAGTCGCCATGAACGATGGTCGTCTCGTCGCCGGCCGGAATGGCGGTCGGCAGCCAATCGATAAGTCGGTCCATCCCGGGATCACGCCCGGCATCCTTGTCTTCCAGGTACTGCCGCGACCAGCGTGCGATCTGTCTTTCGAAGTAGTTGCCCGGTTTTCCATAATCGCCCAGACTGATGGCTGCGGGGTCGAAGCTGTGCAACTGCGCGATGGTCTTGTTCATCGCGTCGAAATACAGCGGGCGCTCGTCGCGTGGGACGTCCGAAAAGGTCGCATCCCAGAAATTACGGCCTTCCATCATCTCCATAACGTAGAACCAGCTGCCAATGACATCGTCATCGGTGCACAGACCATAAACGTGTGCGACCGGGAAGCCGGTCTTTCCAAGCGCACCGATCACCCGCGCCTCGCGCTCTACCGCATGCGCGCCCTTAAGCACCGGCCCCGGCGGCTTGCGCCGCAGGACATAGGACCGGTTCGGCGTCACCAGCTTGTAGGTGGGGTTGGACTGCCCCCCCTTGAACTGTTCGACGCTCAACGGTCCGGCGTAGTCCGCTACATTGGCCTCCATCCAGCGGCCAAGCGCCGCTTCGTCGAAGCTGTAGCGCTCGCGAACCGCAGTTGTCCCAGCATTGGCTTCGGTGCTCGAGCTCATGCTTGCGCCGCCTTCCAATCGCGCTTGATCTTCTTGGCGAGGCTCCATTTGTGGACCTCGGTGGGGCCATCATAGATGCGGAATGCGCGGATCTCCCGGAATACGCGCTCCACGATCGTCTTGTCGGTTACACCGGTTCCGCCCATCACCTGGACGCAACGATCCGCCACGCGCATCAGCGCTTCCGACACCGCGACCTTGGCAACCGAACTTTCCACCGTCCCGAGTGCGCCGGTGTCCAGTACGTCTGCGCACCAGTAAACCATCAGTTCAGCCTGGCGCAGGTCGATCATGTTGTCAGCCAGCATGAACCCGACACCCTCATGATTGATCAGCGTCTTGCCGAATGCCTCGCGGCGGTTGGCATAGTCAATCGCGATCTCGTTCGCGCGGATGCAGGCGCCGAGCCAGCGCATGCAATGGGAAAGCCGCGCGGGGCTGAGGCGGATCTGGGCGTACTTGAAGCCCTCACCCGCATTACCCAGCATCTGGTCGGCCGGAACACGCAAGTCCTCGATATCGACCGTGCAGTGTCCACCGGGCATCGAGTTGTCGATGGTATTGGGAATGTGCACGATCTTGATCGCCGGGTCCGGCAAGTCGACCAGGAACATGCATGCCCCTTCGTCGGCCTTTGCCATGACGATACCAACCTTCGCTCCGTCCGCCCCGGTGATGAATGCCTTGCGGCCATTGACGATCCAGTGATTGCCATCCAGGCGGCAGGTCGTCTTCATCATGGACGGATCCGATCCGGCGCCGCCTGTCTCGGCAGGTTCGGTCATGAAGAAGGCCGAACGTGCGCGCCCTTCCACGAGCGGCTTAAGGAAGCGATCCTTGATCATAGGCCCGCCGACCTTGTTCAGCAGATAAATATTGCCTTCGTCCGGGGCCTGGGTGTTGCAGGCATGCGGCCCAAGCGGCGATAGGCCGGACGCGATCAGGACCTGAGCCGTCTCGCGCTGGCTCAGGTGGTTGCCATCAGCCATGACGTGCGGCGTCAGTACGCCAGCCTCGCGCGCCTTGTCCTTGAGTTCCATGACCAGTTCATCAGTCGGCGCGCCGTGATGGTCCCGCCGGGGATCCTGCTCATAGGGGACGACGATCGTGCGAACGAAATCCTCAACCTTCGCTGCGAGTTCGGAGGTGCGCTCCGCGCCCAGGCCGGTGCCGTGCTGCGCGCTCATCGCGGTGCCATCCTGATGGCGCCGTCGAGGCGAACAACTTCACCATTCAGCATTGGATTGGCGATAATGCTCTCAGCCAACTGCGCATACTCCTCTGGTCTGCCGAGACGGCTAGGGAAAGGTACCTGCTTGCCCAGCGACGCCTGGGCTTCAGCCGGCAACGATTCGAGCATCGGCGTCCAGAAGATGCCCGGCGCGATCGTCATCACGCGAATACCGTAACGTGCGAGTTCACGCGCGATCGGCAGCGCCATGCTGGCAACGCCTCCCTTCGACGCCGCATAGGCCGCCTGACCGATCTGCCCTTCGAAGGCCGCGACCGATGCCGTGTTGATGATGACACCGCGCTCTTCACCGATAAAGTCGGCATCAAGGATGCGTGCGGCAAACTTCGACAGGACGTTGAATGTGCCGATCAGGTTGATGTTCACGATCTTAGCGAAATCTGCGAGCGCGACGGCGGAACCGTCCCGGTTAATGACCTTCGAGGGTGGCGCGATCCCGGCGCAGCTGACCAGAATACGCGCCTTGCCATGCTTTTCCTCGGCCTCGAGCAGCGCAGCATTCGCAGCCCCGTCATTCGTAACATCGACGGAGATGAACTGGCCGCCAATTTCTTGCGCGACGGTCCTTCCTACCTCAACGTTCAGATCGAAGAGCGTGACTTTGGCTCCACCTGCCGCGAGGCGCCGAGCCGTGGCGGCACCAAGGCCCGAGGCTCCGCCTGTCACGATCGCCGCGACATCATTCAATTCCATGCTCCGTCTCCTTCAATCGGTTCTATCGCGGCAGCCTTGGCTTCGCCAGCGCTGATGCACAGTCGGGCAATCCTGCACCGCAACCATTTTCTCAAACGCTATACGCACCATCGCCATGGTTCCAGCACTCGAACCGTCAATCAGATCACCGAGTGCCGACACCGTCACCGCGCTAAATCCGAGATCCACCGCGTTAACGCGCGCATGCATGACCTGGATTTTGCACTTAGCGCCTCCAAAAGGCTGATCAAATTTTTCCGAGGCTGCTCGTCGTCCGCAAAGCGCATTCGGATCGTTCCGTGCGGAACGCATGGAACGGTCGCTTTAGCGCCCCCAGCAACTCGCTTCTCATACATCCAACACCTTATCTACTCGTGAGTAGATTGCTTAATCTCGCGTTTTTTGTCAACATAATGCGGAAGGAGAATATCTTTGCCGCATGAGGCCAGTCGTGATCCAAACTCCCCATTCAAGAGCCGCGAAATACGTGCTTTGGAGCGCGAGCGTAAACGCGAAGCCGTGTTGCGCGCAGCTGTGCGGATGTTCAATCTGCGAGGCTTCCACGCCGCCTCGCTGGACGATGTGGCCACCGGCTTAGGCATCAGCAAACCGACTATCTATCATTATCTAGGCAACAAGGAGCAGGTTCTGATCGAATGCGTAAGCCGAGGCCTGGAGCAATTGAGCCAAGCGGCGCATGAAGTCCGAAACACACCCGGTACCGGTCTGGAACGGCTGCTGACATTCCTGCGCCGCTATGCCGAAATCAACATGGATGATTTTGGCCGCTGTGTGATCCGCACGGGTGAGGAGATGCTCTCACCAAACGGCGCGACCCTTTTCCGGGCCCGAAAGAGGGATGTCGATCAGGCGTTGCGCTCCTTGATCGAGGAAGGCGTGGCAGACGGGTCCATGGCGCCCCGCGATGTCAAGCTGACAGCTTTCGCCCTTGCTGGCGCTTTGAACTGGCCAGCACGCTGGCACGATCCCGATGGCGCGCTGAGCGCATCGGAAGTGGCAAGGCGGCTGGTTGACGAGTTGGCTGCAGGTTTGGCGCCTCGCTCCCCGACGGCCTGAGCGACACGCGAAAAAGGCCGAGCTAACAGCCCGGCCTTTTGTCATGTTCAAGCACTCTGGGACTAAATCCCAAGATGCTTGCAACTTTACTCAGCGTCCGCCGAAAGGAATCTTCAGCTCAGCACCGATGACGCGAGGCTCTGCCAGCGTTCCGACGCCTATGCCCAGTCCTCCAACATTGTACGCGCGACCCTCATACAACTCATTTCCAAGATTGCGGCCGAACACGGAGAATTCGATGCCTGTTGGCTCATGACGCAGGGTGTATCGTGCATTGATCAGAGCAACATCACGATAATAGCCGGTATAAATGATGGCCCCCGTCGGACCACGGAACGGCTGCGACGAATCATGCATCTTGTCGCGGTAGCTAAAATCAAAGCGGGCGGTGCCCTTTAGATCCGGGCCAAGCTTCATGTCCGCACTAGCACCCATGTTCCAAGACCAAGGCGGGGTCAACTCAACATAACGCACGTCAGGGGCAAGCGGATTGTTGGACCGCGCGTTCAGGTAAGAAACGCCGGCATTGACGGTGAGAAAATTGGCCGGACGCGCGACAATGTCGGCTTCGAAGCCCTTCACTTTACGCTTGCCGATATTCTGCACGATCGTCGTCGCGTTGCCGTTTGTGGGCGATATGCCATTCGCGGTGACCTGCACGTCGGTGCCTTTGGAGTAGAAGACAGCCAGGTTGGTGCGCAAGGCGCGATCGAGCCAGTCCGCCTTAATGCCGAATTCGTAGTCGGTCACTATCTCCGGCTTGAACGAGCCGACCACCTCGGGCGCGTTGATGCGAGGATTGAAGCCACCTGCACGGTAACCTCGCGATGTGCGAAGATAGACCAGCTTGCTTTGATCGAGCTGATAGTTGATCGAGCCGGTATAGCTCCACTCGTTGAACTTTGCCGTTGACGATATGGTACACGGCGCGCTGAAACTCGGCAGCGTCGCTAGTCCGTTCGCGGCGGTATAAACGCAGCTACTGCCGCCCGCTGGCGTCAGGCTGAATGAACTCGCATCGAATTCGCGCTTGTCATGTGAATAACGCACGCCGCCCGTTACCGACAGCGCTTCAGTCAGGTTGTAGGTTGCCTGAACAAAAGCACCCCATGAAGAGTTGCGAGCATCAGCGATTGTCGTCGTACCGCCCCCGCCCGAAAGCGACGAAACGCCGGCCAGTGGGATCACGGTATCGCTCGAAAACGGACTTTCGTCGAAATACATGCCGCCGATCGTCCAATCGAGACGATCATCCAGCGCCTTGCCGTTCAGCAACAGCTCTTGCGAGAACTGCTTCGCACGCACTGCCTGGTTACTGTCGAGGATCGCGAATTCCGTGCCATCGACGTCATAGGCGATCTGAGTTTTGACCTTACGATACGCGGTGATCGATTTTAGGGTGGCAAAATCAAGGTCATAGCTTACGTTGGCGAGCACACCCCAAGTCGTGTTCCGCGTTCTTGGGTCGGATCTGCCGCCGTTCGCCGTGATGTTACCCGTGACGGGATCATAGCTGTAAGACGAGGCCGTGACGTCGCGCAAATCCGAACCGGATGTACGCGTACCATGCGGTGAAGCAAGGCCCTGCAGGATTGCCGTACCAGCCGCCGCGTCGAAGCCGAGACCACTCTCAAAGGCTGCTTCTAGCGCCGTGAAAGGTCCATTTTCCGGTACATAATAGCGCAGGAATTGCTGAAGACCGTTGCCGCGAACACGCGTATAGTCGCCGCTGACCAATACCGTCAGGCGATCAGTTGGCTCCCAAAGGAGCGACCCGCGCGTGAAGTAAGTCTTGTTCTTATCGACCTTGTTACCCGTGACGTAGTTGGTGGCATATCCGCCGGTCTTGCGATCAATCTGACCGACAAAGCGCGCCGCCAGCGTGTCGCTTATGGGGATATTGAGCACGCCTTCCAGCTTGCCACGGTTGTAGCTTTCGTAGCTGACCAGCCCATAGCCTTCAAACTCATGGGTCGGCCGCTTGGAGATAACGCGGATCGCGCCGCCGGTCGTGTTCTTGCCGAACAGTGTGCCTTGAGGCCCCTTCAGCACTTCGACCCGTTCGATATCCACGAAATTGATGAGCGAGCCGGCCGAGCGGGCAACATACACATCATCAAAGTAGACGCCGACCGAGGCATCGATGGTCGGGGCGGTATCCGCCTGCACCTGCCCACGGATCTGGAACACCGCGTCACCTGGCTTGAACTGGGGCGCGATCTGAACGCCAGGCGCGATCTGACTGATATTCGACAGGTTCGTCACGCCAGCCTGTGCGAGAGACTCGCCGCTTGCGGCAACAACGGCAATTGGAACGCGTTGCAGCGATTGCTCCTGACGCGTCGCCGTAACGACAATATCATCAACTCCCTGCCGAGCCTCTGGCGCCGCAGGACTGTCAGTTGTCGATTGAGCTGAAGCTGCGGTGGCGAATGCCAACGTTGAAAAGCCGACACCAGCAAAGAGGGCCGCCAGATGAATGCGCATTTCCTTAATTCTCCCAAAAACCTTATTTCTGCTTTTTCTAGAGAACGGAGCAGCACTGTCCAGACGAATTTGATTTTGGCCTCAAAATCAGTTTGACGTGTGGTTTAGATGCCGCAGCAGATCCGTCTTGATGCGTAAAGCGTTGACAATCCAGTGAGTTAGACTGGTCCCGAGGTATGCGATTTGACATGCGATTGTAGTTGTGAATCCTTGGATAGCGCACCGCATCTGATCGGCGTTGCGTCGCGACACCGCGTGACGTGTCGGCTCCATCCTTCCTGGCGTCACCGCCAACAATTGAGTTTCGCATGCGTCTTCGAGCGCGACGTAGCTCCAGACTGCGGCAGGTCGTGCCTTGTGGAGTTTCCCACGTATGGCGGAACTGGTTTGGTTGATCGCGTCCTCGCCTTCGAAGATATTTTCTCGGGTGATCAACCAAGACATCATCCGACACGCATATGTGGCCGGCCTATGGATTAGGTCACAGACCCATAAAGGGGATTCACAGATTGGCTGCATCGTGACCCAACTCTCTTGAAGGAGAGTAGGATGGCGCGGCTTGATCTGACGGATTTCGAATGGTCGGTGATCCAGCCTTTGCTGCCCACGAAGGAGCGCGGGGTGAAGCGGGCAGATGACCGGCGTGTACTCAACGGCATCTTCTGGCGACTTCGAACCGGTGCGCCGTGGGCGGACATTCCGGCGCGCTATGGCCCGCATACGACATGCGTGAACCGCTTCAACTGCTGGCGGCGGGCAGGACATTGGGCGCGGATATTGGAGGCTGTGTCAGCGGCTTACGAGGGCGATGTGCAGATGATCGACAGTTCCTTGATCCGGGTTCACCAGCATGGCGCCAACGGCGCAAAAAAAGGGGACCCGGTTGCATGGGCCGTTCGCGCGGCGGCCTGACGACCAAGATCCACGCGCTGGTCGATGCCAACGGCTTGCCGATCGCACTCAAACTCACTGCAGGGCAAGCGCACGATGGCCGTAGCGCGGCCGACATGCTGGACACTCTGGGTGATGGTGATGTCCTGCTCGCCGACCGCGCTTACGACAGTGACGCGCTCAGGACCGAGTTGGCCGCGCGCGGCGCCTGGGCCAACATCAAGCCGATGCCAAACCGCAAGCGCCGCCCCGTCTTCAGCGCCTTCCTCTATCGCTACCGCAACCTCGTCGAGCGCTTCTTCAGCAAACTCAAGCAGTTCCGAGCCGTCGCTACGCGCTACGACAAACGAGACGACAACTTCCTGGCTTCAGTCCAACTTGCTTCCATCCGCATTTGGCTGAAGCATAATGAGTCGGTGACCCAGACGGTGCAAACCAGAAGCGGTCTGGACGCTCAGGATAGAGTGGGGTGAGATGTCCCGCTAGCCGGAGTCATATCCTTTTTGCGCGACAGGTGGTATAGGGCGATCAGGCACGGCTTGCGATGCAGCCGCTCCGCCTTGATGTCGCTGACTGCCGAGGCCAACGATAAACTCGCCCGCCTGCGTGTGCTGATCCATGGACGCTTACCTGATTGATAGCCTGCAACGATGTTCCCCCTGCATTGGCATCCGATTACTAGGGATCGTAGCCGACGGAGCATCAGGTCAAGCGTAGCATCTCACGGGAGCAATTCATTCTTCATCATGCGTTGTACAAGATCCGCCAGCAAACAACCAATCGGCTTCCGGCAATGCAAAGCGGATCTCAGGTGAAATCAGCCTCCCGTTCGCTGTGTTTCCTGAACGCGACGGGCGTAGCCTTCTGCCCGCTCGCGCGCCGATTCCGCTCTCTGCGCAGCGGTGGTGCGGAGTGCCCCGGCCTCTTTCGCGACGCTGATGACCGGAACGATCTTCGCTTCCCGTATCGCGCCGGTGGGAGAGACGTTCTGGTCAGCCAGATTTTGCCAGCGGATGAGCAGCGACCCCTCATCCAGTCCGTCCGCATCAAGCCAGTTCGCTACGCCGGGATCCTTGCGCGCGATGACGTAGGTGATGCTTCCATCAGCATTGGCTACCGCTTGGCCGTTGTTGATGCTGCCGGATCGGCTCCAATAATCCTGCGAGATCATCCACGGATCGGCCAACTGGAAGCCGAGATAGCGCGCGTCAAGGCTTGAGATGGTGATGACCAGCGCATCGTCGGGACCCAATTTCAATTGTGAAGGCGCGGCATAGCCCCAGCCGCCCTCACGAGGCAGAGGTGACGGCGGCGCATTGACCGTCCCCTGCCCGTTCTTCGCGTAGTAATCCTTGCGGAAATCCAGCCAAAGGCGGGCGGTCTCGGGGGCCAGCCGCGAAGCCTTGCGGATAAGTTCCGCGTCGCTGATTTGGGGTGCGACCGGGCCTGATACCAGTTCCACCGAAAGATCGTTGGGTGTCTGACGGTTCCAGTCGGACAGACTGTCGCGGATGATCAATACGTGCGCACCAGCAGATCGCATATGGTTCGGCCCTTCCCCACGCGGTCCGACGGTAATGGTAAAGCTGCCATCGGGTTCCGTCTTCACGTTCTTGTCGAGGAGGAAGCTCACCGCCTTACCAAGACCGTGCATCGAAGGTTCGGGGTTCGCGCCATGGACGTGGGTCAACAATTCGAAACTGAACTGTATCGGAGGTTCGCCGGCCCCATGGCGGCCTCGGATGCGATATTCATGCGCATCGTCAAGGAAGATCATGCGATAAATATTGTCGGGGTTATCCACGCCATAGCGTGAACCTGGAACCGACAGGCCATGCCATCGGTGAGCGGGGCTGGAGACCCAGAGTACCTCGGGGCGAGAGGGATCGTCGGCGACGGTGTTGAAGGTCGCGGCGAAAAGGAGCTCCTCGACTGCCTGAGGCAACCGAGCGCGACCGGCCAGAGTCTTCGCGACGGGATCGGCGGCGAGGATCGCCGAAATCTTACTTCCTGCCTCCTTCAACTCGGGCCGCGCAAGCAAGCGAAGCACTTTGCGCTCGGTTGCGACCTGCCCTTCGGTATCGAGGTGGTAAGAGCCAGCCGGTGTGTCGGCGATCCCAGGAACGGCGGCCAGTGCGCCAATAAGAAGCGCTGCGGCCGGCACGAACTGACGAAGTCTCATGGTATCTCTCCCTTATTGTCAGAAACTGGTGCGCACTGTGGCGCCCCACGTACGCGGATCACCGAGCACGCCCAACACCAGGCCGGTGTCGTTGGGTGTCAGGACCTGATAATAATCCTTGTCGAATAGGTTGCGCACCCAGATGGCCACATCCCAGACTTTGTTCTCACTACGAATGCCAGCGCGAAGATTTACCAGTCCGTAGCTCGGTACCAGCGCATAACGGCTATTGTTGACCGCCGTATAATAACTGGATCGGTAGCTATAGTCTGCGCGTCCGTAAGCCTCCAGTCCAGTGGGGACGGACGTGCTGTAGTCCGCGGAAAGCGAGGCGGCATATTTAGAGGCGCCGGCAAGTCGATGACCAGTCAGGTCACAAACCCTGTTGGGTAGATTTGGTGCCTCCGGCGGGCACGGTGCGTTGACATAGTCGCGATACGTGGCATCGATATAGGCGCCGGAGATCGACAATGTCAGACCCCTGGTTGGCTCGGCCCGGACGTCCGCCTCCAGTCCACGCGTGCGCACCTTGTTGGCGTTGGCAATATACTGACGCACGCCGAATGATGTGTCGGTGCTGCTCACCGATGTCTGATAGTCTTTCACCTCCGTCCAGAAGGCAGCGAAGTTAGCCGTGACCTTGCGATCGAACAGCTGGCTTTTTACGCCGAGTTCGAAATGGTTCACCTGTTCAGGCCGAACGTTCGGGTCTACGCCCAAAGGCAGCGCGGTCAGGTTGATGCCGCCCGACTTGCTCCCCTTTGCGTAAGTCGCGTAGGCGAGGACGCCGTCCGAAACCTTGTAGGCTGCGTTGATAGTTCCGGACAGGCTGTTGTCGCTACGCCCCGCCATGAAGTCCAGCGGTCGAGCGAAGCCGTTGCGAATTGCCTGGATGGTTGCAATCTGCGCATCGGCAAACCCGGCGAGATCCGGGCCAACAGGCGTCTGGATGTAGCGTCCGGATTTTTCCTCGTGCGTGAAGCGCAAACCGGCTGTGATGCTCAAGCGCTCGCCAACATGCCACGTGCCCTGCCCAAAAGCGGCGTAGCTGTCCGTTTTGGGATTTGAGCGCGTAAAGGCAGTAAATCCGTTCAGCGCGGCAACATTGGTGGCCGTTGAAGAGCCCAGATACCAGGACGGTGCCGCCGCACCATAGCGCGTATAGCCATCGCCATCGATAATTTGATGGAAATAGTAGGCCCCCACCACATAGTCGACGGTGCGCTTACCCGTCGAGGCGAGACGCACCTCTTGACTGAACTGGCGCTGGTGGTTGTTGATATGTGAAGCATCAAGGATTGGCAGAGCCAGAAAGTCAGCGTCGTTGCGGGGACTCCAGTTCCACTCGCGGTAGCCGGTAACGGAAGTCAACGCATTGCCGCCAAGCGTCCAGTCGAGAAGCGCCGAAACCCCCCACTGGTTCATCGCGATCCGATAATATCCGTCACTTTCGACACGACGCGCGAATGGGTCCACGACCGGCAACGTATAGCCTAGCCTAGAAGCCCGAATGGTAGCATTGTTCGCAAGCGTGGCACCGCTGTCCAGCGTCGTGAAGATGTCAGCGATCGGCTGCACGACGCCCTTTTGTCGCAGCCTCGCCCAATCGCCGATGATCCGCAATGAAATATCGGGATCGGGCTTGAACAGGATCTGCCCGCGCAGGCTACTGCTGTCATTGTCCTGAGCGCGCTCGCGCTTGGTGACATTGTAGATAAAGCCGTCGCGATGGGTGTCGGATCCCGACAAGCGAACAGCAAGAACATCGTCGATAATGCCGACCGATGCCGATGCCCTCACTTGGTGATAGCCGTAGTTTCCGCCCGATACCTCGCCCTCGAACTGTGGCTTGAAACTTGGAGGACGACTGGTGATGTTGATCGCGCCGGCGGTCGTGTTTTTGCCGAACAGTGTGCCTTGGGGGCCACGCAACACTTCGACCTGAGCCAAGTCGACAAGATCAAAGGCCGAGAGACCGACACGGCCAAGATAGACTTGGTCGACATAAACACCCACACCGTTGTCGAGTCCGTCGGCAGCTGTCGCGACGTTCGATCCGAGACCGCGAATGTTGATGTTCGTGTTGCGAGCGTTGACGGCGAACACTTGCAGGCTGGGCGCGAGTTGCTGGAACTGTTGCAGGGTGTAGCTGCCTGTATTCGCAATTTCCGCCGCGCGGATGGCGGTCAGCGCGATCGGTACATCCTGCGCGCTTTCGTTGCGGCGGCGGGCGGTAACGAGAATGGCGTTATTTTCGCCATCCTCGGCGGCCGCCTCTGCCGCACGCTGCTGCGCCATGGCAGGCAGGGGTGCTATGATCGACAGCGTCGCAAGGCTGCGGAACAACAGCAAGGCTGTGCGAACGCATTCTGTCCGTCGGTCCTGAAAGACGCGCACTGGCGTGAATAGATCCGATCGCATGCTATTTCCTGAAATAAGTTCACTTCGCCGATCGTGCAGCAAGCACAAATCGACAGGTCGCCTTAGAGGCAGAGGATGATTTAAAATCACGTAACCTGGCGCTGTCGCCTCGGTCACTTTCGACCTGGAAAGCTGTGAAAAAGCCAAAGCCCACGCTTGCTTCCCCACGCCGCTCGGATGGCGAGTAGGATTAATCTCAACTAACATGATAGAAAAAGGTTCGCAATATTAGTTTTTACTGCCACGCAAGGAAGTGCCTCGGCGAGACCGTATCTATCCGTAGAACAATGCTCGCGAGAATGACGAAGAAGCGATCGTTTCTGAAGAATTTCAAAAGGAGCGCGTAGAGCGCGCGTCCGGCGCCAGACGAGCAACAAAATACCGTCCCCTTCCTAACCCCGCGCTCAGTTAGTGTTCGTGGGACAGTGGCGCGCTCACATCAGCAGCAGATTTGATCGACATGTCGGGGCGGGCCATGCCCGTTAAAGCAAGCGCCCTGGCAAGACTTGGCTATCAGCGCCGGCCTCGACTATACTCCAACTCTACGGCTATGTCGTCAAAGGAACGTTTGCAAGGTCTCGAGGAAGGCGTCGATCCGGTCGTGATGAAGCCAATGACCGGCATTTTCCACGCTGACGACGCTCGCATGCCGGAAGTAGTCGGCGTTGCCGTCTTCAGCCGGGTTGCTGGCCCAGCTTGTCCTGCCATGAAGCAGGAGCACGGGACATTCGATATTGCCCCATAAGGTGTGCCGATCATCGTCGGCGATGTCGAACGGCATGATGGACCGGACGTAGTTGTCGAACTTCCAGCTCCAGCTGCCATCTTCGTTCCGACTCATCCCATAAATGGTCAGATGACGCGCTTGCTCATCGTTGAGAAACGGATTCTCGGCGCGCATCCTGGCATAGGCCTCGTCCAAGGAAGCATAGCGCGCTCCCCCGGGCCGACAGGCCGCGTCGTTCCTCGATCCAGCGGCGCCAACGCTGTGGCACGGGGAGGTCCCGAAGTTCCCTGATCGACGGGGTCGCCATCCCCAGCCCCTCGATGACGGCAAGGCGGTAGACGTTTTCAGGGTATAGCCCGGCGTAACGCAATGCGATCGCGCCTCCCATGGAATGGGCGACGATCCTGACGGGACCCTCCAGCTGATGGACCAATTGCGCCAGATCGGCGACATGGTAAGGCAGCGAATAGGCGCAGTCAGGCGACCATGCGCTGTCACCATGGCCGCGCAGATCGGGTGCGATAACGTGCCATTTCGGGCGCAACGCGCGCGCCACCCAGTCCCAGCTGCGAGCATGGTCGCGGCCTCCATGCAGCAACACGACCGTCGGAGCGCCGGAATTGCCCCAGTCAAGATAGTGCAGTCTAAGGCGCTGTGACGTGAAGATATGAGACGTGGGGCCGCATTCATCGTCTTGCAGTATCATCTACGCCGTCTTGTGACCTATCAGGAAAACCTGACGTTCTTATGCCGAGGCTTTGCTCAAGCCTACAACATAGGAGCTTTTGTCAGTCGCGCTGATCGTAGATGTGGCGAAATCCGAAACCGCAGGCATGATAACGACAGCAATCTCGGCCTTCGTACTCGTGGATCAAGCCAGGGTTATGACGCTCTTCAAAAGCCTCTGGATGAGATCGCCCTGCCTGCTGGTGCCCGTGCGTGAATAGATTTCCTTGGAATACGTTCTCGCGGTTTGCTCGGTGATGCCGATTTCCTTGGCCGCGTCGGTCAGCGAGCGGCCTTCGACCAGCAACGTGGCAAGGCGAGCCTGGGTCGGCGACAAGTCGAACGCTGCCGCAATATGGCTGGACCTGTCTCGAAAATCGCGTTCTCGCCCGGAAATATAGACGAGCAGGCGCGTGGCATCGCGATCCGCACACTGCGGTCCATCGATCGGCACGATCAGCAGGTCAAAACCTGCGCTGCCCGCGACATGCTGCGATTGCGCACGCTGCGTATCCAGCGCGGCGCGGAGTGAACGCTGCAAGCGGGCATCGTCTATCCGGGCACGCAGGCGCCCATGGGAGACCGAAATGTCGCGGCACATCTCAAGGCTGCGTTCGGCAGTGCGGTCGATCCTGAGCACTTGCTCTCTTCCATCCAGGGCGATCACGCCGAAAGACAACATCTCTGCGGCGCGCTGGTATTCCGCCTTCTCGGCGTGAGCGCGAATCAGAGCGCTGTGACAAGAAAGCGCGGGAGAGAGATGCGTTGCCAGCCGGGCGCAAAGCGCGCGCTCCGGTAAGCCGAACGGAGCACCCTGGGCGTTCCGGGTCACGGTGATCCAAATGTTGGAACCAGCAGGTTCGATGACCCGGAAGATCAGAAAATGCGCGAAGCCCGCGGGGGCAAGGAAATCGCGGCGGAAGGGATCGTCCGCGAGATCGCAGTCGGTCAGCTCTTCGTAAATGTAGGCACGGCCGGGCTCCATCTGAAAATAGGGGATCGGATCTCGGTGGGAGAACTCGCTGAGGTAGCGGCTGACGATCCAGTCAGGTGCGGCCCCGGTCGAAATCTCTACCTCGTCCGACAGCGATCCTCCGATCCGCCGGAATATCAAATTCGCGTAGGTTGCGTCCAGCGCATCACAGAGCAGCGGAACGAAGCTTTCAAAAGGCCGCGCTTCAAGAGCGCCTTGCTGGATCGCGAGGATGAGCGCCTCGGCCTTATCCTGTCCCATGCTCGTCCTCTTTCCCATTTGGGGATATGACTATCTTCAGCGCCGTGATTGCATGCGCTGGTAAAGGTCGCAAGCGCGCGGAACGAAGCGACAAGTGGAGAGAGATGATGAAAGCGGCGATTTTCGACCGGCCCGGAACGGTGCTGAACATCAATGAGATAGCAGAGCCCGTACCCGCCGAGGGGGAGGTCATCGTCAGAGTATCACGTTGCGGCGTGTGCGGAACCGATCTGCATTCGACGAGCGGTCACGGTTACACCTACCCCCCCGCTACGGTCATGGGGCATGAATTCGCCGGCGAGGTGGTCGAACTGGGAGCAGGAGTCGAGACTCTGAAGCGGGGCGATCATGTCGCCGCACTACCGGTTGTGGGCTGCGGACATTGCGAAGCCTGCAAGACGGGCGTCGATGTTCTCTGCTCCACTTTCCGGCCTTACGCCGAGGGGATGGCGCAGTTCGCCCGCGTCAGCGCACGCGGAGCGACGATCCTCCCGCGCACCGTCACGCTGGCCGATGGAGCGTTGGTCGAGCCGTTGGCCGTCGGCAGGCGCGGTGTCCGTCTGGCCGCGCCGAGCGCGCAGACCCGGGTGCTGGTCATCGGCCCCGGCCCAATCGGGCTTGCCTGCATCTTCTGGCTGCGGCAGGCCGGAGTACGGAACATCGCAGTGCTGGCCAGCAGCAGCCGAAGGCGCGTGCTCGCCGAGAAGATGGGTGCCGAGCATTATATTCTCGAAGGCGAGCATGCCCAGAGCGAAATCACGCGCGTCCTGGGTGGTGCGCCAGACCTGATCATCGAGGCCGCAGGTGTGCCCGGAGTGCTGGCGCGGGCGATCGAGCTGATCCGGCCGCAGGGCAAGATCATCGCTCTCGGCTATTGCGCAACACCCGAGGGCATCATCCCCGCCGCGGCGCTCATGAAGGACCTGACGCTGCGCTTCTCGAGCACTTACACGCGCGAAGATTTCCAAGCCTGCGCCGAAGCGCTCGCAAAGGATGGCGAACGGGCCAATGCCATGGTGACTGACACCGTGTCCCTCGCCGATTTCCCACAGGCGTTCGAGGCCTTCCGCGACGGCAAGAGCATCGTCGGCAAGCTGATGGTGGATCCGTGGGCATGATGGTGAAGGACCGCATCGATACGCTACACGAGGCGGCAATCGCGCGGACGGGCTACAGCGACTTCGGTGACTCGGACTATCAGCAGGGTCTTGAGCGTTTTCTGGACGCGGTCGCGGCGATCCCCGAAGACAGGGAACTGCATCAGGCTGCGGCGGAACGAACGGCCACTGACTTGCTCTCCAGTCGGCTGATCACCCATAATAGCTGGAATGGCAATCCCGGCTGGAAGGATCGCTCGATACGGCGACCTCTAATCGTGATGGGCATACCGCGCAGCGGCACGACGGCGCTGCACCATCTGCTCAGTCTCGACCCGCAATTCCAGGGCCTCGAGCATTGGTTCGTCTGGGGGCCGATAGCCAGGCCGCCGCGCGAGGCTTGGCCCGCGCATCCTCAACACCAGGCAGCCGTCAAGCAGTTAGCCGCGTGGCGTGCTTCTTCGCCCGAGACGATGGACGCACATTCCGGAGAGCCGGACGACTATGATGAGTGCCTCACCCCCATGGCGCAGACATTCCTGTCCAATTTCCTGACGTCGATGCACGATATTCCGGAATATGACGCGTGGTTCCGGAGCCAGGACGAAACTGCATCCTACGCACGGTTTCTCAACATAATGAAGCTGGTCGGCCTGCACGATGATCGCCCATGGCTGCTGAAAAATCCCAGTCATACATTTGGGGTCGAGGCAATGCTGCGCGTGTTTCCCGACGCTTGTCTTGTCCAGACGCACCGGCATCCGGCCCGGACGATCGCCTCGCTCGTCAATCTTCTCAGCGGTTTTCGCGGGCTGATGGGCGGAAAGTCCGTGGACCGTTCGGTCGTCGAAGCCCGGGAGGTATCGTTCTGGGCTGAGGCCATGCGCCGCACCATGGCGGTGGAAGATCGCGAGCCGGGCCGTATCGTCAATGTCTGGCAACATGAAACACGCGATGATCCCATGGGAGTGGTCGAACGAATCTATGGCCAATTCGGTCTGGAGCTGTCGGCGGACGCGGAACAGCGGATGCGGCGCTGGGCCGCGGCCAATGCGGCCCATGCCAAACCTAGCCACGTCTACGAGCCGATCGAAAGTGAGCGCCACGTGGCGGAAGCGTTCGCACCCTATATCGAACGATATAATCTTTAGGAGGGAAGCCGCATGACCATCAGGCTCTTCGCGGGACAGTTCCAGACCGCATATCTTACCGACAACATGGACCGGGGCTTGGCGTACTTCCGTGACAGGTTTGCCATCCGGGACTGGACTATCATGAACACCGCAGGACCGGGCTCTCCGGCAAACGCGATTGCCATCGCTTATTCGGGCGAAACGATGGTCGAGCTTATCGAGCCTTCGGCAGAACCTTCCCTTTATCAGAACTGGCTTTCAGCCGGCGGATCGGGGCTTCGCTTCCATCATCTTGGCTTTCTCGTCCATAGTGACGAGGAGTGGCAGGCGACGATCTGGACGTTCGAGGAAAGTGGCTATCCGACTGTCTCCTCTGGCACGGCGGAAGGCCTCATGGACTATCTCTATGCCGACTCGACCGCGGTCCTCGGTCACTATTGCGAACTGATCCATCTACAGCCCGGCGGTGAAGCATTGTTTGCCTCTGTCCCGCGCAATTGATCCAGCAAGGATACCGTTATGACAAACGTAACCGCACGTATGGAGTGGTCCACCTTACACGCTTCGCTCAAGGACATAGAGAACACGTTGTCCTACGTGCTGGGGGCAGACGACAGCTGGCTTCGGCAGGAAGCCATACAGCAAATGGCTATGAGCCTGTCCCAAGCCTATGCACTGCATTTCTCCGACGACCCACAACGCCCGACATTCTTCTCCCTGCTCAACCCGATCATCAAATCCGCGGCTCCCAATCCAGATTACATGTACCGACTGGCGTTTATCGACGACGTCGGCACGTATCGGGTCGAGGGCACGCGCGGAACCAATCTGTTCACTCAGATGGGCATCGGTTCGGGACTGATTGGTGTGGACGACGTGCCGGGACCGCCGATGCTGAGTCTGGAACTCGACGACGACCTGACGGTCGGCCAAGATGGCAGCTTCTCTTTCCTGATCAGCCCCGAGCGTCCCGAGGGTTATGAGGGCGATTGGTTCAAACTGGACAAGGGCGCGCGAACGGTCAATATCCGCGAGGCGAGCTACGACTGGCTCAATGAGCGCGACGGCATCTTCACCATCGTCCGCCTCGACGCCGCGCTCCAGTATCGCCGGTGGAGCGAGGATGAGATCGCGCATCAGCTTGAACGAATGACGGGTTTTGCCGACCGCTATGCGCGGATTTTCGTCCAGTTCGTCAAAAACCTAGAGCAGAACCCGATCAACACGGTGACCCTCCACGACTGGTCGGGCATCGGCGGCTTGAAAGGGCAAAGCTATTACGAGGGACTGTTCGAGATCGCCGAGGACGAGGCCGTGATCCTCGAAACGGAGATCCCCGAAACCGCGAAGTACTGGTCGGTCCTGCTGGCGGATCGCATCTTCAACACCATTGAGTGGGACAAGTGCCAGTCCAGTCTCAATGCTCATCAGGCGCGGCTTGATAGTGACGGCAGGTTTCGCGCGGTCATCTCGATTGGAGATCCCGGAGTTCACAACTGGCTGGAAACTGCCGGACGAACCCGAGGCGTCGTCCAAGGCCGGTGGTACAAGGCGAGCAGCGCGCCGGTGCCTCAGTTGAAGCGGGTCAAATTGGCGGAAGTCCGTGATCATCTACCTGCCGACACGCCGGCCTTCAGCGAACAGGATCGCCGTGAGCAGTTGCTGGAACGGTGGCGTGGCGCGCAGATCCGCAGGAAATGGTAGGGCCCTGCACAGGCCGGCGGAACTCGCCGGCCTGTGATGATACAAGTCAGAGGATGATACGATGATCGCCGCACGCCAGCATCTTTCCGAAGAACGCACCTTTGATTTCGACCTCTATGACATTCCGGGACTGGTCGACGGCTGTACCGATGATATCCATGCCCTGTGGAAGAAGGTTCAGGACAGCTTCCCCGATGTCTTCTGGACACCTCGCCATGGCGGGCACTGGGTCGTCACGCGGTACAGCGAGATCGTTCGCATCTGCCAGGAGCCGTCGCTGTTTTCAAATAGCGACCCGTTCGTCCCGATCGGGATCGTGCCCCACACCGGGCCGAGCCAGATGGACGCCCCGGAACATATGCCGTTTCGCAAACTGGTATCACTCGCCTTCACTCCCGCCAAATTGAACGAAGCCAGTGTCCGTGCGCGCGCCGCCGCCGTTGCCATCATCGAGCAACTCAAGCCTGCCGGTAGATGCAATTTCATGGCGGACTTCGCCGGCGTCATGCCGATCGTGACGTTCCTCAACCTTCTGGGCATGCCGGAAAGCGAAGCGACGTATCTGCGCGGCCTGTCGGAACGCATGGTGCCGGGTCAGCCCGGCATGGCGGAAGCGCATGTCGAAGCCAGCGAGTACATCGAGGATCTCATTCGCGAGCGACAGCGCAAGCCAAGCGACGATTTCGTGAGCATGCTGGTCCACGCCCAAGTCATGGGCCGCGATCTGACGCCGACTGAACGCTCAAACATCGTGCGTCTGGTCGTGACCGGGGGGCTGGACACCGTCATCAACACCACTAGCTTCGCCACCACCCACTTCGCGCGTCACCCCGAACTTCAGCGTGAGTTGCGCACGAACCCCGAACTGTACGACGGCGCTGTCGAAGAGATTACACGCCGGTTCGGTACCAGCAATCTGGCCAGGATCGCTCGCGAAGATGTGGAACTGGGTGGCGTATCTATCGCCAAAGGCGAGCAGGTGCTGGGAATTTTCCCATTGGCGGGACTGGACGAACGAGCCAACCCAGATCCGATGATCTTCGATCCGCGACGCCGGAACCGCAAGCATATGAATTTCGGCAGTGGGCCGCATACTTGCCTCGGCGCCCGCCTTGCACGCCGCGAAATCCGAATCTTTCTGGAAGAGTGGATGACGAACATTCCGGAGTTCCGGATAGTCCCCGGCACTTCGCCGCGGATGTCCTCCGGTATCATCAACACGATGCGGGACCTCGAACTGGAATGGGATGTGCCGTAGCCTGACGCACCGTGCGTAAGAGGCGCCAACAATAATGCGGCGCGCGATAAGGGAGACAAGGATGCGTGATGTCAGGGGCAAGATCGCCTTCGTTACGGGCGGAGGGTGCGGCATCAGCCTCGGTATGAGCCGGGCGTTCCTGGACGCCGGCATGAAGGTCATCGTTGCCGATGTACGTGAGAAACACCTAGAGGAAGCGCGCGCGGCTCTGGCGGACCATCAAGACGTGCGCTTCATGGTGCTGCTGGATGTGGCCGACCGCGCCGCCGTTCTGCGCGCCGCCAACGATGCCGAGGCCATTTTCGGGAAGCTCCATCTCCTTGCCAACAATGCCGGCGTGGGCGCAAAGCGGAATAGCCGATGACGACTTTGCCTTGTGGGACTGGCTGATGGCTATCATAGTCGGAGGCGTCGTCAACGGGATCAAGGCGTTCCTGCCCAAGCTGCGCGCGCATGGCGAGGGTGGACATATTATCAACACGGCCTCTTTCTCGGCCTTCCTGCCACACCAGTGCCTACAGCATTTCCAAGGTGGCCGTCTGGGCGATCACCGATGCGCTTCGCGTCAGTCTTGCCGACGAGAATATACAGGTGTCGCTTTTGTGCCCTTTCGTGGTGCAGACGCGTGCCATGGCCAATCTGCGGGTGCGCGAGACGCTGGACGGTTCAGAGGTGCGGGAAGCGTTCGACCTTTCGGCCGGCATCGATCCCCTGGAGATGGGTCGCATCGCCCTGGCCGGCATCCGCGCGGAGAAAGCCAACATTTGCGCTAGCACTGATGCTAAACCCATGATGAAGGAGCGCTTTGATGCTGTCTTGCGTGATTTCGATGGGATGGAGGAACGGCAGCCATGAAACAGACTCTGGAGGGTAAGGTCGCGTTGATTACCGGCGGTGGCCAGGGCATCGGTCTAGCGCTGGCAAAGCTGTTCAACGCGAACGGCGCATCGGTCGTGATCACGGGCCGTGACGGCGCCAAGCTGGAGCGGGCGGCTCAGGAAATCGGCGGAGACCGGATCGCATATCGCAGGAGAGGTGTCATCACGGAGCAATGCGGATGCCGCTATCGCGCTGGCGATCGAACGCTTCGGCACGATCGACATCGTGGTCAACAATGCGCAGACCTCTACCGGCACAGGTACGCCGCTGGAGGAAGTAACCGATGAGATGGTGGAGGGCGTGCTGCACTCCGGCCTGCTTGGCACACTCTATCACATGCAGGCCGCCTTTCCCCACATGAAGGCTGCAGGCGGCGGCACGATCCTCAACATGGGATCGCGGGAGGGCATCTATGGCGGCCAGGGCGCCGGCATGTATGCCGCGACCAAGGAAGGCATACGGGGACTTTCGCGTGTCGCCGCCCGCGAATTCGGCCGCCACAACATCCGCGTCAACATCCTTTGCCCGGCCGCGCTCACGACAGCAGCGGCGGACTTCTTGGTCGCGCACCCCGACTTGGCCGAAGTTTATCGCAAGGAGATCTCGCTGGGGCGGTTCGGCGACCCAAATGCGGATATCGCGCCGATCGCCTTGTTCCTCGCCAGCGATGACAGTCGGTATCTGACCGGGCAGACGATCAATGCCGATGGCGGACAGATCATGCTCTAACGATAACTGCAGGCCGCTGCCCATCGGCTGTATATGATGCAGAGCCTCAAGGCTCGCCGTCCGTACTTCCGCCGGGGACCGCCCTTCAGACAAGAGGTTTCAATGAACGACGCACATGACGAGATCCTGATCGACATGCCCGGTAACGGCGTGCTGCGTGTGACGTTGAACCGCCCTGATGCGGGCAACGGCTTCACATTCGCCATGTACGAAAAGCTGGCCCAAATCTTTGGAGAGACGGCCTATCGTTCGGACGTTCAGGTGGTCATTCTGACGGCCAATGGCCGCATGTTCAGTGTCGGCCATGATCTTCGCAACGGCGGCACGTCTTCGATCGTGCCGACAGACGTCGGGCCGACCCACAGCGCACGCCTTTCGACACGGGCGATCAACCAGCTACCCGTGCTGATGCGCAATCTGCCCCAGCCGATCATCTGTGCGGTCAACGGCACCGCAGCCGGCGCCGGATATGGACTTGCTCTTGCTGCGGACCTGACGATCGCCGCACGCTCCGCCAAGTTCGTCAACGCGTTCCATAATGCCGGCACAGGCCACGAATTCGGCTTGTCTTATTTCTTGCCCCGCGCGGTCGGATCGCAGCGTGCCATGGAGCTGCTGCTGACCGGGCGTCACCTGCCTGCCGAGGAAGCCCGCGACATTGGGCTGATCCTACGCGTTGTCGATGATGGGACCCTGATGGACGAAGCGCTCGCACTTGCGGACGCGATCATGCAGAATGCGCCGCTCGGCATCCAGATAACCAAACAGTCGGTCTGGCTGAACCTGGGCGCGCCCAGCCTGGATGCCGCGATGGAAATGGAATCACGCGGCCAGATGATGACGATCGGCACCAGCGATCGGGTGGAAAAACGATCCTCTTTCTTCGAGAAGCGCCGCCCCGTATTCGAGAACCGTTAAAGGGGGCGCGGCCCTCAAGTCAAATGGCCGCCTTCAGCAGGTGCGACCGTTCGTCAGTGCGCCGCACACTTTCGTGTGCGCGCTAATGGTCAGTATGCATACCGATCGAGCGGAAACAAAGAAGGCGCTGATGGCCTCGACGTCGCCTTAATTGCGAATCCTTAAACCGGCGTCGCATCGGATATGAACGGAGCCTCGCCGCTAACCGCCGGTGCGAAGCGTGAGCGTTCACTCACCGCATCAAGCCGGGCCACACGGTCATCGATCAGCCATTCGTCGTCGAGCTTGACGAAGCGGTCTTCGTAGCGGCCCAGATGGTCGAGACCGATCTCGGTGAACACCGTGAAATAAGAGCGTACGCGAGCCTGCTCACCATCGAGTTTGACATCAATGTTGGTGACATTGTGCCGCTGGAACTTCTTGCCGCCCCCGCCGTGGCCTCGCGCCAGCGCTCTCGTACCCAGCGTTTCGGCGATGTCCACGCGCCCATGTAGGGTCATCTTGCTCGTCACGTGGAGCTTGCCTTCGGGCGTGAAGCACCGCGCCATCGCGACATAGTCGGCCGCATCGACCGACCAAGCATAGCGGACGACGGTCGCGCGGATCTGTTCGAACGCGATGCAGTCCTCGACGGTCATCATGCGGTCTCCTTTTTCTCGGCTATCTTCGCAACCAAGGCGCGAAAATCGAGCTTGCCGTTGCTCATGAAGGGAATGTCCTCCGTTGCCAGTACACGCATGACTTTGGGCACCTTGTAACTGGACAATTCGCCACGCAGCCGCGCCAGGACTTCATCGACATCGATCCCTTGTGGCCCGCTCGGGACCAGTGCCGCACCGACGATCTGGCCGACTGCGGCATCCTCAATCCCCACCACATAGGCGTTGGCTATCCCCGGGATGGCCTTGAGAGCACCCTCGACCTCGGCTGCGGCGACATTGTTGCCCGCCGTTTTGATGAGGCCAACGTCCCTGCCGGCGTAGACCAGGAGTTCATCCTTGAAATAGCCGCGATCCTTGGTGTCATAGAAGCCGTCGCGCTCGAATACGTCCTCCCGCTCGCGCTTGTAGAAGCCGAGCATTAGGCTGTAGCCGCGCACCTGGATGTTACCCGCTTCGCCCGGCGCCGCGAGCTCCTGAGTGTCCTCATCGACGATCCGGTGCTCCATGAACGGAATGGGTCGACCAACTGAGCCCTTGGACGCCTCACGCTCCGCAACATATACGCCGGTGTGGTTGGACGCCGTTTCCGACATGCCAAGGCCGGTCGACCATGCTAGCGCTGGGTTCCAGAGCGGATCGGTAAAGCCCGGAATGGACCGGGACGACAGGGTCGGATGCTCCAACAGCGGATTGAGGACACCTGGCCAGCCGATGACGCGAGTCGCGCCTTCCTTTTCCATCAGGTCTAGGGCTGCACCTGGCTCGAACCGCTCCATGCAGATGATGGTCGCGCCCAGCATCATCACGGGGATGACGGTGTAACAGTTTCCTCCAACCCAGAAGAACGGCATGCCCGCGAAAATCCTGTCTTTGGCGGTCCACTCGTTGATGTCGATGATCGCGGTGCCATGCCGGATTGGCGCACCGTGGCTGTGAATGACGCACTTAGGATCGCTGGTGCTACCGGAGGTGAAGATCGCTAGCATCCAGTCCGCGGGTGTGACCTCGGCCTCCACCTCCGCCAGGAAGGCATCGGATACCTGTGCGTCGACAGCGGCATCGGGGTTTGCCAAGTCGATGGCGTCGTAGAGACCATCGGGCCCGAAGCTGGTGAACACGATCCGGCGCAAATAGGGGAGATCCTGCATCATCAGGGGCTGCGTCAAAGTGTCGAACGGCAGCCCCAGCAGTTCCTCCACGGCCGGCCCCTGCTCCCGGCCGATGATGTGAGTCGGCATAAGGAAGAACTGCGCATCCCCGATCCGCAAGCACTTCTTGGTTTCGCCGGTCTTGTAGGCAGAGCTCAAGGGCATGAAGAACCCGCCGATCCTCGTCACCGCCAGCCAGGTGATCACCCATTGCACGCTGTTGGCATATTTGGCTGCGACTCGCGTGCCCTTCGACACACCCATGAGCAGGAGACGCTTTGCGAGAGCCCGAGAAAGGCGGTCGGCGTCCGCATAGGTCAATCGCAAATCGGGCTCGACAACAAAATCATTGTCGGGGAAATGCTCCACGGCATGGCGCAACAACCCCACGGTAGTCGGCGCGAAGTCCAGGGCGGGGGCTTGGTCAGTCATCACGAGCGGCTCCGATGGATACGAATTGATGGTGCGGACACCCAGACTCCTGGGTCGCGGGTTTTTATAGTCTGGCACCCGCGTGCAAGTTGGATGGATCGCAACCGGCCATGCACTGAACCCTTGAAATGATCCCAGGGTTCGTCTGCCGTATGGTTGCACGGATTCTCTGATCACAGCCTCTCGCTTACTCTTTGTCTGCAGATCTCGCTGGCATAGGGCTCGACGAGAATCAAATAGCTATTCAAATTTCGTCACACTTTCGCGGCTGCTTTGTCCACGCGTGCGACGCGTCTCGATTTCCGCCAGAGCGTGACGCACCGTGGCGATCAAATCGGTACGCGCTGCGGAGCCCATCCCCAACACCCACTGAATGTGTGGCGCCTGCATGTCGGTTTGCGCGGCCGTCTCGAGCTTTTCCCGACCACGCTGGTTCAGCTGCACCAGAAGGCTGCGGCGATCCGAGTCCGATGGCACGCGATCGATCAGCCTCTTGCGCTGCAGAGAATGAATCCGCTTCGCGACGCCGGGCAGTGATAGCGCGAAATGGTGTTTGAGCGTCGTCGGCGTGCAGCGAAACGGTGGCCCCATGCGATACAGGACATCGAGCACGAGCAGCTCGCCCACCGTAAGGCCGTTGCACGCGGCGGTCCGGCGCGCACTGTCATCGATCGCCTGGGCCAACCGGGTGATGCGCGTCGAAAGATCGTAGGCTTCCGCCAGACCATCGGCAGTCCACCGATGCTTCCACTCCGTCACGATCCGGTCATGCCGTTCCGCGCTTCGCGAGACATCGGCCAGAAACCGCGGGCCGGGACGGAGTCTCCCGTTAGGCGCACGAAGGAGCACATCTTCCGTTACCAGCGTGGCGACGACTTGCGCGGCCGAAGCCTTGCTGGCATACCCCCATAGCTTTGCCAGCGCGGAAAGGGACGGAACGACGCCATGCTCTCCCACATAGGGCCGAAGCTTCACCATCGCTGCATTGCTGCTCAATGTCATGACTGCTGAAGTCCTTCGACGATCTGCGACTTGCTACGTTTGGGTATTTGAACGATCGTTCACCAATTGACACGCATTTTTCTCACAAATTGACACCAGTACTAAGCCCGGCATAGTTCATCCGATACGACACGCGAAACCGTGCTGACGAGGAGAGGGCTAGAATATGGCTTCTGATCTGACCGATACCGGCTATTTTTTATCTGCGCAGAACGCCGCCATGACCACCGACCAGCAACAGGTCGAACGCTGGGCCATGGAATTGCGAGATCACCCCATGGTTCGTGCGTCGACTGAACGCTCGTCCCATTATTGGCGTGCCGCGATGCAGCCGGATTGGGATGCGGGCGCTCAGGCCATGTTCGATTCGGCGATGGACGAATATGCCTTCAACTACATATTGAAGGCCGCCGTTAGCGATGCCGCCTATCCGCGCATCGCGCAGATCTTCCTGCCAGCGCATGACTGCTTTGGCCGGGCGGTTCCGGGATCGAGGATCGGCGGCGACAATCCCGACAATGTCTACCGCTTTATCGGTATAGAGCATGGCGCGGAGTACCGCTTGCATGGGAAGGTGGAAACGGACAGCCCGACGAACGTCAGCTACACACTGGTAGCCAACTATGGTTGCACCAAGACCGTGGCGACGATCGAGAACCATGAACTGGTGGTGGGCTCGGATGGGCACTTCATCATAACCGTCGACGATCAGCCGGCGGACGGGCGCGCGAACCATCTGCAGACCCAGCCCGGCACCTGCTTCTTGTTCATTCGCGACACGTTGGCAGACTGGGCCAAGGAGCGGGCGAACCGCCTGCGCATCGAGCGGGTGACCCCGCCGGGACGCGACCCGCTTACGATCGAACAGATGGCCGCGCTCGCTGCGGAAGAGATGTTCGATCATGTCCCGCTTTATTACTGGTATCAGCGGACCTGCCAGTCTCCGACCAACGACCTGACCCCCGCCTTTCGGTCCGGCTATGTCGGCGGGCTGGTGACGCAAGCCGGGTCGTTCGGGGCTTTCCGGCTGGGCGAGGACGACTGCATGGTCGTTCGCATCAATCCTGGCGGCGCCCGCTATCACTCGATCGTCGCGCACGACATGTATTATCGTACGATCGAAGCGGGTGACCGTTCTAGCTGCTTCAATCCCGGACAGGTCGTTCTGGGATCCGATGGCGTGGCGACGTACGTCTTCTCGCACCGCGATCCGGGCGTCACCAACTGGGTCGATCTTGCGGGCCTTCCCGGCTCGATCATCCTGCAGCGCTGGCAGGCGCTCCCACCCGGGGATCTCACGGCGTCCAGCGCGGCGCAGCACGTGAAGCTTGCCGACCTCGACCGGCTGCTCGGCGCGGATATCGGTTCGGTCACCAGCGCAGAACGCGCGCGGCAGATAGAGGCGCGGCGGCAGTCCTACAACAGGCGCCTGATCGGCGTCTAAGCATCAGAGAGCGGATGATATGGCCGGCAGGCTCAACGGGAAAGTCGCGGTAGTGACCGGCGCCACCTCCGGCATCGGCTATGGCACCGCGCGCGCCTTCGTCAAGGAAGGGGCGACGCTCGTCTTCAATGCGCGCTCGGCGGACAAGGGCTCCGAAGTGCAGGCGGCGCTGCGCACCATGGCGGCGGGCGGCGAAGTACACTTCGTCCAGGCGGATATCAGCGTGAAGGAAGAGATGGAAGCGGTGATCGACCGCGCCATCCGGGATTTCGGCAGGCTCGACGCGCTCGTCAACAACGCGCAAGGTATCCCGCCGATGGTCCCCCTTGTCGACAAGCCCGACGAGCACCACCGCCACTCCTTCGAATCGGGTTATTTCGCATCCAAATGGGCGATGCAGCGCGCCTTCCCCACCATGCGGGATCAGGGTGGAGGCAGCATCATCAACACCACATCGAACTGGGCCAGCACGGCGCCGCATTTCGCGAGTGACTACAACGGCAACAAGGCCGCGCTCGAGGCGCTGACTCGCAGCGCTGCACACGAGTGGGGCCGCTACAACATCAACGTGAACATCGTCGCCCCCTTCTCGAAGTCCGCTGGGTGGGACAACTACGTGAAGGCCTATCCCGAGCACGCAGCGCAAGTGATGCGGGAAAATGCGTTGGGGCGCGCGGGCGATCCCGAAACCGACCTTGGCGCACTGGCGCTCGGTCTGGTTACCGAAGAGGCGCGCTACATCACCGGCCAGACGTTCGATGGTGGCGGCGGCCATCTCTACCTTCGGCGCAGCTACGCCGGAACCGACGAAATGCTGGACGTCGATTTTCAGGCGAAGAATTGAGGATCGCGAGATGAACCGTCTGACCAACAAGACAGCGCTGATCTTCGGCGCGGACCCTATCACCCTCGGCATCGCGGCACGCTTCCTGCAGGAAGGCGCGGTCGTCACCATCGTCGACGAAGCCGAGGCGCTCGCCGACACCCCGACGGGCGCGACGACCGCGCCTCTATCAGACCGGGAGCCTGAGACGGCACGCGCCACCGTCACCGACGCGCTTGGCGGCGGGCCATTGGACATTCTGGTCATCGGCGGCGGGGACATTCCCGACGAAGCCGACTGGAAACCGGTCAGCAAGATCAGCATCGATGAACTGCTGGCTGGGCAGAAGGATGACACGGCACGTGCACTGGCCGTCGCGCAGGCAGCGGAATCCGCACTTGCGGCACGCGGAGGATCGGTGATCTTCCTGTTCTCTGCGGCGGGTCTTTATTCGGAAGGGGGCTGGGGCGAGCGGCCGGTCGTGCATCATGCGAAGCGCGGTCTCGCACGCGCTCTGGCGATGCAATGGGGCCACGATCAGGTCAGAGTGAACACACTGGTGCCACTGGCGGCCACCCCCGGCATGGAGGCCTACCGCCAGCGCAACCCGGATGCCGTCGACTTTCGCGTGTCGAAAGTCGCCATGGGACGGCTCGGCGATCCGGTGAAGGACATCGGCGGGGCCGCAGTCTTTCTAGCGTCCGAGGATACCGTCTGGTTGACCGGCAGCATGATCTTTGCGGATGGCGGCAATTACCTCACGACACCCGTCGTCGAAACGCGGCTGGAGCCGGCGGCGTGACGGAGGAGTTCGCCGGCCGTTCGGCGCTCGTCACTGGTGGAGCATCCGGTATCGGACAAGCGATCACGCGCAAGCTTGTCGGACGCGGCGCGCAGGTGCTGTTCTGCGATCTCAATGAAACTGACGGGGGGTCGCTCGCGGTCGAATTGCGCGAAGCCGGGGGAAAGGTCCGCTTCCTGCCCTGTGACGTCACCGACGAAGCCTCTGTCGAGCGATTGATCGCCTCCGCGCAGGAACCGACCGGACGACTGGACATCGCGATCAACAATGTTGGCGGCTATGGCGCCGGCGATTTGCCGACGACGCGCATCCATGACAGCGATCTAGACGCCTGGAACCGGACGGTGACGCTGAACCTGACATCCTGCTTCCTGTGCCTGAAGCACGAACTGGTTCCCATGCGCGCTCAGGGTAAAGGCGCGATCGTTAACGTGGCGTCGCTAGCGGCAATGCGTTGGAGCGATGGCTCATGCCCTTCCTATGTCGCAGCGAAGGCTGGCGTGATACGGCTGACCGAATATGCAGCCGTCGCCTATGCGGCGGAAGGTGTGCGCGTCAACGTTATCGCACCAGGCCTCACCGCCACGCAAGGGATAATGGAAGCCTTTTCGGAAGAGCAACGAAACGCCATGGCGAAGGCGACGCAGCCGATCGGCCGCATGATCAATCCCTCGGAGACGGCGGAAGCAGTGCTGTGGGCCGCATCGGAACGCTCGAGCGGCGTGACTGGGCTGACGGTGCCAGTCGACGGCGGTTGGGCCGCGACCTAAACGATAATAGGGGAGAGTTACAATGTTCGGTCATGGGGCATCGGCGGGTTGGGCGTCGCTGGATGAAAAGGCGGCGATGGCGATGTTGGAACCGGGCAGCATCACGGCCTTGGGCGTGCTGCGCGCTGCGGCAGATAAACTGCCAGATGAAGCGAGCGCCGCCCTCGCCGGATTGCTGACCGGTCAAATCGACAAGCGTCTGCAACTGCAGGCCGATCGTGCCGCCAATCCCGGCATCACGGATGAGCGGATCGAACGTCCCATCATCATCATCGGCATGCCCCGCTCAGGCACCTCGCTGCTTCATGCATTGATGACGACCGATCCGGACAATCGCGCGCCAAAGACTTGGGAACTTCAGACCCCCTCCCCCCCGGCACCGGATGCCGCCGAACAAGCTCGGCGAAAGCTTCTCTCGGCCCAGGCTGTTGAGGCCTTCGTCGCCGCTACGCCCGACATATTGAAGGTGCATCCTTATTGGGACGAAGCTGGCGAAGCCGCCGTCGAGTGCGAGGACATCATGCAGATGTCGCTCATCAGCGGCTATTTCCCAGCCTTCTTTCACCTTCCGGCCTATGATGACTGGCTTGCTACGGCCGATTGCGGGCCGGCGTATCGCGCGCATCATGAGTTCATGCAGCATCTGCAATGGCGTGCGCCCAAGCACCGCTGGGTGCTTAAGGGCGTAACGCATGTCGAACATCTCGATCTGCTGCTCGATACGTATCCCGACGCGTGCCTGGTCTGGCCGCATCGCGATCCGGTCGAGCAATTGGCGTCGATGTGCGCGATCGTCGCCGTGACTCGGCGCGTGCACGACCCGCGCAGCCTCAACGAAATTTACCGTTATCTGGTGAAGAATTCGGCGCGCGGCGTAGATGCCGCGCTGTCACATCCGGCCAACCAGGACGGCCGCATCATCCACATTCCCTTTAACCGCCTCAATCGCGAGCCTCGCGCCGCTATTGCCGACATCTATGACCAACTCGGCGCGCGGGTCTCGCTGGCGCATGAAACGGCGATGACCGCCTGGCTGGAAGCGCCGCAACATAGTGCCAGCCGCCATGGTCGCCTCTCCAACGATCTGGAGCGCTTCGGCGCCACCACGCAAGACGTGCGCAAACAGTTCGAGCGCTATTTCGACAGCGGTCTGGTGGAGCCAGCGCCCCTGACCGCCTGACGACGCTCGGCGGCTCTCAGGCCTCGATCGCGAAGCGGACGCCAAGCACGGGATCGATACTGGTCAAGAGTCTGCCGCCAACCGTCTCCGGCAAGATTGAAAGGCCGACATGCCGCATGCGGCGCACCAGGCCGTCGCGATCCGATGCCTTCATGACGACGGCATAATCGCGCCGTTTCTCGACCGGTTCGCCTTCCCACGCGTTTTTTGGCCAGAGTTCGAGCACGTTCCCGGTCTCTCCGCGCCAACCCATCGCACCATCGCCTAAAGACGTCATTGCGAACCCCACGTTGCCGAATGCACGATGTTCCTCTTCTGGATCTGCCGTCCGCGCCGCGAAGCCGCATATCTCGTCGACATAACGCGTGTTGAAGGCGATATCCTCTGCATAGTGCGGACCTGCCCAATCGATATTGTCTTCCCGGTCCGACATGATGCTCGTGAGGATCAGCAGGCCGCCCGCATCCTTTGGATGCAAGTGCCATCGATACAGATGCTTTACGCCAAATGGCCCCTCGACCACCGTGCGAACGCCGGAAGCCCGCAAGCTCTCGCTCACACTCTGCCAATCCTCGTTCTGCAACGAGCAGCTTAGCATGTAGGCCCCCGGCCCGCTGCGCGTCAGGAAACGATGGCGCGTGTGATTCTCGTCCAACGGATCGAGAACCTCCATGTTGGTGCGGTTGTTAAAGGCGAAGACGGTGCCGTTCTCCTTGCCCTCCTCTGGCCCTCCCGGCAGGTCGATCGGAACCGCGGCGAATAGGTCGGCCATGCGCGCGACACCTTCCGCGCGCGAACGGGTGACGACGGCGGTCTGTATGATCGAGTGGGTGAGAACTGGCAACATAGAGGTCCCGCTACAGGATGAAGTCGCCCGCCCTGTTCCAGATCAGAGACGATGTATCAAGCAGCGGATGCGCTTCTACCATCTAAGTTGGAAGGGCGATCCGGCGGACGGACTGCCGCGCGCGGCGAAATGCGATCGTCGTGACGCCGAACAGAGCCTGGAACTTGCGTCGGAAAGACGCCACGTCGACATCTCCAACCAGTTGCGCGATCTCGCCGACCGGACGGCGCGTTTCCGCCAGCATCGAACTGGCGGCTGTCAATCTTACTCGCTGTAGATAAGCCTGCGGTGCGGGCTCGCCGGAAGCGCGAAACCGGCGGATCAATGTCTGGTGGCTGACCTCCAGACGCTTTGCGAGATCCACGATGCGCACATTTTGCGCGAAATGATCATGCAGCCAGGCCCTGGCTTGCACGACAAGGGGATCCTGGGACACCGCACCTTCGATAAGTTTGTTTGTTGCTCCGCTTGCGGGATTGCTGGTGACCGCAGGCGTCAGCACATGCGCCAGCATCCTGGCCGCCAGCAACGGTCCGTCGGCATCGGTTTCTTCAGTGAAGGTTGTGCCGCTCACGGCCATGCTCCCCGGCGCCTGCCGCATGGACGCAAGCATGAGAGCAGTATGGGGCTGGCTATAGGATCGCAGACCCTCGCTGGACTGATAGGCCTGAACCATGCGCGCGACCGCGTCCGTCATAGCCCCGAGGCTGGCGACATAGGTGCCTGCAGAAGCGACCACGAGGATTGTGGCCATGTTGAATTTACCCCTGTCAAATGGTCAGGACACAGCTTGCCTGGGTGGTAGTACGGTGCTGTGATAGTGGTAACTAAAGCGAACGGAGAGTGACATGGCCAGCCTGACTGTTGCCGAGCGTCCCGCGAAAGCGATCGTGACGCAGGAACTGAAGACACATAACTATCTCATCGGAGATCTCGACGCCCTCAACGAAGCGTGGGATCGCGATGGATACTGGTTTTTCCGTGACGTTCTGGACAAGGATGCCGTGGGTAGACTGCGCGCCGAATACACCCGCGAGCTCGAACGTCTGAATGTCATCGACGCGGTAGGTGACGCTTCCACCGAGCGCAGCGTCGTTTACAACGGCAACAGCTTGGATGACTTTCCGTTTCGCATGGAAACGCTGGCCGCTCAGGAGCCTTGGCGCGCCTTCGCGCAGGACGAGGCCATCAACGATTTCTTCAAGCGGCTTTTCCAGGACGATCCATTTTGGGTGCCGATCGCCGAGTACCGGGCCACGCCGCCTAAGGCAGACAAGAGCGGCTCGCGCATCGACGGCATTCACCAGGATGGGCCGTACAGCCCTGGAATCCCGTTTCGGATTTGTTGGATCCCGCTTGCCGAGATCGATGAGGATGTAGGCGGGCTGATGTTGGCCGAAGGGCTGACCGAGAAGATCAATCGCCATGCCACCGGTCAGGACGGATCACACACCATAATCCAGCCCGAGGATATTCCCGACGATCGGTGGCGGCGTGCCACTTATCGTGCGGGTGACGTGCTGTTGATGAACCTGTGGACGCCCCATACAGGCATCACCAATGTGTCCGATCGCTTCCGACTTTCCATGGACCATCGGATCATGGCCCGTGGCGACAAATGTCCCATCGTCGGCGAGATCGTGTCGATCACGCCGGATCGGGTCGAGGCTCGCGACCCGTTTGGCGTGCATAGCCTGGCGATTGAGCCCGACACGTATGTTCGCAACCATATGGGCCAGAAGCTCTCCGGCGATGACATCGCCACCTACTATCAGCTCGGCAAGCCCGTGATCATTGCCCATGAGGACGGCAGAGCATCCGCGGTTCGGCCCATGCATTGACCAATTTTACGAGGTGTCGGCGCACTTAGCGCCCTGATGAACATTGGCCGGGGCGCCTCGCTCTGCCTGCCTGAGGATAGCATGTTGCCCAAACCAAAGCACCATTTGGCCCGGCTAGCCGGTAAAATCGCCATCGTGACCGGCGGCGGGGCGCCGGAAGGTGGCATCGGTCGTTCGATCGGCCAGTTGTTCGCCGCTGAAGGCGCCAACGTCGTCTTGGCGGATATCGACGGTGATCGCGCGGAAGAGGTCGCCCAGACGATCCGCGCCGCCGGTGGAAAAGCCGTGGCCGCAGTCGGCGATGTGAGCGCCGCGCAGGATTGCCGCAGGATCGTCGACCGCGCGATCGAGGCGTTCGGACCACCTTCCATCCTGGTCAACAATGTTGGCGTCAGCCGTTCGCCCCGTTCGCTGATTGGTATCGACATGGCGGAATGGTCGCGGATAATCGAGATCAATCTTGGAAGCGCCGTGGCGCTGAGCGGGTTCGTGCTTCCCGCGATGAAGGCGGCAGGCGGCGGCGCAATCGTGAACATAGCCTCGATCGCGGGGATGCAGGCCTATGGTGGCGCAGCCTATGGACCATCGAAGGCCGCACTGATCGCCTTCACGCGCGAAACCGCGCTTATGCATGGCCGCGACGGGGTGCGGGCCAATGTCATCGCACCGGGGCACATCTACACGCCGCATGTCGGAGCGATGCTCACGGACGATCTGCGCGCTGCGCGCCGACACGTCGGTCCGCTCGGTCAGGAGGGTGATGCGTGGGATATCGCCGAAGCCGCCCTGTTCCTAGCGAGCGACGCGGCGCGGTTCATCACAGGCGTGCTGCTGCCGGTTGACGGCGGCGTGACGGCGATCGGTCCCATGGCCGGCCATGACCTTATCGTTCAAGGCGCGAGTGGCTGATTGTCATGGCACACGCGATGGAAGACCAACGAGCAACCAAGAGACCAAGCCTTGTGAGAGGTACTGGTCCGGCTGCTAAGCAACGACACTTTAGGCAGCGTGTAAGCACGCAACACGCGGACGGGCAGTCGATCAGCCGGTAAATTCCGCTGCCTCATCATAGGCCTTGAGAATGCGTGCGAAGTACTCCTCGACCAGCGGCTTCATACCCGCATGCGTGACGATGATCGGACGGTTCCCCTTGATGCCGGCAACAGCCCGCGCCGCGACTTCTTCAGGTGACAGTACAAACGGGTGATCGAGTGAAGGTGGGGGCGCATCATCCCGCATGACAAAATCGCCGCCAAGGGCGGCACCGTGATGCGATGGGCGGCTCCGCTCGCCATCGGCCAACATGGCCGTCTCGGTTCCGCCTGGGACTAGCAAGGAAACCGCAACGCCATGCCGGACCGCCTCGGGCCGGAGCGCGACAGCAAGCGCGTGAACAGCGCCTTTCATGGGAATATAAGGGCCATGGCCCAAGACCCAGTCGGGACAATAGGCGGTTTGAGATCCGGTCAGGACAATGTGGCCCGACTTGCGCTCCGCCATCGCCGGGTAAAAGGCCTGAATGCAGTTGGTGACGCCTCTCAGCACAACGTCGATCACCCAATCCCAGTCGCTGTCGCGATGATCGAGATAGGTTCCGGCTGTAGTCACGCCGGCATTGGCGATCAGCAGTTCGGTACCGCCAAACTCGGATTGTACCCGCGCCGCAAGCGTGCGAACCGCCTGCCGATCGGCGACGTCGCACGGGATCGCCAGCACGGTCGCGCCGGACGCGGCGATTTCCTCCGCCGCGGCCTGAAGCCGCGCCTCGTTGGTGGACGAGATGACCAGCCGCATTCCTTCTTCCGCCAACGCAAGCGCCAATGCCTTGCCGATGCCGGTCGCACCACCTGTGATGACGGCCGTCTTCCCAGCTAGGTTCTGCATGCTCTTCTCTCCCAAGGCACGGCATTGACGCCGCTTATCCAGATACTATTTCGGTCATTTACAATATGCATATAAGCGCAGAGCGAAGGAAGAGCCGATCAGCATATGCAGGAACTTCCACGCATCTGACGGCCCTTTTCTGCATCTTACCACTATGCGTGCTGCCTTCTGCTCGGCAGCTCAGTCTTGGTACTTCGGCTGCCTTGCCGACAACGACTTTACCCGCCCGTATAAGGCATGGTCGAGTCTTTCGAAATTAACGTCAGCGGACATCGTATGGCTGGCATTCGCGCTGGCGTCGGCAACCGCAACGGCTTCATCTTCGCGGTGCATGGCGGTGGCTATGACGCACGCTATTGGCATGCCGATGGGGGGTATGGCCATGGGTCAATGATCATCCTGGGTGCGCAACTTGGCTATGAGGTGCTGGGCATCGACCGTCCAGGCTACGCAGGGTCCGCCGGTAAGGAGCCCAAGGGCTACTCGCTCACCGATCAGGCCGACCTGCTTTTCGCACTCATCGAAGAACTAGCGTAGGACCGGCCAGCCTTTCTGATCGGCCATTCAATGGGCGGGATCATATCATTGCGAATGGCCGCTCTCCCGCAGGCCGAACGGCTGACGGGCATCTACGTATCCGGCGTGCCGCTTCGCTATGCGCCGCCGATGGATGGCATAATCAGCCACTTCTTCGGGCAGTTTCCGGACATCGACGAAGCCGGAAGGCGGATGATGTTCTATGGGCAAAAGGGCAGTTATGATCCCGCTCACGCCATGGCGGTGGACAATCGCAACGCGGTTCCGCCCACGGAGATGGCTGAGGCGTTTCGCACGCCAGACGACTTGCCGCCGCTGCTGCCGCGGAACAGCGTGCCGGTACAATGGACGATCGCGGACCAGGAACGCTCGTCGGTCGGCGGCATCGAGATGCTTGACCAGATCCGCGCCGCCCTGCTCGCCTGCCCGCGCCTTGTGATCAGCCTTCAAATTGACAGCGGCCATAACATCAGGGTACACCACGTGGCGCGCGCCTATCATCTGCGCGCAATCGCCTTCTTCCAGGAATCCCGCCTGCGCGCCGCGCGGGCCTGATCAACCCTTGGGCAGACCCAGGCCACGCTCGGCGATGATGTTTCGCATGATTTCGTTGGTGCCACCGGAGATGGTCGCGCCATAGGCAGAGATGAAATCGTGCATGCCGTGCAAGACGCTTTCATCGCGTACGGTAACGAACTGCTGCCCGGCCAACCGGTCGATACGGACCAGCAAGTCGGCAATCCGCTGACGGATCACTGTGTCGTGCAGCTTCACGAAGGCCGATGTCATCGCAGCGCCGCCGCCGTGACCGTCATTTTCGTGAAGCAGCTTGCGGATTAGCCGCCTTCCGGCCTGGTGTTCGGCGAACAAAGTCATGAACTCACGGCGGAGCAGGTCGTCTTGCAGCCACTCCGCGCCGCTCTCCAGCGCTTCCCGATAGAAGCGCTCGACACTGTAACGCCGCCTCTCCGCCCAATCGAACCACAGCACTCCGCGCTCGGAAGCCAGCGTCGCCTGAGTGACCTTCCAGCCCTCATTTTCCTCACCGACCCGATGGGCGACGGGAATACGCACGTCGGTCATGAACAGCTCGCCGAACTCGGCCTGTCCGTTCAATTGCTTGATCGGTCGCACCTCCAGCCCCGGAGTATCCATGTCCATGATCAGGAACGTAATACCTGCCTGTTTCACTGGCCCGGTCTCGGTCCGAACCAGCAAGATGCAGTGCTTGGCGAATTGCGAATAGGACGACCAGATCTTCTGGCCATTGACCACGTAATGATCTCCATCGCGTTCCGCCTTGCACCGCAGCGACGCGAGGTCAGATCCCGCGCCCGGCTCCGAAAAGCCTTGGCACCAGATCGTACCGCGCGGAATCTCGGGAAGATATTTCGCCTTCTGTTCCGGCGTGCCGAAAGGAATCAACGTGCCAGGAATGTGATTGAGCGAAACAACGAACAGGTCGAGGCGGGGCGCGGCGGCCTTCGCGACCTCGTCGGCCAGGATGACCTGTGCCGTGAGGCTCAGGCCTACCCCGCCATATTCGATCGGCCAATGCGGCACGGCGAGGCCTTGCTTCGCACGCTCCGCCATCCACCATTTCTGGAGTTCGATATAATCTTCGTCCGTGCCCTGATTGACGCGTTCGCTCCAACCGGCAGGAACGGTTTCCGCAAGCCAGTCACGCAAGGCCTGGCGAAAGGCAGGCAGATCGTCCTTGAGGTCGATGATCATAGCGCCGGCAACTCCAATGTGCTCATGCCCGCCCGCGTGGCCGCAGCCAGATCTGCCGCCGCCAGGTCGCGCAGGGTCAGATTGTTGGCCACGAGCATTTCGTTGAGACGCGCGCGCTTCAGGTAAAGATGAACATCGTACTCCCAGGTGAAGCCCACACCGCCATGCAACTGTACGCAATCACCCGCGACGAACACTGCCGCCTCGCTCGCGGCCGCCTTGGCAAGCCGCGCCCACATGTCCGCCGTCGCATCGCCAACGTGGGCAACTTCGACCGCTTGGCCCAATGTATGTTCGGCGATCCCGATCCGCGCGATGAGATCGACCGCACGGTGCTTAAGCGCCTGGAACGAGCCGATCGGACGACCGAATTGCACGCGTTCCTTCATGTAGGCGATGGTCTTGTCGGCGATCCCCTGTGCCAGGCCGATGCAATCAGCAGCCACCGCCAAGGCAAATGCGCGAGCAAAGGCACGGCTCGCGGCATCCCCGGCGCCAAGCCAGGCGATCGGTTCGACGCCATCAAGGTCCACGGCGGAAAGGTTGCGGGTACGGTCCCAGAAATCGAGCGGCGTTAGCGTCACGCCGGACAAATCGATCAAGGCCATTTCGGCTTGGCCCACCGCGATGAGTGCGATCGCTGCCTCGGGCGAACCGAGCAGCGTCGTGCGTCCGCTGATCGCGCCGCTGGGCGCACGCACGATCTTATCATCGAGGATGGCAGGGATCGCGGCCTGGACCTCACCTGAAACGAGCCGCTCCAACCACGCCGTTGAAGCGGCATCGCCGCTCGCATGCTCCGCAAGCACCTGTGCGGCGACACCGTTGGCGAGGAAGCCGCCAGGCGCCACCACCGATCCAAGCTGTTTGTGCAGAAGCTGCACGCCGTGCGCGCCGAGGCCGAAGCCGCCCTGCTCTTCGGTCAGGCCGATCGACACCCAGCCAAGATCACGGGCCTGGCTCTCCAACGTGTCGGAGAGGTTCGATTTCCCGTCCACATAGGCATGCAGCGCAATGCTGCCACATTCTTCGGAAAGTACGGAGGCGATGCTCTCCCGGATCGCTTCGAGATCCGCTTCGTCAAATCCGACCGCATCCGCGGTGATGGTGTCGCCCATGGGAAAGACGTTCCTTATCAACGTGCGCGAGATCGTTGATCAACGTCCCCGCAACAGACAGTCGCCCTTTCCCCAGCCAGACGACACTGTCAAGAAGCGCCACGCCTGTTTTTGAAAATCCATTCGATTTTCTTTGATCGCCAATCAGGTTTAGGTGACGACGGGAGCGAGCGTCTTCATGTCGATGACAAAGCGGTATTTGACGTTGCTCGCCAGAATGCGGTCATACGCTTCTTCTATATCGCTCACGCCGATCATCTCGATATCGGCGACGATACCATGCTCGGCACAGAAATCGAGCATCTCCTGGGTCTCCGCGATACCCCCGATCATGGAGCCGGCAAGGCTGCGCCGCTTGTAGGATAGCATCATCGAGGCCGGCCAGGTATGCGCTTCGGTTCCCGCGCCCAGCAGGACGAGCGTCCCGTCACGCTTCAGCAGATTGGCATACATTACCAGGTTCTGCGCCGCCTAAACCGTATTTAGAATAAGATCGAACCGCCCGGCATGAGTTGCGGAGACGGCTTCGGGGTCGGTGGTGATCAACACTTCGTCGGCACCGAGCGCTCGCGCTTCTTCGGCCTTGCCCGGAGACTTCGTGAAAGCAACGGTGTGCGCCCCCATGGCATGAGCGAGCTTTATACCGACATGGCCCAGTCCGCCGATACCGACGATGCCAACGGTCTTGCCCGGCCCTGCCTGCCAGTGGCTCAACGGCGAATACAGCGTGATTCCCGCGCACAGCAGCGGCGCCACGGCGGCAATATCCGCCTCGTCATGCGTCACACGGATTACGTAATTTTCATCGACGACGATATGACCGAATAGCCGCCATAGGTGGGCGTGCCGTATGCGGATCGATACTGCCATAAGTGCTGATCATGCCCAGGTCGCAATATTGCTCGATATGCTCATGGCAGGACGGGCATGTCCGGCAGCTGTCAACGATGCAGCCGATGCCGACCAGTTCGCCCACGTGAAACTTCGTGACACCGCTGCCCGCTTCCGTCACCCGACCGACAATTTCGTGCCCCGGAACACAGGGGTACAACGCCATCTTCCAGTCGTTTTTAGCAAAATGCACGTCGGAATGGCAGATGCCGCAGTAGAGATTTCGATCCGGACATCGTACTCGCTGGTCTCACGCCGTTCGAACTGGAATGGTGCGAAATGCTCGGGCGAATGAGCGGCATAGGCAATCGCGTTCGGCATTTTCCACTCCCGAAAATATGGCTCGCCAGGTAACGGCTCGCGCTTTCTTCCCGCAACTGCCGGGTGTGGGTAGTTACCAAACGGGAATTACGCACATCTGCTCGTTGCTTTATTCATCGTTTAAAGACCCGGCGCTCGGGGTGGATCGGGCGGATGGCAAAACATAAGGGAGAGGATGCCGCACGTTCGCAAGGGTGAATGCGACTCCTCATGAGTTCGGCGCCAGATGCGGCTCAAGCCTGGAACCGCCCAATGCACTAGCCGCCCGCCAAAATAGAGGAGGAGCTAATCCGATGACCCAGGCATTCGATCTCGTGATCCGCAATGGAACGATCGTCGATGGAAGCGGCGGCGAACCTTATGCCGCCGATCTTGGTATCCGCGGAGGCGTGATCGCGGCAGTCGGCAATATTGTCGCGAAAGGCGCCCAAGAGGTGGACGCGACGGGCTGCATCGTCACCCCGGGCTTTATCGACGTGCACACTCATTATGACGGCCAAGTCACATGGGAAAACACCCTCGCACCGTCATCAGACCATGGTGTCACCACCGTCCTCATGGGCAATTGCGGTGTCGGTTTCGCTCCATGCCGCCCAAACGATCGCCAGCGCATGATTTCCCTGATGGAGGGTGTGGAAGACATACCAGGGATCGTCATGGCCGAGGGGCTGCCTTGGAATTGGGAGACCTTCCCGCAGTATATGGATGCGCTGGAGGAGAGGCACACCGATATCGATTTTGCTACGCAGCTTCCCCATTCGCCGCTCAGAGTGTTCGTCATGGGGGAACGCGGTTCCGAACGGCAACCGCCTACCGACGCCGATCTGACGCAGATGCGTCACCTGACGGAGCAGGCGATCCGCGCCGGCGCTCTGGGCGTCTCGACCTCGCACAGTCCTGCTCACCGGTATCTCACCGGTGAGTTCGCACCGTCGGTACGGACCGAGGTAGACGAACTTCTGGCGCTGGCCGGTGGCCTGCGCGATGCGGGAATGGGCGTGTTCCAGATGCTCGGCAATCACCTCGTTCCTGCGGACGAACAGTTCCAGGCATTCCGCGAGATCGCACAAGCCGCGGGGCGCCCGCTGTCCTTCACGTTCGCGCAGATGCCGGATCAGCCAGGAGCATGGCGCGATACGCTACACGCGATGGAAGAGGCGCATGCGCAAGGACTGGAGATACGTGGGCAAGTGTTGCCGCGACCCACGGGCGCTCTGCTTGGCCTCGATCTCTCGCTGCACCCGTTCGTTTTCAATCCCAGCTACAAGGCCATCGCTCATCTTCCATTGGCTGAGCGGGTAGAGCGCATGCGAGACCCCGATTTGCGCGCGAAGATCATCTCGGAGCATGCGCAACATCCGCATGAGTTCTTCATCTATATCATCAGCGAGAAGGACATGTTGTTCGTGTTGGGCGATCCGCCGAACTACAATCCGCTGCCCGAGGAAAGCCTGGGGGCCCGCGCCCGCGCGAAAGGCCGGGATGTCATGGAAGTGATCTACGACGCGCTCCTCGCCCGTCAGGGACACGAAATCATCTATCGTCCTCTCGGTAATCTCAAGAACGAGCCCCGTTTCGAAAGCGTAGGTCGCGATATGCTGCGCCATGAGCACACGATTATCGGCCTGGGCGATGGCGGTGCGCATTACGGCATGATCTGCGATGCGGCGTTCACCACTTATCTGCTGACGTATTGGCTGAACGAGGCGACACCGGCTTATCGACTGCCCATCCAGCAGGCCGTCAAGATATTGACGCGGGAGCCCGCGGTTGCGATCGGCCTGGGAGATCGCGGCCTGCTCAAGCCAGGATACAAGGCGGATGTAAACGTGATCGACCTGCCGCGCCTGAAACTGCACGCGCCGATGCCGGTCTGCGATCTTCCCGCCGGTGGCCGAAGGCTGACTCAGAAGGCTCAAGGCTATGTCGCCACCATCGTGTCGGGTGAAGTCACCTATCGCGAAGGCGAGGCGACTGGGGCTCTACCCGGACGGCTCCAGCGCTTCGCACGTGGCGAAACCGTTGCCGTCGCCGCGTGACGGAACGGCGGGAGCGTCAGTCCTCACCGAACATTGCGACGCTGCGCAGGATCAGGCGGACGAGATCGGCTTGTCTGCGAACGCCGGTCTTCATGAAAATGCGCTTGCTGTAGGTTCGGGCGCTATTTTCGGTAATGCCCAGTTCCCGCGCGGCCTCGCGCAGCGTCGCACCTTCGCTCAGCAAAATCGCCAGCATCGCTTCGGACGGCGCAAGACCGAAAAGCTTGCACAACAGCGAAGAAGATGGGCGCACGATCTCCGTCAAGGCGTGGAGGTAAACGACCACGCGGGCGGTCGTGACGGCGCTGTCCAGCTTCCCGTCCGCAACTCGCCGCGCAAGGACCCCGATGACCTCCTCGCCATATCGCAGGCGAAGTACGGCATCCTCCGCGGCGGGTTCCACGCTCGTCGCGAGCGTCCTGATGGTTTGGGCATGATCCCTCCGGCGAAAGATCAACCGGCCGTTGACGCTGCTGAGATCCTCACTCTTCTCGATCAGCTCGTCGGCAACACGGTTGCAGAACAGGATACGGCTTTCCCGGTTGACGGCTACCGCACCGAAGGCCAGCTGATCGAGCGCATGTCTGGATATGTCGCTTGCCAATTGGGACAGCTTCCAGCCACCATAGATCGCCATGCCGCGTTCCAGATGCGGCACCAGGGACTTCACCCAGGCCCTCTCCTGCGCGTCAAGCGGCCCCCTTGCATCGTCGCGCAACCAGACCAGATGAGCGCGAAACCCGTCTGCGGGTCCAATCGCAATAAGTTCGAGATGGCTTTTGCCCGCCGGTTCGAGATGTTCGGAGAAAAATGGCGAAGCGCTCAGATCGCCGTGCGGCACGAAGTCTTGGAGCGCATAGAGCTTGCCGCTTTCCATGGCTTCGTAATCAATCGGATTGGTTGCGGCGACCTTCGCATAAGTTCGACTGAAATCCGCTTCGCCATCTCCACCGTCCTTCACCATCAGGGTCAGCGAGTCGTAAGGTCGGTGCCGGAAGACCATCACAGCCATATAAGCTGACAAATGATTGTAGAAGGCGTCCAAAAAGGGGCGCCACCCATCAGGGTGCAGCGATGCGCCGTATATCAGAGCCATCATGTCTTTGGATGTATCGTTGTTCATTGAGTGAAGACTAAGCCACAGGTGTCACAAGAAACGTCGACACATCTGGTGACATTTAAGCAGTTCACGCTTTTTACTTGATCATCCAGTCTGTTACACAAACGAAATAAGGCAGGCATAGCCTCAGTATAATCGTTTGGGAGAGAATACGATATGCTTATGTTTCTGTTGTCGGCAGGCCGAGCGCCGGCGTATAGCAACGTGGCCATCACAGATGAGGACGTCACCCGGTGAACGCGCGTCTCCGTGCCCTCGCCGGACATGAAACTTTCCCGGCTTCCCACCCTGCCCAGCCCACTCGCGCCGAAGTGGCAGCGGAATGGCGCGCGAACTGGAAACGGGGAGCGGCGATATTCCTGATCGGCAGCATCGGCATATCCCTTTGGGCGAGCACCTCCAGCCTGTTCATCGAACCCATGCAGGCAGAGTTCGGCTGGACCAGAAGTCAGTTTGCCTTCGCGTTCAACTCCAGCATCATCGTTTCCCTGCTGAGTCCGATGATCGGGCGGATCATCGACCAGAAGGGTGCGCGCTTCGCTGCCACCATCAGCGCATTGCTCCTGGGGCTCGGCTATGTCGCGCTTGGACTTATGTGGGGATCGCTGCCAACCTTTTATATCTGCTATCTGCTGACTATGATCGTCGGCACACCGGGTGGCGGCATGAGCCTGAACCGGGCAGTCAGCCAGACGTTCGTGAAGTCGCGCGGAATGGCCCTGGCGATCACGCGCTCGGGCGGGGCGATCGCGGCCACCGCCATGCCGCCGGTCCTCTATCTCGTCATCGACGATCATGGCTGGCGCATGGGATTCATGACTCTTGCGGCTCTGGTGCTCCTGATCGCGCTTCCACTTTGTTACTTTTCCCTGCCGAAAGGGCAGACCATAGGGTCTATGGCGGAAGGGCCCACTCCAGTTCACACGTCGCCAGCCACTATCCGGTCGCTCGTGCGCAATCCCAAGGTTCTGATGCTCTGCGCTGCCGCCGGGTTTGGCTATGCGCCGTGCATCGCTCTGCTCCAGACGTTCCAGCCGATACTGATCGACAAAGGTATCGAGCCGATGACCGCTGCGACGCTTATCGGCGCCATGGGAGGGGCTGCCCTTTTCAGCGGTCTGGCCGGTGGCGTTCTTGTCGACCGGCTGTGGGCACCGCTGGTCACCAGTGCCGGGATGATCGCCGGCATCGCCGGTTGCCTCATGATCATGCCGGCCACGCTCGCTCCTGCCAATGCGCTGTCGGGTACGATCTTGCTTGGCGTCGCCCAAGGCGCGCAAATCCAGGTGGTCGCCTTTCTGATCGCGCGATATCTCGGACTGAAAAACTTCTCCACCATCTTCGGCATAGCCGTAATGGTGATCGCTATCCTCGTCCCCGTGTACATCAACTTGATGACACACATGCATGAAGCATCCGGCTCTCATATTCTTGGCCTCTCGCTATGCATCGGGTCATTCTTTGCAGGCATGATGGCGGTGCTGGGCATGGGCAGCTATCCGCGCGAGGAGCCCGCCTGATCCACACGCAGGCCTGGTCGTCACGGCCCCGGTCAGAGCGCCGCGGTCAAACCGCCATCGACCACGATGGCGTGACCGTTGAGGAACGAGGAAGCATCCGACGCAAGGTACAACGCGGTTCCGGCCAGTTCATGGGGCTGACCGAAGCGTCCGAGCGGCACCTTGCGTGCGGTTGCCTCGGCCATATCGGTGGCGATCGCCTGATTTACCTCGGTCAGGAAGGGCCCGGGTGAGATCGCGTTACAAGTAACACCCTGTCGCCCGGCTTCCACCGCGAGGGCCCGCATCAGGGCCTCGATGCCGCCCTTAGAGGTAGCATAAGCGAGATCGTTCGGCGGCGCGCGCCCCGCGCTGATGGAGCTGACGAGGATGATCTTGCCGCCCCGCTCCGTCTTCAGCAAGCGCATGGCATGCCAGCACAGCGAATAGACGGCGGACAGGTTGGTATCGATCAACGCCTGAAAGTCTTGCGGCGAAATATCTTCAAGCGGACGCCGCATTCGCGCGGCCGCGTTGGCGACCAGAACGTCGAGGCGTCCGTGCCGCTCCTGCACCCTTGCCATCGCTGAACCGATCGCCGCGTCATCCAACGGATCGAACGATAGCGCCTCTGCACTCAGCCCCGCCGTCGTGAATTCCTCCGCAATCCGCTCGGCCTTTGCCACATCCCTGCTGTTGACCAGCACCGTCGCGCCCGCTGAGGCGAGAATGGCGGCCATTTCCAGGCCCAGTCCGCGGGATGCCCCGGTAACCAGGGCGATCCTTCCATCAAGACGGAACAGCGTCGCCGCAGCGCCTGCCGCGGTCTGCGCCGACCACATCGCTATGCCGCCACCCGCACGCCGACGGTTTGCGGCAGCCCCTTCGTGCTGATGCGGTAAAGGAGCCGCCGCTTGCCATCCTCATCGGAATATTCGATCGGCGTCGCCCGGTGCATCGTGGCGAAATTGTCCCAAAGGATAATGTCGCCAGGAACGACCTTGTAGCGCGTCGTGAATTCCGGTTTCGTCGCATGGGTGCGCAACTCGGCTATAAGCGCGCGAGCTTCCATCTTGTCCATACCCTCGATCCCGAACGCCGATCCTGACAGGAACAGCGCCTTCCTGCCCGTCACCGGATGAGGCATTACGACGCGATGGCGTTGGATTCCCATGCGCGCGATCTCCTCGGGCACATAGACGAAATTCTCTCCATCAAGCGGGTCGGCGCCGCTCAAGCAATGCAGGCCGACCAGGCCTTCGATCCGCGCCTTCATCGCGTCAGAGAGAGCGTCATAGGCCAAGGCCGTATTCGCGATCAGCGTCTCGCCGCCTTGTTCCGGCGCCTCGACGCCATAAAGCATCGTGATGCTGGCGGGCACTTCCTCATAAGTGCTGTCAGAGTGCCAGTGTCCTGCACCGTCGCGCAGATTGACCGGCGTGCTGGCGGCATTGTCCTGTTTGATCAGTTCAGGAAAGTCGTCTCGCGTTCGCGAAGCCACGAAGAAGTGCAGCGGCTTACCCCAATGATAGCCGAAACGGACGTATTCGGCGTCGCTGAGCGACTGCCCCCTGATCACGAGGATCTGATTTTCGTACAAAAGATCGACGAGTCGGCCGATCGTAGCATCGTCCGCATGGCTTACATCGATCTTTGACAGTTCGGCGCCAAATGGGCCCGAAAGCTTGCGAACGTCCATTATCCTCTCCGCATTTGGTCGCCCAGCTGATGGGCAACCTCAGAACTGCTAGTCCGTCACACCCACGCCGCCAGTCTCCATATGGTAAGGCGAACCTGCCTAGCGCCGACAGACCTGCCGGCACGGATCAACGCTCATGGCGGGCGGCGTGCTTTTATCGCGCATAGATGCCGTGATCGACGATCGCCCATGCGAAGCGATGCGACACGATCGTATTATTGACCTCCGATTGCAGTGCCGGGTCATTGCTGAGCCAGGCGGCGAAGCCATAGCCTTGGGCAAGGCAAAACTCGCCCCAAGCATCATCCCAGTCCTGCGCCGGACCGCCTGCCGCCACGAATGCGGCCAGATAATCCTCGATCAGCTCCCGCTCGTATTTGCGGCGGTCATCCACCGAAAGCGCCGAGGTCAGATAATAGGACACGTCGAACGCCCAGCCGCTCCGCCTGACGCATTGCCAATCGAGCATGCCCGGGCGACCATCCGCATCGACATAGCTATTGCCTACATGCGCGTCGCCATGGACCATGCAAGGCCGCTTTATCGACATGGACCAGTCGAACACCCGCCGCAGGCGGTCATGGATGGTCTGGGGGTCGAACATCAAGGGAGGGTAGTCTGAGGACCGAGGCCATCTGAGGAACCGCTCGATGTTCGCCGGCTCACCCATATAGGTCAGGTAGCTCTGCGGTTCGCCAAATCCCTCAAGCGCTCGCTGTATCCAGGGCCGGTCCGTCAGCCAGCCAGGACCCGACGTGATGCCGTGCATCTTCGCCAGCATGGCGAGCATCGCCGCGACCTCGTCGATGCTGATGTTGCTTTGCGGGCTGTTAATGCGCGCGGCGCTGCCCAGATCCTCAAGCAGGACGACACCTTCACCGGCCAATTCGTCATAGATCGCCCCATGATGCCGGGGCGCCCGCACGGGCAGATCGGGTAGCAATTCGACGTAGACCTTGGGCTCGAGCGCATAGATGCCGTCCTTGTACAGCGTCGCGCTGTGCGGCTCGTAGCCGGCCTTGAGCCACACCACCGCCGGCGCGCCGACATCCTGCACATAGCGTAGTTCCAGGCGGGCCTTCGTCGCCGTACCATGGATTTCACCGGTGATTTCCATGTGCTCGATACGCGCACCGGGATGTTCCCGCGCGATCAGATGCTCGACGAAAGCGACATCGAGAGCTTCCAGACTATGCGGAATCGCCACAGCGGTCATGTCATGGCACACGTGGCGATATCATGGTAAACACGACGTACAAGCGGTGGCCCGAACACAACGCCGAGCCTCGTTCTTGTCGGCATTGGCCGATCCTCTTCCGTTTCTTCTTAGCTGTTCTTTACGCCCGTTGAGCTAGCGGCGGGCAACCTGGCCCTCAAGCGAAAAACGGACAATATTCGATTGCCAGTCGTCACCGAAGACGCTTGCACTCGCGAACATGTCAGCGATAATCGCAGCAAGAGCGGGAAGGATGATCGACGGATGCGCGTACTCATAACCGGCGCCAGCCAAGAGGGTCTGGGCGGTGCGATCGCCCGTCGGCTGGCGGCGGAGGCACGCACCGCCGGTACGCAGTGCACGCTTGCGCTGTGTACGTCGGGCAACCGGTCCAACAACGAGCTGGTGAACGAATTGACGAGCATGGGAGCGCGCATCGTTACCCTTCATGGCGACCTTGGCGATCCTGAGACACCGGCGCGGCTGGTGGACGCGGCGGTGGCGTTCGCAGGCGGGTTGGACGGCGTCGTCGCCAATGCCGGGATCATGAAGCCAGGTCGGATGACGAAATTGTCCGTGGAGGACTGGGATCGTGTCTTTGCGGTGGACGTGCGATCCGTCTGGTTGCTCGCGAAGGCAGCTTATGCATCGCTGAAGGACAGCAAAGGCACGTTCGTCGGCGTCGCTTCGACATCGGCCTTTGAACCTTACAAGCTTGGAGGCGCCTATTCGCCCGCCAAGGCTGCCGAGGTCATGCTTTGCCGTCAGCTCGCGATGGAGTGGGCGCGCGATGGCATCCGCGTGAACATCGTCTCCCCTGGCAGCATGCGAACGTCGATGAACCCCAGCCTAGACAATCCCGACTATGTAGCCAGCCGCAACAAGATGATCCCGATCGGGCGTCTGGGCGAGCCATCGGAGATCGCCGCCGCGGTCACGTTCCTGCTCGGCGAAGCCTCAAGCTATATGACGGGCGAGAACATCACCGTGGATGGCGGGCTGATGCGCGCCAGCCTTGACCGGATCCCGATCGGACGCCCATTCACTTGATTGCCAACCAAGAGGAGAGATCGATGACAGAATATGTAATCCAATTTGAGTCACGTGGACAGCTCGGCCAGGACGAGGAGTTCAACCGCTGGTATGATACGGTGCATCTGCCCGATGTCTTGAAGGTGCCTGGGTTTCTGAGCGCCAAGCGGTATGCCATCGTCGACCCGGGTCGCGATCGCCCGCACTACATGGCGGCTTATACGGTCGAGTGCGACGATCCTCATGCACTACTCGGCCAGCTGTTCGAGGCGTCCGCGACGATGGAACTATCGCCGGCACTCGACCCCGAGCACGTGGTCGTCACCGTCTATCAACCACGCTGAGCTGCACCATGATCTTCGGCGATGGCAGAACGAAGCAGGACTTCGGTTCCTCCATCGACGAAGATGGTTTGGCCCAGCAAATAATGCGTCTCCATTGTCGCAAGAAAACCGATGACCTCGGCCACATCGGCAGGTTCTCCACATTCTGCGCCAGACGTGGGACTCGACCGGTGCAGCAGGGCCCGTCCTTCTTCGTTTTCCAGGTAAGGCGCCGTCATTGGAGTCCGGATCGTACCCGGGGCAACGGCGTTAAGCGCAACTCCCTGTCCGGCCCAACCAGGTGAGACGGCCGTGCGGCGCATCCATTGATGCACCGCCAGTTTCGAGGAAGCGTATGCGTCTTCCGGCGCCGCGCGCCCGCATTCCACGGCCTGGGCTTCACGGCCCGCCAGACAGGCGTCGACGGTCGGGATGTCGTTCGGCAGCAACAGCGCACTGGATGCGATCAGAACCCCGCGCGGGCGCGCCGCGCCGAAATAGTTGACGGAAACGACCAGACCGGCATCTCCCGCCGAAACACCCGCGCAAGCGATGATCGCTTCGATACGATCTGGCGCCGCCGCCTGCACCTTGTCGAGCATCTCCTCCCGACTGATAGCGTCGCTTAAATCGGCCAGGATCTGAGTGCCGGCACGATCGACGCCGATCGTCTGGTGCCCCTGCTTCGCAAGCCATTCGACGGTGGCCGCGCCGATGCCCGATGCTGCCCCGGTGACGACGAGTGGTCTTGTCATTGTCCTACTGCCCCACCCTGCTTGACTCACGTTATCGATACTGTCCGGCAAGAACTTGCGCAGTACACGTGCGTTGGCAATAGCTGCGCGACAAACCAAGGCAGCGGTGCCGGTCAGCATTGTCAGGATAGGCCGCATGCGCTTTTATGGACCCGATCAATCGCCTTTCGCGACGCGTGTGAGGATCGCCTGTCGGATCAAGGGCCTGGCACCTGTCAACGCGATCATCCCGAACGTCCCCAAATCACCCGACTTTCTCGCGATTAATCCCATCGGCAAGGTGCCGGTCTAGATCGAAAACGAAGCTCCTATTATCGAGTCGGAAACGATCCTCGACTTCATCGAAGACAGTTTTTCCAGCGTTGCGTTGCGTCCCGTCAGTCCTCTCGATCGTGCCCGCATGCGCACGATAATCCGCGTCACCGACACTTATGTCATGGTGCCGGTCAGCCGTCTTTTCCCGCAACTCGATCCCTCGCATCGCGACGAGCGCATCGTGAACGAGGAAGTGCGGCGCTAGCGCGAGGGGCTAGGCCGGCTCAGCGGCTATGTAGCCGATGCGCCCTTCGCGTTCGGCGATCGGTTGACGCTGGCTGACTGCGTGTTGCCGCCTTCGCTCCTGCTGTGCGATCTTAGATCGAGCTTGCTTGACCTTGGCGATCTTATTGCGGAACATGCCACTCTTGCCGACTATCGTGAAAAGGTGCTGGCGAACGTGCCGGTCCGAGTCGAAATCGACCGCACTCGCGTGGCACTGGGCGTGTCAGCCACAAGATAAGAGCGTGCTGCCGCCACGGCATCGGGCAACAAGGGGGAGCAAGAGAAACATGGACATCGAGCTGCTGCCTGGCAACGGTGATCAGTCAAACATCGAAGTGAAAGCTGACATCGTCTGGCTGCCCGACCGCCCTTCCCCTTTCGGCAACGACGAGCCAGTTCCTTTCAGCGCGGTGCTGCTGCATTGCGAGGACGGTACCGGTGGAACGTCCGGAGCGGCGCGCTACCGCGCGCACATGGTCGTCGGCAAGGAGGGCCCCGCAGGCGCCATACAGCTTCACGCCTTGGTCGAACGTCGCGAAGGCCAGCCGCTCGAAGAAGCCTTCCGTCATTGGGACGAGCATATCCCTATCGCCTGCGAAATCCATTTCAAGGCGCTGCGCTATCGCCAATTTCGGTTCACCGAGACGCTGAGCGCCGACGCGCCCGATTATCTCGGTTTTGCGGTGCTGGATTTTGCCAGCCCCGAGGATCTGCGCACGGGTCTATACCGCGATCAGGCGGACATAGCCGTACTTGCCGACGACATCGCCGACTTTGTTTCCCGCACCCACGTCATGTACGGGACCGAACACAGCTGAGGCGCTCAGTCCACAAGGATGTCCCGAAGGCGGTCCCGATCAATCCCAAGCGCCGCGATATAGGCATCTACCCCACGGTGGCGTTCAGTCACAACGGCGAAAGCTTCGGCCAGATAGTCCGGTCGCGCATCGTTGAGCGCCAGCAGAGCCGCGTCGGTGAGTTCGATACCAGCATGGGCCATGATCGCGCGCGTCGCATCACTGACCGAGGCATGGCTCCGACGGTTGCTTTCGACGAAGTCCGCCATCACGCCCTCGGCCGGCACGCCCGCAGCCATCAGCAATATGGCGCATAGGAAGCCCGTCCGATCCTTGCCAGCGGTGCAATGCACCAAAACCGGGGATCCACCATTGATCAGCAAGTCGGCAGCAGTGCGGATGGCTGGTCCCGAGACATCTGGCAAATGGCGGTAAGTCGATTTCATCAGCGCGACCGCGCCCACCTCGCCCGGATCCTGGCGAAGATAGTCCAACGGATCGTCCGCCGCGCGAAAGTCGGCGGTGATATCATATTCGACCAACTTCACGCCTTGTGCGGCGAAGAAGCTGTTGGGTACGACTTGGCGCTCGCGCGCACTTCTCAGATCGATGACGGAGCGGATGCCGAGCGCGCGGATGCAGTCTTCATCGTCATCCGGCGGCACCAAAATGGAGGATCGATAGAGTAGTCCGCCCCGGACATGACGATCGTCACCGGCATCCAGCCCGCCAACGTCCCGCAGATTGGGAGCACAGGCGGCGATCACGGGAAATTCCGTCATCTTCGATCCTTTGCGTTGAGAAATGGCACGACGAATGACAAATTTGATTGCACACAGCAAGCTTCGCTGTGATCTATGGCCGTTGTTAGTAAGCGGTTACCAAGAGAATCGATGGCCGACCCCTGCGCAACGACGGGAGAAGAGATGAACTCGTTAAAGGAACGGCAGTCCGCTCGGCTGTCCCCCCTCCTCCACCCCTTGACGGTGCGCGGAGTGACCCTCGCCAATCGTTTCGTCATGTCGCCAATGACGCGGCAGATGTCGCCTGGTCGGATCCCCGGTGCAGATGTCGCCGCATATTACCGGCGACGCGCACAAGGGCGTGTCGGCCTGATCGTCACCGAAGGAGTCGCCATCGACGATCCTGCGGCCGTCGACATGCCCAATGTGCCGGCGATGCATGGCGAAGCCGCGCTTGCCGGCTGGCGGCACATCGTCGGCGAGGTCCATGCTGCAGGCGGAACGATCTTTCCGCAACTCTGGCATCAGGGCGCCCTGCGCGATGCAGCCGTCAGCCCCGACCCACATGTTCCCCCTCGGCGACCTTCGGGGGTAATCGGACCACTTGGAAAGGTGAGCCTGGAACCGGATGTGGTCGAGCGCCTGTCGGCCGAGACGCAGCCCATGACCGAGAGCGAAATCGGGGACGTGATCGCAGCTTATGGCCGCAGCGCGGCGCATGCCGCGAAAATCGGGTTCGACGGTATCGCGATCCATGGCGGGCATGGCTATCTTCTCGATAATTTCCTGTGGCATGGCACCAATCAACGCACGGATCGATGGGGTGGCGACCATCGCGGCCGCGCCACATTCGTGGTCGAACTAGTCCGTGAAATTCGCAGGCAAGTCGGAGAGCATGTCCCTATCCTGCTACGTTTTTCGCAATGGCGAATGCAGGACTATTCAGCACGCCTGGCCGAGACGCCGCACGAGTTGGAGCAGTTGCTTGTTCCCATCGCCGAGGCAGGGATCGACATCTTCGATGGCAGTCAGCGCTATTTCGACACCCCGCTGTTCGAAAGTTCTCCGCTGAACCTCGCGGGTTGGGCCAAGAAGCTGACAGGCAAACTTAGCATCGCGGTCGGAGGTGTCGGCCTTGCTCAAGCAAAGCGCGATCACTTGCCCGATGGGTCCGACGCGTCCGACAATCTGGATAAGGTGATCGCGCGTTTCGAGCGGGGCGAGTTCGATCTGGTGGCGGTGGGTCGGGCTTTGCTCAACGATCCCGACTGGTTGGGTCGGGCCACTCGTGGTGAGCCTTTCCTGCCTTTCGATGTCGCCAATCTGGATCGACTTACCTGATGGGGCGTCGGGCATCGCGACAGCCGCCCTGCCGCCGCCACCCTTGTTTGCAAAACCATAATTAGAGGAGATTGGATATGAACGGACCCATCTGTTCGGCGCTTCTGCGGGGACACCACGCATGAGCACCGCACCGCAAAGGCCACTGTCGGCGCTGGCGAGCGATCAGCAGCGCCTAATCGAGGAACGTGCGATGACCGCCTATGCCAGCGCCGACGTGCAGCAGGCGATCGAGCGCGTGGTGGCGCATTTCCGTGCCGACCGGAACGCCCGCTATGAAGATCAGGACGAACTGATCCAGCAAAGCGCGCGTGAACACCTGTTCCACGCCTGCCTGATGGCCTGCAGCGAAACGCCGCGTCTTCCGCGCTTCGTCTGGACCCTTTGCCATGATCATGATTGGATGGGTCTGCAGGTACCCGGCAGCCGGTTTGGCCAGGACAACACCGACAACGGCTACCGTTTCGCTTATATCAGCGAGAACCTGCGCTATCGTGTCCGTGGCCGCTTCATCGAAGCGCCGCCAGTCGACTTCTCGATATGCGTCATCCCACAGCAGATCGGCGAGAACATCTTCGCCAACACGCTGGGGTTCATCAGCACGGCAAGCATCGACGTGGCCGAGGACGGCAGCTTCGAAGTCCTTTGTGACGCCACTCCCAACGATGGACGGCGCAACCATCTTTGCATCGCCGGCGGCATGATCCTCAACGTGCGCGACACGATGGGCGATTGGGCGCGCGAGCGGCCGTGCGAATTGGACATCGAGTTGTTGGACGAAGCGCCGAGCGACGATTATGATCCCATCAAGGCACCGGCCCGCGCGACCCAGCTAGGCGAGACGATCGCACACTTCTTTCTGGAGCATCTCCAGCACGGCTATTTCGAAAGCGGCCCGATCAACACGATGAACCCGCCCTGGGCGGCAGGCAGCGCCGGCGGGCTTGTAAGCCAGGCGTCCTCGCTCGGCCACTATGGACTTGCCGAGGACGAAGCGATGATCATCACCGCGGATCCGATGGACGCGCCCTATGTCGGCATGCAGATCACCGATATCTGGATGCTGTCCTACGAATATCGCACGCGTACCAGCAGCCTGAACCATGCGCAGGCAAAGCTGTCCGGCGACGGACTTTACCGCTGGGTCATTTCCGCCACCGATCCGGGCGTCTACAACTGGCTGGACGGCGGCGGCCAAAGGCGCGGGACAATTTTGCTGCGCTGGCATCACATACCCGGCAACATCGTACCGGGCACCGACAAGCTGACAACGCAAATCGTCAAAATGTCGGAACTTCGCAGCAAGCTGCCCGCAGATACGGTCTGGTTGAGCCCCGCCGAGCGCGAGGAACAGCGGGCACAGCGCCTTTCCGACTATGAGAACCGCACAAGGTAAATTGGCGGGGTGGCATCGAAGGGATCGAGGGGCGGCCGGCACTCGCTGTATGCCTGTAAGCGGAAGTCGGCAAAGGTGGGTAGAGCGTGCCGAGAAGGAGGTCTAAACCCGCTAACTCAAACGAACTTTCCTAATAGCCACAGCATACTGAGGAAATATGCGCTAGGAATCATCGCCGAGAGCCACCGTGCATGATCGTCAGGGAAAATGGCACCTGGGACGAGGCACGCATATTTGTCCGCGGGTAGGACACCGAAACTAAGCTATCAGCGACCTCAGTAGGCGGAGAATGTCACCCAGATAAACTATCTCGCTAAAGGCACATCAGCGGCAGCTCCAGCCACTCGTCGTAGATACGATCTCGATGCTCAAGCAGGACGGGATCCAGTGCTGCGGCGATGGCTGCCCCCGTATTGTTGGCATGGCTTCTCAAAAATTCGGGGACGCATGCCTTATCTGCAGGCAGGAAGTTGACGAGATTCGAGGCACATGCCCAATATAAATCCACAGCACTCAGACAATCACCGACGAAGAAGCTCATCCCACGAGAATACTGCTCGTGCAAGCGGGTGGCGAGCAAGTCGAGCGTATCCACGATGAAGCGCTCTGGCTCCGCCGGGTCGACGTTGAAGAGGCCATAGGCGTCTCGCATAATGGATGCGACCGAGCCCCCGGCTGGAGGATTTAGTGTTGAGAGATGTAGCCGCCGCTGCCAAATAAAGCCACCTTGACCGCAAATCAGATCTGAAAGGCCGATCACCTCAGCTCGTAGAGAAAGATCATGGGGTATCAATGCTTGGGCGGGGGACAATCGTTCTGCCAATTGCAGGATCTCCAGCCAACTCGTGCGTACAGGCTCGTCATTATAGATGGCTTGCGGTTGATTACGGACACCTGTCCAAGCGACCAGCTCGCGATTTTCACCGAACACTGTCTGTTCGACACAGGCATACTCAATGCCTTTGACGAACAAGACAGATTTTGCGCATTCCGCCCAAAAACCCCAACTACGTGGCAAAACCATGCGAAGGCCGCCGAGCTCACGCGCTTCCGCGACTGACACAAACCGCATATCTCCGCTCCTTAAAACTCGATGACCAAATGCCAGATTATAAGATCGTCAGGCCAGACTCATGCTAGGAAGGCGTCCGCAAACATCCAGGCGATCAGCTTTGTGCAAACTGAACAAGGCGTAGGTATCTCCGCGGTCTTTCCGCCGCTTGGAATTTAATTGCTTCAACTGTCAGGTACTCGCCCATCGAACCTCTCAAGAGTTACCCGAAAAGGCATGCGCAATAATTTCTCCAATGCTCAATTATTCACACATAGTAAGATCCTCACAAATAACCGCTAAAGCGGAACAGTCATGGTATATCGCAGATGCGCATGAAGTCTGGCAACTTCTGTGCTGACAAGAGAGCGGGCACGATTGTTAAAGATCGTGTCCGATCTCTCCAACATGATTGCGATCAACATTTTCGTGTCGCAGGACGAACCGTGGCAATCGCAATTTCGACCATCCTACCGATTATCTTGGTGTTCGGTGCCTATCTCATGTCAGTCCCAGGTTAGGTGAAGCTCGCTTAGCGCTTCCACAAAGCCCGAAGCTGTGCGTGGCTTTGTGCCTTCCTTGATCCGAAACTCGGGAATTCGTGGAAGCCATTCATCGAGAAAAACGAGAAGTTCGCGACGCGCCAGCACCTGTCCCGGGCAGGTATGCGCGCCGGTACCAAACACAGCCAGTTGCATGGGCTGAGGGCGAGTGAAGTCTACTGTAAGGGGATCACCGAATTGCCGCTCATCAACGCCGTGCAGGATGTTTCCAACTTGGATGCGGTCACCACTCTTGAGCGTAACTCCCGCGAGCTCGGTGTCGCTGGTTACAAGCCTGCCCGAATTTGTGCCCCCGTGGCGTCGAAGCAACTCTTCGACTGCCGACTTACGCAAGCCGGGATCATCCAAGAGTTGTTTACGATGCGCGGGATGGTTCGCCAAAAACTTGGCCGCATAGCCCAGCATGGACGCAACGGTGTCAAGGCCGCCAAACAGCAGGACGACCATAGTCATCAGCGCTTCGTCGTATGAGACGCGTCGGCCGAATACTTGGCCGTTCACAATTTTGCTGAGGGTATCTTCTCGCGGGTGAGTGCGCCGCTCCTCGACAATCGGCGCGAGGTAGGCGGCCATCGCCTTGGTTGCGGCAACGCGCTCGTCTGCCGTCTCAGCGCGTGAGGCAGCATGAGACAGAGGCAGAAGCTTGTCTCGATCGGTGATCGGCAGGTCCACGATTTCAAGAAATATTATGATCGGCAAGACCGTAGCAAACTCGCCTATGAATTCGCATTCACCTTTTGGTACCAGATTGTCGGTGAGTTCGATCGCGATCTCGCGTGCTCTGACCTCAAGCCGTGCCACCGCGGCTGGCGTGAAGTACGGCATGATCAGCTTACGAAATTCAACATGCTCTGCCCCATCCATGTTGACGGGTGGGTAGGCTATTGGAAACGGATCAGGGGGAAGGCTAAACCCTGTATGGGAAAAGGTCTTGTTGTCGCGCTGTATCCGACGAATATCGGCCGCGCGCGTCGCGACCCAATGCCCGCCATTACGCGGTGTCCAGAAGACATCGGGCGCCAAAAGATGCAGCTTCTTCCAGGCCAGGTGAGGCTCTTCGTCCAGCGCTTCGGGGTGGTGGAAATCGAAATCGAAGACGTTTTCCCGCGGAACATGCGACGGGACTGCAAATGGATGTGCGGCCGCTGGCTCCCCGGCCGTTTGAGCATCAAGCATGGAGCGCTGCGACATTCGCCGGCTCCCACTGAAGGCTGAGACTTTGCATGCTGTTTACCAGGCTCGCAAGACCGATCGGCTTGCGCTTGGCATCGATACGAAATTCGGGGATCCGGTCCAGCCACACCGACAGGCCAACCCGCAATTCCAAGCGGGCGAGAAAGGATCCGATGCACCGATGGATGCCGCCGCCGAAAACCAGGCTATGTGCCGCATCCTTGCGCTCGAAGTCGACCACCAACGGATCGGGAAACGCTTGCTCATCGAGTCCTCCGAGCGTGATGACAAGCAGGACGGCATCGCCCGCGCGCATTTCCACGTCGTGGAAAATGGCATCTTGCGTAACCACCCGCGCCGGTGAGGATACGCCGAACCGACGTAGCATTTCCTCAATCGCGTTGCGGATGAGACGGGGATTATCAAGCAATTGAGTGCGATGATCAGGGTTCTCAGCCAAAAACCGCATCATGAAACCCATGCTGGACGAGACCGTATCCAAGCCGGCGCCGAGAAGCAGTAGCACATAGCCGACGATTTCTTCGTCGGTCGCGAAATTGCCTTTCCCGTCTCCTTTGCAAATCTGGCTGATCATGTCGTTGCCGGACGGATCGGCGATCCGCTCACGTCCAATCCGCTCGGCATAATCCTGTAGCGCACGTTGCGCGGCCTGGCGTTCGGCGACTTCCGTCCCGCGAATTTGCACTTCTACGAGCTCGAGCAACATCTCGCGGTCTTCGATTGGAAGTCCGGCAAGCCGCATGAACGTCACTATTGGAACCTGCAGGGCATAATCGGTGATGAAATCGCACTCACCCCTGTCATAAAATTTGTCGATCAAAGAATGGGCGAACGTCCGCACCTCCTCTTCGACATTTGCGAGCGCCTGCGGACTGAACGAGGGCACCCCAAGCGCCTTCAGCCTGGTGTGATCCGGTGGATCGAACTGGATAGGGGCGGAGACAAGATCATGGGCCGGAATGCTGCTTTGCGTCGAGGAGAACAGTCCATGGTTGTTCAGCGCATCCTTAAGAGGTGCGTTGCGAACAATCATCCAGTGTCCGCCAAGGTAAGGAGACCAGATTATTCCGGCCCCCTCATCATGTAGTCTTTTCCAAGATCCATGAGGATCGTCTTGGCTATCCAACTGTGCGATGTAATTGAAGTCACGCACCAGTTCTTGGGGAACGTGCGCTGGAACTGTCCAATCCTGCCTCATTCAAGCCTCCACAATTCGATCTTGTACAATGTCCGTCTTGGGCTCGGCCTGCGGTCCGCGCACCAAGCGGCCTGGAAACGACCCGGTCGAAACGTTTTCCTTGTAGGTGACCACGCCGGAGACCACGGTGGCGACATAGCCATCGGCTCGCTGCGTGAGGCGACGGCCTCCACCCGGGAGATCGTAGCGGACCTCGGGCCGTGACAATGCCAGCCTTTTCAGATCTATGACGTTCAGGTCTGCCTTGTAGCCGGATCTTACGAGGCCGCGGTCTGCAAAACCTACTGCCAGCGCGGGCTTGCGGGTGAGGGAATGGATCATCCAAGATAACGGCAGTCTGGATGCCTGACGGTCTCTCACCCAGTGAGTGAGGCAAAACGTCGGATAGGCCGCATCGCAGATCAGCCCATAATGCGCGCCGCCATCGCCAAGAGCGATAATGGTCGCGTCCGATTTCATCATCTCGAGCGCCGAATTGAGTGTCCCGTCATGGAAGTTGGTAACAGGACAATAGATTATGCTGTTGCCGCCATCCTCAAGGAGATAATCATAGATCACCTCCCGGGTCGTCTTTCCCGTGTTGCGAGCCATGGCGCCGATCTGCATGTCTTCCGAGGGTTCGTAGTTCGGCGGGTCGCGAAGAACGAACATTCTTTCATGTAAGCCAAGCAGGTAGGCCACCGTCGGATTGCAGCCTTCCGGAGCCTCGGCAAGGATAGCCGACCTGACAGCTGGATCTCGCATCCGCTCCACGCGTTCCGACAGAGGAAGATCGGCTATTTTGCGATAGCTGGGATTGAAGCAGAACGGGTTGAACGACAAATCGAGTCCATAGCACATACCTACGGCTTTAGGCGCGATCTGACAGCTTATCTGTAGGCCGCTTTGGCGAGCGTCTTCCGTCATCTTCAACAAGGTCCGCCAACCGTTCGGATTAACGGGTGACTGAACCAGCGTGTACGATAACGGAGCGTTTGCTTCCTTCGCAATCCGTTTGAGCATCTCGAACTCGGCGGAGCCGGACTCGTCTAGATCGTCGAAATCGATGATGATTTCGAAGACGCCGGAACCCGCTTCCTTGACGCCGCGAGCGATCGCCAGCAACTCCGCCTCACCTGATGTCTCGCAAGGCGCCAAGGCGCCATCAAGCCGTCGGTGTGAGATGGAGTGCGAAGTCGAAACGCCGACAGCCCCGGCTCGAATACCCTCGGCGACCAAAGCGGTCATCCGCTCCATATCGTGTGCGTTGGCAGGCTCGCGATCCGCGCCGCGACGGCCCATGACGGAAATGCGAACGGCCGTGTGCGGAACCTGCGCCGCGAAATCAATATCCGTATGGCGATTAGCGAGGGCATCTAGATATTCGGGGAAAGTCTCCCAGTTCCAGGGAATGCCCGCAGCCATGACCGGCTCAGGGATATCCTCAACCCCGGCGATGACGTTGATCAGCAAGTCGCGGTCCTCGGGCCGGCAAGGAGCAAGGCCGATAGCACAATTCCCCATGACAACGGTCGTTACGCCATGGCCGGATGATGGCGCTAAACGCTGCTCCCAAGTGACTTGGGCATCATAATGACTGTGTATATCCACAAAGCCAGGCGTGACGATCATGCCGTTAGCGTTGATTTCCTGTCGACCCGACCCGGCTATCTTGTGCCCGACCTCAATTATATTGCCGCCTTTTACCGCGACATCCGCAGTAAAAGGCTCGCCTCCCGAGCCATCGTGAATTTCACCGCCCCTGATGACTAGATCATACACCCGCAGCCTCCCATGGCATTATCTTTGAATGCCTATTTTCTTTGATTCTCACAAAGGTTACCGGTAATGACCTTCGCCGTGGATTCATAGTAGCATGTTTCAATCCGGTGACAAGTTCAGAAATCCGCTGGGAGATCGTCGTGGAAGATAAATGGCAGTGCTTCTATTGCGGGTATGAGTATGACCCTCAGACCGCCGATCCGGAGAACGGGATAGCCCCGCCCACCCCCTTTGAAGCATTGCCAGAATCATGGATCTGCCCAGAATGCGGTGCATTGCACAGCGACTTCAGCCGGATCGAACATTGATTCCGCGTTTAGCCGTTTGATCTGGCTCAGCGGGGCGAGCCTCAGCCTTCGGACGCTCTGTTTGAAGTGAGTCGATGCACCGACGCCCAGCCCACACCGCCGCTATCGTGGCTATACTCGCGGTGGTCGTGCCGCCCGCCAGGCTGGACAAGATTTGTTCGGGTCCATAAACAAGGAATGTGGCCTTTTCGGTCCAAGACTTTTCAGGCGGAAGGGAACTGAACGTTACAGGGAGTGCTAGTGTCAGTCGGGCAGCGGACAAAATCGCAGATGCAATCGTCCAGCAATTGTTCGCGGAAGGTTTGGCGCAGGGAAGCCTGATCGGCACGGAAGGCGCGTTGCAGCAACGGTTCAACGTCGGTCGCGGAACCCTGCGCGAAGCGCTTCGTGAGCTTGAACTCCATGGTATCGTGAAGATGACGCGCGGTGCCGGCCTGGTCGTCGCGGCACCCGGCCGTGAGACCGCATTGGGTGCGATGAGAACGTATCTCCTGCTGCGTGCGCCCACGGCGGAAATGCTCAACAAAGTTCGACAGTTGATCATGAGCAAATTGGCCGAGCTTGCGGCGATCCGGATCGGCGGGGAACCGATGGATGACCTGAAAAAACTTTTCTCTCACCGCCAACCTGCAGTCGTTGAAACCGAGATGGGGAAACTGGACGGAATGATCGCCTGCGCGGCTTGCAGCCCAGTGCTGTCCATTTTCAACGACGTTGTCACCCTGTTCGCGCCTCAATGGCTTCCCCAAAGATCCAAGCAAATTACGGCGTTGGCTCGTGAACTGATCGACAACATATTGAGGGGCGACGGGGCCACCGCCCGCGTTGCAGCCAAGCAGATATATTCCTCCGAGAACTTGGCCAAGACAATCCGGTCAGGGCCGCAAGAAGGCACCAAAAAAGCCGGCAAGATCGCATACCTACTTGCACGCGATGTAGTTCAGGAAGGACGTGAGCTGGGCGAATGGCTCGGAACGGAGGCCCAGTTCGCAACCCGCTATTCGAGCAGCAGGGCAACGTTGCGTGAAGCGCTTGCAATCCTTGTTTCCCATGGCGTGCTTTCACGGCGGCGAGGCGTGGGCGGCGGCATCATCATGGGAGCGCCGCATCCACGCTACACCGTAGCGATGAGCAAGACGTTTCTTCGATCGATGAAGCTCACGACCGATGATCTTATAGAAGCACAGCGCGCGCTTTTTCCCTTCGCCGCGGAAATGGCCGCTCTATACGCCTCGCAAGACATGCTGGAAGCGATGAATTCGTTTTTGAATGTCAATAAGGCTATCGACGCAGCTGATGATCGTGAGTTCGGAAATGTCCTTGCTGATTCGTCTCTGAATCATGTCTTGGCGTTGTTCCTACGGGTTATCTTTGCGACCTTTTATCACAAGAGCCCTGGGGATCTAAAACCGGAGTTTCTTTTGACATCGCGCGCGAATAATGTCCAACTACTACGTGCAATTTGGGATCGCGATTCGAACTCGGCTTACCGATTAACCTTGCGTCACATAGAATGGGAGGAGCGGGAAATGCGTGCCGGAAGTATCGCGTACTAAGTCTCAGATGGCGTCAGCGCCGCGCCATCCGTTCTAAGCTGCATCGTATCTTGAGAAAAGTTGCAGTACTTAATCCGCCTCGCGGTTAGCCTTCTTTTCAAACACTACCATCTGCTCGTTGACGATTTCATGCCTCACCTCCCAGCAGCCTCTTTGTGTAGAGGATGATAGGAAAATCAAAGTGCGTATGAGCTACCCTGCACCGCCTCCTCGGGGTGGGCGTATTCCAATTCAATCCGTTGTGTACGATCAGATACGGTCAGGCGGATTTCCTGGGATTGAAAGATCGCGGCAGGGACCGAGTGCGGTTTCTCAGGCCGCCGGGAAACTACCGCTACACGTTGATCGACGGCGTCGTCGTTCAGCATGATGGCGCGCTTTCCGGACGCTTCGTCGGGTCATAAGGGAGCCGGGATGATGATCGATGGCCGCGAAAGCCGCGAGGTCGTCACGTTCTGCCGTATTTGCGCAGGCCTTTGCGGACTGCGTATGAACGTGGACGCAGGCGGCAGCGTGCTCTCGGTGCATGGCGACCGAGAAAATCCGGTGTCACGCGGCTTTGCTTGTATCAAGGGGCTTACCCTGCACGAAGCCCACGCGAGCCCAGACCGACTGCTTTATCCGCTCAAACGCCAGCCTGGCGGTGGTTTCGTGCGTATCGGCTTGAGTCAGGCGCTGGACGAAATCGCCGAGCGGCTGTCTGACATCGTTGCACGCCTAGGGGCCGATGCCGTGGCAGGTTTTCGCGGCACGCTCGGCTATGGCAACATACTCGCGAACGCGCTCCTGCCAGAGCTGATCCGCGGCTTCGGCTCGCGTTCCTTCTTCTCGACGATGACAATCGATCAATCGGCAAAATGGGTCAATGTCGAGCGCCTGGGCGTCTGGGCGGGGGGCCGTGCGCCCATGCGTGAGGCCGACGTACTGCTGCTGGTTGGCACCAATCCACTGGTTTCGCTCTCCACCTTTAACTTCAACAACCAAAATCCGGTCAAATCGATCAAGGAGGCAAAGGCAGCGGGTATGCGCCTAATCGTGATCGACCCGCGCGAAACCGAAACCGCCCGCTTTGCCGACTTGCATTTACGCCCGCTGCCCGGGGAGGATGCCACTCTGCTGGCGGGCATCGTTAATGTTATACTTCGGCGAGGTTGGCAGGATGATGACTTCTGCGACCGCTTTGTCGGTGGGCTCGACGCGCTTCGCGCCGCCGTTTCGCCCTTCGATCCTGAATATGTCGCCACTCGTTGTGGCATCTCGGCGGAAAAGATCGTCCAGGCGGCGGCGCTGTTCGCCGAGCCATTCCCCGATCGGGCGAAAAAGGGGACGGCCGGGTCAGGAACCGGTCCCAATATGGGCTATCATTCCAACCTCGCCGAGCATCTGCTCGAAACGCTCAACGTCCTGTGTGGGCGCTATCCCCGAGCAGGCGAACCCGTAGCCAATCCTGGGGTCGTGGCAGCCGCCACGCCTCACCTGGAACAGGTGATCCCGCCCAATCGCGGCTGGGAGACGGGTTGGAAAGATCCGTTCGGGTTCGGTATGATCTTCGGCGAACGGATGTCAGGGGTCCTGCCCGATGCCATGCGGCTGGAGGGGGATGGGCGGATCGCCGCGATGATTGTGGACGGGGGCAATCCGGTGAATGCCATCCCCGGCGTCGACACGGCGGAGGCATTTGGCAAACTGGAACTGCTGGTGACGATCGACCCGTTCATGACGGAAACAGCGCGCCTTTCCCACTACATCCTGCCGCCACCCATGATGTTTGAACGCCATGACATTCCCAACCCGATATATGAGCCGCATATCTTCCAGGTGCCCTACTCCCAGTTTGCCCGGCCCGTGCTGGAGCGGCCCCAAGGCAGCGAACTGATCGACGATTGGCGCGTGTTCTGGGAATTGGGCCGACGGCTCTCGGTACCAATGGCTTTGGGCGGCCAGCCGCTGGACTTGGATGAGGCGCCCGACGAAGACAGCTTGATGGCGCAGGCAGTTGCGGGAAGCGCCGTCCCGTACGAGCAGATAAAGCTTGCGGAAGCGGGCGTGATCTTCGACGTGCCGCCGCAATCAGTGCTGCCAGGAGGATCCGATGCACGCTTTGCCGTTGCGCCATCGGACATCGTGGCTGAACTCGGCGACCTCTCCCTCGAGCGAAGGCATCCGGATGCCGAGCGCCCCTATCGGTTTTCGGTCCGGCGCATGCGCGAGGTGCAAAACACGATGTACCACCGGCTGCCGAGCATCCATCGGCGCGTCCCAAACAATCCTGCTTGGATGCATCCCGACGACATGGCGTGCGAGATTCTTGCCGAAGGCGAACTTATCGAGCTGCATTCGGCCCATGGCGCCGTCCAGATCACCGTGCGCGCCGACACCACAATGCGCAGGGGCGTCATCGCCGTGACGCACGGTTGGGGCGGTGACGCGGGAGTCAACGTCAACAGCCTGACAGATCGGATTGTTGATCGCGATCCGATCAACGCAATGCCGGTTCTGACAGGGTTCGCCGTCGGGGTGCGTAGGGCATCCAAAACTTAATCTGTCCCTCGCGACGCCAAATAAAGACCAATCTAAGATTTGACCAACAAGTCGGGAATAAGCGCTGCGCGAGCAACAATGGCGCGCGACACATTCGGCTTTATCTCGTATCCGCGTCGGTGGCCGGATCAGGGTCTTGATCTAGTCGAAAGGAACTAGCGGTGTTCGGGTGGCAGTCTGACGGTCGTACCCGCTCAAGACATGAAGAGCTACTTCTCATCGCAAGAATGCTCACCATTGACGATCAAGACCTTTATCTGTCTGTCTTGCTTGCTTCGATGAGAGCAGACCATGTGCTCTCGGCGCGTGCGCCAGGAGGCCCAATCATATTAGACCGGCGCCACGGCCTTAGGGATCGATTTTAAATCTACGGCTGCTCGATGTGTTTAAAATCGCGTAAAGCAGGGACGGCGCGGGGAAAGTGACGATCTATTCCATTGGCCTTCGAAGTCGCAACGGCGGTCGGCCCATTCGCCACAAACCAGCAGATCTGAAACGACCGGCTTCACTATTACGATATTGGGCAATACAATAAAAATATTTGCTTCATACTTCCAATCAACTACAAAAGTGAGGCGAGAACGGTCTAGCCGTCGGCATCAGGGGAGAGAGATATGAAGGTCAGCCGCAATCGTTTGCTGGGTGGTGCCAGCTTGCTCATCAACGTCATTGCTGTGCCCGCTCTAGCGCAAGCGCAAGAACCGGCTAGTGCTTCGAGCAGCAGACCTCAATCCACGAATACATCGGACGCCGGCATCGCCGACATTGTTGTTACCGCCACTCGCCGTGAGGAATCATTGCAGCGTGTGCCGATCGCTGTCAGCGCGCTGAGTGGCGCGTCGCTGGCACAGTCTAACATAACCAATCTGCAAAATGTGCAGCTACTTGCGCCAGGCATCCAGATTTCGCCGGCACTCAAGCCTGGCGATGCCGTTTTCCAAATCCGAGGTCAGATTCAGGCAGATTCGGCACCAACGATCGATCCATCAGTAGGCGTTTATTTCGACGACGTATACATCGCCAGATCTGCCGGTTCTCTGATCAACTTCGTCGATGTCGCCCGCGTCGAGATCTTGAAGGGCCCTCAAGGTACATTGTTTGGCAAGAACACGACGGGAGGTGCGGTTCGTGTCATTTCCAATCGTCCGACACAACAGTTTGAAGGGTATGGTCTTGCCACCTACGAGAGCTTCGATCGGCTGAAATCAGAGGGCGTCCTCAACCTGCCGCTCACGTCAACTCTCGCCGTCCGTTTTGCCGGTCAATACGATCGAAAGGCCGGCGGCTACGGCACAAACTACGTGACGGGTAACAAGACAGACAAGGGTACGACCTATTTCGGTCGTGGCTCGCTGTTGTGGCAACCAACCGACCGCTTTCAGGCGCTGTTCGCAGGTGACTACACAAAAATCCGTGGGAACGGCGTTCATCAGTTCTTGCGCTACTACGCCCCGGCAAATGGCCCATTTACCGCAGTCGAAGTTGCGCTCGAACGGGGCCTGGGCGCAGATTTTGCTGCGGGCAACGCCATTTTACAAGGGATTGCGTCACCACACGGAACCCGAACGACGGGCAACGATCTTCGTGATGTCACGGCTTCGTCGTACACCTTCAATCCGGTTTCTGGACAGTTCGACACCGTGGGTGGAGACTCGGACCCGAAGACGCGCAGCGTCACCTGGGGTGGGTTAGCCAATCTAAGCTACGATTTTGGATTCGCTACGTTGAAGTCGATTACCGCATATCGGCACGTTAAGACATTTTACTCCTACGATGTTGATGGTACTGAGTTCGCCATAATAGATGCCTTACAATCGAATCTGGCAAAGCAATTTTCCCAGGAGCTTTTGTTGAATGGAAAGGCGTTCGGAGAACAACTAGATTGGACAGTCGGCGGACTGTATTTTAGTGAGACGCCGTCCTCGCGTGACTACAGTCTTCCTTTGGCTGGGCTGTCGTACTTCGGTGGGTCTGCAGGCACCGACACACGTGCAGATGCGAAAAACAAATCTTATGGCGTGTTCGCGCAGGGTACTTACACACTGACGGATGGGCTCTCAGTCACTGGCGGAGTCCGATATTCGCACGACAAGCGATCATTCGTCGCCAGCGCCTTTGGCTATACCCCGACCGGACTTTCCGCTTGCACTTACACGGCTGCAAACGGGCTGGCCTTGCTGCCTAATTTCAGCGCGCCATGCAATTTGTCGTCCACCGCCAAATTCAACCAATTCAGCTATACCGGTTCAGTCAGCTATCAGGTCGATCCCTCGAAACTGGTCTACCTTCGGACGAGCCGCGGATATCGTGCGGGTGGCTTCAATCCGCGCATAAACGCACCTGAAGTGGTAGGTTCGTTTGATCCGGAGATCGTCACGGACTATGAGTTCGGACTTAAGGCTGATTGGCTCAACCGAACGCTGCGGACCAATCTTGCGATATTTACGTCCAAGGGAAAAGACGTTCAGACGACAATAAACGGAATATCGCCTAGTAACGGCGCGGCGATTACAGTGACTCAGAATATCGGGACGCGCAATGTAAAGGGGGTCGAGGCCGAGATCGTGATCAAACCTGCGGCATTCCTTACCTTTAATGCGGGCTTGGCTTATCTGCACGCACGTGCGCGCAATCCGGCTGCGCGCGACGTGACCTTTGTCGAACTCACTCCGACGTGGTCGTGGAACATCGGGGGTACCCTGGACATGCCATTTTCCGACGATATCCGAGGCAGTCTGCGTGCAGACTTGAGCTTTCGTGACAAGATGCACGATGGTCCGCCGCTCCGTGATGGGGCCGGAACGATCGTTTACACCGGGTTCTACCGCGACGTTGCGCTGCTCAGTGCCCGCTACACGCTGACGCACTCTCCGACTGGAGTCAGCGTATCGGTCTTCGGAAGGAATTTGACCAATGAACTGTACGAGGCGCGCGCGTACAATACATCGGGACTCGGTATTGGCATCGGAACATTAGCCGAGCCTCGAGTCGTTGGCGTGGAGCTTAAAGTCCCGTTTGGAGGTGACAGATAGCGAACGAACCTCGGTTTGCTTGAGATACACCTCGCGTGCGAAACACTGGTCATAGCGCCTTTCCAACCACCAATTTGGACAAGGTAAAACTTGCGGGGTGGCATTACGCCACCCCGCATCCGCCTTATGGCTGGCGCGTGATCAAGTCGATCGCCGCCGGATCCTGCCGGTCCCAATATGGCTTCCACGTCGCATAGGAATGGGAGCCGGGAAAGTGACTCGCCTTCTGCTCTCGGCCCGGCCACAAGGCAAAAGGCGCAGCCGGGCGCTCGTCGATGTTGGTGGCGTAGAAGAAGCTGGGGAGGTGCTTGCGAAAACACCACCGTCCGCCGACCCGCTCATATTCGTCGAAGTAGGTCATGATCATGACGACCCAGTTGTCACCATCCTCATGTTCGGCTCGACAATAAGTAGTGCCGGTCGCGTGATCCGCGTCGACAAAGTCAAAAACATGACCGCAAATCTGGTGCTGGCTGCGGTAGAATCCCGATAGAACGGACTCGTAGAAGGCCCTCACGCCGTCGGGCCCCTTGCCCCACTTGCCAGAGTCCACATCCGGCACGAACAACTCGACCAGCGTGTCCACATCGCGCGAATCCACCGCCAAGGCATAGCGCGAAGGCAACATCTGAATTGCCTGAGATGACTCTATTCGATCGAGTCTGCGCGCAAGTTCCTCGTCCATGATGTTCTCCTTCCTCTTACTCGCGAAACATCGCGCCCAGCGTTCCGGCGAGCGGCGTTGGGACGAATCCGTCACCGAACGGCCAGTCCAGGAAACCCGAAGCAGCCTTGGTGCCTCCGTCGACATGGAGCGTTATCCCGCTCACGAATCGGGACAAGTCTGAGGCCAGGAAGACCACGGCGTCAGCAAGATCATCGGGCATCGGCACCTGCTTTAGCGGTACGTACATCTCCATTCCCTTGGTCGGAACGGATGGCGGCAGCGCGGCGAACGACTCGCCAATCCCGGGCACCGCGTTGACGTTGCCGACCGATGGCGTGGTATCGGGCGCGATGCAGTTTACCCTGATGCTTTCCGCGCCCAATTCCACGGCCAAAGCCGCCGTAAAATTGGTGGTCGCCGCCTTGGCGCCCGCATAGACGGCGAATGTCGCCGCGCCGCGATGCGCCTCGATCGTCGTGAAGTTTAAAATGCTGCCTCCCCGCCCCGTCTTGCGCATCAGCGGGATGGCAAGGCGGCATGAATCAAGGACGTAGCCGTAGTTGCGCCGGATATCGCGCTCATCCGCTTCTGCGCTTCCTTCCGCAAACGGACGGCGCAGCGTGCCTCCCGCAAGATTGACCAGAATGTCGATGGAGCCGAACGCGTTATCTACCCGATCGTAGAAGGCGCACAGCGCTTCGCGGTCGATGGCATCGGCGTGCTCGGCAATCGAGGTGACGCCCAGTTCTTCCGCTTGCAGCCGCGTCGGCTCCAGCGCATCCTCCATTATGTCACAGAAGGCGACGTCGACACCTTCCGCCGCCAGTGCCAGCGTCACCGCCGAGCCTATGCCCGACGCGCCGCCGATGATGACAGCGCGCTTGCCCTTCAGGCCCGCTCTTTCGACCAATCTGCTCATCTGCCCACCCTTTCCCATTGCCGGCTCTTCTCGGATCTTACCGCGGCCTCCACCGCGGCATGGGCATGCGCGGCATCGGCAAACGAGGGAGAAGCACTGCCAACTCCCGTGCGTATAACCCGCGCCATATCGGCAAACAAAGCCGTGATGGGCATCATCATCGGTGGCAGGTTAGTCCGCGACAAGGGAGTGCCCTCCACTTCGAACAAGCGATCGGGAATATCGACGGCTGCACGGCTTGGCGCGTGCGTAGGCTGTCCGTAGTGCAGCGTCGCACCAGCGTCGCAAAACCCCGCCTCTGTCGACACCAGCCGCCCACGCGATCCACAAACGTCCAGATAGAAGCCCGGCGCATCGGCCATAGCCCAGCTGACGTTGATGTTGGCCTTGCCGCCATTGCGGAAGCGCAGCAGCGCCGAAGCGAAGTCCGGCGTCTGTGGCCGCACGCGCGTGCCATCCGTGAAATGCATTTCCTTCAGGAACGTCTCGGATGTCATCACGATCTCTTCGACTTCGCCGAACAGATACATGAGGCACAAGAGGGTATGGCTGCCGAAGTTGCGCCACGCTGATGCTCCGCTCGACGCATCAGCGAGCCAGGGATAAGGCGTGCCGGTGCCTCCGATCGCGCAAAGCGTATAAACGAAATCGTCATGCGCATAGAGCGGCAGGTGCAAATGGATCGTAGCCGAGAAGAAATCGCCGATCGCGCCCTCGTCGATCATCTCCTTCATGCGCCGAATGGCCGGAGTCCATCGCCACTGTGCATCGACCGCACCAACCAGGCCCTTGGCTTGCGCCAGGTCGCGCATTGCGTCCGCTCTCTCCCGAGACATGGCGAACGGCAGGCAATTATAGACATGCTTGCCCGCTTCGAGCGCCGCCATGACCATATCCTGACGCAGCGCCGGTTTGGTGCCGACATCAATGATATCGAGGTCGGGATCCTGGACCATCTCTGCGACATTCCAGTAGGCTTTCTCGATGCCGCTAGCCTGCGCGGCCGCCCTGGCAGTCTCCTTTCGCGAGGTACAGATTGCCGTCACTTCGACGTCGGGCAGCATTCTCCAGGCCGGCGCATGAACGTTCAACGTCCAATTCGCGCCGACGACACCTACCCTCAATTTCTTGGCCATTTTGTTCCTCTCCACTCGCCTTTCGGATCGGAGTAACTGCTTACTAACTCGATCGCAAAGAGTTTTACAGACATGTTGAGCCATGGCCTCCTTACGAATTCGTAGCCTGATGGTGACATGGTGCCCATTGCCTGCCATGGACTTGATCGGCATTTTTCCGGGATCGATGAACGTTCATGTCCCTTGCGCCTTTCCAGGCGAATCATAGGCAGGATTGAGATTTGGCGATAAGTGAATTGCAGGACGCAGCCGATAGGAAGCCACGACGCAGAGCGGATATCGCGCGCAACAACATCATTGCCGCCGCACAGGAAATCTTCGCGGAAAGAGGCTACGCCCGCGCAACGACCCGCGACATCGCCAGTAGGGCGCAATCAAGTGAAGTGCTGCTGTTTCGCTACTTTCAGAGCAAGGCCAATCTGTTTCGCGAGGCGGTCGTCAATCCGTTCGATTGCCTGCTCAAGACGTTTCTAGAAGCACAGACTGGCGGGCCGGGCTCCGATCCGTTTTCCGGTTCGGAAGACTTCGTGAAAGACTTGTTCCATGTCGTAAGCCAGAACCGCAACATCTTCTTCACCCTCATCAGCACGCGGCTATATGAGGCTGGTGCCGCAGAGGAGCAGGTGAACGCGGGCGGGTTCAAGGAATACTTCAGCGTCGCGGTGGAGCGCATCGAAGCCGAGCTGAACGCGCTGGGCGTAAGTCCCGTGGTGTCCCCCGATATCAGCAGCCGAATTTCATTCGTGTCGGTCGTTGCGACCGCACTATTCCATGGCTGGATATTTTCAGGCACCGAGATCAAGCAGGACCAGGTGGTGGTCGCACTAAACAAATTCATCATATCGGGTATGGCCGGGCATCATCCCGCGGACTGACGCATCTCGGACGGGATCAGCAGGTAACCCGGCAATACCGCGTAATTCGCAACATCATAGCGGATTGAACCGCCAACTGGTGTTGGCGGTCCGTCGCATTATGCGAGTGCCTTCGCGGCTTCACGTAGTTCCGTCTTGAGGATCTTTCCTTGCGGGGAAACGGGGAGCTGGTCCACGGTGACGACCCGTTCGGGGATCTTCTGCTTGGAGAGCCCGAAGGCGATCAGATGGCGCGACACCTCGGCCAAGTCGAAAGCGTAGCCTGATCTAGGGACAATGAAGGCACAGACGGCTTCGCCGGTCTTCTCGCTTGGCATGCCGACCACCGCGACATTGTCGATGCCCGCATGAGTGAAGAGCGCGTCCTCGATTTCCTTTGGGCTCAGGTTCTCCCCATTGCGGATAATGAGGTCCTTCTTGCGTCCGGTGATAAGCAGATATTTGCCATCAACGACCCGGCCAAGATCCCCGGTTCGGAAAAACCCGTCTTCGTCGAACGCGCTCTCATTGTCCTCGATCCGCAGATAGCCCAGCATCATGTTGGCGCCGCGTACCAGAATCTCACCTTCGCGATCGCGCGGAATGATCTCCCCGGTCACGACGTCGACGATTCGGATTTCGGAATGCTTTATGAGGCCGTCGGTATTGGCTCCATACTCGACGTCATCGCGACTCTTGATGCCGGCTGTTATGGTTGGAACCTCGGTGCAGCCATAAACCCGGTAGGCCAAGACGTTAGGGAACCAGTCGTGCACCTGATAAATGAGTTCGGGCGGGACTGTGGCGCCACCGCATCCCGCCTTGCTGAGGCTCGGCAGATGGGTACCGGCAGCCTTCGCGGCTTCCAGCAAGCCTTTGAGGAAGGGCGTTGCCCCTCCGCAACTATCGGCCTGATATTGCTGGACCAACTTAACGGCTTCCTCTGGATTCCAGGTGTCCATCAGCACGACCTTGGCGCCGCCGATCACCGGAGTCAGATTGGCGACGATAATGCCGGCGATGTGCGAGATCGGCGTTGCGACAAGATTAACCTCATGTTCGCCGGTGCGCAGCTCGATGGCATGAGCCTGCCCCTGAACCAGAAAGCTGTTATGGCTGTGCACCACGCACTTGGGCCGGCCCGTGGTGCCCGAAGTGTGCATCACCACATAGACAGAGTCGGGGTCGACATCGGGCAACACGTCGTCCGCCACGCCCGTGGCGAGCAGGTCGGCATAGCTCGTGCACCCTGGAGCACTCCCGCGCAGAACGATCGTCTCCACCGGTTGAGCAAGCGTCCCGTTGATGCGACAGTACATGTCGGCGTACTCGAAATTGCGGAAGCGCTCGGGCACGAAGACCAAGCGGGTTCCGACATCCTCAATCATGAAACGGATCTCACGATCACGGTAGATCGGAACCAGAGGATTGATGACGAGCCCCGCTATCGCCGCCGCGATGTTGATGACCGAACCTTCATACCAATTGGGGATCTGGTAGGAGATGACGTCGCCGGCCTTGAGCCCCCGGAGCAGCAGCGCGCTCGCTAGGCGTACCGCCTCCGCATACAACGCCGACGCTGTATATTCCTTGCCTTGCTCGACGAGCAGGACCTGGTCGGGATGCGCCTGCGCCAGGTCGCGGGTCAGAACCGCCAGCGTCGTATCCAGCCACTGGCCGGACTTCCGCCAACGTTGCGCGAGCGCCGCGTCCCAGCGGATCTTCCATCCACCAGGCATATCGCGCACGCCGACTTGCCGGCTATTGGCTACCATTTCATCTGCGTCAGCCATCATCTCTCCGGTAGTTAGGGCGGCACCCATCGATCAGTAGGGAAAAACCTGCAAGGGCCGGTCGACTGTCAGTGGCCGTTCGTAGGACGTGTCCTCGCGACCGCGAGCTGCCACACCGCTGGACTGCAATGCCGCCCTGTAGGCCGGATCGTAGTCGAGGTCGTTCAATGTCCCGGTCCACTCGACCAGGCACTTGCGCGCGGCGATTGCCCAGCGGCCGTCGCGCTTCTCAAAACGGTCGAGATAGCGTCCTCCGGACAGGATCACCTTGGGGCCTTCTCGATTGGTGCCTGAGAACAGGTAGTAGGTCTCCGTATGCGCCACATCGCCATCCAACTCGCAAGTGTGGTTGAGAATGTAGTGATGATGCCCTTCCTGGTACTTGTTGTGGAAGTCGATTGCCCAGTCGGCGAATTGCGCAGCAGGCCCGCAAAAGACGGCATGATCGTCCCAGGCATCCTCGTGATACACCGAAAGAAGTAGGTCGCGGTCGCGCCGATCGACACCGCGGGAATAGCGGGTGAGGCAATCCATGATGGCTTGCCGGTCGATGAGAGCCTGGACTTCCGGAGGCAGTGCGTCCGCATTCATTATCTCATCTCCAATCCGTGCATCACCCGGCCTCTACGAACCGTTGGCAAATCTTTCATCGACCTTTACGCCGAGCCGTTCAGTTCGCCCGTGCTGCATGGCGTGCAGCGACGTAGCCGAACACGAAACTCGCCGCGATGCTCGCGCCCGCGGCAGGGTAGCACCGGCCCATGACGGATGCCGTGCTGTTGCCAGTCGCATACAACCCCTGAATAACCGAACCGTCCTCTCGCAACACGCGCGCATTCTCGTCGGTCAGGATGCCGCCGAAAGTACCGACGTCGCCTGGCACGAGTTCGACAGCGTAAAACGGACCCTTTTCAATCGTGCCCAGTGTCGAGCTTGGTTTGTGCGTGAAGTCAGCCCAGACCGTGTCGTACACCCGATCGCCGCGCTGGAAGTCGTCGTCCTTGCCCACACGCGCGAAGCCGTTGAAGCGCTCTACCGTAGCAGCAAGTCCTGCGGCGTCGATGCCGCACTGCTTCGCCAGGTCAGCCAGCGTGTCGGCTTTCTTCATATACCCGCTTTCGATCCACTCGCGCGGCGTCCTGCCCGGAGCGCTGGTGCCCCAAGGATAGGAGTTACGATGCTGGCTGTCGAGAATCATGTAAGCCGGGACGGCGTCAGCGCCGTACATTTTCTGGCCCATTTCCATGTAGGAACAGGCTTCATCGGCGAAGCGCTTTCCGTGGCGATCCACCACGATCAGGTGCGGCTTGGCGAGTTCCGGCACGTTCATAGCCGGGTTGTCCTGGCCGGGCGGCATGGAGCTGGGTATCCAGATCGTCTGATCCAGAAGATCGGTAGCCGCCCCGTGCGCCATGGCGATCTGGATGAGATCTCCGGTATCGCCCGGATTGGCATTGGTCCATTTGGCGTTGGAAGGCTTAGGCTGATAACGTTCACGCATTTCCACGTTATGAGAAAAGCCGCCAGCAGCGATCAGAACGCCATCCTTGGCCTCAATGCGTCGATCTTCGCCGTCTACCTTGGTGACCACACCGACCACCTTATCGCCTTCAAAGACAAGATCGGTGACTGGGGCTTCAGTGCGAAACTGAACCCCCTTTTCGAGCGCTGCCTTAAGGACACGCCCGCCGAGCGACCCGCCCGAAGTCATGAGCTGTTTGCCGGTCACGCGCATCACGCCCATGCGCCAGACCAGCTTGGCGACCATTGCCATGCCCCGGATCGACTTCTTCGCGAGCGTCAGCAGCACACCCTCCATCGCCGTGACCGGCAGGGTGATCGGACCTCGCCGAAGCTTCTCACTCCACTCGCCCAGTTCGCGGAGGTCGAACATAGGTGCCACCAGCGAGCGGCTGCGAGCGCAACCGCCAGGACGATCGTCATAATAGTCCGCCCAGCCCTCCGATCTCTCCAGCTTGATGCCCTGTTGCATCATCATCGTCACCATAGCCGGGCCCGCGCGGAGAAACATTTCCTTGCGAGCGGGCGATGTGGCTGGGCCAGCGTCACCGACAGTGGCATTCATGTAAGTCATCCCGGCTTCATAGGAATCTGCGACTCCAGCCGAAGCCTGAAGCGGATGGTTCGGGATCCAAAGCACGCCGCCCGACATGGAGGTCGATCCTCCGATCTTGTCGGTCTTTTCCAACAGCAGCACGGATTGTCCGAGTTCGCGCGCGGCGAGCCCGGCGGCCATGGCTCCGCCACCGCTACCGACAACGACCAGATCCCAACTCTCGTTCCAGGACATCCATTCACCCGTCAGCTTGGCAGCGCTCACAGTTGCCGCTTTATTTAGTGGCTACTAACAAAATTTTGCGCGGTCAATCTGCCCCGCTATCATTTTTCATTCAACTCCGTTGCCCTTAGGAATGGGCATGCCCGAAGCGTCCGCGGCGACATTGGCAACGATGGCTGTCAACTCTTCCTGTCGGGCTTCCAGCCGTGTCAAGGGCATGGCAATGCTCAGCGCTGCGATGATGTCGCCCTTCGGCCCGAAAACGGGTGCCGCTATCGCGCCGCCATCCGGGTGGATCTCGCCGGCACTGACCCATAGATGCGTCCGTCGCACTTCGGTCAACTGCCGCCTTAAGACATCCTTGTCCAGGTTCGTTGCGGATGTGTATGGTTTGAGGACGACTTCATCGATGTAGGCGTCTTGATAAGCCTGCGGCTGAAAAGCGAGCAGCACCCGTCCGGATGCCGTAGCATATAGTGGGCCGCTTGATCCAGCCCCAAGGACGTAGCGGATGCGGCTAAGACTTCTCGATCGCATCGATGTATACGAAGCGGTGCGAAGTCACGTCGAGCACGCTGAGCAGAGCTGTTTCCTCCGCACGCTTGGCGAGAACACGCAAATGGCTGCGCATCGCACGCAACAAGGACCAGCCGCTGGTGATCTGCGTCGCAAGCCTGAACGCGCGAGGACCCAGTTGATACGACAAGCCGCTGGCGTGGAGGAACCCTTCGGCTTCCAGAGCACGTAGAGAGTTCAGCAAGGTGCTCTTCGGTTCGTTCAGTCGCGCGCCCAGTTCGCTGAGCGGCAAGCCCTCGGGTTCCGTCGCAAGGGCTTCGAACAAGCGGAGCGCACGCACGATCGCGCGAGGCCCAGCCGACGCTCCCTCCGCTTTCACTTTACCTGTCATCGTTCTGCATTCCATGTCGCTGCCGCGATTGACCGCTCCAAGTAAAGCCGGGACGCAGCCAATTTGACACACTTCTTCCTCTCTCTATAGTGGAAATCTGAACGCCGTTCCATAATCATAGGATGTCCGTGCCCTCTTTACCATCCGATGCAGCTGGCGGGGAACACCACGAGAAGCCCGACCTGGAAAGCCTGCCATGTCCCAGATCCCAAGAACAATATCAATTGGCGGCCTTGCAGGGCGAACGCCCGGACGCGCCTTTTTGGGCGAAAGAGGCATTGCGCAACGAACCCGAGCGTACCCTGGTGGAGGTCGAAGGGGCCGCCATCGAAGTCCTTTGCTGGGGCGAAACGACCCTGCCCCCGGTTCTACTTCTCCATGGCAGCCGTGCAAGCGCCGATTGGTGGTCGATCACAGCACCACTTCTGAGCAGAGATTATCGCGTCGTCGCGTTCTCCTCGTCGGGCATGGGCGGATCGGGACGGCGCGAAAGTTATAGTATCAGCCAGTTCGCTCGCGAGGCCATGGCCGTGGCGGAGATCCAAGACCTTTTCTCCGGTGACCGCAAACCGATCTTCGTTGCTCACTCATTCGGTGGATATGCGGCCTTGTGCGCATGTACCATCGACGATGAGAGGATCGGCGGCGTCGTATTGGTGGACACGCTTTTGCTCGATATCGCATTATTGCAACAGCCGTGGCAAACTGACAAACCCGAAGCGCGGCGCACCTATCCTACCATCACAGATGCCCTTGCACGCTTTCGCCTGCTCCCTTCCCGCCCGACCGACTGCCTGTGGGCTTTGGATGAGATCGCCCGCCGCTCACTGCGCCAGATACCAGAGACGGGCGAATGGACCTGGCAATTCGACAATGCGCTGTTTGCACGCATAGTATCGGAGGATTTGTCCGGATTTGCTGAGATCAAGACACCCCTCGCGGTCATGCGCGGCGAGTTTTCCGAGCTTTATCGTCCCGATATGCGGGAGCGCGTAGAGCAGATCTTTGGAGCGGACATTCCTGACATCGTAATTCCGCAGGCGGGTCATCACATCATGATCGATCAGCCGCTCGCCTTTATCGCAGCCCTGCGCGCATTGCTTAGCGCCTGGCCCCATCTACCCGGAGCGGATCGCCGGTCTCGGCTTGGAGTGCAAAAAACGATTATCGCCTGAGTGGTTCAACGGCGATGGGCACAAGCCGCAAGACAAACAAAAGGAGTGGACAGGATGACCGAACAAGCCCCGACTTTCGCTCATGGTATAAGAGCTATCGATTGCATGATCGATGCCAAATGGCGTGGCGACCATCATGGTTCGGCCATCCCGACGGCATATCGCGACAAGGACAGCGGCGACTACGTCCATCCTGCCCAGTATCTTTTTCAGGACTCGCCCGAGCGGATCGAGCAGGGCGACACGCCGGACACGCTGGTCGCGACCATGGAGCGCCATGGGGTGGATCGAGCCATGCTGGCCCTCGATCCCAAAAATCCTGCGAAGACATTGGAATGCCTCGAACGCCACCCGACTCGTTTTTGGGCCAAACTGGCCATCGATCCGCGCGAAGGCATGGTAGCACTACGCAAAATGGAACACTACGTGCGGACCTATCCGCTGGTGCGAGCTATCGCGCTGACACCGATGTTCTATCAACTGCCACCCAATGACAAGGTCTACTACCCCATCTATGCCAAGGCTATCGAGCTCGGCGTTCCCGTCACGATCAATGTCGGCATACCAGGACCGCGTGTTCCGGGAGAGTGCCAGAACCCGATTTACCTGGACGAGGTGATGTACTTCTTCCCGGAGCTGGTCGTCGTGATGGCTCATGGGGGTGAACCGTGGGAAGCGACTTGCGTCAAGCTCATGATCAAATGGCCGAACCTATATTATTATACTTCGGCCTTCGTGCCCAAACATTATCCCAAGGCGGTCATAGACTATGCGAACTCGCGTGGTGCCGACAAGGTGTTCTATGCAGGCTACCATCCGACGATTGCGCTGGAACGCTTGCAACGGGAAATGGCCGAGGTGCCGCTGCGCCCTCATGTATGGCCCAAGTTTCTGCGCGAAAATGCGACCAAGGTATTTAATCTCGATGAGATTTGAATACTCCGCCAGGATAGTGAGATACCGTCTGTAAAACTTGAAAAGATCTGCCTTACGCTCGAATATGAAATGAAAAGCTTATTAGGGCCATCTCCTCTAGGATTCAGACAAGTTAAATTAGCCTAGTGAACGGAATCTGGAACTGCGCTTAACAGTCTAATTAGCCGGCGGAAGCAATTGATTGACCAAATCAGTCACTTAGCTAACGGCGGATCTAGGATCCGGGTAATTTACAGACACCAACTCGCGGATATAATGGCACCCCAGCTACACTACGTATACTGAAGAAGAGACACTTCAGCTCAACTTGCGCGGGGTGGACCAGAACGATACGAACGACGTATCAAACTGCGCAATCTCGCCACGTACGAAGGCTAGACGGCGTGTTTCCCGTGTGATCAGCACGGTAACGTCGACAGGCTGGTGGACATCGGCCTGCCCGAAGTATTGAAGCGAAAAGTCGATTGTCAACATGCCGCTGAACGGACTACCGTTGCGCAACAAGAATGGCAGGCCGAGACTCTGTTCGGCGATACCAGCCAGGAAAGCGCCATGAAAACCTCCGATAGCATTTGCGCCATTTGCGAAAAAGCGGGATTTGATGCGGGCAAAACATGTCGGCCGTAAACGGCACATTGCCATCGACACCGATAGGCGATTGCTCAGATTCAATCTGACCACTACCATCATTTCCGATAGCGCCAGCGCTCAGGCGATCGTCGCGGCTGTTCGCAATTGGTGGCCCTGACTGAATCTCATGTCAGCCGATGCGCCTATGATCGCACCCGCCTTATGGACGCCGCAACCTTTCGGGACGTCGCCCTCGAGATCAATCGCCGCTCTGACGAAGAGCCGGGGTTCAAGGTGCTGCCAATACGCTAAGGCGTGGAGCGCACTTGTGGTTGAATGACGCGCTGGAACGCCCGGTTCTCGATTACGAGCAGCCGATCAATGTCTCGGAGGCAATGATCCACATCGCTCTGGGCGGACTTACACTCCGAAAAGTTTGCCATCCATAGTTATTTTCAACCGTACCTTTAGGTACTTGTACCGGTAATTCATTAACAAATATGGCAGTTTAAGTACTACGCTAGATATTTATTCGTCCCTAACTTTGATGTATAAATATCAATGATTTATATCATAAAACCCTCAATTATTGCAATCAAGCAAAAATCAGCATGATGACTGAGTTAACACTTTACTTTCGGTATGACCTGCGAATAGCCTTATATAGAATATGCCGCATTCCCACCTCAATGCCTGTTTTGAGTAGAACATTCTGCGCAAAGGCGCCGAAGACTGTTCAACGTTTTATCGTCACTACAATGTTTTACGCGTAGTGGCGATTAAACCAGTCTATTTCGTCTACCATTGGTTGAATCGCATTGATCTTCTGGCGCAGCCATACCCGCTCATGCGCGATATACTCGTCTGCCCCTTCGATCCACCAAGCCCGCCGCTCAGATGACAACCTGTAACCTGCGGCCTTGAGTACGTCCTTGTATTCAAACGGCGCTTTCGTTGCATAAAGACGATAGGTCTTTTTGCGCGCCGCCTGAACAAGATGTGCCGCGACGGTGCGTTTGTCGTGTAGCGGTGCAGCAAGACGGCAGATCGTTGTCCACACATCCGCATGAGCGCGGTGAGCATCAGGCAGGAAGAAGCCGGCATGGGTCAACAGTCCTGCGATGCTACGGCCATGGGTGTAGCCATGCTCAGTCCAGTCGAATTCGCTCATCGAGCATATCCAGGGCAATTTGGCGGTAGCGGGAAAGCGCCGCGTTACGAAACTGCGATCAAACTTGGCGTTGTGGGCGACGATCGCATTGACGCCGTGCAGCGCGGCATCGATGTCCCGGTCGTTGAGTGACCGTCCGATCAGCATGTCTGACGTGATGTGTGTCAGTCGTTCGATCTCGAGCGGCAGGTCTTCGCCTGGATCTTCCAGCCATGAGGCCGGCGCGATGACGTCCAGGACGTCACCCTCGTCAAGATCGATGGACAGAATGCCGATCGCCACTTCGATCATGCGATGCCGGTCGGGATCGAGACCGGTGGTTTCACAATCGATGATCGCCATGCGAAAGACATTGCGAGGAACAGGCATCGTCCGACACCAGAATTCTTCCGGCTTTGGCAGGCGGCGCAAGACACGATAATCGTCGAAAGTTTCCAGCTCACGAGCCAGCGGCTCACCGCGACGATTGGGATTGAGGTCGTAAAAGGCACGGCTGGTTCCTTGTAGGAAGCATAAAACCCGCCACCTTGCGGCGACGGGTTTGCAGATTGGACTGAAGCAGATGCTTCAAGCGTTGTTCGTGGAGCGCAGCCCGATCAGCCGCAGCCAGGTATCTTCCGCCGTACGGATCTGATCGGCGTTGGCCATCCATTGCCTCTGACGCGAGCCCTGCCGCCTGTTCGCGCGCCAGAAGCGGCTGGTGGCAAGTAGATGGACATGCGGAGCGCCCGTCCATTGGCCATCCGCACCCTTGCGCCCATGGATCGCCCAATCGACAATCATGCCCTTATCAACGCAATGCTTGTAAGTGTAGCTCTCGACCAGCCAGGTCCAGCGGTCGAGTTCGGCGTCGAGCGGCAGATCGGCCACGATATGCGTCGCAGCGACACCGCGCGGCCCTTCGAGAGCAGCGGCATCATCCGCCTCCCGCCATAGAGCGTCCCCGCTGCGCAGATGGTGGGGCATGCTCTTTTGCGGGTAACAGCGGCCGCTCGCGAGAAGATCGCCGCGATCGACATATCCATCGGGCACCTTGCCAAACCGGTCACAGCCCCTGCGCCGATTGATGTACAGATAGGAGGCCGTGGCCGTGTAATGGGTGGAGTATGGTCCCTCGCTCGAGCGGCTTTCGCGGCCCGCCGCGCATACCGAACGGGCATTGAAGGGCGGCCGGGGCCGGAGGCTGCGAATGCCCGCACGCGCATTCCCACCACGAGCGGCGACAGCGACATCTATCGAAGCAACATCCAGATCGCTGACATGAACGCCATGGCCGCCACCTTGGCAGTCATGCGCTGGAAACGACTACGCGGCTTTTACCTCGACCTCGAACGCGAATACCACGCAACCTATGCCGTTGACGGTAATCACCTCCTCAATGAAGACCACGCGGGCGGGGCGATCTGATCGGGCCGGTGCTTCTCAATGACCTGCAGGTACACGACAGGACGAGGCCAAACGGGGCTCACGCCCGCTTCGACGTGACTGGTGAACACAGCGAGGCTGCCAGGTCTAATGATATGATGTTCCGCCTGATCACGCAGGAAGAACCGACGGCGCTGAATCCGTCGTGATCCTTTCCATATTGCCTGCTAGGCAGAGGGTCGACGATACCTAGGGGGCTTTCTCGACCTATCGGCAGCGCCCCTCGCCATGGAACACTAACAAACGGCTTGGCACTCCCGTGGCTGCGTACCATCCAAACAGGCGAAAACCTGCGGCATGGAACCGTCGCCGCCATCTTCCGTGCTGTCCAACAAGGACAACACCAGAGCTCAGGACGAAGCTGCTAAATCGCCTATGCCGACAATTGACCAGGTACTCGACCCGCTCCTGCAGTCGCTTGCACGCCAAGTGGCCGCGCGCCTGGTCGCCACCCATGTTAACAACTAAGGAAAAAATTGATGCCTCTTCAAGCCATCGGCTACGGGCGCAAGAGCTTTGATGACCCGGACAGCCGCACGTCATCGGTCGATGATCAGAAATTGTTCGCCACCGCCTACGCGAAACAACATGACATGGAACTCGTCGGATTCTTCGGCGACAATAGTATCACCGGCGCGACAATGGATCGCCCGTGGCTCCTGGCGGCTCTTGCTGATCTCAAGTCCAGCCCGGCCAAGATCCTGATCATCGAAGATGTGGACAGGCTTGGCCGCGATCAGGAGCATCTGTCCTACATGCGCAAGCTCTTCATCGTGGATGACGTGGTACTCCACACCGTAGCAGCCGGCCGCATTGATGACCTCACCTTTGCATTCAAAGGGATTATCGGCGAGCAGCAACGCGCGCGTATTGCCTATACGACGCGCCGCGGCTTGAAAGGCAAGGCGACCCGCGGCGGAGCTACCGGCGGCAGAATTCTCGGTTATGTCAAGGAGGTCCTCAGCCTAGACCCCTTTGGTCGTCCCATCGACAGGCTCACGATATGCCCAAAAAGAAGCCGCCTTGACTAGGCGGATTTTTAAACTCTATGCCGATGGCGCCAGCCTGAAAGCGATCTGCAAGGTCTTGAATGGCGAAAGCATCCCCTCCCCCCGCGCCCGGGAAAGCGGCAAATACAATAGCGGCATCTGGGGCCCCACGACGCTTTCGGGCAACCCTGCGATGGGCGAAGGCATTCTCAACAACGAGATCTACATCGGCCGCCGGATCTTCAACCGGCGAAGATGGGTCGAGATTCCTAACGACAATCGAGGGTTTACCCGTGTGCCTCGTCTCAATCCCGAGAGCGAGTGGGTCGTACGCGATGATCCGGATCTGCGCATCATCGATCAATATCTCTGGGACGAAGTCAAGGCACGACAGATTAAGGCGCGCAGCGCACACGATGAAAAATTTTGGCCTCACCGGCAACCCGCTGTCCGGCGCCAAGCGTCCAGAACATCTGCTGAGTGGTCTCGTCCGCTGTGGTGTGTGTGGTTCCGACTACGTCAGCATGGGCGGGCGGTGGCGGTGCAGGGCCTCTCTACGCCAGGTCTGCGACAATAGTTCGATCACAGGTGGACTGCTCGAAACGCGCGCCCTCGCTGGTCTACGCGACCGGTTGCTAACCCTAGAGATCGTCAGCCGTTTCGCCGTTCATTTGCAGCGCGAACTCGATGCCGAGGTGCAGGCGGCTCTTGGCCGCGGCGATGAGATGGAAGCAGGTATCACTGACACCCAACGCCGGATTGCCGAGTTGGTGAAGCAGATGGAGGAGGTCGACGATCTCCCCCGATCGATCATGGCC
>NZ_CM145487.1:815000-1025000 GCF_055521575.1 Novosphingobium sp. BL-S-24
CCATGGCGCGGTGGACATCGCCGCCCTGCTTGGCATCACCGCCGCCGCCGAGGATGACCTCGATTCCCGCAAGTCCCACATCGATGGTCTGGACGAGGATCACGACCATGACGACTTCGACAGCTTCGTGGCGGCAGGCGGAGACGTGGCCGACGTGGACGCGCTTGTCACGCGGATGGCGGCGCTGATCGCGGAGCATGACGTGCTGCGAATCAAGGGAATGGTCGCGGTGGCGGGCAAGCCCAGCCGCCTCATCGTCCAGGCGGTAGGCCCGCGCATCCAGCATTTCTACGACCGCGCGTGGCTGCCTGCCGAGCAGCGCCGGACCCAGCTGGTGGTGATCGGCCAGAAGGGACTGGACCGGGCGGCAATCGAACACGGCCTGGCCGACGTGCTTGGGGCCGTGGACGCCTGATGCATCTGCTATCCGCCACTCCGGGCACCATCTCCAACGGCGACGAGGCGATCGACCTCGACCAGTCGCCGGGCGACATCGTGATCCTGACGGTGGCGGACAGCGAACTGGCGTGCTTCGCCAAGGCTGCGGCCGAACTGCGAGACACAGCCGCAAACGCCCCGAGCGTCAGGCTGGCCAATCTGCTACAGCTGAAGCACCCCTATTCGATCGACCTCTACGTCGAAAAGGTGATCGCCCACGCCCGGTTCGTCTGCGTGGTGCTGCTGGGAGGCAAAAGTTACTGGCCCTATGGAATCGACGAGATCGCGCTCGTCGCGCGCGAACGCGGCATCGTGTTTGCCGCTATCGCCGATGGTCGGGAGGACGACCCGGCCCTGGACCGGGCCTGCACCCTGCCCGCCGCCGAAGTCGAGCGGCTGCGCGACTATCTGCGGCAGGGCGGCACCGCCAATGCCCTGTCGTTTCTGCGCACCGCCGCCCGGACGATCGGCGCGGATTGCGGGACGCCGGACGATCCGGTGCCGGTGGCCGACGCGGGGCTTTATATAGCTGGGGTTGATCGGCCCGGTCTTGCGGATCTGCAGGCGCGGTGGCGGCCAGACGCCCCGGTTGCGTTGCTGGTGTTCTATCGCGCGCTGATGATCGCGGGGACGATGGATGCGGTGGACGCAATGGTGGCGGCTCTGGAACAGCGCGGCTTCAATGTCGCCGCCGTTCACGTCCGCGCCTTGCGAGAGCCCTTCGCCATCGACTGGCTGGGCGGCCTGATGGCGCAGGTTGCGCCCGACGTGATCGTCAACGCCACCAGCTTTGCGTCCTCGTCCTCGGGCGAGCCGCGCAATCCGGGCGTCCTGGAAAGGGCCAACTGCCCGATCCTGCAAGTCGCCTTCGCCGGTGTGGAAGAGGCGGACTGGCTTTCCGCCGCACGCGGCCTTGGCCCGCGCGACCTGGCGATGAACGTCGCGCTTCCCGAAGTGGACGGGCGCATCTTCACCCGCGCGGTCGCCTTCAAGGCCGCCGAACGGTTCGACGACGTGACCCAGTGCGGCATCGTCGTCCCGCGTGTCGCGCCGGGGCGGGTCGCCTTCGTGGCCGAGCTCGCGGCGAACTGGGCGGCGCTGCGTCGCACGCCCGCAAGCGAGCGGCGGGTGGCCCTGGTACTGGCGAATTACCCCAACCGCGACGGGCGGATCGGCAACGGTGTGGGGCTGGACACGCCCGCCAGCGCGGCCTCCATTCTTTCTGCGTTGCGCGGTGCAGGATACGATGTCGGCGCGGCACCGGAAGACGGCGCCGGCCTGATGCGGCTAATGACCGGGGGCGTGACCAACGATCTGACATCGCTGGATCGCGGCGGCGAAGTCAGCCTGCGCCTGACCGATTACCGCGAGGCTTTCGCCCGCATTCCACCCACGGCGCAAGCCGCGATGGTAGAGCGTTGGGGCGACCCCGCCGACGATCCCTTCATTCGCGACGGGGCCTTTCGGCTTGCGGTACACCGCTTCGGCAACGTCGCGCTCGCGGTGCAGCCGGCGCGCGGATACAATATCGATCCCAAGGCGACGTATCATGATCCGGCACTCGTCCCGCCGCATGCCTATCTGGCGTTTCACGTCTGGCTTGATCGGCAATTCGGCGCTCAGGCGGTCGTCCATGTGGGCAAGCACGGCAATCTGGAATGGCTGCCCGGAAAGGCTGTCTCGCTATCGGAAGACTGCTTCCCCGAGATTTGCGCCGGGCCGCTGCCGCAGCTCTATCCCTTCATCGTCAACGATCCCGGCGAAGGCACGCAGGCCAAGCGGCGCATCGGCGCGGTGGTGATCGATCACCTGACGCCGCCGCTGACTCGCGCGGAAAGCTATGGCCCGCTCAAGCAGCTGGAAGCGTTGGTAGACGAATATTACCTCGCCGCCGGCATGGACCCGCGCCGGCTGGAGCGGCTGCGGCGCGACATTCTGGATCTGGCGCGCGGACAGGGGCTGGATCAGGACGCCGGCGCGACGGGCGACGACGACGACGCGCTTTCGGCGATCGACAACTACTTGTGCGAGCTGAAGGAACTGCAGATCCGTGATGGACTGCACGTCTTCGGTCATTCGCCGCAGGGCAGGCTGCGGCGGGACCTGCTGGTCGCGCTGGCCCGCACGCCACGCGGATATGACGGACCAGGACAGGGTTCGCTGTTGCGAGCCATGGCGCAGGATTTCGGTTTTGACTTCGACCCACTGGACTGCCGGATGGGTGACCGCTGCCATGGACCCCGGCCCGCTGCACTGGCGGCGGTGTCGGGCGAACCGTGGCGGACGCTGGGCGATACGGTGGAGCGACTGGAACTGCTCGCGGCAGAGTGGGTGGAGGATGCGGCGCCTGCCTCCCATGCCCATCAGCTTGACCGCACTCGAGCGGTCCTGACCGAAATCACCGGAAACCTCGCGCCCGGCGTGGATCGCTGCGGCCATGCCGAAACCGCTGCCCTGCTCGCTGGCCTCGACGGACGCTTCGTGCTGCCCGGTCCCTCGGGCGCACCGACGCGGGGGCGGCCCGATGTGCTGCCGACGGGGCGCAACTTCTACTCTGTCGATACCCGCGCCGTACCAACCGCCGTCGCATGGGACCTGGGCCGCAAGTCGGCGCAGCTGCTGGTCGAGGATTATCTGCAGCGCGAGGGCGAATACCCCAAAGCGATGGCGCTATCGGCCTGGGGCACCGCCAACATGCGCACGGGCGGCGACGACATCGCGCAGGCTCTGGCCCTGATGGGCGTTCGGCCGCGCTGGGAATGGACATCGGGCCGCGTCACCGGGTTCGAGATGATGACCGTCGCCGAACTCGGGCACCCCCGCGTGGACGTGACCTTGCGAGTCTCCGGCTTCTTCCGTGACGCCTTCCCCGAACAGATGGACCTGATCGACAGCGCCGCCCGCGCGGTGATGGCGCTGGACGAGCCGGAGGGGGACAATCCCGCTGCCGAACGTCACCGCGCCGAAACCGCGATGCTGACGGCGCAGGGGCAAAGCGCTGAACTCGCAGCCCGCCGCGCCGGGGCACGGGTGTTCGGATCGAAGCCGGGTGCCTACGGCGCCGGGCTGCAGGCGATGATCGACGAAAAGCTGTGGCATGACCGCGCCGATCTCGCCAACGTCTACCTCGACTGGGGCAGCTATGCCTACGGCGCGGGTGTAGAGGGCGTGGCCGAGCGCGAACTGTTCGCCGCCCGCCTGACGCAGGCCGATGCCGTGGTCCAGAACCAGGACAACCGGGAGCACGACCTGCTCGACAGCGACGATTACTACCAGTTCGAAGGCGGCATCGCCTCTGCGGTGGAGCACCTGAAGGGCCGCCGCGTCGTGTCCTATCACAACGACCATTCGCGCCCGGAACGCCCCGTCGTCCGCACGCTGGAGGACGAGATCGGCCGCATCGTGCGCGCCCGCGTCACCAATCCAAAGTGGATCGCGGGCGTCATGCGCCATGGCTACAAGGGTGCGTTCGAAATCGCTGCCTCGGTCGATTACCTCTTCGCCTTCGCCGCCACGACCCACGCCGTGAAGGACCACCATTTCGACGCCGTCCACGCCGCCTTCATCGAGGATGAGGCCGTGCGCGATTTCATGGCCGAGGCCAACCCGGCAGCCCTTCGCGAAACAGCAGCGCGCCTTGCCGAGGCGCTGGAGCGCGGGCTGTGGAGACCAAGATCGAACAGCGCGGGCGTGATGCTCGCCCAGCTTGCAGGAGCCTGAAGATGGTCGAACGCACCGACGAACGCCATGCCGAGAAGATGAAGAAGAAGCAGGCCGCGCATGACAAGATCATGGCGTCCAAGACCAACGAAAAGGGCCTGCTGATCGTCCACACCGGCAAGGGCAAGGGCAAGACCACCGCTGCCCTCGGCATGGTGGTGCGCGCAATAGGGCACGGCAAGAAAGTGGGCGTGGTGCAGTTCGTCAAAGGCGCGATGACCACCGGCGAGAAGGTGGTTTTCGATGCCTTTCCCGCGCAAGTGGAGTTCAAGCCGATGGGCGAAGGCTTCACCTGGAACACGCAGGACCGACCCCGCGACATCGCCTTGGCGCGCGAGGCGTGGGACGAGGTAAAGCGCATGGTGGCGGACCCGGCCTATGACATGGTGCTGGCGGACGAGCTGAACATCGTCCTGCGCTACGACTATCTGCCGGTGGACGAAGTGGTGGACGTGTTGACCGCGCGGGACGAGATGAAGCACGTCATCGTCACCGGCCGCAACGCTCCCGAAGCGCTGGTCGAAAAGGCCGATCTCGTCACCGAGATGACGCTGGTGAAGCACCCCTTCCGCGAGCAGGGCGTCAAGGCACAGGCGGGCGTCGAATACTGACGATGGAGCGCGACGCCGGCCCCTCCTTTTCCGATACGTTCCGCGGGGAACTGGCCGCGCTGCTCGCGTGGCGCCGGGACGTGCGCCATTTTCGCGCCGATCCGATCGAGGAGGCGGTGGTCGCGCACCTTCTCGCTACCGCGCAACTCGCGCCGTCGGTCGGCAATTCGCAGCCGTGGCGCTTCGTGCGGGTGCGCAGTGAAAGCCTGCGCGGCGATCTGGCCCGCCACGTCGATGCGGAAGTCAGCCGCGCCGGTGAAGCGATGGCCGAGCGCCGCGCGGACTATGCCGCGCTGAAACTGCACGGGCTGGACCATGCGCCCGAAGTAATCGCCGTCTTCTGCGACGACGCGACGAGGATCGGCTCCGGCCTTGGCGCGGCCACGATGCCGCAGACGCGCGAATGGTCTGTCGTTCTGGCGATCCACACGCTGTGGCTGGCGGCCCGCGCGCACGGGCTGGGGCTGGGCTGGGTATCCATCGCCGAGCCGGAATACGTAAAGCAGGTGCTGGAAGTGCCCAACAACTGGCGCTTCATCGCCCTGCTCTGCCTTGGCCGGGAAGCCGAGCCGGACACCGTCCCCGAACTGGAGCGCAAGGGCTGGCAAGACCGCCTGGATTGGAGGGCAAATGTCAGCGAGCGTTGACGCCCGCCGCCATGGCCCGCGCCGCCTTCACATAGGCTGGCCCGCCGCACACCGTCCACGCCTGAGGGATGCCGATCCGAGGTATCCCCGCCAGCACCGGGTGGTGCATCATCGCCGTGCCCTGATCGACCACCCGATCCGTCGCGGTATCGACGATCAGGAAGTCTGGCCGGGCGGCGGCCATCTCCTCAAGGCTCATCTGCGACAGCGCGGGCTTGCCCAGCTTGCCCGCCAGATTGATCACGCCGACGCGGGTCATCAGATCGTCGATCAGCGTGCCCGTCCCGGTCATGTACCCGCGCCGCTGATAATAGGCCGCTACTTTTCCGGCGTGGGATTTGGGCAGACCCGCAAGATCGCGGTTCATGCGCGTGATCAGCGCCTCTCCCCGCTCGGGATGGCCCACGGCCTTCGCCACGTCACGGATGGACTGCAGAATGTCAGGGTAGCTGTCGGGCGACTTGATATCGAGCGCGGGATATTTGCGGGCTTTGAGCACCGCCAGCGCCGGGCTGCGCCGCGCGGGCATGCCGATCACGAGGTCGGGGTTGATCGCCATGATCTCCTCCGCCGAATTCCGGAGCACCGGCAGCCCGCGCGCGGCGGCCGCCGCGTCGGACATGGCGGCGTCCGTGGCGTAGCGGGTCAGCCCGGCGATCTGGTGACGGTCCGCCAGCGCCAGCACAAGCTGGTCGGCGCACAAGTTGAGCGAGACGATACGCTGCGGCACCGGCGTTCGGGCAGGCGGCGCGGCTGCCAGCGTACCCGCCTTCAGACACAGGATGCCCACAAGGCAGGCCGCAGCCGCGCCCAATCCGGCGCGTGCGCCTTTGCCGAAACGAAGATAAGCCGTATGCGCCATTGCCGCGCATCCATAGCAACACGACCCCGGGACACAAGCGTGACGGGTAACCGATCCAATCAGAGGTATTCGTGCCAGAAGACGCTTTTCCACGCGCGCGCCATCCTGCGCTGATCCCCGTGCTGATTGCGGGGATCGTCATCGTGGGCCTTGGTTCCATGAGCCTTGGCCCGGTGTCGCTGGGCCTTGCCCGGATGACGGCGACGCTGACGGGGCACGGCGATCCCATCGCTCAGGCGATCCTGCTGCAACTGCGCCTGCCGCGCACCCTGATCGCCCTGCTGGTCGGCGCGATGCTGGGTCTCGCCGGGGCAGTGCTGCAGGGGTACTTGCGCAATCCGCTGGCGGAGCCGTCCGTCCTGGGCGCATCCAACTCCGCCGCACTCGGGGCCGTGGCGGCGATCTATTTCGGGGTAGCGGAATGGAACGTGGTGATGCTGCCGCTGCTCTCCATTCTGGCGGGCTTGGTCGCGCTGGGCATCCTGTTCGTGCTGGCAGGGCGCGCGGAAAGCCCGCTGACGCTGATCCTTGCAGGCATTGCCGTCTCTACGCTCGCCGGGGCGGGGATCAGCCTGGCGCTGAACCTGTCGGCCAACCCTTTCGCCGCCATGGAAATCATGGCGTGGCTGCTGGGCTCGATCGAGAACCGGACGATGGAGCACGTCTGGCTGGCGCTGCCATGCGTCACCATCGGCGCAGCGCTGCTTCTCTATCACCCCGGCGCGCTGGATGCGCTGTCCCTGGGCGAGGATGGGGCGCGGTCGCTGGGCGTCGACCTGCGCCGGACGCGCCGGCGCCTGCTGCTGGGGGTCGCGATCGGCGTGGGCGGCGCGGTGGCGGTGTCCGGCTCCATCGGGTTCATCGGCCTGATCGTGCCGCACCTCATCCGGCCGCTGACCGATCGCAGCCCTTCGGCGGTTCTGGTCCCGTCGTTGCTGGGCGGGGCGATCCTGCTGACCGGCGCCGACATTCTCGTACGGCTGATCCCCACCTCCAGCGAACTGAAGCTGGGCGTCGTAACGGCATTCCTGGGCGTTCCGGTCTTCCTTGTGCATCTGCTGCGGGAGCGCCGGGTATGGTGACCATCGCAATCGACCACTTGTGCGCCGACCTTGGCCGCCGCGCGGTTCTTACCGGCATCCGCACCACCCTGCGGCCCGGCACCCTGACCGGCGTGATCGGGCCGAACGGCGCGGGCAAGTCCACCCTGATCCGCGCAATGCTTGGCCTGGTGCGCACCAACGGGGGCTCGGTCACGATCGACGGGCGCGATATCGGCTCCATGCACGCCCGCGAACTGGCACGGCTGATCGCCTATCTTCCCCAGGGCCAGACGCTGCACTGGCCGCTCAGCGTGGAACGGCTGGTTGCGCTGGGCCGCCTGCCGCACCTCGCGCCGATGTCGCGCATTTCGGGCGATGACCGTGAAGCCGTGCGTCAGGCGATGGAGCGGGCGGACGTCGGCCACTTGTCCGGGCGCATCGTCACCGAACTGTCGGGCGGCGAGCGAGCACGGGTGATGCTCGCGCGGGCGCTGGCGGTCGGCGCGCGCGGAATCGTCGCGGACGAACCCCTCGCCTCGCTAGACCCCGGCCATCAGATCGATGTGATGGAACTGCTTGCCCGAGAGGCACGAAGCGGCGCGCTGGTCGTGACGGTGCTCCACGATCTCACCATGGCGGCGAGGTACTGCGACCGACTGCTGCTGATCGACAAAGGCATGCTGGTGGCCGAAGGCACGCCGCGCGAGGTGCTCAGCGCCGACCGCTTGCGCACCGTCTACGGCGTGACCGGCCATATCGACATGGGGGGCGACAGTCCCATGGTGGTCCCGCTGCACCGACATCGGCATCGCGACGAGTTCGAGTAGGCGGCGAGCGCGTTTTCCTACATCGGCCGACTCGGGTATCATCGCCTCGGCTCTTTGCATCCGTGGACCAGAATCGCGCCGCCCGCCTATAAAGGACGGCCCCGCCGCGTGTACTTTATGAACTAAAACCCTTGTGATCGGGCCAATCGGTCAACCGGATGGAACGGGCAAAATAATTTCAGGGGCCGGCTTCGGGGGGCGGCGGTTCGTCTGACCCGATCTGCAGGCCCTGCCCGTCAATCCGAAGGTCCAACGGCACACCTTGCACCCGCGTGCTGATGACCGCCTGACCGTTCTCGATCTTGATCCGGCTGTCGTCGCCGACCGGGATATCCTCGATCTCCGGGACATCCAGCGGTTGTACCGGCCCTTCAGGATCGGCAGCTCTGGGCCTTGCAGGCGCAGGCCGCTCGCCCAAGGCGTCACGCATGAAATCACGCCAGATACGCGCTGGAACAGTGCCGCCGGAAACGCCATTCAGAGGGGAATTGTCATCGTTGCCCATCCAAACGCCGACGACGAGATCGCCGGAATAGCCGACAAACAGCGCGTCACGGTTTTCCTGGCTGGTCCCGGTCTTGCCGAAATTGGGACCGCGCAGCACCGCTGCCTGACCCGTCCCGCGGTTGACGGTGGCGCGCAGCATACCCTCGATCGCTTCATGATCGTGCGATGAAAGGCTGCGCTTGCCATCCAGCAGCCAGTCGAACCATCCCCGCTCGGGAGCTGGAAACGCCCTCGGCATCACCGGAAAGCTGTTGGCCGCCACCCCGGCATAGGCCGATGTCAGTTCCAGCAGCGTCATCGTCGCCGTGCCCAGCGCAAGGCTGGGGTCGCCAGCGGGGAGCGGCGATTTGATGCCGAACCGCCGCGCCATGTCGATCACCGCCTCGTCGCCCACCTGATTGAACAGGCGCACCGCCGCGACGTTGCTGGACCGGGCAAACGCATCCTCCAGCGTGATCGTGCGCGAATAGCTGCCACCGGCGTTCTGCGGTCGATAGGATCCGGTTTCGATGGGCGTGTTCGGAATGGTGTCATCCGGCTCCATCCCCGCCTTCAGCGCGGCGAGGTAGACGAAGAGCTTGAAGGTGGACCCCGGTTGCCGCCGCGCCTGCGTCACACGGTTGAACGGGCTGGCAGAATAGTCCCGCCCGCCGACCATGGCGACAACCTCGCCGTTCCGGCGCATCGCCACCAGCGCGACTTGCGTCTTTCCCGCGCCGGCCTGCCGGATCGCCCGGTGCGCCGCCGCCTGCAGTCTGGAATCGAGCGTCGTGCGGTACGTCTGCCCGGCATACCCCGCCGCCTCGATCTGCCGCGCCTGCGGCAATGCCCAATCGGCGAAGTAAGTCCCGGTCGGCAATTCGCTGCGATTGCGCACATCCAGACGGGGCGTGGGAACGGCACGGGCGTGCTGGGCGGTCATGTAGCCAGCATCCACCATTGTCTGGAGGACGACCCGCATCCGCTTCTGCGACAATTCGAAGTTGTTGGTCGGCGCAAGCCGCGATGGCGCTTTCATCAGCCCCGCCAGCAAGGCCGCCTGACCTTCCGTCAGCTTCTCAGGCTGGCGATGAAAGTAGTGCAGGGATGCTGCCCTCAGCCCATAAGTATTGTCGCCGAAATAGGCATTCGAGAGATAGCGCTCAAGGATTTCATCCTTGGTCAGCCACGCTTCCAGCCAGAATGCGATGAGCAATTCCCGTGCCTTGCGGGTCAGGGACCGCTCGGCCGTCAGGAACGTGAATTTCGCCAACTGCTGCGTGATGGTGCTGCCGCCCTGGGTGCTGCCGCCGCTGACATTACTCCACGCCGCCCTCGCTATGCCGCGTGGATCGATGCCCCAGTGCGAATAGAAGCGCCGGTCCTCAATCGCCAGGAAGGCGTGGGGTACATACGCTGGCAACGTGGATATATCGACGGGGGCCGCAGTAATCGCCCCGTTTCGCGCAATCGGCGTGCCATCGGCAGCAAGCAGCGTGATCTCCGGCGGCGCGATGGGCTGCAGCGACTTTGACAGCGGAGCGGTGATGGCCAGATAGCCGACCGTCAGCAACAGGATCACGACTATAGCCGTGAGGAGCATCTTGATCCGCTTCCAGCGCGACCATTTCGGTTTTTCCGGTGGCGGCGTGACCGTCGTCAACACCGCATTGGGCGCTATTGACGCGTGCGGGTCGGCCGGAAAATGTCCTGAAAGCTCCATTGGTTCGCATCGATATACGATTCTCGAACAAAGCGCATCCGAGAACCGCGCCCTGATCGTCAGGGGGCCGATGTCATCTGATCAACGACATGCCCGGCTGCCCTGCGTTCGGTTCACACTCTCTGGAAGGTTGCCTCATCTCGGTCGTGATATGGCATGATCAGCTTCCCATCCGGCGCAGCGGTGAAGGTCGTCTGGGTGGGATAGGGGATGGAGATCCCCTCTTCCGCAAAACGCCGGATTATCGATACCATCAACCGGTCCCGCAATGGGTGCGCGATCGACCAGTCTTTGCCCGGTACGTCCACCAGCAGCGCGAAATCGAGCGAGCTTGCGCCGAATGTCTCGAATCCGGCGCGAGCAGCCTTGCCGCCTGCCGCTTCGACCAGTTCCTTGAGAATATCGGGCACACGGGCCAAGGTTTCCGGCGGGGTTTCATAAGCCACGCCGATGGTGAACGACAGACGGATGTGGTCTCTGCCGCTTACGTTCAGAATTTCCTTATCGAGCAGGCTCTTGTTGGCGATGATGCGCAATTCGCCGGTATAGGCACGAATGCGCGTTGATTTCAGGCCTATCGCTTCGATCGTGCCGGAGCTTGTACCGAAACTGATCTGGTCGCCCTTGCTGAAGGGCCGGTCGAATATGATGGCCAGCGCGGCGAACAAATCGGCGAAGATGCCTTGTGCCGCGAGGCCGATCGCGATGCCACCGACGCCAAGTCCTGCGACGAGACCCGTGACATTCACGCCCAAGTTGTCGAGCAGAACCACTGCCGCCACGGCGAACACCACGACGCTGACCAGCAGGCGGATCAGGCCCATCGCGTTGATGATCGCTTCACCCTGGAAATGCTCGGACGCGGTACGGTGCTCGATCGCGCCGAGGATGAATTCACGCGCCCAGATTGCGCCCTGTACCACGGCAGCCAGCGTGAAGAAGAAGGTGATGAACCTGTCCAGCGCCGGGGGAGTCTGGGCGTATCCATCGACTGCCTGAATGGCCACCATGATGATGAAGTAATTGGTGGTCTTCGAGATGACGCGGCCCAGAATTCGCAGCCAGTCGGCGCGGCCCCTCTCCGGCCTGCACAGCTTCATCCCCAATCGCCGCAACGCGTAGAGCGCGGTGACGATGGTAACGGCGATCACCCCGGCGATGATAATCTGCAACCAGTAGGTCTGGAACCATGCCTGAGTAGAGGTCCAGACCTCTTGTATTTCGCCGGAAATGTCGGGGACGACGCGGCTGGGAGTGGCCGGGCCGTTGGCGGGGGTAGTGCTGCTTACGCTCATCGCGTGATAATCATCCTGCGTTGTCTGGTCAGCGGCGATCCGAAGGCTGCGTTATCATGCCAACCGGTCGATCCGCGACGCCCTGCCGGTCAAGACAGGACGACGGCGCGAAAATTGTTAAGTTTGCTTACCCCCGGATTGTTCCCTGCCGCCGGGCGAGAGCAGTCCGATGCGGGTTTAGTTGATGAAACACATGCACAACGGCCCTGTTCATAGGCCGAAACCCAGGCTTGGCGATGACGATGTGAAAGATCCGTCCCGATCCTAGCAGCATCCGGCGATGTAGGAAAATCGCCCGCCCTCTCCGTTTAGGCCGCCGGACAAAGCAGCCGGAAGTGCGCACCCGGTGTTGCAGGCACCAGTTGCAGGTCACCGCCATAGGCATCGAGCAGCGAGCGGGCGATGGGCAGGCCAAGCCCGGTGCCGCCCTGTGCGCGCTTGCTGGTGAAAAAGGGATCGAACACCCGCTCGCTGTCGCCACTGGGCACGCCGGGACCGTCATCGACAAGGTCGATCCGCACCCATCGTTCATCGCCCTTCACGGTGATGTCCAAGCGCCCCGCCCCCGCCTGCCGCGCGTTCTCAGCGAGGGTCGTCAGCACGGCTTCGAGAGCGCCGCCGTCCATGGAAACGGCGGTCGGCTCGGACGGAAGGTGGAGGGACACGGCGAACCCGTCGCGCGTCATCGCATCGGCCACGGCGGCCAGCGCATCGCCGGGCCGCGCGTTCGCGTCGCGCTCACCGACCATCACGTCCGCTTTCGCCAGCTCCATCAGGCGCCGCACCAGACGCGAAAGGCGCTGCGCATCGGCAGCCATGTTCTTGAGGAACCGCTCCCGATCCGCCGGAGCCATCTCGTCGCCATGGTCCTGCAACAGCTCGATCGCGCCGGAGATCGCGGCGAGCGGTGTCTTGAACTCATGGCTGACCGACGAGGCGAAATCGCGCAGATAACGTGAGCGTTTCTCGATGCTGTCGGCCATCTGCTCGAAATCTGCGAACAGCGCGCGGATTTCGACGACTTGCAGCGAGGGTTGCCGGGCTGCGACCCGGCGCCCCGAAGCGAGTTCGCGCGTCGCCTGGCTCAACCGCTCCACCGGGCGCACGATCGTTCGCGACAGCACCGCCGACAGCCCCAGCAACAGCACAAAGATGATGGCGATGCCAAAGATGATCTTGCCGCGATCCTCGTACAGGCCAAGGAACAGCGCGCGTGGCGATCGCGATACCAGCAGCAGGCCCACCACTTTGCCATCGACGATGATCGGGCGCGCATGGTGGAGCCGGATGTTCGCCGCTCTGCTCAGCCATTCCAGCGCGTGGCGGTTCATGTAGCCTTCGTTGTCGCGCAGCACGGTCATGGCGGTGCCGTTCAACGCCGAGCGGACTTCCGGCAGATTGGCAAGGCTGCGCCCGGCATCGCGTCCGTTCAGCAGGATGCCTTGCCGATCGAGCATCAGGATCGAGGCGAGCGTCGTCACTTTCGTTTCGATGAAAGCGGGCATCATCTGCCGTGCGAGGACCAGCGCCGCCGGATCAGGCTTCGTATCGACAATCCTGCCACGCGGCCGGGGTGGCAGGATCGGGGTGGACCGCAAGTCCACTTCCGTCACCCGGTCGTGATAGCGATCCGGCGGAGACGGATCAGGCTGCATGGAAATGCCGCGCGCCACGATAGAAGCACCAGCCGCCAACGCCGCGCTCTGAGCCACCAGTTCGGCCTCGGTCCGGCGGACCAGGGCATTCTCGTACACCCGCAGGAAGATCGCACCAAACCCCGGCAACGCCGCAACGAACAGCAGTGTGCTCAGCAGGATCGTGCGCAGGCGCAGGACCGGCCAGTGACCACCGATCCATGACTTCGCGCGGTCGACCGTCCTCATGCGGGGATCGGGATCATGACTGAGCCGCAACTCCGCCGCATCCGCCCAGCCGGTAGCCGATGCCGGCGCGCGTCTCTATCACGTCGCTCCCGCCCAGATCGGCGAACTTGCGGCGCAGGTTGCGCACGTGGCTGTCCACTGTGCGATCGGTGAGCGCGAAACCGGGGCCGCGAAACCGGTCGATGATCTGGTCACGCGAGAAGATGCGGGACGGCATCGCCAGCAATGTGCGCAGGATGGTGAATTCGGTCACCGTCAGCGCCACTTCCTGCCCGTCCCACTGCGCCGTCCAGCTCTGCGGGTCCAGCGCCAGCAGGCCATAGCGCATCACCGAGACATTCTCGACCGCGGGCGGGCGCGTGGCCGTGCGGCGCAGGATCGCCATCGAACGGGCCACGACCTCGCGCGGGGAAAACGGCTTCACCACATAGTCGTCGCCGCCCAGTTCGATCCCCAGCACGCGGTCGATCTCGTCATCGCGGGAAGAGAGGAAGAAAATCGGCACGTCGTTGCCCGCGCGCAGGCGGCGGCACACCTCCAGCCCGTCCATGCGCGGCATGTTGATGTCCAGGATCACCAGATCGGGCGATCGCCGCTCCACCTGCGCCAGCGCCTCCTCCCCATCGGCCGCCTCGATCGTCTCCAGCCCCGCTTTGCCGAAAGCGAAGACAAGCAGTTGCCGGATATGGGGATCGTCGTCGACGATCAGGATCGTGCTGGGCATGGGACACAAGATCATTTCCATAAACGCTCCTGTCAACGCGGGCTATGGAAACCATGCACCTCCCCGCGAGCAGAAACGGTGGCGACAGGAATGGAGCGACGGCGGATATTCGGTGCAGATGCAGTGCAGGTTAGAGGCGCAAGACAATCGTTTCGTCGATGTCGGCAACGGTGGCGCACCCGGTCTGGGCCATCGCCAGCTCCAGGTCGGCGCGGAGCAGATGCAGGGCGTGCGCCACGCCGATCATCCCGGCTACGGCAAGCGCGTGGAGTTGCGGGCGCCCGATCAGCACGCCGTTCGCGCCGAGCGCCAGCGCTTTCACCATGTCGGCCCCCTTGCGAAAGCCGCTGTCGCACAGGATCGGCACCCGGCCCGCGACACGCTCCGCGATGGCGGGGAGGACGGACAGGGACGCAGGCATCGAATCCAGCACCCGTCCGCCGTGATTGGAGACGACGATGGCGTCCGCACCATGCTCGATCGCCGCGTCGACATCGTGAACCGACATCAGCCCCTTCAGGATGATCGGCAGTCGCGTGTTGGCGCGCAGCCACGAAAGGTCTTCCCAGCGCGGCGCGGTATCGGTCAGCGGCGTGCCGAACAGAATCGTTGCGTCGCCCGGCATGGCGGTGTGCCCAGGCCGCGCCATGCCGCGCAGGTTCACGGCCTCCACCCCGTCGGGCAGTGGGAACGAGGACAGTTTCATGGCGGCGTCGACAGTGAGCACCAGCGCCCGGTACTCTGCCGCTTCCGCCCGGCGGACAAGGCTGAGCGTCCAGTCGCGCTCCGGCTGGAGATAAAGCTGGAACCACAGCGGCGGCACAGGACGGTCGAACTGCTCGGCCATGGCCTGCGCCTCGGTGGCAATATCCTCCAGCGATACGCTGGACAGAGTGCTGACCGTCATCCCCACGTCCAGCGCGACCGCCGCCCGCACCGTGGCCAGTTCACCATCGGGATGCGCCAGCTTGTGATAGGCAACCGGCGCGAGCATGAAGGGCACCGCGTGACGCTCTCCCAGCAGGTCGATCGCCGTGCCGCCTTGCCGAAGGTCGCGCATGATGCGCGGTATCAGCGCGACGCGATCCAGCGCCGCGCGATTTTCGCGCAAGGTCCAATTGGCGCCGCTCCCGGACTGAACGTGATCCCATGAGGCGGCTGGCAGATGCGCCTGCGCGCGGCGTTCGTAATCGGCAAGGGAGAGCACATCACCGGGAATGGCGGTCAGCGGCGGAAGCGGCGCCGCGCGTGCTGGCGAAGTGTCCGACATGGTCGATGGTCCATCAAAGGTTGGCGGCGAAACTCCTGATCGCCGGGACCACCGTCGTTAGCGACGAGGGATATTTACGCAACCATCAGGCTGCTGCGGTCACCCCAGCAACAGCAAGGCCGCCACGAATAACAACAATGCCGCCGTGCTCATCGCCAAAAGGATGCGCAGCGGGCATTGATGGAGGTTGGCATCGTACCTTTCCATATGCGTCCGTCTCCACGACTTCTCGTTCTGACGACACGAAAGTATTCCGCTTCGGAGTGTTTGACAAGGAACGGATATGTAACTCCAGCTGCGGTTTTGCGCACATTTGGCACTACGTCCTTGACGGCCCGGTCAGCCCGCGCGATCAGCCGTCGCGATGGTTGAAAATGCTTCTACGCACGATGGTGCCGCCGATCGCGACGTTACAGTCGAGGGCGATGCGCCAGAGCCCAAGCGACGCGGCCTTACGCCCGGCACCAAGCGGTTCCTGCTGATCACGGCGATCGTCGTGATCCTGGGCGTCGGCATCTGGTATTTTCGCTACACGACCTACGGCCAGTATTTCGAGGAAACCGACGACGCGCAGATCCGCGCCGATGCGGTCGCCATCGCGCCGAAAGTCAGCGGATACGTGACGCAGGTGATGGTCCGCGACGATCAGGACGTCACCCAAGGGGAAGCGCTGGCGCGGATCGACCCGGGCAACTACGACGCGCAGGTGGCGCAGGCCCGCGCCCAGATCGCGCAGGCAACCGCCGGTGCCGAGAACGCTCGCGCCGCCATTTCCGAACAGCAAGCGGCAATCGCCCAGGCCGACGCACAATTGGCCGCCGCCCGCGCCAAGGCCGCGCACGATGCCGCCGAAGTCGCCCGCTACGTCCCGCTGGTCGCCAGTGGAGCGGAAACCCGCCAGCAGCTTGCCCAGCTGCGGCTCGCGGCAGCCGAATCGGCGCAGCAGGTCCGCCAGCAGCAGGCGGCACTCGAAATGCAGCGCCGCCGGGTTCCGGGCCTACGGGCTCAGGTCCAGCAGGCTCTGGCGCAGGGCGAAGGCGCACAGGCGCAGTTGAAAGCCGCCGGGATAGACTTGTCCGCCACCCGCCTCACCGCCCCGATCGCCGGGCGCATCGGTGACAAGACGGTGCGGCTGGGCCAGTTCGTGCAGGCTGGTACGCGCCTCATGTCAGTAGTGCCGCTGGATAGGCTCTATGTCGTCGCCAACTTCAAGGAAACACAGCTGGCGCTCATGCGTCCCGGTCAGCCCGCCAAGATTTCGGTCGACGCGCTTGACGGCGTGGAAGTGAACGGCCGCGTCGCCAGCGTCTCCCCCGGCACCGGCGCGCAGTTCTCGATCCTTCCTCCTGAAAATGCGACCGGCAACTTCACCAAGATCGTGCAGCGCGTGCCCGTGCGCCTGGCGATCGAGGCCCCGGCCTCGGCTCGCCGCATCCTGGTCCCGGGCCTGTCCGTTAGGGTGACGGTCGATACACGCGGCGCAAAAGGCGAGTTGAAGCGGATTGAGGACGATCAGGAGCGGCTTGAGACGAAGGGCCGCTGACGTGGCAAGCAGCGCGCTTCCTGCGGGCTCCCGCCTGCCAGCGCAGGAACAGAAGGCAGACCTGAGCGCATGGCTGGCGGTCGCGGCCGGAACGCTTGGCGCGCTGATGGCGATGCTCGACATCTCCATCGTCAACTCCGCGCTGCCGACCATCCAAGGCGAGATCGGCGCCACCGGCACCGAAGGCGCGTGGGTCGCCACGTCCTATCTGGTGGCGGAAATCATCATCATCCCGCTGTCCGGCTGGCTGACCAGACTTCTCGGCCTGCGCACGTTCCTGCTCATATCGGTGACCCTGTTCACCGGCTTTTCGATCCTGTGCGGATTCGCGAACTCGCTGGAAGTGATGATCATCGGCCGCGTCGGCCAGGGGATTACCGGCGGGGCGATGATCCCCACCGCGCAGACCATCATCGCCCAGCGCCTGCCGCGAAGCCAGCAATCGATCGGCACCGCCGCCTTCGGCATCGTCGCCATCCTCGGCCCGCTGTTGGGGCCGTTGGTCGGAGGCTGGCTGGCGGAGAACGTCAGCTGGCATTACGCCTTCTTCCTCAACGTCCCGATATCCTTCATCCTCATCCTGTTGCTTGTGGTCGGCCTGCCGCACCAGCCGTCCAAGCTGCATCTGCTCGCCGAAGCGGACTGGATCGGCATCCTCGGCCTCGCGCTCGGCATGGGTGGACTGACCGTGTTTCTGGAGGAAGGATCGCGAGAGGAGTGGTTCGCTTCTTCCCTGATCCGCACGATGGCGGCGATCAGCGCTGGCGGTTTCATGCTGCTGTTCTACGGGCAGGTCACCGCAAAACGACCGGTGATCAAGCTTAGCCTGCTGCTGGACAGGCAATTCGGCTCGGTCGCGATCATGGGCATGGCGCTTGGCGTAGTGTTGTACGGCACATCCTATGCGATCCCCCAGTTTTTGGCCGCGATCGCCAACTACAACGCGTTGCAATCGGGCAAAGTCGTCCTGCTGTCCGGCATACCCAGCATCATGCTGATGCCGTTCGTGCCGATCTTGCTACGCTATCTGGACATCCGCATCGCAGTCGCTTTCGGTATGGGGATCATGGGTTTTTCGGCCTGGCTGGAATCGGGACTGACCATCGGTTCGTCCGGTGTAGACTTTACCGAATCCCAGCTGATGCGCGGGATCGGCCAGATTATGGGCATGTTGTTCCTGAGCCAGGCCGTAGTCCAGTCGGTTCCGCCCGATGACGCGGGCGACGCGTCTGGCCTGTTCAACTCCATGCGCAACCTGGGCGGCAGCTTTGCGCTCGCCGGAATTTCCATCCTGCAGCAGGATCGTGTGTGGCTGCATTCCCGGCGACTTGAGGAGACACTCAACGCCAATTCGCCGCAAGTTCAGGGCTATCTTGCCGGGCTTGGCCAGGCCGTCGGCAACCCTGACGCCGGCATCCGGCTACTGGGGCAGCAAATCCAGGGACAAGCGCTTGTCATGACGTACAACGATATCTTCTTCGCGATGAGCATGGTCACCGTATGCGTGATGCCGCTGGTATTGTTCCTGCGGCCATTGCCCCGCAGCGGCAAGATGGCGGCGATGCACTGATGCGGCGCATATCTATCCTGCTGACCACCTGCGCCATCGCCGCCACGGCGGCTTGCAGTGCGGGCAAGGACTACGCCGGACCGCCGAAGGTGGCGACGGTCGCGGCGGATCGTGGCACTTTCGTGCGGGCTGACGATCCCGCGCTGAACGCCACCCCCGGTGTTGCCCGCTGGTGGGAAACGCTGGGTGATCCGGTTCTTAACCGCATCGTCGATGATGCGCTGGCGCAAAGCCCCGATATCGACGCCGCGCAGGCCCGCATCCGCGAAGCGCAGGCCAAGTTGCAGCAAGGCCGCGCAAACCAGTTGCCCTCTGTTGCGGCAGATGCGTTGTTCGTCCATGCCCGGCTGCCCGGCTCCGGCCTCGGCTCGTCCTCGGATGAAGGCGGAGACGGCGATTCGTCATCCAGTTCGTCGCTTAACTTCTATAACGTGGGCGCCAACGTGTCGTGGGAACCGGACCTCACCGGCGGCAAGCGGCGCAATGTCGAAGCGGCGCAGGATACCGTCGATCAGCGGTTTGCTGATCTGGCCGATGCGCAAGTCTCGCTGAGCGCTCAATTGGCGCAGACGTATGTCAACTTGCGCGACGTGGAAGAGCGCGCCCGGCTGAATGCCCGGTCCAGCGCGTTGCAGCGTCAGGCACTCGATCTGACCCGCCAACGGCTGGAGGCCGGCACCACATCACGCCTGCAGGTGGAGCGGCTACAGTCCGAGCTTTCCTCGACCGATGCGCAGAACGTGCCGTTTGCCGCCCAGATCGCCACGTACCGAAATGCGCTGGCGGTGCTGACCGGCCGAACGCCAGGCGAACTCGATCCCCTGCTGTCTAACCCGACCCCCGTGCCGCTGCCTCCGGCATCCGTACCGATCGGCGATCCGGCGACCCTGATCGCGCATCGCCCCGACGTGCGCTCTGCCGAAAGAGCACTGGCCGCCAGCACCGCGAACATCGGTGTGCGCAAGGCGCAGGCGATGCCGGGCATCAAGTTTTCCGGTATCCTTGGCCTTGGCGGCACAAAGCCGGGCGATGTCTTCGATCCGGGCAGTCTGGCCGCCCTGCTGATCCCGCAGTTGAGCTGGCCCATCCTCGACTTCGGCCGGAGCAAGGGGGCGATCCGCGAGGCCGAGGCGCAGCGCGACGGGGCGGAAGCGCAGTACCGCCGCGCCGTGCTGGCCGCCTTGCAGGATGCCGAGGACAGCCTCGCCCGCTTCGGCGCCACGCGCCGACAGTTGGCGCAGTTCGGCGGCGCGCTGGCCAGCGCAGAGCGTGCGTCGACTCTCAATCGCCAGCGTTTCCAGGCAGGCACGTCAACGCTGATCGACCAGCTGGATATCGAACGGCAGCAACTTTCCGCTACCAGCGCCGTCGCGCAGACGCGCGCGCAGCTGACGATCGATTACATCGCCGTGCAAAAGGCGCTTGGCCTTGGCTGGAGCGAGCCGACCAGCCAACAGCCTTGAGCCGGGAGCGGCCCCGCGTCTTCTTCGACGGCGGGTGCAGGCCTAATCCCGGGCCGATCGAGGTCGCAGTCGTCATTCGCGGGGTTGTGCATCTGACCGATGATCTCGGTGCCGGAAGCAACGAGGACGCCGAATGGCTGGCCTTGATCCGCGCGGTGGAGCTTTGCGCGAAACTCGATGTGCGGGATGCCGTTCTGCTGGGCGACGCGCGGCAGATCGTCACGCAAGCCGATGCCGCCCTTCGATCGGGCATTGCCGACAGCGATCACGCCAAAGCCTTCCTCACCGCGTGCCAGCAGATGCGCCCCGCGAGGGTCCGCTGGATCAAGCGCGCTCAGAACCTGGCCGGGATCGCCCTCGCGGCGCGTCATCCGCGTTAAAGGCGGGGGCAATCCGGGGGCGAACGCTCGTTTCCGTGCAGGCGCCTCTTGCAACCCTTTGCATTCTGCGCTTCAAATCCGGCCATGACTATGTCGGCAAAGGAAAATTTGCGGCTGATGGATCTGCCATCGCCCGGCCTTGCCGAATGCAGGAGAGATGTTTTGATCAAAAACCGGCTTATGGCCGCTGCCGCCCCCCTCGTCCTGAGCGCGGGCCTGCTTGGAGGATTCCCCGTGATCGCGACCGCCAAGGACAAGCCGGCCGCTGCCGTCAAAGGCACGTACACCGGGCCTTTCGCCCAGCCCAGCACCCTGCCCCTGGAAGCTCCGAACTTCCCCGCGTACACCGATAACGACTGGCAGCCCGCGATCGAGGCCGGCATCGCCGCCAAACGCGCGGAAATAAAGGCGATCGCCAACAGCAAGGCCGCCCCCACGTTCGAGAACACGATCGTCGCCATGGAACGCGCCGGATCGCTGTTCAATCGTGCCTATGCGGTCTTTGGCCAGCTGACGTCCGCCAACACCAGCGACAAGCTGGACGCTGTCGACACGGCCCTCAGCCCCCAGATCTCTGCACTCAACGATGACATCTACCTTGACGAAAAGCTGTTCGCGCGGGTGAAGGCAGTGCACGACAGCGCAGCGGGCAAGGCGCTGACCGGCGAGGACGCGATGCTGCTGTCGACGACGTATGACAGCTTCGTCCATCGCGGCGCGATGCTTTCGCCGGCGCAGAAGACCGAACTGAAAGCGATGAACACTGAGATCGCCAAGCTGGAAACGGCGTTCTCGCAAAAGCTGACGACCGCCACGGCGGCCAAGGCTCCGATCTTCGATACCAAGGCCGAACTGGCTGGCATGTCCGATGCGGATATCGCCGCCGCTGCCAAGCTCGCCACCGAGAAGGGTCACGCGGGCAAGTACATGCTCGCGCTGGGCAACACCACGCAGCAGGCCGCGCTCACCAGCCTCGACAACCGCGCCAGCCGCAAGAAGCTGTGGGACGCCAGCATCAACCGCACGTCAGGCGGCGATCAATACGATACCACCGCCATGGTCACGCAGATGGCCACCTTGCGCGCGAAAAAGGCCAAGCTGCTCGGCGCGTCGGACTTCGCGACGTACCAGATGTACGACCGCATGGTGAAGACCCCGGCACAGGCGATGGAGTTCATGAAGGGCTTCGTCCCCGCCCTGCGCGCCACGCAGGACCGGGAAGCGGGCATGCTGGAAGCGGCCGCGAAGTCCGCCGGCCAGAACATCAAGCTGGAGCCATGGGACTGGTCGTACTACGCCGAGAAGGTCCGCAAGGCGAAGTACGATCTGGATGAAAACCAGATCAAACCCTACTTCGAGGTATGGCGCACGCTTGAAGACGGTGTGTTCTTCGCCGCCACCAAGACATACGGCATCACGTTCAAGCGCCGCACCGATCTGCCCGTCTATCACCCTACCATGCGTGCCTACGAAGTGATGGACGCCGATGGCAGCCAACTGGCGATCTTCTACTTCGATCCCTATTCCCGCTCCAACAAGAAGGGCGGCGCATGGATGAACAACTTCGTCGAGCAGTCCGCGCTGCTTGGCCAAAAGCCGGTAATCAGCAACACGCTGAACATTACGCCGCCCGCCGAAGGTCAGCCAGCGCTGGCAAGCTACGACGACGTAGAGACGATGTTCCATGAATTCGGCCATGCCCTTCATGGCATGTTCGCCAACCAGAAGTACCCTTCACTCTCCGGGACCAATACGGCGCGAGACTTCGTTGAATTCCCCAGCCAGTTCAACGAGAACTTTGCGACTTTGCCGGAAGTGCTGAACAACTACGCCAAGCACTACCAGACAGGCGCGACGATACCTGCGGCTCTTGTCGCCAAGATCAAGGCCGCCCGCACGTTCAACCAGGGGCTTGGCCTTGGCGAAACGCTGTCGGCCGCGATGCTGGACATCAACTGGCACCAGTTGACGCCGGAACAGGCCGCTCAGCCCCCGATGGCGTTCGAAGCGAAGGCACTGGCAGCGACGGGTCTTGCGACCAACCTGATCCCGCCACGCTACAAGACCCCGTACTTCCGTCACATCTGGGACAACGGCTATGCGGCCGGATATTATTCGTACATCTGGACGGAAATGCTGGCGCACGACGGGTGGGACTGGGTTGAAAAGCACGGCGGCATGACGCGCGCCAACGGCGATCGCATCCGCAAATCGTTCCTGGGCCAGGGCCATACCAAGGACTTCGCCGTCCTTTTCCGCGACTTCACGGGGCACGACCCGGAAGTGCAGCCGATGCTGGAAGCACGCGGACTTACTACCGCCAAGTAGCGCTGCCTATGGCCTGTCGCACAATGGGGCGGCAGGCCATCCCCTACATGCCGTTATGGACAGCCCCTACCTTGTACTGGGGATCTGTGGTACAAGGGAACAAAGATAAGGAGATGGAAATGACCGTAGGCATTGAACAGCGCAAGCTGCACTACGACCTGAAGAATGTAGGCCTTCGCGCCCAGGCGACCGCTGCAGGGCTGGTTCAACTCTGCAAGGAACTGCAAAGCGTGGGCGTGCTGGAAGAAGCCGCCGTATCGCGCATCAAGGAAGCGATCGCGGATGAAATCGCGCTGACCGCACCGCGCGCCATCCTGCGTCAGGAATACCGCCGCGACGTGTGCGCTCGCCTGAATTCGATCTTTGCCGGTGAACAGAAGCTTGGTGAAGCGGAAGGCTTCGCCTTTGAGGAAGAGGAATGCGCGCAGCAGGCTTAGGCGGCCTTTTCGCGCTACCCCCGAAGGCCCGGGGATGGTAGACTGCACGGGTGAGCAACGCCATTCCCCATCTCTATCAGGTCGGCATCGATTCTGAGGACATTGACTTCATGGGTCATGTCAACAACGCCAGCTATCTGAAATGGGTGCAGGCCGCCGTGCTGGATCACTGGCGCGCGCTGGCGCCGACGGAGGCCGTCGCCCAGCACCTGTGGGTCGCCCTCAAGCACGAAATCACGTACCGGCGGCCGGCGTTCATCGATGACGACGTGATCGCGACGGTACTGCTGGAAAAGGTGCAGGGCGCGCGCGCTTTTTATGAAACCGTGATCCGGCGGGGCGAGGAAGTGCTTGCCGAAGTCAAATCGAGCTGGTGCTGCCTGGACGCGGACACGATGCGCCCGGCCCGGCTCGCCCGCGACATTATCCAGCGCTTCTTCGTGGCGGATTCCAGCGGTGAGGCGGTCGCGCGCTGACCGGTATCGGCCCGGTCAGAACATCGCACGCACGCCCATCACCATCGATACACCAGACACGCCATCATCCCGGCGGCGCGCGATGGTGGCCGTCTGGCCCAGCTTGCGCTCCCAGTGAACGCCGAGGTACGGCGCAAAAGAGCGGTTGCGGTCGTAGCGCAAGCGCGCGCCCAGTTCGATACGCTCGAACCCCGCGCCGACGTTCAGGTCCGCCACGTCCTGAAACGCAAAATCGAACTCCGTCTCAGGCTCTATCACCAGTGATTGCGTGATGCGCTGCTGGTACGATGCGGTGCCCCGCGCGTGAATATCACCGCGGTTCGATACCAGGATCTGTCCGCCAACCTCGAACCAGTATGGCGCGAGGCCCTGGATTCCGATCAACGCGTACGTGCGCTGCGGGTCGGGGCGGAAATCATGCCGCACGCCAAGCTGCAGATTGAACCAGGGATCCAGCGCGTGGCGCCAATACCCGGCCAACTCGATACGTTCAGCGCGCTCGCCGAAACTACCTTCGCCCTCGCTGGCCAGAACGACCCGATCAAGATCGCCGCCATACCACGCCTCACCCTCCCAGCCGAAGCCGTCCCTGCCTTTCGCCGCCCTGTATTCCAGCCGATCGACCTGAAGCGCGAACGTTGAAAAGCGCATTTCGTCGAACATGGTCTTGCGCGCGGCGTCCATTCGCGCCGTGCTGAAGACGCGGTCGGCGGCAGCATCGGCAGGCACGGGCGGTGGCGGCGCATCACCGGGCCGGTCGGACAACGTCGCCTGGGCCATGTTGTGCCCGGCGTGCGGATCGGGGGCGGCGTTATCGGGCTGCTCCGGCATCGGCATGGGTTCCATGCCATGGTCCGAATGGTCCATCTGCGAATGGTCCATCTGGCTCATGTCCTGAGCCTTCGCCGCCAGTGGAGCCAGCGCCACCAACAGCGGCAGCGCTGCCAACGTTCGTCGCGCCATCATCCGTGCTCCGCGTGGGTGGAGACATCGTCGCGTCGAACTGTTACCACCCGCATCATGCCTGCGTGCATGTGCAGCAGCATGTGGCAGTGGAACGCCCAGTCTCCTTCGGCATCGGCGGTCAGGTCGAAAGAGACTTTGCCGCCCGGCAGCACGTTGACCGTATGCTTGCGCGCGCGATGCCCCGGTTCGCCGCTGACCAGTTCGAAGAAATGGCCGTGGAGGTGAATCGGGTGCGGCATCATCGTGTCGTTGATCAGGTTCACGCGCACGCGCTCGCCAAGACGGAAGGGGATCGGCGCTGCCCCTTCGGACATCGCGACCCCGTCCATGGACCACATGTAGCGTTCCATGTTGGCGGTCAGGTGCACGTCTACCTGCCGGCTGGGCACGCAGGTATCCGGATTGGGATCAGCTGCGCGAAGCTGGGCATACGTCAGGACCCGGTGGTCGACCGCTTCCAGCCCCGTCGGCGGATCGGCCAGCCGGTCCACCGGCATCGGCGACAGCATCGCCACGCCCGGGCCCATCGGCACATTCGGCGCAACGGATGGGTCACGCATCGCCATCGAGTGTCCCGCCCCGTCGCCATGGTCCGTGCCTGACATATCCATGCCCATGTCCCGCATGGTCAGCACGGGCCGGGAGCGAAGGGGCGGGATCGGTGCCGCCATGCCCGGCCGCTGCCCCAGGGTGGCGCGTACCAGGCCTGAACGGTCGATCGCTTCGGCAACGATGGCGTAGCTTTCCTGATCCCCCGGCTCGACGATGAAATCGTACGTCTCGGCAATCGCGATCTGGACTTCATCGGTTTCGACCGGCTGTACGGTGTTGCCGTCCGCCGCGACGACGTTCAGCGGCAGGCCGGGGATGCGGAAATTGAAGTTCGTCATCGCCGATGCGTTGATCACGCGCAGCCGCACCCGCTCACCCGGCGTGAAAAGCCCGGTCCAGTTTTCAGGTGTGCCATGGCCGTTGATGAGGAAGCTGTACGTCGATCCCGTCACGTCCGAGATGTCCGTCGCATCCATACGCATGCGGCCCCATTCCAGCCGCTCGGACAGGGACTGGTCCTTCCCTGCAAGCAGCCCGGCAAGCGTCTGTTTCTGCCGGTTGAAATAGCCGCTGGCCATCTTCAGCCGCCGCAACTGTTCATGCGGATGGATCGGGCTCCAGTCGCTGAGGACCAGCACATGCTCGCGCGGACACGCCAGCGGATCCGGGCCGGCGGGATCGATGATGATCGGTCCGTACAGGCCCACCCCCTCCTGCATGTTGGAGTGCGAATGGTACCAGTACGTGCCCGACTGGATGACCGGGAATTCGTACGTGAACGTCTCCCCCGGATCGATCCCGGGAAAGCTGATGCCCGGCACCCCGTCCATCTGGAACGGGACCAGGAGGCCGTGCCAGTGGATCGAGCTTTGCTCACGCAACCGGTTGGTGACGGCGATGCGGGCAGTCTGCCCTTCGCGCAGTCTTATCAGGGGAGCCGGCAGAGTGCCGTTTACGGTCACCGCATGGGCGGAACGACCGCCAGTGCGGAAATGACTGTCGGCGATCTGCAGCGCAATCGCGTCGCCGGACAGGGTCTGTGACGGCATGGAAGTATGGGCGGTGCCCGAAGTGCCGCTGCGCGCCCAAGCGGGAAAAAGCCCACTGCTGCCCATGCCCGCCGCCAGCGCTCCACCCCACGCCAGAACCCTGCGACGAGAGTGCAGAAGCGAGCGTTGGTGGGAAGGCGGGATCGTCATGCGGGCGCTATATACGCATCGAATATCGAACGCCAAAGGATCGACGAAAGACTTTCAGACGGCATACTCAATTTTGGGGATGCGCCACGCCGTGGCCGCAACTATCGGCGCCGCGTGTCCCTTGGAAACGCAATTTGGTTTCAAGGCAACTATCCCGAGGCTTACGAAAATAAGCCTCGGGATCTTGTTCAGGCGACCCCTGATGCCACGAACCATGAACGGAACACGCCTTCGCTTTCGGGGCCAAAGCGCAGTGGACCGCTGCGCGCAGCTGGGCTGGTAGCCTGATAGCCGACTTCCACTGAATTGAACCCGGCGGCTTCGAACAGCGATTTGTAATCCGTGGTCAGCGCGCCGCGCCAGTTCGGCTCGTTGTTGTACTGTGCTTCCAGTTCGCCCGAGAGTTCGACCCACGCATCGGTATTGTCGTGGAGCAAAGGCACTTCAAGATGGACCGCGACCCCGCCCGGACGCAGCAAGCGACGGCTTTCCGCGACGATCGCCAGACTGGCCGCCTGCGATGTTTCGTGGAACATCACGCAGCTGAATACGAGGTCGAAGCTGCCATCTTCGAAATCAGTGCTCTCGGCATTCTGCTGCGAGAAGTGGACGCCTGCCCCCAGATGTTCTGCCCGCGCATGGGCATAGCGAAGCATCGACGCGCCAACGTCGATCCCGTGTACTTCGGCCTCAGGAAAGCACTGCGCGGCGGGGACGGTGCTGGTGCCGATGCCGCAGCCCATGTCGAGGATACGCCGGGGGTTCAGATCGGGGAAGCGGGTCAGCACATGCGCCATCGCGGTCTGCCCGCGCAGGTCGTTGAGCATACCGCCGTTGCGACCCAGCATGTAGACTGCCCCGCCCCTGTCCATGACCGCGCCCTGCAGGATGGAGCCATCGTCATGGGCGTTGCCGCCCGGCATCAGGTGAATGTCACCCCGGGCGATGTAGTCCGGCACCGGGAAGGCGGGGTTCGTCCGCACCGAACCGAGCGGCATGGCTATGTCCGCCAGTTCCTCCAGACGATCGGCCTGCCGTTCCACGCTGGTGGCGACGCTGGCCCACAGCTGCCGCTGGGATTCGCGCTTCAGTGAAAGCCACGTCGCGAAGCTGGGATGCTCCGCCATGCGTGTGCGCAGCGCGCCGGCATCGTTGTTACCGCCTTCACCGCGAGCGCGTTGCTGTTCGGCCGCCGCGATCCGCGCCTGTACTGGCTCGATTTCGCCCATGACGTAGAGCTTCAGATCGCGGACGAAGAGCTGTTCGGCCAGTTCGTCATGGCTCGGAACCGCGATCAGCGGGTGGTCCATCTGTTCGCGGCGTTCGGACATCTGTTCGCTCATGCTTCGATCTCCTGCTGGTTCGGTTTTGCATCCAACGCCGCGAGTTCGGCCTGCGCCGCTTCACGCAAGGGGCGAAACACTTTGTCCAATGTCGCCCGCCGCAAACTTTCGCGTTGGGCGGCAGCCTGCGGATTGGGTTCGAATGCGTCAACAGCGCCTTCGGCCAACGCACCCCCGGCTGAGAGGAGCCGCTCGCACGCATCAAGCCTGGCGCGCATGACAGTCAGTTCGGACGTCAAGCTTACGATCATCGCCAGTAGTTGCTCGTCCATCGGCCTGCCGTTGTCGATCGCATCGAGGCGGTTGGGCGTGCGTGGCAGCATGGATCGTGTCATTCGGGCGTCGTTCCTCGTCAGCGTGGCGCGTGATCCTGCCGATATAGGGTCTCGGCCCGGTCGATGCGCACCTGAATGGAAATTCTATCGCCGGTCGGACATTTTTGTACCCCGAAGCCGCGCTACTCCTTACGCCACCCAGCGGATCGCATTTTCCAGCAGGCGGCGATAGTTGGCGTCGTCATATACCGAGGGCCCGTCGCCGGGCTGCAGGTACACCAGCTTGCTGTTCAGCGCCTGCCGCGTCCAGCCGATCAGGTTGCTGCCTTCCGCATGCTCCCAGCCGTCGCGGTCATACATCCGCCCTTGCACCGCGAGGCTGGCGGAAAAGAAGCCGTCCCGCGTGAACGGCATATCCGCCCGCAACAGGGGCGTGACATCCTTACTGAATACCTGCGCCAGATACGGCTCGTCGGTCAGCGTAAAGGTTTGCGGCAGGCCGGCCGTGACCGGATGGTCGCCCACGACCTGCGCCTCGTAGGTTACGCCGTGCGCGTAGCCGCTGTCGAGCACCGGCTGACCATGCAAGACCCCCGGCTTGTACAGGAACTGGCCGCCCAGCCAGTCATGATAATCACCCCAGGTCGGCCAACCCGCCAGGGCGTGGTGCAGGGCGACGACGCCCTTCCCCGCTCCCAACAGCGCGCGGAACCCCTCTGGCAACCCTTCCGGCGGATCGAGGTAAAGCGGCGCATCCTGCTCGGCTTCGAAATCGAGGCCCGGCATGTCGTACAGCACCAGCACGTCGAAGCCGCGCATCCCATCGGGGTTCATCAACCGCGCTGCTGCGGGCTGGTCCACCATGGTGGCGCTGATGCCGTCCATCGCCTGGAACATCGCGTCGAATGCAGTGCGGTCGAAAGGATGGCCGCGTACCGCCACCAGGCATTGCAGCGGCGCGCGGTGGCGGATGGCAGGCATCAGAGCTTTACCACGACCTTGCCGATGTTCTTGCCCGTCAACATTCGCTCGTATGCGATGAGCACGTTGTCGAGACCCTCCGTTTCGTCGAAACGCACGGACAGCTTGCCTTCATCCAGCCACGTGCGCAGCTGCGGCATGAATTCCGCGCCACGCTCCAGAAAGTCCGGGATGAAGAATCCCTCGATCCGCAGGCGACGCATCAGGACCTGATCGAATTGGGCGGGACCCGCCATCGGGGCATCGTTATCGTATCCCGCGATCATGCCGCATACGGCAACCCGGCCGTAGTGCGCCATGTTGCAAAGGACCGCGTCGAGGATCGGTCCGCCCACGTTATCGAAGAAGGCGTTGATACCGCCGGGAACTTCCGCGAGCCGCGCGGCAACATCCTCGTTGCGATAGTCGACGGCCATGTCGACGCCCAGTTCTTCGGTCAGGAAGCGGCACTTGTCCGCCCCGCCCGCGATGCCGACGACTTTCGCGCCAAGGTTCTTGCCGACCTGGCAGGCGAGACTGCCGGTAGCCCCCGCTGCAGCGGAGACCGCCAACCATTCACCTGCCTTGACCGCTGCCACTTCCTTGACGCCGACATACGCCGTCCAGGAATTGAGGCCCAGCGCGCCGAAGTGCTGGCGCGGATCGGCGACGGTATCGTCCACCACTTCCAGCCCGGTAAGCGCGGGGACGACGGTGGCGATATCGGCCCACTGACCAAAGCCGCGCACCAGCGCGCCTTCAGGATAGGCCGCATCGGCGCTGGCGATCACCCGGCCCAGCACCAGGCCGACCATTCTGGAACCCAGCGGCAGCGGCGGCTGATAGCCATCGGTGCGCGGGCTCATCCACATGCGCGTGCCCGCATCCATCGACAGCCACTCGACCGCGATGCGCACCTCGCCGTCCGCCAATGGCGGCAAACTGTCCTCATGCAGACTAAGGAAGCGGCCAAAATCGGTGTTGCCCTGGGGGTGGCTATCCAGGCGCCAGTATCGGCAGTTGGTCAATTCAGGTCTCCTCTTCCTGACCCTTGCCTGCGACGGCACGTCCGCCACCTGATTAAATTGCTAGGACTATCCGTTTGCACAGGACATTGGACCCGATTTCATGGTCTAGTTGTGCGCACAAGAAGAATGAAATCAGGGAGGGTTACTGAGGTGCGATTTACCAAAAGCATGCTGCTCGGCTCGACGGTGCTGGGCATCGCGTTGAGCGCCGCTCCGGCAATGGCGCAGGATACGGCGGCGGAAACGGCCACCACACCGCAGGCAGGCGGTCTTGGCGACATCATCGTGACCGCTCGTAAGCGCCAGGAAACGGTGCAGGACGTACCGGTTGCGGTGACGGCGATCTCGGCAGAGCAGATCGTCAACCGCGACGTCACCAGCGTTGAAAAGATCACCGCCATCGCGCCGCAGTTCAGTGTGGGCCGCGCATCGAACGGATCGGGCGCGCAGCTGACCTTGCGCGGCATCGGTTCGTCCTCCACCTCGATCGGTATCGAACAGTCGGTCGCCGTCGTCGTCGATGGCGCATACTACGGCCAGGGCCGCGTCATTCAGGAAGGTTTCTTCGACCTCGCCCGGGTTGAAGTGCTGAAAGGCCCGCAGGCCCTGTTCTTCGGAAAGAATGCGACCGCCGGCGTGATTTCGATCACCACTGCCGATCCGGGCGACAAGCCCGAATTCATGATCAAGGGCGGCTACGAGTTCAAGAGCGAGCAGTACCGCGTCGAAGGCTACGCCTCGATGCCGCTGACCGAAACGCTCGGCATTCGCCTTGCTGCGCGTTACACGAAGATGGAGGGCGGCTATTATCGCAACGTCGCCGATCCCATCACCTATACCGAGATCGACGCTGCCAGCATCCTCGCTGGCGGTACCGGTGATCCGACGTCACACATCGCCCAGCCAGCCGCCCGCAAAGCGCCGGGTGAAGAAGAATTCCTAGCGCGCGGCACCCTGAAGTGGGAGCCGACAGACAACCTGACCGTCAGCCTCAAGGGCACCGTCGATACCAGCACCGTCAACAACTCGTCGTGGAACTACGTCGCGTATCGTTGCGGCAACGGTTCGACCTCGCAGCTCAACGGCTATGCGTGCGGCAAGGATTTCGTCACGCACCAGAACAACATGCCGACAGACATCGCGGCGACCTATCCTTTCGCCAGGAAAGACGGCCAGCTTTACAACAAGTATCGCTCGGCCAGCGGCACGTTGAACATCACCTATGACGCCGACCTGCTGCAGGTATCGTCAGTCACCAACTATCAGTGGAACAACAACCGCTGGACTTGCGCATGCGACTTCCAGTCAAGCAACAGCGGGACTGGCCCCGGCGCCACCTGGGCGACCGAGAACTCGTCGTGGAAGGCATTCAGCCAGGAACTGCGCGCGCTCACCCAGCTCGACGGCCCGCTCAACCTGATGGTCGGCCTTCTGTATCAGAACACCAAGCGCGACTTCGAACAGTACGTGCTGACCGGCGGCGTATCCAACTCGGCCGCACCGGCGGGCTTTGAATATGTGACCACCGCCAAGACCAGCTTCACCAAGGGTGAAACGATGGCCGTGTTCGGGCAGCTGACCTACAAGATCCTGCCCGATCTGGAACTGGCCGGCGGTGCGCGCTACACGGATGAGACGAAGAACAGCTTCTTCACGCAGCCATACAATAACCCGCTGGTTCTGGGCATTTTCCGCGATCAGAACGATCCGGACGGCCTGGGCGTAGTCACCGCACGGCAGCACTTCCGCAACTGGTCGCCGGAAGCCACCCTGACCTGGAAGCCCACGCCTGATCTCATGATCTATGGCGCGTACAAGACCGCCTACAAGTCCGGCGGTTTCTCGAACGGCGGCATCAACTCCAAGTTCTCGACCGATCCCACGGCGGACCTTACGTTTGACCCGGAAAAGGCCGAGGGCTTTGAAATCGGCTTCAAGTCCACTCTGCTGTCGAACCAGCTGCGGTTCAACGTAACGGCGTTCAACTACAAGTATTCGAACCTGCAGGTGGACTTCTTCAACTCGCCCATCTTCGCGTTCCAGACCTTGACCGCTGATGCCCGCACCAAGGGTATCGAAGCTGAATTCCAGTTCGCCCCCAATGGCGTCCCCGGCTTCGACATCCACGGCTCGATCAACTACGACAAGGCGCGGTATACCGACTTCCCGCTGGCGCCGTGCTACGCTGGCCAGACCCCGGCGGAGGGCTGCAACCTGGTTGGCAATTCCCGCCAGAGCCTTGATGGTGCCCCGCTTTCCGTGGCGCCGCGCTGGACCGGAAACCTTGGCATCAGCTACGAAATGTCGGTCGGATCGTCCAACAAGCTGGGCTTCAACATCGACTCCAAGTATTCCGCCAGCTACCTTGCCTCGGGCTTCGGCAATCCGCTGTCGCGCCAGAGCAAGTACATAACGTTGGACGCGGGCATCCGCTTCGGCGCCGAAGACAACAACTGGCAGTTCGCCGTCATCGGCAAGAACCTGACCAACCAGTTCTATGTCACCGGCGTGGTCGATGGTCCGTCGACCGGCGGCGGCACCGGTACCCCGGCTGGCATCAAGGCCGACCAGCTCGGCTTTGGCACGCTGCCGCGCACAGTCATGGTGGAAGTGACGAAGCGCTTCTAAAGATCAACATAATCGGGTCGCAGGGAGGCGGGGCATGCAAATGCCTCGCCTCTTTTTATTGCGTGATCGCGCAATTTATCGCTTTTCCGCTGTTGGCGATCGGACTGCAAAGGGCTATCTTGGGGTATTCCGAATGAGGACGAACATACGTCCCGCGGCGAAAGGATCGTCTTTTCCATGAAGCCAACCCGCCTGCTTTCCGCTCTGCTGCTGTCCTGCACTCTCCCGCTCACGCTTTCGGCGGCCGATCGTGCTCCGAAGACCGCGCAATCCGTGGCGTCCGCGGGCATTGATGAGACGGCGATGGACAAGAGTGTGAAGCCGGGGGACGAGTTCTACCTGTTTTCCAACGGCGGCTGGCTTGCGCGGGCGACGATCCCGGCGGATCGCAGCCGCATCGGGTCACACACCGTTGCGGCCGACAAGACCGACAGCCAGCAGCTGCAGCTGATCCGGAAAGTCATCGCCGAAAAGCCGGCGGCGGGGACGGACAAGGCGCGGCTGCGCGATTACTGGCGTGCCTACCTTGATGTGAAGACCATCGACCAGGCGGGGATCGAACCTCTGCGCGCCGACCTGACCCGGTACAGTCGTATCACCGACAAGGCCGAACTCGTACGCGTGCTCGGCGACCAGACCGAGAGCGATGTCGATCTGTTCAATAACAACAACGACATGGCGACGGAAAACTTGTTCGGCTTGTTCATCACCAAGGCGCTGAAAAGCGACGATGTGGTTCCTTATGTGTTCCAGGGCGGTTTGGGACTGCCTGATCGCGAGTACTACCTGTCCGACGAGGCACGGATGGTCGCCTGGCGGGGGCAGTACAAGACATACATCGCCGAGTTGCTGCGCCATACAGGCATCGATCAACCCGAAGCCCGCGCCGCGCGGATCTTCGATCTGGAAACCAGGATTGCCAAAGCCCACGCCACCAAGTCGGAAACGGCGGACTTCGCCAACGGCGGCACGCTGTGGAGCCGAGCGGATTTCGCCAGCAAGGCCCCTGGCATGGATTGGGACGCCTATTTCACAGCAGCACGCATGCCGCGCCAGCAGATCTTCGATGCCTATAGCCCGTCGGCCATCACCGGGATCGCCGCACTCGTCGGATCGGAACCGCTGGATGCGTGGAAAGACTGGCTCGCGTTCCACCGCATCAACGCCAACACGGATGTGCTGACCCAGAAGATCGATGCGCTGCACTTCGGCTTCTATGAAACGACGCTGTCCGGCACGCCGCAGCAGCGCAGCCGCGAAAAACGGGCGCTGGCGTCGCTCAACAGCGATCTCGGCGATGCGTTCGGCAAGCTGTACGTAGAGGCACACTTCCCCGCTTCGGCGAAAGCGCAAGTCGCGGAGATGACGAAGCACATAAAGCATGCCTTCGCCCGCCGCGTCGATACGCTCGATTGGATGGCACCTGCCACCCGCAAGGAAGCGCGCGCAAAGCTGGACGCAATGGTCGTCAGCGTCGGCTATCCCGACCGCTGGCAGGATTATTCGATGGTCACGATCAAGCCGAACACGGCCTATGCCAATCGCATGTCGGCGATCCGCGGCCGCACGCTGCAGCAACTGGCGAAGCTGGGCAAACCGCAGGACCGTGCCGAGTGGTGGATGACGCCGCAGATGGTCAATGCGGTCAACCTCCCGGTCCAGAACGCGCTCAATTTCCCGGCCGCCATCCTGCAGCAGCCGTTCTTCGATCCCAAGGCAGACATCGCATCCAACTACGGCGCGATCGGTGCTGTGATCGGACACGAGATCAGCCACAGCTTTGATTCCAGCGGCGCGCTCGTCGATGCGAAGGGACTGCTGCGTAATTGGTGGACGGCTGAAGACCTCGCTCATTTTGAGCAGCAGAGCCAGGCACTCGTCGCGCAGTATGACGCATACACGCCGTTCCCCGACCTGCATCTCAACGGCAAGCTGGAACTGGGCGAAAACGGCGCGGACGTGGCGGGACTGGTGGCGGCCTACGACGCCTATCGTGAAGCCCTGAACGGCAAAGAGCTTCCCGTCGTGGATGGGTATACGGGAGACCAGCGCTTTTTCATCGCCTTCGCGCAGAGCTGGGCCAGCAAGCAGCGCGACGGGGCGTTGCGCCGTCAGGTGATCGGCAATGCCCACGCCCCCGGCCAGTACCGCGCATTGACGGTCCGCAATGTCGATGCGTGGCATGATGCGTTCGGCGTCAAGCCGGGCGACGCGCTGTATCTGCCCCCTGCTAAGCGCGTGCGCCTCTGGTGAGCAGTTGCGGGGATGGCGACGACGTGGTCGTCATCCCCGCGATTGGAATTCAGACGCCTTTCGGGGCGTGCTGGCGGTGGATGTTGCGGAACGAGCGGCTCTTGAACAGCCATTTGCCGCCCTCCTTCACGCACGTATCCTCGTATATGCCTCGATCGCGCATGGTGACGCCGTCCTGATCGTAGACTTCGGAGGTGTAGCTGCGCATGATCGCGCTATCGCCATTCACTTCGATCGAGCCCGGCCACGCTTCGAACATGATGCCGGGATATGCCTTCATGGCTTCCACCCACATCGTGACGATGGCATCGCGGCCTTTTGTGGTCCCAAGCTGCGGATAATCGGGCAGCGACCACTCCGCATCCTGCGCCCAGGTTTCGCCCCACGCCTGCGCATCCCGCCGCGTCACCGCGTCGGCGTAGGTTTCCAGCAACTCACGGATGGCGAGGCGATCCTCGAACGGGCCAGTGTACGGCATTTGCGCATTCTCCCAAAGTGTCACGCTTAGTATGATGCGATGCTAGAGCGGGCCGCGCCGAAGCGAACCTGTGCCTTATGGCAGGCCCTACAGCCCGACCGGCCTCTCGTCAGGCCCCGGCGCGGCATCGGGCACGGCCACTTCGATCATGCCGTTTTCGATGCGTAGTGGAAAAGCGCGAAGGTCTGCATAGGCACCACCGATGCAGCGTCCGGTCGCGGCTTCGAACCGTGCGCCGTGCAGCGGGCACATGATCGCGCCGCGTCGAACGCGGCCGGGTGACAGCAACGCCGCCTGATGCGTGCAGCGATCGTTCACGGCGCGGAAACCGTCGTCCGTCTTGATGACGAGCACGCTCCAGCCAGCCAGGCGAGAGGCGTATTTGCCTTCTTCAGGAAAGTCGCTCTCAGCGATCATTGGGTGATAGGTTTCAGTCATTTATGATTTGCGATCCGAAGGGGTCCGGTCAGATCCGGACCAATGTTTTGCCAATGGTCTGGCCGGACATCAAGTCGATGAAGGCTTGCGGCAGCGTTTCAAAGCCATCGCGCACGTTCGCCAGCGGACGCAGCTTGCCTTGCGCGGCCCATTCGTCAAGCTCGGCTTGGGCCTGCGCCAGTACATCGGGATAATCGAAGGTGATGAAGCCCTGCATCCTGATGCGATTGACGACCAGTTGCCATAGCGTTTTTACGCCATAAGGATGATCGGCGTCGTTGTACTGTCCAATCATGCCGCACACGGAAACACGACCATGCAGGCGCATCAGGGGCAGGATCGCCTCCAGCATTTCCCCGCCGACGTTATCGAAATAGACGTCTACGCCTTCTGGCGCCGCCTGGGCAATTTCCGCGGCGATGTCCGGCGTAGCGCGGTAATCGATTGCTGCATCGAAGCCGAGGTCGCGGATCACGTCCACTTTTTCCGGCGACCCGACGATGCCGATCACCCGGCAACCCTTGGCCTTGGCGATCTGCCCCACGGTCGATCCGGTTGCTCCAGCGGCGGCGCTGACAACCACTGTCTCCCCAGGCTTCGCCTCTCCCACCGCGAACAGGCCGACCCAGGCGGTCAGCCCCACCGGCCCCAACGCCCCCATGTAATGGTAGAGTTCAGTGCCCGGGCGCTGCTGCACCTTTTCCAGGCCCCAGCTTTCTCCCGACAGGACGTAGTGATCCTGCCATGTCGCAAAGGCACGAACGAACGTGCCTATCGGGTAATCCGCGTGATTGGACTGCACGACCTCGCCCAGCGACATGCCGTTGATCGGCGCGCCTATCGCGACTGGCTCTATATAGCTGGGCCGATCGTCCAGAAACCCGCGGATCGCTGGATCGACTGAGCCGACCCGCATGGCGACGAGAAACTCGCCCTCCCCCGGAACCGGCATGTCCGCTTCTGCCAGCGTGAAATCCTCAAGCACGGGCATTCCTTCCGGACGCCGTGCCAGCAATATCTGTCGTACCTTTCCCATCCGTCCTGCTTAGCGGCGTGAGAGAATGGCGAAAGGCTGGTCTAAACGCTAGGTTTGCTTGCCCCCCGCCTATGGTCAAACTCCCGCGCAAACACAGCGGAGCAGGATGAATGAGCATGACGCCTCAAGAGATGGCCGTTTTCGTCGATCGTCTGTACGAATCCTGCGGGGTCGGTGACTGGGAAACCGCCGAATCCATGCTGACTGACGATTTCGTCGCGCACGAATCGAATGCCCTGCCGATGGCCGGAGCCTTTCGCGGCAAGGGTGGTTTGCGCGAATTGTTCGGGACAGCGATGGGGCTGGTGGATGTCGCCGGGCTTGATCGCACCGATCTGGCGTTCGGCAACGACCGCGCGATCGCGATCCTGACGATGCGCTTTGCCGACCCATCGCTGGAGCCGGCGGAACTGTGCGAAATGTTCACGTTCCGCGATGGTCTGTGCTGCGAGATCAAGCCTTATTACTATGACCCGGGCGTATTCCACGCAGCGGCGGAGGCCAAGGCGAAAGCAGTCGCCTGACAGGCTTGGCGAGGTTACAACCGGCGGCATGAATAACGCCGCCTTGCCTGAAAATCCCGAAGCTGACTGGCCCTGGCGTTCGTGGGGGCTCGCCATACTCGGCGGTTTATGCGGCCTGCTGATCTTCTGGATCGGCCAGCCCGACCGCCCGCTGGCCAAGGGTGCCCACGCCGACTTTCGCGTGGCGGCGGCATCCTTCATCGGCACTGGCGCGCTGCTGTTCGCTTTCCTCGTCGAGCGTACGCGCGTTTTCTGGAGCGTGGCTTTCGCCATCGTCGGCGGATTGCTGCTGGCTTTTACGATATACTGGAACGGGCCGTTCGGCGGTGCCCGCGCCGACGAGCCTTGGCGTATCGCCTGCGCCTTGGTGACCGTCGCCATCGCCGCGCCGCTGTTCCAGACCTGGCGCGGCGAGCAGGTGGAAGGCCAGCCGTGGAACTGGTCGCTCCCGTATAAAGAAGCGTATCGTCATGTCTGGACCAACGTGGTGCTATGGCTGGCGGCATGGGCCTTCACCGGCGTCGTCTGGGCGATGGCGTTTCTGCTGGGTCAATTGTTCCGCTTGATCGGCATTCACTTCCTGAGTGATCTTCTGGGCAAGGAGTGGATGGCGCTAACCTTGACCGGGGCTGCGCTCGGTGCCGCCATCGGGCTGCTGCGCGATCGCGATCGTATTCTGGACGTGATTCAACGGGTCGTGACGACAGTGCTGGCCGTACTTGCGCCATTACTGGCCCTTGGACTGCTGCTTTTTCTGGTCGCGATTCCCTTCACCGGCCTGACACCGCTGTGGGATGCCACGCGATCGACCAGCCCGATACTGCTGACCTGTGTGGCAGGCGCGCTCTGTCTCCCCACGGTGGTGATCGGGGATCATGCCGGGCACGAAACGCGTAACCCGTTGATGCGCGCCAGCGTCGCCGTGCTGGGAATGGCCACACTGCCGCTGGGCATCATCGCCGCTGTTTCGACCGGCCTGCGCATCCAGCAATACGGACTGACGCCGGACCGCCTGTGGGCAACGATCTTCGCCGCCATCGCCTGCGCTTACGGCCTGGCCTATCTCGTCACGATCCTGCGGTGGAGACTTGTGGCCGCGCCGCACCTTCGCACAGCCAACATGCGACTGGCGATCGGACTTTGCGGTTTGGCGCTTCTCCTCGCGACCCCCATCATCAATTTCGGCGCGCTTTCCGCAGCGGATCAGGTCGCCCGGCTGAGTAGCGGCAGGGTTGCACCGGAAAAATTCGACTGGGTGGCGCTCCGTTTTGATTTCGGCCGTGCCGGGGAAGCACGTACCCGCGATCTGGCGCAAAGCGGTAGCTCTACGCAGATACGTCGCCTTGCCACCAAGGCGTTGAGCGCCAAGGATCGGTGGACGCTCCTCCCCACTTTCCCTCAGCGATCGTCGCCCCCGATCGACCGCTCCCGGCTTATCGTGCAACCGAGCGGCGCCCGCATTCCTGCGGCGCTGCTCGATCGGCTGGCTGAATACGACGCCTGCTTCACTGAAGGCCCCTGCCTGGTCCGCCTCGATCCCGGCGGAAAGGAAGCGCTGATCGTCACGTCAAGCCAGGCCCGAATCTGGCGCGGCAAGGACGGGGCATGGGCCGCCGTCAACAAAACGCCGCTCGTACGGGACAAGCCCATGGTCGAACGGATCGAGCGGGGCCTGAAGGCCGGACGCGTGGAGGTTCGGCCGGTTACTCGCCAACAGGTCTTCATCGACGGTGTGCCGGTGGGCGATGAGTTCGACTGAGCGAACATGCCCGATTTCCATCGGTAATCCGCATTTTTCGCGGAACACCCCGACCTCCCGGGCGCTTTGACCAGAGCCAATCGGAAACAATCGGGAAATACGCAATGACCACAGTGGCGCAAGTGATCGTCGAGACACTTGAGGCAGCCGGCGCACGCAGATGTTACGGCGTGCCTGGAGACACACTGAACCACATTACCGATGCTTTGTGCGAAAGCGGCATCCGGTGGGTGCATGTCCGCCATGAAGAAGCAGGCGGTTTCGCGGCAGGAGCCGACGCGTTGTTGACCGACGAACTGGCCCTATGCGCCGGTTCATGCGGACCGGGCAGCCTTCACTTCATCAACGGGCTGTTCGAATCCCATCGCAATCGCGCCCCGGTCGTGCTCATCGCCAGCCAGATCGTGCGTGACGAACTGGGCTTCGACTTCCCGCAGGAAGTTGATTTCAAGTCGGTCTACGAAAGCTGCTCCGTCTTTTGCGAGGAAATCCGCACGCCCGCCCAGGCGCGGCGCAAGACGGCCATGGCCGCGCAGGCAGCACTCGCCCGGCGCGGCGTCGCGGTGCTGATCGTACCTGCTGACGTTTCCAGCGCCAAGGCCCCGGACGAACCACCCTTCGCAGTGCATCGGGCCAATCCCGTGGTCCGCCCCTCTGACACAGAGTTGGACCGGATCGCCGCCGAACTCGGCAAAGGCGGCAAGGTCGCAATCTATGGCGGCTCTGGCTGTGAGCGCGCGCATGATCAAGTCGTCGCGCTGGCCACTGCATTGCAGGCGCCGGTCGCCCACACGTCGCGGGCCAAGGATTTCCTTGAGCACGGCAATCCTTTCAACGTCGGGATGACCGGGATATTCGGTGGAGAGGCGGGCTATCATGCCCTGATGGAGTGCGACACCCTCCTGCTTCTCGGCTGCGATTTCGCCTGGCGTCAGTTCTACCCATCCAAAGCGACGATCCTGCAGGTCGATCTGGATGGAACGCACCTTGGCCGTCGCCACCCGGTGGACGTGGGTGTCATAGGCGATATTGTCGCGACCCTCGACGCCCTTCTACCGCGCATCGCGCCTCGGACGGATCGCGCTTTTCTGGACGAGTGCCTCGACCATCGCGCAAAGATGGAAGAGCAGCAGGCAAAGCACGCCGATGTCGGCAAAGGCGGCGCGATCCATCCGCAATACCTGACCGAGCTGATTTCCCAACACGCGCCAGCCAATGCGATCATTACCGCCGACGCCGGATCGCCAATGGTCTGGTGCCTGCGTCACGTCGCATCCACTGGCCAGAACCGCACCGTCATCAGCCTTAGCCACGGGACCATGGCCAACGCCATGCCCCAGGCACTGGGCGCCAAGGCGGCGTTCCCCTCCCGCACCGTTATTTCCATGTCGGGCGACGGCGGGCTTGCGATGATGCTGGGCGATCTGCTGACCGCGGTTCAGGAAAATCTGCCAATCAAGGTCGTGGTGTTCAACAACAGCGCACTGGACTTCGTGGAAATAGAACAGAAAGTCGAAGGTCTGCTCGACGCCTACACAACTCTCGTCAATCCCGACTTCTCCAAAGTCGCGGAGGCGATGGGCTTCTGGGGGCAGCGGGTGGAACAGGCGCACGACCTTGACGCGGCGGTCCAGGCGTGGCTCGCCGCCCCCGGCCCGGCGCTGCTGGACGTCGTCACCGACAGGTTCGAACTGGTGATGCCGCCGAAGATTGAGGCCGGTCAGGTTGCGGGCATGGCGCTATACTCGGCGAAAGCGGTACTGGGCGGGCGCGGAAAAGACGTTGTGGGCATGTTCCGCAACTTGCTGTCATGAGCACGAAGCCCGGGCTGCTATCCGCCCTCACCCGCGATCATGCCCTGTCGCGCAACATTCTGCTGCTGATGGGACTGGCCGGGACCATCGCCGTCCTCGTGATCGGCCTTCGCCATCCGGGCGCGTTGTGGGCATTGATCCTGTTCGTCCCGCTACTGGTGCTCGCGGCCGTGGACTTGTCCCAAACGCACCACGCGTTGCGGCGCAATTACCCGGTTTCCGCCCGCTTCCGCTGGTTCTTCGAATGGCTGCGGCCATATCTGCGCGCCTACATCGTCGAAAGCGATCTGGACGGAAGGCCGTTCAGCCATGATGCCCGCTCGCTGGTCTATGCCCGCGCCAAGGGGGACGTATCGGCCCATCCGTTCGGCACCGAACTTGACGTCTATTCGGACGAGTACGAATGGCTCGCCCACAGCATGGCCCCATCCCAAACCGCACCGAAGGAAACCCGCGTGCGCGTGGGGACCGATCAGTGCTCGCAGCCCTATGACGCCGCGCGGCTCAATATCTCGGCGATGAGTTTCGGTTCGCTCGGTGCCAACGCGATCGAGGCGCTGAACCTGGGCGCCAAACATGGCGGCTTCTACCACGATACCGGCGAAGGCGGCCTGTCGCCCTATCATCTGAAGCACGGGGGCGACGTGGTATGGGAAATCGGCTCGGGCTATTTCGGCTGTCGCGATAAGGACGGCCGTTTTGATGCGGGCAATTTCGCGGAGCGTGCCGCTAACGATGCCGTGAAGATGACCGAGATCAAGCTGAGCCAGGGCGCGAAGCCCGGCCACGGCGGTCTCCTACCAAGTCCGAAGGTCACGCAGGAGATTGCCCAGACGCGTGATGTACCGGTTGGAGAGGACTGCCTGTCCCCCGCGTGGCACAGTGCCTTTTCGACTCCCATCGAACTCTTGGAATTCGCCGCCCGGATGCGTGACCTGTCCGGCGGCAAGCCGGTCGGCATAAAACTTTGCGTCGGCTATCCGCACGAGTTGTTCGCCGTCACCAAGGCCATGGTGGAAACGGGTATCCTCGTCGATTTCATCGTCATCGACGGGGCCGAAGGAGGCACCGGGGCAGCGCCAACCGAGCTGTCCGACCGGGTGGGCATGCCGCTGCGGGAAGGATTGATGCTGGCGCGCAATGCGCTGGTCGGCACCAATCTCAAGGGCAAGGTCAAACTGGCCGCTTCCGGCAAGGTGAGTTCCGGTGCCGATCTTGCTATGAACGCGGCGCTTGGGGCGGACTGGTGCAACGCGGCCCGCGCGTTCATGTTCTCGCTCGGCTGTGTGCAATCGATGCGCTGCCATACTGACACCTGCCCGACCGGCGTGGCGACCCAATCGCCTGCCCGACAGCGGGCATTGGTCGTGCCCGAGAAGGCCGAGCGGGTGGCCCGGTTCCAGCGCGCCACTCTGGACGCGCTGCATGACATCGTCGTTGCTTGCGGCCTGAATACACCGGATGAATTCACGCCCGACGGTCTGCGTCAACGCATCAGCGCAGTGGAAATGCGGTCGATGGATGAATTGTATCCGTTCGTGGAGCCGGGTGAACTGCTGGCCGGTCCGCGCGATGCGCGCCTGGCGCGCTGGTGGGCGCAAGCCGACCCGGCGTCCTTCAAGCGCCGCGTGGCTTGATGGACTCCGAGCCGCTCACTCGGTGGTGATGATGTAGTCGATCGGCTTGAACGTGCCTCCGTTGGAGGCATAGGCCGAGCATGCGGTCAGCCCGATAATGCAGTCCCGCGCGGCCCGCAGCTTGATGTAATCGCCCGCTTTGCTTGTCGGCGGCAAGACTTCAAGCTGGCCGGTGTCTTCCTTGACCGGCACGTTCATGAACAGATTGAAGGCCGTGGGAATGGCGTCCGGTTCGACGCCATAAGGCGCCAGCGCTTCTGCAAGATTGCCAAAGCAGCCCCGATGCACAGGCTTGTCGGGGTAGAAGTGGACGAATGTCGCATCGCTGCACGGGGTCAGCAGGAAATCGTGTCGACCGACCGTGTCATCGACGATTTCCAATAGGACGTTCGACCGGTTCGACCACAGCTTGTTGCCCGTGGTCAGCAGGATCGTTTCCTCGTAATCGAACGTGCGACCGTTCGAGATGACTTCGCGCACATCGTCGGCAGCGAACGCCAGCAGGTCCGAAACCTGGCATCCCAGCGGGTCGTAAACGGTAAGTATCTCTCCAGCATTCAGCCGAAACGCCGCGCCGCTGCGTGGTGGAATGGTCTGGCGTTCGCTCACGCACGGGGGTCCTTGAAAGGGCAATCCCAGTTCTCGCCGACAACCCGGCCACTATATTGCCGGGCCTCGCTGGAGTCACCGTGGCGCGAAAGCATCGGGTTGATGGAGCCCGCGATAGCGATGTCGCGTTCGAGAATACGCTCGCGCATGCGTTCGTATTTCCCTTCCTCGCGCAATCGTTCGAACTGCTCATGCAGATTGAAGACCATCACCGGCCTTGAAAACCGCCGCGCCGGACGCGACGCGTTCGGGTGCAATCCCACGACGAAGAAGGCGCATCCACCGAAGCTTAGGGAGAAATGCGGATCATCGGGATCGGAGCTGACGGTCACGTCATAGGGCTGTCCCAGCCATGCATCCTTGTCCGACAGCGACTGGATGCGTTCCCACATCGCCGCCTCGAATTCCTTCTCACTCAGATCGAACGGACCTTCGAACACCACTGCAAGACTGCGCAGGCCCTCCCGCTCGTCTTTATAGCTGTGGCTCCACGCGAGCAGTTCGCGGTGGATCACCACGTCGTTCCAGGCGCTGGTCAAATCCCGCGCCGGAACGACCTTCAGCATCCCCTTGGCCATCGCCGCCTTGGCGCCGACGCACGGAAACGACGGGTCGCGGATGTTCTCCAAGAACTCGTCTTCCAGACTTTCGATCATTTTGCCTTCTCCAGTCCGCACCAACGAACCGGGCTGCAAAAGGTGTCGCAGTTTTAGGAAGATAACGCCTAACCCAGATTAATCGGGGGTGGCTCAGGCTTTCTCCATGCCCGCGCGCTCCGCCATTTTAGCGCGGACCGCCGGAAACAGTTCGCGCCCGATGATCGCCGCGTCGTTATCATGATCGGGGCCGCGCAAGAGGAAACGGGTAACCCCAAGCCGGCGGTATTCCATCAGCGTATCGGCGATCTGGTCTGCCGTCCCGACCAGCACGCTGTTGTTGCCCCGGCCCCGGTAGGCCTGATTCAGGCCGGTCCACAGACAACGGTCCAGCCGGTCGCCTTCCTTGGCGCGGTCCATCAGCCGCTGCCACTGCTGCGCAGCGTGATTTTCGCGATCCGGCGCAGGACCGGCGATCTTTTCCATCGCTGCCTCGACTTTCGCCTGCAGCGCGCGGGCACGTTCCCATGCGGCATCCTCGGTCTCGCCAACGATGATGACCATGGTCATGAGGACCTTGATCGCGCGTTCGTGGCGAGCAGCGGCAGCATGGGCCTTTGCCGTCAGTTCGCCAACGCCCGCGAATGTGTCCCCCGCAAGCGCATAGACGTCGGCGCAACGCCCCGCCACGTCGAGCGCCAGGTCGGACGTGCCGCCGAAGTATACGGGTATCGCTCCACCGGCCGGACGGACGATGGCGTGTGCGCCGCGAAACGTGTAGAATTCCCCGTCATGATCGAAAGGTGCATCGCTCGCCCAGACGCGGCGCATCACCTCAACGTATTCGCCCGCCTGACGGTACCGCTCTTCCTTGGTGTTGAAGAGGCCATCGGCCTGCACTTCCCGATCATCTGCGCCAACGATGATGTGGACGGCCGCCCGGCCATTGCTCAGCCGGTCGATCGTCGCCAGATGCCGCGCCGCAAGGGTCGGCGGCATCACCCCCGGCCGATGCGCGAGCATAAAGCCGAGCCGCGAGGTCACGCTGGCCAGGTTGGCACCGATGACGAAGCTTTCCGGCATGATGGCCGTGTTGGCGATCAGCACGCGATCGTACCCGGCCGCTTCTTGCGCCAGCGCCGCGCGGTGAATATGCTCCGGGTCGAAATCCAGCGCAGACGGCGGTTCACCCGCCGCACTCGACGTATGGTTCACGATACCGACGAATTCCAGGTCCATGTCGTCTGCGGGGTGCATTGCTGAGTGTTCCGTTTCGCTGCACCTCCCGAGTCCGGAAGGCGTCCGTGTCGGTTCGATTGTCTGCATCAACAGCGCGATCGACCAGTAGATTTATGCGTTCAGTTATACAGAAAGCTGATAGGGCCAGTTATCGCGAAAACACATACCCCTATCAGTAATTCGATTGGCCCTGGCCCAACCCACCCTGCATCGTCCGTGATCGGCGAAAAGCGACGATGGGGACTGCACGATGTTGCGTTGGACGGGGATCGTATTGGCGGCATTAATCGGCTGCCTGGCTGTGTATCTGGCCATCTTGCGGCTCGGCTTCTTTAATCCTTCTTACGAAGACGTGAAAGCCGCACAGGCAACACCGCCGTCGAAATTCATCAAGATCGGCGATGTCAATGTACATTACCGCGATGAAGGCACGGGTCCCGTAGTCCTGATGCTGCATAGTTCGATGACGAATCTGCGGATCTGGGATGGATGGGCTGACCAGTTGAAGACGCGGTATCGCGTTGTACGCATGGATTGGCCTCCGTATGGCCTCACCGTCGACCCGAAACCTTCGCGCGGATCACGCGGCGTCGCCGAACTTGTCGAACAGTTCGTAGACAAGATGGATCTGCGCGACATCACGCTGGTCGGCAGTTCCAGCGGCGCGACCTTGTCGGTGCTCTACACCGCGCAGCATCCAGACCGTGTACGCGCTCTCGCGCTTTCCGCGCTGCCACTTGCCGCTCCTCCGCCGACCGAAGTGTCTCCGTGGACGGACTTTCTCGTGTGGACGCATGAAAATATCGTCCCGAACTACTACCCCCGCTATTTTTACAAGACGTCGCTGAGCCAATTGTACGGTACGCCTTCACGGTTGAAGCCTGAAACAGTGGACTGGTATTACCAGACCAACAACCTCGAAGGCGGCTACGCACGAGTACGCGAATACTATCAGGCCAACCTGAAGAGCTTGTGGAAGAGGGGCGCTGGCAAGGATGCTGCGCAAGTGCGCGTGCCCATCCTGCTGCAATGGGGCGACAAGGACATCGTCCTGCCAACGAACCTGGCCGACAAGGCCGTGAAGGACTTTGCAAACGCGCCGGTTCAGGTCATTCACTATCCCGACGTTGGCCATTACCCGATGCTGGAACTGCCGGAAAAGACAGGTCAGGACCTGATGGCCTTCATTGACAAGATCACCGCATCCAGCGCCAAGGCACCGACCCAACCGGCGATGTCCCGCTAAGGATATCGCAGGCCGGCGAATTGTTCAGGCGCTGCCGGCCTTTGCGTGACCTGTTCCGAACGCTGCGCGCAACATCTGCATGAATGCGCGCTCGTTCGGTGACGGCTTCGCTTCCGTACGGCGGAACAGCCCGGCGGGTCGGCTATAGGCGGGCACCTGGAGATCGAGCCGGATCAGGCGACCTTCGGCAATTTCCTTCTGGAACGCGCCAACATCGCCCAAGGAAATAAAGTCGCCTCCCAACAGGCAGCTTTTGGTTATGAGCAGTGACGAAGTACGCAGCAAATCCTGCGGTGGTGAGACCCCGGCGCGTGTAAACATCGATGCCCAGCCTTCCATGATCAAGGCATTGTCGGATACGATCCAGCGGCCTTTGGACAGAAGCGCGACATCGGCGACTTCTCCTTTCTTCAGGCCTTTCAACAGTGAATGCTCCGGCCGCAGGAGGATGCTGGCGGGTTCGTTGACAAGCGGCTCAAATGTTACATCCCGGCAATCCAGATAAGGAGCGCGTGACCCGAGGGCAAAGGACAGGCGACCTTCTCGCACCGCGTCCAGCAATTCGTGCAGCATGCCCTCTCGCACATGCAATTGCACTTCGGGGTAGCGTTCCGCCATGTCGCAAATCGCTTTTGGCAGCGCCTGCATCGCAAACGATGCTTCCGCCCCGATCGAGATGGCGGCCGCACGACGCCCGCGGATCGCATCGATCGTGGCGACGGCCCGATCCCGCTCGCTGAGGATCACGCGTGCATGTGGCAGCAGTTCATGCCCCACGGTAGTCAGCTCGATACCACGTGGCCCCCTATCGAATAGACGTGCATCAAGAAATTCTTCCAGCAGCTGAATACTGCGCGTCAAGGAAGGCTGCGAAACGCTGAGAACCTCCGACGCTCTGTTGAAGCTGCCAAGATCCGCAACGGACACAAATCTTCGCAGTTGTTTAAGGTCCATGTTGCCATTCCATTGCTGCATCCCGGCGTTTTGCCAGCTTATAGCATAAACGCATAAGTCCAAGGATAATTCGTCTGGCCTATCACTGGTTAGTTCTCAATCCTGCGTCCCAATAGATCACGCATCGAAGTCATCACGATCACCAGACGTTTGATGATGCTGAAATAGATGTGACGTTCCCGGGCGCCTGATCAGCCAGTCCACTCAACGTCGCGGCAGTAGAGTCCACACGATATCAATAATTCAAGAACGTGTGTCGCAGGAAGAACAAGAACAACACGTCAAACATGAGGATAGACCCATGAACCGGCTGAAATCAAAGGCGTTGACCACGACCAGTCTCATCTGCTGTACAATGGCATTGCTGGCCGCACAGCCTGCCGTGGCTCAAGAAAGTTCGGATGGGTTCGGCGGCAATCTTGCCCCGGGCGAAATCCTGGTGACCGCCAAAAGCCGCGTGGAAAAGCTTCAGGACGTACCTCTTTCGATCACCGCTCTATCGTCAGACGATCTGCGCAATGCTCAAATCAGGGACATCAACGATCTGCAGCGCGTAACGCCCAACCTCAGCATCTTCACCGGCACCGGCCGCAACGAGCCCACCGCGTGGTCGGTACGCGGGTTATCCGCCAACACGTCGGACGAGCGGCATCAGGGCATTTCGTTCTTCCTCGATGGCGTACCGCTTTCGGGGCAGCTGGCCTCGCTCGACATGGAAAACATCGAGCGGGTCGAAGTGATCAAGGGGCCGCAAAGCGCCACTTTCGGCCGCGCCACATACAGCGGGGCGGTCAACTTCATCACCCAGGAACCGACCGCTGACACCATCACCGGGTCCGGCCGGGTTCGGGCCAGCTTCACCAAAGGGACCAACGAGCCGAGCTATTTCTACAACGCGTCAATCACCGCGCCATTGGTGCAGGACCATCTTTGGTTGAGCGCGGCAGCAACCACGCTGCGCAACGGTAAGCTGACCCGCGCTACGGATACCGGCCGCCCGATCGGACGCGAACGGTCGGACATTGCGACGGCAACCCTGTTCTGGCGGCCCGATCCCACGTTTTCAGTAAGGTTGCGCGGTCACTACAGCCATGATCGCGACACGGTGCCCGCGCAGGTCATCCAGACTCCGCGTGATTGGGTTACCGCCGGAATCGATCTGGTGACACTGCCGCGCGGAAACGGATCATTCCTTCCCGAAACGATGCCGGACGCCGACTATGATCTCGTCGCTGACAAGGGACGCAAGGGCACCAAACGCGATCGCTATTTCGGATCGGCCATCGTGTCCAAAGAGCTGGGCGACTATACGATTACCTATCGCGGGGGTTACTTCAAAAGCCGTGAATTCCGGGACAATCCCAGCTTCATGCGCGCATCGCGACCCGGGCAGGACCCGATCTATGGCGACCTGATCGGACGAACACCGCCGGTCGTAACCGTCACCGCCATCGCTGACAGCTTCAGCGAATCGCGTGAAGAATTCCAGAACACCAGCCACCAGATCGAAATTCTGTCGCCCGGAGCCTCTTCCCTGCGCTGGCGGGTTGGCGCCTATTACTTCTGGGAAGAGAACGTCTTCGAACTGCTACGCTTCGCCACGCCAGCTAACCCGACCGGACTGGTCGCCAAGCTATCAGTGTCGAACATAGCCGGGTTTGGTGGCTTCGACTGGGACATCGTCCCCGATCTCACCCTGAGCGGCGAAGCGCGTTACGCCCGCGAAGAACAGATCTATCCGGTGTGCACGACGTGCGCGATCCCTAACAATACGAAGGGCAAGCGCGCCGCGAATACCTTCTCACCTCGCGTGACGTTGAGCTACCGCATCACGCCGGAGAACATGATCTACGCGCTGTATTCGAACGGCGTGAAAAGCGGGCGCTTCTCCAACGCGACACCGCCAGGGCAGCCGCAGACACTGATCTACGCCCGGCCTGAGAAGCTGGACAACTATGAATTCGGGACGAAAAACGCATTTTTCGACAACCGGATGATCTTCAACCTTACCGGCTTCTTCAACAGGGTCACCAATCAGCAGATCACCAGCTCTACTCCCTATGTGGTCAACGGAGCGACCAGCTTCGTTACGGCAACCAACAATATCGGCGCATCGGATATCTGGGGATTCGAAGCGGAATCGCGGTTGGCCATCACCAAAAGCTTCTCGCTGACGGGGACGCTGGGATACGCGAAGCAGAAGTTCACCAATGCCGATCCCGTCATCCTGGCAGCCAGTTCGTCAGTCGGATTCCCGCCAAGCGCGGACGGTTCGATCATCATGAAAGGCAAGACGCAGGCCAACGTGCCGTGGTGGAACGGCAATATCGGCGCGGAGTATGCCGTGCCGATGGACACCGGCGATCTCACCTTCCGCGCTGACGCCGCCTATCGCGGGAAGTTCTATGCCGACACCGCCAATCTCGTGACCGTTCGTTCTTCCTGGACGCTCAACACGCGAATCGCCTGGACGACCCCGGCGGTCGACTTCGCGCTGTTCGGCCGGAACCTCCTGAACAACCGGCGCACGATGGGCGCGGGGCTTGCCGGCGGCACCACCACATGCGGCTTTATCGAGACCAATACGGCCTTCTATGGCTCCAACCAGCAGTGCCTCCACGCCACCCCCCGTCGCCCGCTTGAGGTCGGTTTCGAAATGGGCGTGCGGTTCTGATCGATCTGGCCTGCGCGTGCCGTCCGAAGCCCGCGCAGGCTAACTACGTCTGCGAAGCCATCTGTCGGCACATCATGGTCGAGAATGCGACCATCAGGAGAACATCGTGGCTTCATTGTCTGCCCCGGCCATGACCGCGCCGCCGCCCGTCTCGTCCGGGAAACAGGCGTGGCGCATCAGGATCGGCTCGCTCTGCATCCCACTCGCTCATGCGGCAGGGCAAAACGTCGTCACCGTACTCGGCCTGCGGTTCATGACCGACAGCCTTGCCATTTCGGCCGGAACGGCGGGCCTGATCTTCGCCCTCGTCAAGATTTACGACGGGTTTCTCGACCCCACCGTCGGCGCGTGGAGCGATCGGTCACGATCACGGTGGGGGCGACGGTTGCCGTTCCTGTTTGCCGGTGGCTTAGCCATGCCTCTCGGCGTGGTGATGCTGTTCGGCGCGCCCGACTTTCAGTCGATACTGCTGACCGAGATATTTGTGGCGTTGGCCTTGGCCATCCATGCGTCCGGCTACACGCTGATGACCATTCCCGGTTTCGCGATGGTCGTCGAAAGCTCGACCGATCCCACCGAACGCGCGCGGCTGATGGCGTGGCGCACGTATGGAAATGCGATCGGTGCGCTGCTCGGGTCCACTCTGCCAACGTGGATGCTGGGGATGATCGGGCCAAGCCGACAAAGCCACTTGCTGCTGGCAATCCTTGTCGGCGCGATCGTTTTTGTCGCCACGTTCGCTGCCGTCCGCCTGTTGAAGGACGCGCCTCGCACCGTGCCGCCCGCCGCCACCGCAAAGCGCCCGCGGTTCGACGTATGGCGCCAGTTCGTGGTCGTCTGGGCCAATCGACCGTTTCGTGTGCTGGCGATCGCCCACGTATTCCTGCTTTTCGGGACGGTGATCGGATCCGCGAGCTTTGCCTATTTCACGCGATTCGTTCTGAATGTCGGCGATCAGGTGCTGGGCACTTATTTCATGCTGACCACCGTGGCGATGGTGTTCTCGATGCCGATGTGGGTCTTCGCATCGCGTCATCTGGGTCGGCGCGCGTGCTACATGATTGCCTTGGCGGTCTATGGATCGACGCACCTGTCGTGGCTTCTGGCCGGGCCGGGGGAAAGTCTGCTCGGCATCGGCGCGCGCGCCGTGATCGGCGGCCTTGCCGGAGGCGGGATGATCCTCTGCGCCTACGCCCTGCTTTCCGATGCCGTTCGCTTTGATTTCGTGCGGAGTGGCGAGCGCCGCGAGGGGGCTTTTGCCGGCATCACGACGCTGCTGGACAAGCTGTCCTCTGCCGCATCGCTTGCCGCGCTGGGCGCGTTTCTGTCGGTGATGGGATATGTTTCGTCAGGCAATGGGGCGGTCGGCAAGCAAGGACCGGAAGCGATTCGCGCGATCATGCTTTGCGAATCGGTCATCCCTGCCCTGGCGATGGCCGGTGCGCTGCTGACAATGTGCTTCTACAAGCTGGACGCCGACGAACTCGCCGCGGCAGAGCGCCACGACGAAGCGATACCTTCCACCGAAAGTGCTGTCGACCCCGCCGCCGATCCCGCTGGTGCGATCACCTGACAAATGGGTAGACCGCCCTGCCCTCACTACGTTGGAAACCGGTATGTCTCAGATTGAACCCTATACGATGGCCGCCTGCCGTGTGGTGCCGAACTCCATGTTTGTGGATGGGCGGCCCGATCGTGGAAAGTTGCTGGCGAATATCGACCACACCATCGCTGTTGCTGAACGAGTCGCCGGTGACCACGGCGCAAAGTTGATCGTCTTTCCGCAGTTCGGCATCAGCGGGCACGCCATGGTATCGTCGGAAGTGTGGCATGACGCCGCGCTGGAATTTCCGGGGCCGGAGTTGGACCGTATCGGCGCGGCGGCGCGGCGAATGGGGGCGTGGATCGTCGTTCAGGCGCCCGAACGTCACGCCGCTTTCCCTGGCCGCTATTTCCTGTCGTGCGCGATCATCGCGCCGGACGGCAATCTCGCGCTCGTCCATCGCAAGAGCTATTCACTGTCGCTGCGAACCAGCCCGATCGACGTCTATTCCAAATTCATCGAGACATTTGGCGAGGACGCGTTCTTCCCGGTGATCGACACCCCCCTTGGCAGGATGGCGGCCACGATCGGGGCGGAGCCGCATTGGCCGGAGGCGTGCCGTTCGCTGGCGCTGAAAGGGGCGGAGGTAATCGTCAATCCCATCGCGGCGGCAGGAACCCACCTCGATTATCTGGAGCGTGCAGGCGCGTTTCACGTACGCGCCACCCGCGCGTTCGAGAACATGGTCTATCTCGCCAGCCCCAATTTCGACGGTGGCCCACAGTCACCGCCATCAACGATCTACGATTACAAAGGCGAGCAGATCGGCAAAAATGTGGCAGCGGATACCACCGTCATGCTGGCGCGCGTGGACATCCCGGCCCTGCGGAAATGGCGAGAGGAAGCGGCAGCCAATTTCCTCGCGCAGATCCAGCCACAGACCACGATTGCTGCTGCCATGACAGGCCACTGGCCCAGTGACCGATGGCCCGATCATGCTCCCGAACAGTTCGACGAAATCATCGACGTGGAACGGGACGCCTGGCGAAAGATCCAATCTCACTGGAATGGTGGCAAGTCGGTCTGAACCTCGCCCATCAGCCCACTGAGTCGAGATCGCTCCAGCGATAGACGGCGTAACTGGCCATCCAGCAAAATATGAATAGCCCGATGATCAGGAAACCCAGGGTGTTGAAATGCTCGGAAAGCATGGCCGCACCTGACCATACCCCGCCTTCCAACCCGAACTTGTCAGACAGCAGCGCCGCCGTCTGTATCGAACCGATCACAAGCGCTACCAGCGCGGAAATCGCGGTGATGACGACATTGTAATAGAGCTTGCGAATGGGCTTCACGAATGCCCATTCGTAAGCACCCAGCATGATGATGCCGTCGATGGTATCTACCAGCGCCATGCCGACCGCAAACAGCACCGGGAATACCAGGACGGTCACCAGCGAAATCCCATCCGCTGCATGGGCGCCCGACAGCCCGAGTATCGCCACCTCGGTCGCGGTATCGAAGCCCAGGCCGAAAAGAAAACCAAGCGGCGCCATGTGCCAGGGATGCCGCACCAGCCGAAACACCGGCCTAAGGATGCGGGCGATCAGACCGCGCCCGGCCAGCAGCATGTCAAGATCGTCCTCCACGATCCTGCCACCGCGCCTAACTTGTTGAAACCGCTGCCAGACGCCTCTCAGAATGACGAGGTTCATGATGGCAATGACGAACAGGAATGCGGCCGAGATAATCGTCGCGATCACGCCACCGGACCGACCGAATGCCTCAAAATCGTCGAGCGTACTGGCGGCAAGGGCGATCGTCGTCGCCGCGATCAGGACGATGGCGGAATGGCCGATCGCGAACCATAGCCCGACGCTCAGTGGTCGCTGGCCGTCCTGCATCAGCTTGCGCGTCACGTTGTCGATCGCCGCGATGTGATCTGCATCCACGGCGTGGCGCAGCCCCAGGCTCCATGCGAGCAAGGCGGTTCCCAGCAGTACCGGGCTGGAATGGAAAACGCTGAACGCCCACCCCCATACCAGGAGATTCGCCCCGATCAGGCACGATATAATCGCGGTGGCACGAGAGCGCAGCCGGGGACCGGCGCCTCGATGGGAAGCCGTCCGACTCCCACGTTGCGAAGGCGCGCCGGGCGCGTCGTTCAGGTATTGCATTCATCGATACCCCGGGCGTCAGCGAACCTGACGGAGGGGCTTCCGCACAAGCGGCCGGCGCATCCATGCCGGACGGACGCCAATCAGCGGCCGGCACGGTATGCCGGTGCGGCCCCGCCGCACGTACGTCGCTCAGACGGAGTATCCGTGCCTTGGCCAACCCCTGGGCCACGGCAAGAGCGACCAGACGCCGGCAGGTTTCCTGGCTCGCGGGTCAATGCTTGATGCATGGCCTTCCCAGGCCTCGCATGTTTCAGCGTCCGGCCCAGTGGCTGCCGGCGTACCGCGTTGGTCGCCGGCCTATGCATCGCGCTCGCCGCTTACAGTTGCAGGGACAGCCTCGGCTTCGAGGGGGCACCCCTCTTACCGCGTTCCCTATTAAGCCCCTTTCGGGGCACCGACGCGATCAATGCCGACCCGCCTCAAAGCCGGATCGACACGATCGCACCTAGTCGTACACGCGCCGGGCCGCAAGGCCGGATCGCGGGTATCGGGCTTTCGGAAGGTTCAGTTCGCCGGGGTGCGACGACGACGCCGAAGCAGCATCAGACCGCCGGTCGCCAAAGCCATCAGGCCGATTACGCCCGGTTCCGGCACCGGGGAGCCGCCCGAGCTTCCGCCGGGAGTGCTGGGCGTACCCGGATCGCTGGGAACCTGATAACCGCCGGTGTACGTGCCGATATGCATTTCACCGTTCTGCACCAGGCTGCCGAATACGGCCGATCCCTGGATGTAATTGGCAGTCCTGGCGGCCGCGCCGGGGGCGAGCACGGAACCGCCCCAGGCCGTGGTCAAGGAAAGGTCCTTGGCATCCGGGAAGTTCCAGATCACATGTTCGCCCAGGTTCTGGGTGCCGCCCAGGAAGTTGTCGTCCAGCTTGATCGCACCGCCCGATACGTTGACGATCGCCGTGTCCGCGCCGTTAAGATTGAACTGGATCTCACCGATCTTGTTCAGGTCACTGGCCGAGATGTTGAAAACGGCAACGCCGCTGCCATCCGGCTTGGCATCGAACGTGCCGCGATTGCCGCTGATCGTGAGGTCGCTATTAGCCGTCTGCTTACTCATCGATACGCTGAGGCCGGTCATCGACGTTTCGATCAGGCTCTTTTGCTGGGTCAGGTTCTGCGCGAAGGCTGGATCGCTGGCGGCAAGGCCCGCCGTGACGGTGTTGTTGTTGACGTTGGTGTTGCTGATCGAGCCGCCAACCAGAACCGTCTGCGCGGCGCCATTGAGATTAAGGCCGCTGTTGACGTTGCCGCCAACGATCGCGCCGGAACCGTTGTTCAGGTTCTTGTGGCCGCCGTTGACGTCGCCCACCACGGTCAGGCCCGGCGTGCCAGTGTTGGAAGCGGGAAGCGGCTGAATCTGATAGTTCGACGAATTGCCTTCCAGGTTTCCGCCGACGAACGTGCGCCCTTCCACCTCGGATGACGACGTCAGATCGCCCAGAACCACGAGGTTCCAGTTGCGCAGCACATCGGTGCCGGCAATCATACCCGAACTGGCAAGAACCGGACTGGCAGCAATCACAGCGGCAATGGCCGCGACGGACAAGGAAGCGATACGAATTGCTGTCACGGGTGGGTCTCACGTGGCGGAAGTGCCGAGGCCCTCGTATCGCAGCCGGTGCGATTGGAAAGTCGCACTTTGGCGGTGTCCCTTCGCGGAACACGCCAGCTATTACCTGTTATCTTGATACCCGGTGGTGGCCTGCTCCTCCCGAAGAACGAGCGCCAAATTCAAACCATTGCGGTTGCACTAATTCTGGACACCGTTTGGGGATGGCCATAGTAGTTAAAGCGTTCCAGCGGCTGGATAAAGTGAGGGGTCAAAAGACCGTACCGCACCAGATGGAACGAAAAGGAGCATCGGACGACTGTCATCCTTGAAAGGAGGCAGGAGACCGAGTGGCACGCAAAGATATTATTTGGCCTGGACAAAGGCCGGCGTGAACACGTTGACGGTACGTCCGTAGACGAACGTCAAATTGTGCCGGCCTCTCGTCCAAAAACCCAGCTGCAGCCTGATGAACCGATGCTCAGGCGGCGTGTACGATGTACCCTGACGTTCCGTCACCAAGCATGCCGTTACGGATGACATAGGCGATCATGTGCACCCGATTGCGCGTTCTGGTCTTTAGTCGCACGTTTTCAACATGGCGCTCGACCGTGCACGGCGCGATCGACAGCGTAATTGCAACTTCCTTGGCAGACATGCCTCGCGCCACCAGACCGACTACTTCGGACTCACGGACGGTCAGCTGCAAGTTGTTAAGTTTATCCATGATAACCCCCTATATGCGTGAAAATCCCTCAGAATCACCGATTTAAATGCTCGGTAATCCGGGTATGCGATATGTGTTGTGGGGCGACCCTAGTGGATTCTACGATTGATATTTTTATATAACACGCCTTAACCAAATAGTACAAGTTTAGTCTTAAGTCCGATTTTTACGTACATCTATTGCCGTTGCGCCCGTCCGCTCTTGCCACGAAGATTGATCAGCTTTGATGGAGACGCGCTTTGACTCAATTTGCTGCCAACTGGATTCGGGCCAATGATTGAAGATCGGCACACAATCCTCGAAACGCTGACCAATCGCGAGTCGGAGATCCTTCGCGCGATCGCTCAAGGCCTGTCCGCCAAGGAAGTGGCCAAACAGCTCGAGATCGCACCCCGAACCGTCGAACGGCATATCGACCACATCCGTCTCAAGACCCGGACGCGAAACCGTTCCCACATGGTAGCCTTCGCCATTGCGAACGGGCTGGTGTGAGAGTTGCGGCAGTTCACACGCCTTTGTGCGCCCCGGTGAGGGCAGGGTTGATGTTCGCATTTGCAATCCAACTCCCTCCTCTTCTTGGTTATGTGCACAATTTCACTGATCTATTGTGAGTGGCGCTTACTTAATTCGCCTTGTTGATTTTCAGGCCATTGTTCCGACTCACCACATTTCATGAGGCATAATGCCTAGGTACTTGGTCCTATGTCGAGGGCATCAATCATGTGCAACTTTCCCAAAGCGAGAATATCAGCGGGGACTGAATGACTAGACGTCAGGGATCAGGCAGATCGGGGGGCTTGCGGGCGGTCCATCCGCTCGCTCGCGGAGGCGCTTGCACCCGAGTCGCAACACTAAAAGATCGGGAAGCCGGCGGCCTTCGCTATGATATGCCGTCCCGGTCTTCACAGTTTTACTTGCTATACTAGTCATGGCGTCGGGGTTTTCGGCCATGGTCCTGTATTTCAGCTGGCTTTGCCGATCATCGGCAATTGTCGCTGAAAGCAATATGTTGAACACCGCGTTTCAGCGTGCGCGTTTCGTCTATTCCGGTTGGCGTAACCAAGACCTGCTGTTTTCCGCGATCCGCCAGGACGAAGACACGCCTTTCCGTCGTCGCTTACGCGCTCGGCCCACGATGCTGGACGCGGTCATCCATCCCTACCAATCGACCAACTGGAATGCGCGTACGCGGTTGACCAAACTTCGCGATCATTACGACGCCATGGTCAGGCTGCGATGGCTGTTCGACCCGCATGAGCAGCGGGAGACGATGATCGGCGATCTGTCCGCGATCGACCCTGGCCTACGCCTGGTCCTGGATGAGGCGATCTGGTTCAAGAACGAAGGCCCGCTGGTGCTTAACCTGTTCCGGGGAGACGACCGCATCTATTCGATCGCTTTCGCCTTGCGACGGGAAGCTGGCGACCTGATTGCCCATGTCGGCGCGGTACAGGGCCGCAATCCAAGGGACATTCCCGAGATAATGGACATTTACCGCGATCTCACCCGTCAGGCACATGGCATGCGGCCCCGTGATCTGTTGATCGAGCTGTTCCGCATGCTTTGCATACAACTGGGCGTAGCGCGGATACTACTGGTTTCCGATCAGTACCAGCACCATCGCGCACCGTACTTTGGCGATAGCAGGGCGGAAGTCCGCGTCAGTTATGACGAAGTGTGGATTGAACGCGGCGCCGTGCGCATTGATGACACCATGTTTGAACTCCCTGTACGCGCGACAGTGCGCGCACGCGATCAGATCCCGGCACGCAAGCGGGCTTTATATCGCAGGCGGTACGACATGCTCAGCCAGTTGTCTGAAGCGATCGAACGAAGTCTTCGAAAGCACTGGCTAGAGGGAAATCCGTCGACCGGTCACGTAACAGGAGGCGAAATCGGTGTGGTCCAGCTTACGTAACCACAATCTCAGCGCCAGGCTGCGTCAGCCGGCCGACGAGTTATGGGACCGATACCTCGGCGTAAGCACGTTCGGCTTCCACCCCGGCACCGGAGGCCCCGGTGATCGCGAGTGGTACATGCATTACATCCCATCGCCCTACCGGGATATCTTCGAAGTCTTCAAAGCTGCTGGATTGAACGCCGATGACACGGTGACCGATCTGGGCTGCGGTATGGGTCGCGCCGTATTCGCCGCCGCTCATATGGGCGCATGTAGGGTCGAGGGAGTTGAGTTGGTTGCAAGCCTCGCGCAGCAGGCACAGATCAACCACCAGAAAGGTCGTCTCCGCACAAAGAAGGTGGAGATAATCGCCGCCAACGCAATCGATCACGACTTGAGCGCTACCACGGTGTGCTACATCTTTCACAGCTTCGGGCATCACATCATGGGTGAGGTCTTGGAAAGGGCCCGCAGGGATCGGCACAGGGCGGCCGTCACCGCGCCTTTGCGCATCGCTTACATAAATCCGGTCTGCAACGATGTGATAGAAGCGTCGGGATGGTTTCGAAGGGTCAGGGATCTGCCTGCGCGATCGCAGTTTCTGTCGAATGCCGACCATTATGCCGCGACGATCTGGATCTCCAGCGGCGGATAACGCACGCTATCGTTTGTAACTTTTATGTTACTCGCGTTATTTCGTCGAATCATCGGCTTGGCCGCTTGCGATGCCAAAATCGTCACCGGAATAAGCCAATTTTTCAATCGAATTCGATACCATTCCTGCGGTTTTGCCTCCACCCCTTGCTTCGAGCACACGCAAGCCAGCCTATGCCTTTTCAACGTTATGTCATTGGATTATCGTGATAAAATGATAAACTTGATCTCAATGCGTCAATTGTTTGACATATAGATATATCATTATAACAATAAGCTCCGGCGAAAGGTCGCCAAAGATGAGGGCTTAGACCATGACCAATCACCGACTGCTGTTAACGACGGTTCTATCATCTCTCACTTTCGTCGCCGTAGCGGCGCATGCGCAAGACGCAGACGCGCCGGCGCCCAGGGACGGGTCGTCAGGACTGGAAGAAATCGTCGTAACCACCCAGCGCCGAGCTGAAAAACTTCAGGATGTGCCGGTAACCGTTTCCGCATTCAGCGATGCGATGCTTGAACGACTCAACGTACAGGACACGCTGAGCACGTCGAAGTTCGTACCTGGCATGATTTCGCAGCATAACGCTGGCCTCGCATCTGCCAACGCGTACTATTTGCGTGGTCTGGGCAACAGTCAGTCTACCGCAACATTCGATGCCCCCGTCACGGCTTACGTGGACGACATCTACATTGCGCGACAGAACGCCAATAACTACGCCTTCTTCGACACGGAGCGCGTTGAAGTAATGCGCGGTCCGCAAGGAACCTTATTCGGACGCAACACGACCGGCGGCGCCATCAACGTCATTATGCGCAAGCCGGCGGCTACGCCCGGCATGAAGATGGAAATCACGGGCGGCTCGTATGAGCGCTACACCGTGAAGGCCAGCGCCGATCTGCCGCTGAGCGACAAGATTCTCACCAAAATCTCCGGCTTCGCCGTCCAGGATCGTGGCTACCTAAAAAAGGTAACCACTGGCGGTTGGCTGAACGGTGAAAAGAGCTACGGCATTCGTGGCGACATCAGGCTTCTGCCGACGGATCGGCTGACGATCGACGTGTCCGGCGAATACACCAGCAACGCCAGCACGTATTCCGGCCTCCGTTATGTGCCGGGTACGAACCCTTACGTACCGAACGCCACCAATCGTCCGGTATTTTACGAGAACGCATCGGGACTGCCCAACACCGGCTGTACGGATGACAACGTCACCACGCTGCTCACTACGGGGCGTGGCAACTGTAACCTGTCTGAGGTCGTAGCGTTCAGCGGAAACGTCAATTACGAACTGGACAACGGTGCGTTCACTTACATCGCCGGATACCGTCATCTCGATCAAGGCTACATCAACGAATACAACGCATCGGCTGTCAACAAGTACGCTGGGTACATCCTGGTTGATAACGGCAAGTACGAACAGCAGAGCCACGAACTGAAGCTGAACTATTCGTTCGGCAGCGTCGTTGATCTGGTTACCGGCGTTTTCTACCTTCGGGAGACTGCGGACGATCGCCAGACCAGCTTCTCTGGCGGCACCACGGCTTTCCGTCCTATCCAGGACGCTGCCTATGATCATGAAGTGAAGACTGCCGCGATCTACGCGCAGGCGGACCTTCATGCGACAGACGCGCTGACCTTTACCCTGGGCGGACGTTACACCTGGGAAGAAAAGAACCTTCACATCATCAAATCGACCCAGTTCCCGACGTTGTCGTATGACGATGCCGCCGTACTGGCCAACGGCATTCCGCTTTCCCAGACGGTCAAGAAGTTCACTCCAAGAATAGCGGTGAACTACAAGATCAATCCTGACGTCATGGTCTTTGCATCCGCGACCAACGGCTTCAAGTCGGGCGGTTGGAACGGCACCGCGGCATTGCCGCAGAACGCGGTGACGTTCCGTCCGGAAACGACTTGGTCCTACGAAGGCGGTATCAAGTCGGAACTGTTCGATCGCAAGGTTCGCTTCAACCTGACCGGTTACTATGCCCGCACCAAGGACCTTCAGGTGACCGCAGGCGTCGTGAACAACCTGGGCGTGATCGCAAGCCTTCCTTTCAACGCCGGGACACTTGAAGTATACGGCGTCGAAGTGGAAAGCACGGCTAAATTCGGCAACCTCAGCCTGTTTGCCAACCCATCGTACATGCACGGCCGTTACACGTACATATCACCGCTGGCGACAACGCTCAGCACCGACCTGATCCCGGTTCGCGTGCCGAAGTTCCAGTTCAGCGGCGGCGCGGCCTACGAGATACCGGTTGAGTCGCTTAGCGGGTACTTCACGGCTAACGTCACGTACCGGCACAACTCGCCCTACTGGGTGGCTGTGGCAAATACCTCGCGCACCACGACTGAAGACTTCATCGACGCCGGTCTCAGCTTCACCGATGACGATGACAGCTACAAGGTGTCGTTCGAAGTTTCCAACCTGACCGACCAAAAGACGGTCACGGCGAACTTCCTCTCGCTCTTCCCAGGTGATCCGCGTCGTTACACGGTGCGCCTGCGCTTCAAGATCTGACCCAAGGCCCTGACGAGCCTGAACTGGACCGCCAGCCTTTCGGTTGGCGGTCCTTTTTTATGCGAGCCGTCTTTCAGGCTGACTTGGGGTTTTGCAGATCCAGCCGGATATGGAAGCGATCAGCGCGATAATGCGCATACGTGCGCAGGAATGGCCGGTCATCCGCGTTGTAGACGGTGCGGGTGATGCGCAGGATCGCCGATGACAAGGCCACCTGCAGCGTATCTGCCAGCAAGGCGTCCGCCTGCATCGCGCCTATCAGCTGCTCGGCATGGGCGGCGTGATACCCCGCCTTGTCCAGCAATTTCAGGATCGGGCCGCTCATCAGCGAATCCTGCGTGACGATATGCGCCAGATCACCGGGAACGTAACTGACCACGTACCCGATCGGCACGTCGTTGAGCCGCCGGACGCGAACCGCCCTTACCACATCGGCGCCGGGTTCGATCTTCAGCGCGTCAGCGATGATGTCCGTCGCACCGCGTGTCTCGACCGAGATGACGTTGACGGTCGTACCCTCGCCCAGCGCCATGAGCGAGTCCACGGCCTGATCGATGTTGGCTTCGATCGGCCTGGCGGGGGAGCGGAAGGTCACGCGAGTGCCGATCCGCCGCTTGCGCTCGACATAATTCTGTTCGGCCAGATCGTTGAGCACCCGACGCGCGGTGATGCGCGATACGCTGTATATCTCGGACAGTTCCTGCTCGGTCGGCAGGGCGCTGCCATAGGCCCTCTGACCGCACATGATCTGGTCGCGCAATTGCAGGTATATTTGGTGGTAAAGAGGTACCGCCCCCTCGCGGTCCAGCATTTCCATTCCCTGACTGCTCATTTCGGCCCCCGTCGACCGCACGCTAATTGGCGGTAAGGTACCCATAGTCAAGCCGGGGGTAGTATCGCCGCCCTCGAACACGTAGCTCAGGGCAGGCAGCGGCTCGTCTGCGGTCATGCCGCCTCGCTCGTCCAGCGAGGGTACTTGCCCATAAGCAAGAGGGATAGCGCGCCCACCATAACCAGCCCTGCGCCTCCGGCGAGAGCGATGTCGTACCGCCCCGTCCTGTCGAATGACCAACCGTAGACAACCGGACCCAGCCCGCCGCCCAATGCGATCACGGTGTAAAGGCAACCGTAGATCTTGCCGTAGGCGCGCCTGCCGAAATACGTGGCGATCAGGTAAGCCAGAAGGTCGAATTCAAACCCGGCGCCTAGTCCTAGGGCGATCACGGAAACAATGGCGTGACCCGTATCGATGTCAGGGCGAGAGAGCAGGATGCTGCCGGCTGCGGGAAGCAGCAGGATTACCAGTGCACATCCAGGCGCCCAGAACCGATCCAGCAGCCATCCACCGATTACCCGCCCGGCGATGACCGACAGGCCGAACCCGGCAGTGATGCCGCCGATCTCCGCAAGCGAAAATTTCTGAGTGCGAAGGATGTTTTCCAGATTGGGCGTCGGCGCTGTCAGGGCAAAGGCGATGAGCAGAAACGCGAATATCATGATCCAGAACTGACGACTGGCCACGGCTTCGCGAAGCGTCAGGCCTGCCTCGCTGGGCGGCGCTTCGGCAATGATGGACGCGCCCCGCTTGGGCCTGATCTTGCCGCCGCCCCTTTCGTGAAACAACCATGCCACGATCGGAACGCCGATGATAATCGGCAGCAGGCCGATCGCCATGAAGGACAGACGCCAGCCGTAGTTCTCGATCAACCAAGCGGCGAGGGGTTTGATCAGGAATCCCGTCACACCCGTCCCGGTGCTGGCAATGCCGATGGCGAGGCCGCGATGCTTTTCGAACCAGCCGTTAACCGTGTAGGTCCACGTGGCGGTCAGCGTGCCCGCGCCTACGGTCGACATGATAACCCACTGGCCATAGTAGAGCCAGATGTTGCCGTTGTTCAGCCCCAAGCTCATGAAGGTCAGCCCGAACAGCACCAGCGATACCAGCGCAACCGGTCTGGCCCCGTAGCGATCGATGGCCACGCCCGCCATCGGCCCGGTCGCCATGACGACAAGAGACTGGACCGTGATCGACCCCATCAACGATGCGAAGCTCCAGCCGAACTGTGCCTGCAACTGCGGAGCGAACATGCCGATCGTATAGAACGGCAGCGGGCTGAGGCCGACGGACAGTCCGACCATCGCCGCCACGACCACCAGCCACCCTGCCCTGCCATCCCGGTCGGGTAGCGCAGCCGTAGTTCTGCCCGGCACGTTCGGCTCGGTGGGGATAACGCTCGAGACCATCGATCACCTGTTTACGGTCTGCCGCGTACGGCACTGGACAACGCCATCTTCATGGCACACTAATAGTTATAGGAATATACCATAATGACTCGTCTGTCGTGGTGAAGACCCTTCGGAGCAAAGGTACAGTCCCGCATGAGCGCTGGAATATCGTGTCACTACGTCGAAGCCGCCGGGCGTCTGGTTCATTACCGGGTCTGCGGGTCTGGTCCGGCCATTGTCCTGCTGCACGATTCCCCCCGATCGTCACGGCTGCACATACCATTGATGCAACAGCTTTCCGATCGTTTCCAGGTTTTTGCCATCGATACGCCGGGTTACGGTGATTCCGATCCGATCGGGATGGAAGGCCCCGGCATCGCGGATTTCGCTGAGGCCCTCGGCCTTGCAATCGCGGCGATAGGCATTGGCCACGCCCCGGTCTACGCGACCCATACGAGCGCCAAGATCGCCCTCGCGCTTGCCGTTCGCGGTGGAACGATGCCTTTGCTGATGTTGGATGGCCTGTCCATTCCTGCAGCAACAACGCCCGAGGCGTTCATCGAACAGTACATGCGCCCGTTCCAGCCAGAGCCGACCGGCGCTTGGATCGCGGCGGAATGGAGCCGCACGCGTGACATGCTGCGCTGGTTCCCCTGGTTCGCGGTGACGGCAGCCAATCGCATCCCGATGGAACCGCCGTCTGCTGACTGGATGGAAGACTACGGGATCGACTTGTTCAGTGCCGGCCCGCAGTACGCCGACGCCTATGCCGCCGCGATGCGGTGGAACCCGATGGCGGATCTGGTGCGCGTTCCGGTGCGGACCGTAATCGGCGCGCGCAGCGATGACGTGCTCTATGCTCATCTTGATAAAGTGCCCTGCGCGGAAAACCGCAATTTGTCGGTCGAGCGATTGGGACCGGATCGGGATGCGTGGGTCGAATGGATAGCTCGAACGCTCGGGATGGCCACAGGTCAGTTGCCTGCTCAGCTATCGGAAAAGCTTGCTGGTGCCGATCTGGCGCGAGGATATGTCGATCTTGATGGCGGCCAACTCCATTGGCGTAGTTTCGGCAAGGCCACCGGTCGGGCGATACTGGCATTGTCCGGGCCGACCACGCTGGAGGCGGAGCGATGGGCGCGGGCACTGGCTCCCCACCGCCGTGTCATTGTGCCGGACCTTCCGGGCCACGGAAACTCAGACCCCCTCAGGGAAGCGACGCCCGTCGCGATGGCAGATGCGCTGGCCGTTCTGGTCGAAGCCCTGGACCTCGGCACGGTGGACGTGCTGGCGATCGACCTGCTCTCACCGTTGGGCGCCCACTTCGCCAGCCGCCATCAGGGGCATGTGGCGTCGATCACCGTGCAAGGCGCACCGCCAATCGATACAGCAGATGTACTGCTTGCCGACTCCATCTGTCCGCCGATCGAGTTCGACGCGGTGGCGGGATCGCATCTCCACCAGATATGGCACATGCTGCGCGACAGTCAGGTCCAGTTTCCATGGAACGACAGCCACCCGCACGCCGCCCGTCCCCTGTTCGGCATAAGCGACGCGGCCGATCTGCATCACGCGCTTACCGGTGTGCTGAAGCAGCGTCGCCATTATGATCAGGCAGTTCGGGCATCCTTGTCCGTGGCGCGGCCCGAGGTCTGGCGTGCGGTATCAGCGCCCATGCTCGCGTGCGAAGGCAATGACCCGGCGATGGCCCAGTCGGCGGACTTGTTCGCTCTCGCCCCCCGTGCGCGGAGTATGCCCATCACTGGCGTGATGGAAGCCGATGCCGCCGTTCTGGTTGCCGCGTTGGATCAGGTCGCTGCAGCGGAGTGCGTGAATTGACGGACGAGGCAGTTGACCGCGCCGCTCGCGCCGCGCACCCTTGGCCGCGCCGTTCCTACGCCTGGTATGTCCTGTCGCTGTTGACGCTCGCCTATGCTTTGGCGATCCTCGATCGGGTCTCGATCGCCCTGCTGATCGAGCCGCTGCAAAAAGCGATGGACATTGACGATACGCAGTTCGGTTTGCTGCAGGGGATGGCGTTCAGTGTCGTCTACAGCGTTCTAGGTTTACCGCTGGGCATGCTTAGCGACCGCCGCCGACGGGTCACCCTGCTCTTCGGCGGCCTCGTATTGTGGAGCGCGGCCACCATCGGCTGTTCGTTCGCGTCGAACTTTCATGAACTGTTTTTCGCGCGCATGATGGTCGGCGTCGGGGAGGCGGCACTGGTTCCGGTGGCGACATCGCTGATCGCGGACTATTTCGCCCCGGACATCCGGCCCAAGGCCTACGGCATCTTCGTTACCGGAAGCTCGCTTGGAACCGCCGCAGCCATGGCGCTTGGCGGCATATTCCTTGACTGGGCGGACGGCCTGATCGTTGGCATTCCATCGATCTTTGGCGCAATGCAGCCATGGCAAGTCGTCTTCGTCCTGTGCGGCACGCCAGGCATCCTGCTCGCGTTGGTATTCCTCGCGACAAGCCGCGAACCGTTCCGACGCGGCGGCCCTTCGACGGAACCGATCAGCCTGAAACCGATCATCCGCCTCTTCCTCGACCGACCCGGCGCCTACGGCCTGTTCATGCTGGGGTCGGTGCTAAACCTTGTGTGCGTCTATGCCATCATCGGCTGGTTCCCTGCCCTTTTCATCAGAGCGCACGGATGGGAAGCGGCTGAGACCGGCAAGATACTGGGCATGGTCGGCCTGCCAGTGTCGGTGTTCGCCGCCGTGAACAGCGGTTGGGTCATGGCTTGGCTGAACCGACGCGGGCATGTCGACGCGCCGGTGCTGTGCGCGATGGGTTGCGCGCTGTCGATGGTGGTGTTCGGCACTCTCGCCTGCCTTGCGCCGACCGGTGGACTGGCGTTGCTGGGATATGCCCTGAACGCCCTGTTCCTCAACTGGAACACGTCTGCGGTCTATTCCGGCTTCGCGCAGATCACGCCGAATGCCTTGCGCGCGCAAGTCATGGCGCTGCAGACGATCGCGTCCGGACTTGTCGCGCTGACGGCGGGCAATTTCATCGTGGGTTTCCTCTCCGACACCGTCTTCACCGGGCGGACCGGCATCGCCTGGGCGCTGGGCTGCGTATTCTTCGGATGCGGACTTGCGGCGCTCCTGATCCTCATGGCTGCCCGCAAGGGATTTCGCGAAGCCTCTCTCGCACTCGCCGAAAAGGAAGATGCATGACCGTTACCGTCACTGACGACCTGATCAATGACCTTCGCGCCATCCTGGGCCCTGACGGGCTGCTGACCGATGAGCAATCGCTGCGGCTCCATGGATCCGACCTGCTGGACCAGGGCGCTGCCTGCATCATGGTCGTTCGCCCCTCCACCGTCGAAGCACTCACACAGGCCGTGACACTTATCGGCAAGGCCGGCATCGCCATGGCCCCACGCGGGGGTGGTCTGACATACGTTCGCGGCTATACGCCCACGGATCGACCGTTCGCCGCAATCGATGTCGCGCGGCTCAACCGCATCCTCGACGTCAGCGAAGAAGACATGGTCATAACCGTCGAAGCGGGGGCGACGTGGCGGCAGATCTACGAGGCTTTGACCCCGCTTGGCTTGCGGCTCCCATTCTTCGGCACCTTTTCCGGCCATCGTGCGACTGTGGGAGGCGGCCTTTCCAACGGTGCGCTGTTCCTTGGCACCGCCCGGCACGTGTCAGCCGCAGAAGCCGTCATCGGCATGGAGATCCTGCTGGCAGACGGCTCCCAGCTCCATACAGGGCAGAGGGCCGTGGCGAACGCGCCCAAACCGTTCATGCGCACCTTCGGGCCAGACACGACTGGATTATTCGTGCATGATGCAGGTGCTCTTGGGATCAAGGCGCGTATTAGCTTGCGGCTTGTCCGTGCCCCGAAGCACACCGGATACCTGTCGTTCGGATTCGGCGATCAGGCTAGCGGGATCAAGGCTCTCTGCGAAGTAGCGCGCTGTGATATCGCCGAAGACGCGTATCTCATGGATCCGGACAAGACGCGAACCGCTCTCGCCACTCCCAGCGATCTTGCCCGCGATGCCCGCACCCTGGTCAAAGTCGTCGGCCAGGAACGCGGTCTTTTCAAGGGCATCAAGGCGGGCGCCAAATTGGCGATGGCTGGTCGCAACTTCATCGAAGACGGCTGCCATTCGCTGCACCTGGTCCTTGCCGGGCGGAGCGAGCAGACGGTAGACGCGGACATCGCCGAAGCGCGATCCATCGTCGCGCGCTTCGGCGGTTCGGAACTTCCCGACTCAATCCCTCGCGCTGGCAGGGCGGAACTGTTCATGCCGGTGGACAGGCTGATCGTCGGCCCCAATTCGGACCGCTGGATCGCTTTGAATGCCAAAGTCCCGCATAGCGAAGCCCAGCGGCTCACTGCATCGATCGAAGCACTGATCACTCGGCACAAACCAGCGCTGGACGCTGCCGGGGTCGTCGTCTCGCGGCTGCTGACCGTCTTGGGCACGCATGCCTTCAGTTACGAGCCAGTGCTGAACTGGCGCGATGCGTGGATGCCGCTGCATAAGGACATTCTGGCCGGAACAAATACGTTCGCTGAACCGGACGCGGCTCCTGATGCGCGGGCGCTGGTGATGCAGGTCCGCGCCGAACTTATCGATCTGTTCGCGGAACAGGGCGCTGCGTCCAATCAGATCGGCCGGACGTATCCTTACGCTTCCGTCTTGCGCCCCGAAGCGCGCGATCTTCTGCAATCATTGAAGCGCACCGTCGATCCCCATGGATTGATGAACCCGGGCGCGCTGGAACTGTTTTGAAGAGAGGACGCTGATGGCCCGCCCGCACATCGAATTCGTGCAGACCCAGAATGTCGATTGGGAGCCGCAACCCGATGGCAGTTCCATCAAGTTGCTGAATGCCGACCCGGAGTCAGGCGAAGCGACAATGCTGGTTCAGTATCCGGCGGGATACTCTCGCGACGCCAATAGAACCGTTGAAGGTGCGGAAGAATTCCTCGTACTCGGCGGTTCGATTGTCATGGACGGCACCGAGCGGGGTCTTCACGGCTACGGCTTCCTGCCTCGCGGCTCAGGTCTTGGCATTCGTCATTCCGCAGCGGGCGCCGTAATGCTGGTCTTTCGCTACGGGCGCGACGATCCCAACTCAGTCAGCGGTGTCGCGGAACACCTTGCCCTAGATACGACGGCGATGCCGTGGGACGTATCTACATACGACCCCAAGCTCATTCACTTGCGATTGGCGCGAAAGGTCCTCCGACTGGGCCCCAGCGACAGTTGCCGCACGTTCCTGCTGATGGGGATGCCTCACGGCGTTCCGCAGGAGGACCGGCTCCCTCCCGAACGGCATGACCATGCCGAGGAGATGTTCATGCTGCAGGGTGAGATGTGGGCACCCGAAGGCTGCATGCGGCAGGGTGCCTATTTCTATCGCCCACCAAACATCCTGCATGGACCGCATGTTTCGCAAACGGGATGCCTGCAGATCATGCGTTCGCCCGGCGCCAACCGCATCGTCACTCATTGGAGCGATGAATTGCGACCGTTGCCGATTGGTGCGCCTTATCGGCCGGTCATGCCGGAAGGTACGCCTCAATCCTGGGCAGAGCCACTTCCGTTGGCGCCGGCCTGGTAGTGACGAAAAAGGGGGCACCGAATGGGCGCCCCCTCTATCACTTACTTGGCGTCGGAACGCTCGAGTTCGACCAGTTCGTACCAGGTCTGCATGTATCCGCCGACTCCGCCTTGAACAAAGATGGCGTCGTCGTCCGCTGTCACCCATACTTCGTACGGCGGGTGGGCGTGGCCGTCGATCGAGATCATGCCGCCGGCATCGTCGGTAAACTGATACTTGTGGCAATCGAACGTCCCGGCGCGAACAGTCACCGTTTCCTGACCGACATAAGCCAAATCGATATTCGATTCGGCGATCAGGGGCGGCGTCGCGCCGCGATGGTCTGCTGAAGGCAAGAAGCAGCGGAAATTACGCTTGTGCGGCCCGCGCGAGCGGTCGATCTTCTTGGTGATGTAAGCATCGCCCGAGATCGGATGCGTCCCAAACCCGTCGAATTCGCCATTGATATGCAGCGTCTGTGATACGCGGCCGATCGTCGGCCCGTAGCTTTCACATTCGACCGTGTCCTTGCCGATTATGAACATCCCGGCGCCCATGAACTTGTCGCCCACTGTCAGGCGTACGAAGCAGTCCATCGGACGGTCGTTTTCATCGAGACTGTAGACGATATCGCGATGTACGGTCGGCGCTGGCTCGTCGATTTCACACCGCGCGCGCAGTGACCGTTTGCCGTCGGTGTGGTGAGTGAAGGTGAAGAACTCCCGGCCTCGTTCGTGGCCTTCGCGGCCAGGCTTGCGCGAGGTGTAGAGTATCTTTCCGGTGATGGTCCGATGCTGTTGCACGATGATCTCCCTTCCTTCTGTGAGGTACTGTCAGGTCTTAAACCGGGGTGGCAATGCCCAGGAAACTCGCCGCCAGGACCAGCACCCAGATGCTGATGACGCTGATCCGCGCCCGCGAATTGACGGCGGCGATGATGCGATCGGTGTCCGGTGTCGGACCGCTTTCACGCATCTGAATGATAGCGGGGAATAGCGGCACCAACTGACGGCGCACGATCAGCCCCAAGGTGATGCAGCCTGCCAATATCAGCAGCTTCAGCCCAATAAAGAACGGCAGAGCGATGGCGCCGGACACCCCGGCGATACCACCAGCTACCAGGCCAGCCAATACGATGTAGCGCACGGCGATATCAATGCGCTTGAAGGTGGCTCCCTGCGGCCCATGCTTGATGTGGACCGTCCACGCCAGAGCCAGCCACGCCAGGAACACAACCCACACGGCGACGGCCCAGCTTCCCGGCACGTCAAGCCAGCCCTTCGCGACTGCCAGGCCGAAACCTGTAGGAAATGCAAGGATCAGCGTGGTGCGGGGGGCCATGTCGATGTTGTTCAGTATCTTGAGCGCCATCATGCGCTCGGCGACTGAGCGCTTGGGGTCGACCATGAAGCTGGAGCTGTAGAAAGCGCCAAGGTCACCGCCCAGCCAGTAAACCGCGATCAGAATGTGCAGGAGAGTGAGGAGCGACAGAGCAATATCCATGGCTCAGTTCCCGGCAGCGAAGAGTGCTGCCATCGCATCATGCCGGGCCGCGCGGAATTCCGGCGCGTCCAGCCGCGGCAATTCGGCGAAACGGCCATTCGGCAACAGCTTTTCAAGTGCGACACTGGAATCATATAGCGGATCGTTCACCGCCGCTGTCACCAGCGTGGGACACGTAATCAGGCCCATGCGCTTGTCTGCCGGCCACTTGAAAGCAGCACGATAATTGAGATGATACGTAGTACTCGCCTTCATCACTTCGACGATCCACGCGTGCAGATCTTCCGGAGATCCAAGACCACCATCACGGCGTCCAGCACGAGTACGGCGATACCAGGGAAAGAAAACATACTGATCGCGGCAGAACTGGAACAGCCGCGTCAGATATGCACCGTCCAGGTCCGGCTCGAACGGGAAAGCATACGTCGCGAGAATTTCCGCTAGCTCTTCGCCTTCCATCAGGCTGACACCATCCAGCACGAGTGCGGAGACACGGTCAGGCGCAAGAATGGCAAGTTCTGCACCGATCGCAGCGCCGGTGTGCGAACCGTAGACGCGCACTTTGTCGAGACCGGCCTCGTCCATGAATTGCAGCATCGCAGCGGCAAGGTCCGGCATGGTGGGCTCGCCATCGGAAAGCGCCACGCTGTCACCGTTGCCGGGGGTGTCGGGGGCATATACCCTCGCCTCTCCGGCGAAATCCTCGATCAGGCGCACTTGCTGGCGCGAACTGCCAGGAGACGCGTGGAGGATCAGCAATGGCTCGCCCGATTCGCCCGCTTGACGATAGTGCATCTGGCCATGCGCGACATCGACGAAGCCACGACGGATTTTGGTGGTGCTCATGATCAGATTTCCCCGCCTTCGATGATTTCCAGAAGCGCCCCCTCTGGCATCAGCAACACACCGGTTCGGCGTCCGGCATACAGCGCGCCGTCGCGTTTGACCGGGGGCGAGGCCCAATGCCCTTCCAGCCGGTCGAAGTCCGGATGCAGCATGGTCGTGATCGCTACGCCGGGCGGCAACGCGCCGGGATGGCGGGGGCGTTCCGTGGCTTCTTGGGGGTATTGGTCCAGCTCGATGAACACTTGCCCCCCGCCCTTTGCGGTGACGAGTTCGGTCTTGGCATCTTCTGCCAGCCCAAAACTTTGCGTGATCATAGAATAGCGGATCGCAACCGGATCAATCACCGGCAGACCCAGCACGTCCTTCACCCACTGAGCGGACTTTCGCAGGTCGGGGCAAGCCAGAACCATGATAAAGGGACGATCAATCAGCGATGTTGGCTGAGGCAAACCAGTATCCGGCCCTGGCTGAAGGATCTGGGTCAGGTAAACGGTTTCCTGATCCGCACCACGCACCTGCATTGGCTTTACCGTGGCAAATCCATCCAGCGGGCGTGGCGGCCCGATGACGTCGAAGGGACTGCGCAACATCCGTTCGTTCACGGCTTCGACGTCGGTAACGCATAGCTCAATGGCCGCCCAGCCGTACGACCGTATCGGAAGATAGTCCGCGACGGGATCACCTTCGATGAAACGCAGGAACACTTCTTCGCCCGATGCAGGCTGAAGGATCGCATATGCCTGACCGGCGCTGGCGGGAGCCTGCCATGCGGCAGCCAGATCAGCGGCAAGCTCGCCCTGCTCTACCGCCCGGTAGTCCATCCAGGTTTCGTATCGTTCGATGGCTGCGCCAAGATCAGCTACGATATGGGTGGCGCACTTCAATAAGGTCATGCCGGGTCGCTCCTGCCTACCCGATACAATTGATATAGATTTAATACATATTCAAGCGCGATGATCGTCACGCTTGAATAAAGTTCATCCCATCACGCCGGTTGACTGCAGTGTAGCGATCGCATCGTGGGATTGCGGCAGGTCGGCAATAACACCAACCAACGCATCTTCGCACTCTGCCAGACCGGCAAATGCAAGGCAGGCCCGCGCCTTCTCGCAATGCTGATCGTCGCTGAGCGGCCACTGAGGCGATCCGAACTGGGCCGCGACGTCTTCGACCAGCGTTGCCCCATCGTGCAACCATGCGGTGGCACGTGCCGGCACGAAGGCGGCCATATCCGGATTGTCGTCTGCGATCACGGTGATGCGCCCCGCCAATTCCAGAACCTTCGGATCGTCCAACGTGTCTCGCGCAAAGTCGGCCAGCGACACCGTCCCCCGCAGCAGCGTTACGGCCCCAAGATACGGCAGACATAAACGGGCGTAGCCAGGCTCCATACCCGGTTTGGCCGGGCGGCCGACGAGCCGATGGATCAGCGGTGGGGCGCGATATTCCAGACGATCGAGACTGCCACTCGTCAGCCCTTTTGCCATCAGCGCCTGGATCGAAACTATGCCGCCGTGACCTGCCCTGCCGGTCGGAAACGGCTTCCAGCTGACCTCGGTTATGCGGTGAACCTTCCCCAGCTGCGCCAAGGCCGCAGCCAGTTCCTCACGCGATTCGAGGAGGGCGAAATAGCCGAAAGGTCCGTCGATCGGGCGGGTCACGCCGGGCATGCCGATCCGCGCCAGATCCACTGACACCAAGCTGTTGCGCGCTGCGTTGGCAACTTGCACCGGCAACGCCGGCTTGCCTTCGACATGCGCCTGCATGGTTCCGGAAACGAACGCCAATGCATGGCCAAAGGCATCGAGTGCTTGCTGGCGCGGCATCGCCCGCAAATTGGCGATGGCGGCCACACAGCCAAAGATGCCCGCCGTCGCCGGGCGGAAGAACTTCAGCCCGTCAGGCGCGGCGATGCCTAGCGTCACGGCCACATCAACACCCGCGACGATAGCGGTAAGGAACTGCTCTCCGCTCACCGGGGCGCCGCGTTCGGCTTCTGCCAGCAATGCCGCCAGGACAGTCGCCATAGGATGCAACACGGCAGGTTCATGAACGCAGTCGTATTCCTGACCATGGATCTGGAATGCGTTCACGAACGCCGCAGAAGCGGCCGGTAGTCGCACTCCCGGACGGCCAAGCACCGAGGCCGCAGTGCCAGCGCCCCATCCTTCGACCATTGCCAGTACGCCATCAGCATGCGCGGCATTGCGCCCCGCCACGCCAACCGCCAGCGAATCGTGTACGAAAGTCGCAGCTCTTTCGCGTGCTTCATCGGGTATGCTGGCCCAATCGAGGGACAGCACATAGTCGATCAGCACTTCGGCGGCATTGGTCGTACTGGCCTCAGTCATGTCAGTGCGGCTCCTCGCCACCCGACACGTTCATGCTTTCACCCGTGATGTAGATCGCTTCGTCCGAACACAGGAAAGCAACGGCGTTGGCGGTATCCTGTGGCAAGCCGGGGCGGCGCATCGGGATCCGCGAGGACATGTTCTCTATGTATTTTTCGACCGTGATGCCCTGAACTTCGGCAAAGTGTTCGTTCTGCCATTTGCCGAGGCCGGTGGTGACATGGTTCGGGCAGACGTTGTTGACCGTGATCCCGTGCTCGCCCAACTCGATCGATGCCGAACGCACCAGACCCACCAGTCCATGCTTTGAAGCGGTGTATGCCTGAGCATGCGGGAAGCCCGACTTGGCGGCCTGGCTGGCGATGTTGACGATCCTGCCGCCTCGTCCCTGCGCGATCATGATTTCGGCAGCGGCCTGAAGCCCATACCAGGCGCCGGTAAGATTGACGTCGATCACCGCGCGCCAGTCATCGGGCGAGACATCGCGCAGTGGCTTCATGATGTAACCGATACCGGCGTTGTTCACCCAGATGTCCAAAGAGCCATGCGCTTCGACCGCGTGTGCGGCCAAGGCTTTCACCTGATCGGGGTCGCGCACGTCGCACGCGAAGGTGGAGGCATCACCCGGCAGTGCTGCAGCGATCTGTTGCATTTCGTCGGTTCCGCCGATCATCGTGTCGGGCGTAGCGACATCCTTCGATGCCCCGATATCAGCGATCACGACTTTAGCGCCTTCCTCGGAAAGTCGGCGAGCGATCGCTTCGCCGAGGCCCCCTGCCCGGCCCGACCCGGTGACGACGGCTACTTTGCCAGCGAACCTCACGCAGCGGCTCCCGAGATCTCCTCGGTGGTCAGGAACGTCACTTCGACCATGCCCTGGAATGCCTGCGCCACTTCGACCATCGCCTGGGTGGATACGTCCTTGCCGAACTGGTCCATGTCTTTGACGTCAAGAACCTCGATGTAGCCGAAGGGGGGCTTTTCATCGCTGCCCAGTACCCCCGTAGTGCGAAACACGCGGAAGCTTTCGATTGAAGGCAGTGCATTGGCCGTGGGCAGATCGGTTTCCTTGGCCCATTGCGTATAGGCTTCCGGCGAAACGCCCGGCTTGAGATTGAAAAGCGCGAAAATTAGCATCGATTTGTCCCTCGCGTTGTCGCCTTGCGGATAATGATAACCATGACCTTGCTTCTGGCGAGCCGTCAATATATTATATCTTTATAACAAATGAGGCAGGCCGTGAACTCTTCTGCAGACACCCCTTCCACAAGCGCCATCGCAAACGATCCTAGCGCCGCATACGATGGCCCGCCGGACTACCGCGTCATTGGCCGCCATGCGGTTTTTCCGCAGACCAGTCATGATGAGGTCGAGCGGATCAACTTTCTGGCGCAAATGAACCGCCACCTTGCTGCCCGTATCGTACCGGGAGTCAAGGCCGCCTATGATACCCGCGTCGCACCGGCGTTCGAAGCCGCCAACGGCCGACCGATCACTGACAGGCACGAAGCGCGCAAGGCGCTACTGGCCGATCCGGCGTTTCAGTCCTGGTCGGCGTTGCGCCGCATGACCATGGAGCAGCGCCAGCAGGCCGGGCGCTGGACCGCGCTGCGCCAACGCGAGCGGACCAACCGCATCGCTGCCGAGTTGACCGATGGCGACAATCGGCTTGAACTTGATCCATCGGTTAAGATCCCTCGCTATGTCTCCGCGGTCGATCATCACTGTATGCCCGGCAGCTACCATACCGAGTATTACCCGCAGGACGTAACCAACGGCGTCAACTACGACCACGCCGGTTTCGTGACGACCAGCGGCCTGCTCGGCAAGTATTCGGACGGCGGCGGCCACGCCGTGGTGAAGTGGGTGCGCCGCAACCTGCCGGACTTCAAACCTGAGCGTATCCTGGAGATCGGCGGAACCGTCGGCCATTCCAGCCTGCCATTGGCGCAGGCTTTCCCCGAAGCCGACATGACCATCGTCGATCTCGGCGCCCCGGTGCTGCGCTATGGCCTGGCACGGGCCAAGTCGATGGGCGTGGACAACGTGCGTTTCGTTCAGGCCAGTGGAGAGGACCTGTCGCGTTTTCCCGACGCCAGTTTCGACTGGATCCAGACGACAATGTTCCTCCACGAGTTGTCGACCACCGCGCTTCGTAACATCTTCGCAGAGACGCGCCGTTTGCTGAAGCCGGGCGGCGTCGTGCTGCACGTGGAACAGCCCCAATACACGCCGCAGATGCCTTTGTTTGAACAGGCGATGCGTGATTGGGACGCGTTCTACAACAACGAGCCGTTCTGGAGCCGGATGCACGAAATGGACCTCGACACCGAAATGGTGCGCGCCGGGTTCGATCGGGACAAGCTGATCCATGGAGGCGTCACGGCCGTCGTCGATCGTGAGCTGTTCCCCGCCGCCGAAGAGGATGAAACCGAAGACTATGGCCGCAAGGCCGCCTGGCACGTGATCGGAGCTGTCGCATGAGCTTTGCGGATGCGTTGGACGGAGCAGGCGCAAAGCCCGCAGGCAAGCGTCCCTATTTTCTCGACGCTCAAGTAGAGCGCGTGCTGGCAATCACGATGGCGGTTGCCCAGGAACTGGCAGTATCGCGCCAGCGCGCCGATACGATGGAGCGCCTGTTGCTGGAGAAGGGCATCCTCGCACCGGGCGAGATCGATGCCTTTGTCCCGGATCGTGGCGCTTCGGCGGAACGCCAGATGTGGAACCAGGAATACATCGCTCGCATCCTGCGCATCGTCGAGCAGGAGAACAGCGCGGCCATGGCCAACAACGATGTCGCGTCCGGCGACGTCGGCGACGAACTGGCGCGCGAAGCATGACGCCCGACTTCGAATACGTGATCCCGGTGCTTGTCATCGGCGGCGGTGCCTGCGGCTGCGTCGCGGCGCTGGCAGCGCATGATGGCGGCGCGGAAGTGCTCCTTGTCGAACAGGATGAGCGGCCCATGGGATCCACGGGGATGTCCCAGGGCCTGATCTGCGCCGCCGGCACCAAAGCCCAGGCCGACAATGGTATCGAAGACGATGCCGAGCGTTTCTACGCTGATATCATGACGAAAACGCGCGGCCAGACAGACCCGGTGATCGCACGCGCCATTGCCGAGAATGCCGGACCCACAGTGGACTGGATGGCACAGGTTCACGACCTGCCCTGGGAACTGGATCGCGGTTTCCGTCCCGCCTACGGCAATTCAACCTTCCGCGTTCATGGATGGCGCGGGCATGGTGGCCAGGACATGGTCGACCTGCTGCATCGTCGCTTGGACGATGCGGGCATCGACGTGATGCTTGGCGCCCGCTTGATAGAGGTTCACGCCCAGGAAGACGGGCGTGTGCTTGGCGTATCATTGCAACGGCCCGACGGCGGGATCGAGCAAGTCGGCTGCGACACCCTGATCCTCGCATGCGGGGGTTTTGCCGCTAATCACGCCATGATCCAGCAGCACATGCCGGAAGTGGCGACCGCGCGAAACAATGGTCACGAGGGCAGTCAGGGGATTGCGGTCAAGGTCGGGCAGCAGCTCGGCGCGGCATTCGGGGACATGGCATCATACCAAGGGTATGCGATGCTGACCGAGCCGCAGGGCATCTCCGTCCCTCCCGGCGTTCCCATCGAAGGCGGCGTACTTGTCAACATCGACGGTCGACGCTTCACCAATGAGACTGCCGACATTGCCGGGATGGTGCATCCCGTCCTCGCGCAGCCGGGCGGCCATGTCTGGGTCGTTTTCGACGAACGTATTGAGAAGACGGCTGACTACATCCCTGAGATGCAGCAATTGCTGGCCCTCAATGCAGCACGATCCGCAGACACCGTAGAGGATCTGGCCGCGACGATCGGCGTTCCCTCGGCAGCTCTGGCAGAAACTCTCAACGAGGCGTGGACTACGCAGCGCAGTGGCCTCCCGGATGAGCAGGGCCGTAACTGGGGCGATGACCAACCGCCGACGGCACCCTATCGCGCGCTGAAAGTGGTGGGCGCCATCTACCACACACAGGGCGGACTGCAGATCGACGCCGAAGCGCGGGTGCTGCGTCCGGATGGCACTCCCCTGCCCAATCTGCTGGCTGGCGGCGGCGCAGCCCGTTCCGTTTCGGGTCCGGCGCACTGGGGGTATCTGCCTGCCATGGGGCTGGCGACGGCCGTCACTTTTGGACGGCTCGCCGGCATGACGGCAGCCCGTCTCAGTGAGGGCCAGCTCACCGATGCTTGACCTGTTTTCCGATTTTTCCCTCTTCAACTTTTGGGATGCCCGATAATGCCCGAAGCCCAGACTATAGCCCGTGCCCAGCCTTCATTCGCAGACCTGCGCCAGCAGTTGAACGGCATCGTCGGTGCCCAGAATGTCTCGGACGATCAGGACAACCTTCGCCTGTATAGCGAAGATATCTGGTCGAAGGGCGACTTTGTCAGTGTTCTGGCGGTCGCCCCGGACAACGCGCGTGAACTGGCGCAAGTCGTTGCCGCCGCTCATGAAGCGGGCGTCGATATAGCGCCGCGCGGTGCAGGTATGAGCTACACCAGCTCCTACACGCCGACCACTGATACGACCATCACACTGGACATGCGGCGCATGAATCGGGTGCTGAAAATCAGCCCGGAAGACATGACCGTCACGGTGGAAGCGGGCTGCACCTGGCTGGCGCTCAACGAAGCGCTGAAACCCCACGGTCTGCGCACGCCGTTCTGGGGGCCGATGTCGGGCATCTATTCGACCATTGGTGGCGGCCTTTCGCAGCTGAATGCCATGTTCGGCGCGGGACACCACGGCACGTCGAGCGAAAGCCTCATCGCGCTGACCATCGTGCTTGCCGATGGTCGGGTCCTGAAGACCGGCGCGCGCGGGCCGGATGGGGAGACACCCCACTATCGCCACTTCGGCCCCGATCTTGCGGGCCTGTTCTGTGGGGATTCCGGCACCCTTGGCATCAAGGCGGAAGCGACCTTCCGGCTGATGCGCACGCCGCAGTTTGAGGATTCGGCCAGCTTCTCCTTCAAGACCGGTCAAGTTATGCTCGAAGCGCTTGCCGAAATGGCTCGCGCCGGGATCGCCGCGGAGACCTGCGGATTTGACCCAGGCCTGACGCAAGTGCGTATGAAGCGCATGTCCATGGCCAGCGATGTGAAAACGTTGGGCAAAGTCATCGCCAAGGAAAAATCCTGGGGCAAGGGTCTGATCGCTGCCGCCAAAATTGCGATGGGCGGCCGCGATTTCATCCCCGAGGACGAATATCCGCTGCACATCACTGCTGAAGGCCGCACTGCGGAAGGCGTTGCGGCTGATCTTGCAGCTGCCCGGGAGATCGCCAAGCGTTTCGAAGGCGTCGAGATAGAAAATTCGATCGCCAAGGTCATCCGCGCGATGCCCTTCCCTGCACCGAATTCGATCCTTGGGCCGGAGGGCGAAAGCTGGGTTCCGGTGCACGGGTTGGTATCGCTTTCCACCGCCCCGTCTGTGTTCGGCGAAATTCGCGCGTACTTCGATTCCGTCAAGGATCGGTTCGATGCGTTGGGCGTTCACACCGGCTTCCTGTTCTCGTCTCTGTCCACCAACGCGATCGTGATCGAGCCGGTGTTCTTCTGGCCGGAAGGCTATCGCCCGGTTCATGCTTCGATGGTCGAAGCCGATCACCTCAAGCGACTGAAGCAGTTCGGCCCCAATGCCGAGGCGACCGCGATGGTCACGGAAGCGCGCGAGAAGGTGAAGTCCATCTGCAAGAAGTATGGCGCCGGCCATTTCCAGATCGGTCGCGCCTATGCCTATCGCGACAGCCGGGACGAAGCGTTCCGCAATGTGCTCGACGCGGTCAAGGCAGTGACGGATCCGAAGGGCCTGTTCAATCCGGGCGGCCTGGGGTTCCCGCATAAAGACGCTGCGCAATGAGCGGAGAAGAAACGTACCGCGCGATCCGGCTTGAGCGGATCGCGCCCAGCTTCCGGGATGCCGCCGACATTGTCGAAGTACCATTTGGCCAGCCCGGACCGGGGGAAATTCGAGTGCGCAATCTGCACTGCGGCGTCAACGCGATCTTCGATACCCAGATCGCGCGCAACGCTGTCGATTATGTGAAAATCGCACTTCCCACCTTTACTGGCGTCGAAGCGATCGGCACGGTGGAGGCCATCGGCGATGGCGTCAGCGACTTTGCGCCGGGTGATGCAGCCGTCACTGTTCGCTTCACCGGCGGCTACAGAGAAGCGAACATCGGGCCGGTGTCACAATTCGCCCCGGCTCCCGAGGCCACGCGTGAGTACCTGGCCCTGGCATCGACCGGCGTGTCGGCGCTCGTCGCGCTGGAGCAGATCGGCGAGGTGAAGTCCGGTGAAACCGTTGCCATTTCGGCGGCCGCAGGTGGCCTCGGTCATTTGCTGGTGCAGCTTGCCGTCTTGAAGGGCTGCCGCGTCATCGGTGTGGCCGGGGGTACCGAAAAGTGCGCATTCGTTGCGTCGCTGGGCGCCGAACGCGTTATCGACTACAAGTCTGAGGACGTGAACGCCGTCCTGGTTGCCGAATATCCCAAGGGCATCGATGTCGCGGTGGACACGGTCAGCGGTGCCATTTTTGACGCATTCCTGGCTAATATTGCGCCTCACGGCAGGCTGGTCGTTGGCGGTGCCGCTTCCGATCTCGAAGGCAAGCCCGAAGTCGTTACCGCTCCGCGCATCGCCCACGCCATCTACTACAAGGGCGCATCGGTTCGCGGCTTCATGAACGGCCTGCTGACGCAGTATTGGGATGACGCTCGCACACGGCTGTTCGAAATGTACGCCGAAGGCAAGATCAAGGTCCACTTTGACGACGTGCCCCTGAACGGCATCGAAGGCATCTACGACGGTGTGGAAAGACTGCTGTCCGGCAAATCGATGGGCAAAGTCGTCGTAGATATCATCAAGTCTGGAGACTGACGCAGCAAGAGCATGCGTCTGAAAACTATGAACACGACAACCAGCAAGACCCTCTTCCAGAAAATCTGGGATACGCATCAGGTTGCCCCGGCCGCTGGCGGTGCGGCCCTGATCGCGATCGACCGGGTATTCCTGCACGAACGCACTGGCGCCGCCGCCTTGAAATCCATGGCCGCGTCAGGGCGCCCGGTACGCGATCCCGCACGCGTTTTCGCGGTGATGGATCATATCGTGGATACCCGCCTCGGTCGCGGCGACGGCACGCTGATGGAGGGCGGCTCCGCGTTCATCACCGAGACTCGCGCGGCCGCCCATGCCGCCGGAATAACCCTGTTCGATGTGAATGACCCCGACCAGGGCATCACGCATGTCATCTCTCCCGAACTCGGTATCGTCCTGCCCGGCGTGACGCTGGTCGCCCCGGACAGCCATACCTGTACTCAAGGCGCGTTGGGCGCCCTCGCCTGGGGGATCGGGTCAAGCGAAGCCGAGCACGCGATGGCGACAGGCGTGTTGCGGCTCGATCGCCCAAAGACGATGCGCGTCACATTCCATGGCACATTGGCAGCTGGTGTGACCGCCAAGGACATGGTGCTTTCCCTGCTTGCGGCGCACGGCGCTGGGCGCGGCGCGGGCCACGTAGTCGAGTTCGCGGGCGAAGCGGTGCGGGCGCTCGACATGGAAGCGCGCATGACCTTGTGCAACATGGCGACCGAGTTCTCCGCCATGACCGGCATCATCGCGCCGGACGAAAAGACGTTCGCCTACCTGGCCGGTCGCCGTTACGCTCCCACCACGTTCGATGATCCTTACTGGCAAACATTGCGGACCGACGAAGACGCCGTTTTCGATCAGGAAATCGCGATCGATGCAGCGTCGCTTGCGCCGATGGTCAGTTGGGGGACCAGCCCCGGCCATTCCATGCCGATCGACGGGACGGTACCCAAAGGACCGGACCCCGCGCACGAGTACATTGGTCTGGACGTTGGCGATCGGCTGCTCGGGACGCCGATCGACGTGGCATTCATCGGTTCGTGCACCAACGCGCGACTATCCGACCTGCGCCGCGCCGCTGCCCTGGTGAAAGGGAAGCGTATATCGCCCTCCATCCGCAAAGCGATGGTAGTGCCGGGCAGTTCTGCGGTGAAACGCGAGGCGGAAGCCGAAGGGCTGGACCGGGTCTTTACCGATGCTGGTTTCGAATGGCGGGCGAGCGGGTGTTCGCTTTGCTTCTTCGCGGGCGGTGAACGCTTTCCTGAAGGCAGCCGCACGATAAGCAGCACCAACCGCAATTTCGAAGGCCGTCAGGGTCCGGGCATCCGGACGCATATTGCCAGCCCGGAAACCGTGATAGCCAGCGCCATCGCCGGTGCAATCGCCGACCCGCGGGAATTGGCCAGCGCTGGCCTGGAGGAGGCCGCGCAATGACACCCTTCACCACTCTTTCCTCACGCGCGGTGCCAATCCTGCGCGACAACGTGGATACGGACGCCATCATTCCGAGCCGGGAGATGAAAAGCACCGGCCGCACCGGACTGGCTGATGGCCTGTTCGCACCATGGCGATACATCGACGTCGCCGCGCGCCAGCCCGATCCAGACTTCCCGCTGAACAAAGCCGATGCCCAAGGGGCTCAGATTCTGCTTGGCGGAGACAATTTCGGGTGCGGGTCCAGCCGTGAACACGCGGTATGGGCGCTGGCAGAATACGGAATACGCTGCGTTATTGCGCCGAGCTTCGCTCCTATTTTCCGGGCAAACTGCATTCGCAATGGACTGCTCCCGGTAGTGCTCGCGGCGGACGTAGTCGCGTCACTGGCATGGCGGGATGTCACGATCGACTTGCCCCGCCAGCACGTCAGTTCCGACGGCGCGACCCATTCCTTTGAAATAGAGCCTGAGCCGCGTGAAATGCTGCTCGAAGGGCTGGATGCCATCGACCTCACCCTGAAATCGCTGCCCTCCATCGAAAGCTGGACCTCGGCAGACCACGCGGCGAGGCCATGGGTATATTTGGAGAAATCGGCGTGAGCCAAAAGATACTCGTTTCAGAAGTCGGCCCTCGCGACGGCCTGCAGTCCATCAAGGCGGTCATGCCGCTGGAGGCCAAGAAAGCGTGGATCAAGGCGGAGGCCGAAGCTGGCGTCCGCGAGATAGAGGTTGGCAGCTTTGTTCCGCCCAGCCTGCTGCCGCAAATGGCTGACACCGCCGAACTGGTTGCTTTCGCTCGCGGGATCGAAGGACTGAATGTCGTGGCGCTTGTCCCGAACGCCAAGGGCGCAACGCGCGCGGTCGAAGCCGGCGTGCATGGCATGTCCATCCCCTTTTCGATGAGCGAAACCCATTCCATCCGCAACGTGCGCCGCGATCATCCGGCCATGTTGGCGGAGATTGCTGCCGTTGCGCAGATCGCGCGCGATGCTGGGGTCCATTTCGCGGTCGGTCTGTCTACCGCGTTCGGCTGCACGATCGAAGGCGCCGTCTCCGAAGACGCGGTGGTGCGCCTTGCGGTCGCGGCGGCGGAAGCGGGAGCCATGGAGTTCAGCCTGTCGGACACCACCGGCTATGCTGACCCCGCTCAGGTGACGCGTCTTGTCCGCAAGGTGAAAGCAGCCGTGGGCGACGACAAGCTGACCACCCTGCACCTCCACAATACCCGTGGCCTTGGGCTCGCCAACGCGCTTGCCGGGTTGAACGAATGCATCACGACGCTCGACTCGTCACTCGGTGGCCTGGGTGGCTGTCCTTACGCGCCCGGCGCGTCGGGCAACCTCGTGACCGAGGACATGGTGCTCATGCTCAACGCAATGGGTTACGATACCGGCATCGACCTTGAACGCCTGTTGGAGGTGCGCAAGATTCTTGCCGCCGCCCTGCCCGATGAGCCGCTCTACGGCTTCACCCCAGATGCCGGGCCGATGCTCGACTACAACGAAAGGATCGCGCGATGAGCGCAGACACGGCCGCTGTGCCGCAACCGCTCGCGGGCATTCGCGTCGTCGAGTTCACGCACATGGTCATGGGCCCGACGGTCGGCCATATCCTGGCCGGCCTCGGTGCGGAAGTCGTGCGGGTGGAACCGATCGGCGGTGATCAGACCCGGCGACTGCTGGGGTCCGGTTCCGGCTACTTCGCCATGTACAATCGCGGCAAGCAGTCCATCTGCGTCGATCTCAAGAGCGAAGACGGCAAGGCGATAGCGCGCAATCTGGCGGAACGGTCGGACGTGTTGATCGAAAACTTCCGCCCCGGTGCTTTGGACCGGCTCGGCTTGTCCTACGAAGCGCTGTCGGAGGCGAATCCCCGTCTTATCTACTGCTCGGAAAAAGGCTTTCTTCCGGGACCTTATGAAGAGCGCACCGCGTTGGACGAAGTCGCGCAGATGATGGGCGGTCTGGCCTACATGACCGGACCTCCCGGACGGCCGCTGCGCGCTGGATCGAGCGTGATTGACGTGACCGGCGGCATGTTCGGGGTCATCGGCATTCTCGCGGCTTTGGAGGAACGCCACCGGACCGGCCGTGGCCAGAAGGTTGTCGCCAGCCTGTTCGAAACCACCGCGTACCTCGTCGGCCAGCACATGGCGCAGTTTGCGGTGACCGGCAAAGCTGCTGCACCGATGCCCGCCCGCATTTCCGCCTGGGCGATCTACGACGTGTTCGAGACCAAGGACGAGCCCGTCTTTATCGGCGTGGTGAGCGACCCCTTGTGGGCAAAATTCTGCGCGCTCTTTGCGCTAGACGAGCTGTGGGCCGACGAAAGCCTGCGCGCAAACAACCAGCGCGTGCTGGCCCGCGACCGCATTCTGCCGCACGTCCGTGCGCTGATCGCGAGCATGACGCGTGACGAAGTGGTCGCCAAGCTGGAAGGGACCGGCCTTCCCTTCGCACCGATCGCGCGACCGGAAGACATGTTCGATGATCCGCAACTGGCCCAAGGCGGACTGGAACCGGTCACGCTCGACAACGGCGCGGAAACCCGTCTCCCGACAATACCGCTGCAGATGGGCGGGCTTCGACCAGGCTCGCATGTAACCTTGCCGTCCCCCGGCGCCGATACCCGCAGCGTTCTTGCGTCGCTGGGCTATGACCCCGATGCGGTGGAGAAGCTGGTTGCCACGGGTGCAGTTGGCAGCACCTGAGCAGACCCGATCCCCATTTGAACAACAAACCGCACCGATGATCTCGGTGCGGTTTTTCTTTCAGGCGCTGGGAGCGGCGGCGTAGAGCGTAATTTGCGTGTGAAGTCCGCCCACTGAAGATTGCCCGACCCAAATGTCGAACAGCCCCGGCTCCGCGATACGTTTGTTGCCCGCTCCGATGAATTCCAGATCGGTACGCGACAAGGCGAAGCGGATCGTCTTGCTGCCGCCGGGGTCAAGCGTGACGCGTTCCATTTTCTTCAGTTCACGAATGGGCCGGGTCCGGCTTGCCACACGATCGCGAATGTAGAGCTGCACGACTTCGCTGCCCCTGCGCTTTCCCTTGTTGGTGATTCTGACGGCAACGGTAATGCTTTTGTCCCAGCGAAGCGCGTTGTCGGACAGCTGCAACTTGTCGAGCGCGAACTTCGTATAGCTGAGGCCATGGCCGAACGGGTAACGCGCGCTGTTGTCGGTAGTGGCATAGCGCGCCTTGTATTCGGTACTGCCCGCGCCCGTGACCGGCCGGCCCGTGGACTTGCGATCGTAGAAGAACGGCTCCTGCCCCGATTCCCAGGGAAAACTGACAGGCAGCTTGCCTGAGGGATCGACGTTGCCGAAAACGACATCGGCGATGGCGTTGCCACTCTCCGATCCAAGGAACCAGGTGGCCAGCACCGCATTGGCGTTCGCCACGCCGTCATGCAGAGCAAGGGCGCGGCCATGACGTAGCAACACAATGACTGGCTTGCCTGTCGCGGCCACTGCATCCGCCAGAGCCTGCTGCGCTGGCGGCAATTCGATGGTCGTTCGCGATTGCGCCTCACCCGACATATCCTGCGATTCGCCCACGGCAAGCAGCACGACATCGGCGTACTTTGCCGCTTTCACCGCCGCCTCGATGCCTCCATCCACAGCCTTGTGGATGCCACTGCCGGGCACGACGGCCAATCGGGCCGGATCACGCATCGCGGCGCGCAATCCTGTCGCAATGTCGATGCCCTTCCCCGGATCGCCATAGAACGCCCACGGCCCATAGACGTTGTCGCGGTCTTCGCCGAAAGGTCCGATAAGGGCGATGCGCGCTGGCTTGTCAGCATCCAGCGGCAGAACGCCATCGTTCTGCAGCAGGACGATGGACCGCGTCGCCGCCTCACGCGCGAGTGTCCGGTGCGCCGGATGCCCTACCCTGCTCGCTTCCACGTTTTCGTCCAGCGAGCGCCAGGGATTGTCGAACAGTCCCAAGGCCGCTTTGACGTAGAGTATGCGCCTGACGGCAATGTCCACGGTCGCCATGGGCACCGCGCCGCTTTTGACCAGCTCAGGCAGATAGCGGATGTACAGCCCGCTCTGCATCGACATGTCCACCCCGGCAAGGATCGCGAGCCGGGCGGCATCGCGATCATCTTCCGCGAAGCCATGCGCCACCAGTTCCTCATCCGCCGTGTAATCGGAGAACACGAAGCCGCGAAAGCCCATCTCGGTCCGCAGCATATCGGTAAGAAGCGTCCGATCGGCGGTTGCCGGAACGCCATTGATCTCGTTGAACGCGGCCATGGTGGTCAGCGCGCCAGCGGCAAAGGCGGCTTCGAACGGTGGCAGGTGCGTCTCGCGCAGCGTCTCCTCGCTGATATCGACGCTGCCATATTCCAACCCGGCGGCGACAGCGCCGTACGCGGCGAAATGCTTCGGGCACGCCAGAAGCGCGTCATCCCGCCGTAGATCGCGCCCCTGGAACCCGCGCACTCGTGCTGCCACCAGCAACGACGTAAGGGTAACATCCTCCCCCGAACCTTCCACCACCCTGCCCCACCGCTGGTCGCGCGCAACGTCCGCCATCGGCGCGAACGTCAGGTGCAGGCCTGCAGCAGTGGCTTCCAGCGCCATCGCCCGCGCCGTCCGCTGTGCCAATGCGGGGTCAAAGCTCGAAGCCTCGGCCAAAGGCACCGGGAAAACGGTTTTTAGGCCATGGATGACGTCCCCGGCGAACAGCAGCGGGATGCCCAGCCGACTGTCGTTCACCGCGATTTCCTGCGCTTTGCGGGCACCGGCCACGCCGATCCCGTTGAACAGGCAACCTACACGGCCTTTTCGTATCTCCTGCGACAGCCGTTTCTGATCCTGTATTCCGGCGGCCGGATTGGGGGGATTGAACGGACGGAAGCTGTCGGCCAGACACGTCATCTGCCCCGCTTTCTCCTCGATGGTCATGCGAGCGATCAGGGCATCGACACGTGCTACCTCATCCGCGCCTAAAGCCCGGCGCGTCATGCCAATGGCGAAAGTACCGCCGATTATTCCCGCGATAGCGCTACGTCGGTCGATGTTCATGAAGGGCTGTTTATCAGTTCCTGGGCCAGTGAGGTGCACGGTTCCTAAACGAATTTCGGACGATTTGTTGCACTGCGGTGACCAAGCGTCGCGCCGGTCGGTCGCCCTGTCGTGCATCGCCGCGCCAGCAACAGACGAGACATCACCCGAAAGTCCGGATGCCAAACGTCGGACTGGCCCCGGTCGAATTATGTTGCATAAATTTCCGAATTGACTGAGTGCGATAGTCACCGTTTATACGGAGTTTCCCGTGGTCGGATCACTATCCAACCGGATCATTGTGCTATGCACTATCCTGTGTCTGATGATGGTATTGCTCGCGGGCATGCTGATCGATGGCGCTGCCCAAATGAACCGCAGCCTCCATTGGGTTACCCACTCAGCTGACGTGATACGGACGGCCAATAGTTCGCTCCAGCATTTGCAGCAGGCCGAATCCGGCCAGCGTGGCTTTACACTCACCCGCAATTCGCAATTCGCAGATGAAGTCGGGACGGAGTTGTCGGCGGCGCAAAAGGCGGCGAGCAGCACCCTCGCCCTCACTAGTGACAATCCGGCTCAAAACGCCCGGGCGTTGCAGATCAAGAAGCTTGTCGACCAGCGCGCTGCGGAAATCGCCAGCGTTGCGCAATTGACCCGAATCAATGATTTTTCTGCCGCTCAATCGGCCACCGCGTCAGGCCGTGGCCGCAATCTGATGCAATTGGCGGAAGCTAGGATCGACGATCTTCTGAACGAAGAGCGGGCGCTCTCGGTCGCGCGTACTCAGGCGGTCGAAAAACGGTTGAACTATATCCGCTGGCTGGTGTTCGGTGGCACGCCCGTCATGCTCATCGCCATCGGTTTGATGGCCATCGCAATCATCCGGCGGATCCGGCGCCCTGTCGATGAAATGATGTCCGTGATGGGCAGACTTGGCGCTGGCGAACGATCCGCGCGGGTCATCACCGATATGGATTCCAGCGAGTTCAAACGCCTTGCCAGCGGCTACAACGCGATGGCCTTCGAACTCGAAAATGCAGTCGCCGATCAGGTGGATAGCGAAGAGCGCCTGCGGATCGCCAACCTCGAACTTAGTCGAAATACCGAGGTCCTGCGCGAACGAGGCGAAGTGATCGAGCTTCTGGGCGGTATGGCTCATCGAATGCAGGCGGCACGCACGGACGATGAACTCGCCGCGATCATCAGGGTTTTCGTACCCCGAGTGCTGCCGGAAATCCCAGGCGCGCTCTATGCGCACAACAATTCCCGTAACCTCCTAGTCCCGATCGCGGCCTGGGGCGGACTGGACGTGGCGGCCTCGGGTTTTGCACCGGACCAGTGCTGGGCATTGCGCCGAGGACAGAGCCATTTCGTGGTCGATCCAGGCTCGGACATCGTCTGTGCGCATGTCGGCGAGGAAATGCACCACTACCATTGCGAACCCTTGCTCGCAGGCGGTGAGGTCATCGGCGTGCTCTATCTGAAGGGCGTGGTCGGGGTCGAGAACCGATTCCGCCTCACCGTCCTCACCGAAAACATCGCTTCCGCCCTGCTAAACCATCGCCTGCAGCGTGGCCTTCGTGAACAAACCATCCGCGACCCCCTCACCGGCCTCTTCAATCGCCGCTATATGGAGGAAACTCTCGCGCTGGAAATCGCACGTTCCAATCGCTCCGGCGTACCGCTGAGCGTTGTCATGTGCGACATTGACCATTTCAAGCGTTTCAACGATGAGTTCGGCCACGATGCCGGCGATGCCGTCCTTCAGGTAGTCGCAGCGGAAATGCGCACCCGCTTCCGGGACGGAGACGTGATCTGCCGCTTCGGGGGCGAGGAGTTCACCATCATCGCACCAGGGACAACGGCAGTAGTGCTGGCTAGCCGGGTCGAGGCGGTTCGCCAGGCCATCAGCGAACTCACTGTCCAGCAAGGCGGACGTACTCTTGGATCTATGACAATGTCGTTCGGCATCGCCACTCTGGATGAAGCCATGGATCGCGACGGCTCTTCGCTGATAAAGGCGGCAGACGCGGCGCTGTATGACGCCAAGAAAAGCGGCAGAAACCGGGTTGTCCTTGATCCGCGATCAGAAGCGCTGGCAGCCTGAGCGACGAAAAACCACCGATGATCTCGGTGCCTTTTCGCGACCTATTTTTCCTGGCTGAATTGTTCTTTCAGATATTCCACGAGCGGATCTTCGAATTTTGAGTTGACCACCAAGAAATGCCGACGACGGTCGTGCTCGTCAGGTAGCCGCGTCAAAACCTTGTCATCCACCAGCCGTCGAACAAGACGGAGCGCGGTGCTCATCGGTGCGCCAGAGGCTATGCAGGCGCTCGACACCGACACCCTGCGACCTTCTATCTTCGCCAACAAGAGGTCCAGAAGCATCGCCCACGCAGGGTCACCAAACAATTCGCCGCCACCGATCTGGCGCCGCCTCGTTTCTTTACGAAGCAGGTCGCGGATGAAGCCAGTCAACGCCGACAGCGGTATGTCCGACGCATTTCGAGGAGCGACCGTTGCTTCTCTTGCTATCGGCTTTGTCTCGTTAGCTCCATCGTCCAACACACGGGCAAACCGCTGAAGCTCTACGCTCAGAAGAGCGATTTTATCCAGTAGCGCTTCGGCGACACTCGATGACGGTGCTGCCGCGCCTGCGCGTTGGAGGGCACGCCGCAGATCGGCATCTGTTATCGGCTTTTCGAGAAAATCTACTGCCGATGCGCGAATTGCCTCGACGGCCACGTCCTTGGTCGCATTGCCAGCGGCCATGATGAACCGCAGTTGGCGTCCTTGCTGTTGCGACAGTTCCTCCATCTTCTTGACGAGCGAAACACCATCGAGACCTTGCAGGCTGTAATCGATGATGGCGATGGACACGCTATGGGCAAGGAATAAATCGAGTGCCTCGCCCGAGCTTTTGGCAATAAATGGCGCGTACCCCATTTGCCGTAAACTAAAAGAACAGGATTGTTCCCAATGTATGTCATCATCGACAATTAATATCGGTTCCAGCGGGTTAAAAGGCGTCGAATGATCGTGCTTATCGCTTTTTACGAACGAACTGCTTTGGTGAATCGGTAAGAATTCAGCCTCGTCATCTTTTGCAATTGGACCCGACGTGGATTCTAATCTTGCTCGCCAATTTTCAGGCATCGCATAGCCCCGCCAATAATTGTCCGCGAATACATATATATATCACACTTCCGACGGATGTTGTTGCATACCTATACAAAGAAATGCAACCACCTTGCTCTTTCCCTAGATCATCATTTGAAATTTCGGCTTAAGATGCTGATAAATAGGCCGAATTATATTTCAGGTGAGACTGATGGTTGTGACTGTATGAGATATGGGTCACACATCCTGTTATAGCGGCGAATGCCATCACCAAACGGCGATGGCAGTTCGTTTGAAGCGTGATTTGCGATCTTGCTTTGGGATTGGTTTCAGGCCGGCAAATGTGGCCACGTTAGCCGAAGGCCTACGCGAAAAGGCGACATGGAAACTTCAAGCGTAGATGTTTGGCTCTCACATCATCGGTCATTCAATCTCGGACTTCGATCTACGTTTGGCATAGCTCACGACGAACGAGTCCCACACCCGAAGCCACTCCGTTTCGCTGCGTTGGCGAGATATTCCTGGGAAACCGGCACGAAATGCGTCCGCCATATGATCAACAGACCACGGATGACCCTTGTCTACGCCAATCTTGCGGAACGCCGCTTCACGCGTTCCGAAACTGAGGCTCCCAGAAGGAAATGCAAGCAGTTCAGAAGCCGTTGGCTGGCCAAGTTGCCCAGGCGTTGCCACCGATGATCTCGGTGCCTTTTCGCTGGCTGGTGCTCCGACGAGACGAAGGTGATGGCCCACCAGTTTTCGCTCAAGCGGCGCAGGAGACGGATTTAGTACGACTTTTCGACCAGACAGATCGACGTTCGCGTTGGGATAAACGGCAGACACCAATTGCATGGTTTCGCGCACTGTCTGCCGAAAGCGTTTGTTGTCAGACTCGTTTCCGAGATGGCGCGCGAGCTGATCCCATGAAATGGTCTGGCCCTTGTCACTAGTGATGCGAGGTAACCGATAAGCAAGGTAGGTGTAGAGGTCGAGCGCGGTCGGTGTGCCTTTCAGCTCGCGGATAGCGACTTCATTCAGCGGCACCGCATGTTCAACAAGGTGGCTATAGAATACCTCTGACATGCGTATCTCGCGGGCAAAGGACCCGTTTTTGTCCAGCGATCCGGCATATTCGTTCGAAATCTTGACGTCCCGAACGGCGAAGGCGTTGTCGTCGGCCTCGGTCCCGTCCCAACGAATCTGCCACTCGCAGGCCAGAAGCCGGTCCACCTGCTCCTTCATCCGATTGGCGGTGCCGCGAGGTCCATAGGACACCGTCTGGTAGCCAAGGCGCCGCATCCACTCAGTGAAATTGCGACCAAGGTACACGTCTCTGGATCGTTTCGTAACGGCCTGTGAGAGGAGGTAAATGAGCGCAACTCGCGGGTATGCCCCATACGGGACCCCAAGGCTCTTCAAAACAGGCTTACCGTCCACGTTCATCAGCACAGGGCGTGGGTTAATTGCCAACGCGTACTTGCCATCTTCGCGCAGGATGGGCTGCGTTTCATCCTTGGGCCGTTTGGTCGGCAGCGACATGGCGCACAAAGCTGAATGCAGAAATGCGGGCACTGGTTCTTCGTCTTGAACACGCATGAACGCGTCCATGGTCAGTTGAGACCCGGCCCTGAGCGCTACCGAACGAACGCTGTCTTCACCGCCATCAAGCATTGCCAAAGCATACTGGTGGCCGATCGGTTTGTTGCTATCGTCGCTCTTCATACAACCCTGTCTCGCCCCGACTCAGGCCTTGTTTGTCCGGTCCAGACAACAGGTTTTGGCGCAGGTTGCAAGCCTCTTGGCAGTTTCAACGGTGTTCTTGTCTTCAAACCTACAAATTTACCGATGATCTCGGTGCTGAAGGCTTTCAAAATGAAATTCAAGCCGATGCCGGTATCGGATAAGTGATTAGGATTCCTATTATAGGTTTAGCGCTCGCAGATCATCGGTGTTTTGGCTCGCAAATCATCGGCCCGCCGCACCGGTTTCATCGTTTCGCACTGAGATCATCGATTCGCGAAAAAATGGCAGCGCACCGCGCTCGAAAGTGGTTGATCATGATCTGTCAATGGCCAGACATGACCGTGCGATTAAGGTCTATTGCTAGCTTTGGCACCATCCAGATAACGCTGTTAGTATAAAAGGACTCGATGATCATCGGTCAATTTGGAATGTTGGTGGCCAATACGTTGCCTGAAACCTCCAACGCGGGTATAAATGGAGGTGAACCCTACAAGACTGGTATTTATGGCGACTATACCCCCCTCCCCTGCCCTGTCGATCCCAACCGGCGACGATCTTCTTGGCGATAATCTGGATCTCCTCCACCGCAAGGCACTCACCATCCTGAAACGCATTCGCGACGGTGCGCTTGATCCGGAAACGGGGAGCAAGGTTGGCCCGTCGTTCGCAATCTCTAAAGCAGCGTCTTTGGTTGGTCGAACTGCATCGGCTATCAGGGAAGCGGAACGTGATGGCAGACTGCCGCCGCGCGATCGAACTGCATCCGGGCACCGTGTCCAATACACCTTGGAAGAACTCGATCACATGCGCGCTGTGTTCGGTACGCGTCCCTGGCGGGCGCCGGAGGATGTGCCGGCGATCATATCCATCTCAAATTTTAAGGGTGGCGTGGGCAAGTCGACCCTGGCGCTGCATCTGGCTCAACACTTCGCCATTCGCGGCTACCGCGTGCTTTTCATCGACTGTGATAGTCAGGCAAGCTCGACGATGATGTTCGGATATCGGCCGGATGTCGATCTGACCGAGGAAGACACGCTGTATGGGCACTTCCACAATCCTGAGCTTTTAGGCGTGCGATCGATCATTCGAAAAACCCATTTCCATGGGTTGGATCTGATACCTGCCAATCTCAAGCTCTATAATCTGGAGTATGAGATTGCCGGGTATCTCGCCCAGAACCAGAGTTTCGATGTTATCGACCTGATCGCGCGCGCCATCGATACCGTTGTCGATGATTATGATATTGTCATCATGGACCCCCCTCCCGCGCTCGGGATGGTATCCATGGCCGTTCTTCAGGCGGCCAATGCAATGGTGATACCCGCCCCGCCCAGTGTCATCGATTTCGCGTCCACGGTCTCGTTCATCGACATGGCTAGAACAACAATGAAGCAGCTCGAACAGCTGGGGGGCAGGGTGCGGCCGGCATACAATTTCATCCGAATGGTCGGTAGCCGGGTCGACGACAGCAAGTCGATGCATCGCGAGATACTGTCGATGATGAGGCAGGTGTTTGGCGGCTCCATGATCAATTCAGTACTGAAGGTGAGCGCGGAGATCGACAACGCCAGCTCCCGGATGAAGACAGTCTACGAGCTGGATCGGCCCGTAACATCACACGAGGTACATAACCGCTGCGTGCGGTTTTTGAACGAGGTGTGCTATGACATTGAGCAAGACGTGCTCCGGACTTGGCAAAGCAAAGCCGGTAAAGTGACATGAGTTGCCACGTGGCAACGCGGCGTAAACCGTTTATATTCAATCACTTAATTATTTTCAGCTGCACGGCAAATTGGGCGTGACTCGATGGTTTTTCGATTGTGTGACTTGACGGTTGCCACGTGGCAACAAGCTGATCGCGTAGACTCGTGCGAGGAATTTGAGAATGAGTAAGGGCAATCGTGGGTTCGGAAGCAGCCTTACCGAAGGCCTCGATGATGCTGAGCTGGATGCTTCTGCTCCGTCGGAAAGCATCATGGCAAGTCGCAGTCAGACACTGGCCAGACTAGCGACGGGGAAGGTGGTAACGGACAGAACGGAGTGGGTTGACCCGGCTAGGTGTCGTCCGTGGCGATTGCACAACCGCGACATTGATCATCTCAACGACGAGACATGCAGAGATCTGATCGATGCTTTTTTGTCAGCAAAGAAGCAGCGCATCCCGGCTATTGTTCGCAGGCTTCAGAACGACCCCGACCATGACTTTGAGATCATCGCTGGCGTGCGACGCTGGTGGACGGTGCAATGGCTGCGTGAGCACCATCACCCCGAGTTCGATTACCTCGTTACGATCCAGCATGTGTCCGATGAAGAAGCTTTCAGAGTTTCAGACATCGAAAATCGCTCCAGAAAAGATATTTCCGATTGGGAGCGCGCCAAGGAATACATGCGAGCGTTAGAAGAGTTCTATGATGGCTCGCAAAGTGAAATGGCAGAGCACCTCAAGATATCGCGTTCATGGCTCAGCCGGCTTCTGGATGTAGCGCGGTTGCCTGACACGATCACCCAAGCTTTTGCAGACACCCATGACATAACGGTTCGTGTTGCGCGTGATATCAAGCCTCTTGCCGGTGATCCCCGCGCGCTTGCGCTTATGGCAGCAGAGGGAAGGGCGATCGTGCGAGAGAGGGCCGACCTTGGGACGCGGCTGGGCGGCGCGGAAGTCGCGAAGCGGTTGGTTAAATCAACTCTTGAACAACCCGAAAGCAGGGCGAAGGAAGCGGTGGTGAAGGCGGCCAACGGAAAGGTGATGCTACGCTATACGCATTCAGCCCGCAGCGGACTGGCGCTGCGCGTGTCGCCAAATTCGGGTGCCGATGTCGAAGAGATTATAACCGCCATCCGATCATTGCTCTAACCTACCGATGATTGACCAAGTTATGGGGCATCATAGACGAGGTAGAGGTGAAAGTGCTCTAGGAGGCTTCTGAGGCGCTCTCTGCGACCTCGGCATAACGGGGTAAGGGGAGGGGCCGTATCGGCCTTCTAAGGGGCATTTCCGGCAACATTTCCTCGGCGATGGTACAAAAAGCAGCGCTAGTCTTAGATTTGGTGCTCTATGAAAGGGCGGACGATCGCGGCGCACTCGCAACGAAGTGCGCCGCATAATTTCACATCGATGTAACCCCACCGTCGACGACGAATTCACAACCGGTGATGTATCCGGATTCGTCGGACGCGAGGAAGAGGTTCATGTTGGCAATATCGAGCGGGCTTCCCATGCGACGCATCGGTATGCCGCTGACCAAATCCTTGAACCCCTCAGGGTTGTCGCGTCGTGCCACGTCTTGCATGGCGGTTTCAATCATGCCGGGATGGACCGAATTGCACCGTATATTGTCAGATGCACATTCCTGCGCTACAACTTTTGAAAATAGCCGTACTCCGCCTTTTGCCGCTGCGTAGGCCCCACACATCGGCACGCCCACCAAGCCAGCGATCGAGGAGAGATTCACGATTGATCCGCCCTGACCAACTTTGCGCATCAGCGCGACCGCTCGTTGAGTGCCGTAGAACACGCTATCGAGATTCACTTTATTCTGCTTTTCCCAGTCCGCTGCGGTCAATTCAGCCAATGGCTTGAGAACAGCGATGCCCGCGTTGTTGACCAGGACGTCCAACCGGCCATGACCTTGCTGAATCGTAGCGATGACCTCGTCCCAGGAGGCTTCGCTGCTCACATCATGGGGGAGGGCGTCCGCTTTGCCGCCCTCGGCGGTAATTGCGTCTGCTACTGATTGGGCGCCATTTCGATCCAGATCGGTGATGTAGACAAAGGCGCCTTCTTCAGCGAAGCGCTGCGCTGTTGCAGCACCCAGGCCACGCGAATTGCCGGCCCCGGTGACCAGCGCGATCTTTCCTTCAAGACGACCCATAGTGCTACTCCTTTTCAAAAGGGAAGGGTGCCCGGCGAGAAATAGCCAGACACCCCCGTGTCAACGCCGAAAAGGCGAATAATGTCAGAACTTTACGCCGACTGTTGCTCCGTAAGTCCGGGGCTCCAGGGCCATGCCGAACGAGAATAGGCCAGCAACCGTGAAGGCGTGCGTTGTAGTCTTTTCATTAGCCAGATTGCGCCCGAATACGCGGAAGTAAGCTTCCTTGTCGCCGACGTCGAAGTTGAACGTCAGGCTGGCATCGACCAGATCCTGTGTCGTCGTCCGTACGCGAGAGTCATTCCCATTGACGATCACGCGTGTCACCGCACCATTGGCATCGGTAACCGGCGTGAGTGAGTTCTGGGAAATCTGCTCGTCGTAGGGACTGATGTGGCGCCATCCGGCCGTGGCGATGACCGAACCGAAGCTGGTGGGCTGCTCATATTCGGCGCCAAGCGAAGCCGTGAACTTTGGAGCGTAGATCAGGCGATTGGCCGAGTAGTCGAACGGAACGATCGCGGTGCCGAATGCGCCACCGACCACGAAGTTACGGAAATGCGATTTCATGTAGGCCGCAGATGTCGTCAGGCGTAGCTGCGGTGTGATCCGCAGGCTGCCGTCCATTTCGATGCCTTTGATGATAGCACCACCGGGGACGTTACCAGTGATCGTCTGGTTGCCGACGGGGCCACCAGGAACGGTCAGGTTCTGCTGCATGTTCTTGTAGTCAGACACGTAGCCGGCCAGATTAATCTCCAGCTTGCGGTCAAAGGCCGCAAGCTTCGCGCCGATTTCATACGCGTCGACCGTTTCGGGCTGGAAAGGCGTGCTTGCCGTAGCAGCCGTCGCGGCGCGCGGGCTGAATCCGCCCGAACGATAGCCACGAGACCAGCTGGCATAGAGCATCACGTCGCTATTCGGACGATAGTCGATACCAACCTTTGGCGTAAACTTGGTGAAGTTTGCGTCACCCGACCCGATCAGGCCAGCCTGGGCGAAGCTATTGGTGAGTTTCTTGTTATCATGAGACCAGCGACCACCGAAGGACAGGCGCCAGTTGTCCGCAAATGCCCAGTTGAAGTCCCCGAAGAAAGCGTAGCTGGTGGTTTTGCCAATATTGGTCTGTGGGTTCTTATCGAAAATCCTTGGATCGAGGGCCGGATTAAAGCCCAAGAATCGAGTCCACTGCGTAAGGCTATACTTTGAGTTAAAATAGAATCCGCCAACGACATAGTCGAAGCCTTGAAAAAGGTTTCCGGCAGCCCGAAGTTCCTGGCTCCATTGCGTGTAACGTTGGATGCGATCGGCATAGTACAAGTCTGCCGAAGTGCCATCGAAGTCCTGAGTCTGGGCCTCTTTGCTGTGGCGCCAGCCGGTAATCGAAGACAGCTTTATGCCTCCCAGATCGTAATTCATCTGAAGAGTAGCGTTTGGCGCACGATACTTGCTTTTAGCGGGAGAAGTGAATACCGTATATAGATCGGTCGTATTGTTTCGATTGCATTGGTTTCGAGGAACGACGAATTCTTCATTTTCGTTCTGTAGATTGCAAAAAAGTTCTGTACTGTTGGTCAGAGTGCTCACTACTGGCTCAAAGCTTTGGACGACGTTCTCGACGGTTAGCTGCGCGTCGAATCCGGTGCCGGCAGGCTGGAACAGCAGGCTGCCGCCATAGCTGTCGGCCTTGCTGCCGCCCGCACGGGTGTTGCGGATGGCGTTACGGTAGAAGCCATCGCTTTCGTTATGGAAATACCAGCCCTTGATGCCCCAGGTCGAGCCATCACCGTAATTGACGATGGCCTTGCCGGCCCAGGTATTCCAGCGACCATAGGTAAATTCAGCTTTGCCACCGGGCTCCATGGTCGGCTTGGTTCGGGTAATATTGATGACGCCGCCGATCGTATTGGCGCCGAATAGCGTACCTTGTGGACCGCGCAGTACTTCGATCTGTGCAATGTCGAAGGCGTCCTGAAGCTGGCCCGTATTGGTCCCGATCGTAACGCCGTCGACAACTACGCCGACCGTTGGCGTTTGCGACTTTTCCACGTCGGCATACGTAAGGCCGCGGATCGAGATGTTGGCAGCCTGTGCGCCCGAATTCTGCTGCGTGATGAGCAGGCCCGGGGCGGCGCCTTGAAGATCGCCGATATTCGCCGAAGCCTTGTTCTCAAGCATTGCTGCGCTTATCGCGGTGATCGCGATTGGGGTTTCCTGCAGAGTTTCCGACCGGCGGCGAGCCGAAACGATGATCTCGTCAGGGTTTGGTGCAATGGTTTCCGGCGTGGCCGACGCTTCCTGAGCGAAAGCCGCATCTGAAATGCCGGTGAGGGCGCTGGATGCCAAAGCGACTTTGATGAGCGTGGTTTTCCACGCTCCGCGAGAACATGCGGATGTCATCGATTTCCCTCCCGTGCGATCGCTAACCGGCGATCGTCGTTGCGTGTTCACTATGCATCTGTTTGTGAAAACGCCTACCTGTTGCTTTGCACAGGTGCGTTCGAGCGGAGGAAGTTCGAGCAGTTGCACCCTGATAATGGGAGATCGATACCATGGCCGATAACCGGCGTTTTCTGCTCGCGCGGCGGCCCGATGGCGCTCCGGTGCCGGACGATTTTTCGCTCGTACACGCGCCCTTGCCGATACCTCCGGCAGGTGGAATGGTCGTACGAAATCATTACGCGTCATTGGATCCTGCGCAGCGTGGCTGGATGGACGACGCGGAAAGCTACATGCCGCCCATCCCGCTGGGCGATCCTGTACGTGCAACGACGGTGGGCGTGGTCCACGCGTCGGAAAATCCGGACTTCAAAGCGGGCCAATGGGTGATGGGCCTGAATGCGCTTGAGGATTACTCAGCAGTGATGCCCGGCGGCTTTACTATGCCAATCGATATTGACGCGGTGGCTTCCCCGTCGAACTACTTGTCCGCGCTGGGGGCAGTGGGGCTTACCGCGTATTTCGGGTTGTCCGAAGTCGCCAAGCCGCAACCCGGTGAGACACTTCTCGTATCGGGTGCAGCTGGTGCGGTCGGGTCTGCCGTGGGACAAATCGGCAAGATCATGGGCTGCCGCGTCATCGGCATTGCCGGCGGCGCGGACAAGTGTCGCCGCCTGATCGAAGATTACGGGTTTGATGAAGCTATCGATTACAAAGGCAAGGATCACGGGGCGCTTGTCTCGGCAATTTGCAATGCCGCTCCCAATGGCGTGAACGTGGTGTTCGAGAACGTCGGCGGACCGGTAATGGAAGCTGAAGTATTCGCGCTGGCTCATCACGCGCGCATTGTGTTGTGCGGACTGATTTCCGAATACAATTCCCCGGAGAAGCTCGGACTACGCAACCTGTGGCAAATCCTGGCCCGTCGCGCCACGATCCACGGTTTCCTGATCGCCGATTATGCTGATCGTTTCGCCGAGGGCGGGGCGCAGATGGCAAAGTGGCTTGGCGAAGGCAAACTGCGTGCGGACGAGGATGTGCAGGAGGGGCTGGAGAATGCCTACGACGCCTTCATGCGCCTTTTCTCGGGCGCCAATACCGGCAAACTCGTGTTGAAAATCGCATGAGCATAACACGCCCGCAAGATAGGTTGCACGGACGCCGCGCGGTGGTGACGGGCGCTGCTTCAGGTATTGGACAAGCAGTTGCGGCCCGGCTTTCAGCTGATGGCGCGCAGGTTTTCACTGCCGACATTCAGGGCGAGGTAGATTTCCCCGCAGACCTTACCGAAGCCGATGCGAATGCCCGCCTGATAGGGGCGGCGGTCGAACGAATGGACGGGTTGGACATCGTGGTCCCTTGCGCGGGCATCAGCGCGTTCCATCCGCTGGAGGCGCACGACGATGCCTATTTCCTTCGCGTGATGGAGGTAAACCTGATCGCGGTATTTCGCCTCATCCGCGAAGCGACGCCGTATCTCAAGGCGCATGGAAACGGGCGGATTGTAACGATCGGATCGACCACCTCCACCTTCGGGGATGAAGGGCTGAGTGCTTATGCTGCCTCTAAGCATGCGGTACTGGGCTTCACCAAGTCTGTTGCGGCAGAACTTGGGCCATTTGGCGTGACCGCAACATGCGTCCAACCGGGCGCCATCGAAACGCCGATGACTGCGCCTGCCTTCACGGACATGCCGGAATATCGCACATTCTGGGAAGGGAAAGCGCCGCTTCGCCGGCTCGGCAGACCGCAGGACATTGCCGACGTGGTGGCTTTCCTGTGCAGCGACGATGCCCGGTTCGTTTCGGGCCACGGCATCTGGGTGGATGGCGGCGCAATGGTGCGGCATTGAAAAAGCGGCGGACTTTCCGATGAAGTCCGCCGCCGAATTGAAAGCTTGGAGTGTCTCTTAGAACTGGGTGCGCTTGGTCATACCGCCGTCGATAACGATATTTGCCCCGGTCATTCCTTTGCAAGCCGGCGAAACGACGAATGCAATTGCTTTCGCAAGTTCCTCACCTGTCGTGAAACGACCTGCAGGTATATTTGAAAGCGTCCCCTGATAGAAATCGGGCATGGCTTCTTTGATCTTCGGCCACGGGCCATCATCAGTCATAATCGGACCGGGAGTGATACAATTTACCCGTATCCCTTCGCCTGCGAACGCCTGCGACAACGAGGACGAATAATTCATGATTGCAGCCTTCAGAGCATTATAGGGCTGCGGACCCATGAACTCCTCGACCGCTCCGGTCGAGCTGAGGCATACGATTGAAGCGTTGTCCGACTTTGCAAGTAACGGACGCGCTGCAGCGACACCTCGACGCAAGGGTAGAATATCGGATTGCATAACCGCTTCCCAGCCAGCGTCAGAATCTTCTCCCATGTTGATCGAGGTGAAGCTGATGAAGATATCACATCCCCCAAGCGACTCGGCAGCCTTTTCAACGAATGCTGGGACCGCTTCGGCCTGCGTTACATCAAGTGCTTCACCATAGCTTTTCACGCCTGCCGCGCCGATCTCCGACAGTACATTGTCGACCTTGCCTTGCGAACGTCCGCAAATGGCGACGTCACAGCCTTCAGCGGCAAGCACGCGGGCGACGACGCGACCGATGCCACCGTTTGCGCCCACGAGGATGGCCTTAAGGCCTTTCAGTCCGAGATCCATTGTATAGCTCCTCTGCCTTACGCTGCGTTTTGTGCCATGGTGCTTTCGGCGCTCGATGACGGGGAAGCCACTATTAGTTTGATCAGGAATACACGCAATCACGGCGTGCTAGCGATGGCGGGGTAAACGATAAGGAACGTGGTATGGGACGGCTGGAAGGCAAGCGTGCGGTAATTCTCGGGGCGAGCAGCCCGGATAATATGGGCCAGCATATCGCCAGGCGCCTGATGGAAGAGGGCGCCAGTGTTCTTGTCTCAGGACGCAAGGAAGACGTGCTCGCCGATTTTGCCGACCGCAACAAATGCGCTTGGGCAACGTGCGACCTGACCGATCAGGCGAGCGTCAACCTGCTAGCCGACCGCGCGACGCAGTCTCTTGGTGGCATCGACATAGCCGTCAACGCTACCGGCTGGGGACTGCTCAAGGGTTTCCTGGAAACCACGCACGATGAACTGATGGCGATGACGATGCTGCAGTATGTCGGTCCGTTCGAGTTCTATCAGGCCATGGTTGCCAAGATGGCGCGCAGCCGGGGAGGGCAGGGCGGTTCGATCATCCAGATCAGTTCCGCGACGGCCACGATCATGCTGAACGACCACGCCGCCTACATGGGTACCAAGGCCGGTGCCGACCACGTGATCCGCTGCGTTGCCCACGAATTCGGAAGCGAGGGGATCCGCGCAAATTCGATTTCCCCCGGTTTGACCGACACGCCTATGACCTCCGATGCCAAGCAGGTCCCCGGGCTGTTCGACGCCTTCCTGGCGGGCTACCCGCTCGGCCGGATCGGCACCAGCGACGATATTGCCGCCGCCGTCGTTTGGCTATCCAGCGACGAGTGCTTCATGACGGGCGAGAACCTGCAGGTGAACGGCGGTTTAACCCTGCGCCGCAATCCCATGAAATCAGAGATTGACGCCGCCGTCGCATCCGCCATGAGCGGTTCCTGAGTTTCGTTCCTGGGGAGGAAGGGGCCGGCGGCGGCATCCCGAAAAGATGCCGCCGCCGCTTCTGTCCGCCGAACTGAAACCGTCAGGCGTCGGCCTGCATTAGTCCCTTCACATCGGCGCGCAGCAGATCCTTGCGTACTTTGCCGGAGGCGGTGCGTGGAAAATCAGCGCGAAATTCGAAACGCTCGGGAATCTTCTGACGGGCCAGCCCGCTGTCGGCCACGTGTGCGGCCAGCATTTCCGGGGCAGGTCGATCGCCTTGGGCGATGATGTAGGCGCAGACGCCTTCGCCAAGACGTTCGTGCGGCATCGCGACGACCGCCGCTTCCCGCACGCCCGGGTGGGTATGCAGAACGTCCTCGATCTCCTTGGCCGAAAGGTTTTCGCCGCCACGAATAATCAGGTCTTTCTTGCGCCCCGTAATGGTAATTGCGCCGTCCGGTGAACGAACGCCGAGATCACCGGTACGGAAAAACCCTTCCGGCGTGATCGCCTCTCGCGTTTGTACTTCATCAGCATACCCCAGCATCATGCCGGGACCTCGCGCCAGAATCTCGCCTTCCTGGCCATCCGGCAGGTCGTGATCATCATGATCAACGATGCGGACCTGATAATCCACGATCGCGCCATCGGTCGACGCAGCCAAAGCCTCGACATTGGGCCAGCCGAAGGTCACCAGCGGCACTTCCGATGAGCCAAACACGCGAAAGGCGCGGCAATGGTCGAACGCGGCGTTGGCGGCTGGAATCAGGTCGGACGGAACCGCCGCACCGCCACAGGCGAAGTAACGGAAAGACGGCAGACGATTACCGCTTTCCCTCGCAGCCGCGGCGAGTTCCACCAGGAACGGAGTGGCGGCTACAGTGCCGACGGCTTGGTAACGATCGATCAGAGCAAGCGCTTCGGCGGAATTCCAGCTTTCCATCAGTACTGTGCGCGTCCCGCACAGAAATGGCGCTTCCAGTCCATTGGCGTAACCCGATACATGGGTAACGGGCGAGGGCATCAGTGTGGTTTCGCCCGCCGTTAGCCCCCAGTACGCGCCGCTTTCACGAACGATCCGGGCGATGGACACATGGCTGTGAAGCACGCCCTTTGGCCGCCCGGTCGTCCCCGAGGTGTAGAGCACCATCTTGACGCCCAGGGGATCAACGGCAGGACGAGCGAAAGACAGAGCGCGTCCTTCGGCAACGAGCGAGGTGAAATCGTCATCTCCTTCGCCGCGTACTGTAAATACGTGTTGCAGATCGGGGAGGCTTTCTTGCAGCCGCCGGGCCATCGCTGCGTAATCGAAACGGCGGAAGCTCGATGCAACGAAAATCGCGCGTGCCCCGCAATCGGCAAGCATCAGGGAAACTTCATGGTCGCGATAGATCGGAACGATCGGATTGATGACGAGGCCGGACATTGCCGCAGCCAGGTTGATGACCATGGCTTCCCACCAGTTCGGAACCTGGAACGCAACCACGTCGCCCGGGCGCAGTCCGCGGGAATACATAGCGGCGCTCAGCGCCTCTGCATCCCGGACCGCGTCGGAGCGCGTCACGCTGAACTCGCCGTCGATAAGGGCGACAAAGTTGGGGTCGGCATTTGCCGCTTCATCTGCCTGCTGGGCGATGGTGCGCTCGTCCCACAGTCCTGAGCCGGCATAAGCGGCCAGATGTTGCGGCAATTGCCCGGGTTGCGTTTCCAGCCATGCCCAGGCGGGGCTTTTTCTCTCCATCATGAATACCTGAGTGCTCTGTAACCGGAGGCAGGCCAACTGGCGAAAATGCCAAGGCATAAAAAGGTCGCCTCCTGAATTGAATCGTTGTCGCCTATTACCTTGCGCAGCTTGTACCCGACGCACGGGTCCATCAGGATCACACCATAAGTCTATCCGGGAGAAGACCGTGGAACGCGTAAAGCGCATTGGCGACGTGGCCGAGATCATGCTCGACTATGTAGAGAATAAAAAGACGTATCAGACGGACAAGCCGCTTCGCGTGCCGACCAGCAGCTATACCGACAAGGATCAGTTCAAAGCCGAGATGGAACTGGTGTTCAAGCGCGTGCCGCTGATGCTGGCGTTCACGGCGGAACTTCCCAATCCCGGCGATTTCAAGGCGATGGATGCGGTAGGCTCGCCGGTGCTGATCAACCGGGACAAGCAGGGCAAGGTCCGGGCTTTTCTCAATGTGTGTTCGCATCGCGGGGCGCCGGTTGCGCCGGAAGGCACTGGCAATTGCTCGCGTTTTACCTGCAAGTACCATTCGTGGACGTATGGCGCTGACGGCAAGCTGATCGGCATCTCCGAGCAGAGCACCTTCGGTCAGGTGGACAAGGCGAGCATGGGCCTTCGCGAGCTTCCTTGCGAGGAACGGGGCGGAATGATCTTCGTGTGCCTCACGCCCAATGCACCGATTGATCTCGATAACTATTTCAAGGGCTATCTTGAGGATTTCGAAGCGCTTGACTTCGCGAATTGGACCTACCTTGGCAATCGGACCATTGAGGGCGCCAACTGGAAGATCGCATTTGACGGATATCTGGAAGGGTATCATTTCAAGTCCCTCCATCCCGAGACGATCTTCCCGAGAACGCCATCGAATTGCACCCATTACGAAGGATTCGGGCCAAATATCCGCATCGGTTTCCCGCAGCACACCATTGCCGAGCAATTGAAGGATGTGCCCCGTGACGAATGGGGCAGCCGGGAAAACTACGGCTATGACTTCGTGCGCATCTTCTTTCCCAACGTGTCGATCTTCATCGCGCCTGAAATCACGCAAGTCGCGCAGCTTTTTCCTGGACCGACGCCCGATCGGAACCGGACGGTCCTGAATTACCTGCGCCGTGATCCGATCAAGGATGATGCGGACCGGGAAGCGGCGGAAGCGGCGATGAACTTCTTTCGCGACGTGACCTATGAGGAAGACTACGTGATCGGCCTCGAGATCCAGAAAGGCTTGGAATCGGGCGCTCATGATGACTTAGTCTTCGGCCAGAACGAGCGGGGGAATCAGTATTTTCACGAGTGGCTGAACTGGTATTTGCAGGACGATGCCTCCTTGCCCCAGCCGACAATGTGATCGGGGTGGCAGGGAAGGGTCGTTGATGCACAAATTGTCTTTGGCGTCGGGTGTTTTGCCTGAATTTTCCGCTGTTGACGTTGTCGAAGCGGGGTCTGCGTGCGGTTTCGATGCGGTGGGGCTCTGGATCGATCCTAAAGAGTGGACAGAGAAACACACGAGCGACACCAAGAATGCGCTTGAGCGTACCGGGATGCCTGTTCTGGATGTGGAGGTCGTGTGGATCCGGCCTGACACCACGCTGGACGATCATCGCCGCGTGCTGGACGTGGGGGCGCAACTGGGTGCCGCCAACGTCCTTTGCGTATCGTCCCATCCCGACCGGCAGCAGACGATTGATCAACTGACCACTCTATGTCGCCATGCGGAAGGATCGGGGATGCGGGTGGCGCTGGAATTCGGGGTGTTTACCGAGGTGAAGAACCTGACCCAGGCGCTGGCCGTCCTTGACGAGGTCGGCCATCCGCTGCGGGCGGTGCTGATCGATCCGATCCATGTCGACCGATCCGGCACGACGGTGGACCAGATCGCCGCGATCGATCCGGCCTTGCTGCCGTACGCCCAGTTCTGCGATGCGCGCGGCGTGAGGCCTGATCCGAATGACTTCCACGCGGTGATCACCGACGCGATCGACTTGCGCGAACATCCGGGGGAGGGGGTGCTGCCGCTGGCTGCCATGCTTGCGGCCATGCCTCGCGATATTCCCCTTTCGATTGAGATGCGATCGGCGGCGCTGCGTGAGGCGTTTTCCCATCCTGCCTTGCGAGCCAAGGCCGTGCTGGACGCGACGCGCGGCTGGATGGAGCAGTTGGCGTGACCGTTACCGTCATCACCCTCCTCAAGCGCCGTTCCGGCATGAGTGTGCAGGATTTTCGCGCCTACTACGAAGGGACACATCGCAAGATAGGGGAAGCTGTCCTGTCAGGCTATGCCACGCGCTATGTCCGCCGCTTCCTGTCGCCGATGGACGGCATTGACCATTCGTTCGACTACGACGTGGTGATGGAGATCGATTTTCCGGATGAGGCCACGCGCGATGCCTGTTTTGTCTCGCTCGGCGATCCGGTGACGATGGCGATGATCGTCGAGGATGAGGAAAAGCTGTTCGACCGCAGCCGGAACCGGACCTTCAGCGTCACCGAATGCGGATCGCAGATGACGCCGCCAGCGGGAGCCTAAGCTGGCGGGAAGCTGACAGTCACCCGTAACCCGGGTGCTGCATCGGCCAGATCCAATCGAGCGTCCAATCTGTCGACCACCGCCTGGACGATGGCCAGGCCCAGACCACTCCCGGGCGGACCCTGTTCGCCCTGCAGCCGGGCAAAACGCGCCAGCGCCAATTCGCGGTGCGCCTCGGGAATGCCCGGCCCGTTATCGGTGACCGATAGCCGAACCTGACGGTGATCGGCATCGATGGCGATCGTAACCAGACCACCGCGCCGATTGTAGCGAATGGCATTGTCCACCAGATTGGACAGCATTTCGTACACCAGCGTGCGGTGCCCGAGGATATGCGGGGCAGTGCTTTCATCACTGTCCAGCAGCAGTTCCACGTCAGCGGCGATAGCCTGCCGGATGCGCCGGGATATGACTCGCTGGCTGACCTCGCGAAGGTCGACGTGCTCGAACGGAGGCTGCTTTCCGGCCTCGTCCGCGCGGGCGAGAGCCAGCAACTGGGTGAGCAGACGCTCCAGGCGGTCCGTCGCTTCCTCGATCTCGACCAGCGCTTCGCCAGAGCCGCGCCGGGCAAGGGCTACCTGCACTTTCAGCACGGATAACGGGGTGCGCATCTGATGAGATGCGTCGGCCGTGAAGCGGCGCATGCCCGTCGTCGCGAGGTCGAGTCGAGCAAGCAGGCGATTGAACGAGCGTGACAGGGGCTGCAGTTCGGCCGGGAGCGGGCCGGTATCCAGCGGAGACAGGTCCGGCGCGGCGCGGGTGTCACGCGCTTCGATGACGGTGCGCAGCTCGGCCAGCGGGCGCAGGCTCCACTGCAGGGCGGGCCTGATGAGGAGGAGGACGATGCCCACGAGTACGCATTCACCGATGAGCAGCGCGGTCATCAACCCGCGCTCCAGCGCGCGCCGATTGTCCAGCGTTTCGGCCACCTGCACCACGACCGGCGCGGCGACGCGCGGCAGGTCGCGGCGGATTTCGGCGATGCGGATGGGCTGGCCGCGGTATTTCGAAAAGCGAAAACGCGGCTGGTCGGGCGACAGGACGTTTACGTCCGGCGCGGGCAAGTCAGGATAGCCCGTCAGCATGCGGCCGCCTACGGCGATGCGATAATAGACGTTATCGCGCTCGCTGTTTTCCAGCATCCCAAACGCGGCGGGCGGCAGGTCCAGCGTCACTTCCCCGCGCTCCACCTGAACGGTTTCCGCGATCGCGCCCAGCGCCCCGCCCAGCACGCGGTCGCTGGTGCGACGGACGACGTCGGAAATCAGCACCCAGCCGATCAGGCCCAGCGCCAGCGCCGGGATCACCAGCGGACCCATCATTGCCGCCAGCAGGCGGAAGCGCATGGACACGGCGCTGCGGCTCGCGGTGTTGTTCGTCATGCGCGGTCGAGCATGTATCCGACTCCGCGCACGGTGCGTATCGCCGGGCCATCGGGTGCCAGCTTGCTGCGCAGGCGCGTGACGTTCACTTCCAAGGCATTCGAGCCGACGGGATCATCGAACCCGAACACTTCGGCCTGCAATGTCTCGCGCGAGACGATCTGCCCGGCGCGTGACGCCAGCGCTTCCAGCACCGACCATTCGCGGCGACGCAGGTCGATCGGCCGCCCGGCCACTTCCACCCGGCCGGTGGAACGATTGATGGTCATCGAACCGATGTGCAGCTCCGGCGCCGCGTCACCTCCACGCCGGCGGCCCAGCGCCCGCACCCGCGCTTCCAGTTCCTCCACCTCGAACGGTTTGCGCAAATAATCGTCAGCGCCAAGATCAAGGCCACGCACGCGATCGTCCAGGCCATCGCGTGCAGTAAGCATCAGGACCTGTACCTGATCGCCGCGTTTGCGCAGGCGGGCGAGCAGGTCGAAACCGTCGATATCGGGCAAGCCAACATCAAGAATGACCAATGAATACGGCTCGGTAGCAAGGACCGACAGTGCCTCTTCGCCGCCGCCGATATGATCCACTGCGTGCCCTGCCGCTCGCAGCAGGGACAGGATGCCGCGCGCCAGAGCCGCATCGTCTTCCACGATCAGAATGCGCATGGATGGGAATTCCCGAGCCGAAAGCCGTGAAAGGTGAATGACAGGTTGCGCGGGTAATCCATGCTCGCAGCTTATCCGACATTCGAGGCGGAAAGCGAGAGGAACCGAAATGCGCATCTCCATCCCTCTTCTGGCAATCGCCATGCTGCTTGCGGCACCAGGCGCAGCGCAGCCGACCGGATCGGTTCCGCGCCCGGCCGGTTATCCGCGCTCCTACGACCAGACCATCGAGGCGGCACAGGCCGAAGGGCGCGTGCGCATCTACGCCAATGCCGACCGGGCGGAACTGGTCCCCGTCGTCGCTGAATTCAAACGCCGCTATCCCGGCATAAAGGTCTTTTACGCCGATCTTGGTTCGACGCAGATGTACCAGCGTTTCACCCGCGAGACGCGCGCAAGGCAGTATTCCGCAGATATCGTGTGGTCATCGGCGATGGACTTGCAGATCAAGCTGATCAACGATGGATATGCCCAGCAGTACGCCAGCCCGGAAAAGCCGGCGCTGCCCGCGTCCGCCGTGTGGAAGAACATGGGCTTTGGCGTCACGGCCGAGCCGATCGGCATCGTCTACAATCGCAAGCTCGTGCGGGCCGGGCAGGTCCCTCGCAGCCATCAGGATCTGGAAACACTGCTGCGGAAAAACCGCGAGGCGTTCATCGGAAAGGTGGCGACGTTCGATCCCGCTCGGTCGAACACGGGCTATCTCTATCTGTCGCAGGATTTCCAGACCACCCGCGATACGCGAAGCCTGATGGAAGCGATCGCCGCTACCCGCCCGGTGCTGGAAACCAGTACGCAGCCGATGCTGTCGGGCGTGGCGTCAGGCAAGCTGGCCATCGCGTACAACGTGATCGGGTCCTATGCGCTGGAACGCGCCCGGCGTGAACCGAACCTGGGTGTGGTGTTTCCCAGTGATTACACGCTAGTGACGTCACGCATCGCGTTTATCTCCCGCGAAGCCCGGCATCCGGCGGCGGCGCGTTTGTTCCTTGATTTCCTGCTGTCCCGCGCCGGACAGACCCAGCTGGCCCAGCACAGCCTGTGGCCGGTGCGCAGCGACATTCCCGCCAATGGCCAAGTGCGCCGTCTTCCTGCCGGGCAGGGGCGCGTGGTGCGCGTTGGGCCTCAACTTCTCGTCAACCTCGATCGCCTGACCCGTGAGCGTTTCTTGCGCAACTGGAACGCGATCCTCGCCTCCGGAACGACCTCTCGATGACCCGATACCTATCGACCGGCACGGCTGCGCTGGCGCTGATTGCCGCGACCCCCGCATTGGCGCAGGCACCCACTCGCGACGAACTGGCAGACCTCGTCCGCGCTCAGGCGGCTGAAATCGCATCGCTGCGCCAGCGGGTGGACCGGCTTGAGGCGGAACGCACCGTAGCAGCCGCGCCATCGCCTTCAGCGCCTGTTCTGGCCGCGCAGGATCCGGTGCAGCCGACGCCCGCCCCCGCCCCTGCCCCCGCCCCTGCCCCTGCGCCATCGACCTCCAGAGCCGGGACTCAGCCTTATGCTGCCCAGCTTCTGCCACCAGGTCCTGCGGAGCGTGATATCGAGCGGGTGCGCGCCGCCGCCGTCACCGCGTCGGGCGTGAGCACCGAATGGGGGCAGGGCCTTCCGGTCTTCCACTCCGCCGACGGGGTGTTCAGCTTCAAGCCGCGCGGGCGCATCATCACCGATGTCAGCAGCACGATGGGTTCGCGCTACGACGGGCGCAATATCACGACCACCGGCATGCGCGCCCTGCGCATGGGCCTGGAAGGCACCGTCGGCACGCACTTCTTCTACCAGTTCGAAAGCGACTTTTCCGAGAACGAGGTGGACGTCGTCACCGCCTTCATGGGCTGGCGCAACCGCATCGCGCCCGGCATGGATTACGACGTTCGCATCGGCCACTTGTTCAACGACCGCAGTTTCGAAGGGTCGACCGGATCGGACTCCACGCCGTTCCTGGAACGCACCGTGGTCGCCACGGCGATCATTCCGCAGCGTGCGTTCTACGGCCTTGGCATCATGCCTCGCCTGTTCTGGAAGACCGGCCATGCATCGCTGACGGTGACGGGCGATCGTATCGACGGCGATCAGTCCAGCTCCGACAATCGGACCGTGTTGGCCCGCGCGCACTGGAACCCGATCAAGAACGATCGCCAGGTCCTCCACCTCGGCATCTGGGGCTTCGACGAGGCACTGAACCCCGGCAAGAACACGCTCACCCGCAACACCGTCATCGGCGGCCGCTTCAATGGCGCGCTGCGGTTGTCCACTGGCCCGATCATCGGCGGAACGGGCACGACGGGCTACGGCATTGAAGTGGGCGGCTATTCCGGCCCGCTCTGGGTCATGGCCGAAGCGGGCCAGCGCCATGCTCGGCTGGACAGCGGACAGCCCGATTTCGTTACCCGCGCCTGGAGCTTGTCGGGCGGCTGGTTCCTGACCGGCGATCTGCCCCCCTACAACCCGCGCCTTGGCAGCTTCGGCCAACCCAAGGTCCTGCGCCCGATCTTCGAAGGCGGCCCCGGCGCAATCGAGCTGACCGCTCGCTACGAAAACCTGGAATTCGACGACATCGCGCTTGGCGCGAAAGGCTGGGCCGCGACGCTGGGCGTCAACTGGTACCTCAACAGTTTCACCCGCTTCCAGGTCAACGCGATCCACTGGAACACCGATAACGCCGCCGGACCCTACACCGGCAAGGACGATGGCCAGACGCTCTCCGCGCGCGTCGGCGTGACGTTCTGACCCCCACCAACGATACCGAAGGACGAACATGAGTCTTGCCCTGATCGGCTTCCTGATGGTGGCCACATTCATGACGCTGATCATGACCAAGCGGATGACGCCGCTGGTCGCGCTGATCGTGGTCCCCACCGTTTTCGCGCTCCTGTCCGGCTTCAGCGCCGGGCTGGGAGACATGATGATCGACGGACTGCAAAAGCTGGCGCCGACCGGCGTCATGCTGCTGTTTGCCATCCTGTTCTTCAGCACGATGACGGATACCGGCCTGTTCGACCCGCTGGTCGGCAAGCTGATCCGGCTGGTTCACGGCGATCCCATGCTGATCCTCATCGGGTCGGTGGTGCTGTGCGCTCTCGTCAGCCTCGATGGGGACGGGTCCACCACCTACATCATCACGATGGCGGCCATGCTGCCGCTGTACAAGCGGTATGACATGAACCGGCTGTACCTTGTTTGCCTGCTGATGGTGACGAGCGGAGTCATGAACCTGACGCCATGGGGCGGTCCCACCGCGCGGGCCGCCAGCGCGCTCAAGCTGGACCCGGCGGAACTGTTCGTGCCCCTGATCCCGGGCATGATCGCGGGGCTTGTGTTCCTGATCCTGCTGGCCGTCCATTTCGGTCGCAAGGAACGCCACCGCATCGGCAAGGTCGAAACGCCTTCGCAGATCGAGGCCAGCGATCTGGCCGTTTCCCAATATCCCGAGGCCCGCCGCCCCCGGATGATCTGGTTCAACGCCATTCTGGTAGTGGCGCTGCTGGTGCTGCTGGTATGGGGTGTGCTGCCGCTGCCGATCCTGATGATGCTGGCTTTCGCCATCGCCATGATCGCCAACTATCCGCACGTCGCCGAGCAAAAGGAGCGCATCAGTGCCCACGCCGGCAACGTGCTGGCGGTCGTCTCGCTGATCTTTGCGGCCGGTATCTTCACCGGCATTCTCTCGGGCACCGGCATGGTGGAAGCGATGAGCAAGCAGGTCGTCGATTTCATCCCGCCCGTGCTGGGGCCGTACATGGCGCCGATCACCGCGCTGCTCAGCCTGCCGTTCACGTTCTTCATCTCCAACGACGCGTTCTACTTCGGAATGCTGCCGATCCTGGCGGAAGCGGGCGCGCATTACGGTGTGGAGCCGATGGCGATCGCCCGCGCCTCACTGATGGGCCAGCCAGTTCACCTGCTAAGCCCGCTGGTGCCGTCCACGTATCTGCTGGTCAGCCTTGCCGGTGTGGATCTGGCGGATCACCAGCGGTTTACATTGATCCCGGCAACGTTGTGCTGCCTGGTCATGACGATCGTGGGTATGCTGGTGTTGGCTTTTCCGTTCGTCGGCTAAAGACTGACGCTATGCGGCATTCGCCGCATCGCCCAATAAGGAATATGCTCAAATGAATGACCTGTGGCAGCACATCGTTGCCGATTTTTCCAACATCGGCAGTCCATCCGCGATGGCCGCGTTCGGGCAGGTGGTGCTGATCGACATCATGCTTGCCGCCGACAACGCCATCGTGGTGGGCGCTTTGGCAGCCGGTCTGCCGCCTGCCATGCGGCGCAAGGTGATCATGATCGGCGTCATCGCCGCGCTGGTCCTGCGGGTGGCGTTCGCCCTGGTCGTTTCGCAGCTGTTGCAGATCGTCGGCCTGGTCTTCGCGGGCGGGCTGCTGCTGGTGTGGGTTGCCTGGAAGATGTGGCGCGAACTGCGCACCGACAGCGGCGAGGCATCCGGCGAGGCTGACCCCACGCTCGCGAAATCGGCGCCGCGCAGCTTTGCCGCTGCGGCATGGGCGGTCGCCGTTGCCGATGTCAGCATGAGCCTGGACAATGTGCTGGCGGTGGCTGGCGCAGCGCGCGATCATCCCGGCATTCTTGCCATCGGGCTGATCCTGTCGGTCGCTTTGATGGGGCTTGCCGCGAACGTCCTTGCCCGCGTGATCGAGCGGTATCGCTGGTTGGCGTACGTCGGCCTGCTGGTGATCGTCTACGTCGCCGGAAAGATGATCTGGGAAGGTCTGGTCGATCCGTCGCGCGGATTGCTGGTACTGTTCTGATGCGATGGACCGTCATCCCGGGGCGATCCGGGATGACGGTCCGCGATACTTACAGGGTCAGCGGCGCGTGGGCGATGTGGGGCAGCACGTGGCGGGCGAACAAGTCCGCTTCTGCCGCATGAGGATAGCCCGACAGGATGAAGGCATCGATGCCTTCGGCCTGATACGCGCGCAGCTTGGCCAGAACCTGATCCGGGTTGCCGACGATGGCCGCCCCGCAGCCGGAGCGTGCACGCCCGATGCCGGTCCACAGGTTGTCCTCGACGAAACCGTCGCCACCGGCGGCTGAGCGCAGTTCGGCCTGCCGCGTCACGCCGACGCTGGCGCTATCGAGCGACTTCTTGCGGATCGCCTCACCGGCATCGTCGTCCAGCTTGGAAAGCAAGCGATCGGCATAGGCCCGTGCCTCATCCTCGGTCTCACGAACGATCACGTGGGCGCGGTAGCCGAACTTCAACGTGCGGCCATGCCTGGTAGCACGCGCCGTCATGTCGGCGATCGTTTCGCGCACCTTGTCCATCGTGTCGGGCCACATCAGGTAGACGTCGCAACCCTGCGCCGCAGCTTCACGCGCGTCTTCGGACAGGCCGCCGAAATAGAGCGGCGGACATTTGCCCGAAACGGTGGAGATGCGGGCAGGCGGCAGGTCGAGCTTGTAGAACTCGCCTTCGTACTTCAGGTGCTCACCGCCCAGCATGATCTTGAGGATCTGCATGACTTCCAGCGTGCGCTGGTAGCGGGCGCGGCTGTCCAGCTTTTCGCCGGGAAGGTCCGACGAAATGATGTTCACCGTCAGGCGACCGCCCAGGATGCGGTCAAGCGTGGCGATGCGGCGGGCCAGTTGCGGCGGCCAGTCCTCACCCATGCGAAGCGCCCAAAGCAGGCGGATCGTCTCGGTCATCGGGGCGATGGCGCCTGCGAACATCGTCGTATCGATGCCCAGCGCATAGCCGGAGGGGAGCAGGATATTGTCGAACCCGCCCTTTTCCGCCTGCAGCACGATGTTGCGGCAATGCTCCCAGCTGGCCGCCAGCATCGGGTCCGGCTGGCCGAGGAATTCGTAGTCATCGTCGCACAGCGCCGAAAACCAGCTTACCTCGCAAGTTTTTTCGGAAGTCGCGTTCATGGCAGGGGCTCTCCTTTCGATGCGACCAGTACCGCGTACCAGCGGGCACGGGTCCACCGGACCTTCAGTGCGTCCGCCGCTTCGGCGATCCGGTCGGCCTTTTGTGATCCGACGATGGGGATGACACGGGCGGGGTGCGCCATGATCCAGCTGTAGGCCGCCGCCGTGCGGGACACGCTGAATTCCTTCGCAACCTCGTCCAGCAGCGCTGCGACGGCGGTGGCGCGCTCATCTGCAGGCGATGCCAGTCGGCCGCCGCCCAGCGGAGACCAAGCCAGAACGGCCATGTCCATGGCGATGGCCTGGTCCAGTTCGCCGTTTTCGATGGGCGCCAGCTTCAGCGCGGACAGTTCCGGCTGGGTGGACACGATCGGCAGCGACAGGAACTGCTGCAGCGTCGCGATCTGGGTGGTGGTGAAGTTGGATACGCCGAAGCTGCGGATTTTCCCCGCCTTATGGGCTTCGTCGATGGCCTTTGCGATTTCCGAAGGGTGCGTCAGAATGTCGGGACGGTGGATCTGCCATAGCTCGACATGGTCGGTACCCAGGCGTTGCAGCGAAGCGTCGATAGCCGATGTCAGGTACGAGGCGCTGGAGTCGTAGGGAACGCCCATCGAAATGCCGCCCTTGGTGGCGATCACGAACTTGTCGCGCAGCGATGGATCGGTGGCAAGGGCGCGGCCGAGCAGCTTTTCCGAAGCGCCGAACGCCTCGTTGTTGTCCGGGCCGTAGATGTCAGCCGTGTCGATCAGGTCGATCCCGGCGTCCAGGGCAGAGTGCAGCAGCTTGACGACCGCACCGACATCATCGCCGCACAGGCGCCAGTTGCCCCATGCCAGAGCCGAGACGGTGATGCCGCTTTTGCCCAGCGGGCGGCGGGCGTCGGGAAGGGGGAGGAGGTCCATGGATAGTCCTGTTAGGAGAGAAGATCGGGATTGATGGATGCGACGGATGACCGCTCGACAAGATCGTGCGGCAATCGTCGGTGCGTGAGTTGAATGCCTTCCAGCAGCAGTTGCGTGGCCGCCAGCGCAAGTTCGCGGGTGGGCTGATGGATGGTGGTCAGTTGCGGCCAGACCATCCGCGCCAGCGTTGTATCGTCGAACCCCGCGACCGACAGGTCTGCCGGTATCGAAAGACCCATGTCATGCGCGACGGAAAGGATCCCGGCGGCCATGTCATCGTTGCTGGCGAAGATAGCGGTAGGGCGGCGGGGTGAATTGAGAAACGCATGAGCGGCCGATACACCGCTTTCGAAATCGAATTCGCCGGGGGCAACCAGCGCGGGCTCAAACGAAATGCCCGCCCGATCCAGCGCGCGACGATAGCCGAACAGCCGTTCTTCGGACGCCATGTGGTTGGGATGCCCGCGCACGAAGCCAATGATACGGTGACCTTTGTTGATGAGGTAGGTCGTCATGTCATCCGCGGCCTGCGCATCGTCCATGAAGACCGACGATGTCATTGCATGGTTGGTGCCCGGCGATATGCGCACGAACGGAATGTCCATCCCGTCCAGCGCTTCCAGCACCGGCACGCAGTCGGTCACCGGCGAGGAGAGGATGACGCCATCGACATGGGTTTCCGTCACCAGCCCGCGCACCTGATCGCCGACGGTCGGATCGGTCACGTCCACCGGCTGCGCGAGCAGGCGCAGGCCAGCCTGGTTGCATCCTTCCCAGCACCCCATCTGGATCTGGTTCATGTAATACGGGCTGTGATTATCGTAGATCAGGGCGATCTGGCGCGATTTCGTCCCGGCCAAAATGCGCGCGGCGATGCTTGGCCGGAAATCCAGTTCACGCATGGCCTTTTCCACGCGTTCCTTGGTTTCATCGCTGACGTAGCGGTGCCCGTTCAGCACGCGGCTGACCGTCTTGACCGAAACGCCCGCCAACGCGGAGACGTCTTTGATGTTTGAGCGATCCGTCATGCGGCTTTCAGCGTCTCGAACAACGCGGCGAAGGGGCTGGACGGCAGGTAGAATACGGGCGGCTGGCCATACGGTGCCTCGATCCTATGGGCTCCCGGCGCAAAGTCCTTGCCGGACCAAACGTGTCGCCACGGCTGATCCCCCGGCAGGATGACCGACCGCGCCATGGCATCCGCCTCCACGACGGGAGCGACCAGCACGTCCGCGCCGTAGAGATACTGGTCCTGCACGCCGAACAGCGCTTTATCGAAATAGTGGAGGAACAGCGGACGCTGCGCCGGCAATCCCGTCGTGACCGCTTCCTCGCAGAGGTGGCGGACATAGGGCGCCAATTTGGCGTGCACACCCGACATGGCGGCAAATGCGGCAAGCAGATCGTCGCTGGAGTCTATCTGCAGGTTGTCATCCGGGCGGTTGCCTTCGTGACTGCGCATGACCGGCGAAAACGCGCCGAGTTCGCACCAGCGCTTGATCAGATCCGGCGTCCGCACATTGCCATGCAGGCTGGTGTAGCCGCCGACATCGCTGTGCGAATAGGCGTTGCCGACCAGTCCGGCCGAAAGCGCAGCGGTGATCACGGTGTTGATGCCGTCATGCCGGGTGAAGTCTACCGACTGGTCGCCGGCCCAAAGCAGCGGACAATGCGCCTGAACGCCCGAAAAACCGGCGCGCATGAAGAATACGGCCTCGCCGGTCTTGCCGCGCGATGCGATGGCGCGGGCGTTCGCTTGCGCCCACAGCACCGGCCAGCGGTTGTGCAGCAGCATCGGATCGCTGCCGTCGTGCAGGCGAAGGTCTACCGGCAGGTATTCACCAAAATCAGCCATCCAGCCTGAAAGGCCGAAGTCCAGCATCTCCTGACCGATGACGCGTTCGGCAAACCAATCGAGGCTGGCGGGATTGGTGAAGTCCACGACGCCGCAATCGAATTCGCCAAAATCGACCAGGTATGGCTCGTCACTATCCTGCCGCAGCGCCAGATGGCCCCCGGCGAGCGCCTCCTGATATTGAACGCCGTCATTCGCCAGGTAGGGATTAACATAGCCCAGGAAGCGAATGCCGCGGCCTGCCAGATCGGCAATGCGCGCGGGAAGATCGGGATAGCGCGCCTCGTTCCACGACCAGTCCCAGAAAAGACGGCGGCCAAAGGTGGTCTGGCGGATTCCGATCCAGTCCTCGCACCACAATCCGCTGACGACCGCGCCCGCATCGATGATCCGGTCAAGCCGCGCGAAGCTGGCTTCACCTTCCTTGAGGCCGACGATGGCGCCGCCGATCGCCCAATCGGGCAACGACGGCTGGCGTCCGAAACGAGTGGACAGCAGGCCCACAAGGTCGGCAATCGTCCCGGCTGCGAAGAACTCCAGGCGGAACGAGCCTTCCCATGCTTCTATCTGGTGACGCGAGGGATCGGTGAAATCGAGGACCGAGTACGCGCTGCTATCAAGGTGGCAGGCGTATAGAGTAGAGGACAGGAACGTCGGCTGCGGGTAATTGGTCCACCAATAATCCCCGCCCGCCATGCCCTGCTCGTCCATCAGGCGCGTCAGTTCGGTCGTCTTGTCGCGGCCGACTCCCGGCTCGCTCGTCCAGATCGGAAAGCGACGGCCCGACAGGTCGAGGTAGCTCATCTGCTCCCCGCCGCCCCAGACATGTTCACCCGGGTGGGCCAACAGGTTGATCGAGACGCGATCGTATGTCGCATCGATTGTTTCGATCGACAGCGCGTCGCCCACGGACGTCAATCGCGCGGCCGGCTCACCATCGGGCAAAGCGCAAAGCAATAGAACTTCACCGTCGAGTCGCGCATAGGGCAAGGCGAGTGTGTCGCTGGGCGCATCCTTGATGTCGAAGTTGCCGCGAACCATCACGACCGTCGCGGATCCGCGAGCGATCGAGATGGCGGGATCGCTGACGCTGCTGCGTAGAATTTCCTTATCCGCCAGATGGCAAGAAAAGCCGTCGTCGCGAATGGTGAACGTCAGCGCCAAAGGTCCGGTCTCCCTACAGTGTGCTTGTGATGCAGCACTCCGCGCCGCAATTGCCCTGTCTCGTATGACACCGCTTGACAGAAATGACAGTCTCAATCAAGAGGCAGGCAACCAACAGGACGACCTGAGGTGAAAAACTTCGCGCCGATCCGGATCCAGGAGGGGAAACGTAATGATTGCAACTCAGCCATCTCGTATAGCAAAGCGCGCCGCGCTCGCGATGTCCGCATCTGCTCTTGCATTTGTGTCGGCTACGCCTGCCCAGGCCCAGGTGGACGAGATTGTCGTTACTGCTCAAAAGGTTGAGCAGAATATTCAGGACGTGCCGATCGCCATCAGCGCCGTCACCGGCGATGCCATGGACCGTGCAGGCGCCAAGAGCCTGGAAGACATCACCTCGATCGTTCCGTCAGTCACGTTCCGCAAGGGTACGACCAACGCGAACAGCGCCATCGTCATGCGTGGCGTCGGAACCATCAGTTTCTCGATCGCGGCGGAGCCAAGTGTGTCCACCGTTGTCGACGGGATCGTGCTGAGCCGCTCGGGCCAGTCGTTCCTGGACCTCGTCGATTTCGACCGCCTCGAAGTACTGCGCGGGCCTCAGGGCACGTTGTTCGGCAAGAACGCTTCTGCTGGTCTGGTAAACATCGTCTCCAAGGGCGGCACTGACAGCTTCGAAGCAGAAGCCACCGTATCGGGCACGACCGACGACGAATACCGCGCGAAGATGACCCTGTCCGGGCCGATCGCCCAGGACGTGACCGGTCGTCTTACCGGTTTCTATGGCAACTTCGACGGTAACATCAAGAACCGCTTCTATGACAAGACAGTCAATGGATACGAGCACTACGGTGCGCGCGGCCTGATCGATTATGATGGTGAGGGCGGCCGCTTCCGCATCATCGCCGACTATTTCAAGGCCAACGACGACTGCTGCGCCGAAGTCACCGGTGTATCCCGTGGTGCAGTGATTGACGGTGAGCTGGGCATTGTTCCACGCGGCGAAGACACGCGCGACGTGAATCAGAACCTCATCACCCGTTCGCTCGATCGTCAGTACAGCATCACGCTGAGCGCGGACATCGACACGTTCGCTGACCACACTTTCAGCCTCGTCACCGGCTATCGCAACTGGCGCAACACCGAAATTCGCGACGGTGACTTCCTCCCGCGCGCGATCGTCGGTACGCCGCAGCTGCATGACCGTGGCACCGTTGAAACCGATCAGGTTTCGGCGGAAGTTCGCCTCGCATCGCCGCAGAACCAGCCCCTGACGTATCAGGTCGGCGGCTTCCTGTGGTATTCGAAGAACTCGCAGGACTTCACCCGCGCGGACATCACTTGCTCCACGTCGACATCGCCGATCGACGCGATCAGCGGTGCCCGACCTTGCAACTTGTCCGACACGGTCAACACCCTGTTCCCGACCGCCACTTCCCGCAGCGACGTGTCGTTCCGCAACTGGGCTGTCTTCGGTCAGGCGACATATGAAATCACGCCGTCGCTCCGCGCTACCCTGGGCGGCCGCTTCACGCATGACGATGTGACATACACACACACCCGCGCGCCTGCCATCAACGCTGCTACCGGGCTTCCGGCCACCGGCGCCGGTCTGTCGGGCGTTGGCGCTGGCGGCCTGATCGCCAACGGCGGCAACGGCACCAACACCTCACGCGGCAGCACCAGTGCCAGCAACTTCTCGGGCAAGGCCGTGCTGCAGTATGACGTCGCGGACGACGTGATGGTCTACGGAAGCTATACCCGCGGTTACAAGGGGCCGGCCTTCAACGTATTCTTCAACCACACCGCACCTACGAACTCGAGCCCGATCGACCCCGAAAAGTCGAACAGCTTCGAAGCAGGTCTCAAGAGCCAGTTCTTCGATCGCAAGGTGCAGATCAACGCCTCGGCGTTCCTGGTTGATTATAAGGGGTTCCAGGCAAACAACTTCGTTCTGCTGAACGGCGCGGTCGTCACCAACCTGACCAACGCCGGCACCGTGCGGTCCAAGGGCTTCGAAATCGACGCGACGTTCGCGCCGACCGAAAACCTGACGTTCCGTGCAAACGCGGCTTATGCCGATGCCAAGGTGCGCCGTTTCAACCCCAACCCGCTGACCAACGCACCTGACGCCCGCGACGGGACACGCCTGCCGCTGGCCCCCAAGTTCAGCTACACCATCGGCGCCGATTACGACGCGGAACTGGGTCCGGTGAAGCTGTACCTGACAAGCGACTGGCACCATGTCAGCAAGCAGTTCTCCGATCTCGGCGAAAGCGGCCCGATCGATCCGTACGGCATCTGGAACACCAGCATCGGCGTATCGGATCCGGACGATCGCTATCGCCTGACCTTCATGGTGCGCAATATCCTAGACGACAGCTACGTGCTGCTCAACACAACGGCCGGCCAGCGCCTGATGATTCCGCGCGATGCTGACCGTTACGCAGGCCTCAATCTGCGGGCCCGTTTCAACTGAGGGTGAGCGCAAGCACCTTCGGCTGATGCCCGCAACGAAACCCCCGGCGATCTCCTCCCGCCGGGGGTTTTTTGCTGCCTACCGGAAACGGCTAACGCTTCAGAACGTGAAACGCACGCCTGCCGCGATCTGCGATGCCTTGGTCTTGCCAAGGCGGTAGCCAATGTCCTCGTCATCGCCGAACTGCAGTTTGCCGCCACTGGTCTGGCGATACGTGTAGTCCGCCGTCAGTGCGACAGCAGGCGACAGGCGGAATGCAACACCGGCGCGGGCCTGCCAGGCAAACCGGATGGACCCGTCATCCTCGCCCAGCGCCTTTACATGCGTGCCGACTGCACCCAGTCCGACGCCGATGTAAGGGCTGATCGTCGCGCTTACGGGAATGTCATAGGTCAGGTTCGCCATGACCCCGACCTGACGCAGTTTTGCAACCGATCCATTCGTGGCACGGATCGTGGTGCCGTCGATCTCTGCTCCGTCCAGACCTTCTGGGTCGATGATGCCTGCTTCTGCCAGTGCATCGACGACGTCCTCCACATCACCTGCGGTAATGGCGGTGCCGTTCACGCTGCGGAACTGGATGCCACGGACCTTGTTGCGGGAGTAGGAGAGGTCCACGCCGAACCGGACGGGTCCGAAATCATAACCAATTTCGCCCGCGATCAGCCAGGCTGACTTCGTCTCAAGCCGGGTGTCCAACCGATCGTCGGTTTCGTTGTCGGTGAACGTGAATTCGGGATTGTTGAGATCGGATACACCGGTACGCAAGGCGACCGAAAATCCTGACGTGTCCTGCGCATATGCAGACGTTGCGAATGTAGATGCCAACAGTCCGACAGCAATAAAGTACTTCATGATTTCCCCCTCTGAGAAAGTGAACACAATGGTGCGACCCCCACGTTTTTATCGGGGACGCCATTGCCGCAGCGGGGGAAGCCTTCGCATCACCAACTTTCGGGATGCGAAGGCGAAATCAAAATCTGCGAAATTTTAGCGAATGTCTTTTCGAGGATCAGACCGGATCGGCCACCTCCAACTTGGGCTGCATCAGGTGGATGAACGCCGTCGCAACAAGATAGGCCGATCCGCAGATGACGAAGAGCGGGACATAGCCCATGCCCGAATCGAGCGACCATCCGGCGAACTCGATAATGCCGGTCCCCGTCAGGTTACCGGCTACCGCGCCCAGCGAGATGACCGTTGCCATGCGGCGGGAGGGGATGATCTCGGTCGCCATGCCGAAAATATTGGTCGAGAACCCTTGGTGCGCGAACAGGCCAAGGCCGATGCACACCGCGGCGACCCACGGGTTGCTGGCCAGCAAAGCCAGAGGCAGCAACAGGACGATCAATGCATAAGCCAGCATCGAACCTTTCCGGGCGGCGTTCATCGAAATCCCGCGCAGAAGCAAGGAGGGATAGAGCGCCCCGGAACTGATGGCTCCCAATGCGGCCAGCGTGAAGATCACGGCGATCGGCCAGCCGAGCTCGCCTTGGCTCAGGCCGAACTGACGGGAGAAGAAGTCAGGAGTCCAGAACAGGATGAACCACCAGACGAGGTCGGTAAGGGCCTTCGCGCCGATCACCGTCCAGCTGCGGCGGTCCGAAAGGATAGCGCCCCACGCCACTTTGCCGCGCGTGGTGGCGGTCTGTCCTGCGATCGGCGTCAGCTTGGAGGTGTTGAGCTGCCATGCCACCAGCCAGAGCAAACCCAGGCCGCCGGTAACAAGAAAAGCAGCTTTCCAGCCGAACGCGATGGCGAAGGGGGGGATCAGCAAGGGTGTTAGAATCGCACCGATATTGGGTGCGGTATTGATGATGCCGATGCCGATCGAACGGCGTTGCGTGGTCAGGTAGACAGCAGCTGTCTTCATGGCGGCGGGCGTGTTGACCGATTCGGCCGTCGCCAGAACCGCCCGCGCGATCACGAACTGCTGCACGCTGGCAGCCAAGGCGTGGGCCATGCCGGCAAGGCTCCAAACCGCCACGGCGAAACCGTAGGCGAACCGCACCCCGAAGCGATCGACGAACCATCCAACGCCTAGCAGGGACGCGGCGGCCGAAAGTTGGAAAATGGACCCGAGATGCGCGAACTGTTGATCGCTCCAGTTGAATTCCGCTTCCAGCATGGGCTTCAAAAGCGCCAAAACCTGCCGATCGACGTAGTTCAACGCTGTCGCCAGGAATATCAGGCCGATCAGGACGTTCTGCGCTCGCGCGACCGCCGGATCGGCGGCATGCGCGACAGTTGGTGCCGGTGCTTGGTGGATGGTCATTCTCCGGCTCTCCCGTTGTCCGCCGCTTCATCAGGCAGCGATTCATGGCATTCTCGCGCAAAGCTCTTGCTCCATTGCGCGCATCGCCATACAAGTCGATATGACACCGCAGGACATACGGCAAGCATCTTTGTAGTCTGACGGGTGCTCATGGGAGAAGAAGACAGGTGAGCGCAGAACACGCCGGCGATCTTTATGGCGAGCTTTTTCTCAGCCAGATGGAGAAAGGCGCGCCCCGACCTTCGCGGCTCGACCGCTGGAAGCTCCTGTGGCCGGGTCTTGCCATTTGCGGCATCGCGAGCATCGCTGCGGCGTGGCTTTCCGAGCACTACGGTGCGCCCATCATCCTCATGGGCCTGCTTATCGGGCTGGCGCTCAATTTCGTCACCAGCGAAGCGCGAACCCACCCCGGCCTGGATTTTGCTTCCAAGGCGTGCCTGCGCTGGGGCATCGTCGTGCTGGGAACCCAGGTGACGATTGCCCAGATCGGCGGACTCGGCCCGGTTCCGTTTCTAGCGCTGCTGGCCGTCATGGCCGCTGCCATGGGCGCGGCGTTGCTGGTGGCGCGCTTTAACGGCGAAACGGTCTCGATCGGCTTGCTGGCCGGGGGCGCGACGGCAATCTGTGGTGCGTCGGCCGCACTGGCCTTGTTTGGGGTGCTGGGTTCCAAGCGCGTCAGCCAGGCGCAGTTCGCGCTTACACTCGTCGTCATCTCGCTGCTGAGCGCTCTGGCGATGTCTTTCTACCCGCCGCTGGCCGGTATGCTTCATCTTGACGACCGTCAGGCTGGATTTCTGATCGGGGCGTCCATTCATGATGTCGCGCAGGCGATCGGCGGGGGGTATGCCTATTCGGACGTCGCGGGCAGCTATGCGACCATCGTGAAGCTGTCTCGCGTGGCGCTGCTGGCGCCCGTGGTAGCCATCGTGTCGATGCTGATCGCCGATGAAGACGGTGCGGATCGACACTGGATCAAGCGGCTGGCCATGCCCTGGTTCATCACTCTGTTCCTTGCGGTGGTGGTGATCAACTCGCTCGTGACCATGCCGCCGCTCGTCGCGCATGCCAGTCTGACCCTTTCGAAAGCGCTGCTGCTGCTGGCGGTAACCGCCACGGCCATGCGTTCGCGACTTGATCTTGTTATGCAGATGGGTTGGCGTGCGGCAATGCCGGTCGTTGCCGCTACCGCTGCGTCCCTGCTGGTGGCGCTTGCCTTCAGCCTGCTGATTTTGTGAGACAATGATGACCGAACCCCTCTACGATATCGCGATCATCGGTGGCGGTGTGAACGGCTGTGGTATCGCTCGTGATGCGGCCGGACGCGGCGCGAAAGTGCTGCTGTTGGAACAGGGAGATCTGGCCGGTGGAACATCTTCCGCGTCGACCAAACTGATCCATGGCGGATTGCGCTATCTTGAGCACTATGAATTCGGTCTGGTGCGAGAGGCTCTTTCCGAGCGCGAGCGGCTTTGGGCTATCGCACCGCACATCATCCATCCGATGCGGTTCGTCCTCCCGCATGTGAAGGGGTTGAGGCCGCGATGGCTGCTGCGTCTGGGCCTGTTTCTCTACGATCACATCGGCGGACGCCGGGCGCTGCCTCCCACGAAATCCATAGACTTGCGCCGGCATCCGGCTGGCAAGGCGCTCAAGGCTGGGTACGGTCCCGCGTTCGTTTACTCGGACGGATGGGTCGATGATGCGCGCTTGGTTGTGCTGAATGCGCGCGACGCGGCGGACAAGGGCGCGACCATCCTTACACGCTCTCCGGTTGACGGTCTTGAGCGGGCCGACGGTCAATGGATTATCCGCAGCGGCGGGAGCACTTTTTACGCGAAAGCCGTCGTCAATGCCGCAGGTCCGGCTGTTCTCGATCTGCTCGGCCGGGCAGGGCAGGCGACCTCACGCAAGATGCGGCTGGTGCGCGGGTCTCATATCGTTGTCCCGCGGTTGTTCGATCACTCCTACGCTTACTTCTTTCAAATACCGGACGGGCGGATATTCTTCGCAATTCCGTACCAGCAGGACTTCACGCTGATTGGAACGACGGATCGTGATCATCACGGCCCGTTGAGCGAAGTACACGCTAGCGACGAAGAAATCGCTTATTTGTGCGAAGCGGCCAATGCCTACTTCGAGCAGTCGATTTCACCTGCGGACGTTGTGTGGACGTATTCGGGCGTGCGTCCTTTGATCGACGATGGGTCAGGCAAGCCGGAAGCTGCGACACGCGGGTACAGCTTTGATCTGGATGTAGATGGGCAGGGCGGTGCACCGCTTCTTTCGGTGTTCGGTGGCAAGATCACGACGTACCGTCACTTGGCCAAGGACGCGATCGAGAAACTGGAGATGCTGTTGCCGGCCCTGAAAGGCAAGGATTGGACGGCTGAAAAGCCGCTGCCGGGCGGCAATTTTGCATTGGACGGCATCGAAGATCTGAAGGCCGGTTTGGCGCGAGACTATCCTTTCCTCGATCCCGCAACAGTGGATCGCATCGCTCGCGCTTACGGCACCCGCGCCCGTGACTGGCTTGGTGATGCCCGAGCGGCAGCGAACCTTGGCCAGAGCTTCGGCCATGGACTGACGGCGGCTGAAGTAAATTACCTGATGGCCAATGAATGGGCAAAGCGCGCCGACGATGTCATCTGGCGCCGCTCGAAACTGGGATTACGGCTTAACGAAGATCAGGTGGCTGCCATCGAACAATACATGGGTGAGGTACGGTGAAGGGCGAATACATACTGGTCTTGGACGAAGGGACCACCTCCACTCGGGCGATCGTCTATGCACCCGATGGGTCGATCCTGCATGTCGCCCAGTCTGAATTGACCCAGTACTATCCCGAGCCCGGCCATGTCGAACACGATGCTGCCGAGATTTGGGAGAAGACGCTGGCCTGCGCGCGCAAGGTGATCGAACAGGTGGGCGGCGCCGATCGGATTGCGGCGCTGGGGATCACGAACCAGCGGGAAACCGTTGTCGCGTGGGATCGCGAAACCGGCAGCCCACTCACGCGTGCAATTGTCTGGCAGGATCGACGCACTGCGCCACGCTGCGCGCAGCTTCGTGAGGCGGGGCATGAAGAAATGCTCCAGAGCCGAACCGGGCTGGTGATCGACCCTTATTTTTCCGGTACCAAGATGCGTTGGGTACTGGATAACGTGCCGGAAGCGAAAGCGCTGGGTGACCGTCTGGCGCTGGGCACGGTGGAAAGCTGGCTCGTTTGGAAACTGACCGGCGGCCTGCACGTATCGGACGCCAGCAATGCCAGCCGCACGCAGCTAATGGCACTGGACGGAGCCGGATGGGATGACGATTTGCTCGATCTGTTCGGAGTGCCGCGCGTGGCGTTGCCCGAGATCGTCGATACCGCAGGTCTGATAGGCCATTGCGACCCGGGACTGCTTGGAGCAGCGATTCCGATCAGCGGACTTGCCGGAGACCAGCAAGCCGCAACTATCGGGCAGCATTGCCTGAACATCGGCGACACCAAGGCGACGTTCGGGACGGGGGCGTTCGTCCTCACGAACATGGGGCAAAAGCTGCCCCGCTCCTCGCACCGATTGCTGGGGACCGTACTATGTCAGCATGGCGGGAAGCGCACCTACGCCCTTGAAGGTTCGATCTTCGTGGCCGGGAGCCTGATCAAATGGCTCCGCGATGAACTGGGCGTCATCCGCACAGCGGCCGAGAGCGAGGATCTGGCCCGCGCCGTTGACGACAATGGCGGCGTGCTGTTCCTGCCGGCTTTGGCGGGTCTGGGTGCGCCGCATTGGAGGCCCGATGCCAAAGGCGTCGTCACCGGCCTCACGCTCGGAACGACCCGCGCTCATATCGTGCGGGCGGCGATGGAATCGCTGGCGCACCAGTGTCACGATCTGCAGTCCGCGTTCGCCGCCGATGGTGCGCAATGGACCACGCTGCGCATCGATGGCGGGATGAGTGCGAACAATTGGATGGCGCAGGATCTTGCTGATATGCTGTCCTTGCCGGTCGAGCGGCCTGCCGACACGGAAACGACGGCTCTTGGCGCGGCAATGCTTGCGGGAGTTGGGGCGGGCATTCACGCCTCGCTTGAGGACGCGATGACGATGGGCGGGGCGCTTACCCGCTTTGCTCCGTCGATGCCGGCATTTGCCCGTGATGGCCGTATAGCAATGTGGCAGGCAGGCCTGCAGCGCCACATCGATGGCTTGGGATAGCCGAGTACGCCGTCAGGTTTTGATGGCGCAACGCCCGGCGACCACTGCGCCTGCACCGGCTATCCAACTCACCAACAGGAACGATAGGCCGTAGTCGCCGCAGGCCTCGTATATACTCGCCATGGCGGCGGGGCCGATCATAACTCCAAGGAAAGTGTAGACCAGCACGCCGCCGATCACTCCGCCAGCATCCCGCGGTTCGCAATGGCGCGTGCATTCAGCCATGACGACGCCGTTCCAGCCACTGATGCAGAAACCGAACAGGCAAAGCACGGCTACCTGAACGGCCAGGGGCAGCGCGTCTAGTTGCCACAGGGCAATCATGCAGCCCATCGCAATGACCCCGATCATCGACAGGACTCGAAAGCCGCCAAGCCGGTCGCCGATGCCGCCCCATGAGATACGGCCCAACGCGCCGCATGCCTGTATTGCGCCAGCGGCCATCCCGGCGTGAACCAGAGACCAGCCATGGTCGACAAGCATGATAACCGCGAAAGCGGACAGTGACAGCTGCAGCGAAGAATAGAGCAGCCCGATCAACGACAATGCGCGCAGCGGTGCGCTGCGCAGCACCAGCCGCTGCTCGTGAAGCAGGTTCTGCCATACACTGACGGTGGCAGCGCGGTCATCTCGATGGGATCCGCCCTTGAGTGCCAGCACGCCGATCATCAGGAAGCAGGGAACCGCCGTGATGGTCAACGCCATGCGCCAGCCGATGCCTGCAGCCATTGCGGGCAACAGAAGGCTCGCCAACACGCCGCCGATCGGCACGCCGGCCTGCTTTATGGAAAAGATCAGCGAGCGCCGGTGTGGGGGCGTCACTGCGCCGAGTATCTGTGCCGACGCCGGGTTCTGGACGCCATACCCGATGCCGATGATGACCGACCCCAGCAGCGCTAGCCAGACGTTCACCGTTGCCAGCAGGAGCAGCGCCAAGCCGTAGCAGCCTAATGCGATCTGTTCGACTTGAACCGGCCCGCGCCGCTGTATCATCGATCCGGCCATCGCGGAGGCGACAGTGGATGCGGCGTATATGATACTGATCTGATAGCCGACATAGTGCGCCGACAATCCGAAATCCCGAGCCACGAAGGGGGCAATGCCAGTCAACGCCAGGGCCGCTAGCGTGGAGAGTATCTGGATCGTCGTCGTGGTGACCAACGCAGGCGCGATTGCTGACGCACCGGCCGATTTGGAAGCGCTAGCCACGGTCATGATTGCTGTTTCATTTCCGATCGGGATAGACCTCCCGACAGGCCAATGTCCATGCCGCAATGCAGCATGGACATTGATTATTTCGCCTTAGAACAAGTCGGCCTCCAGGCCCATTACAGGTTCCGGCCCCGCGTTTACACGGGCAGCGTGCATGGTTGCCCGCGGCAGAACGTAAGCGGCGTAATAGTGCGCCATAGCCGCGTTTGCCTGTGCGACACGGGCATCGAGTTTATGCGATGCACCGAGCATCCGCACCCACATCCAGCCGAGCGAGACCAGCGCAAAGAGGTTGAGGTAGTCCGTAGCTGCTGCTCCCAAGGTATCCGCATCCCCGGAGGCGGCGGCGATGGTTTCGCTGGATCGCTCCAGCAAGGCCAGCGCTTCTCGCAGGGCAACAGTCATCGGTTCAGCGCTAGCTGCGCACTTATCAATGTCAGCGGCGATCAGCGCCAGGTAACTGCGCAACGTCACGCCGCCGTTCAGCGTTACTTTGCGCGAAACCAGATCCATGGCCTGAACACCATTCGTCCCCTCGTAAATCTGGGTGATACGGGCATCGCGCACGAACTGTTCCATTCCTGCTTCGTGAATGTAGCCGTGCCCACCAAAGACCTGCTGCGCGGCCACGGTCGTTTCAAAACCGAAGTCGGTAAACGCCGCCTTGATTACGGGCGTAAGGAGGGCGACGTCCGCGTCTGCGGCTGCGCGCGTCTGCGGATCAGGATGGCGATCGGCTACGTCCATCCGCATTGCCGTCCACGCCGCCAAGGCGCGCGCAGGCTCGATAAACGCGCGACCGGAAAGCAGCATCTTGCGCACATCCGCATGCTGGATGATGGCGACCGGACCCTTGCCTTCGCCATTTTTGCCCTGAAGACGCTCACGCGCATAGGTCGCCGCGTTTTGTGTTGCGGCGTCCGCCACGCCAAGGCCCTGAATGCCGACGAACAACCGTTCCGCATTCATCATCGTGAACATCGCGTTGAGACCGCGCCCCGCTTCGCCGACCAGCCAGCCGGTGGCGCCATCGTAGTTCATCACGCATGTCGGCTGGGCGTGGATGCCCATCTTGTGTTCCAGCGCGCCAACCGACATCGCGTTGGAAAGGTCCCATGTGTCGCCTTCGCTCTGCAGGAATTTGGGGACGAGAAACAGGCTGATCCCTTTCACTCCCGCCGGAGCATCGGGCAGGCGGGCCAGTACAAGGTGGACGATGTTGTTGCCGAAATCCTGATCTCCCGAGGAAATGAAGATCTTGGTGCCTGTGACCGAATAGCTGCCATCACCATTGGGCTGCGCGCGCGTACGTAGCAGACCAAGATCGGTCCCGGCCGATGCTTCGGTCAATGCCATCGCGCCGCACCATTCGCCGGTCGTCAGTTTACCCAGATAGGTTGCCTTCAGGTCTTCCGAACCATGCGCAGCGAGCGCTTCGGCAGCCCCACGGGTCAGACCTGGAAACAATCCGAACGAAAGGTTGGCGGCAGACACCATCTCGTCCAGCATGATCTGCATCGTTCGTGGCAGGCCCTGGCCGCCATACTCCGGGTCACCGGCAAGGCTGGACCACCCGGCTTCGACGTATTCAGCATAGGCCTGGGCGAAGCCGGGTGCCGTCACGACCTTCCCATCGACAAGCTGCGTCCCTGCCAGATCTCCCGGAAGGTTCAGCGGAGCCAGCCGATCAGCACACAGGCGCCCGGCCTGCTCAAGCACTTCGGCGGCGAGTTCGCTAGTCACGTCCTCGAAGCCGGGTAGCTGCGCCATCTGGGCATCGAAATCCAGCACGTGTTCCAACAGAAACTTCATGGTCGTGACAGGCGGTTGATACGAGACAGGCATTATCGACTCCGACTTGCGGGGGGCATCGACCTACTGTACCAAACGATCGTTACAATCAAGAGGCTATGAGTTGAACGTTCCCAATCGTCAAGAAGATGTGCTCGCTGCCGCTGCAGCTCTATTCGCGGAACGTGGTTACGCGGCCACGAGCATGAGGGACATCGGTGAGCGTGTGGGCCTGCTAGGTGGTTCTCTGTACCACTACGTCAAAAGCAAGGATGCGCTATTCGTGCGGATACACGACCGGGCTTTGCAGGATGCGGAAGACCGTATTTGCGCATCGATGGCAGGGCTGGTCGATCCTTCAAAGCGGTTGGCGATGGCATGCCGCACGCTATTATCGATCCAGTTGGACCCGACATCTCTCACCATGCCCTTGATGAACGACTTTCGGGCGGTGCCGGATTCCGTGCGCGAAAAGCTGGTCGAGAGACGTGATACCTTCGAACGTCTGTTTGCGGAACTGGTGGAAGCAGTCGCGCTACCGGCGGGCACCGACCCGGTAATCTACCGAATATTGCTCCTGCAGACGATCAATGGCGCGAGTATGTGGTATCGCCACGGGCGGCTGAGTTTCGATGACGTGGTGCAGCAGGTGCTGCATATATATGCTATCGACCGGTGACCCGGCGCTTTCAATTCCTGGGTTTGATCATCCGGCACAGCCCTTCCTGGGCGACGCTTGCAATCAGGGTTCCGGCGCTGTCGTAAACCGAGCCGCGTGCGAAGCCGCGGGCATGTCCTGCCCATGGACTGTCCATCGTATAGAGCAACCAGTCTTCAACCGGCGGTGTGGCATGAAACCAGACTGCATGATCCAGACTTGCCATTTGCAGATCAGGCGAGAAAAGACGCGGCGTGTGCGGCAGCACCGCCGTCGAAACCAGCGCGAAGTCACTGGCATAGGCCAGGATGACCCGCTTCATCGCGTCATCGGCTGAAACGGGTGCGGCAAGACGGAACCAGAGAAACTGCCGAGGCATCTTCGCACTGTCTGCGGCCCCCGCCGTCGCTGATGGACCGGTCCTGATGTCGAATGCAGCCAGCCTGTCGAACATGGCTTGCGGGAACTTCTGTCCACTAGCAGCCAGCATGGACTTCAGGTCCGGGCATTCGTCCGGGCCGGGAAGAGGAGGTAGCGGCGCCGCGTGGGCAAAACCGTCTTCGGATCGATGGAAGGATGCGGCCAGGTTCAGGATCGGTTGTCCGCCCTGCATGGCAACGACACGGCGGTTGGCGAAACTGCCGCCATCGAAATCGCGCAATACACGGTAAATGATGGGGCGGGTCGTATCTCCCGCGCGCAGGAAATAGGCGTGGAGCGAATGCGCCTGCCGTTCGCTACCGACACTGCGAGCAGCGGCGCCCAGCGCCTGTGCGACAACCTGACCACCGAATACACGGCCCGGCCGTTCCTCCGCAGATGCCCCGCGATAGAGGTCGGTGTCGATTTCCTCCACTTCGAGCAATGTGCTCAGAAGGCCCACAGCATCGCTCACGCTTAGTTCTCCGCAGACTGCACCGGAGTGCCGGTCAGCCAGGATTGCGCCTGGCGATCAATCGACAACAGTTCTTCCAGCGTCTGTTCGATCGCCTTTTTCTGTTTTCGCAAGTCAGCGATACGATCGCCGACGCGTTTGCGCAGGGCGCGAACCTGTTCATGGTGTTCGCGGTCCACATCGTAGAGATCGAGAAATTCCTTGATCTCGCGAATGGAAAAACCCAGCCGCTTGCCGCGAAGGATCAACTGCATTCGGCCCATCTCGCGCCGACTGTAGATCCGCGTGGCGCCTACGCGCTGCGGCGCTATCAGCCCCTTGTCCTCATAGAAACGAAGAGTGCGCATTGTCACGCCCAACTGCGTCGCCGCGTCCTGAATACCGAGCATTTCGGGGTCACTTGCTCCCGAAGCGTTCTCGGTCAACGGGGCCGACGATGCAGACTGGTCGATCGCGCTCAACTGGCCGGCCCATTCTCTCGCCGCGCTATTTCCTCGGCGGCAAGGTCCTTCTTCGACAGCTTGCCAACCATGGTCTTTGGCAGCGTGTCACGAAATTCGATGGAGGTGGGTATTTCGATCTTATTCAGTCTCTCACGAAGGAATGACAGAAGTGTCTCTTCGTCAAGCATGTCACCGGGATGCAAGGACACGAATGCTTTCGGCGATTGACCGCGATAGGCGTCGGGAACACCAATCACTGCAGCTTCCGATACCATGGGATGTTCGTACAAGGCTTCCTCGATCACTCGCGGATAGACGTTGTACCCCCCGCACAGGATGACGTCCTTGATACGGTCGACAAGGAAAAGATAGCCCTCGTCGTCCAGATAGCCGATATCGCCGGTCCGCAATGCGCCATAGATAAAGGTGTTCTCGCTGTCTTCCGGGCGGTTCCAGTACCCCTTCATGATCTGCGGACCACGCGCGCACACTTCGCCTTTTTCGCCGACCAGACAGGTGCGATGAAGCTCCTTGGGGTCGCGGATTTCCAGCGATGTGCCGGGGAATGCGGGGCCGCAGGAGTTGTCTTTCACCACTCCTTCAAGCGGATTGCAGGCGATGATCGGACTTGCTTCGGAAAGCCCGTATCCTTCGACAACGTTGACCCCGGTTTTTGCTTCGAACTCTCGCCGTACTTCCAGCGGAAGGGGCGCGCCGCCGGAGATGCAAACGCGGACATTATCGAACTCACCGTGAAGTTGCTGACTATTCAGCGCGGTGTAGAGCGTGGGCACGCCGAAGAATTGCGTCGGCTTCGTGCGCTTTGCCGTTGCCAAAAACGATTTCATTTCGAAACGGGGCAGCAGGATCATTTCGGCCGCGGTGTCGACCGAGTAGTTCAGTACCGTCGTCAGAGCGAACACATGAAACAGCGGCAGGACGCCGAGCGTCCGTTCCTGCTTGTCCGGCATATGGCCGACATGGGAAATCATCTGCGCCGAGTTTGCCGCCAGATTGGCATGGCTCAGCATCGCGCCCTTGGGAACGCCGGTCGTTCCCCCGGTATACTGCAGGACGGCAAGGTCAGAGGGCGAGCGCTCCACCGGATCGGGCGCTTCGTCACGAGCGATCAGGTTGGCGAAGCGGGCGTAGCGAAGGTCATGCGGTTCGTGCGCGATGTCTCCGCGCTTGAACAACAGGAATGCCCGCCGCTTGAAAGCGGGGAGCACATCCGCAAACGGGCAGACGATTACGCGCTTGAGGCAGGTCCTGCCGACCAGCGGCTCGATCTTAGGAAGCGAAAGCGCGAGGTCGGTGGCGATCATCACCTCGCATCCAGAATCCTCGACCTGGTGGGTCATTTCCCGCTCGGTGTAGAGCGGGTTGAAGTTCACCACGACCGCGCCGATGCGCAGAATCGCAAAGTAGCAGATGACGTAATAGGGTGTGTTCGGCAGGCACAGACCAACACGCATTCCCTTGACCACGCCAAGGTCCTGCAGGCCACGGGCGGCGCGTTGCGACAGCGCGCCAATTTCGGCATAAGTCCATTTTCGGCCCATGAAGTCGATCGCCGGCCATGTGCCATGCGCTTCTACCGCATGATCGAGCAGGTCGGTCAGCAATCGCGGCGCGATCGGCGGCATCTCTTCCGCTGGATTGGTGGGGGTTGCGGGAGCGACCCCGCCGATCATCGCCGCGTCATTCATCAGAACGCCATCCTTCCACCAAGCGAGAATACCAAGGCCGATGCGTCGCGCAGTTCGCCATCCGTCAACACGGGGGTCTGGGCTGCCGTGCCCGGATACGCCGCCGTGATGCGATCGATCGGTGCGTCCTTGAACGTGATGTACGATGCTGCCGCGTCGATTGTGAAACGATCGTTCAGCGCATAGCTGGTGCCGGTCGAGAAGTTCCAGCGGCCGCTATCGGGCACCCGGGCATCTCTATCGCCATTGCGGGTCGGCGTGATGCCACGCTGGAAACCGCCGCGCACGGTCCATTGCGGGGTCACTTCGTAGTCTGCACCCAGAGCCCAGGTCCAACTGTTTCGGTAGTTTTCGGGTATCGAGGTATTGAGCGGCGCACCCAGATCGATACTGTCGAACTCGCTCCAGCCCATGCGCACGACCTGCGCGTTGAGCGTCAGTTGCGGGCTGACACGAGCGCGGGCGCTGCCGATTATCTGCCACGGCGTGCTGAACTCCGCCTTCGCGTCGATCACGCGGTTCTGTGCGGCGAGCGGACCAAGCAGGCCTTCGATCGTCACGGTCCCATCCAGCTTGTGCTTGATCGCCGATTTGTACGCCAGACCGAGCGAGACAGGGCCATCGTGGAACTGCAGACCGGCGGACCAACCAACATCCCATCCCTTGCCCTTCAGGTTCTGATGCCCGTCGGGAAGCAGCGGCGATAGGTTAGGCAGCGCGTTGCCCAGTGCGGCGTCCACATGCTCGATGTTCGCCGCCGCGCCCAGATACAGGCTGTCAGTCAAGGCGACGGCGACCGTCGGCTGAATATCGAAGGTACGCAGCTTGGTCTTGTCGGCCGAGTAGCGTGCCCAGCTATCCGCGTCGTAATCCGTGGTGAACGAATAGGGGGCCGTTACCGACAGACCAACGGCGAAGCGACCGAAGCCATAAGCTACGGCCCCAGAGGGCAGAACGCCTTTGTTGATCGGATTGCGGGCGATCGGGTCACCGCCGACGGGTGCCGGGGCCTGACCTGGGCGGACGATCAGCGTGCCGTTGTCCACTACTTTGCCACGGGGTACGATGACACTGGCGCGAACCGACGCCTCACCGCCCTGGGTGCCGGCGATCGACGCGGGATTCCACCAGAGCGAATCCACACCCTTGTCGGCAGCTTCGCCCGAAAAGGCACGGCCCTGTCCCCGAACAGACTGTTCCTGTAGGTAGAATGCCTGCGCACTGGCCGACCCCGCCCACGCCATCGCAACGGCACTGGCCGCGCCGGCGAGAAGAAGGCGATTTGAACTCACGGTCATTAATGCTCTCCCGAAGCGATTGCTTTTCGCTCGTTTTTTGATGTTGGATACGGTCACTTGATGCGGGTCCAGGTCTGGGTCTTGCACAATGGCCAGACGATGCAGCCCTTGAGTTTCAAGGTGTCGTTACCGGCAGGCGTGATCGTCGCCTTGTAAGTGCCGCCGTCCTCTGGGTTGTAGATCGTGCCGCCGGTCCATTGGCCTTTTTCGGCCTTGAAGCCGCCGAGCAACTGCACTCCCTTCAGCTTGCGATCGCGTTTCGACACATCCTTGTTGTTCACGTCCTGAAGGTCAGGGTTTTTCTGGAGATGGTCGGAGGAAAGGAGCTTTCCGCAGATGGAGGGGCCACACCGGGCAATCGCTACCGATCCGTTCTTCGACGGTGTGCGCCATGTTCCGAGGACCGAATCAGCCCCTTGCGCCAGAACTGGCGTGGCGCTGACTGCCATGGCCGCAACCAAAGCCAGTGCAGTCGGTTTAATCACATGCATTTGTGCGACCTCTCCATCTCTCTGTCCCGTGTTCGCTTGTGCCTGATCTGACGTCCCTTTTCTGAAGGTGGCCGTCGATCCAAGTCCGAACCCGATCAGGTCTAACCCAAAAATCACTTGACGTATAGGGAAAGATTCGCACCTTAAGGGAAGAAGGTTCGGCAGAACGAGAACCGTCACGGATTCGGCGCGTCAGCCGGGCCGATCCGCCATGGAGAGAATGCATGCAAAGCGTCGTGATTGCGGGATATGCCCGGTCGCCCTTCCATCTCGCCAACAAGGGCGCGCTTGCCCGTGTTCGCCCGGACGATCTGGCCGCTCAGGTCATCAGAGGGTTGATCAGCAGGACCGGGGTTGAACCGGCGGATATTGAAGACGTGATCGTCGGCTGCGCCTTTCCCGAAGGCGAGCAGGGCCTGAACGTCGCGCGCATGATCGGATTGCTTGCCGACCTTCCGATTTCGGTCGCGGGGATGACTGTGAACCGTTTTTGCGGATCCTCGATGAGCGCCATTCATATCGCGATGGGCCAGATCGCCATAGGCGCCGGCGAAGTGTTCGTCTGCGCTGGCATCGAGTCGATGAGCCGGGTGCCGATGAGCGGCTTCAATCCGCTACCGAACCCTGTCCTCGCCAAGGACAGCGCGGCGTATATGGGTATGGGCGAAACAGCGGAGAACGTCGCCACCAAGTACCAGATCGCGCGGACGGATCAGGAAGCGCTCGCAGTCGAAAGCCAGAAAAAGGCAGCTGCGGCGCGCGATGCCGGTAAGCTAGTGGACGAAATCGTTCCGATCGAGACGAAGGCTGGCGTTGTCTCCGAAGATGGGACCATTCGCGCCGAAACTACCGCAGAAGGTCTTGCCGCCCTCAAGCCCGCGTTCGATGCCAATGGCTCCGTCACGGCAGGTACGTCGTCGCCGCTGACCGATGGCGCAAGCGCCGTGCTGGTAACGACCGAGGAGTACGCCCGCGCCCATGGATTGCCTATTCTCGCGCGGATCAAGTCAGTCGCGGTGTCGGGCTGCGCGCCCGAAACGATGGGCCTTGGCCCGATCCTCTCAAGCCAGAAGGCAATGGAGCGGGCGGGCATTTCGGCGGCTGACCTTGATGTCGTGGAATTGAATGAGGCTTTCGCAAGCCAGGCGCTGGCGTGCATCGAGGACCTTGGTCTTGATACCGCGAAGGTGAATATCGATGGCGGAGCGATTGCCATCGGCCACCCGCTCGGAGCCACCGGGGCGCGCATCGTTGGTAAGGCCGCCTCCCTACTTAAACGAGAAGGCGGCAGGTACGCGCTGGCCAGTCAGTGCATCGGCGGCGGGCAAGGCATTGCTACCGTTCTGGAGGCGGTGGAATGAGCGGCGACGTGATCAGGAAAGTCTGCGTCATCGGCGCTGGGACCATGGGCGCGGGTATTGCCGCCCATGTCGCGAACGCGGGTGTTCGGGTACTGCTGCTCGACATCGTGCCGAAGGATGGCGGCAACCGCAACGCCATCGCGGAGGGGGCGGTGGCGCGAATGCTCAAGACCGAACCGGCGCCGTTCATGAGCAAATCGGCGGCCAAGCTGGTCGAAACAGGAAATGTCGAAGACGATCTGGACAAGGTGGCCGAGTGCGACTGGATCATCGAGGCGGTGATCGAACGCCTTGATATCAAACAGAACCTTTACGCTCGGCTGGAAGCGGTGAAGCGCGATGGAGCGGCGGTATCGTCAAACACATCCACGATCCCGCTCGGACAACTGGTGGACGGCCGCTCGGATGCCTTCAAGCGTGATTTCCTTATCACGCACTTCTTCAATCCGCCGCGTTACATGCGTTTGCTGGAGATCGTCACCGGGCCGCAAACCGATACCGCGGTAGCTGCCAGGGTGGAGCAGTTCGCCGATGTCGCGATGGGCAAGACGGTGGTGCATGCCAATGATACGCCGGGATTTATTGCCAATCGCATAGGGACTTACTGGATTCAGCTGGGCCTGAATGCAGCATTCCAGATGGGCCTGCCGGTCGAGTTGGCCGACGCCATCGCGGGCAAGCCGATGGGTGTTCCCAAGACCGGAATCTTCGGCCTTGTCGATCTGGTCGGCATTGATCTGATGCCGCACTTGCAGTCGAGCCTGACCTCCACGCTGCCCAAAGATGACCCTTACCACGCGATCGCGCACAGCCATCCGTTGATCGAGAAGATGATCGCGGAAGGGTACACCGGACGCAAGGGGAAGGGTGGTTTTTACCGTCTTAACAAGGAGATGGGCCGCCGAAAGGAAGCGATCGACCTACCGAGCGGGGACTATCGCGAGACCATTCGCCCCGCCGGTCCGACGAGCGCTGCGGCTAAGGGCGATTTGCGGGCTCTGGTGGAAACCAAGGGCCAGATCGGTGAATACGCCTGGGCCGTTCTGGGTGGCACGCTGGCCTATGCAGCAAGCCTGATTCCATCGGCGGCGAGTGATGTGGTCGCCATCGATGACGCGATGAGGCTTGGCTATAATTGGAAAGCCGGGCCGTTCGAGATGATTGACAAGCTGGGGGCTGCCTGGCTGGCCCAACGTCTTGAATCGGAAGGAAAGCCCGTCCCCGAAATGCTGAAAATTGCGGGCGACCGGCCATTCTATCGGGTGGAAAACGGCAAGCGGCAGTACCTCGCAACCGATGGCACCTATAATGACATTAAGCGCCCCGAAGGTGTTCTGAACCTCTCCGACATCAAGCTGGCTTCCAAACCCCTTCTGAAAAACGCCTCGGCCGCTTTGTGGGACATTGGCGATGGCGTCGTCGCGCTGGAATTCACCGGCAAGATGAACGCGCTCGATGGCGAAGTCATGAAACTGATCGTCGAGGCGATCCCGTTGGTGAAGGCGCAATACAAAGCGCTGGTCGTCTACAACGATGCCGACAATTTCTCCGCCGGGGCCAACCTTGGCCTTGCCCTGTTCGCAGTGAACATCGCCGCGTGGAGCGAGATCGAGAAATTGGTGGCCGGTGGCCAGATGGCGTACAAGGGCCTGAAGTACGCGCCGTTCCCGGTCGTCGGTGCGCCTGCGGGTCTGGCGGTTGGCGGCGGGTGTGAAATCCTGCTTCATTGCGATGCGGTCCAGGCCCATGCCGAACTGTACATGGGCCTGGTCGAGTGCGGCGTTGGCCTGATCCCCGGCTGGGGCGGCAATGGCGAGATGCTGGATCGCTGGCAGAAGAACAGGCTGATGCCCAAGGGTCCGATGCCCGCCGTCGCCAAGGTGTTCGAGACGGTGTCGACTGCCTCTGTCTCGCGCTCTGCGGCACAGGCGAAGGAGATGCTGTTCCTGCGCGCCGACGATGCGGTGACGATGAACCGCGATCGCCTTTTGCACGATGCCAAGCAGAAAGCATTGTCGCTGGTGGAAGGATATACGCCGCCAGAGGCACCGCACTTCCGCCTTCCCGGCGAAAGTGGTCGCACGGCGCTGGGCATGGCGGCCGATGGCTTCCACAAGCAGGGCAAGGCGACCGATTACGATCTCGTCGTGTCCGATGCCTTGGCTGGCGTGCTGACCGGGGGCGATGCCGACCTGATCGATACGGTGAGCGAACAGGAACTGCTCAAGCTGGAGCGCGAGACGTTCATGAAGCTGGTGCGAAGCCCGCGCTCGATCGCCCGGGTCGAGCATATGCTGGAAACCGGCAAGCCGCTGCGTAACTGACGAACGATTTAAGGGTACAGGTCGATGGATTTGCCGCCATGGCCTACCCGCCAGGAGAGTGACAATGCAGGTCTATGAAGCGCCACTGCGCGACATGCGGTTCGTGATCCACGAGCTTCACCAGGACGATGGCTTCGGCAATATCGAGGCGCTGTCCGAATTCACGCCCGATCTTGTCGACGCAGTGCTGGAAGAGGCGGCCAAAGTGGCCACCGAAGTCCTGTTGCCGCTCAACCGTTCGGGCGACGTCGAAGGCTGCGTGCTGGAAAACGGCGTGGTTCGCACGCCGTCGGGCTTCAAGGAAGCCTACGAGATGTTCCGCGAAGGCGGCTGGTGCGCGCTGGCATCCGATCCCGAGTGGGGCGGGCAGGGTCTGCCGGAAACGGTCAACAAGATGACCGAAGAGATGATCTGCTCGGCCAACCTGTCGTTCAGCCTCTATCCCGGCCTGACCCACGGTGCGACCACGGCGATCGAGGGTTACGCCAGCGACGATCTGAAGCAGTTCTACCTGCCCAGGATGGTGTCGGGCGACTGGTCGGGCACGATGTGCCTCACCGAGCCGCACTGCGGCACCGACCTTGGCATGTTGCGCACCAAGGCCGTTCCGCAGGCTGACGGCAGCTACAAGCTCAGCGGATCGAAGATTTTCATTTCGGCAGGTGAGCATGACCTGACGGAGAACATCATCCATCTGGTTCTGGGCCGGCTTCCCGATGCGCCCGAGGGAGTTAAGGGGATCAGCCTGTTCCTGGTGCCGAAATACGTGCCCAAGGATGACGGCACGCCCGGCCCATCCAACGGCGTTTCCGTCGCCGCGATCGAACACAAGATGGGCCTGAAGGCGTCGGCCACCTGCCAGTTGAACTTCGATGGTTCGACCGGATGGCTGGTCGGCAAGCCCAACAAGGGCATGGAAGCCATGTTCACGATGATGAACACCGAGCGCGTTTCGGTGGGCGTCCAAGGACTGGGCGTGGGCGAAGCGGCGTACCAGTCGGCTGTCTATTATGCGAAGGAACGCTTGCAGGGACGCTCGCTTTCGGGCGTGAAGAACCCGTCCGGGCCTGCTGATCCGATCATCGTGCACCCGGACGTGCGCCGGATGCTGATGACGATGCGCGCCTATAACGAGGGCTGCCGCGCTCTGGGCGGCTGGGTCAGCCGGGCGCTGGATGCCGAACGGTATTCCACCGACCCCGAAGTGAAGCAGCGCGCGACTGACTTCATCGCATTGATGACCCCTGTGGTGAAGGCGCTGTTCACCGATCTGGGCTTCGAAAGTGCGAACCTGGCGGTGCAGGTCTATGGCGGCCACGGCTTCATCGCGGAAAGCGGTGTGGAGCAGTACGTTCGCGATGGCCGTATCGCCATGATCTACGAAGGCACCAACGGCATTCAGGCGCTGGATCTCGTGGGACGCAAACTGCCCGCGCACATGGGCCGCAACTTGCGCAGTTTCTTCCATCCGGTGTCGCAGTTCATCGAGGCGAACAAGGCGGACGCGCAGTTCAAGCCCATGATCGAAGCGCTGGAAAAGGCTTTCGGCGCCTTGCAGCTATCCACCGGCACGATCGCCCAGAAGGGCATGAAAGACCCGGAAGAAGCGGGTGCCGCGGCGACCGACTACCTGCGGCTGATGGGCCTGGTGGCGATGGCCTATTGCTTTGCCCGGGCCGCCCTGATCGCGCGTGACAAGCTGGCGGGCGGGACCGAGGACGCTGGTTTCTACAAGGCTAAACTGGCGACCGCGCAGTTCTATTTCGACCGCATCCTGCCGCAGGCGACAACGGCGTTCCTGGCGATCAAGGCGGGCAAGGCGTCGATGATGGCGATGGACGAAGCGGCGTTCTGATCGGGGCAGGGGGGATGGCGGCTGTTCGGCCAACATCTCCCCCGGTTGTGACAAATCTCGCGCTGGGCCATACCGACCCGGCGCGCCGAGGTGATCGGCCGAACGGGGAGACGTCATGTCCGCAAGCATCGCGACGCCGCCACTGACCGACGCGATGCGCCTTCGGGCCATCGTCGCGGGGTCGGCGGGCAATTTGATCGAATGGTACGACTTCTACGTCTACGCTTTCACCGCGCTCTACTTTTCAGCGGAGTTCTTTCCCAAAAGCGATCCGCTGGTCCAGATCATGGCGACGAGCGGCATCTTCGCGGTGGGCTTCCTGATGCGCCCGTTCGGCGGGTGGTTCTTCGGTCGCTATGCTGATCGCAAGGGGCGGCAGGCGGCGATGGTCGTCTCGGTGCTGATGATGGGTGCGGGCGCGCTGTTGATCGCGGTGCTGCCGACGTACGCGCAGATCGGCGCGGCGGCTCCGGCGCTGTTGCTGATCGGGCGTATGCTGCAAGGCTTTTCGACCGGCGGGCAGTATGGCACCGCGGCCACGTATCTCAGCGAAATCGCGGGTCCGAAGCGGCGCGGCTTCTGGTCTTCGTTTCAATACGTGACCCTGATCGGCGGGCAACTGACCGCCACGCTCGTCATCCTGATGCTGCAGCAGGTCTTCGGCGACGCGGGGATGAAGACATGGGGCTGGCGGATCGCCTTCGCGATCGGCGCCGTGGCGGCGGCGACCATCATCCTGCTGCGCGATCACATGCACGAAACCGCCAGCGAGGCCGATCGTGACGGCGACCACGCGGGCAGCCTTGCGGAACTGTTCCGCCATTCGACAAAGCCGTTCCTGATCGTCGCCGCCCTCACCGCCGGGGGCAGCCTGATGTTCTATTCGTTCACCACTTACATGCAGAAATTCCTGGTGCTCACCGTCGGCTTTTCAAAGGAAGCGGCGACGCTGATGATGACCGCGGTGCTGGTGCTGTTCATGGTGCAGCAGCCGTTGATGGGTTTGTTGTCCGACCGGATCGGCCGCCGCACCAACATGATCGTGTTTGCAGGATTGGGGGCGCTCTGCACTCCGCTGCTGTTCGGTGCGCTGGCCACGGCGCACACCCCGCTCGCGGCGTTCCTGCTCATCGCGGCGGGGCTGACGATCTGCAGTTTCTACACCTCGGTCAGCGGCCTTTTCAAAGCCGAGCTGTTCCCCGTCCACGTTCGCGCTCTGGGGGTTGGCCTCGCCTATGGTCTTGCCAACGCGCTGTTTGGCGGCACGGCGGAGAATGTCGCGCTGGGCTTCAAGCAGGCAGGCGCGGAGGGCGGGTTCTACTGGTACGTCTCTGCCCTGTGCATCGTGTCCCTGATCGCCGCGCTGATGCTGCCGGACACGCGAAAGAACAATCCGCTCGACCGGTGATACTATATTCGACGGAACATAAAACCATGGCGATAAACGATATTTATCGCCTGCTGCATTCAGATCGTCATGGATTTGTGCAACCAGTCACGGCACAACGTGTTCACAACACTCAGGAGCGCGCTTTGGGCAAGCAAGGCGCAAACGGGTGCGGCCAATGCCGTGATCGTTCTCCGAATAAGGAAAACAACCATGACGGAAGGACACGCAGCCATCTCTCGCCGCGACGTTCTCAAGACCAGCGCGGCAGGAGCCGCCTTGGCAGGATCGATCGGTCCGGGCGGCACCGCTCTGGCCCAGGCAGACGCAAGCCCGCCGCCCAGCGCTCCGGTGCGGATGAAAGTGAACGGCAAGCAGGCCAACCTCACGCTCGATACGCGCACCACGCTGCTCGATGCCTTGCGCGAACACCTCAAGCTTACGGGCACCAAGAAGGGCTGCGACCATGGCCAGTGCGGTGCGTGCACGGTGATGGTCAACGGGCGGCGCATCAATTCGTGCCTCACCCTTGCCGTGATGCACGAAGGGGACGAGGTCACCACCATCGAAGGACTGGGCACGCCTGACAACCTGCATCCGATGCAGGCCGCCTTCGTGGAGCATGACGGATATCAGTGCGGCTATTGCACGCCGGGCCAGATCTGCTCTGCCGTCGCGGTGTTGGAAGAAATCCGAGCCGGCATCCCCAGCCACGTGACGCAGGATGTGTCCGGCAAGCCGGGCATGACCGTCACCGAAATGCGCGAGCGGATGAGCGGCAACATCTGCCGTTGCGGCGCATATTCGAACATTGCCGAAGCAATGGCCCAGGTGGCGGGAGTGAAGGCATGAAGCCCTTTACCTACGAACGCGCCACCAGTGCGCAGGACGCTGCCGCAAAGGCAGCCGCCATGCCGGGCGCGCGCTTCATCGCGGGCGGCACCAACCTGCTCGACCTGATGAAGCTGGAGATCGAAACCCCCGGCCATCTGATCGACGTCAACGGCCTTGGCCTAGACAAGATAGAGCCGATCGACGGCGGCGGCGTGCGGATCGGCGCGCTGGTGCGCAACACCGATCTTGCTGCCGACAAGCGCATCCGCAAGGACTACGGCTTGCTCACACGCGCGCTGGTGGCCGGTGCCTCAGGCCAGTTGCGGAACAAGGCTACGACGGCGGGCAACCTGCTGCAACGCACCCGCTGCCCGTACTTCTATGACATCAACATGCCCTGCAACAAGCGCAAGCCTGGCTCGGGCTGCGCGGCGATCGGCGGGTTCTCTCGCCAGTTGGGCGTCGTCGGCACCAGCGATGCGTGCATCGCCACTTATCCGGGCGACATGGCCGTCGCCATGCAGGTGCTCGACGCATCGGTAGAGACGATCCGCCCCGATGGGACCACGCGCGCCATTCCGATGGCCGAGTTCCACAGGCTGCCGGGCCAGACCCCGCATCAGGAAACGGCGCTGGAAAAGGGCGAGCTGATCATCTCGGTCGCCCTGCCAAAGCCGCGCGGCGGCACGCACATCTATCGCAAGGTGCGTGATCGCGCATCATACGCCTTCGCGCTGGTTTCGGTCGCTGCCGTAATCGGCAGGGATGGCAAGGGCGCCGTCGCCATCGGCGGTGTCGCTCCCCGGCCGTGGCGCATGGCAGAGGCGGACGCATTGCTGCCGTCAGGTGCGAGTGCCGTAGCAGACCGGCTTTTCGCCGACGCCAAACCGCGTGAGGACAACGCTTTCAAGATAACGCTGGCGAAACGCACCATCGCTTCCGTCATCGCAGAAGCCAAGGGCTGAGGACCGATCATGAAGTTCGACACACCCGCAGGCATGAACCCGATCGACCGCATGACCGTGGTCGGCAAACCCACCCCGCGTATCGACGGCCCGCTGAAAGTCAGCGGCAAGGCGCCGTATGCGTATGAACAGCAGGCCACTCCCGGCAAGCCCGCTTACGGCTATGTCCTTGGCTCGTCGGTGGCCAAAGGCTCGATCCGCTCCATCGATACCGCGCGCGCCGAACGCGCTCCCGGCGTCATCTCGGTGGTGACGTATCGCAACGCCGGGAAGGTCGGTCTGGGTGGTTCGAATACCGCCAGGCTCCTCGCCGGTCCCGATGTCCAGCATTACCATCAGGCCGTGGCGATCGTCGTTGCCGAGACGTTCGAGCAGGCGCGCGCGGCATCCTCGATGATCGATGTCGATTACGCCCGCGATGGCGGTCAATTCGATCTGGCCGCCGCCAAGCCGGACGCCAAGGAACTGCCCGGTGAAAACGCGCCTACGGCAGTGGGCGATTTCGAGGGCGCCTTTTCGTCGGCGCCGGTTCAACTGGACCAGACGTACACGACGCCTGATCAGACCCATGCGATGATGGAGCCAATGGCGACGATCGCCAATTGGGAAGGCGGCAAGCTTACCGTCTGGACCGCCAACCAGATGATCGCCTGGAGCAAGAAGGACCTGTGCAAGACGCTCAACCTTGCGCCTGAAAACGTCCGCCTGATTTCCCCCTACATCGGCGGCGGGTTCGGTGGAAAGCTGTTCCTGCGTTCGGACGTGGTCATGGCCGCGTTGGCTGCCCGCGCGGCCAAGCGCCCGGTCAAGGTCGCCTTGCAGAGGCCGCTGATGACCAACAACACGACGCACCGTCCCGCCACGATCCAGCGCGTGCGGATCGGCTGCGACAAGAGCGGCAAGATCACCGCGATCGGGCATGAAAGCTGGTCCGGCGATCTGGAAGGCGGCGGGCCGGAAGTGGCGACGCAGCAGACCAAGCTGCTCTATGCCGGCGCCAACCGCATGACGGCGATGCGCCTCGCCGTGCTCGACTTGCCGGAAGGCAACGCGATGCGTGCGCCGGGTGAGACGCCGGGCCTGATGGTGCTGGAAATCGCCATGGACGAAATGGCCGAAAAGCTCGGCATAGATCCTGTCGCGTTTCGCGTAATGAACGATACGCAGGTCGATCCCGAGAAGCCGGAGCGGCCGTTTTCCCAGCGCAATCTGGTGCGTTGCCTTGAAGAAGGCGCGGAGCGTTTCGGCTGGAAAAGCCGCAACGCCAAGCCCGGGCAAGTGCGAGACGGCCGGTGGCTGGTCGGCATGGGCATGGCAGCGGCGTTCCGCAACAACATGAACATGAAGTCCGGCGCGCGCGTCCGGTTGACCTCGTCCGGCGAAGTCATCGTCGAGACCGACATGACCGACATCGGCACAGGCACCTACACCATCATCGCCCAGACGGCGGCGGAGATGATGGGCGTTCCGCTGAGCAAGGTGCAGGTCAAGCTGGGCGACAGTTCGTTCCCCGCCGCGGCCGGTTCGGGCGGCCAGTGGGGTGCGAACAGTTCAACCTCGGGCGTCTATGCTGCTTGCGTGAAACTGCGTGACGCCGTGGTGGCAAAGCTGGGCTTCGGCCCCGGCGACGCTGTGTTCGAGAACGGCAAAGTACAGGTCGGCAACCGTTCTGCTGACATTGCCACGGCTGCCAAGGGCGGCGAAATCGTGGTCGAGGATGCCATCGAATTCGGCGATCTGGCCAAGAAATACCAGCAATCGACCTTCGGCGCGCACTTCGTGGAAGCGGCGGTCGATCGTTACACCGGCGAAGTGCGGGTGCGGCGGATGCTGGCGGTCTGTGCGGCAGGGCGTATTCTCAACCCCACGTCGGCCCGCAGCCAGGTGATCGGCGCGATGACGATGGGCGTCGGCGGCGCGTTGATGGAAGAGCTTGCCGTCGACAAGCGGTTCGGCTTCTTCGTCAACCATGATCTGGCAAGCTACGAAGTGCCGGTTCATGCCGACATTCCGCACCAGGACGTCGTTTTCCTCGACGAAGCCGACGACAAGGTTTCGCCGATGAAGGCCAAGGGCGTCGGCGAACTGGGCCTGTGCGGCGTAGGCGCGGCCGTGGCCAACGCAGTCTACAACGCCACCGGCGTCCGCATCCGCGACTACCCCATCACGCTGGACAAATACCTCGACAAGCTGGGCGAGGTGGTTTGATCTAGCTGAGGGTCATTGCAAGCAGACTGGCGCGACTTGAGACAATTCAAATTGTCGTCAGGGTCTGCTTGTGATGGGTTAGTTGTCATGTCGTTAAGCTGCGACTTTGAGCAAAAAGCTACTAGACACGGATAAATCGCAGTGTCCCTACCCGGCAAGGCGAAGCGCCGGTATCGTTGGGATGATTTACTCCGTCCATTACGGGTACATCTGGGAAGTCGAAGGGGCTCACTCCATCCAGGCAGGCAACGTTCACTCCATACTGGTTCTGGTTTGAGCGGCGTTGATGATGCGTGTAGATACCGCAGCGCGAACAAAAGAAGTGGTTAGCAGACCCCGTGTTGAACCGATAACTGGTCAGGGCGTCCTCCCCTTGCACGATCCGGACACCGCCCATTTCAGCAGAAACTGCCACTGCCCCTCGCATCCTGCAATATGAGCAAGTGCATCGGCGAATGGTGTTGAAGCCATCACTCAATGTCGCTTCGAAACGTACCGCTCCGCAATGGCATTTGCCGGCATGAACTTCCCGATCATTCATCTCGAACCTCCAGCGAATACGGCGTCAGCTTACGTCCGTTTAAAGTGCTGCTGCAACGGCGATGTTACGATTGATATTCGGCGTTTGCAGCCATCACCTCACCATGCCACCCATCGCGGGTTTCAGTTCCGGCCTCGGCTTCCTATCTTGGAAGGACGGTCGTTACAGGAGCCTTCATGGATACCCGCCGCGAAACCGATAGTATCGGCGACATAGACGTTCCCGCAGCGTCCTATTGGGGTGCGCAGACCCAGCGCAGCATAGAGAATTTCCCGTTCGGCGCGTCCGAGCGGATGCCGATCGCGATCGTCCATGCGATGGCTCTGGTCAAGCAGGCGGCGGCGTCGGTCAACCGGCGGCATGGGCTGGATGCGAAGCTGGCCGATGCGATCGAGGCGGCGGCGGCGGAAGTGGTGTCGGGCAAGCTGGACGATCAATTCCCGCTGGTGATCTGGCAGACCGGCAGCGGCACGCAGACAAATATGAACCTCAACGAGGTAATCGCCGGGCGCGCGAACGAGATGCTGACCGGCCAGCGAGGCGGCAAGTCGCCGGTCCATCCGAACGATCACGTCAATATGGGCCAATCCTCCAACGACAGCTTCCCCACTGCGCTGCACGTCTCCGCGGCGCGCGGAGTCAAGGAAACGCTATTGCCGGCGCTGGACCGCTTGCGCCAATCGCTGGATGCCAAGGCGAAGGAGTGGGCGGGCATCGTCAAGATCGGCCGCACGCATCTTCAGGATGCGACGCCGGTGACGCTGGGGCAGGAGTTTTCCGGGTACGTCCAGCAACTGGATCTGGCGCGGCGCCGGATCGAGCCTGCCGTCTCCGATGGCGTGGCCGCGCTGGCACAAGGGGGCACGGCGGTAGGCACCGGGCTGAACGCCGCTCCGGGCTTCGACGTGGACGTGGCGGCCGAGCTTTCGCGCCTGACCGGGCTGGAATTCCATACTGCCCCCAATAAGTTCGAGGCGCTGGCCTCCAACGACGCGCTCGTCCATCTGTCCTCCACGCTTGCGACACTGGCCGTGGCACTGACCAAGATCGCCAATGACGTCCGCTGGCTTGGTTCAGGCCCGCGATCGGGCCTGGGCGAGCTTGACCTTCCGGCGAACGAGCCGGGCAGTTCGATCATGCCAGGCAAGGTCAATCCCACCCAGTGCGAGATGCTGACGATGGTGTCCGCTCAAGTGATCGGCAACCATCAGGCGGCGACCGTCGGCGGTCTGCAGGGGGCGTTTGAATTGAATGTGTTCAAGCCGCTGATCGGCGCGGCGGTGATCCGGTCGATTGATCTGCTGGCCATCGGCATGGTGAGCTTTGCGGAACGCTGCGTTGATGGGATCGAGCCGAACCGGGCGCGCATCGCGGAACTGCTGGATCGCTCGCTGATGCTGGTGACCGCGCTTGCGCCCGAAATCGGCTATGACAACGCTGCCAAGATCGCCAAGCACGCCCACGCCAAAGGGCAGACGTTAAAGGAAGCGGCGCTGGAACTGGGTCTGGTGGATGGAGCCACGTTCGACCGCGTGGTGCGGCCCGAGAGCATGGTGTGATGACAAGGCCGGCGACACCTATCCGGCTGTGGGTTTCGCCATCGATCCGGCTTGACGAGGAGTTTCGCAAGTGCTGCAACATTGCTTCATGAAGTGCCATGAAAACGCAATCAGGGCCTGCGACAGGAGGCCATGCTCAGGGCGGACCTGATCGAGCGCGCGGCCCGGTTCCGCAGCGCGGAGGATGATCCCTCCAGAAGTCTTTCGGACTGTCCTGCACTCGTTCTCAACGCAGATTACACGCCGCTTTCGTATTATCCGCTCAGCCTGTGGCCTTGGCAGACGGCGATCAAGGCGGTGGTGCTGGAACGGGTCGACATCATTTCCAGCTACGAACGCGAAGTTCACAGTCCAAATTGGACGATGCAGATCCCCTCGGTGATCGCGCTGCGCCAGTATGTAAAGCCAAGCGAGTTTCCCGCTTTCACCCGCTTCAACCTGTTCCTGCGCGACCGCTTTTCATGCCAGTATTGCGGAAGCCAGCATAACCTGACGTTCGATCACGTCGTCCCCCGGCGGCTGGGCGGGCGCACCAGCTGGGAAAATATCCTGACTGCCTGTGCGCCCTGCAACCTGAAAAAAGGCGGTCGAACCCCGAAACAGGCACATATGCCGCCACTGGTCCAGCCGATCCGCCCAACGAGCTGGCAATTGCAGGAACGCGGGCGGGGGTTTCCGCCCAACTACTTACATGAAACCTGGCGGGACTGGCTGTATTGGGACGTCGAGCTGGAAGAATAGGCGATCGCCTCAGAAGCGAAAGCTGATCCACCCGGCCAGAAAGTCCGAACTCTTGTAGCCAGCTTCGGTGAGGGCAGGGCCTGCCTTCAGGTGCTCGTACCGGCCCGTGAACGTGACGCGCGGGGTGATCGTCCAAGACAGCTGCAGCCGCGCCAGTTCGGCGATCTTGCGGCCGCGCACGTTCTGCGTGCCGGCGAACGGCTGTCCGTTGGCGCGATAGACGGCGTCGCGCACGTCGTCGCGCCACGCAAACTCGTATTCCGCCAGCAGCCGTGCGTTCTTGAACGGGGTAAAGCTGAAATTCGGCGTGACCGCGACGAGGTTGGAGGGCGTGAGGTATAGCTGGTAGCTGAAGTAGATGTTGTTGCCGAACGGCGAGTAGGCGTTGCGCAACTTGCCGTCGCCATAGCCGCCACCGCCGCTGGCGTAGTCGAAGTGAACCCCGACGCGCGGTGCCGTCTTGCCTTTCCCCAGGCGATAAGTCTGGGCGATGAACGCCTGCCAGGCATCGATATCCTGATTGATGTAGTGGCCCCACTGATGGTTGACCGACCAATCGAGATTGAGCGGTCCTATATCGCCGCGCAATTGACTGCCGAGGTAATACCGGGTCGCTGGCCCAATGCGTCCGCCCCACGCGCCCACCAGATTGCGCCGACGCCACAGAAAGGTGTCGAGCACAAGGTTCGAGCCGCCCAGGAACGATTTCGGCACCACGAACCCGATGTTCGCACCGGAAAAGCGCCGCGCCGGATCGTTGACATCGTCGTCAGTACCAAGATCGCCATACGCGGTTGGCCTGAAATCGAAAGCGCCCACGCGCACGGTCGATCCCCGCGCCCATGCGCGCCATCCATTCAGCGTGTAGCGGATGGTGTTGTTGTCGCGCTGTGATGTCAGCAGGTTGGGCCCATCGGTGAACTCCTGCCGACCATACCGCACGCCCACGTTCACGCCGTCGATATCGCCGCTGGCCTCGATGAAGGATTGCTGGATCACGAGGTCGTTGCGGAGCGAGGTCGTGGGCACGCCCAGGTTGCGCCCGGAGATGCCGCCATGCGCGATCTCGCCATAAGCGCGAAAGTGTTCGCCGATATGAAGGTCGGCGCCTGCTACGATGCGATTGATGTCCTGCCGCTGGGCATCAGCTTCCCGCAAGTTGGGGTTGGTGGTCTGGTTCACGCGCAGCCGCAATTCGCCAGACAAGGTGAGATAAACGTCGCCGTCATCGTCGAGCGGGAGATACTTCAGCCGATCGAGAAAATCGTCCCGGTTCTTCGGGTCGCGCTTGGAAGGCCAGCTTTCCGCCCAGCGTGATAGGCTGAAGCCGTCGGTGACCGCCGCATCGCCATTGAACGCTGGCGGATAGGCCGGGGAGGGCTTCGCCGTCTCGGCCCGCGCCCCCATCGGCGACAGGGCGGTGGCCAGTGAAAGCAGGGCGAGCGAAGGGGTTGCGGCGCGGAGCCGCTTGAGAACAGCGTTCATGGTGATGCGACCCTTTCGGCGTTCGTTATTCGGCGGGGACGGCCTGGGGGATGGAAAGCGGCATAGGGTTGCCCGCCATCGCCGCGTTCAGGCGCTCATGATCCAGTCGCCCTTCCCACTTGGATACGACCACCGTGGCGACCGCGTTGCCGATGAAGTTGGTCAGGCTGCGGCATTCCGACATGAACCGGTCCACGCCCAGGATCAGCGCCATACCGGCAACCGGCACCGACGGCACGATCGACAGCGTCGCCGCCAGCGTGATGAAGCCGGCCCCGGTGACGCCCGCCGCGCCCTTGGAGGACAGCATCGCCACGCCTAGGAGAAGCAGCTGCTGGCCAAGCGTCAGGTCCACGTTGCAGGCCTGTGCAATGAACAACGCGGCCAGGGTCATGTAGATGTTCGTACCGTCCAGATTGAAGCTGTAGCCGGTCGGCACCACCAGACCCACCACGGCCTTGGGGCAACCGGCGCGTTCCATCTTTTCTATCAGTGCGGGCAGGGCGCTTTCGGAAGACGATGTGCCGAGAACCAGCAGCAGCTCGCCCTTGAGATAGGCGATAAGCCGCAGGATCGAGAAGCCGCACAGCCTGGCGACCGCGCCCAGCACGACGATGACGAACAGCAGCGAGGTAAGATAGAACGTCGCGACAAGTTGGGCGAGGTTGGCAAGGCTGTCGACGCCGTACTTGCCGATGGTGAAGGCCATAGCTCCGAAAGCGCCGATAGGGGCGGCCTTCATCACGATCGACACCAGCTTGAAAAACGCGACCGACACGTCTTCCAGCACCGCCAGCACCCGCTCGCCCCGTTCGCCGACCGACGCCAGCGAAATGCCGAACAGGATCGCGACCACGAGTACCTGCAGGATATTCCCCTGCGTCAGCGATGACAGGAACGTGTCCGGGATCATCGCGCCGACGAAGCCGATCAGCGAACTTTCATGGGCCTTTTCGGAATACTCGGCCACTTTGCTGGCGTCGAGAGAGGCCGGGTCGATGTTTAGCCCCGATCCCGGCTTCACCACGTTGGCGACGATGAGACCGACGATCAGCGCCAGCGTCGAGAAGAACAGGAAATAGGCGAATGCCTTTGCGGCCACGCGCCCGACCGATGCCAGATCGCGCATTCCCGCGATGCCGGTCACGATCGTCAGGAAGATAACAGGTGCGATGACCATCTTCACCAGCTTGATGAACATGTCGCCCAACGGCTTGAGCGCCTCACCCGTGGCCGGATAGAAATGGCCGAGCAGCACGCCCGCCGTGATCGCGACCAGCACTTGAACATACAGGTGAGTGTACCAGCGGCGCGGGCCAGCGGCCGGAGCGGCGTCAAGGGAAACATGCGTCATGAAACTGCTATCCTCTCTCGCAGGCGCAGCCCGGGGCGACGCTCTTGCATTCTCACAATCTGACCGCAGATGCACCGCGCGCAAAGAGATTTGCAGGAATTGTAAGATGAAGGAGTTTCAATGGCTTAGGTGGGCAGTATCTGATTTTCTGTCCCACTATTGACACTATCTGGTTCGCGAAAGTGCAAGAACTTGCACATCGCTAGGCGGTGGCGTAGCAAGATTGCGTGAGCGTAAAGCATATCACGGCATGGGTCGCTGTGGCGATCGCGATGGCGACAGCGGTCGCGATGATTGTCGGCATCGTCGCGCGTGGTCCGCTGATGGATCGGTTCGCCGAGCAGGCCCAGGCCGACGTTCAGCTCCGTCAGGCGCTGCTTGCCAGCGAAATTGCGCGCTTTCGATTGCTGCCCCTGGCTTTGGGTGACGATCGCGATCTCGTTTCGGTAGTATCTGGAGCGGCGGGTGCCGATGCGATCATGAACGCCAAGCTGGAACGTCTGGCCTCTGATATCGGGGCGGCAGTGATCTACCTCATTCGGCGAGACGGGATGACGCTTGCGGCAAGCAATTGGCGCAGCCCCAGCAGTTTTCTTGGGAAGAATTACAGCTTTCGCCCGTACTTCCGCGAGGCGGTGCGCAATGGAAAGGCGGAACAATTCGCCCTTGGCACGGTCAGCGGTGAGCCGGGCCTCTATCTAGCCCGTCGCGCTTCGGGCGGGAGCGTGATCGTCGTCAAGCTAGAGTTCGACCGTATCGAAGAGCAGTGGCGCGCTGCGAGAGGCATTACGTTCGTCACCGATCGGCTGGGTGTGATCCTGGTGGCCAGCCGACCAGAATGGCGCTTCGCCGAAACCCAACGGCTTACTCCCGAACAGTTGCGGGTCGAACGTGAACGTCTCGGTGCAGGAAATCTCCTCCATGTCCCCTTCCGCGTTCAGGAAGCGAGGCGACTGTTGGTGCCGGGAGTGGCGGGCGACATGTACAGGGTCAGTACTCCTCCCGATCCTGCTGGTTGGCAAGTGAACCTTGCCCTGCCGACGCGGTCTGTCGATGCGACGGTCCGGACCGTGCAGCTTGCCGCCGCTTTGGTGGCGCTGGCGCTGTTTGGTATCGCCGTGTTCCTGCGTGAGCGGGGGCGGCAGAGGGCACGGCGCACGGCGGAGCTGGAAGACGCTGTCGCCGATCGGACGGTAGATCTGCGCCGCGAGATCGAGGAACGCTCTGCGGCCGAGGAACGCGCGGCCCAGCTTCGCGAAGGACTGCGGCAGGCGAACCGGCTGGCAACGTTGGGTCAGGTTACCGCAAGCGTCGCGCATGAAACGGCGCAGCCTGTGGCCGCCATCCGCAACTATGCCGCCACATCCCGCAAGCTGCTCGACATGGGCGCGCAGGACGATGTGCGCTCCAACCTTCAGGCGATAGACCGGCTGGCCGAGCGCATCGGCACGGTGACCGCCGAATTGCGTGGATTTGCACGCAAGGGGAGCCGCGCCGGGGGGCCGATCTCACTTGTCGAGGTGGTGGACGGCGCCTGTCTGCTGCTGAAGGAAAGTCTTGCCGGCGTGTCGTTTCAGCGGCCTGTCATCTCGCCCGACCTGATGGTTTTCGGTGGTCGGGTCCGGTTGGAACAGGTGCTGGTCAACCTTCTGCAGAACGGGGTGGAGGCCCTTGCAGGCACCCCAGCCCCGCACGTTGCAATGACCGTCGATGTCCGTGACGATGTCGTGCGCATACTGGTGAGCGACAACGGGCCGGGCATCGCACCCGAAGTCGCGGACCGCCTGTTCACGCCCTTCGCCACCAGCCGGGCGGCTGGGCTTGGCCTGGGTCTCGTCATCGCCAAGGACATCGTCGAAGACTTTGGCGGTACGCTAGAACTGCTGCCGTCGGCCGCGGGCGCCGTTTTCGCCGTCACGTTGCGGAGAGTGTCGTGATCGAGGCAGCCCCAGTGTCAGAATGCCGCCATGTGGCGTTGGTCGAGGATGATGACGATCTGCGCGTTTCGACGGCGCAGGTCCTTTCCCTTGCCGGATTTACCGTCGAACCATTCGACAATGCCCCCACCGCGCTGGAAGCGGTGGATGGGCAATGGCCAGGGATCGTGATCACGGACGTGCGGATGCCGCACATGTCCGGCACCGAGCTGTTTCGCATCCTGCATGATCGCGATCCCGATCTGCCCGTGATCATGGTCACCGGGCATGGGGACGTGACTATGGCAGTGGATGCGCTGAAGGCGGGGGCCTGGGACTTCCTCACCAAGCCTTTCGACCCTGAGGCCATGATCGCTGCGGCCGATCGCGCGGCGACCGCCCGCGCTCTGGCACTCGACAACCGCAGGCTGCGGGCAGAGGCGCAAGGGGATGAGCCGTCGGGCCTGGTGGGCCAATCCCCCGCCATCCGCCGGTTGCGCGAAATGATCCCGGCGCTCGCCAGTGCCGATATAGACCTGTTTATCGAAGGGGAAACCGGCACCGGAAAGGAACTGTTGGCGCGCCTGATCCATCGCGCGGGCAAACGTGCTCGCCATCGTTTCCTGCCGGTGGCCTGCGCTGGGTTGCCCGGTCCGCTGCAAGAAGAACTGTTCGCGCCGGGCGGGGAGGCCAGCATCGCGTCCGCCAATCGCGGCACCTTGCTGCTGGACGATATCGATCAGGCGTCCCGCAATTTGCAGGCCCGGCTCACTCCGCTGATTGAAGAGCGCGCACTTCGCAGTCCGGGCGCACGCGAGCCGTTGCCGCTCGACCTGCGGGTGATCACCACGGGGGGAGCCGACCTGGGCGATCCGGGGGAGCGCATTGCCCCCGGGCTGTTCTATCGCCTTGCCGCCTTGCGGCTTCATATGCCGCCATTGCGCGAACGGCGTGAGGACGTGCCGGCGCTATTCGCGCACTTGGCCGGTGCGGCGGCGGCGCGGCTGCGTAGGTCCCTGCCGGACATGCCCGGCTCCGTGCGCAGCCATCTCGCCTCGCACGATTGGCCTGGCAACGTGCGCGAACTGGCCCATTATGCCGAGCGCTTCGTTCTGGGCCTCGACGATGCCCCGCGCGACATGGCGGGCGAGCAATCTCGGGAAACGCTGCCCGAGCGGCTCGATGCGTTCGAGCGGGAGACGATCATCGCCGCTGTGGTTGCCGCAAATGGCGAGATCGGCGCAGCGATCAAGCGGCTTGGTATCCCGCGCAAGACTTTCTACTACAAAGTCCACAAACATGGGATCGATTTGCCCGAACTGCGCCGGGAATCGCGTGAGAGCTGACCGGTGGTCAAGCCCGGCGGCGCGTTGGCAGCGGGGGCATTTCTTCGATCGGCAGAGGGGGCGCCTTCCGATTGCCCTGATGGCGCTCCGCCATGGCCTTTGCCCGCGCCGTTCCTGACGATCCGACGAAATGCCGATAGCCCGTTCGCAAGCCTCTGACTGTTCCTGCCGGCAGCAACAGGATCGGTAGCGCCACGGTCCAGAGCGTCAGGAACAAGGCATAGCGGGCGATAAGGTACCGGGCGGCCTGAACCAGTTCCCCCACCGGTTCACCGTCGGCCTTCGCATTGACGATCCGCGCGACGATGTGCGTATCCAGCACGCGTTTCGCCATTGCCCGGCGCGTGGCCGGATCGTGCGGGAACAGCATCGCGGCGATTTCATCGTATCCGCGCACGTCCACTTTCAGCCGCTCCAGCCAACCCACCCGGCGTTTAAGCTGATCGTTGCCAGACCGAAAGCCCACGCACGGTTCGCTTACTACGCCCCAGCTTCCCGACTGCCCCATCGCTAGCCCCATGATGTAGACCGGGGAATACAGGTTGGTCATCGTTAGCGCGCGCGGATCGGCGCAGGCCGCCTGCCACTTGCGTCGATCGACGATCATCGCCGAGATGAAGCCCAGGAGCTCGCCGATCTGGGCGAACACCGCAGCGCGCCCGTTGATGCGTTGGTTGTTGGGCATCGCCCGCACGCCGGTAACCTGCCGCATCGTCACGTCGTAATCGATGACACCCACGGTCAGGCCGATCACTCCCGGCCAGCGGGCAAGAGCGTCCAGCGCCTTTCGCACTCCGCCCGGCTCCAGTCGATCGTCATCGCCGATCAGCCAGATGTAGTCACCAGTCGCCGCCGCCGTCACCGCCGCCACGTTGCGATCGACTCCGATATTCGTGGGCTGATGCAGGAATTTAAACTTCGGGATACGCTTTCCGATCAGCCGGGCGACGTCCGCGGTATCGTCGGGTGATCCGTCATCGCTGACCACGACTTCCACTTCAGGCATCCCTTGAGCGACGATGCTTTCCAGAAGCTCTGCAAGACATGCCGAGCGATTGTAAGTCGGGATGCAAATTGAAAGAGTTGGCATGACCGGTTCCAGCGCGGAGGCGAATACCCCCGGGCAGCTATTTACATCATATCGCCATACGCGGGTCTAGATGACCACTTTGGGACAAGACCAGATTCCGTTGAAATCTGCCGAGTTAGCCAAGGAGTTGCGCCATTCCATCCGTTATGAGGACGCCGATATTGGGACCATACTTTTACGTATGTCTATGCTGATCTCGGGCGCTACTTGCATGCGGGCATGATGCGTGAATCTGCTGTAACGGCGATTCTGTTGATATGTGGAAGCATGGATGACTACGACGCGAGCGGAAATTGGCCACGCTGTTGGAAGCGAAAAGATGGGCGTAAAAACTTCGGAGCGGAATTAAAGTCCCTAACCCAAGTTAATAGATCGACGAAGAACCACGCGACTTTTCGTAGTGCTTTGAAAATAAGCTAAATTTCTGCGAAAATCAGCAATACTTTTTTGTTCCCGATAAGGAACCTCAAACTCACCCAACGTGTTTCATTTCTGGATGGAGCAAGCAACGCCGATCGAGGCTGCGCTATAAGTGGGAGCTTGAAAGTTGGAAACCCGCGAGATGAGCCGCGCACAGGGCATACCCCACGCAGCGAATGCCGGAGATGCGCTGATAACCCGGTCAGGGACTGAAACGGGAAGTGATCGGTCGCATTGGCGAGGCAAGCAGGATGTTCCAGCTCTCCCTGCCCGCCTGCTTCTGGAGGCTACGCGCACGGCAGGCCTTTTTCAGCGTTCTGCACTCGGCCACCTTGATCACCACGAGTGGCTGGGACGAGTAAGGGCCGATGGACAGCGGCTGATGGATGTACTGTCTCAGATGGGATTTTCGCCGAGCCTGGATCGCGACACAAAACGCTGAGATTTCTGCAAAACGCACAAAAGAGCGCGCCAATTGATTGGACGCGCTCTTTTGCGTTTATGTCGTCAAGATGATCGAAGATACGGTGATTAGCCGGGCAGTTGACCACCCGGCCAGCCAGTTCAGGAAACCTTGATCAGGACTTTGCCGAGATGGCCACCTGATTTGAGGTAAGCGCAGGCCGCAGGCGCATCGTCGAAATCAAAAACGCGGTCGACGACGGGCGCAAAGTCGTTGGCCTGCATGGCGCGCAGCAGGCGCTCCAACATGCCACGGCTACCCGCAGCGATGCCCTTGATCGTCAGGTTCTTCCCGATGATCCCGCCGTAGTTCGGAAGCGGACCGTCAGCTCCGCCCGCGCCGATTATTACGATACGTGCGTTCACGGCGGCAGCGTTGATCGATTGCGGCAGCGTGTGCTGACCGCCGGTTTCGACAACGATATCCGCGCCGCGACCGCCGGTCTGCTTGGTCAGTTCCGCCGCCCAGTCGGGGTGAGTCGAGTAGTTGACGGTGAAGTCGGCACCCAGTTTGCGAGCTTGTTCAAGCTTTTCGTCGCTGGACGAAGTGATCGCCACGAATGCACCGTTGGCCTTGGCGATCTGAAGCGCAGCCATCGCAACGCCGCCCGTTCCCAATGCAACGACGAGATCGCCTGCCTTGACCTGACCCACTTCGACCACCGCATGCCAGGCGGTCAGCGTGGCTGCCGCCAGCGGCGCGGCAGCTTCGTCCGACAGTGCATCGGGTACGCGAACGAGGGCGGAGGCCGGTACTTTCAGGTACTCAGCCATCCAGCCATCAATGGTGATGCCCACATCGGCGCCGAAATGAGCCAGTTCAAACGGGCCGTCCTGCCATTTGTAGAAGTGCGACAGGATGGCGCGGTCGCCAACGGCGATGCCGCCCACACCCTCGCCGACGGCCACCACTTCGCCCATGCCTTCTGAAAACGGCACGCGATCGTTGGGCTTCCGGGCGCCGTAGCGGCCTTCCAGGATCTGAAGGTCGCGGTTGTTGAGGCATACGTAGCGAACCTTGACGACTGCTTCACCGGGGCCGGCGACCGGGTCGGGGCGAGTCACGGCGGTCAGGGATGAAAGGCCATCCTGGGGTCCGAGTTCATAGGCTTTCATTTCTGGCTCCTGAAAGAATCAACAATGTCGCAACCACGCGCAAACCATGTGGCCTCGCGTGCGGAAAGGTCGGCAAGCAGCCGTTCGAAAGCGTCCATGCGGTATGGCAGGCCGATGATGTAAGGTGTCAGATGCAGCGGCAACAGGCGACCGCCATGCGACCCGGCTTCGCCGGCCAGCCAGTCATGCGCGTCGAGGATCTGTTCGGCATAGCTGTCGACCGACTGCTGCTGCACGTTGAGGATCTGGCGATCCGACAGTTCGTGGTTGAGCGGCAGGTTGATCAGGCCATTGGCGAACGTCCATGGAACTTCGTCGTTCGCCCAGTCGCAGCAATACTCGATGCCTGCATCCTTCAGCAGGTCCACGGTAGCGAAACTTTGCGAGCGCGCGATCGACAGCCATCCGCGCGGCATGGCGCCGGAGACGTCTGCCAAGGCGGCAATCCCGTCGCGGATGAGCGCGCGCTCTTCATCAACCGGGAGGCTGGAGGCTATGGTGCCGTTCATATCAGTCGAATGGGCGATGATTTCATGCCCGGCGTCCACGATGTCACGGATGATCGACGGGTAGCGCTGCGCGATCGCTCCGTTTGCGGCAACGGACACGTTGACACCCGCTTTGGCGAACGCATCGAGCAGGCGATAGAAGCCCACACGCGTGCCGTATTCCCGCGAGGTGTAGTGGCGATAGTCCGGGTAGGCCGTCTGCATGTGTCCCGGCGCGCGGAAGGGCGTATCGGACGGCGTGATCGGGAACCATTCCAGGCTGACGACGATCCATGTCGCGACGCCTTTTTCGCCTGGCCAAGCAAGCGGCTTGCGGTGCGGCAGCGCGCTGTAGGGATAAAGGTCGTGATCGTATCCCTCACGGCGGCGGGGATATTCAAGGTAGGCAGGATCGAGGCTCATGGTTCAGCCCTCCTTCCGCTGAGAAGCACGCCAGGCGTCCGCAATGTCGCCCGAACGAGTGATCCAGGCGCGGCCATCGGCGGCTATATGGCGTAGCACTTCCTCGAACGGACCGATGCGATGGGGCTGGCCGATCAGATACGAATGCAGCGGAATGCACATGACGGTGCCCGAAGGCTCGTCCGCCAGCCGATCGTACTGACGGATCAGCGTCTGCGCATATTCGCGGGGACTCATGTTGTAGACGAAGAAGCCGTAGTGATCGTTCACTTCGAGGCTGTAGGGCATCGAGATCAAGTCACCGCTGGCGGTGTTCACCCTCTGCGGTTGGTCGTCATGATACAGATCGCAGGTGTAATCGAGGCCATATTCGGCGATCAGGTCGAGCGTGCGCGGCGTATGGGTAAGCGCCGGAGCAAGCCAGCCGCGGATCGTTTGCCCGGTCGCATCACGCACGGTCCGGATCGAATCCTCGATGATCGCGCGTTCCTGCGCTTCGTCCATCCCGTAAGAATAGCGGGTGTTGTAGATGCCGTGACTGAAGAACTCCCAGCCCCGCGCGTTTGCATCGGCAACGACGTCGGGATGATGCTGGCACAAGGCGACCGAAAGGCTGACCGAGCCGGGGAAGCCGTGCTTGGTCATCACATCGGCCATGCGCCAGTGGCCCACGCGATTGGCGTGGTCACGGTGCGCGTAACCCACGACGTCCGGGTGCGGCTTCGTCCACGATTTACGGTGTGGATTCGCGGGCGGATCAATCTCGTAATATTCCAGGTTCGGCGAAACCCAGACGGCCACCTTCTTGTCGCCCGGCCAGGAAACTGGCGGCCGATCGCGATAGGCGCTGAAGTCGTACAGCCCAGGGTCCGCTTGGCCTTCGCGCATCAACGAGCCTCCAGCCAGTCAATCACGGTCTGTACCGGTTCCACGTCGGCGTATTTCAGTTGCAGGTCGGTCAGGTTGGCGAAGTGATAGGATTCGTGCTTGTCGGCGCACGTTTCGATCGGGACGATGGTGCGATAGCCGCGGCTCAGACTATCCACTGCGGTGGCCCGGATGCAGCCCGAGGTGGAACCGCCCGTGATCACCACGGTATCGACCTTGTGCCATACGAGCAGGCTCTGCAGCGGAGTTTCAAAAAATGCCGATGGCATTCGTTTGGTATACACCATGTCGGCAGGATCAATCTGGCAGCGATCGTCGAATTCGTAGCGACGGCTGCCGTACTTGATGTTCTGGAGCGAGTCCGGCGTGTTCGTGCGCGTACCCCAAACGCCGGCGTCGCTGGCATCTTCTGCATAGGCAACGTGGGTCCAGATGACCGGCATACCCTTGGCCCGGGCAAGCGAGGAGATCGTGTTTACGTGCTCAATCTGCCGCGGATCGGTTTCGTACGCGGTCTTGAACTCGTCGATGCGAGTATAAGCGTTCTGGAAATCGACGTTCACGATCGCCAGTTTCTCCCCAAATCCGAACTTCGTGCGGGCGGGGTTGGCCATCACTTCTTCAAAAATCTGTCGCGCGGTCTTGCCGTCGCTGACCATCTTTGTGCCGACAATGCTCATCGATTTGTATACCTCGTTTCGACCCCCGACTATGGACACGATTGGAGCGAGTGCAACCATTTGTGTCCGCTATGGGGTCAGCGCTGTCCGATCTGCGGTCATTTGAAGCGGGGGTATCGTCCCAGGAAAAGGAACGCGGCGGCAGAAATCGGCAGGATTATGATGCAGGCAGTCATAGCCAAACCAAAATCCTGGGTTCGATCGCGGATCATGCCGAACACCAGCGGCGCGAAACCTGCGCCGGTCGTGAAGCAGACGTACAGTATGCCGTAAATGGCCGAATACGACCGCAGGCCGAAATAGCGCGACGTCAGGTAGGCAATGATATCATACTCAATGCCAAGTGCGAAACCGATGAGGAAGATCGCGATCCCCGCCATCCGTGGGTCGAGCTGTGCGGCTGAGAGGATGACATAGGATGCCATTGGCAGGCTGAGGATTACGAATGCCACGGCAGGCGCCCAGAAGCGGTCGAGCAGTGATCCGCCTACGAGACGTCCGACGATGGACGCAAGGCCGATGAGTGGGGTCAGGCTGACGATCGTTACGGCGTCGAGGCCCTTGTCCGTCAGGATCGTCTCGATGTTGGGCGGCGTTCCCGCCAGAGCGAACGACAGCGGCAGCAGGGCGATCGCGATCAACCAAAAGCGCCAATGGCGCAGCACTTCGCCGCGAGTGAAGCCAGCGACCTCTTCCGTCGGTTTGATGGATCCATTTGATGCAAGGCGGCTCACCGGTTCTCGAAAAACCAGTGCGACAACCGGCAAAGCGATAACTATGGGAAGCGCCCCCAGCACAAGATAGCCCGCGCGCCAGCCGTAGTCGCCGATGATCCATGCCATGAGAGGCTTGCACAGGATTCCGAATATGCCGGTTCCCATCATTGCAATGCCCAGCGCCAAGCCGCGGTTACGATCGAACCAGCTATTTACGGTACGTGTGAACGTGATCGGCAGAGTGCCGGTGCCGGCAATCGAGGCGATTGCCCAAGTTGCGTAGAACTGAATTATCGAGCCATTCAACGTGGCCAGTGAGAGGCAGGCCAGACCAAACAGGAACAATGAAGCAAGGGCCACGCGCCTCGTACCTATCCGCTCGCTCAACATGCCGGCCAGCGGTGCGGTCACGGTCACGGCAAGCGTCGTCACCATAAGACCGGCCATTATTTCGCCGAGAGACCAGCCAAAAGCCTTCGTAAGATGCGGCGCGAATATACCGAAGGTGTAGAACGGAATAGCCGCCAGACCGCAGCCGATGCCCAGGACCGAGGCGAACAGTATGTGCCAGCCGCGACGAAACTCGCCATCGACCGGCATGTCGCCAGGATCTGATCCGATGGCGATGCCGCTGCCGTTCCCGTCTACCTGCAACGATGCCTCCATAAAATCAAACTTGCTGGTTTACGGAACGCCGAATGCTCGGGATTGCACAGGCTTCGGGCCAACACATCCGCACAGCGGATAGCGCGCGAAGTAAAGTGGTAGGGCGTGCGCTCTTGCCGTGAGTGTCCGCCTTTATTCGAAAATGGAGAATACTATGGCCGCCTGGCTTGTCGTAACCGCCCACCTCAACGATCGCGAGCGTTTCATGTCATGCGGCTATTCCCAAGCCGCTGCAGACGCATTGACTAAATACGGCGGGTCTTATGTCATCCGCGCGCCCGGTGGCACAGTGCTTGAAGGCGAGGGGCGTGATGGAGCTTCAGTCGTCGTTTCGGAATGGCCTGACCGCGCGGCCGCGCTGGCGTTCTACAACTCACCGGAGTACGTAGAAGCCAAGAAACTGCGCGAAGGGCTTGCGGAAATTTCCGTCACGCTCGTCGGTTCCTGAACGGTAGCTCCCTCCTCCCTCAGACGGGGGAGGGAGCTGGTCGATCAGTTCGTCGGCGGGCCGTCGTTGGTCCAGTTCTGCCAGTCCGGCGTCACGAATACTTCGTCGATCAGCGTGCGCTGATAGCACTTGCCATCGCGGAACCACTGCCAGGTGCGGGCGCGATGAGTGCGCTCGTCGTTGTTTTGGATCATCTCATACAAGTAGATGCCGGGCTCGTTCTTGCGGGTCCAATTGAGGCAGGTCGAGCGATTGAAGTCATCCGGCTGCATTGCGGCAGCCCAACCCTTGATCAGGTCGTTGTCCCACCAGATACGACCGTCCTTGTAGGTCGCGGGAAAGTCGCGCACTTCGACGCGGCCATCATCCCAGAAATAGTGGTTGGTCTGGTGATAGTGATCCACGCCATCTTTGTTGAACAGGCGGCAGATCAGGCGCGAACGGTGCTGGTCGATCAGTTCACCCGTTTGCGTATCGTAATAACGATACCACCCTTCCCACACGCCTTCGTTGGATGCCAGCAGCGGCATGGCGTCGCGCACGCCGGGCTCATTTATCAATGCGTTCATGAAAGCTCCTTTCTTTGATCCAAGCAGAGCGCCGTGCCTGGAGGGCGGAGCGCTATCCGGGCCAACATGGGGCATTGCAGTTACATTTGTGTGCGGTCCCCGGCAGCCTATCCGTCCAGCGAGCACACCGGACGCACCTGGCCTCCAACGGCGACGTCGCTCATCAATATGCTCAGGCCGCCGCAGCGACCGGAACATGCGGATGGCTTTGCATTTCGCGCAACAGCGCGGTCAATTGACGGCGCGCAACGGTTTCATAACAACCCTCTATCGACAGCAGGCCAAGCGGCGGCCCCTCGATGTCGGAACCGGGCACCTGACAAACGGTGCCGTCCGCCAGTTCAGACTCGAACTGGCTGATGGGCACCATTCCCAAAAGCCCTCCGTCCACGACCATTCGACGTATGAAGTGCATGGAGGCTGACCGGATAGCGACGGACTCTTCCGTCATGCCGAACCGGGACAGAAAATTCAGCACCTTAACAGTGCCCGGATGGCGTGGATTGATGCTCGGCGAGTCTGCTTTCGCCCATGGATGCTCGCTGATGGGCCCGCCCGACTTTATCTCTTGGAAAAGTGCGTGCCCGGGCCTCGCGAAAATCGAATAGTGCTGGCGCAACAACGGTTCGAAAGCGATCTCCTGCGCTGTTTCCTCCTCATCCTGAGGCGCTGCCGAAAACGCGAGATCCAGGTCACCGCGGCGCAATTGTGATGTCAGCTCTCCGCTGTATGCTTCGACTATTCGCAAAATGACATTGGGCTCGCGCTTGCGGAAAGCGGCGATCGTGTGAGCGAACGCACTATTGACCAAGACCGGATGGATCCCCAGCACGATCACTTGGGTGCGGTTGTTCCGCTCGACATCGGCAAGAAGCCGGGAATGCTCGTTAACGATCAACCGCGCCCGGATGATCAGTGTCTCGCAAGCGGGGGTCGGCCGAATACCGGAGGGGCCGCGTTCGAAAAGGGAGAGCCCCAGGCTTTCCTCAAGCTGGCGGATACTCCACGTCAAAGCCGGTTGAGACATGCCAAAGCGCTTTGCAGCTTTGCGGAAACTTCCCGCTTCGTAAACGGCGATCATCCGTTCGAGCTTGGTTATGTTCATGATCCGCTAATCCCTACGACACCGGTCGCATAGATTGATCAACATTCTTTGTATGTGCGATAGTTTTCTTGAACTACCCGCCTTGCGGACATTCAATGCGATTTAATTAGTTGTCCGTTCCGGCTGTCGGATAGATTGGTTCGCTTTTGTTGGTTCTGAACATGTAGTGGCATCAAGTCAAATGGACGAAGCGGTCACGCTGCGTCATGTTGCAGCGCAGCATAATATTTGGAAATGCAGTATGGCCTCCACGTTCGATCCGGCAACTCCCATTCGCGAACCGTCGGCACATGATGGAGCCGTTCGGACGTCGGTGCTCATGCGCTACGGGACGGGACAACTCGGCGCGCAGATTTTTCGAGATACGCCGGCGGTGCTGCTGCCGTTGTTCCTCACCACGATGCTGGGCGTGGAAGCATGGATGGCCGGCCTGGTCGTGCTGATCCCAAAGCTTTGGCTGATCGTCTGCGATCCGCTGGTCGGCGCGTGGTCGGACAGACTGCGGGGCCGATATGGAAGGGCGCCGTTTTTAGTGGCTGGCGCGTTGCTTACCAGCCTCGGGTTCGTGGCCTTGTTCACGCTGACGGCAAGCTCCACTCCGCTGCTGTCTGCGGCGCTGACTTGCTTTCTGTTCTTCCTGGCGTCGACGGCGTTTTCAATGTTCTCGGTGCCCTACCTCGCGATCGCCGCAGCCCTGTCTCACGACCCGCATGAGCGGACCCGGATCATGGTCTATCGCATGGTGTTCTCGACACTGGGCGTTTTGGTCGGGGTGGGCGTCGCACAGCCGCTGATCTATTCGCTCGGCGGCGGCGTCCATGGCTGGACGGTGATGGCCATCGTTCTAGGTGCGATCTGCGCCGTGACGATGATGGTAACGGCGCTGGGTCTGGCGCGCGTACCGATGATCCGCGATGAAACCGCACCGGGCACCCTGCTCAGCCAGCTTGGCGCGATCCGGGGTAATCGGCCATACCTTATCCTGCTGGCGACCTGCCTGATCCAGAATATCGGGCAAGCTGCTGGATATACGGTCATCGGGTTCATCTATCTGTACGCGCTGCAGGCGATCTGGATCATTCCTGCCTTCATCCTGATCATGGCGATCGCCGGTATTCTGGCGCAGCCGTTGTGGCTGTCGCTCTCGCGCAGATGGGGCAAGGAGCGCACGTATGTCTTCGCCTCCGTGGCCTGGGCGCTGGTCACGCTGACGTGGTTCTTCATCCATCCGGCCGACGATGTGCTGGTGACGCTGCCGGGTGTCGGCCCGCTCGGCACGCAGCATGTTCTTGTGCTGGTGCGAGGAGCGATCATCGGGATCGTCAACTCGGCGTTCGTGATGTTGTCGCTGTCGATGCTGACAGACACGATCGACTATGAACGCCGTCGCAAATCCATCGCCAATGAAGGTGTTTTCGCGGGATTGTTCTCCGCTGCCGAAAAACTTTCTTTCGCCCTCGGCCCGGTCGTTGCCGGTCTGGTGATGAGCGCGTTCGGCTTCGTCTCGTCGACGGGCGGTGCAGTGACCCAGACTCCGCAGGCGATCACCGGCATCGTCCTGCTTTACAGTCTGATCCCGGCCGCGACGCAGATGCTCAGTTTACTGGTGTTTTCGCGATATCGTCTGCCATCGACAACCAGTTGAGGTTAGTCACCAATCGGATAGTCGGCCGCTCCTGAAGCGCAGTGCATACGGCCAGGATTATATTCAAAGCAACGTCGTCCCACGGAATGGGAGGGTCATGCAGCATTCCGAAAGGTATCTGCATGTAATTCCAGTTCTTCCGCACCATGACAGCAAGGCAAGCAGGTACTATGTCCAAACGCACTATTCTTACCGTTTCGGCTCTTAGCGCAGCAATCGCCGCGATGGCTTCGCCGTCATTGGTATCGGCAGCACCCGGCGGCGCAGGTGACGCGGCCATGGGCAAGAAGTTATACATGCGCTGTATTGCTTGCCACACCATACAGGCGGGCGGCCCCAACAAAGTGGGACCGAACCTTTCCGGCGTCGTCGGTCGCAAGGCCGGGCAGGTTAAGGGATTTCGGTACTCGGCTGCCATGGCGAAGTCCGACGTGGTCTGGAATGAGGCGACGCTGGACAAGTGGCTGGCGCGCCCTGCCAGCGTAGTGCCGGGTACGTCCATGGTATTTGCCGGTTTCGCCAAGCCGGAAGATCGCAAGGCAGTGATCGCTTACCTCAAGAAGCCGGCACCCTGACCGTGGACGACACCCTGTCATCATCGCGCCGCGCATTTATCGCAGGATCTATTGCGGTCGCGATGGCGACAGGCCCGGCGCGTGCTGCGGTTTCGGGCGGACCTGCGTTTATCGGCCTGACTGCGCCTGATGGACGTGAGGTATCGGTCACTGAGTGGAAACCGAAGGGGCGGCCGCGCGGGATCATTCTGTTCTCGCACGGAGCCGGGTCTTCCCCCAAGGAATACGACCTGTTTATCGGGCCATGGGTTTCGGCCGGATGGCGCGTCCTGGCGCCATTGCACGTCGATTCACGCGATCACCCGCTCACGGCGAAGTTCACCGGCCTCAGCAGCTGGAAAGCGCGGGTCGAGGACATGCGCCTGCTGGTTGCGCATATCGGATCGGCGCCATACGTCGCGGCGGGGCATTCCTACGGCGGCCTGACCGCGTTGATGCTGGGCGGCGCGCAGCCTGTCGTTCCAGAAGGATTGCAAGCGCCGCTCGCATCGCGCGTGGCTCGGGCGGTCATCGCCTTTTCGCCTCCGGCCCCGATCCCCGTTTTGGTTACCGATGAGGGATATGGGAAGCTGGCGGTCCCGGCGTTGATCCAGACGGGTACGCTGGATGTCCTTCGCGGACCGGGTTCGGAAGTCGCTGCAAGTTGGGAAGGCCATCTGGCGCCATTCAGGTCAGCATCCCCGGGCGGGCATCGTTATGGCCTCGTTCTTGAAGGTGCGGATCACTATTTCGGTGGCTTGATTTGCGATCCGACCAAGCCTGGTCCGCCGCAGACCTCTCAGATACAGCTTGCCAGCCAGCGCGCTGGTCTGTTCCTTGAAGGCTTTGGTGCCGGAGATGCGAAGGCGCGTCGAAAGCTCGATGCTTTGCTGACCGAGCAGTTTCCCGCCCGGCTGACGAAGCGGTAACCCAGTTCAGCTCACTTCGAAAAAGCCCCCAAACTCCGGTTTGGGGGCTTTTTCATGTCATCTCAAAACCCCAGTGCGCCGGGGTTCATCAGTCCTTTAGGGTCCAATTCGCGCTTGATCGCATTCAACAGGGATGTCGCGTGTGGCGATAGGCGCTGCTGGTACGGATAAGCCCTGCCAAGTTGGAAGTGCCCGGCACCGTGATCCTGCATGAGCGCCACGATGTCCCGCTTAAGCTGATCGGCATACGCGCGCGATTCCGGGTTCGCTTCGAAATTGGGCTGCTGCTTGATATAGTCTTCGCCCAGCGTGGTGTGATGATAAGGCGTCCGCGCATCTGGCCAGTACAGCGCTACTTCATACAGAAAGCCGGAAGCCCCCACCGGCGAAAACATCGTGCCGCACCATACGCCCAATCGGTCCATCTCAGCCTTACGCTTGGCTAGAAGGGCCTTGAACGCGTTGTCGAACGGCACGGCCTCGTCGTGTGAAAGCACGCCATGGATCGGCACCCACCGTTCGCCGCCAGGGCCCAGGACGTTGAATAGCGGCGCGAACGGCATCGATTTAACGAAGGTCGGTATGGAATTTGCGATTTCGCGACCGATCCCGGCCAGTTGGCGGCGCAGAACCTTGGCCTTATGCGCGGCCTCCTGGGCATCGTGCCCCTCTATGATGAAGTGGCACATGTAGGCGCCAGCGCGCATGGCGTCTTCGCCCGCGATGGCCATCCGCACCAGTTGTGCAACGCCTTTCAGCTTATCGGGCGCCTTGCGCATCACTTCCAGAGCGATCTTCAGGCGCGCGCCCATGCCTTCCTGCCGACCGATCTGACCTTGTGAAAGGGCAAGGTCCAGGCCGAAATGGGAATCGTCCAATCGCGCCATTGCGGCCTTGCGCGACGCGGCGTGGTAGTCGGCAAAGCTGTCGAACGCGAAGCTGAGGGTTTCGAAATGAGGGAGGACGGGCAGCAGCGGCAATCGAACGCGAACCTTGATACCAAAGATGCCGCAATCGCCCGTGAACAAGCCCGTCAGATCCGGGCCGTAGAACCGCATCGCCTTGCTGCTGCTGGTGGAAAGAAGCTCGCCGCTGGCCAGCACCACGTCGATCGATAGGACCGACTGCGCCGAAATGCCGTGGGCCGTGCTCCCATGGCTCAGGGTGTTCTGGCTGACACTGCCGCCCATGGTGGCAGCAATCCCCGAAAACGGCCCCCAGAACGGGGTGCGCAGCGATCTGGCGTCGAGCGCGGCCTTGAGGTTGGCCCAGGTCACGCCTGCGCCAACGGTGACGACCGCGTTTTTCTCGTCGATCTCGATTTCGTTGAAAGCGCCGGTATCGAACAGGACATGGCCGCCTTCGGGCAGGATGTAGGCATCGGTGTAGGATGCGCCGCCGCCGCGCGGAACCATCGCCACACCTGCGGCGCTGCATGCGCGGACGGCCTGCTGCAGCGCCTCAATGGACGTGGGGCGGATGACGGCACGTGGAGCCGCGCCGCCGCGATAAACGTCATTGGAAAAGTAGGAAAGCGATGCCTCGTCCTGAAGGACAGCGTCCCGGCCGACCGCCTCGATCAACGCCGGGATCAGTCCATCGTCTGCAATCACGCTGCTCATCGAATTATCCAACTTTTCAGAATACAGAGAATACGGCTTGGCCATCCCTGCGTTTGCCTTCGACCTGCCCGCGCGACCCTATCCACCCTGCGGCTATCCGGCCAGCGATCAAATTGTTCTATCTCTGCACCACTTCCTGTTCCGCCAAGCATGATCGATCCAAGCAAAGGACAGGCGGGACCGGGAGGCGAAGATCTCCGGGGCGTCGACAAGGCAAGGGTAAGGATGAGCAATCAGAGTGGAAACACCACGGTCGATGGCACGGTGATCAACCTGACGGTGGAGCCGGCAACCGCTGAGGCGCTTGCCCCCTTCGGCGCGATTATCGGCCGTGAAGCGCCGGTGAAGCCGGTGTCGGTGGATTTTTACAAGGGCGCGGTGAAGATGAGCTATCCCGCTCGCTTCGTCTGCGATCACCCGGTTGAAGTGACTCTTGCGCAGATGGATCGCCGGCCGGGGGAAGTGCGCTATATGGAGCGTCATTTCCAGCACACCCAGGCGTTCATCCCGCTGGACGGCAAGCCTTTCGTCGCGGTTATGGCGCCGCCGTCGGAAGGCGAATTGCCCGACCTGTCGCAGGTTCGCGCTTTCCGGTTCGATGGAAGCGCCGGTTTCGCGATGCATCTGGGCACATGGCACGAATTTCCCTTTGCCGTGCATGATGGCACCGACATCATCGTTCTCCTGTCCAGTCAGACGGGTTATGATCTCAAAGCCAAGGACGCCGTGACCGAGGAAGCGCATGGCCCTGACCTCGATAAAAAGGACATCGTCGCCCGCACGGGCAACGTGTTCCGTTTCGAACTGATGGAGTGAATTGACGATGGCAGAGCGCAAGAACCTTGACCGCAAGGCGTGGTCGAAGGGCAGCCAGCCGGTGGTCTTCGAAAGCCAGACGGTGGACGCACTGGCGGGAATGGTCCTCGCCTTGTTGGGCGAAGTCGTGGTCCTGAAGGATCGACTGGATGCCAACGAGCGGCTGCTCAAGGCGGCTGGCTTGCATGGCCCGGCAGACGTTGATAGCTTCTCGACCGATGCCGAAGCGCGCGCGTATCGTAGTGGGTATCGCCAGGGCATATACGAACGGGTGCTTGGCACGGCGCGTGACAAGCTCATGCCCAATGCGTTGACAGAGCAGAATGCCTACGAGGGCGTTCTTGAAGCCGTGACGCAGGATTGATGGACCGCCGGACGGTCGGCTGATCGCCCGTCAATTGGTTCGCGGACAGACATTTCTCCATCAGGAGCAAAATATGGAACAGTATCGTCAGGAACATTTCGGTCACGCGGTCATGCCGCAGGCCAATCACGACGAGCAGGCGATGGAAGATCACTTCCTGGCCATGCGCATGTGGACGAATACGCAGATGGACCCGCTCGACCGGCGACTGCTGGACGAAGTCATCGTTCCCAAGATCGAAAAGAAGTCTGGCGGAAAGCCGAGTTCCAGCACGCAAGTGCGTCAGGCGTTGGAAGCGCATCCGTTTCACCAACTTTGGTTGACGCTGTCCCTGTTCTATCAGGATCGCATCTGGGTAACGCTGGACGGCGCCATCGATCGCCAGTTCGATGATCTGGCAGCCAAGGTGGAGGAGCAGGTCGCGGAGCCGAAGGGCAGCCTGCGGTTGAACCCGGACCTCGACGTTCCGCGTTACATCGCCGCTTTCGACCATCACCGCATGCCCGGCAGCTATGTGGTGGACACCGCCGAGCACGACTTCCGGGCCGGCGCCCTTTACGATCGCTTCGCATCGACGTACCTACGCAATCTGAATGGTGGCTGGAAGAACGACGGGCGTGGACACACTCTAGCCAGCCATGTGCAAGACTTCTATCCGGACTTTAAACCCAAGCGGATCCTGGACCTTGGCTGTTCGGTTGGCCATTCAACGGTGGCAATCGCGCAGGCTTTTCCGGACGCCGAAATCTTCGCGATCGATGTTGGCGCGCCGATGTTGCGCTACGGCCATGCCCGTGCCGAAGCGATGGGTGCGCCTATCCATTTCAGCCAGCAGAACGCTGAGCACACCGACTTCGAGGACGGCAGCTTCGACCTCGTCTGCTCGTCAGCAGTGATGCATGAGACATCGACCAAGGGCATGCGCGCCATTTTCAAGGAATGCCATCGCCTGTTGCGTGATGGAGGGGTGATGTGCCACGTCGACGTGCCGCCACGGCATGAGCATATGTCGCTGTGGGACCAGATGCGCTGCGATTTCGAAAGCCACTATAACAACGAACCGTTCATGACCTCGCTGGCGCGCACGGATTGGGTCAAGGTCGCGACGGATGCCGGCTTTGACGCTGACGAGACGATGGTTGGCTATCGCAAAGGGACGTTCGCGCTGAAGCCGGACCGGGAGGATTTCTTCACCGAAGGACATCCCGAAGGTCGCGCCATGATCGGCAGCTGGTACGCCTGCTCTGCAGTAAAATGAACCCGACGGTAGGTGGCCGCCGGGCCACCTACCGTTCACTTCCGCGTCACACGGCGCAGGAATACCTGCGTCTGATCGAGAGCGCGATCTGGACAATCGAGGATGGCCATATGGCCACAATTGTCCAGCACCTGCAGGGTCTTGTCCTTGCTCCCCAAAAGCGCGAGCGTTTGCCGTCCTTCACGGGCAAGTGTCGTTTCATGGTCTTGAGCTGCCCAAAGGACCAACGCTGGCGCGGTGATCGCGCGAAGGTCGCCGGGAGTACGGGCGAACGAAGTGTGCTTTGCGACCGACTTGCCGATCGCCGGATCACCTAGCGTGCGGTTGTTGAGCGCGGTCCACTCGCTCACCACCGATGGCGTGACTTTGGTGCGGTCGACCACGTTATAAAGCATGATTTCCCGCCAATAGTCTTCGGAGTGATAGGTGGGATGTTTGCGATCCTGCGCCACCGCCGCTTTCAATGTCGCGGGCATGGCGTCGACATTGAAAGTGACCGGGCCAGTCGCGATGTTGTTCAGAATGACGGCGCGAACGCGATCCGGTCGCGTAGCGGCGTAGGCAGCTGCCGGAAGGCCACCACTTGATGTGCCGACGATAGCGAAGCGGTCTATCTTCAATCGATTCATGAGGCCGTCGATTACCCGGAGGCGTTGTTCGACCGAATAGTCACCCTCCGGGTTCGGGCCGGACAGCCCGCTTGGCGACAGGTCGAACCGAATTACTCGATACTGGCGGCGCAATTGCTTTGCCCACCCGTCCCACTGCCTGAGACTGGCGAAGGAGCCGTGCACCAGCAATAGTGCGGGGCCTTTGCCTTCGTCAGCGTAGTGGATGGCCTCCCCCGCAATCTGCACAAAATGCGAAGAGGGTAGAGCGTAGCGGGCCCGCAGTTGAGCATCGCCGGCCAGCATTGGCTCACCGTCTTGGGCGCTCAATGGTGAAAGCTGGAGCGAGAAGAAAGCGAGCCAGGACAGGGTGACGCAGGTCTTCTTCATCAATGGCGCTCCGCATACGATAGGGTTCGTAGCAAGATGCCATTCTTGAACGGGCCTACTGCGGACAATCCTGCTGGCGATCCGAGTGTCGGATACTGTCAGGTCGCAGCGGGCACGGACTCACCTGCGAGCAACTTTGCACAGTCGCCGTCACCATCGGCGATCGCCTTGCGCATCGCCCGGCCAGCCAGGCCATACAGGAACGCCGACAGCAGCAGGAACGGCACGCAGACGATGGCGATCGACCAGCCGACCTGCGTCGGGTCGTGCAACACGCGCTCGGTTACGCTCGCCACCATCAGCGGGCCCAGGCTGGCTCCAAGGATCGTATTGAGCACCAGGGTCAGCGCAATCGAACTGCCACGCATGCGGGGAGGGACGACTGATTGCAATGTCGCAAACATCACCGTGCCGACTACGGAGAACACGGCGTTTGCCGATGCTACCAGCACTGTGGCGATGTGAAGGTCACCCGCCAATACAGCAAGTGACGACGGCAAAGCGAAGAGGGGGGCGATGCCGAGGATGACGAAGCGGCGGGTGGTATGGCCGGCCCGCATCGAGCGATCCAGCAAGGTGCCGCCGATCATCGGGCCGATGACCGAAAAAAGGATGGACAGCGGCCCAAGCCAAGCACCGACGAAAGCGGGCGTCGCGCCATAGGCACGAAACAGCATGGTCGGAGCCCATGACGATCCGCCGTAAGCCACCACGAACGCGGTGGCGAAACCGAAATAGAGCGGGAGCAGAACCGCTTTGTTGCGCCACAAGTAGGCTGCTTCTGCGGCGCCCGGAACGCGTGCGGGCCCTTGCGTCGCGGCCGACTGGCGCGCGGGTTCGCGTGTGAATACTGCGAGCGCGATGGCCACAATCAGGCCGCTTGCGCCGAAGGTAACGAACACGATCCGCCATGGCACCAGATGGCCGATCAACGGTACCCCTAGAAAAGCGCCGGCCCCCGCGGCTGTCACCAAAAGCCCGGTCAACGAGATGGCGATGCCATTCGCCAGTCCTTGCCCCGCCATATAAACCGAAATCGGCCGACCACGACGCTCGGGTGCAAACAGATCGGCGATCAGGGAGATCGCCGCCGGGCCAAGGGCGGCTTCGCCCAGGCCGACCATCAGCCGTCCGGCGAAGAGCCAGCCGAACGTCTGCGCGAGCCCGCTGCCGATCGTTGCCAGGCTCCAAAGCGTGATGCCAGCGATGATCAGGTTGCGTCGCGATACGCGATCCGCCAGCAACCCCATGGGCAGCCCCATGAAGGCGTAGAACAGGCCGAACGCCAATCCTTGCAGCAGGCCGATCTGCTCATCGCTGATGAGCAGATCCTGCCGCACGGGATCGACCAGGATATTAAGGGCCGCCCGGTCGATTACCGAAAGAATGCCGGCAAGAAACAGCATGCCCACCATGACCCATGCCGATCGACCGCCGGGCCAACTGGGCGCATCCGCAGCCATACCGGGTGCGACTGTGGGGGCAGGTTGCATCGACACGGGCGTTACCATGGTCAGAGAAGTCCGCAGGCGCGAGCGCGGGTCTTCACGTAATCTCCGAGCCAGTCGAGATTGCGGAAGCGCAGCGTGCCGCGTCCCACCGCCGTCGAACTGTGCGCCATGCCGGCGACCAGACGAAGCGCCTTTGCCATCAGGAACAGCTCGGTGTTGTCCTTTTCTTCCTGCGTGAACGGACGGACGGACTCGTACCCGTTCTCGAACGCTTCGCCGATCTTGGGATCAAAGCCGTAGAACAGATTGCCCCAGACGAAGTTCTGCACGTCCTGCATCAGGAAATCTTCGCCAGCGGCATCGAAATCGAGCAAGGTGATCTTGCCGTCTTCATCGACGTGGACGTTGCTGGGGTGAAAATCGCGATGGCACACACCCAGCGGTACTTTGCCGGACGCGGCCAATTCGTCGAGACGCTTGTCAAGGTTGGCGGCAATGATTGGGTAGTCGCGCAAGTCGTCGGGGCGATCGTACACGAAGTCGACCAGCGCGGGCATGCAGATGTTGTAGTCCTTGGCCGTATCGGTCGAGAACGTATGGTCAGCGCCCGCCCATGCATCGCCGTGCAGGTGCATTTGCGCCATGGCGGCACCGATGCGGAATGCGGTTTCTTCCGACAGGCGATCGCCGAATTTCACGCCGGGCGCCCAGTCGTACATGGCGATGGCGCGTTCGCCTTCCGGCGATGCGACCTTGAAGTACAAGGCGCCATCGGCTTGCGGAACCGCAACCGACGCGGGGAAACCGACCTGACGCAGATAGTCCAGGAAATTCAGCTCGTACGCGACATCGTCGACATCGCGATATGTCTTGCGCCACACGCGCAGGGCATACTTTGTCGTCTCATCCTGAACGAGATAGACGTCATTCATCCCGCGATAGAGCAGGAAGCACGTCAGTTCGCCCTTCACCGGGTAGCGGGCGGCTACTTCGCGAGCGATGAAATCGGGGTGCAGGACCGAGTGCGAAACTTCGGCGAGCGGAAGATCAGAGGTGGTCAAGGAAGTCACGCAATTCATGTGCAATACGCTCCGGTGCGATGTCAAAAATATCTTTGTCGAGGTCCAGCAGTTCCACCGTCTTGCACGATGGCATGCGCGCAGCGGCCTGCTTCGAAATCTCAAGAAGATCCTCGGCGGTCTGGATCAGCACGGCTGGCTGCTTCACTTGCTCGAGCCGTGAAAAGTCCCACGACCAGACGCCGCTGTAGGCCCACGTGAAGCGGTGCAGCACGCGCGCCTTGTCTGCAAAGTTCCAGACCGCCTTGTCGAGCGACTGCTTGGGGTCGCGGTTGACGACGATATAACCCCATAGCCGGCCAAGAAGGGCAAGGATCACGTCGCCATTCTCGTCCGGCTCGGGGAATTCGCGGGCCTCTTCGAGTTTGGCGGCGAGCGTTTCTTCGTCGAACATCGGAATGCCCGTCAGTCCGATGGCGCGGACGCGATCGGGGCGAGCGATCGCGAGTTCGCACGAAAGCAGCGTGCCGGTGTGGAAGCCGTAGAGGTCCACCATGCCATCCAGCACGCCCTCGTTCGCCAGTGAATCGAGGCCGTCGGAGAAAGCGGCCGCGTATCCCGCCATGCCGGGGGGGGCGGGCGGCGCGTCTGACATGCCATATCCTGGAGTGTCGAACGAAACGACCGGTCGATCCCTGGCAAGATCGCGGATCAATGCCTCGTATTCGTACCCGGACGAGGGGTTCTGGTGAAGCAGCACCATCGGCGTACGGCCACCCTGGCGGGGACCGGCAATGCGATAGTGCATCTGGCCATAACGGCAGGTGGTATAGGCGCGGGTGATAAGCGGCGTTTGGTCAGTCATGATCTCACGTTGCCTGAAGGTGTTGGTTGATTGGAGCAGGATTGCATACTGTCCACGGGCCGGTCACGAGCCCGCGGGGACGTCGCCGGATGCCGCCAGTCGGGCGTTCACCAACTTGTCTTCGTCCAGATCATAGGCCCAAAGGAACAGGCCGTTGATCGCGAACATGATCGATGGGATGACCGCGAAGCCCAGTTTCAGCGCGAGCATGGCGCTCGCTGGCTGATCGATCAGAGCTCCGCCTGTCGTGGGTACGTAGCCCAGCGCGTTAAGGAAGACACCCAGCACCGCCACGCCCAGCGCAAAGCTGACTTTTTCGATGACGGCGATGGCGCTGGACAAAAGGCCTTCGCGCGCTTCACCGGTAAGGACCCGATCGTAGGCCTGGGTGTCACCCAACATGGAGATCGACATCAGGATGATTGCTCCCGATCCCAGGCCGCCAAAAATGCCTCGCATGATGATGCCGAGCTGAGTGATCGACTGATCGGCAGGAAACCAGCTTAGCGTCGCCAGGCAGAACAGCACCACACCGGCAAGGTAAGTGCGGCGCTTTCCGATAGCCTTGCCGCTCGCCACCCACAGCGGCATCGCCAGCGCAGTGACGATATTCTGGGTCACCGCAAACACGATCAGCCCACGGTAGCCGACGCCCACGACGTTCAGCATGTAAAGGCCCATGGTGGACGCGACGGAAGCGAAAGACAGAAACTGGAACACCTTGGCGCCCAGAAGCATCACGAAAGGCCGGTTGCGCGCGATGGCGCGAATTTGCGCCGGGCCCGGCAGGTGCTTGGCGGCAGTTCCTCCGGTTCCATGCGTGACCGGGACCGACAAAGCCGTGGCTGTCATCGAACCGCCGATGATGAGCGCCATCACCACTGCCATCGTCGCATAGCCGCTGCGTCCTCCGCCTCCGCTCTGGATCAGCCAGGCCGTGATCGCCATTGCCAGCAGCTGGCCGATGGAAACAAACACGGTGCGAAAGCTGATCAGCCGGGTGCGCTCGTGGAAGCCGTCGGTCAATTCGGCCGGGAGGGCCATGTACGGCACATTGAACAAGGAATAGGCAGCAGAATAGATCACCAACCCGGCGATCATCCACGCCAGCAGCGCATTCCCGCCAAGCATCGGCGGTGAGAACAGCATCAGGAATGACACGGCAGAAAGCAGGGCACCGGCCATAAGGAACGGTTTGCGTCGCCCCCAGCGACTGCGGGTGCGGTCCGACATGGAGCCGATCACGACATCGATGACGGCGTCGGCCAGCTTCGATATCATCAACAAATAGCCAGCGATCTGCGGCGATTGTCCAAGCACGGTGGACATGAATACGGAGAAGTAGGTCGTCACCGCATTGAGCATGATCGACACGCCGACGGTGCCGATCCCAAAGCCGAGACAGATCTTCATGGACAGGGTCTTGTGCGAAGCGCCAGCGGGCAAAGTCGCCATCGTCATTTCCCGTCAGGTTTGAAGAATGCAGCCATGACCGCAGCCTTTGCCGAAGCCGATCCGCTGGTCGCCGCCGCTCTTGCATCCGGCATCAATCCGAGAGCGGTTTCGACGGATGCATTAAGCAGCGCCAGTTCCGTTTCCGGCTTCAGCAGCAGGGTGGGTGCGGAAATCGCGGGCATACGCTCGAACGCGCGATAGCGGAATGCCGCAATGTACGGCTTCGGGTACGTATCCAGCGTCTTGAGCACGTCCAGCGTGATGCGGTGCAGGATGCCGGCAGGCGGCATTGGCACGGCCAGTCGGTGTTCGGCATCTTTCATGAAGTGCGGAAAGAACAGCGCCTGATCGCGGCAAAAGTTGAACGCCCAGATCAGATGACGTCCGTATTCGTCCGGTTCGACGACAGGCGCATAGTTCGCGATCACCGCATCGCGGAGGGAATCTTCGTATTCGGTGATCCCGTCGAGCACGAGCCGTTCGACGCGGTCGGGATAGGCGGCCGCCATCTCGCATGCGATCCGCGCGCCAGTATGCGTGCCATAGACGTTGACCTTTTCCAGTCCCAGCGCAGCGCGAAGGCGATCCATCGATCCGGCGAAATAGGCGATGTCCGGTTCGGCGGGGGCTGGCGGCGGAGAATCACCGTTTCCAAGCGTGTCGGGCGCGATGATCTCGCCAAGGCAACCTGCCTTGCGAAGTTCGAGCATCAGATCCTGCTGGAACCAAGATGACGCTGGCGATGCATGTAACAGGAGCACCGGCACTTGGCCATCCTGCGCTGCGGGCAGGCGGCGCAGGTGCATCTGGCCTTCATCAAGCCGAACGAACGCGCGTTGGATTTCGGGAACCGGGGGAGAGTCAGGGCTGTTCATGTCATCACGAAGCTATCGCAGCGATGCGTGGGGCAGACCCTCCATGCAAACTTGATCAGCAGGCGGATAGTTTTATCCCCCCTTCCCGGAATGAGCCGCGCATGGGTTCATAACAAGGGCATGGACACATCCTTCCTTCCTGACGACAGCGCACTTCTCGCCGCGCTCGAGCGTGAGGGGCCCATGAATTTGGCTCGTGCGGTCGCGGTAATGGACAAGCATGGGCTGGACGGTCTCGTGCTGGGTGAGCCGGTGAATGTATTTCACGCCCTGGGCCACTGGCCGCAGATCGGGCGCACCCGCATGGGTCAGCCCCCCGGGACATTCGCCCTGCTCGCACGCGCCCGGCCGGAAACACCCGGACTGGTGACCAGCCGCTTCCTGCATCACTATAGCTGGGCCGATGGGCGAGATCGTTCTGACGTAGCGGTCTGGCTCTACACAGCACTTGGCGATGACGGCGATGAAACGCCCAGCGCAGTGCCATCGGGTCCGGTTCTGCCGCAGCGCGATCTTTCCCCGCTCACGGCGACGGAAGCGTATCGCGATTCCATTTCCGCTCGTGAAGCCGGTTCGATGACGGCTCATGGTGATACAGGTGCCGCTTTGGTCGCGGCCATGCGTGGGCTTGGCCTCTGGAAGGGGAGGGTCGGGTTCGACCATCCCGTCATCGCCGAAGTCGCCGCGCGGCATGATCATCCCGGCGACATGGTGCAGGCGGACAATCCGCTTCGCGAAATCCGAATGGTGAAATCGCCGCTCGAGCATGCGCTGATGGCTCGCGCCGCGCGCGCCAATGTGGATGCCCTGAACGCAGTCGGTCACGCGATCCGCGCCGGAGCCAGCCATGTCGAATTGCAGGCCCTGTTCCGCATGGAAGCGGCTGCGCGCGGCAATACCGCTGTATTTCTCAACGTCGATCGCGTGTCGTCCGAACTATCGCGCATCAAGGTTGCCGAAGGGCAGACGCTGATGCTCGACGGGGTTAGCCAGCACCTCGGCTATCACGGCGATTTTGCCCGCACCGTGTTCATCGGTGAACCCACCAAAGCCGCCGAACGCGCAGCCCGCGCAGCCGCATTCGGCTGGGAAGCCGTGCGCGAAATCCTTCGCCCCGGTCTTCGTTACTCCGAAATAACAGCCGCGGGTGAATCTGCCATCCGGGCGGCTGGGCATGATGCCATCATCGGTTTTGGCCCGCACAGCGTCGGCTTGGCCCACACCGACGAGCCGGGCGAAGTTCACGGCGGCTTCTGGCGCAAGCCCGACATCGTGCTTGAGCCGGGCATGATCATTTCAGTGGATTGCCCGACGCTCGATACCGGGATCGGCGGATCCGCTCATTGCGAGGACCTCGTCCTCATAACCGAGACGGGCGCAGAGCCCATCCATCCTCTTCACGAACCGGTGATCATCGTATGACCAGACCTTTCATCCTCTCCGCGTCCATCGGCGATCCATCTTTCGCTGTCCCGCAGTCCGCCAGCGCTATCCTGAAGCTCGCCGAAGATGTTGGCCTAGACCTGCTGGTCATGGGCCGCTCTGGCGAACGTCCTTTCGATGCGCAGGTGCTGTTGCCGTGGGCCGCGCCGCTGACGTCGCGGCTGGGGCTGGTGGCGACTGTTCCCGCATCGAACGCGCATCCCTTCCACGTGGCAAGAGCGCTGTCCGCAATCGACTTCCTGAGCGCCGGTCGCACGGGCTGGTCGGTCATCCCCGAAGGTGCTCCCGAGGGTATGGGTGAAGACATGGTGAAGGCCGCCCGTGCATTGTGGGATGGCTGGGGCAGCGATACGCTGATCCTCGACAAAGTAAGCGGTCGCTATCTCGATGCGTCGAAGGTGAAGGCTTCCAACTATGAGGGGCCGTTCTTCAATGTGGCGGGACCGGTCAATGCCATGCGTCCCCCCTTGGGCCATCCGCTGCTGGTCATCGACGGTGATGATCCGATCGCTATCCAAGACGCCGATATCGCCCTGTTTTCGCAAGGCGGCGCTATCCCGTCGGCTACCAAGCGGCTTCTGAAAGTAGCACCCGACGTTGATACCACGCCCATCGCCGATCGCTTCCAGGCAGGAGAGATCGATGGCGTCCACTTTACCCTGGCAGATGCGATGGGCGAGCTGCCCACGATCGGCACTCGTTTCGCTTCCCTGATCGAAGGGCGTAAGGATGCGGGCAATCTGCGTCAGCGCCTGGGCCTGCCGATACCTTCCACCGCCTCCAACCAGTCGGACGGCGCCGTGATCCCGGAGTACGCATGATGGAAAAGCAGATTCATCTCTGGGCCTTTCTGCAGGGCATTGGCTTTTTTCCCAGCGGCTGGATGCACGAACGCGCGCGCCCCGAAGGCGTGTTTTCGATGGATTACTACGCCAGGGTTGCCGAGCTTGCCGAGCAGGGGCGGTTCGACGCGATCGTTTTTGGCGATCAATTGCAGTCGCGTGGTGCGGGCGGGCGCACGCCTGAACGCATGGCCATGCCTACGCTTGATCCGATAAGCCTGTTGACGGCTATGGCAGCGGTCACAGATCACATTGGCCTCGTCGCTACGGTGTCCACCACGTACAATACGCCTGAAATGCTGGCGGAGCGGTTCGGCACGATGGAGCGGATTTCTGCTGGTCGCGCAGGGTGGAACATCGTCACTACTGCGCATCCCGCAACTGCGCCAAACTTCGGTCAAGTGGACCTGCCCCCCAAGGACGAACGGTATCGTCATGCAAAGGATGTGGTTGCCAAGGCGTGCGAGCTTTGGGCCGCAATGGACCGCGCAGGACCTGCGTTGCCGCAGGGCCGTCCGGTGCTTGTGCAGGCGGGGCAGTCACCCGATGGACGCGATTTCGCCGCGCGGACAGCAGAAGCGATTTTCTGCCCCGCCGCCAATATCGAGGCAGGCATAGATTTCCGCAACGACCTGCGCAGACGTGTCGGTGATGTCGGCAGAGATCCGGAGGGCGTGCGGATCATGCCGGGCCTGTCCTGCGTGCTCGGAAGCACGGAGGAAGAAGCGCGCGCCAATCACGCGGCGATCCTCGATCTTGCCGACGTGGCCCTTGCGGTAGAGTATCTTTCGGAATCGCTCGGCTGCGATCTCACCGGTTTCGATCCCGCCGGCGCCATTCCCGTTGACGCGATTCTGGAACACACGATCCTGCCAAAGGCCGACATTGGCCGCGCGGTAACGCCTGCGCAGGAAAAAGGCACGTCGCTTGGTGATTTCGCGGCCAACTTCATGCGGCATCCGCGTGGCCATAACGTCTTCGTCGGCACGCCCGAAAAGATGGCGGACATGATGATCGAATGGCGGGATGCCGGGGCATGCGACGGCTTTACTTTGCAGCCTAGCTATATGCCTGGCGGCCTGAAAGACTTCGTCGAGCAGGTCGTGCCGATCCTTCAGCAGCGCGGTCGCCTACGCAAAGAATATCCTGGCCCGACCTTGCGTGAGTCGATGGGTTTGTCGGCTCGTGAGAAAGTGTCCGCATGAAAATAGGCCGCATTATTCTCGCGACCGTAGGCGCCATAGTCCTCGTCGGCGGTGGCGCAGTCCTGGCGTTACGCGCCGGCGCCGGTGACAGCGATCGGGCCGAGCTTGAAAAGCGGTGGGCCGATGCGCCCTCTCGTTTCGTGACCGTCGACGGCGTTCGTATGCATGTGCGCGAAGAGGGTCCGGCTGGCGCTCCCGTGGTCGTGCTTTTGCACGGATCCATCGTCAATCTCCACGAGTGGGATGGTGTGGCGGAGCGATTGAAGGACCGCTATCGCGTCGTGCGTTTTGACTGGTCTCCCTATGGCCTCACCGCTCCCGATCCTTCAGGCGTCTATTCCACGCCGCGGTCAGCCGAACTGATGGACGGCCTGCTGAAGCAACTCGGCTATGACAAGTTCGCCCTTGTGGCGACGTCGAATGGCTCGAACATCGGGTTGGAATACAATCGCGCCTATCCTGGCCACGTGACAGCGATGGCTTTCTCGATACTGCCTTTGGAACGGCCGAGCCAGACACGCAAAGTGGATTGGCGACTGAAATGGATGCTGTCGTTCCATAAGGCCGTGCTGCCGAACTGGCGGTCGCACACCTTCTGGCGGCTGATGCTGGAGGACACTACCCCTCCGCCGTTCACGCCCACCGATCGCATGGTCGATCAGATATACGACATGAACAACCTTCCCGGCGCCCTGGATCGACAGAACCAGTACATTCAGGCGAACGTCAAGGCATTCAAGACGTCCGATGTGGGAGCCGTCGCGGAAACGGTAAGAGTGCCGGTCCTGTTGCAGTGGTGCAGCTACGACGATGTAATCTCGCAGGGGGCAAAAGCGTCTGTCGCGCGGTTCAAGAACGCCCCCGTGACGATGATTGAATATCCGGACATGGGCCATTTCCCGATGTGGGAGAACCCTGAAAAGTTCACTCGCGATCTGAGGAGCTGGCTGGAAAAGCAGCCTTCGGCGCCCGCTGGTCCAGCGGCCTGATCCGACACCAATAATCAAACCAACCATTCGGTCACCGCGCGTCGGATAGAATCATGCCGGTCGCCGGGAGCTGCGCGTCCGCACCTTAGAAGGCGTGACCAAGGAATTCGGAGTTTATCCAGAAATGTCAGTGATAGATCGTTGCCAGGTGGCGATCGCCGGAGCCGGCCCCGTGGGCACGGTAATGGCGACATTACTGGCGCAGGCCGGCATTTCGGTCATCCTGCTCGAAGCCGGGCAGGACTGTGCGCGAGATCTGCGTGCATCCACCTTTCACCCGCCAACGCTGGAAATGCTCGACCAGATCGGCATCACGCCCATGTTGCTGGAAAAGGGTCTCAAGGCACCAGTCTACCAGTGGCGCGATCGGGCGTCCGGCGAAGTGATCGAATTTGACCTTACGGAGATATCCGATGTCACCCGCTATCCTTTCCGCATTCAGTGTGAGCAGTACCACCTGTCGCGCGCTCTGGCTTCCGGACTGGATAATCTGACGAACGCGGATGTCAGGTTCGGCTCTCGGCTGCTGTCCTTTACGCAGGATGCAGATGGTGTCGATCTGGCAGTCGAAACCATGATCGGGATCGAGCGGATACGCGCGGATTATCTGATCGGCGCGGACGGCGCCAATTCGATCGTGCGCAAATGGCTGGGCATTGAATTCGATGGATTTACGTATCCCGAACGCTTCCTGACCCTATCTACCGAGACTGATCTGGCCGCGCATTTGCCCAACCTCAGCCTTGTAAATTACGTATCCGACCCGGCCGAATGGCTGGTATTGCTTCGCGTCCCATCGGTCTGGCGTGTGCTGGTTCCCGTGGACGGTGCCGCAGACGAGGCTCAACTCGTATCGGACGAAAACAAGACGGCGATTTTCGACCGGCTGATCGGTGACGGTGCGTCGGTCGTCACGCAGCACCGCACGCTGTACAAAGTTCATCAGCGCGTCGCGAAGTCATTCCGTGAGGGCCGCGTGATGCTCGTTGGCGATGCGGCACACCTTAACAACCCGCTTGGTGGGTTCGGAATGAACTCCGGTGTGCATGACGCTTTCAACTTGTTCGAAAAGCTGCGTCCGGTGCTGAAGGGCCAGACCGCCATGGATCCGGCGTTGGCGCTTTATGATCGGCAGCGGCGCGAAGTGACCAACTCGTTCACGCAGGCGCAGACCAAGCAGAACATGGCGTACATCAGCAACGCCGACGGTAACGCGCATGACCTGCGGCGTCGTGACTTCCTGGCGATCCAGCAGGATGACGAAAGACGCCGTGCCTATCTGTTGCGTCAGGCCATGTTCCAAAGCCTGAATGACGCAGCGTTGATCGCCTGATAGCGGAGGTTCACACAATGCCAGCATGGTACATTATCACGACCCAGGTCCATGATCGGGAAGCGTTTGTTTCCAAGTATTCGCCTGCGGTAGCGGACCTTGCTAAGCAGTACGGCGCAACGTCTCTGCTGCGGGGGCGATCAGGTCAGGTTTTGGAAGGGCAGGGCTACGAAGGCGGCGGCGCTGTCGTGATGGAATGGCCCGACGTCGAAACTGCGTTGGCCTTCTGGAACTCTCCCGAATATGCCGAAATCAAGAAGCTACGCGAAGGCATTGCTGATGTCAGCGTGACGCTGGTCGATAGTTTCTGACGGTCAGGATCGAGGTTGTCTCCGCTGTGCGGAGATTGAGCATAAACTGTTCTTCGAGCGCCGCATGGTCCGCAACCTTGCATCGTTCAGGCGCATCTTTGCAAGGCGCCACAGGAGTGCAGAGACCTTGAGCAGCGACAGGCCGGGTACGCCAAGCGTCAGTCTACCAACCCCTGTCAAAGCGGGTGTCTGGAGCATTCGCATTGGATCGTTGCTGATCCCGCTGGCTCATGCCGCAGGGCAGAACGTAGTCACGGTACTCGGCCTGCGATTCATGACGGATAGCCTTGCCATTTCGGCAGGCGCCGCTGGTTTCATATTTGCTCTGGTCAAAATCTACGATGGGTTCCTTGACCCAGCTGTAGGCGCGTGGAGTGACCGTGCCGTTACCCCGTGGGGGCGCAGGCTGCCATTCCTGTTTGCGGGGGGTATTGCGATGCCCCTCGGATTAGCTTTGCTGTTCGGGGCGCCGGACTTCGGCTCCATCCTTCTTGCGCAGGTGTTCGTCACGCTGGCGCTGGCGATCCATGCAACTGGATATACGCTGCTGACGATCCCCGGCTTTGCGATGGTGGTCGAAAGCTCATCCGATCCGCACGAGCGCACGCGTCTGATGGCGTGGCGGACATACGGCAACGCTATCGGCACGCTCATCGGATCAACCCTTCCGGCGTGGATGTTGTCCATGACGGGGCCGACACGTGCCGGCCATCTGGCGCTCGCGGTCACTGTCGGGTTGGTCGTCTTTCTCGCAACGCTGGCCGCTGTGCGATTTCTCAAGCATGCACCGCGAACCCAGCCCCGTGTGGGAGCCGTCAGCGAGCGTTCAAGCCCGATTGCCTCGTTGCTGCGACAGGTTCGGCTTGCGTGGGACAACCGTCCATTTCGCATCCTCGCCATCGCGCACGTCTTCCTCCTGTTCGGCACCGCCATCGGTTCCGCGGCGCTCGCGTATTTTACGCGTGTCGTTTTGCGGATGAGCGATCAGGTGCTCGGGTCTTATTTCATGTACGCCACAGTGACGATGGTGCTGGGCATGACGGTGTGGGTCTGGCTTTCCAAACGGATTGGCAAGCGCACCTGCTATATGATCGCCCTGGCGTTGTTCGGTGTTGTTCAACTTAGCTGGCTGGCTGCCGTACCGCAGGAAAGCATGACACTGATCGCCATCCGTGGGCTGCTGAGCGGGTTTTCCGGTGGAGGAATGATCCTGTGCGCCTATGCGCTGTTGTCGGACGCCGTACGATACGATTATATTCAGAGCGGCGAACGACGCGAAGGAGCGTTTGCGGGCTTCACCACCTTGTTCGACAAGCTGTCTTCGGCAGCAGCTCTGGCGGCGATGGGATTGTTCCTGGGCGCCATGGGTTACGCCCCCTCTGCGAGTGGACAAGCGATGCAGCAGGGAGCCAGCGCCATACTCGCCATTCAGCTATGCGAATCCGTCATCCCGGCACTCGCGATGCTCGGAGCGATCATCACGTTGTTCTTCTATCGCCTGGATCCGGCGCAATTGCAGGCGTTGGAACAAGGCATTCTTCCAGAGGCTTGAGAAATGGCGCGTCATCCAATCGAACTGGTGGGCCTGATTTCACCGTATCGAAGCTCGGAAGCCAGCCCGGAGCCAACTCCTTATGATCCCGGTTTTGTTCCGGAAATCGCGCGGGCCTATGAAGCCGCAGGGTACGACCGGGTGCTGGTTGGCCAGAACGCCCGGTCCGCGGACAGTCTGGTGACGGCAAGCTGGGTTGCTGCCGCAACCAGTCGGCTGAAATTGATGATAGCCCATCGTCCCGGCTTCATTGCCCCGACGATGGCAGCACGTGCGTTAGCGACGCTCGACCAGTTTTCGCAAGGCCGGGTCGGCGTCCACATCATCACCGCATTCTCTGATATAGAAACGCGGTCTGACGGTGACTATCATACCAAGGAAGAGCGCTATCACCGCAGCGCCGAATATGTCGAGGTTCTACGCAAGGTCTGGCAGGCGCGCGAACCGTTTGATCATCAAGGAGAATGGTACCGGTTTGATCAGGCCGGAAGCGAAGTCGCCCCTGCCAATCGCGACATTCCGATTTTCTGGGCGGGCACATCCGACTTGGGTGTCCAGTATGGTGCTCAACTGGCGGACGTTTACGCCCTCGGCCCCGGCAGTCACGCTCAGGTGCAAGAGCTTGTGAGCAAAGTGAAAGCGCAAGCGGCGATGCATGGCCGCGATCCGCGCTTTTCCATGTCGATGCGTCTGGTCGTGGCTGACAGCGATGCCGCGGCTTGGGACCGCGCAAAGGAGTTGCTCGATGGCGTGCAGGCGCGACAGGCCGTTTTCGGTACGCTAGGGCGCGACCTTGGCAAAGCAGCAGCTGATGCGACCATTCGCGCTGCCGAGGCCGACAATGCGCAGGAAGATCCTTGCTTGTGGACTGGCTTGACCAAGGCCACGCAAGGCAGGCTTCAGGTGATGTGCCTGGTGGGGGCGCCGGATACGTTAGTGAAAGCGCTGATGCGCTACCGTGACGCGGGGATAGACAACTTCCTGATCACCGGGTTCGACTGGCTTGCCGATACGCATAGGATAGGCACGGAAATCGGGCCTGACCTAAGGCGCCTCGCCAACGAGACCGCAATGTCATAGCGCGTAGCAGGTTGAAAAGAAAACCCCTCGGCCTTTCCAGGCCCAGGGGTCTTTCTCATCGATTGATGCGCGAGTTCACTGTTCAGCGATGTCGGCGATCGTCTGGTTGTAGGCCGCTTCGGTATGGGCCTGCGCCGCCTCGTCTGCATCCTTGAGTTGCAGGTAGAAAAGGCGCTGCAGAAAATCCTGCCTGCGGGCTTCCCGTTCCTCCAGTGCTTCCTGATCAAGCTGAATAGCTTCGATCCCGGCAGCAAGGTTCAGCCCATTCTGAGCGGCGACCCGCTCTGAGGAGTCGATGCGATCGCGCAGGACACAAAGTTCGTTGGCCAGCACCATGATCATCGACATGGCAGCATCGAGACCCGGCGTGTCATAAAACTGCGGTCGCTTTCCCCGGGCGTGGCGGACGACGTGTGGGCGTTCTTGGGTCATGGTCATATGGTCACGCAATACTCATGTTCGGCCGCTCCGAAGAGCGGCCCGGAATGTGTCAGGCAGCAAGCGCCTTTTGCGAAGGCTTCGTTGCGATAAGGACTTCCCAGCCGCCGCCCGGCGCAAACTCACCAGCAGTGAACTCGCGCTCGGCCACATGCTCGGATGCTTCCTGGCTGTATCCTTCGGCTGCAGCCGCAAACTCCATGACCGCCATCGGCGCCGTGTCAAAGCGGACCTGCGATCGATCGAAGCCGGCCCTTTCGGCGAGCGTCACCTGATCCATGTCACGCATGGCGCCCCAGAAGGGCTCGTTGTTGTACCAGGTTTCGTTGTCCAGAATGAACTGTGTGAATGGGTCCATGAGGTCGAACGGCGGCAAATCCGCGTGGATCATCAGGCCGCCTGGCGCCAGCACGCGGAAAGCTTCCTTGAAGATCTTCGGCATCGCCTTTCCGCTCGTCTCATGCAGCAGGATGTGGCTGACAACGAGGTCAAAATGGCCATCGGGGAAGGTTGTGTCCTCGGCGCTCATCTGCGCAAAGTTCACTTCCTGGCCCATCGCAGCCGCGCGGGCATGGGCATAGCGCACGACTGGCGCACCGACATCGATGCCCCACACTTCGGCTTCGGGGAACAGTTCCTTGTAGGGCAAGGTTGAGTGACCCACGGTGCAGCCCATGTCGAGAATGCGGCGCGGTTTGAAATCCGGCATGTTCCGCTTGATGTAGTTGACGACGGACCGGCCCATGTCATCATTGTTGGGACCGGTGTAGCCCATCGAATAAAGGTACACGCCGCGATCATACAGCGCGCCGACCGAAATGTCGTTTTCGCATACTTGCGTGCAATAGCCACCCGGCATGCAGTGAATATCAAGCGCGGTGACATAGCGCGGCGGTTCGAAGCCTTCGGGAATTTCTAGCTTTGCGGATGTCGATGCCGACAGGTCAGCGGTGCGGGCGAGAAGGTCGGGCAATTGCCGGTCGACCGATCCGTTCACCGATTCCCAGAGCAATTCCTGCGCGATCCGGTTGGCAGTGGCATAGTGTTGAAAATAAATGTCACTGACCATCCCGCTGCGGATATCGCGGCGATCGGCAGGCGCTCGGCCATGCTGCTTTTCGAACGATCGAGATACGCGCGTCTGATATACTGGCGTAAGTCCCGGCAGCAATGTCGATTGGATGAAACCCTTGAAGCTCTTGGCGAATTCCTGCCGTGATGCTTCGTCTGCGTTCGCCTGCGGAAGCGCGGCGTGAGGCGATTGCTGGAAGGTATTGAGCATGAGCGACTCCGGTATCCTGTGAAGGTACAGTATGGCTATCGCAGGGGCCGATTGGTAGCGCCTGCCGCCCGGGCTATCCGATTGGCGATCACAGATTGGTATCGCGCTGCCGCCGGGTGGTAAAAACGCAAAAAACCGATCAACCGGATCGACCGGGTGCAAAACGCATATGAGGGATCATTCGAATGGACGACATGAAGTTCTCCCGCCGTGCCAGTCTTGGCCTCGCCGGCGTTGCCGCGGGGCTCGCGGTGGCTCCCTCTCTGACGCAGGCCGCCACCCGGCCCAGCAAGTCGACCCCGGCGTTCAAGACCAAGATTGATTTCAAGGATCCGGAATGGACCCGCGATACTTATGTGCGTCTTGATGCGGACATTGATCCGACCAAGGAAAAGTGTGGCTGGCTGAAAGGCAAGGCTTACGGTGTGCGCCCGAATGAGCCGGTGCGTCAGCTATTCGGCGTGGAGGGCTTCAGCTTTGTGCGCACCAAGCGTCTGGAAGACGGTTCGTACCGTCGAATGCTTCGCGAAATCGTGTTCTATCGCGACCTCAAAACAAACGAAATCCTGAAAACCTGGGAAAATCCCTACACCAATGAGACGGTGCGCGTGGTGCCGATCGCAAATGACCCGTTCAACTTCACCATTGGGCAGTGGGCTCCCGAGCCGCCTTCATACGGCGGTCTCAACAAGGATAAGCCGCCTCGCACCCCGTTCCTGCAGGATTGGCAATTTGGGCCGAACGGCACGATGATACTGCGGTCGGACATCGACATGCAGTATCCCAACGCGCTCGATCCGGCAAAATGGGTGCGCGAGTCTTCAGGGCCGATGAACCGCGTGTCTGAGCACTTTATCTATACGGTAAAGCGGGAAGACGTGGAAAATCCCAACCTTACGCATATTCCGCACATCGGTGCGTGGAGCCGTATCACGCCTTGGCTGCCATGGATGCTGATGGGCCAAGCCGAAGGTCACGTGGACTACTTTGTTCATTTCCAGACCGTGGATGGTGAGAAGGACCTTCCGGCTGACCTCGTTGCTGCTGCGCGCGCAATGGATGAGAAATGGCTGCACGCCCCGACCGAAGATTACGGTCCATCCTTGTCCAGCCTGGAAGTCTATGCACGCGACGAAAAGCCGGCCCCTGTGCCTGCCGGGTGGACGCCGCCCAAGCCGCCAGCTGCTCCAAAGGCGCTGGTTCGCAAGCCGAGCTAGTAATAATGGGAAAGGGGTCGACCGGGTCGGCCCCTTTTTCATAACCCCGCGATGTATGTGTGAGTGACGCCCGCATACTGATGTTAGCGCGTCGCCCGATCGGACATCGCCTTTGAACCCAGCTATGCCTCAGCGTCTTGCGTTGTCCACCAAGGCCGGTTTCGGCGTCGGTCAGGTCGCCGGTCAGCTGTTCCGCGATGCGCCTCCCTTTTGTTGTTTTTCTATCTGACGAACGTGATGGTAAGTACGCGATGGAGTGGCCTGAACCATTGCACGATCTGGGGGTAATGGCGGCCATCATGGCATTTGCGGTGATGGCCGGGTCACCGCTATGGGTCATGGTGGCACGGCGGATCGGGAAGAAGCCGACATATGTGATCGCAGCCGTCGGCCATGGTTTGATCATGCTTCTGTGGGGTCTGGTGCCCGAAGCCCCCATTTGGATCGCTTATTTGCTGGCGGGGCTGATGGCTGCCTGCAATGCCGGATGGGGAACGATCGTTCTTTCGCTCCTATCTGACTGCATCGTCTCCGCGCGCACGGAATATGGCAAGAACCGTGGCGGTTCCTGTTCGGCCATCTGGTCGGTGATTGAAAAGGCGGGGATCGCCATGGGCGGCACCCTGGTGGTGGGAGCGTTGCTTTCCGCCTATGGCTTCGATTCGAATGCCGCCCGTTCCGGAGTGCCGCAAACATCGACGGCGGTCGACGCTATCGTGATCAGCTTCGCCATCGTTCCGGGCATCGCAAACCTAGTCGCAGTAATCATGATCTGGCGCTTTGTGGGCGAGCATCCGCACTTCCGTCCGGTACCTCGAAGGGTAGCAGATGACTGATTCCTCACCTCTCGGTATTGCCCCCATCGGCTGTGGCCGAATCTCACAGTCCCATCTATCTGCGATTGCGGCATTACCGGATGAAGTGCCTCTCGTAGCGGTCGCAGATGCCCATCTAGCGTCGGCTCGCGCCGCAGCGGCTCCATTCGGGGAGATGCAGATTATGCTCCTAATTTGCGGAGAATATCCTGCAACCGCGTGGTCCGCTGATCGTCCGCGATTTTCTCGGACAGGATCAGGCGCTTGTCTTTTGCTACCAGTCCCGCAGCTTTCGCGTCCACTTCTGAACCGCTGCGGGGTGTGAATGCAATGGCCGCTGGCCCTGCATCTATTCTTGCAATGCCCAGCGCATGCGCATCAAGGCGTATCCGCGCCTGATCCATCAACAGCTGCGCTTCTGGCGGGAGCGCGCCGAACCGATCCTGAAGTTCGTCCTCAAATTCGTCGAGCTTTCCATGCTCTTCGATGCGAGAGAGGCGGATGTAGAGATCCAGCCTTACTTCGTCGTCCGGGATCCACTCTGGGGGAACCGCGCCCTCGGCGCCGATATTAAGCTCCGGTGTCCAGCGCTCCATCTTTTCGCCGCGTGCTTCGCGAAGGGCCGTCCCTAGCATGTGCTGATAGAGATCGACGCCGATCAGCTTCATGTGCCCGGCCTGATCCTCGCCGAGCAGGTCACCGGCTCCGCGCATGTCCAGATCATGAGCACTGATGTCGAATCCGGCGCCCAGGCGATCGAACGTTGCCAAAGTTCTCAGCCGTTTCAGAGTGCGCGGTGCTATGCTTTCTTCATCTTCTGTGAGCATTATCACCTGCCCGCGACGGTTGCCGCGCCCAACGCGGCCGCGCAGCTGGTGAAGCTGTGCCAAGCCAAATCGATCGGCGCGGTAGACGATCATTGTGTTGGCGCGCGGCACATCCAGACCAGCTTCGATGATATTGGTAGCCAGAAGGATGTCGCCTTCGCCCTGTGCAAAGCCGACCATGACCGCATCAATTTCCGCAACAGGTAGTTTGCCATGGGCTTGGACCAGCCGAAGATCCGGCACTATCCGCTTCAGTTTCTTGGAGAGGGGAGCCATGTCCTCTATCCGCGGGACCACGACGAAGCTCTGCCCGCCCCTGGCCTTCTCTCGAGACAGCGCTGTGCGCAGACGAGCATCATCGAAGGACGTTATGCTGGTGCGGATGGGTTGACGACGAGCAGGCGGGGTGGCGATAATCGACATTTGCTGGAGACCGACCAGCGCCGCCTGCAGGGTTCGAGGGATCGGTGTAGCACTGAGACTAAGCAGGTGAATATCACCTGACCCCCGAAGCTTTGCCTTGTCGGCTGCACCAAACCGCTGCTCTTCGTCAATAATGACCAGTCCAGGGCGTTTATAGGTCACTCCCTTCGCCATCACCGCGCCGGTACCGATCACGATATGCACCGATCCGTCCGCCAGCCCGGCTTTCACCCTCTTTTTCTCCGCAGCGGTGGAGAGGCGAGAAAGGGTGGCGACCTCTATCCCAGAGGCGGCAAATCGTTTCTTGAAGGTGTCGAAATGCTGGCGGACCAAAACGGTGGTCGGCGCTGCCACAATGACCTGATGACCTGCCAGCGCCGACAACGCAGCAGCCCGGAGCGCGACTTCCGTCTTGCCGTATCCGACATCGCCGATCACAAGCCGATCCATGGGGCGACCGCTGGCGAGATCATCACGGACCGATGAGATCGCCCTGGCCTGATCCGCAGTCTCGTTGAATGCAAAACCTCCGGCGAACTTTTCATAATCGGCCGGGTCCGGATCAAGGACCGGTGCCTTCAGCGATGCGCGGGCTTTGGCCAACGCGGCAAGCCCTTTGGCGCTATCCCTGATCGCGGCGTCGATCATACCGCGGCGTTTTACCCAAGACGAACCGTCCAGCTTGTCGAGTGTCACCGCCTCGGCATCCGCGCCGTATCGCCAGATACGATCAGCGTCGCCGATCGGCACTAGTCTTCGCGCCTCGGCCGCATATTCCAGTACAATCATTTCGGCCGGCGATGAATGAGGGTCGACGCTGGGCGCGTTCTGCAACCCGATCACCGTGCCAACGCCATGGTCCTCATGCACCACGACATCGCCGATGCGAACGTCCCCACGGCCGCCTACCGCTGCCATATCGCTGCGCGTTCCTGACATATCCTGCAACCAGGCGCGACTTCCCAGGACGTCGGCGGCGGCGATCAGCACGGCATCTGCGCTTACGAAGCCGGCATCTACCGGCATGGAAATCGATGCGGATTTCGCCGGGGAAACGGCTTTCAACTCTGCCCAATCGGCAATTTCCGGGAATTCCAGACCCAATCGCTTACCAATGCGAGGACGCAGAAAACGCAGGTCCCTAGAATTACCTGCGAGGAACAGAGAATGACCTTGCGCGATCAGAGGCCGCACAAACTGATCTAGCGCAGCCAAAGGTGAACGGTGCTCTGAAAACCGGGGCAGCGCGGACGGAGGATCTCCGATGGACAGGAGGGGCATACCCTCTACCGCCGCTTGCCAGCTGTCATTCTCGATCGCGTCCACTTTGGTGGAGGCGAACCGCGCAGCATCTTGCGCAAGCCGGATGACCCGCAATCGACGCTCGTCTGCTTTCGGCGACATGGCCAGCGTCGCCCGGGGCACATGCGCCACGATGGGGACGCCTTGTTGAACCACTGGCTCCGATGCCCGGCCCACCTCAAGGTGATCAAGATCGGCAACCGTTCGCTGAGTTACCGGATCGTAGGACCGAATGGCGGTAATGTGGCCATCTGCCATTTCGATGCGAGCCGGGGCGCCGGCGTCTGCCGGATATATATCGATTACCTCTCCCCGGATGGCCGCTTCACCCGGCTCGTCCACGCGGTCATCGGTCAGATATCCCAATTCCTGGAGCGTTTGCGCAAACCCCTCGATCTCAATCGCATCTTCTACCCGCAGAACAGGGGGCGCCTTGTCAAAATCAGTTGGCGGCGCATATTGCCGACCAGCCGCTTCTCCACTGAGAATACAGGCGAAATGATCTCGCGTGTCGGCGGCTTGGGCAAGGCGAAGGCCCCGCAGGGCTGCAACCCGACGACCTGCATTGGCCGGTGATGCAGGCGCTGCTTCGCCGGGCAGCGTGTCGCTGGAGGGGACGTGAAAGATCAGACCATCAGGAAGCAGTGCTCGTAGCGTTTCTGCCAAAGCCTCGGCTTCCTGCTCGTCATCCGCCAGGTAAAGAACATCGCTGTCGGCGAGGGCATCGGCGATCCGGAACGCAACGAAGGCGCGGTTCATGTTTTTGCCGTGCTATCAGGTGAGGCTGGCCAGTCCCCCGTCTGCAGAGGCGTGATCGCTTGAAATTCGGGATCGGACATCAACAGCCTCAAGCGGTCGCAACCATACTGAATTCCATCAGAGGGCACCGGCCGAAGCTGTTCACCCAACCCTGCTTTGGAACCGCTGGAGACAACCACGTAGCTTATCGCCCCTGATTTACATTCGACCAGCGCTTCCACTGCATGCCCCAAACTCTGACCTTCCGAATCGTCGATCGGCATTCCGGAAAGGCCGGTGGCCGTAAATAAAGTGGGTGCTGACGAGCGACGGCTGGCGCTTTCCGCAGACTTGCCGCCATCCTCGTATGCTTTCTGACGGCCAAGCCAGCGCCATACGCCTACCAGGTTCACGAACGTCAGGAACCCGTTCGTCGCCACCAGGTTGGTCTGGCCGGACGTCAGACCCACGACGGTCCATCCGATCGAACCAAGGGTGAATACGACAAATCCCCAGCCGGTGGTACGCGCACCCAGATTGGCGGCCGTCATCATGGCCGCAATCATTGTCGCTATCGGCGCGGCCCAGCCGGCAAAATCGTTCAGGATCTCGTCCTCACCAAATCAATCCGGCTTGGGGGAGGGGCGGTCTGCCAATTGCGTTTGCGCGACATGCGCCGCATCAACGAGGCTTCGCCCTGTCGCCGCCGCCGCGAACGCCGTCATGGTGACGGCAACGCCGTTCGGACCGTCAAGAATGACCAGCCCATCTTCGGCGGTAGCCACGCCCGGATCCGAATGCGGCTGCGGGGCGGATCGTGATTGGATCATGAGACTGGCCTTGGGCTAGAGGGGGCTGGGGAGACAACTTCTTTGGAAATATAGAGATAGGCCGGGTCGAACTGCCCCCGCGCGGCCAACCTGATGGGATCGAGTATTTCCACTACCGACGAACGAAAAACGCACAAATGTTCTTCCCGAAGCTGACGCATCACCCGGTTTACGTGGATGTTCGTCAACCCGCAGATTTCCGCGAGATCAGTCTGGGTCAGAGACAGACCGAAACGGATGCCGTCACTCAGCCCTGCCGACTGCAGCCTGGCGTTGGTTTCGCACAGAAAATGCGCGACCCGGCCCATCGCATCGAGGCGCCCCAGCCTGAACAGCCAGGCGCGATGGATGGCGGCGTCGATCAAGGTCGAATACCATAGCTTGCGGCCAAGCTCGGGACTCTCATCGATCATCGTATCAAGTTCGGTATGCGGAACGATCGCCACGGTCGCGGCAGTCATCGTCGCCACGTCGTGCTCCAGAACCTTGAGCGGGTAGGCGTGCAGATCGACGAAATCGCCAGGAACGTGAATAGCCACGAGTTGGCGCAGTCCATTCTTATCATCGATATGGCGCGACATCATTCCGTCCAGCAACAACGTGCTTACGTTCAGATGCTCGCCTGCCCGGATGACCAAACTACGAGCCTCCAGCGTTCGAACTTCACTTACTGCAGACTCAATACGCTCCCGCTCCTCAAGCGTGAGTCCCACATTACTTTTGTTTTTAAGAAAACGGTCGCTCAACATGGATAATTTCAGCCGTGCCTTCTGAGTGTGTCGAGACGATGCATCTCGATAACAGCTTAAAATCATTCGCGTTGCATTTAGGGGAGACTCAATCGTGTTGACGCAGGTTAATTTGGCCTGAGCGGAGGCAACCTTGAGCTTCGGCAGGGGGTTGCCATGGCGTTACCGGCTTTCGCACGGATTATGCCGGTCAATCGCCGCGCGCACCGGTGAGCGAACCCGAACGTCGACAAGAGGACTGCCCCATGGCCAAGACCCCTACCAAATCGCCTTCCGGCTCGTCAGCAAAGCCATCTCCCGGGAAAAAGACGCCCGCCGACCTTTCGCCAGCGGATGTCGGCGGCGAATCTCCGAACAAGGCATCACCACTCCCTGGCGATGCGGACATTTCCTTCGCTTATGCCGAGAAGCAAGGAACGGGCGGAGAAACGCACCAGACTGCTGGGGCAGGCGTTGCTACTTTGACCACCCAGCAGGGCATTCCTGTAGCCGACGATCAGAACAGCCTGAAACAAGGCGCTCGCGGTCCGACACTACTAGAAGACGCTCATTTCCGTGAGAAGATTTTCCACTTTGACCATGAGCGGATACCGGAACGTGTTGTGCATGCTCGCGGCTATGCGGCGCATGGGTTCTTCGAACTGACGGATAGCTTGGCCGACGTGTCGCGAGCCGACATTTTCCAGCGGACCGGGGAACGTACTCCCGCATTCGTGCGGTTCTCGACCGTGGCTGGCGCCAAGGGTTCGGCCGATCTTGCCCGCGACGTTCGTGGGTTCGCGGTCAAGCTCTATACCCAGGAAGGAAACTGGGACATCGTCGGAAACAACATCCCGGTCTTCTTTATTCAGGATGCCATCAAGTTCCCCGACCTGGTGCATTCCGCCAAGCCTGCCCCGGATCGTGCCTTTCCGCAGGCGCAGACCGCCCACGATAATTTCTGGGACTTTATCAGTCTCACCCCCGAAAGCTTCCACATGATCATGTGGACGATGTCCGACAGGGCCATTCCGCGTTCTTTCCGGACGATGGAAGGTTTCGGTGTCCACACATTCCGCCTATTGAACGACGAAGGTAAATCTACGTTCGTGAAGTTCCACTGGAAGCCCAAGCAGGGTCTGCAGTCCGTGGCCTGGAACGAAGCGGTCAAGATCAACGGTGCCGATCCCGACTTCCACCGGCGTGACCTTTGGGACGCGATCAACGCCGGTGATTTCCCCGAGTGGGAGCTGGGTGTGCAGCTGTTTGACGATGAATTTGCGGACAGCTTCGATTTTGATGTTCTGGACTCGACCAAGCTCATTCCCGAGGAACTGGTGCCCGTCCGCATCGTCGGCCGGCTGGTCCTTGATCGTGTGGTCGACAACTTCTTCGCCGAAACCGAGCAGGTCGCGTTCTGCACTCAGAATGTTCCCCCGGGCATCGATTTCACGAACGATCCGCTGCTTCAGGGACGTAACTTTTCGTACCTGGACACCCAGATCAAGCGGTTGGGTGGCCCCAACTTCACCCATATTCCGATCAATGCACCGAAGTGTCCGATGGCTCATTTCCAGCAGGACGGCCACATGGCGATGCGCAACCCGGTGGGACGCGCGAACTACGAACCCAACAGTTGGGGTCCGACCCAGGGCGGACCTCGCGAAGATCCGGTGCGTGGATTTTCCAGCTACGCCGAAGTGGCTGATGGGCCGAAGCAACGCGTCCGGTCCGAAAGTTTTGCCGATCACTATAGCCAGGCTCGCCAGTTCTTCGTGAGCCAGACGCCGATCGAACAGAAGCATATCGGCGATGCGCTGGTGTTTGAACTGTCGAAAGTGGAACGCCTCGACATTCGATCGCGAACCGTTTCCCACCTGCGCAATATCGACGCGGGCTTGGCCGAGACGGTGGCGGACGGCCTGGGGCTTGACATGCCCGACGCAGCAGTGGCGGCTCGACAACCCATCAACGACCTTCCGCCATCCGATGCCCTCAGCATCGCGAAAAACGGGCCTGACAGTTTCAAGGGTCGCAAGCTGGGCATCCTGCTGAGTGATGGCGCAGACGCGGGGGTCTTCCAAGCTTTGGTCAAGGCCGTCGATGCGGAAGGCGCCGTGTTCGAAGTCATCGCTCCGAAGATCTCGGGCGTTACCTTGTCGGATGGAACGAAGGTTGCTGCCAAGCAGAAGATCGATGGCGGGCCTTCCGTCCTGTTCGATGCCGTAGCGATTGTCGTGTCGCAGGAAGGCGCGGCGATGTTGTCGCGCGATGCCGCAGCGAAGGACTTCGCGTCCGATGCTTTTGCGCATTGCAAGTTCATCGGCATGACCGCCGAGGCGGAACCGATTTTCGCCAAGGCCGGCATTGCCGACGATCTTGACGAAGCTTGTTTGCCATTGGCGAGTGCGGATGACGCCGCAGCCTTCCTCAAGGCATGCCGGGGACTGCGCCATTGGCCGCGCGAAATGAAGGTTGATCTGGATGCACGGCCCTCAGCCTGATCGCCCCCTTTTTGCGACGTGTGAAGTTGGGGGCGGCACCGTGCCGCCCCCCCCTCACGCTGATCGCGAAGCACTGCGTATCGGGATCATCGCGCATCTGAAGCATCCTATCGCCGAACCCTTCGCCGGCGGTCTGGAAATGCATACTCACCTGCTGGCCAGGTCGCTCCGCGATCGGGGGCACCAGGTTACGGTGTTCGCATCATCACGTTCGGAAGAAGGCCTGGGTCTGGAAGCGATCTGCACCGAAACCGCGCTCGATAACCTCGGAATCGAGGAGGCGACCGACGTGCCCTTTTTCAAAGAGCATCACGCCTATCTCAGCCTGATGAACGAACTGCGGCATCGCGACTTCGATATCATCCATAACAATTCCCTCCATTACCTGCCGTTAACGCTTGCCGATACCTTGCCGATGCCGATGGTGACGACGCTGCATACGCCGCCCTTCTGCTGGCTGGAGAGCGGCCTTCGGTTGTGTTCGGCGCAGAACCATACCTTGGTCGGGGTGTCTCGATCGGTCGCGTCGCTTTGGGACGATGTTCGCCCTGTCGACGAAGTTATCCTGAATGGCATCGATCTGGAGAAGTTCGCTTTCCATCCGAAGCCGGATGAGGACGCGTATTTGGTTTGGTACGGCCGCATCGTCCCCGAAAAAGGTCTGCACTACGCCATCGCGGCCGCTCGCCTGATCGGCTTACCATTGCGGATCGCCGGGCCGATCCTCGATGTCGATTATTATCGCTCACAAGTGGAGCCGGAACTGGGATCGGACGTGATCCATGTCGGCCATCTTGAACATTCTGCTTTGGCCTGCTTGGTTGGTGGAGCGCGGGCATTCCTGTGCACGCCGATGTGGGATGAGCCTTACGGCCTCGTCGTGGCCGAAGCGTTGGCGTGCGGGGTGCCGGTGGCCGCGTTTTCACGCGGGGCGATCCCGGAAATTCTTGATCCGTCGTGCGGGGTTCTTGCCGAGCCGAACGATGTCTCCTCACTTGCCGCCGCCGGATTTGCCGCCCTTTCTCTGGATCGCCGGGCCTGCCGGAACCGGGCAGAGGCGGCCTGTGACGCGGTAAGAATGGTTGATGGGTACGAAGCGCTTTACCGCCGCAGGATCGCAGAGGCGCCACATTCTGAGGCTGCAGGCGACGCGTTGATGGCACCAATTCCGCCTTTGCCCGTCGGCTCAAGCACCGGCTTGCCCCCCATTATGGCGCGTCATGCCTAGCGCAGCGGCTACGCCGGACCTGTGCATTTGCGTGCCGGCCAGAAACGAAGCAGAGCGGTTGCCGATCTTATTGCGAGCGCTCGCCGACCAGACATGGCCCGATCCGATCAATATTTCGATAGCGGTCAACAACTCCAGCGACGAGAGCAGATCGGTGATTGAGGCTGCTGGAGCGCGCTATGCCGGGCGCTTGCGCATCCATGCCCGTCACCACATTCTACCGGATGAAGACGCGCATGCCGGTACCGCTCGCAAACGTGCAATGGACGAAGGTCTCGACCTTTTGGGGTCTATTGCGAACGGCATACTCGTCAGCACTGATGCGGACACCCGACCTTCGCCGGACTGGCTATCAAACACGGTGGCTTGTTTCGCTCGTGGTGCCGATATTGTCGGTGGCAGGATCGAGATCGAAAGCACCGAACAACTCCCTGCACCGGTAGCGCGCCTTCGTGAGGCCTGGGATAGGTACTGGCACGACGTCCGCGCCATCGAGGATAGTATCGATCCGATCCCGTGGGACTGCCCCCCGCGTCACGGCGACCACACAGGAGCATCTCTGGCCATACGCGCCGATCTGTATATGCGCTGCGGCGGTGTCCCACCATTGCCGACAGGTGAGGATCGTGCGCTGGTACTGGCGGCAGTAGCTTGTGGAGGCAAACTGGCCCATCCAAACGATGTCTTTACTCGCGCTTCGCCCCGCCTCGAGGGGCGTGCCAGGGACGGAATGGCAGACGCCATGCGTCAGATGTTCGAGATGGCCGCATCCGGGACCACGCCGCATGCTCCGTCGCTGGATCACTGGCGGGAACGGGCGAAGTGGCGGCGGAGTCTGCGGGCAGAACCCGATGGGCATGCTCGCATCGCTTTCGAAGAGCCGATGCTGCCGCCGATGCCCATGGATTACCTATTGGACATCCCGGCGTGAACGTCCGGCCCATCGGCTATTATGTCCATCACCACGGCGCGGGCCATCGCGTGCGTGCGAATGCCATCTCATCAGCATGTGACTGGCCGATTGTACAACTTGGTACCGGCATCGGCAGTGCAGGAATTGATCTGGAAGACGATCGTTCACGATCTGGCCTGTTCGATGGCGTTGACACCGCGCGATATCGGCCCGAGGCACTTCATTACGCGCCGATTGATCATGATGGCGTCCGATCGCGAGTGGCGCGTATTGCCGCCTGGATAGCCGAGGCCAAGCCATCGTTGGTGGTAGTGGATGTATCCGTCGAGATAGCGATGTTGGCACGTCTCGCATCGGTCCCGACAATCTACGTGCGGTTGATGGGTGATCGCACCGACCAGGCCCATCTTGAAGCGTTTAGAGGAGCGTCAGCCCTTCTTGCACCGTTTCCTGCAGAATTCGAACATGCGTCCACCCCGACATGGGTGTTGAAGAAAACATTCTACGCACCCGGCATAGGGGCGGCTACGGTTGGCGATGAGGCCGTTGCGAAACAAACGGTGGTGGTTGTGCACGGTCGAGGGGGCGCGCCTATCGACGGCGGTTTTCTTACGGCGACCGCCCTGGCTTGCCCACAGTGGGAATGGCGGGTCATCGGACCCGTAGTTCCTTCCGGAACGACTGCCCCCAACCTGAAACTTCTGGGCTGGATTGATCGACCAGAACGGGAAATTGCCCGTGCGTCGGTAGTCGTAGGTGCAGCAGGCGACGGTTTGGTCAGTACGATGATGGCAACCCGCAAACCGTTCATCTGCATTCCAGAAGATCGACCATTCGGTGAGCAGGCCGCGACCGCGCAACGGTTAAAAGACCTGGCCGCGGCCATCGTATTGCCGAACTGGCCGGAACCTCATGCATGGCCGGGACTGCTTGACGGGGCCATTCAAGTGCGGACGTCCAGGCGGACAGGTCTTCACGATGCCGCTTCCGCACGGAAGGTTGCATCATGGCTGAAATCGCAAGCAACGGAAGCCGGTTCATGCCGTGAACACGCTGCATGAGCACATCCGCTACAGAAAATCCGGTGATTAAGGACGTGGTGGCGAACGCTCGTCAGATAGCGCCGCGCCTTGCCGAACTGGGCGCGCGATATGACGCAGCCCCGGTTTTCCCATTGGAAAGCATGCGTTGCGTCGCCTCTGCGGACTTACACCGTGCTTTTGCGCCCGCTGTCAGCGGTGGTCTGAACTTCGTCGATACGCGAAGGCGGTATCAGGCGATGATGGATGTCCTGAGGGTCATCGGTCGCGCGGACCTCGCGATCGGAAGGCTTTACGAGGGGCACGTCAACGCAATGGCTTTGTTCGACTGGTATGGATCGAGCGCCCAGAAGGACCGACTGCGGCAGGAACTCAATGGCGGCGCGTTCTACGGCGTCTGGGCGACGGAGCCGAAACCGGGGGTATCGTTGGATCGGAAGTCGGACGGGACGCATTCCCTGAACGGGGCCAAGTCGTTCGCGAGTGGAGCAGGGGGGCTGGCTTACGCGATCATCACCGCCGAAGTGCCGGGGGCCGATCGACAATTGGTAGTCGTGCCGGCAAATGATGCCGAACGTGCCGACGTTTCGCAATGGCGAGTGCGGGGAATGAGGGCGACGGTCAGCGGCTTGTATGACCTTTCCGGTATCCGCCCGGATGATTTGGATCTTCTTGGCCTGCCGGGCGACTACGATCGTGACCCGCGTTTCACGACAGGCGCTTGGCGGTTTACGGCGGTCCAGTTGGGGGGGATAGAGGCTCTGCTCACTGAAACCCGTCTAGTGATGGCAGATGGTGCCGCCAACGACCCCTTGCAGAGAGCGAAGTTCGCTGATTGCGTGGCTGCCACTCGCACGGCCTATCTATGGGTTCGGGAATGCGCTCAGCGTGCGGCCTGCGAGCATCCTGATGGTCCGGCTTTTGCCCGCATGACTCGCGGCGTTGTCGAACGAGCCGCCCTCGATGTCATGGAATTGGCCTCCCGGATCGTGGGTACGCGCAGTGCCATGGATGGCCAGCGGATCGACAAGGTCATCCGTGATTTGTCGTTGTATCTGCGTCAGGCCGGACCCGATTTTGCAAAGGATCAGGCGGCGCTCGCCTGGTTGGAGCGCGACGTGTGGGACGGCGAGGACGCCTTGTGGTGATGGCCCTCAATCAGAGGCCATGGAGATCTAGACGATGGCTCATTTTGGCGCCCCACGCCGATGACGAGACACTTGGTGCAGGGGCTTTGATCGCGCAGGCCTCATCGTCGGGTACACTCGCCGGTGTGGTCTATCTCACCGATGGATCGGGATCGCACGACATCGGCGATAGTCGTTTCCGAAAGCTGATATGCACTCGACGACGAGAAGCGGCGCTGGCCCTAAGTCGGCTAACCGGTGGCAGGCGCCACACTCCGATTCACTTGTGCTGGAAGGATGCGCATCCTGCAGCGCTCGGCAGCGCTCAGTTTGATCAGAGTGCCGCGAGGATCGCGGCGCTTTGCCGTCGCGAGCGGGTAGATGCCATTGGGGTAACGGCGATGCACGAGCCACATTGCGATCACGCTGCTGCCGCGGAACTTGCTTACGCCGTGAAGTCTAAAGCCAAACGGACGATCGTGGTCGCCGAATACTGTGTATGGGGCAGTCGCCCTCGCGCGAGCGATGTTCGCCAACTGAGGACAATCCCGCTGCTGCGGGGGACACGCAAGCATGCACTTCGAGCGCATCGCAGCCAGCTGACGCCAGCGTACGGTTCCGGGTTTCGGCTTGCGGCAGACAACCAGCGCATGGCCTCTTTCGACACTCTTTTCGTGCGGAGATCGCGATGACCCGAGCAGCGAGCAGCCTCCCCCCGGCCTATTTCGAAAACATGTTCGCCGAGAATGACGATCCGTGGAACCTCGAAAGCAGCACATACGAGCGAGAGAAGTATGCGTGCACGCTCAATGCTTTGGGCGATCGAAGGTATAGTTCAGGTTTCGAAGTCGGCTGTGCGAAAGGCATGCTGACGAAGCAATTGGCAGAACATTGTGATGAACTTTTCGCCATCGATGTAAGCGCGACTGCTTTATATGCGGCGAGAATGCGCTGCGCCGTACTTCCGCGTGTTCAGTTTGCCAACATGTCTTTCCCCGCCGTTTCGCCGTCCCGGTCTTTCGATCTCGTCGTCCTGTCGGAGGTCGTTTACTACTGGGACGACCTTGATATTGCGCGAGCGGGCGCCTGGCTTGCAGAGCATGTCGAGAGGGGTGGTGATTTGATCCTTGTCCACTGGACCGGCGAAACCGACTATCCACAAAGCGCGGACGATGCCGTATCCAAGCTTAAGACTGCGTTAGGTAGGCCAGTGACGGCACTACTGGAAGAACGCGCCGATAAGTATCGTCTAGATCTGTGGCGCAAGCAGGTATGAGCCTTAGCGTATTAACCATCGTCAAAAACCGCACAGGTCATTTGGCCCAGTTGGTCGAAGGTCTCGCCCGTAGCGAACGAACGCCAGATGAACTGATCGTCGTCGATATGGGGAGTGACCCGGCGATCACGGAAATTTCTGCGTCTTTTCCCGTCACCGTGGTTCGGTTGGAAACCTCCGGCATTCCGTTGGCTACCGCTCGCAATACGGCCGCGAAAGTGGCAACGAGCGACCATCTGCTGTACCTTGATGCAGATTGCATTCCGATGCGCGGTCTTCTCCAGGCGATGGACGACTTGCTCGCCGAGCAGGATGCGCTGATATGTGCCCAGGCCCGGTATCTCGGCTCCGATGACGCGAGAGGCGAATGGGAAGAGACCGACCTCATCAAGCGGTCTACTGGGCATCCTGTACGCCCATTTCCCGCCGTGGGCCTCCGCGAGGAACACAACCCTGGCCTGTTCTGGTCGCTCGTATTTGGGATCCGCCGCAAACGATTCTTCACTGTTGGCGGGTTTGACGAGCGTTTTGTTGGTTACGGTGCGGAGGATACCGATTTCGGGTTCAGAGCGCGCCAAGCTGGTGTGCCGCTTCTATTCATGGGCGGACCGGGGGCCTTCCATCAGCATCATGAAACCTTCGATCCGCCCCTCCAGCATTTCGACGACATCCTGCGTAACGCAAGGGTGTTTCATGCGCGATGGTGCAAGTGGCCTATGGAAGGTTGGCTGGCAGCCTTTCGCGAAGCCGGCTTGATTGAGTGGAATGCCGATCTGCTCACTTTGCTGCGGCGCCCGACCGAACTGGAACTTGAAAAAGCGCGCGTGAGATAGCTCTGCATCCTTAATCTGAAGCGACTCGCATCGGGCTGAGGCGCAGTGACAGGTTACTCCGAAGCGTTCGAGTCGCTAATCATGCTGGCGACTTCTCTTTGCAATACTGAAAGCAGATGCTGGCGGACACTGGCTGAGTCTGGAGACGCACAAAGCTCCTGTTGAGCTATCAGACCCAAGGAAAGTGACATGATAAACTGGATCATGTTGTTGCGGGTTTCTTCGGGGGAATTAGGGGCGAGTGAGAACAATGCAGCGCCCAAGCTCTCCTGCAGCCGCATGTTCGCTGCCCGATTCAGATCGGCAATAAGCGGATTGCGACCGATTTCGGCCAACAGTTCACACATCATCCGGCGATTATCGAACGGAGTTACGTCCGTCGCGAAGCGCGCTATCCAATCATGAATCGCTTGGCAGTCTCCAGCTACCACCGCGGTATGGAGGACGTCTTCTGCCAACCAAGCCGCCAGATCTCCTTCGCATATGGCGGCGACTATCGCCTCTTTGCTAGGAAAATCGCGATAGATCTGTCCGGTTGCTATCCCGGATTCAGCCGCGATCTGCGCCATCCCAGTTTGATGGAAACCTTTTTCGACAAACAGAGTTCTAGCGCATTCCAGGAGCCGCTGTCTGCGTTCCGTCGATTTCGACATTCTTGAACGTATGGCCTTGCACTCCTCTACCACGCTGATCCTCACTTGCCTTTGTTGCTGCGATGCAATAAGCGAACGCTCAATCATGAGTGATCGTTCACTCACACTTAAACTTTGTGGTAGACATATTCCATGAAAAAAACGTCCGCGATCCTGGCTTTGCTATTATCGGCCTGTTCGGGCGGAGAGCAGGCCCCACCGGCTCCTCCCCCGGCGGAGGTGGGCGTGATGGTGGTCCGTCCCCAAGAGGTTGTCCTCAGTACGGAGCTTCCGGGCAGGACAGCAGCGTACGAAACGTCAGAGGTTCGTCCCCAGGTCAATGGCCTTGTCCTGCAGCGTTTGTTTGCGGAGGGTGATCAGGTCTCAGCAGGGCAGGCGCTTTATCGCATCGATCCCGCGGCATATGAAGCGCAAGTGGCCAGTGCTCGCGCAGCTCTGGTGCGTTCCAAGGCGGCAATTGCTTCTACTTCGGCTTTGGCGCGTCGGTATGGCGAATTGGTCAAAATCAACGCAATTTCCCGGCAAGAAGCTGAAAACGCAGTCGTTTCCGCGCAGCAGGCGAGGGCCGACGTAGCGGCTCAGCAAGCATCGTTGCGGTCCGCGCAGATCGATCTCGCGCGCACGACCATTCGGGCCCCGATAAGTGGGCAAATCGGTCGATCGGTGTTCACCACCGGTGCTCTGGTTTCTGCTTCGCAAGCTGATCCGTTGACGACTATCCAACGATTGGACCCGATTTTTGTCGATATACAGCAGTCCAGCGCGGATGTACTTCGTCTTCGTCAACAGATACTCGCTGGCGACCTGTCCCGCGGAGGCGCAGCGGCGCGCGTGCGATTGAAACTGGAGGATGGTACCATCTATCCACTCGAAGGCGCGCTGAAATTTACAGACGTGGCGGTGGATCCGGCGACGGGCAGCCAAGTCGTGCGGGCCCAATTCGCCAATCCCAAACGCCTCCTTTTACCAGGCATGTATGTTCGTGCAGAATTGGTCGAAGGAACGAAGAGCAATGGACTTCTCGTTCCCCAAGCTGCGGTGTCCAGGGATGAGAGGGGAGAGCCTACCGCGATGGTGGTGAATGCGCAGGGCATGGCGGAGCAGCGCAAGCTCATTGCCCCACGTACCGTAGGCACCAATTGGTTGGTCACGGGGGGCCTGAAGTCTGGTGACAAAGTGATTGTCGAGGGGCTGCAGAATGTCCGTCCGGGCGCCAAAGTGAAGGCGGTGCCGATGAAACCGAAGTCGAATCCCGCCGAAGCGTCGGGCAAACCGGCAAATCAGTCAACGCAGGCACGGTAACCGCCAATGTCACGTTTTTTCATTGATCGCCCCATCTTCGCATGGGTGATCGCCATCGTCCTGATGATGTTCGGCGCGTTGGCGATCCGAAGCCTGCCGATCTCTCAATTTCCGGAGATCGCGCCGCCCACCGTGACCATCGCCGCGGCTTATCCGGGCGCTGACGCCGAAACACTGGAGCGAACAACCACCCAGATAATCGAACAGCAGCTCAAGGGTATCGACAACCTCAGATACTTCTCGTCGCAATCTTCCTCTGCCGGAAACGTGACCATCACGTTGACTTTCGAGCAAGGCACCGATCCCGACATCGCTCAAGTCCAAGTGCAGAACAAACTGCAGGCGGCGACATCGCTGCTGCCTCAAGAGGTTCAGAGGCAGGGTCTCCAGGTTCAGAAGTCGTCAGCAAGCTTCCTTCTGGTTGCCGCGATATATTCCGAAGACGGCAGCCATAGTGCGAACGACTTGTCTGACTACATTGTCAGTCAGGTTCAGGATCCCGTGAGCCGCATCAACGGCGTAGGGCAACTGCAGATGTTCGGTACTCAGTATGCGATGCGTATCTGGATCGATCCGCTCAAACTGCGCAGCTACAACCTCACAATCGCCGATGTCACGGCTGCAGTTTCAGCCCAGAACGCTCAGGTTTCTGCCGGGCAGCTCGGGCAGCTTCCGGCTTCAAAAGAGCAGCAGCTTAACGTCACGGTCTCGGTGCAGTCCCGACTCCAGACACCGGAAGAGTTCGGAAATATCCGTCTTCGCAGCGGCCAGAACGGTGCAGTGGTACGGGTTCGCGACGTTGCCAGAGTAGAGCTGGGTGCCGAGACTTACGGGTTCGACACGCAATACAATGGCAAGAACTCATCGGGATTCGGGGTCAACCTCGCTTCGGGCGCGAACGCACTGGAGACGGTCGACGCGGTGAAGGCCGAAGTTCAAAAAATTGCCAAGAACTTTCCCGCTGACGTCAAAGTTGCGTTCCCTTACGATTCTACACCATTCGTACGGCTTTCGGTCGAGCAAGTGATCCACACGCTGATCGAAGCGGTGGTTCTGGTCTTCCTTGTCATGTTCCTGTTTCTTCAGAACTGGCGAGCAACGATTATTCCAACGATCGCGGTGCCCGTCGTTCTGCTGGGCACGTTCGGCGTGATGGCCCTCCTTGGCTACTCGATCAACACGCTAACGCTGTTTGGCATGGTGCTGGCGATCGGCCTTCTGGTGGATGACGCGATCGTCGTGGTGGAAAACGTCGAGCGGCTTATCCAGACCGAGCATTTGTCTCCCAAAGAGGCAGCCCGAACGTCCATGGACGAGATCAGCGGCGCCCTGATCGGGATCGGAATGGTATTGTCGGCCGTGTTCCTGCCGATGGCGTTTTTCGGCGGTTCGACGGGGGTTATCTACCGGCAGTTTTCGATCACTATCGTGTCGTCGATGGTTCTGTCGGTGGCGGTCGCGCTTATCCTTACACCGGCGCTGTGCGCGACCATCCTTAAGCCCCATGACCCCGAACAAAGTCACGGCAATGGACTGCTTGCACGCTTCTTCCGTTGGTTTAACGACAAGTTCGATCGTGGCACGGCCAAGTACGAACGTGCCGCGCGTGGTACCGCACGCAATTGGAAGCGGTCAGCGCTGGTATACGCCGCGATCGTAGGTGTGATGAGTTTGCTCTTTTTCCGTCTCCCCGGGGGATTCCTCCCCGAGGAAGATCAGGGAACCTTGATCGCCTTGGTGCAAGGGCCTCCTGGCGGAACATTGCCACGCACACAGAAGGCATTGGACGTTGTACGGAAGCATTTCGTTGAAGCGGAAAAAGCTAATGTCGATGCAGTATTCACCATCAATGGTTTTTCGTTCAACGGCCAAGGCCAGAGCGCGGGTATTGCATTTGTAAAGTTAAAGGACTGGGCTGATCGTAGTGGAGCGGATAACCGCGCTGATGCGGTTATGCAGCGGGCCATGGGAGTGTTCGCAGGCTATCGAGATGCGATGATCTTCGCATTGATCCCGCCAGCGGTCCAGGAACTCGGTAATGCGACTGGCTTTGATCTTTGGTTGGTGGATGAAACCAACATGGGGCACGAGAAACTCGTCGCGGCGCGGAACCAGATGCTGGGCATGGCAGCGGGTGACAAAAGACTGGCGCAGGTTCGCCCCGTCAGCCTGGAAGACGCCCCGCAGCTCGACGTCAACATCGATCAGGACAAGGCCAGCGCACTCGGTTTGGACATAAACGCCATTAACGCCGAAATCTCGGCGGCGTGGGGTGGAAGTTACGTCAACGACTTCCTCGATCGAGGACGGACCAAGCGTGTCTTCCTGCAAGCGGACGAGCCTTATCGGCAGGTCCCCGAGGACATAGAAAACTTCTACGTACGGGGGGCAAACGGTGAGATGGCGCCGTTCGGTGCGTTCTCCTCATTATCTTGGAAAACTGCGCCCGTGAGCCTTACCCGCTATAACGGACGTCCTGCTTTGCAACTGCAAGGTGCCGCTGGTGAAGGTGTCAGTACCGGAACCGCGATGGATGCAATGACCGAGCTACAGAAAAAGCTGCCGCCGGGTACTGCCCTTGAGTGGACCGGACTTTCGTATGAAGAACGGCTATCTGGAGGACAAGCTCCCGCTCTTTATGCATTGTCTCTGGCAATTGTGTTTTTGTGTCTTGCAGCGTTGTATGAAAGCTGGTCAGTACCGATATCGGTTCTATTGGTCGTTCCATTGGGGGTCATCGGGGCGGTACTTGCGGCTTGGCTCACCGGTCTCAACAACGACATTTACCTACAGGTTGGCTTGATCACTACGATTGGTGTTTCAGCAAAGAATGCTATTCTCATCGTAGAGTTTGCCGAAGAGCGGGTACAGGCCGGCATGAATGCGTTCGATGCAGCCATGGAGGCGGCAAAGCTTCGCCTACGCCCGATCCTGATGACGTCGCTGGCATTCGTGTTCGGCGTTATGCCGCTAGCGGTTTCCAGCGGCGCGGGGGCAGGCGGGCAGAACGCAATCGGTCGGGCGGTGGTCGGCGGCATGCTCTCGGCGACGATCTTCGCGATTTTCTTCGTTCCGACCTTCTTTGTCGTGGTTAGTCGTTTGTTCAAGCACGGACAGACCGAGCGTCGAAACATAAGCGAAGACAATGGCGAACAAGCGTCGCCGGCGCGGGAAACGTGAATATGACCAAGTTGCTCATTACATTGCTGGCCAGCACGACGTTGCTCGCTGGTTGCAATCTTGCTCCCAAGTATGAAAGGCCGGCTGGAGCTATTCCGGTCACGTTACCGCAAGGCGGCGTGTACCCGTCCGCTCCAACGGACGCGGTGGACGTATCTAAGATAGGATGGCGCGATTTCTTCCTCGATGATCGGTTGCGGCAGGTCATAGAAACCGGGATCGCCAACAACCGAGACTTGCGCATTGCTGCCGCGAATGTTCTTCAAGCACGCGCGCAGCTTCGGGTGCAAAGGGCCGACCTGCTTCCTACGGTCAATGCAACCGGAACGGCGACTTACACTAACAACCTCTTCGGCGGTGGTGCAGGTGCGGGGGCTGGAGGAGGAGCGGTTAGCTCCGATATCCAGATCTATCAGGCGACAATAGGTCTGTCCGCCTTTGAGCTTGATCTGTTCGGCAGGGTTCGCAACCTTTCGCGTGCCGCGCAGGAGCAGGTATTTG
>NZ_CM145487.1:1032500-1176060 GCF_055521575.1 Novosphingobium sp. BL-S-24
CGGTACAAGGCTTAAGGAAGCTGACGCTGGGCTTCCCGACTGAAGGGGCCGCCCCGCGAAGTTTGGGCAGACTTAGATGCTCTTCTTTCCATCCTGCCACCTATCATAAGTGAAGTTAACCGTTGCCTGCCGATGCGCTGAACCGAGGAAACGATCATTCTGTCACGCATTCGCATGCCCGATTATACGAATTCTGCACGCGACCGGCAGTGGATCCATCATTTCTTCGTCACGCTTCGCTCCACCTCTGCCGGATGGCGGCGATGAGCTTAATGCACTAACAGACCAATCGGTCCACTCGGTGCGGGCAGATCAGTTCGCTGGAAGGGAAGCAATAGAAAGATGCGATGCTGCAGCTGAGGCGAGCCGCCCGTTAGATAGATTCGCTCGCGGCGGCGGCGGAAACGCTCAAGTGACATCCGAGTGACTCCCAATTTTATAGACGACTACAAGGCGAAGTTATTCTGCCCGGAAATTCCGAGTGGTAGCTCTGCTAGGCTTGCTTCGCACGATCGGACCAGCGATCGAAATATCTAGGATCATTGGCGTGGTGGTCACGTTGTACATCAAGGTGATGGAGAACGATTGATGACCACTTTGCAGCCTGCTGATCTCAAACATCCTGCTATTTTTCTGGCAGGTAATGTTGATGAGGACATGTATGAAAAGTTCCGCGAGCAGCTGTCGTCGGCACCGGAGACTGGCTTGGTGGTCTGCGAGATGTCAACGCTGGGAGGTGATCCCGAAATAGCTCGGATGATGGGCGAGGACATCCGCTTTCACAGCGATCTCATGGTTGATACGCTTCGCCTCGTGTTTCTGGGCAAGGCGGTCGTCTACTCCGCCGGCGTTACCTTCATGAGCTATTTTACGAATGCCAACCGCTATTTATGCCGTGGCGCCCGGCTAATGGTCCATGAGCGCTCGATGACAAAAGACATAGAGCTGCGTGGACCGCTAACCCGCTGTCTCGCGACCGCTCAGGCGAGCGTGAACGAACTTGTCGCATCGATTGAGATGCAGAATGAGGGTTTCGAGAACCTCATTCGAGGCTCTTCTGTCAGTCTTGATGAACTCAAACATCGCGCCCCGGCCAACTGGTATATCGAGGCCCAGAAGGCGCAGTCGCTTGGTCTGGTAGCCGGGGTCGTTTAGCAACCACCCCCCAAAGGACCTTACAAACATTACCTACAAGCTGCCGGGGATGCGACTAGATGGATCATCATGAATTGCAGGCCACGCTCGACGAGATCGTTGCAGACATCGCGCGCAATGCGAAAAACATTGAAGCGGCCGCCGACGCAAAGGATCCAGAGGCCACTCCCCAGCCCTTGGGCATAGCAATTGCACTGCTCGATGGGGAAGTAATTCAATGCGGGGCTTCGTCTACCGCTTTCCCGTTGCAGAGCGTGGCGAAGGTGTTTGCCCTGGAAATTGCTATGAGCGCCATTGCCGACGAAGTGTTCAGCCGAGTGGGGAGGGAGCCTTCAGGTGATCCATTTAATTCCATTATCGATTTGGAACGCAATCATGGCATTCCACGGAACCCATTCGTAAATGCCGGTGCCTTGGCCATCGCGGATATCCTTTGCCAACACGGCAACGGTGATAGGCCAAAATCGGTTGTCGAGCTTTTGAAGCGCGAGCTTGCTGTTAACGCAATCGATCTTGATGAAGCGGTTTTGGCCAGTGAGGAAAAGGGGGGCGACCTGAACCGCGCGATGATTAGTTTCATGCGCCATCATGGCAATCTGTTTTCGGATCCCGACGACGTGATGCGGCAATATGTCGAACAGTGCGCCGTCCTTTTAAGTTGCGCCGATCTTGCCAGGGCTTCCATGTTTCTCTGCCGAACCCGGCTCGTATCTGCTACTAGCCAAGACAATGCCACGGCTAATCGTATGCGCAAGATACTCGCGTTAATGGCGACTTGTGGCCATTATGACGGTTCTGGCGATTTTGCCTTACGAGTTGGTCTGCCAGGGAAAAGCGGTGTGGGTGGGGGCATTCTGGCGATCATGCCGGAAGTGGCGTCTATTGCCGTGTGGTCTACTAATCTCGACCAGAATGGGAATTCTATTCAAGGCATTCGTGCCTTGGAAATGCTGTCAGCGAAAACGGGCTGGTCAATTTATGGACCGCCGACAACAGGGAACCGGCGAAAGGCCCGGTCAAAGTAACCGCGTCGCCCGGGTTGTGAACCTCCTGCATTTCGCAACTTACGTCAGGCAAGTAGCGCTTTCGTCACACTTACAATCGGTCGACCCGATTTCTCCCCCAGGCTTTACTTCGTCAAGTACCCTCGATCGTTGCGTACCGTTTTAAGTCCTGACGAGGTCGCGCGTCTCATCGGTGAGACCACTTCTGTGAAGCATCAGGCAGCATTATCGGTGGCGTATGGCGTAGAGCTGCGCGTGGCTGAACGAGGCGGCCTCGGGAGCGGCTATTCTGAAGGTGACTGTAACTTCGCTGAAGGAAAGAGGACAGGCGGCCAAATCGTCATCGGTCGCAGCCGTTGACCTCCTAACTCTTCGTTTACGCCTCACGGGCGCGGAACAGCCGACCGCCTTCGATGCAGTAGACAATGGCGAGCACTGCCACGCCGATGCTCAGATAGCCTACTGCCAGCGGCAACGTCGTGCCTGCATAAGCCTGGCCGATGGCCGAACCCACCATCACTGCGCCGATGCTGGTGACGAAGCCCTGTACCGACGAGGCCGTTCCTGCGATGTGGCCGACCGGCTCCATCGCCATGGATCCGAAGTTGGAGCTGCACAGCCCGATCGAGGTCATGCTAAGTGCCTGGAGGATTGTAAAGCTCGTAAGGGTTTCCAGCCCGGCAAAGATGATCAGTACATGCAGTATGGAGAGCCCAATCAACGCGAGCAATGCCGTCTGCGAAATCATTCGCGTTCCCAGCTTCTCCACAAGCCGGCTGTTGGCGAAGGCTGCCAGTCCCATGGCGCCGGCGCAGATCGCGAACAGCCATGTAAAGTGGGCCCCAGCGCCGAACTCATCAACGAAAATCTGCTGTGAAGATGAGACGAAGGCGATGATCCCGCCAAACGTAAGGGAGGCTGCCACCGCGTAGCCGATGGAGAATCGGTTTGTGAGCGTAAGCCAGTAACTACGTCGCAAGGCAATCAAGGAGATCGGCACCCGGCTTGTAACTGGCAGAGTTTCTGGCAGGCGCACAAGCGTCCATGCGAGCACGAAAGCGGCGAAAGCGCCAAGCGCATAGAAGATGAACCGCCATGGCCCGAACGCGAGCAGCGCCTGGCCCAGCGTCGGCGCCAGGATCGGCACGACGAAGAAGATCATTTGCGCGACAGACATGGTGCGAGCCATCTTCCGTCCGGATGCGCCATCGCGGACGATAGCTACCGCGAGTACACGGGTAGATGCCGACATCAGCCCCTGCAACAAGCGCGCGCCGAGCAGCGCTGGGAACGTAGCCGAACCTGCCGCAAACACACTGGCGGCAACGAAGCCGATCAGGGTGCCGACGAGGACCGGTCTCCGGCCAAACCGGTCCGCGAGAGGGCCATATACCAGCTGTCCTGCGCCGAAGCCGACCATGTAGACGGTGACGATCCACTGTCGATGATTGGCATCGCTTATAGCAAGCTCACGGCCTATGTCAGCTAAGGCAGGCAGCATCAGGTCGACGCCCAGTGCGTTTACGGCCATGACTGCGGCGACGAAGGCGACGAATTCGCGAGGATGCATGGCGGCGGGGACGGGTTCGGCTGTCATCGGCGGCGCTATCGGCGATATACCCCAGCGTTACAAGCCAGACGCGCCATCCGCGAGGGACCGGCCCGCTCTTTCGCTCAGCAGGAGGGTGACTTCCAACGCGTTCCACTGCCGCGCACTGCGCGGTGATTGAGCGAAGCATTGATTACCGGTTCCATATCACACTGAGGATTGCCCCGATCCCGGACGCTCCCAAGCCAAAATGGATGCCTGAGTTCGACCCTTCGCTCATCGCTTTGGTGTAAGACTTAATGCATATTTGTGAAATGCTACAGATGACAGAGAAGCTGCCGATCAGCCGTCGCTCATATGAATAAGGCCGCCCGCAAAGGGGCGGCCTCAAGAAATTATCGTATGCTGTGCTTTAGCGCGCTCATTTTATCGTGGCCTTCTTTGACCGATACAAAAGCCTTTTCCACAGCAGAACGTGATGAAGGCTCCAAGTCTGTGTCGCGCAGCGCGTCTTCGAACTTGGCTTTGATGTGATCTTCACCACGCTCAACTTCTTGAATGATCGCTTTGTCGTCTTTGCCAGTGATCGCCTGCTTCAAATCCATAAAGGTCCGGTGAGCCGCCGCCAGGAAGCTGCTGTCGTCCTCCGGGTTTCCGCCCAATCGGCGAACTTCGGCCTGAAGATCGGTCGCCGCAGCACTACGGTCCCGCGCGAACTCCGCGAACATCGTAGCGAACTGAGTGCTCTCAGCATCCTTAGCGGCGTCTTGGTAGCCTTTCATGCTATCTAGAGTCGTTTTGATCAGGCCGTTAAGCGTTGAGATCGTACTATCCGTGTTCATGATGTTCTCCTGATGGGAGTTGCTCTAACCATCTGCCAGCAAACTTGATCCATTCTGAGCAAAACAAGCGTTGGGCCTCGCCCCCGAGCACGCTGGCTGGACCGGTGTGGATCGAACGAACTCCCGAACTGGTGGATGCAGTCCTGGCGGCGCATCCGGAGGCTGCCAGGTCCTATCAAGTCAATCTTCGTACCGGGCGTGCGCAGCCCGCGCGCGTGAGTTGGCAGGGCGGCGACCGAAGCGGCGACGAGCATGGCTGCGAAAGACGTTCTACGCTGCGCCCGATGCCAATTGAAAGCTGCAGGTCGAGGAGCGTTGACCCACCCCGGTGGCGCAATTCATAGATGTCCTGCACCAGCAGGTTGGTCTTATGATTCATCAAGAGATCGCTATGCCTGTCATGGGGGCAATCTCGCTGCTCTACGCCATCGCACTTATTTCCGGGGTAGTTGTCCTTTTGCTCAGTCTAGTGAGATTCTTCGCGCTGCGCAGCGGGAAGAACGTCAAGCGGATGTGGATTGACGTGCATAACCTGCTAGGCGCTTTGGCATATCCAAAGTAAGCCTTGCATTGACCGTCACACGTCGAGCACGCTGTATTGCCATCATCCGTCGGGCGTAGGCCTACTCCGTGACTTTCGCACAAAATTTGGCATCCTCGCACGGAACGTCTGCGTGTCTCTCTCGCGTGCGCACACTACGGGATGAGCCTATCCGCGCGAAGCTGTTCGAACAGCGCGTAAAAGGCCTCGTCGGTTGATTGATATGCCGTAAAACCGAGTCGCCGACTTTTTGACATGTCCGTGACAACCTCGATTGGTCGGCCAAGATCAGCATCGGTGTGCCACGGAGACGCGAGACGTGACAAATCCGGCTCAGTGAGACCCTCGCGCTCAGCTATCATTCGCCAGGTTTTGGCATCATCCGCCATCTGCTTTTCCAATGGCCGCACAGTTCCATCAAACGGTTCTGCGTCGATGCCGAACCAGTCTGCTATTCGGCTCCACATCCACTGCCAGCGGAATACATCGCCATCGACCACATTGAAGTCTTCGTTATGGGCAGCTTCGGTTTCCGTCGCCCATAATAGATGCTGCGCCAGCTGCCCGGCGTCTGTCATGTCGGTCAGGCCGTTCCATTGCGCAGCCGAACCGGGGAAGATGAATGGCCGACCGGTATCTCGGCATAAGGAGGCATAGACCGCCAGGGTCGTTCCCATGTTCATGGCGTTGCCAACCGCCTTGCCGATGACCGTATGGGGGCGATGAACGCTCCAGGTAAAACCATCGCGCTGCGCTGCCGCGAACAGTTCATCTTCCTGAGCATAGTAGAAGTTTTCGACATCAAGCCGGCCTTGCTCCTCGCGAAAGGGCGTCTGGGGCAGGCGTCCTTTACCGTATGCCTCGAAAGGGCCCAGATAATGCTTAAGCCCGGTGACCAGCGCGACGTGGCGCGATCCTGAAGGCATCGGCAAACCGGCCAGCAGGTTGCGAACCATATCGGCGTTCACCCGGATGTTTTCCGCTTCGCTTTCCTGGCGTAGCCACGTGGTGATGAAGACCGCTTCAGGGTCAAAATCCGCGAGCGCTGAAGAGGTGGCCTGTTTATCCTGCAGGTCGGCAACGATCGGCACTACGCCGTTCTGTTCGACCGGGCGCCGGGAAAGCCCATAGACTGTCCAGCCCTTCTCGACCAGCAATGCGGCAGTCGCACCCCCCACGATGCCGGTTGCACCCACTACCAAAGCCGTCTTCGACATCATCGTCACCTTCGTGTCATTCAAGAAAACCTGAGCTAGGCACGGAGGGCGGTTGGTTCTAGACGGCACCAAACAGGTCACTAGGCACCGAAAGGTAACCAGTCATGCTCCCCGGTACCGTCGAAGAAGAATGGCGAGAGGATTGCGCCCCGCGCCGGGTGTTATCGCTTTTCGCCACCAAATGGACCAGCATGGTGCTGCATACCTTACATGCCCGCCATGGTGGGGCCTGCCGCACCGGGGCGTTGCAGCGAACCCTTCCCGGCATTTCGAAAAAGATGCTGGTGCAGACGCTGCGAGACATGGAAGAGATCGGGTTGCTCAGCCGTCATGTCCAAAACAATATTCCACCGGCGGTCGAATACCGTCTAACCGAGCTCGGCATACGTTTTGTTGAGCCGGTTGAATTGCTCTACGCATGGGGACGCGACAATCCCGACGCCTTGGATCAGCTCGGCAACAGACCAACTAGCAGGCGAAATTGATACCTCAGCCGCCGATCGGTATACCGATTGCGGTTGTCACTGTAGCCGTCAGTCGCCCCTCATCATTGCAGGGCAAATTAACTTCCTCGCCATGGAGCACCGGGCAGTTTTGCGGTGCACTGCAAGTAGCTGCCTGTTCGACTATCGTACAGATTGTCTGGGTCGTTCCAGCCCAGCTTTTCGCTAAGCATTTATGCCTGAGCTATCTTAGCTCAACCCACCTGGAAAGATGGACGCTATCGAAGATACGATCGACATTTCTACCAGGCACCCGGTGATCGATCGGGCTAAATTACGATGCGCTCGATCGCATATCGCTGGATGGGAATGATTTTCGTCTGCTCATCGATCAGGAACGTTGGAGATCCGAATGAAATATTTGTTAAGGACCGTCACGTCAGTCGCGATCTTCATCCTGTCGTATCAAGCGGCGCAGGCTCAATACGCGCCTGTAGACCCCATTCCCATGGGGCAAACCGCAACAGGCACAATGGCGAACAAACTGTCGGGTGAAATCGCAAGCGGTAGTGGCCGGTCCAAGTCAGTATCGAGCCGATGCCTTGCTGACTCTGGCCCGGGACCCGAACGGCGCGCGATGGAAGCTGAATACAAACGACGGCTGAACGCGGAGGGATCCGCAAACGCAAATGCCTGGCGCGCAGAGCATGGCCGCCGCTATCGCGCGAAACTAGCTGCGGCCGGCAAGTGTAACTAGCTGATGAGGCCTAACGGCACTGACAGCCTCTGCCCAATATGATCCCGGGAATTCTATTTTCATGGGGCTGGCCTCGACAACCACAAAGTCCAACAAGCTTTCCGGGACATGGCAGGCGGTCAAGGAAGCGAGCCTAAATTTTGCTCCGAAACACACGAATACCGACACTTACCAGCCATCTAGCAGTTTTCATTGCCCATCAATAGACCAGCCGCTTTCGTGTTTGCCGGCAGTCGATTGGCCGTCAGTGTTTTCAGCGGGTTTCTGATCTGCTTGTTGATGTGATACTCGTCCTTAGACGCCATGGGAGCGATAGGATGTGTCGATTTCTCACTAAGCCGATCGCGTTGTTAGCGGTGACGCTCGCCCTATTCCCTGAACCGGTTTTTGCGCAGAAAATCGGGTCGCTGATAACCGCTCAACCTGTCGCCCAAGCGCCGTCCGGGATGCGGGCTTGGCGTATCCGATATTGGACTTCGGACAACGGCAAGCCAATAGCTGTCACGGGTATGGTGATCGCGCCGAACGCCAAACCCGGTAGTCGTCCGGCACGCGTTATCGCCTGGGCGCATGGCCTTATTGGTATTGCCCAGCGTTGCGCACCTTCGATAGGTGCAACGAATTTCACTATGATCCCGGCGCTCCAGGATGCGATCCGTCGCGGATACAGCGTTGTCGCCCCCGACTATCCTGGCTTGGGCTCCGATATGGTCCACCCAGTCCTAGTCGGCCGTAGCGAAGGCAGCTCGGTGCTTGACGCGGTGCGGGCAGCGCGCGCGATACCCCAGGCGAATGCAGGATCCCGCTTCGCTCTCTGGGGCGAGTCCCAAGGTGGTCACGCTGTTTTGTGGGCGGGGCAGATGGTCGCCAGCTATGCGCCAGACCTGCAACTCGTGGGCATCGCAGCTATCGTCCCGCCCACCGAACTCGCGCGCAATTTCAACGAGAGCAAGGATCTGCGCGTCAGGGCGTTGCTGACGTCATACACCGCCGCAAGCTGGTCTCGCTATTATGGCGCACCCATGTCGACGTTCGGTTCGCGGCAGGTCCAGAATGTGATGATTCGGCTGGCGAACAACAATTGCGTCCAGCCCGACGCCAAGCCCCGGCTTGGCACGATCCTTGGCATCGCAATCACTCAGAACGCGGTTAGCAAGATTGACCTTTCCAAACATCAGCCATGGGCTCGCCTGATGGCCCAAAACAACCCGTCGCCCACAGCGATAGCTGTGCCTGCCATGATTTATACGGGGACCGGCGATACCATTGTATCGCCTGCCGTGGTTCGGGATTTCGCTCGCCGCGCCTGTGCATCCCACAAAACCATAGCTTACAAACAGGTCGAGGGCGGAGAGCATGCGACTGTCGCGCGCATCGAGGCACAGACAACGTTAAGTTGGATCGACGGACGTTTTGCCGGGCAACCGGCGCCAAACACCTGTTGTTCGATGTGAATAGCTGTTGGCGACCCTCTGGGGCCACTTAGGTTTTGGTTTGAACTTCCAAATTGTGGAACATCAGCTTTTCGGGCGGTTGTCGCTAAAAGCTGTGGGATAGCGCCATCGGCAAAAGCCCCTCCTGTGAGTTAAGCGAAACCTGTTCTCTAGCGTGTGAATCCGACACTCTCTTGCCGGTCTCTATGTCGCACCCGGATTATCGTGCCGAGGGGGGCATGAAATGCGTCCGGTTCGCAGTGCTGGGGCAGCGGACGCTATGCTGCAAGCGACGATGACCAGATAGTGTTGTCGAACCCGTTTTCTCCCTCCGATCGCGCCACTGCCCCTGTTTATGAAGCGGATCAAAACGGGGAAGTATCGTCGCCCTACATAGGACCGAACTACGCTCGCCCCTTTCAAATAGCCATGGTCATCTGCGGCGTTGCCTTAACCGTCCCATATCACGGACGGGCGGAACGCCGAAGAGGCGGCGATATTCGCTGCTGAACCGAGAGGGACTGTGATAGCCGACGCGGAAGCCGGTCTCTGCCGCATCACGCCGGTCCGCCAGCATCTCGCCCGCGCTTCCTGCAACCGTAGTAGCTTTTGATATTGCACCGGGGTCATGGCGGTGGCGTGGCGGAAATGGTCATGAAAGTTCGACAGACTCATCCCGGCAAGGGCGGGTGAAGATGCCGCCGCTGCCGCCCTCATCCGCCTGACACCGAGGCTTTGCGGCACAATTGCAAGACCGAAGTCGTGGGCACGGCACTCTCGGAAAGCGAGCGGTGTGAGATCCTTGCTGAAGTTCTGATGACCGAGGCCGATCATATCGCGCGTCGTAGGGCCTGATCGAGGGACTGAAATGCTACCAGACCGTTGTGGCAAAACGTGCCTGAGGCGAGATTAATTTTCGACTGTACTGGGTCCTTATCCGCGCGGCGATCGTTCAGTTGGGAAAGCGGTCACGTTCGATTGGACCGGCAGCATATCCGAATTCATGGAGAGCAAGATGGCAAACCTGAGCGACGACGCGCCACCCACCACGTCGAAATCGAGCGAAACGCGCGATGCAGCGGCGCAAGCGTCTCCCGAAGCGCGAGGCGATGCCCTGATCGGTAGGACCGTGACAATCAACCGGCCTCGCGCCGAACTCTACGCCTGTTGGCGCGACTTTGCGCAACTGCCTTCGTTCATGGACAATGTCGAAAGGGTGGACGTCATATCGCTCACTCGCTCGCATTGGGTGGTCAAGGCGCCTGCTGGAAAGACCGTAGAATGGGACGCGCTCGTCACCGAGGAAAAGGAAGGCGAACTGATCGCCTGGACCTCCGCCGATGGAGCTGAGGTGCCCAATAGCGGCCGAATAGAATTTCGTGATGCGGGTGATCGTGGAACCGTGGTTACCGCGACGATCGTCTACGATCCGCCCGCCGGCGTGGTCGGCAAGCTGATCGCCAAGATGTTTCAGCGCGAACCTGCGATCCAGGCTCGCCGCGACCTGCGACGTTTCAAGCAACTGATGGAAACCGGTGAAATCGCCACCTCGTCGCGCACCCGCGCGCAGCTTCAAGAGGAGAAGGCCTGATGCGCGCGCTTACCTGGCACGGCAAGCATGACGTCCGCGTCGATACCGTAGATGATCCCGAAATCCTCAACCCGCGCGACGCGATCATCAAGATCACTTCCACTGCGATCTGCGGCTCGGACCTTCACCTTTACGATGGTTACATCCCCACGATGAAGGCGGGCGACATCCTTGGCCATGAATTCATGGGTGAAGTGGTCGAGACCGGGCCAGGATCAACGCTGGTAAAGGGCCAGCGGGTCGTCGTTCCTTTCACGATCGCTTGCGGCAACTGCTATCACTGTGGCAAGCGCCAATACTCTGCGTGCGACAACGGGAACCCGGCCGACAACCAAGACATTGGCATGGAGCTGTACGGCCAGCCGATGTCGGGCTTGTTCGGCTACAGCCATTTGACCGGAGGCTATGCCGGCGGACAGGCTGAATACGTACGCGTGCCGTTCTCAGACGTGGGGCCGATCGTCGTTCCCGATGGTATGGATGACGACGAAGTTCTGTTCTTGTCCGATATCCTGCCCACCGGCTGGCAAGCGGCCGAGAACGCGGACATCGAGCCCGGCGATACGGTCGCGGTGTGGGGATGTGGCCCCGTCGGACTGTTTGCGGTGCAATCGGCATTTCTGATGGGTGCGGCACGGGTGATCGCAATCGACCATTTCCCGCACCGGCTTGAACTGGCCCGTAAGTTTGGCGCAGAGACCATCAATTTCGAGGAATCGAAGACGTACGAAGCGTTGATGGAAATGACTGGCGGCATCGGGCCGGACGCGGTGATCGATGCGGTAGGCCTTGAAGCCCACGGCTTCTTTGTCGACAACGTCGTCGATCAGATCAAGGCGTCGATGTTCCTGGGCACTGATCGCATCCACTCGATCCGCCAGGCGATCGTTGCTTGCCGCAAGGGCGGCCGCGTTTCGATGCCGGCCGTTTATGGCGGCATCGTCGATAAGTTTCCCCTGGGCGCCTTTATGGAAAAGGGCCTGACCCTCAAGACCGGGCAAACCAGTGTTCAGCATTACATGCCTGCCCTGCTCAACGCGATCGTCGAGGGCAAGATCGATACGACCTTCCTCATCTCGCACCGGATGAGCCTGGAAGACGCGCCTAAGGGCTACAAGATGTTCCACGACAATCAGGATGAAGTGACCAAGGTGGTGCTCAAGCCGGGCTTCACAGGCACCGCCATCGCGGCCGCATAGGAGACGCATAATGACAGACAAATTTGCGATCATTACCGGCGCTTCGACCGGCATTGGCTTCGAATTGGCAAGCATCGCCGCTGAAAACGGCTACGATTTGCTCGTCGTCGCCGACGAAGGGCTGATCGATGCTGCCGCCCGGGATTTCCAGCTCCATGGCGTCAACGTCAAAGCGGTGCAGGCAGACCTCTCAACGCTGGAAGGGGTCGACACCATGCTGGAGGCTACCGCCGGCCGACGCGTCGATCTGCTTTGCGCCAACGCCGGGCGCGGTTTGGGTCACGCCTTTCTGGAACAGGATGTCGCCGATTGGCGCCGGGTCATAGATACCAATATTACTGGAACGCTCTACCTGCTGCAAAAGGTGGCGCAGGACATGGTAGCGCGCAACGAAGGCAAGATTTTGATCACCGGTTCGATCGCCGGCTTCATTCCTGGCAGCTTCCAGGCGGTGTACAACGGCACCAAGGCGTTCGTGGACAGTTTCGCCGACGCCCTGCGGAACGAGATCAAGGATTCCAAGGGTGTCACCGTGACTACTCTAATGCCGGGGCCGGTGGAGACGGAGTTCTTCGATCGCGCTGACATGCTCGACACCAGCGTAGGGGCATCCGAAAGCAAGAGCGATCCTGCCGATGTCGCGCGCGACGGTTGGGATGCGATGATGAAGGGAGAAGCGCACATCGTGTCGGGCTGGAAGAACAAGATCCAGGCCGCGGTGGCGCACGTCACCCCTGCATCGATCCTTGCCGAGCAGCATCGTAAGATGGCGCAGCCGGGATCGGGCGAGAGTTCTGATGACGGTCGTCAATAGAATAACCCCGATTTTGGGCAGTGCGAACCAACGATTGAGACATGAACGCCACGATAGAGCGCACATTCAACAGTCGTCGCCGTACCGAGTTGGCGGTCGGGCGACCGATCCGCGCGTGATGCTTCGAGTGCACCGGCGTGGTCGTATCATCACCTGGCGATTAAAAACAGCTTAGGCTATACGTCCCAGCGGCGGCGACTTCGCGGCTCATCTGTACCTCGAGCGCTGGGACGTACCGATTTCCGATGCTAGATCCGTCTGAGTGGACGTTAACGACGACGCTCGCGCCTCAATCGTCACTCACATGTTCGAAAAGGTCACCGTGAAGAAGAGGCTCGCGTGTGAGTTAGGGCATTGTAAAGGAGCGACGGTCACGCGCTCACTGAACGGGCCAAAACCGCCCGTCCTCGACGCCGCACCATCTGCCGCCGCTTCCTTTGCCGGAGCGGGTGCTCGAACTGCTTTTCGAAGCTGCCAAGCTCGCCAGAGCCCTACCGCTCATCATCAGGCGGAAGGTCGAGCGAAAGGCTGGCGCTGATCGCCTTCAGGATCATGAGGGACGTTTGAAGCGTAGCAGGGGGATCTCCACGCTCGATACTTATGTCTTCATTAACCTCGGCTGCCGTTTCGACTACTTCGATGGCCTCGGCGACACTGAGGATCGACCGCGCGATCAGACTATGGATCAGGCTTTCAATCAGCAGCACCGCGGCCTGCCCGTACGCCAATGGATCCGGCTTGGCAGATGGACAAGCGCCATCGTTACCCTTCGAGAAATCCTCGGTCACGCACCGTACTCCGGTCAGGCAAGAGCACTTAGTCTCTTAGCCGCCGGTGCCTGCAGAATGGGCCGACGATCATAGACGAATAGCAGTGTCAGCAAAGGAATCCATCATTCAAATCAACTTTCGATATTATAATAGGACAATGTTATAGCGTAAGAAGATGCGCGACACGGTTGTGTGGAAAATCGCTTCATCGATAAGCTTCGGGGCTTCGGGCCGCTCGATAAAGCGGACGTCAAGGCCCTGAAACCTGTCACCGCCAAGCCGCGTAAATTTTCGGCACGAAAGAATCTTATCCGAAGGTGATTGCCCCTCGTGCGATCATCATGGCGGCTTGTTGGACGAGATGGATCACAGCATTCAGACCATCGCCTCTGCGGTGCTAGCGGCCATCGATAGAGCTCATATGGATAAGCATCGTGGCATCACCAAAGCGCTGTATACCGCGCAGGTCGTTGAAAAAGGCACGATGCGCGCCTGGATTAACGGCATGGGCGAAGAACCAGTATCGAGCGCGTTGCTCACCTTATGTGTGAACCGTACCTGCGGGCCCGCAACATCGGCCTGGCCAGCAAGCCCGAACTGGACATGCCCGTCTCACAGTTTTTGCTGGCAGATTCGCTTGGAATGACCCCGATCCATCTCAATAGGGTTCTCAATCTCGCAAATGATTTGAGCGATGCGCTGACGCACATTGTGCTGACTGCTGCTTAGGAGCTTTTGGCGATGGATCGACCTTTTAATCAAAGCTTCCCGGAACCGCCCTCGAGCAATATTGGCGTGTTGACCAGCGGCGGAGAGCATCGCTGCAACGGGGATCATCGCAACCTCTGTATGGGCTAACGCCTGCACGCTGCAATCTGCCGGCTCCAGGAAACTGGTTAGCAGATCGACGAGATCTCCTTCGATCTGGACAGACGTGCACCGGAAGCGCCGGCTATGATGCTGTATGAAAAGCCGGACAGCAGCAGGCCCACTGGCTGGATGGCTAGGGGGGCAACAAAGGCAAGCCGCATGGCGTATCCGCTTCTCCAGATCCGGATGTGGACTTGCATGGACGAACGTCCGGCGGCGAAAGCCGGGGGCTGCTTATCCCAATCCACACACCGGGAAAAGCCCACGCAGGGCGGCTTACTGGGCAATGGTGGCCAAACCAATATAGGGTATAATGGCAGCGACCAAGCAGGCAACAACGGGCCGGAATCTGCTAATTCCCTAACACCCGGTGATGACGATTACACTGACCAGGGTCAAACCGGCCCCAAGCCCAGTCCTGATGCACCCCAACCGGAGTGAACCTTTGCCGTTTGGTTACGGTGCGACGAGGAAGGGAGGCCGTTGATATTCCAATGCGGATATCCGTGCGCCGGGTGTCCCCGCCGTGGTGCGATCGTACAGGGACGCAGCGAATCTACTGCGCCCCACCGTCTCGGTAGCCAAATGCAGCGCCAGGATTGCGGCCAGTCCCAGCCACCAGGCGGGGTGGGCACGGCCATAGCGCCGTCTGTCGCGCATGATACCGGCTAGCGGGAAAGCGACCATGCCGATGAAGACCGCCGTGAGCATCGAATACATAAACAGCGGAGCAGGCAGCAAACGCCCGAATGCCGGACCCATGATCGCAGCCATGCCGCATATGATAAGGCGCGGGTGCCAGTCGCGATCTCGCCGCTTGAAAACCCCGCCAATCAATAGCGCCGCGAAAAGAAGCACGCTTAGGGGGTTCATTAAAAGAAACTGAGCGGGAAGAAAAAAGAATGGAACCGCCGCTTTTTGCACGGTCCATACAGTGGTCAAGGTGCCGACCACGACCATCGCGATCGCCCATCCCACCGCGACCCAACCCAGCTTGCGGTGCATCGCCAATGAACCGGTCGCCGCAAGTAGCACTTGGGCCAAAAACAGCAGCACCCAACCCATGAACAAGACGGCATGGATATGCACGTAAATAGGGGCGTGGAATGTCGAAACGCCCAATATGGCGAAGAGCGAGAATGCGCCTATGTTGAGGAGCCCCATCAAGCAGGCGATCAGTACGTAAAAGCGGTTCTCGGGCAAAACCAACGGACGCTCCAACGTTAGCCTCGTTTGCATGCTATTTCCCCGATCGGCTGCCCGTTTAAATCGGAACCGTAATACGTCACAGGACGAGGTCTGGGAATATCCTCCAAAATACTGCCGTCCAGACCGATCGCGAAGATGGCCGCTAACGCCATCTTTGGGCATCTGGCTCCCAGGTCGCTATTCAAGCAATTAGATGCGTAACATCGGCTTCTGGGACGGCAGACTCGATCAACACTGAGCGATGGCACTCTGCTGCGGGATCGCGCTCGAAACGCGGCAAGGCCGTGGCATACCCTGTCTTAAGTGAACGCCGGCGCGCCATCTGCGCACGAGCCTCGGGTAGCTCCAAACGTCCCGCATACACTTCAGCCATTCGCGCATGATTATGTTTGCGCGCGAGATGGCTTTCATCTTTGGCGCTAGGAGACAGATAAGCCGATCAACGGCGTGCCAGGACCGGTGAGCCGTTGCGCATGTCGCCGAAAATTAATGATAAGCGATGGCGTCATCGAAACGATGTCTGAGCGTGACCAAGTCGGCAATTCTGCTAGCGCGTCGCGAGGGGGCGCTTTTCGACTATGAAATGCCCCAGGTAGGAGACGATGCATGCTCTTTCACACCATGATTGGGTCAAACAACATTGAAAAGGCAAAGCACTTTTATGACGCGGTGCTTGGCACTCTTGGAATTGGAGAGGCAATAATCAATGTCGCCGATAGTGGCCACACTCGTCTGATTTATCGGAACGGCGATGGCGCCAATTTTATCGTTACTCAGCCCATCAATGATGAGCCTGCAACCGTTGCAAACGGCAGCACCGTCGCTTTTGCCTGTAACTCTTTGGCGCAGGTAAGGCAGTTCCATGACGCGGCAATCGCTAGTGGGGGTACGTCGATCGAGGCAGCGCCCGGACCTCGTGCAACGGCAACGATGGGTACAATCGATCTTGCCTATTTCCGCGATCCTGATGGCAACAAACTGTGTGGAATACACTTCCCTGCATAAACAAGCCGACAACATATTGGCTTGAGTTGGCTGTCCAGCCCCGCCCTGGCTGGGCAGCTGAAACTAATGCTGAGAGAAAGCAGGGCAGCGATCAAGGCGCCTGTTTTACAGGCTATCTGAGTAAAGCAACTCTAGGTTCGCTGTCATCGTGCGCTTCTCAGGCTCGCATTCAAGCCCGGATCAAACGCTGAACCCGGTGGCTAGGTGTTACGTTACACCAGTTCACCGACGACAATCCTTTTCGTTATTCGCTCGACCTCAAGCGGAACGGCTCATCCCGTAATTTTATATATGCAGCGAATAGAAACGGACGATCCGCACCTAACGGATCGAAATCGTTGGCTGATGACTTGGAAGGGGTGAGAGTTGAGGGCAGGATTCGGACTTCATTGCCGTTCGCGCCAACATCTGTCTTTTGGCGAAACCCGGCAACCGACGGGCAAGGAGTAGGCTGAAACTCCCTGTGACGTCACGATGACATGGATTGGAAAAAGACCCTTGCCCAATCTCGACCAGCAATCTGGTAGCGATCGAGAACATCGTAAAATCATGAAAACTGGCACCTTAGATGACCAACCGGTAGGCCACACCAGTCAAAATATTGACCATTCACTTCCTAGGTCCAGAAATTTGGAACTCACTGTAAATATGCAAGTAGTGATGAGAAGCATTTCGAGATAACCTAAAGCAATATTGGTGTTTTTCGCGGAACTGTTGGGCCGATGACCGGTTGGTGTGCTGGGGTGGCAAGCAAAACAGGGACTGCCTATGAAATCCTCCTTCGCTATCGTGCTATTCGCCTGGACCGCACTGACGGGCCCGGCGCTTGCGCAGTCGATCATCTCACCCAACGCAGCGCCACCACCTCGTGCGCCATCCACGGCTATGCGTCCTCCCGTACCTGCCGCAGATATGCAGGCCGTTCTGGACGCTCACGCCGCACTCGGCGCTAAGCCAATCGAGACGCTCACCCCCGTAAAGGCGCGCATTCAGCCAAGTGCCGCTGATGCAGCGACCGCCGTCATGCGGAAAAAGGGCATATCGACTGCACCTGACGCAGCGGTCACGACAAAAGACGTGCCGTATGGCGCCGATCCGATGCAATATGCCCGCATTTATCGACCATCAGCAGCACCGGCTGATGCAATTCTCCCGATCATTATTTACTATCACGGCGGCGGCTGGGTGATTGCCGACGTAAACACCTATGACGCCACGCCCCGCGCGTTGTCCAAGCAGCTTAATGCGATGGTCGTATCAGTGGAATATCGCCACGCGCCGGAAGCCAAATTTCCCGCCCAGCACGATGATGCCGCCGCTGCCTATGCCTGGGTGATCAAAAGCGCAAAAAACTGGCGCGGCGATCCTAAGCGGATCGCTCTGGCGGGTGAAAGCGCCGGCGGCAACCTGGCTGTTGCAACGGCAATCTATGCCCGCGAAAACGGCCTAACCGCACCGCAGCATATCCTGTCGGTATATCCGATCGCGAATAGTGCCATGGACCTGCCATCACGGAAAGACTCGGCAAATGCCAAGCCGCTCAACAGCGCCATGCTCAAATGGTTCGGCTATTATTATGCGCGCGGCAGTACGGATCAGCAGGACCCGCGCATCAATCTGGTTGCCGCTAATCTGAAGGGCTTGCCGCCGGTCACTATCGTCAACGCGCAGGTCGATCCGTTGCGTTCGGACGGAGAAACGCTTGCCGTGGCATTGAAGGCGGCCGGCGTGTCGGTCGAGCAGAAGACGTTCGCAGGCGTAACTCACGAATTTTTTGGAATGGCGCCAATCGTACGCGGCGCCTTCGACGCGCAGGCTTGGGCGGTGTCGCGCCTGAAGCCAGCACTGTCGAAATAACGACTGCCCCGTCCTTTTTCCAGGAGCAAATCAATGAAGGTTTTTTACGCTTTTCTAGGATTGGCGGTTCTGGCTGCTGCGCCGGCCAGCGCTCAGGTTATGACGCCAGGCGATTATGTGAAGACCACGGGCGCCAGCGACCTTTATGAACGAGAGTCGAGCACGCTCGTTTTAGCAACCAGCAAGGACCCGAAGGTCAGGGACTTCGCGGCGATGATGATAGCGCACCATACAAAAAGCACGGCCGATGTGAAGGCGGCGGCAGCCAAGGCAAAAGTGGCAGTGCCGCCGCCAGCGCTCACCCCGCTGCAGCTGGAATTGGTGGCACAGTTGAAGGCTGAAAATGGCCTGGCTAGAGATGCGCGCTATATCGCTGAACAGAAGGCTGCACATGGCCAGGCACTGGCCGTGCAGCAGGCCTACGCGAAGGATGGGACGGCCGCAACGCTCAAAACGACAGCCACTGCAATCGTGCCAGTAGTACAACAGCACATCCAGGAACTGATGAAGATGTGACGTAGTGCCGGGACGCCCGATCGGACGTACCCGGCCACCTCGCCATACTATAAACAAAAAATTTATGATGCGCGTCCCGTTCGGTTGCCTCCTATCTGTTTTGGCTACAGGTCCAGTGGTGACATCGGATCGCTCGACCAGTGAACTTGCGCCTTGGCCTGAACACGATTCCCGAACCGCTCTACGATCGGTTTTATCTGCCCGCGTTGAAGATCGAGCTTGATCCTGGGGCTGTGATTCTGACGGCAGACACATTCTACGTCCATCGCAAGACGAGCGGCCGAAGCGACGATACGACGTCGAACATTGGATTAACACCGTAGAAACCGGGACCTTCCTCCCGGGCATTGAAAATGCGAATTACTTCACGGATAACCATACCATTCACGCAGGAACTACGTTTGCAAAGCACCAACTCCGGCGACCGGCTAAACTGGATCGCGGTTTCTTTTTCAGAAATCCTATGTGTGTGATCAGTTCGTGGAAAATGTACCGCGCGTACGCGATTTTCTAAATGTTGGGCGGGCAAATGGGGGCGAGCCACTCTTTCCTTCCGCTGTCGACGCCTTCGGTGTGGATCTGGTTCAGACTTCAGGTCTTAAGACCAGCGATGCATCTCGACCGAAGTGCCTTATCGGTCTACCTGCAAGGCATGCTGCATGTCGTCCATCATCCCGGTTATGTGGTCAGAACCGGACACACCGGCACTTTTCAGCATGATAAGTATGCACTGGTCATGCGTGCGCTGGAAGACAGTGGCGTAGCAATGACTGTCCATGCGCCCGAAGTCATGCCGCGGGAATGGCTTGAGGCTATCCATGAGCCAAATTATGTCAACGAAGTCATCGGTTGTTCGGTGCCGGCCGTCAAGCAGCGGCGGATCGGGTTTGCAATCGACGAGCAGATTTCGTTGCGATCACAGTTATCTCCCGGCGGGACATGGCTAGCGGCGAAGCTGGCGCTGCAGCACGGATATGCTGCAAACTCCGCTGGCGGCAGCCACCACGCCCTTGCCGATACCGGCGCGGGATATTGTGTATTCAATGATCTGGCGCTCGCGGCGAACAGGCTGATTCAGGAGGGTGATGCTTCCAGGATCCTGATCCTTGATCTCGACGTGCACCAGGGAGATGGCACTGCAGCTCTAACCGCGGGGCGCAGTGATGTTTTTACGCTTTCCATTCATGCGGAGAAGAACTTTCCCACTCGCAAGGCGCGCTCGTCGCTAGACGTCGGATTGCCCGATTTAACGGACGACGCCGGCTATCTGAAAGCGTTGGCGGGACCGCTGTCCTGGGTGCTCGATCATTTTGTGCCGGAACTGATCCTGCTGCAGGCGGGCGTCGATGCCCATATGTCCGACACCCTTGGCCGTCTTTCGTTGACAGACAAAGGCCTCGCTGAACGCGATTACTTTGTGGCGACGGAGGCGAAGCGACGCGGCATTCCGTTGGTGAGCACGCTGGGCGGTGGCTATGGCGCGGATCTCGAGGCGGTGGCCTTGCGGCACGCGCGTACGATCCTGACCCTTTCTGCCACGATCAACGGGGACGATGCTGCGAGCCGTGGCGCATAACGGTTTAGTCAAACACGTTGTTTGCGCCCGGTCACGCTTTTGCGGTGTAGGTCATTCACGGTAACGCCACGATCCGCGCCGCATGACCGTGGTCCTTGAGCCAGCCGAGCAGGGCGGAGAAAGGAAGCGCTACGGTCGCAGTGTTTCGCAGTGGATGAACAGCGATCCGGTCTGATACAAAGCTCTCATCGAATACTATAGTCAGAGCGTCAGCTGATGCGTGGGCCGCCCCCAGCGGCGTGACCGCGCCGGGGGTGACGCCAAGCAATCTTTCCATGTCCTCGGGCTTGCCAAAAGAAAATTTTCCGGCCCCTAATAGTTCGGCGAAAGCTTTCAGGTCGGCGCGGCGATCGTGTGGAAGCGTTATCAGCCAGAAGTGACCTTTCTTGTCTTTCAGGAACAGGTTCTTGGTATGCGCTGCCGGTAGAGCCTGATGGACAGATGCGCTTTCCTCGACGGTGAAGACAGCCGCATGCTCGTGCCGCTCAAGGATCACGCCCTTGCTGGCGAAATCGGCATAAATATCTTGTTCGGTCATTTTCGTTTCCATCAACATTCAGGAAAGCTTACCGCAAGGCCGCCCTGCGAGGTTTCCTTATACTTTACATGCATGTCCCGTCCGGTCCGCATCATCGTTTCAATGACCTGATCGAGCGAGACGATATGACGGCCATTGCCGCGCAGGGCGAGCGACGCGGCGTTGATTGCCTTGATCGCGCCAAAGGCATTGCGTTCGATGCAAGGGACCTGGACCAGTCCGCCAATGGGGTCGCACGTCATGCCCAGATGATGCTCCATCGCGATTTCGGCGGCATTCTCCACTTGTTGATCGGTAGCGCCCATAGCTGCAGCGAGGCCAGCTGCAGCCATCGCACTCGCCGTGCCGACCTCCCCCTGACAACCTACCTCGGCGCCGGAAATGGAGGCGTTCAGCTTGGTCAATGTGCCGATGGCGCTGGCCGTAAGCAGAAAATCATGCATGCCCTTGCGATCGGCCCCCGGCCAAAAGTCGCGATAATAGCGCAGAACTGCAGGGACTACGCCTGCTGCCCCATTGGTCGGCGAGGTTACCACGCGCCCGCCCGCTGCGTTTTCCTCGTTCACTGCGATGGCGAAAAGGCTAACGTGATCCATGATGGCATGGGGTGCCTGTTGATTGCGAAACTGGTCCGCGTCGAGCTTTCGGCGGATGCCCTTGGCACGCCGCGGCACCTGGAGCCGTCCCGGAAGAATGCCTTCGGCTTCCATACCACGCTCAATACAGTCCATCATGGCGTCGATGATGCGATCAAGATAATCACGAAGGTCGCTGTCCGACGTTCGGGACCGCTCGTTGGCGCCCACGACTTGCGCTATGCTGAGACCGTTCCGGTCGCATAATAGCAAAAGTTCCGCGGCCGTACGGAACGGAAAGGGGGGGGCGCTCTCGTCATCGAGCACTGGGTTGCCTACCAAACCCTCGGGCGCGATGAAGCCACCGCCGATCGAACACCAGCGTTGGGTAAGCACCACGGCGTTTTCATCGTCCCAGGCAGTGAAACAAAGCGTATTGGGGTGGACGGGCGTTTCGCCTGCACGATCAAAAATGACATCGCTCGCAGGGTCGAAGGCAATGTCGATATCGGCGATCATTAGCTGCTTTTGCGCCAAGGCCGTTTCGACGAATGCGTTTATCTGGTCCGGTTCGATCTTATCGGGAAGGAAGCCGGCCAGCCCCAATATGACGGCCTTATCCGTACCATGTCCCTGGCCCGTCCAGGCAAGTGATCCGAGCAATTCGCAGCGAACCCGCGAAAACGCTGCACCCCTCAGCGCGGCGGAGAAGCTTGCAGCTGCTTTCATGGGGCCAACAGTGTGAGACGAGGATGGACCAATACCAATCCGAAATAAATCACGAACCCCGATCATAGCACGTTACGCCTCGTTCTCGGCCTCGCGAAGAAGCGCTTCAATATAACGCGCGAATGAGCGCCAGACTTCCACATGGAATCGGTCCGATGCCGTGCGCCATAAAATGATTTCTGCCTTGTCATACATGGTCCGGGTGCACATCCCGACTGGAAAGGCAGAAATTGCCAAGTCCAGCGCGCACCCGTGGTAAAGGATGTCTTCTGCGCGGGGACCAGTTATCTCCAAGGCGACCTGCCGATGGCTGACATCGACCAGGGAGCAAGGAATGTCGGAGATCCTATCGGCAATGCCATTGGACCAGCCGGTGCTGGAAGCCAGACTATTCTCGCTCATGATCAGCCATTCATCTGGACCGAGCCATAAAGCATTGATTTCCGATCCGCTGGCTGCCCGGCAGGCTGTGGTGGGCAACTCCAACCCCAGCCGCTCGGACATCTGCGTCACATGCGAGCCACCAACGCGCAGGACGGCACGGCCGAAATGGGCGAGAGGTCTAATGGCGTCGCTCATGCCCAAAAAGGGTGATGCAATGGAAATGTCAGACATTGACGCGCTGTCCTTCCGGGTCGAAGAATATGGGCTTTACAACCTCGACGTCGATTACACCGTCAGGCATCGGCACCTGAAGCATTTCACCCATTCTCGCCCGCCCGCCCTTCACCAGTGCCAAAGCGATCGACTTGCCCAACACGGCGCTGTTGTACGAGGATGTGACATGGCCGATCGCTGTGCGGCTGTCGGACGGTGCGATGATCTGCGCGCCTTCCTCAAGAACAATCTTCGGGTTCTGAGTTAGCAAACCAACCAGCTGCTTGCGATCAGGTGCAGACATGGCGGGTCGTTCCAGGGAGCGCTTGCCCACGAAGTCCGGCTTTGTTTTGCCGATCGCCCAGCTGAGGCCGGCATCGTCCGGGGTCACCGTACCGTCTGTTTCCTGCCCAATGATGATAAAGCCTTTTTCCGCACGCAGGACATGCATGGTCTCCGTTCCGTAAGGGACCATGTTGTACATTTTGCCACGTTCCCAGATAGCTTCCCAGACCATCCTGCCATAGCCACTGGGTACGTTCACTTCGAAACCCAGTTCGCCTGTAAAGCTCACCCTCATCAGGCGCATCGGAACGCCGCAGATCTGCGCGTCCGCGATGCTCATATGGGGGAACCCTTCCGCTGAGACGTCCAAACCCGTGATGAGGGGGGCCAGCACTTCGCGAGCCATGGGCCCTTGAACCGCGATAACCGACCATTGCTCGGTAGTGGAGGTCAACCAGACATTGAGGTCGGACCATTCCGTCTGAAGATAGTCCTCCATCATGTTTAGCACTCGGGCTGCGCCGCCAGTCGTGGTAGTGACGTGAAATCGATCCTGCGCGACACGCCCCACCACGCCGTCGTCAAGAACGAAGCCGTCTTCGCGCAACAGAACTCCGTAGCGACATTTGCCAATGCCGAGTTTAAGCCAGGCGTTGACGTAGAAGCGGTTCATGAAGATCGCCGCATCCGGCCCGACAACTTCGATCTTGCCGAGTGTGGAGGCGTCGAATATGCCTACATTGTTGCGCACCTGCACGCATTCGCGATCGACCGCAGTGTGCATGTCTTCACCGCGTTGCGGGAAATAATGCGCACGCTTCCAGTTGCCGACGTCTTCGAAGACCGCGCCATGCTCCGCCGCCCAATCGTTTATGGCGGTGACACGCGCCGGATCGAACAAAATTCCTCGAGCTTTGCCGGCTAGTGTGCCGAACGTGATCGGCGTGTAGGGAGCGCGAAAGGTGGTAAGCCCTATCTGCGGTACAGTGCGCCCGGTGGCATCCGAAACGATGCCAAGCGCATTGATGTTTGACAGCTTGCCCTGATCGGTCGCCATGCCGGTGGTGGTGTATCGCTTCACGTGCTCGATCGATAGGAAGCCTTCACGGGCCGCCAGCTTGATGTCTTTGACCGTTACGTCATTCTGCCAATCCACAAATGCCTTGGCTTTGCTATGGTCTGCGGTTGTGGGTGCTGCGCCGATGTGCCCGCCTTCACCTATGGCGTACCGCGTCTGGACCGAGGGCAGGGGATCGTCCTTTAGAGAAAAGCCTGCCGCAGCCGCTGCCGATCGGCCCGCTTCGGCCCCATCGTTAAGGGCCTCGGCCAGACCGAACCGGCCGCGACATGCGCCTGCCGAGCGCTCGGCCTCCGCGGATTCGCCTGGTATATAAGCCTGCAACGCAGGGTCCCATATGAGCTCGCCGCGGGATTGAGAGAAGAGGTGTACGCTCGGCGTGAAGCCGCCGGCCATAAGCACTGTGTCGCAGGCCAGCGTTTCGCGCTTCCCATTGACGGAGACGGTTATAGCCGAAACACGAAGTCGACCTTTGGTGCCATCGATGCTGGCTCCATCAAGGACACGAAGGCCGGCCGCTCGCGCGCGAAGTGACACAGTTGGCTGGTGCCTGATATCAACGATGGCGACTACTTCGACGCCTGCCGCCTGCAGTTCATGCGCCGTGCGATAACCGCTGTCATGCGCAGCAAGGATCACCACCTTGCGGCCTACGACCACACCGTATTCCTGTAAATAGACGCGCGCCGCATCCGCCAGCATGATCCCGGGACGGTCATTGTCTGCGAAGACCAGAGGGCGCTCGATGGCACCGGCTGCAATCACCACTTGTTTGGCCCGAACCTGCCATAGCCGTTCGCGGGGCATGCCCTCGGTTAGCTGCGGCAGATGGTCGGTAAGCTTCTCGGCGAGGCCTATCCAATTGTGGGGATAGTACCCAAAGGCGATGGTACGTGGAAGCAACGTGACATTGGGAAGGGCTTTTAACGCTGCGAGAGCGTCCTGTGTCCAGGTACGAGCGTCCCGCCCCCCGATGCTCGTATCGACTGCCGAGAGAAGCGAGCCTCCCATTGTCGGCCGATCGTCGGCCAGGATGACGCGGGCGCCGGTGGCAGCAGCCTGTTGTGCGGCAGCAATCCCCGCTGGGCCGGCGCCGATCACCAGAACATCCGCATGAGCATAACGCTGCGTGTAGACGTCAGGGTCATCCAAGGTTGGCGCTATGCCCAGGCCAGCCGCTTCGCGGATGCGGGGTTCATACAGCTTGTCCCATGCGCCCTTAGGCCACATGAAGGTCTTGTAGTAGAACCCTGCCGGGATGAAACGGCTGAGCAGTGTGTCATTGATCGCCATGCGATCGTGTTCGAGACTGGGATGCCGGTTCTGGCTGACCGCATTCAACCCGTCATAGAGTTCGATCTGCGTGGCCAGTAGATTGGGTGTGTAGCGAGCGGCGTCACGCCGAATGCCGACAAGCGCATTGGGTTCATCGGCGCCGATTCCAAGAATACCGCGCGGCCGATGATATTTGAACGAACGGCCGACAAGATGGATTCCATTTGCGAGCAAGGCCGACGCCAAGGTGTCGCCCTGCACCCCGGTGTAGGATTTGCCATCGAAGGTGAACTTCAGTTTGCGGTGGCGATCGACACGTCCACCCGAAACGCTACGAAAACTTTCTGTCATGCTTGTGACACCTCTGGGGTGGACTCGCCGACCTTGTAGGTCGCCAGGAAATGATCCGTACGCGTATCGCGCAGGGCATTGAAGAAGCGGGCGCAGCCATGAATGTGACGCCACCGCTCCGCATGCACGCCTTTCGGATTAGTGCGTACGTAGAGATAGGCGTTCCAGTCCTCATCGCTGAGGTCGGCGGGCTTAATCGGGCGGTCGATATGTGCCTGACCGCCATAACTGAATTCCAACTCGGGTCGCGCGCCGCAGTAAGGGCAATCGATGATAAGCATGGTATCGCCTCTCAGTGCGCGACGGCCGCTGCTGCGGCCTCGTCGATCATGAAGCCATCGCGGAAACGCTCGATGGTAAAAGGAGCGTTGATGGGGTGAGGTTCATCACGTGCGATCGTGTGCGCGAAAAGATGCGCCGCGCCGGGCGTAGCCTTGAAACCACCGGTCCCCCAACCGCAATTGACATAAAGACCGGAAACGGGCGTCTTGGCAATGATCGGTGAGCGATCAGGCGTCACGTCCACGATACCGCCCCAGTTGCGGAGCATCCGCATCCGGCGGAATTGCGGGAAAAGCTCGCAGATCGCTTCCAAGGTATGCGTTGCGATATGTAGGCCGCCGCGCTGGGTGTAGCTTGTGTAGGCGTCGGTACCTGCACCGATGACGAGTTCGCCTTTGTCGGACTGGCTCATATAGGCATGGATCGTGTTCGACATCACTACGCACGGAAAGATCGGCTTGATCGGCTCCGACACCAGCGCCTGAAGCGGGTAGCTCTCCAGCGGCAGCCGAACCCCCGCCATGTCCATCACGACGCTGGTATGGCCTGCGGCCGACACGCCGATGCGCTTTGTGCCGATGAAGCCGCGTGTCGTATCAACACCGTTGACCGCGCCGGACGCATCACGCTGGATGCCCGTTACTTCGCAGTTTTCTATGATGTCCACACCCAGCGCGTCGGCGGCACGAGCATAGCCCCATGCGACTGCATCATGGCGCGCCGTGCCCCCGCGCCTTTGAAGCGCCGCGCCTAATACAGGATAGCGGGCGCTGGGGTCTATATTGAGCGGCGGACAATATTCCTTGGCTTGTTCAGGGGTAAGCCACTCATTGTCGACGCCGTTTATTCGATTGGCATGGACATGTCTTTTGAACGATTGGATGTCGTGAATATTATGCGCCAACATCATCACGCCTCGTTGAGAGAACATGACGTTATAATTCAGCTCCTGACTCAAACCTTCCCAAAGCTTGAGAGCATGGTCGTATAGAGCCGCGCTTTCGTCGAAAAGGTAATTTGAACGGATGATCGTCGTATTTCGACCAGTATTGCCGCCACCGATCCACCCTTTTTCCAACACGGCGACGTTGTGGATGGCATGGACTTTGGCAAGATAATAGGCAGCTCCCAGGCCATGGCCGCCACCGCCCACGATGATCGCGTCGTAGCTCGTCTTGGGACTGGCCTGTCGCCATTGAGGCTTCCACCCCTGATGGCGCCCAAGACCATGACGGAAAAGTGAAAAGGCAGAAAAGCGTTGCATGAAATTGTTCCCCCGGACCGGCAGCGCTTAGCCTCGCTCTGATGCGTAAATCGGAAAGCGTTCGCACAGAGCGATCACCTGTGACCGTACCTGATTGGTTACATTTTCGGCTACGTCGCCTTGCGCGGCTGCGTCCAGGATCTGAACAATCAGGCGGCCGACCTCTTCGAAAGCATCCCCATCGAAGCCTCGCGTCGTCAACGCAGCCGAACCAAGACGTATGCCAGACGTCACGAAAGGCTTCTCAGGGTCGAAGGGGATGCCATTTTTGTTGCAGGTGATGCCCGCGTCATCGAGCAGGCGCTCGGCCCGCTTGCCGGTCAGACCCTTGGCCCGTAGATCGACAAGGACAACATGGGTGTCAGTCCCGCCCGAGACGATGGTGCAGCCGTTCTGTTGAAGGACCGACGCAAGGGTTTTGGCATTTTCAATTACACGGCGGGCATAACCCTGAAATTCAGGGCGCAACGCCTCGCCGAATGCAACCGCCTTCGCCGCGATCACATGTTCAAGCGGTCCACCTTGTATGCCGGGAAAGATCGCGGAATTGAACTTTTTGGAAAGAGCCTCGTCATTGGTGAGGATCAGGCCGCCACGCGGTCCACGCAGCGTTTTGTGGGTCGTCGAAGTCACAACATGTGCATACTCCAGTGGATTGGGGTGAGCGCCCCCTGCCACAAGCCCTGCGAAATGGGCCATGTCGACCATGAGCTTGGCGTCAACGGAATCCGCAATCTCACGGAAACGGGCGAAGTCGATCTGGCGGGGATACGCCGATCCCCCAGCGATGATGAGCTTGGGATGGTAATCTTTCGCCAACTCGCCAACCGCATCATAGTCTATAAGATGGTCGTCCTCACGAACGCCATATTGAACGGGATTCAGCCATTTGCCAGAGAAGGTTGGAGCAGCGCCATGGGTCAGATGGCCGCCATGGGCCAGGCTCATGCCCATGATTGTGTCGCCGGGCTGCAGCAGCCCATAGGCTACGGCCATGTTTGCCTGAGCTCCCGAATGCGGCTGCACGTTGGCGAACTGCGCGCCAAAGAGCTGACACGCCCGATCGATTGCGATCTGCTCGGTTACGTCGACATGCTCACAGCCACCATAATAGCGCTTCCCGGGATAGCCTTCGGCATATTTGTTCGTCAGAACCGAGCCTTGTGCCTGCAGAACCGCGGTCGAAACGATATTTTCCGATGCTATGAGTTCCAGTTTGTCACGCTGCCGCTGAAATTCCGCTGTGATGGCATCATTGACGATCGGATCTGCTTCCCACAACTCGCCCCCAAAGAACGGCACATGCGATACCGCCGCCGAAGTTGAAGTTGCCATTGATGATCCTCTCGAATTTCACGTCGTGATGCGACCTGGGTCGAGAAATTGTATCGCTGCAGCGCCTCTGTGATAGCTTGAATTTATGTGTCGTATAATATCACATTCCGGACATCGAGATATTAAAGATGCGTCTTTACAGTCGGTTTGGTTGGCCTAGCCAAATGTTTAGAAAAATAACGGCACAGTGCGTTACATAGGCAAAGGCAAGGCGCATAGGTTCAAAATTTCGGCGCGGCGGTCACGATGACGGATGCAATGGAGGTGGCGGAGGCGCCGTTCATCTTCTCTCACTCAGCGCCTATGCCGTCTTTCCTTACTAACCGTAACATCAGGGACGATCAGATCCTCGCCTGCGCGAAGACCGGCGGCATTATCGGGATATGCGGGCTGTGGCACGACACAAGGGCTAGCACGCAGACCATGTTCCGTCACGTCGACCACATCGCACAACTCATTGGCGTCGAGCATATTGGCTTCGGTCTTGATTACGTAGGTGAACGCGATGTGTTCTGGCAATATGTGAAAGCAGGCACCTACCTTTGGCCCCTTATCGAGGGCAAGCCGCACCTGGAAACCGATTTTGTGCAGCCGGAGGAGCTGAGGTCTGCGAGCACATGCTCCGCCATGGCTATACGGACGAACAGGTGCGGGGCGTGTCAGGTAAAAATTTCCGGCGGGTTGCGGCTCAGGTCTGGAAATAGTGGTGACCTGACCGGTCCGGCGGCGCCGAATCGGTCAGGACCATCTTGCTGGTACCAAAGTTGTCGCCAGCGAAACTGTTTTTCTCCGCTTCCCAGCCAGGAGATCGACTGAACACGCTCCCGCGCTTGCAAACGAAATATGCGCGAGGGCCACATCCGGTTTCTGGTCTAAACACAGAGAGCGGTCATTCGCGGCGCGCGCTCGCTTCCTTTCGGTCCGTCGATGGAAGGACATGAAAGTGCTGTTTGAACGTTCTCGTGAAATGCGCGGAATCCGAGAATCCGCAGTCCAGTGCAATTTTGGTCATCGGCCAATCGCTATGCTCCACCAGCCATTTGGCGCGCGAGAGTTGAAGACCGCGACGATATTCTCGTACACTAATACCGATGTCGCTTTCGAAGCGCCGCTGTAACTGCCGGATGCTGATCCCTAGCGAGCGGGCCAGCACCGGCAAATGCGTGTTTTCCCCTATATTTTGCTCGATATTGAGCATCGCCTTCTTGACCAGATTGTCATGCGCGACACGACTGACGACTTCCTCTGGCTGCCATGCGTTGGCCGGAAGCGCGGCTTCCTCGATCATGATGCGGAGGCTTTTCAGCGCTCGCCCACGGCCGACATGCTTTTCGATCAAGTGCCCGGCTAACCGAGCACCGCTCGTCCCGCCGGCGCAGGTCAGTCGGTCGCGGTCGACTACAAATTGGCGGCTCGAGTCTGCGTTAAGGTTGGGAAATTCTTCCTTGAACTCGGCGATATGAAGCCAGCTTACGCACACATGATAGCCATCGAGCAAGCCAGCCCGGGCGAGGATAAAGGACCCAGTGCAAAGCGCGACAAGCGGGATATTGGCCGCTGCGGCAGACTTGAGGAAAGCGTTCACGTTCGACGAAACGCGCGACTGTCCATACAGCAGCCCACCGACAACGACGATATAGTCGAAGCGCTCCGGACTTTCGAGCGTGTCCCCGGTTTGAACGAGCAAGCCGCAACTTGCCTCGACGATTTCCCCCGGTTCGCCGAGTACCGCCCATTCGCAATCGATTTGTCGGCTATGATCCCGTTGGTCAGCAGCAAGCCTGATGGCGTCGACGAAATTGGCAAACGCGGCCAGTGTGAAACGGGGCGCTAGGACAAAGCCGACCTTCAGCTTGGGACCACTGCCCGATAAAGCCTTCGCATCTGCCATGCCGCCTCCCGGACTGGATACAATAGCCAAGATATACTGTCCGGAAGCGAAAAAGTTCAAGCGCAAAGGCACGGTCCATTCGCATGGAAAGGCGGAATGGACCTGCATTAAGCCGACCCGCTTTCGAATATACGCACGCAAAAGCGTTTCGTGATGTGATGGCGGCGCCACCAACGACTTGGTGCGCGCTACGCAGTCAAAATAGAACCGTTCGATCAAGACGAACAAGTCTGCTCCCCGCTTGTCATTCTGACGCATAGGCCCACGCCTGTCGCTTTCACATCGTTCGTTGCCGCCAACGCGTGAGCAAGCATAACCCAAACTTGTCTACATGCGCATTTTTGGGCGAAAGCCTATCGTGGCCACTCGGTGAGAGGCACCTACCACAGGTTATCAACCTCGCGGCCTTGATCGCCCGGCTGCCATATTTAACCCCACGCAATCTTAGGTTTCCAGTATGGGGAGGACAATACGGAGGTCGCACATGTTCAAATTAGTGCCATTTCGCTTCTATCCGGTTGAGCTGTCGCCCGACAAGATGTTTACGTCAGACGGTGCGGCTCAAATGTCAGTATCTGGGCCCAAACAGCTGACAGGCCGCACCCGAACAACGAACCGGCGTAGATCGGGTATCAGAGAGAGTGATGTGTGAAACCTGAACTATCGAAGCGGCCATACCCCGCGCGGAATCAGCAAGGCGTCATCAAGCATCTTTTTCTCGACACTTCCGCGAAGCCCTAGTTTGATGAGCCTGAATGTGCGGCGGGACCATAATGCGCAGGTTGAAGGAGCGGATGACTGTGCTCGTTAGCAGTTTCATCAACCCAACGCCGAGTTCGAACCCGCGCTGCGGCCTAGGGCCTGACCGGTGCGAGCCATTCGATCTTGGCAGTTTATTCAAGCGCCGTGCGCTGCAGGCTTCTCGGTGACGGTAATCCGTCAACAGATTGAGCCGCCGTACGCATCGCGACGATAGCTATTTGAATATTGCGAGCGCGCGCCACGGTGAGATGTTGGTGTATTCCTGAATCGCGGTGGCCTTGAACTTGCTGTAACCGGTGACCGAGGTCACATCGATCCCAGTCAACTCGGCATGGACCGTAGCACTGTAGGCCTGGATAGTTTTGATTGTCCGGCCCGTGTCGATTATACCATTAGTTTGCCTGCCTCGGCCTGTTCGCTGACCATCCGAGATGGAAGGATCTATGTTAACGAAGTTCACAAGTCCGCCGAGGCTACTAGCGCCGTAGAGCGTTCCTTGAGGGCCATGCTATACAAAATGATGAACCTCTTACTGCGTACTTTCATCGTTGCACGAACCTGGGCTGATTAGATTGCCGCCGATAAAAATACACTACTTTAAGTGTACATTAAAGTGGATCCGCACTGAGGATCGTCGTAAGCACGACGACCGGGTTTGCGCGGACTTTGCCTAATCAATCGATGTTCGCTTTCACAAAGCCTTCCCAAACATCGTCATAATCAAGCTGTTTCGTAGGTGCGGTTTCCGACCACCGCGTGAGGCGGATAACGTGGCGGGTTTCAAACATGAATGCCATCGTATTCTGGATCTTCTGAGGAAGCAGAGGTGAGACGGTGGCTTTGTCGAACGTTGCACGGTCAGGGCCGTGGCCGTTCATCTGATTGTGTAGCGATGCTCCCCCGGGCGTGAAACCGCCGCCTTCCTTCGCGTCATACTCGCCAGCGATCAATCCCATGAATTCGCTCATCACGTTGCGATGGAACCAAGGAGGCCTGAACGTGTCTTCGGCAACCATCCATCGAGGAGGAAAGATCACAAAGTCGCAGTTTGCGGTGCCGGCAGTATCGGTTGGGCTGGTTAGCACCGTAAATATCGAGGGATCAGGGTGATCGAAGCTGACCGTATTGATAGTGTTGAAGTTCGTCAGATCGTACCGGTATGGAGCGAGGTTGCCGTGCCACGCCACCACATCGAACGGTGAATGCATGAGTGAAGTCTGCCAAAGACTGCCCTGAAACTTCTGGATAACGGCGCAGGGTTCATCACTGTCTTCAAACCAGGCTGCGGGAGTTTCGAAATCTCGCGAATTGGCAAGCCCGTTGGCGCCGATCGGCCCCAGATCGGGTAACCTGAACAGAGCGCCGTAATTTTCACAAACATAGCCTCGCGCTTTCCCTTCGGGCAAGGCTATGCGGAAGCGGACACCGCGTGGAATGACTGCGATCGATAGAGGAGCAACATCCAAACGCCCAAGTTCGGTCGTGATCGCCAACGCGCCGTCTTGGGGAACGATAAGAAGTTCGCCGTCTGCTGAAAAGAACGCGCGGTCCATGTCTGCGGTCGCGGCGTAGCAATGGATTCCGACGCCCGACTGGTCTGCAACATTTCCGTTCCCGCCATAAGTGATCAGGCCGTCTACCCAATCTGTCGGCGTTGTCGGATAAGGCAACGGATCCCAGCGCAGCCTGTTCGGCGATGGAGGGACAGCGTCGAACGGAGCTGTGAGTAGATGCGGACTGCCCTCATATCTTGAGAAGGCAGGGTGTTGCGCGGTCGGCCGCAGGCGATAGAGCCAGGAGCGTCGGTTCTCGCTGCGTGGGGCCGTGAAGGCGGTCCCCGACAACTGCTCGGCATAGAGGCCGAAAGGCACGTGCTGCGGTGAATTGCGGCCAATCGGCAAAGCGCCTGCTACTGCGTCGGAGGCGACATGATTGCCAAACCCGGTGAAATAGCCGTCTTGGGGCGGTTCTTGCCGCGTGCTCATATCGAAAGATCCTGCCCAAACGTCAGTTCAAATGTCCTGGCTTGCATCTAGGCTCTCCAATTCTTCCACTCCCTTACAGGGATGGAGTATTGCCAATTTAGTGTCAATTGTTACTATATCGGATGCGCGACGATCTTCTGGTCCTGGACCGATTCATTCCTTTCCGCTTGTCGGTCGTCACCAATTTGGTGAGCGGTGCCATTGCCTCGGTTTATCAATCCAAGTTCGATCTATCGGTGCCGGAGTGGCGAGTCATCGCGGTAGTGGCAGAGACTGATGGTCTAAGTCAGCAGGCGATAGGGCATCGGACCCGCATGGAAAAGGTGTCGGTAAGCCGGGCTGCAATCAACTTGGAACGTCGTGGCCTAGTCGAGCGTCGGCCAAATCCGAATGATGCTCGGTCGCATCAGCTTCACCTGACCGGATCTGGGCTGGATCTTTACGCGGAGGTGGCGCCGCAAGCCAAAGAACTTGAGCGAGCCATATTCGGCACTCTCAATTCAAGCGAGATCAGGGCGCTGATGGCGTTACTCGGCAAAGTCGAGGATTCAGTATTGTCGTTGTCAAAGGACAATGTCCGCCGCAGATAGGCGAAGAGCGATTACTTCTGGACTATGCTGGATCGCATTGGAGCGAGTTTCGACAGGAAACGGTTCTGTGCCTGAAAGTCCACACCCTCGGCTGTCATCGACTTTTGCAGCACTTCGACCAGCCGGTTCATGTCCGCTTTCTGAACACCCATGTCCTTATGAGCAGTCGCCATGTCGCGACCGGTATAAGTGCATCCCGCATTTAGGATGTAGCAGAACTGTTCGAAGATCGTACGCTTGATACGCGCCTTGTCCTGGTTGGCGAAAATCTCGCCAATCACGGGGTCTGCAAAATTTGTTTCGACCATCCGCTCGACGATACGCTTTATGCCGGCTTGTCCATGGAAAGCATCAGCCATGCCATCGCCATCGAATGGTTTGGCGCCTGCATTGTGGCTGTCGGCTGTATATGGGTCGACCGGTTCTTCGCCGGGCATTGCATAAGGAGCGGCCTGGAGCAGCAGGAGAGAGAGGAGAACTGTCATGATGGTCGTCCTGGAAAAGTTCAGAAGGCGGCTTGCAACTGGAACAGCACGCCGCGTTGCCCCGGTACCGTGGCGACCGCACCGAGATCCGTATAGGCGACAGTTGTGGTGAGGTTTTTGTTGACCGCATAGGCGGCGAACGCATCGAACCAGTCATCTTCACGCGCAATGGCCAGATTGTTCGGCTTCGAGCGGTATTCACCGCCAATCGCCAGGCGCCTTGAAAGCTGCCATGCGGCGGACCCTTCGAACTGCAGGCTGTATCCGCCATTCCTGTCCCCGCCAAACCCAAGGATGCCCAGCTGATTGGCCTTGGTCAGTCGAGCCGTCCCGGAGACTAGTACGGAGCGCGACAGAAACAGTCGGCTGGCTGAGGCGTAATAATCCACGCCTTCGGCATGCTTTGCGCCGATGGCGCGGACGATGCGACCGTTGTTGTTCTTCTTGTACTGCACGCCGAGGGCTATCGCTGGGACACCGTCATAAACCAGATCGCCGACGAGCCTGACTTTGGCGCCAAACACGTCCTGAGAGAAGGCGTAGTCCTTGCCCAGTCCAAGGGCGAGGCCGATCTCATTGGTGTTGAAATCCTGATGAGCGTAACTCAGCTCGATCCGATCACGAAGGCCAATGGCGATGCCCGCGCTCTGGTAGTCATAGTTTTTGACTTCAGCGATCGTGCCGTGAGCGGATATGCCCATGCCGTCGCTCGTTTCATTGCCGGCAATCACAGCCCACGGCGTCAGTCCGCCGCCGCTTGCCCCTTCGAGCGATCCGATGCCATTGGTCAGCAGCAGTTTGCCGCCGTTGCGTAGGGGCTTTGCCGAAGCTGTGGGTAGGGTGCTGATCATTCCGGCGAAAATGACGGTGCAGGTGAAAAGACGGTAATTCATTCCTGCCGCTTACCAAGCCCGGGTTAAAGGTCGGTTATTGCCCATGATGCATAAACGACGAGAATCTATAAGCATTTGTTTATTATAGCTTGATATTGCGTCGGCATGCGCATGATCCGAAACGTCTTCCTGACCATAATCGCTCTGGCTGGCACCGCGTCCTATGCGTACGCGGGCGACCTTGATCTGCGGATTGTCGATGCGGCCGGGAAGCCGGTGAGCGATGCGGTCGTCACGGTGCGCCCTTCCGGCGGGATACCGGCAGGAGCGATCCGCTTCCCCTGGGGCACGACGATGGTGCAGGAAAACATCGCCTTTCAACCCCACGTCCTGGTCGTACCGGTAGGTGCGACGGTGCGGTTTCCCAACCACGACAAGGTCCGGCATCACATCTACTCGTTTTCCAAGCCTGCGCGATTTGAGATCAAGTTGTTCAGCCGAGATGAGACGCGCAGCTATACCTTCAAATCGACCGGCGCCGTCGCGTTGGGTTGTAATATCCATGATCAAATGAGTGGATTCATAAAGGTGGTCGACACTCCTTTTGCCGCCAAGACCGATGCGGGTGGGAAAGTCCATATTCCGGGCATCGCGGCAGGGCAGGGGCAAGTGACGATCTGGCACCCGCTGATGAAATCCAAGGACAATGAGCTGGCGATGCAAGTGCCTATTCCGGCACGCGGGTCCACCGTCAGGAATGTCACCGTCGCTCTTCGCACGAGCGGGTGATGGACCGCGCCTTCGTTCGACATGCATGGGGACGGGCAGCGCGGGCTTTGCGGTCACGACTGACCGCACGCATGACGCTGCTATACGGCGCCATGTTCGTCGCCGTGATGGCGCTGTCGCTCTATGGAACTCGTAATGCGATAGAACGGTACGCAGACGAAGCCATTCGTCAGGAGATGACTACCGGCAGTACGGTGTTCGATCGGATGACTGCCATGCAGTTCCGTCAGCTCACTCAGGCGGCCACCGTCTTGGCAAGCGATTTCGGGTTCCGCGAAGCAGTCGGGACAGCGGACGCGCCGACTATAAGTTCTGCGCTGGAAAGCCTGAAAAGGCGGTTTGATGCCGACCATGCTATCTACGTTGCGATGGACAGTACGCTGAGCGGCGACACAGCGGAGTTGTCGGCAGCGGATTCCAGGCACCTATATGACGCGTTGGATTCCGGGCGAATGCAGGGAATCGTTCGGTGGAAAAATCGCAGCCACATGGTGGCCGCAGTTCCCGTCCGTCTTCCAATGCTGGCGGGTTGGGTGGTCTTCACCAAGAACATGGATATTGCTGACCTACGGCAGGTCGTGCGGATTTCCGCCATGAACCTGGATCCCAAGATAGTACCGGTCGCTGACCTGCCTGAAACGCTTCAAAAGGCGACAGGGGCCAGCATAACCACTCGCGAATGGGATCGCGGGGACGAACGTATGCTTGTCCAGTCTCGGCCGATCAAGGATCTCGTTCCGTCCTCGCCTCAAATGCTGGTACTGGAATACAGCCTTAGCGAAGCCATGGCCGCATACACACCTATTCTGACCGCATTGATGACGTTTGGAGTGGTGGGCACGCTGTTAGCGATCTGGGGCGCATTCGTGATGGCGCGTAACCTGACCCGGCCGATCGTTGCGCTTGAAAGCGCCGCCCGCAAGGTCAGTCATGGCGAACATGCGGAAGTGAAGGTCGAAACGCAGGACGAAATCGGCCGGCTTGCCACAAGTTTCAATCGCATGGTCAATGCCGTTGAAGAGCGCGAAAGACAGATCGCGCATATGGCGTTTCATGATGATTTGACGGGACTTGCGAACCGAACGTTGCTTCGTGAGCAGATCGCGTTGGCGCTCCAGCGACCGGACACCGATGGATTTGCGCTGTTTTGTCTGGACCTGGACAATTTCAAGGCCGTCAACGACACGCTAGGTCACCCCGCAGGCGATGCGCTACTTCGAGAGGTAGGCGCGCGGTTGGCGCAGACATGTCCGGCTGCCTTTATCGCGAGGCTGGGGGGCGATGAGTTTGCAATCATAATTGACAATGCAGCGGGCAGCGCGGATCAAATCGGCCGTGCAATCGTGAACGCGATGGCACGGCCATTCGATGTTGACGGACAACGCATTCTAGCTGGTGCTAGCGTCGGCATCACGTTGGCGCCGCAGGATGGATCAGACGCCACCGCCTTGCTCAAGAATGCCGATTTGGCGCTCTACCGGGCAAAGCAGGACGGAAAGGCGAGCCATCGATTCTTCGAAAGCGCCATGGACGCAGAAGCTCAGGCCCGTCGCGCGATGGAGGTCGATCTGCATGATGCTTTGCGCAACGGTGAGCTGGAATTGCATTTCCAACCGTTGTTCGGACTGTCGCAGAACCGGGTGACTGCGTTCGAGGCCCTGTTACGCTGGCATCATCCGTCGCGGGGCATGATATCACCCATAGAGTTCATTCCGCTGGCAGAGGAAACTGGCCTTATCATCCCGATTGGGGAGTGGGTGATCCATGAAGCGTGCCGGGTGGCGGCGGAATGGCCATCGCATATTCGCGTTGCGGTGAACGTATCGCCGGTCCAGTTTCGAAGTTCGACGCTAAACAGCATCGTGCTGCAAGCCTTGTCCCGATCCGGACTGCAACCAGGGCGCCTTGAACTCGAGATCACTGAAAGCCTGTTTATCGATAACGTCGAAGCGACGCTCGCCTCGCTGCATTCCTTGCGTGCGCTGGGGGTGCGAGTGGCGCTCGATGACTTTGGTACCGGATATTCTTCACTGAGCTATCTTCGCAGTTTTCCTTTCGACAAACTTAAGATCGACCGTAGCTTTATAGTGGACCTTCTGGCTCACAAAGGCGCGACTGCCATCATTCGCGCAATCACGACCCTTGCCGATGCACTGGGAATCGAAACTACGGCCGAGGGCGTGGAAAGCAGCGATCAGCTTGATATCCTGCGCGCAGAAGGGTGTGGGCAAATCCAAGGTTACCTCTTCAGCAGACCAATTCCGGCACAGGAGGTGGCTGTTCTGCTGACCAAGCTGGACGGGCAACGCGAAGCTGCCTGATCATCCGTTCACCCATCACTTGTGGCTGCGTAACCATGCCTTGGTGCGTAAGACGGCATTGGCCCTGATATCGCCATAGAACAAGCCGAAGTCATGGTAGTGAAGGCCCCCCCCGGGTAGCGGTTCGAGGCCCAGGCGAGGGTCCATCTCGGTCACGGCGAAGCCTTTCTCGCATGTCACTTTGACCGCCTTTGGGATCAGGGGTTTGATTGGTTCGGCTCCAGGATCACCGGGTATCGCGCCCTTCGCTTCAGATAAGGCGGACGATGGGCGGCTGCGGTCGAATGTGACGGGGTTTATACAAACGGTGGTACGTCCCGGAACATCGCCATACTGGTCGGTGAATATTTTCTCATAGGCAGACACTACCGGATTGAGATTCGATCCTGCCTTCACCGCATTCCATTGCAGGGCGCAGCCGGTTTGAGCAGGCTTGTCACACAACGGGACGTGCTTGTAACGCAGGCCGAATTCGCCTTCCGCCAGATTGATGCCGATGATGTAAGCGGCCACCATTCGTTTCTGCAATGGCGTGCCATCAATGCGCTTGGCCAGCAGATCGGCGACATGCTTTGCGCCTTGGCTATGCCCGGCGATAATGAACGGGCGGCCATGGCTTTCGTTGGCTAAAAACCAGTCAAACGCTCGTTCGACGTCTGCATAGGCCCCTGCGAATGCGGCTTCACGATGGCCGGTATCCGAAAACGATTTGTAGCTGGCAGCCCGGTAACGTGGTGCCCAAATGCGGCAGCAGGCGCTGAACACGCTTGCCTGGCGCGCGATGACGCTTGCATCGACCCATCCGTTCGCCTTGGAATCTCCGATATTCTGGTTCCATTGGGTGTCGCTGCGGAAAGTGGTGGGATGAACGTAGAATACGTCTACCGCAGGTCTTTTAGCGGCAGGACTTGCGCCTTTAGGAAGTGCACTAGCGGCACCCGGGCCAGCAGGCCCGGAGGCCCAGCTTGCGGCTTGGGCATAGTCGGGCGCAGGCGGTGCGAGGCTCTCGATATCCTGGTTCGCCGTTGCCGCAATGCTCGCGGTTCCGTGTACCGTCGAAAACGACAAGACGATCGTGAGCAAAAGCAGACGGGTTGAGCGTGCTCGCCAATGACGACGCGGGAATGCGGCAAAAGTGTTCGTGACTGACATTATTGCTGGGCTTTTATGTATTCAGGGATGTCGAAGCGCGGTGCTGTCCATCCTTTACGATCGAAGATTTCCGGAGTCTTCGCCTCCAAAGCCGCACGTGCAGCACTCGGAATTTGATCGAGCGACGTTAGCTTGGTGCCGATTGCTCTACCGTAGGTGCGACCTGGCCGTTGCCCCATGCCCATCCAGGGATGCCACGAGCCCATGTTCTGAAAATGGCAAACGGCAGGAGCACTCGCGAGGGTTTCGTCAAAGGCGTCGGTGGCGCTGCACATCACGCTGGAAATGGTATCCCAATAGGACATCGACCCGCCGTAGAGTTCGGGATGATCTTTGGGATCAGTGGGATTCGGGCGTTCCATGGTGGCGGAAGATGTCAGGAAGAATGTGCCTCCAAATACTTCCATCCGAGCCGGATGTGGGGTCAGTTCGGCTCCAGATGCCTGCATGCCGTCCGGGCCGGTCGTCACCGTGAATGGCCCGCCAAGGAATTGCCACACCTTTCGCGTCTCACCAGTAAGGGGATTGGTCCATTCATCCAGTGGCTCGTCCGTACCGAACCGGCAATACACGCCGCATTCGAACGTTCGTGCCTGATACAGATTGTTGGCCATCGGCGACCATTCGTTGATGCTTAGATGGTTGAGCGTGAAATAGGGTACAAGGTTGCCGTCGCCTGTGTACCCGTACAGATCGAGACGGTAAAAGATCGGTATCGTCTCTCGCAGGGACGAGCCGCGTACCCGGGCCTGTACTTTTGCGCGGGTGGCAGGATCGGCCAGCATTGCAACTACTTCGGCGTCCGAGATGGAGCGGCGTGTGCGTGACGCCGCCGTAGCAGCCAGCACGCTGGCGGAACTGGCGGCCGCCACGATCGGCGCGGCGGCGATGATGCTGCGCCTGGTCAAATTTGTCATGTATATGCTCCGGCAGGAGGACTGAAGGCGGGTTTGTCAATCATCGAGGCGCCGTTCAAAGACCGCGAAGGATAGTATTGGGTAGGAAGCTATTGTCCCACTCTCCCGATCCTGAGGTGCTCGGCGCTGGTGGATTGGCACCCATGCGCAAAACGATGAGGCGATGCTTGGGCGAAATATGAACGGTCTGGTTTGAATTGCCGTCGAACAGAAACATGTCTTTATCGAGATACGGCTCAGAGTGAAGGACCTTCGGGCCGGCCTGCCCTGGGGCGCCAAAGCCACGACGTTCCTTGTACGGCTCACCAAGCCATACGCCTAATCCGAAGTTTGGATTCTGCGGTGTGCCCGTCCGCATCTGTGTTACATAGCCTTTCGGGAGCAGGCGTTTTCCCTTCCACTTGCCGTCGTCCAGCAGGAGGATTGCCATGCGCAGGAAGGTTTCCGCAGGAAGTTTTGCACAACATCCGGAATGAGCCAGCCCTCCCGGCTTGCCTACCCAGATCTCGCCGCCATGAGCACCAAGCGGTTTCAGTACCTCGTTCGAAATAAATTCAACGTATCGACGACCCGTAGCGCGCTCCAGCACAAGTCCCAGCAGGTCTGCGGGCGCGTTGGCATAGGAATACAGCGTGCCCGGTTCAGCGATCATGGGATAGCTATCAATAATCCGCTGCCCAAAGTCTTCGTCTAAAAAGGCACGATTGTAAGGGTGATCGGGATCGGTGCTGAAGCCCTGATGAAGCATCCCCGATCGCATGTCGAGCAGATGGCGGATCAGGATGCGGCCCTTTTGTGTGCCTCGGAGTTCAGGAAGAAACTTACTGATCGGCTGATCGAGCGAACGGATATTCCCCAGCGCTATGGCACGGCCGACCGCAATGGCGGCAAGAGGTTTCGACAAGGACTTTGAGACCAGTAGAGTAGTCGCGTTGCTGCCCGGGGCGTACCACGCGCTTTCCAGTTTCCCGTTTCGCCATACCATGAACGCGGTCGAGCGCATGGACCGGGCGTAGTCTGTCGCCCTGTTCAAGGCTTCCGTTTTGACGGTTGGCTTCGCTAAGACAGGCAGCGCCCGCCAGTTGGGGGCGCCGCGCAACGGCTCCATGGGAGCGTAGGGGAAATTGCCGGGATCCGCGATAAATGCAGCAAGTCTTTGGCGATAGACGTCCTCGCTGGAGGATGGTTTCGAGCCAGCGGTGGGGGGGGCAACTGGGTTTTCAGCATGTACCGATGAAGTGGCCAGTGCCCATGTCATAAAAACAAACGACAGGCGCTTTGCTGGGAATGCGGGCATGCAGTGACCTCTCGTTAGGTACGATGAAAGCAGTTTGACTGGTGATCGAAGCCATGACGGCAAGCCTGGTATCAATGTGTATACTGTAAGATGCGATGCTAACTGCTGCCACAACATAGCGAGACTTAGCATTTGAGCAGCGTGTGATGTTCTTGGCCTCAGAGACTGGCTCAAGGAAGTTGCTAGGCAAAAGACTTGGGTATGCTCATCCGACTGTCGGATATAGTGCGGGCGAGTTCTCGCATAAAGTGCCTATGGAGCGGGTTCGCCACATTGGGATAGAAAGCCTGCGTGGAGCGGGATTGATTTGGACGCATACTTTACACAGAAGGCACATGCCCTGCCAATTTCACCTACGTAACAAGGCAATATGATGTCAAACGCAAGCGATCGTGCGTACAACGAAGTCCGAGGCAAGATACTGGACGGCACTCTCGAACCTGGCTCACAGGTTATTGAGGAAGAAATCGCTTCGTCATGCGGCATATCGCGAACGCCCGTGCGCGAAGCGATACGTCGTCTTGAAGGTGAAAAGCTGATAGAAAGGGACCGCCAGCGTTCTTACGTAAGAGTCTGGTCGGAAGACGCGATGAGGGATGTGTTCGCGCTTCGGCTGATGTTGGAGCCCTACATCGCGCAGCGCGTGGCGGCGATGATCGATGGTGCCCGGCTGGAAGTTCTTCGCGAAACCAGTGCGATTTACTCATGGGAGATCAGCCGAGAAATCATGGATATCTCGAACTTGGTGGATCAAAATAATCGGTTCCATCAAACGCTACTGGATATTACGGAGTCAGACGTTCTAGAAATGATGGTGGAGCGGTTGGTCGCGGTTCCGATTGTCCCGCAGACGTTGCGTCGATATAGCAAGCCGCAGCTTCGAAGATCTCTCCAAGATCATAATGAGATGATTGCGGCTTTTGATGCCCGCGACCCCGCATGGGCTCATTCCATCATGACCGAACACATCCATCGTGCCCGTCGAGCATTCTTCGCTGCCTAAATGTATTCATTTATGGATTGATTGTGTTCGTTTCATGCTAATCTGGATATCTTTTCGCGCGCTATTTGTAAGCGGAAAATACCGAAAATATAAAAATAATTCAATAAATTCAATATTATTTAGCCAAATCCATTTGAGTGTTCCTCTGTCCGCCTATCGGATTGTTTGCATTTTTTTATCCAAGATTGTGTACGTTATTCCATTCCAATGTGGAAGTTACCGCTAGGGAGATCCGGCCTATGAGGGGTTCGCGGGGTGGCGGTATGAGGGGGATAACAATGGCTCGTGGCATAAATTCCAAAGGTTTTATTTCGGTCATTGCCTTGGCGGCCGGAATCTGGGCCGCTACTCCGGCGTATGCGCAGGAATCGGCTGGTAGCGAAGGGCCTGGTCCTGATATCGTCGTTACCGGCGCACGTCTCCGCCAAGAAAGCGTTCAGACGGTCCCGATTGCCATCACTTCACTGTCAGCCGCTGAGCTTGAGAAGCGCAATATAAGCAATCTTAACGACTTGACCAACACGACACCCGGCGTTTCGATTACGTCGATCTCCGGTGGCACGATGCAGATGGTGTACATTCGTGGCCAGGCGCCTGCGAACGTGACGAACGATTTGAACGTGGAAGCCAACGTCGGTGTATTCATCGATGGCATTTACCAGACCAGCCGAAACACGATCGATATCATCTCAGTCATGGATGTGGGTCGCATCGAAGTAGCTCGCGGTCCGCAAAGCGCTTTGTTCGGTCGTTCAACCTTCGCCGGTGCCTTGTCGATTACCAACAGGCTGCCTTCAGATCATTTTGAGGGAAATGTGCAAGCCACTGTCGGTACCAACGAAGACTACCGCGTAAGAGGATCTATTTCGGCGCCTATATCGGATACATTGGCCTTCCGTGTCGGCGGTGGTTATCTGACGTATGATGGATATGGTAAGAATGCGGCAAACCGTGATGACAACTTGGGTGGAACACGCAAGTATGCTGTGAACGGATCGCTGGAATTCAAACCGACGTCGGAACTGACCGCTGTTCTATCGGGCTTCTTCACGCATTCGAAAACCGAACTTACTCCTTCATCAGTTCTGCCGATTTCGCAGTTTAACTGCGGCCCAACTAGCGGCGGCATTCGTATCCGTTATTGTGGAAAGCTGGACGCGCCTGAGGTCAGCGACATTTCGCCACAAATGCGCGACACCGTCGCCAAAACCCGGCAGGTATCGCTGAATTTGAACTGGCGCCGCGATGGCGTATCCGCCACTAGCATCACGGCTTTCACGGCCGCTAATAACATTACTTACAATGACTACGACGGAACATCCGGCGGCACCCTCTTGGGCGTCTGCGGCGCAGGCGCGGCTTGTTTCCCGGCTGGCTCTTACACGCGTACCGCTCGCATCAACTTTGCAACATCCAACCGCGAAAGAGTGCGGACGTTTAGTCAGGAAATTCGCCTCCAGTCCGATGGTACCGGCCCGTTCGAGTGGCTGGTCGGCACGAGTTACTTCAGTTCACGAGTTCCGCTTGCCGCGCTTGGACTGGGGGCAGATCGGTCGGGGCTTGCCGCTAATGAGCGCCTCGTTCAGATTCCCACTCCGCTCAACCCTACGCCCACAGGGTTCGGTGCCTATGACTTCAGTGCCAATCCGTTCCTCAGCACGGACTGGATCAACACCCAAGTATTTGCCAGCTATAGTCGTGCCAGCACCACTACGATGTCAGGGTTTGGATCGCTGGGCTATCGTTTTGGCGACCTGCGGGTGAGCGCGGAAGGCCGCTACAACATCGATCGCAAGCGCGCTCAGGTACTTTCGATATCGAACCCGCTTTCGCAGCCTGGGGTCCTTCAGCCTATCGACGGTGCCAAAGTGCCGGCTGCGGGCATCTTCCCGGTGGTCGGACCTCAATTTGCACGCACGTTCGAAAGCTTCACGCCGCGCTTTACGGTGGACTTCCAGGCAACTCCGGACATTTTCCTGTATGCTTCGGCTGCCAAAGGTGTTCGCTCAGGCGGTTTCAACACCAGCAATCCGGTGAGCCCGACCGGAATTCTGCGCGAAGAGGTGGCTTACGAGGAAGAAAGCAACTGGACGTACGAAGCAGGATTTAAGTCCTCCTTGTTCAATCGCCGCCTGCAATTGAACGCTAGCTACTTCCATATCGACTGGTCCAACGCACAGATTACCGCGTTCACCGAGAACCCGACGTCTCAAGGTGCGAACGCCATCGTTCGCAACGCTGGTAACATCAAAACCAACGGTTTCGAAGTTCAGGCTGACTGGCGGATGACCGATATGTTTTCCGTTGGCGGAAGCGTGGTCTATTCGGATCCCAAGTATCAAGCTGGTACTTACGAGGCCGCCACCACCTGCCTTGTCGGTACGGGCGTTACCGCCACGGCTGGGCCGGGATGTCCGCCTGTCATTATAGTCGATACGCCCAGTGGGCGCCGTGCAGCAACGTCGCTCGAAGGTCGCAGGCCAACACGCTCGGTAAAGTTGCAATGGAACGTTCACGCTTCTGCCGACATTCCTTTGGGCGTTGACTGGAACCTAGCTGCGCGTGTTGATGTGTCACACTCCGGTCAGGCGTACGCTGATGGGACAAACCTCGCTACCTTCGGAGAGCGTACGTTGACTAATGTGCGCTTGGCGGTGGAGAACGATCGCTACAGCATCGCATTCTGGGCGAACAATCTGTTCGATGTTTCCTACGCAGCGAATGCGATCGCGCAGCCGCGAGCTGGCTTGCCATTCTCTTACCGGCCCTTCGAAGTCTATCTCGGAGAAAGCCGCCGTATGGGCGTGACGGCTGGTTACAAGTTCTGATCTCGAACACCCTCCCCGAAGGAGAACGCCGATGCTATTGGATAGCGTACTTACTGCAGTATCGAGGCGCAGCATTCTGGGTGGGCTGATGGGCGGGGGTGCAGCGCTTGCAGCTGCCCCCGCCTTCGCGGCAAAGGGCGCTAGATCGACCATCGGGGGAACGATCCGGCCGCTAGATATAGAAGACCCTCGCGAGAACCTGTACGGCTTCGCAAAGATGTGGGGCACCTTGGGGCCAAAGGCGGTGAAGTCTGGCTACTATGGTGTTCAGTATGCCATCGTCGGTTCGCATCGCGCCAGGCCACTTTTCGGTTACTACGGGTTTGGAAACACTCGCAATGCGATCTTGCCCGATGGCTCGGTAAAAGTTCTCGGCAAGGAGTGCGGCTATTTCACTGATCTCGCGACGGGCGAGATTATCGACGTATGGGAAAACCCCTGGACCAGTGAAAAAGTCGATGTTTTCCCGTTCCTCAATGATCGCTGGCGGGGCACTCTTGGTCTGGAGAAGACCGTTTTCAAGGTCGGCGATAGCGAGACGCTGAACAATGACATGGGGCAAGCCGCAAGCCGGAAAGGGGAGCCGTTTCGGCTGCCATGGAACCGCGTTGGTGACCAGTATCTTCTGTCGTGGGACTATGCTCATGAATATGCCAACCCGGTGACACCGGAAGGCTGGCCAAAGGCTTCAACCGGTCCGATCGCCAATCCTTCCGAGCATTTCTGCATCTGCACGCCGGTAGGCGAGATTGACGATCGATCGCTGCCGTCCGCACGCTATCATGCTGGCTTCACTCGACAAGGCCCATGGTGGCCGTGGATGAAGATGGGGCAGAGTGGTGTGGATGGCGTTCTGATGGGTCGGATGCATAGCTACAAGATTACGGGGACGGAAGAAGACATTCCCAAGGCTGTCCTTAAGAGGATCGAACGCGATCGTCCGGACCTTCTGGAAGAGCCGACCGATGGACCTGAAGAGGGCGTACGCGGAACGCTCGAAGCCTATGCAGAAGAAGTAACGCCTGAAGTAAGCGGATATGTTTCTCCGTCTGCGGAAAAGCGGCGCAAGATGATGAAGGACGGTGGTAAGTGAGCATGGAAACCGACCGAGATAAACGTTCGTTACTCGGAAACGTGGGTCGGCGCGGTGCGCTTGGTTTGCTGGGGGGTGTTGCTTTGGCCGGAGCCAGCGGAAGGGCTGGCTCCGCAACAAAGCGTGCTCGTAAGCTGACGCTCGACACGCCCGAAAGCAGGTTTCGCGCTTATATGATGATGCGCGGCGCACTCGATGATCGGTTGGTGGTCTCTTATGTAAGCGGCAGCTATTTCGGTATTGTTGGAGCCGAAATGACCTCGTTATGGGATGTAGTCGGGGTGACATTCTCACGCTACCGGAAACGCCCTGATGGCGGATATGACGGTGTGACGGGTGAAATCGCACATTTTCTCGACCCGAAGACAGGCGAAGCGCCCGGGCGTTTCCTCAATCCCTATACCGGCAAATGGGTGACGGACCCGCAGAAGAATCTCCCACCCAATCGCATTACGTTGCTGCCAACTCTTGAATTGGAAGTGCCCAAGCTGTTGCCCGGCACGAAGTTCGATCACGGTATCAGGAATCCGGAAGTTCGCGGTGGCGACGTCTGGATTGCGGAAGTCAGCCGGGTGGAAATTCCCGCTCCGGCCGGAAAGCCAGCGTTCCATTATAACGAGATGATCACCATGCACGCCAGCATGGCGGATCTGGCACGGACCGACGTTGCCCGCGTTCCATGCGATGCCAATTTCACCAACGTGGTTGACTGGCGTCCGTGGATGGAAATGGACGGGCATCCCGGCCACCTGACCGCGATCGGTACTGGCAGGTTTGGTGTGGCGATGTCTGAACTGCCGGAAAGATGGACCTCGGCGACACGCAAGCAATTCCCGCAAATACTCGATAATCCGGCATCATTGCTAGACCCAGTTTGGAAAGCCTGACTATCCAGCGCAGGCGTGGACTGGCGCCTCGGGCGAAAAAAGATCCCGATTTAGTAGTAACTTGCCGCACAAAAAGGGCGGTTGGCCGCTCGTTTGCATTAGTGCACTTAGTTTGGGCGCGTTATGGACTTTACATCACGGCGATAGAGACCATTTTCCGGCGGATGGCTGAACCGACTTTATCAACTGGCCGTCGCGCTCTTGTAATTGCGGGAGCGGGCGCTGCAATCGCAACTTTGGCTCGCTCTGCTTCGCTTTCTTTCAGCAAGCCAGAAGCATTGCCCTCACGCGTGCAGGTGCCAGCTGCGCCACGCGTCGCGGCTCGTATGCCGAGCACGACGCTTGATGCCGAGCGATTCTCCGTTGATCCGAAACTTCTGACAAGAGCACTCGCGGCACTTGATCGTCACTCCGACAAAGTCAACGCGCGCGACAGAATGGCCATTGTCGATTTCAACGCCCCATCCTCCAATCCACGGTTGCACTTCCTCGACGTGACGAGCGGTAAGGCTTCGCGACTGCTGGTCGCTCATGGGTCAGGTTCCGATCCGGGTCACACCGGATACCTGGAGCGTTTCTCGAACGCCTTCGGGTCTAACGCATCAAGCGAAGGCGCTTTTTTGACTGCGGATTATTATGTCGGCAAGCACGGGCGTTCCCAGCGGTTGCTTGGTCTCGATCCTACTAACAACAATGCGCTCGATCGTGCCATCGTTATCCATAGCGCCTGGTACGCGAATGACGACATGATCGGCGCACATGGCAAGCTCGGTCGCAGCCAAGGTTGTTTTGCAGTGGGTGAGACAAAGCTGAATGACGTCTTCAGCTTCCTTGGTGAAGGGCGCATGGTATTTGCCGCCCGTGCCTGAGGATGTGTGAAACTTAAGTAATTACCGATGATTACACACAAGGGATCATCAAGGAGACCCTGGTGTATAAACGTGTGGTCGCATGCTCTTTTCTTGCTCTGGCGATCGCTCTGTCCGGGTGTAATTCCAAGGAGGCTGAGCCCAAGCAACCGAAAGTTACCGCAAACATCGATCAGGTTCGGTGGAGCGACGCATCTGCCCGGCAGCTTCGCGATGCTATTGACCGCAGGGCTGAGCATGGCCTTGATCACATTACGTTTCCCGTCGCTGGGCAACCTGGAAGTGCGCAAGGAGATCGCGCCTTAACGGAAAGCGCGCTCCGCTACGCGTCCGCTTTGGCCAAGGGCGCGTCTGATCCTGCGAAGTTGTACGACGTATACACTTTGCCAAGGCCGAATCCCAATCTCCTGAATGGTCTGGGTGCAGCGGTAGCGGACGGTAAGGTTTCAGATTGGCTTAACAGTCTTGCCCCTAAGGACGATAGCTATGGCAAGCTGTCTCAGGTCTACCTAAGCCTGCGCAAGGAGAAAGCCGCACCGGCTTCCGACATCCCTGACGAGGGGGCGCCGTTGAAGCCCGGCGCCACCGATGCGCGCGTTCCTTTGATTGCCCGCCAACTGGTAGCATCGGACTATCTCGTCCAATCGGCCGCGCAAGGGAACGAGTATAGTCCAGCTATGGTCAAAGCTGTCCAGAAGATGCAGGTCGATTATGGGATCAAGCCTGATGGCGTGATCGGTAGCGATGCATTGGAAATCCTGAACCTCTCCAATGGCGACAAGGCACGCGAAATGGCTGTTGCGATGGAGCGGATGCGATGGCTCGAACGACAAGCGGCGCCCACGCGGATAGACGTGAACGTCGCTGCCGGCCGGCTCATGTACTGGCGGGATGGAAAAGTAGCAGACAGCCGGAAGGTCGTCGTCGGAGAGCCCGAGAACGAAACGCCGCAACTCGGATCTCCGATCTACCGGCTGGTAGCAAACCCTACGTGGACTATTCCTCGGTCGATCCAGAACAAGGAGATTGCGGGCAAGGGCGCTGCTTATCTCAGACGCAACAATATGGCATGGAAGGACGGCTGGATCGTCCAGCAACCCGGCCCCAAGAACTCGCTCGGGCTTGTGAAGTTTGACATGCGCAACGATCATCAGATTTATCTCCATGATACGCCGGCAAAGCAACTGTTCCAGGAAGTGCAGCGCCAGCGTAGTCATGGATGTGTGCGGGTTGACGATGCACTGGGATTTGCGGAGATGATCGCAAAGGACGAGGGAGTGATTGACGAATGGCACCGCGCCCGCGCCACTGGCAAGGAGACTTTCGTAAAGTTGCCGCGCGAAATACCGGTCAGGTTGCTGTATCACACCGTTGTCTTTGATGAAAAAGGCGAGCCGGTGATCCGTGCGGATCCCTATGGCTGGGACGATCGGGTCGCCGCTGCTCTTGGTTTCGCTCAAGGCCAAGGCTATCGGGTGCAAAAAACAGGTAATGATGTAGGGCCGTGACGGACTGTTTTTGCGGTCAAAAATCCATCTGAATGCAGCAATGCGACAATGTCGGGCGTTGAGCGTGCATCAAGGTGCGACAATCGGCACCGCTACCAGAAGGAAGCCGACATGAGCGATACCATCATCGGTACATTCGAAAGCCGCCGGGATGCCGAACTGGCCGTGGAGCATCTGGTCCAAGAGCATGGGGTGGAGCGAACTGACATTTTCATCCAGTCGGCGTCGGCTGACAACACGTCTGGCGAAGTGGTGGATGGCGCCGATGCGGAAAGCGGCCATCCCGGCGTAGAGACGGACTCAGAACCTGCCTTGGAAGGCGCGATTCAGGTGTCGGTTGACGTCAACGGCCAAAATGACGAGAAAATCCGCGATGTTATGCGGGAAGCCGGCGCGCAGATCTAAGCGGCTTGGTCACGACCAGATGCGCGAGTGGGAAGCAGGAATACAACGTATCCTCGAAAATAGGGATCGGCCCGCAACCCACTCGGTGGAACCCATTCGCCGCCCTCCACAATCCCGATGCGATAGGGAAATTTGAGTCTGCGGAGGCTATTAAAGTACCCCTCGTAGCCGACGATGGTCGTGTCTCCCTGATAAGTCTGTACCACTATCTCGTCTACCAACCCACCGATAGACTGGAGCGCAGCCGGATCACCGCCCGCGCTCCAATCCAGTAGGCCAGTGATCGATAGCTTCCATCGGTCAGGCAGCCGGATGCGCAGATCTCTGAGAAACTGGGCATACCGCTCCAGCCCGCGGGTCGCTGAATCGAAGTCGACCTGCAAGCCAACCACGTTGCTGCCGTTTGCTTGCCATAGCACAAGCAATCGCATGATGGCGCGGTAGACAGGCTCCTGCCAGTCCAGTCGCTCGGTGCGGACGACTAGCCACAATGCGCTCCTGGCCATTCTCGGCGTTGCACGTAACGGTAGAAATTGGCTTTCTTCGCGGTGGCTGATCTCACCCGCGAGCAGATACAGCGCACTTGCGTGAGCGACTTTGGGAGAAGGGGCTATGTTTGGCCAGACGAAAAAGGCGTCGTAATCCTGCGCTTCCACTCTGCGGGATGGTCGCTGGCGACAACCCGAGAGGATTAGCGCAGACGAAGTGCTGCAGATGAAAGAACGGCGGCTTACCAGTAATAGCGGAGATCGATCGCCCATCTGCTTTCCGGAAACTCATACTTCAACTGCTGGAACCAAGCTTTTCTGATTGCTTTGGGTACGTCGTTCCCGCCGCACGCATTATTACCTGTAGGCGCATAACACTGCACCGAACGGTACAATGCATAGGCGATATTCTCCCGCCCCGCCTGCTTGTTGCTGAGCACTCTGGCATAAAGAGCGGATCGCGGCATAATGATGCCAGTGAAACGATCAGTCGAGCCGCCCAGTTGTCCTGAATTGATTGATGGTTTGGCACTGAGATAATCGTCGAACCCATTCAGGCGCCAGAATTCTGCAAGGCAAAGCAATGCCGAGGGGTTGGCTGGGGATTGTGCCAGCGTCGTTGCTGTGCGACCCACCGCCGGGCAGGGGAAGGCTTCCTGCATCTTCCCCTTCGTGAACAACCCTACTGGCGGGGCACCTTCATGGGTAGGGCCCATCCAACTGCTCGACCAGCCATCACCAACCCATCCAGAGGTTGAGGCATCGTTCGGCACCAGGGTCAGATCGCGCACGAATTCACTATACTGCCCCCGCGAGAGCGCTTTCGTTAACAGGATGAATGTCGCGACATCTTTTTCCGTGCGCTCGATGCCGGCGGTGGATTGCCGCCGCAGCAGATCGCTCCCGGCAATTCGGGCTAGCAGCATGGTGCGGATTTCAGGTTCGGTGATGGGACTGTCGGCGGCAAACACTTTTCCAAGTTGGCCAGACTTTTCCCAGTGTTGTGCCAAAGACAGCTGGACCGTGGGTTTCTGGTACAAATCCTTGGATCCGACCAGCATCTGCTGCAAAAATCCTTCGGTGTTAGTGTCCCCCACCTTTGCCAACGCCATCGCGCGTAACATCTGACCACTAAAGGTTAGGGGCGTGAAGCTGGCGTCCCGTGCATGGTCAGGGATCAGTATAAGAATGCTGCGATAATCCTTCGCGACGTGAAAAGCGAAGCTCGCCCGAAGAAACGCGTAAAGATCAGGACGCGCCGAGAACGCATCTCTCTGACTAGCCAGTTCCTGAGCGGTCAAGGCAGGGGGCGCTTCGTTCAGCAGATCGATTTGCGGTTCGCGCTGCCTCATTCGCAAAAGGTCCCAGGTCGCGAGGAGCAGAGGGGCATCGGATCCATTCGTCAGACCAGCCCCAAAGAACACTTTGCTCTCCACTTCTTCAAGCATGGCCGGACTTTGCAGCGGGGCAGTCAGAGTGCGCGAATAAGCGCGCATAAGGGCAGGGCTATCCCCAAGCAACCAGGCGGCGCGTCGGGTCAGGCCCGATGCGGACGTGGTGTAAATACCGTTGGGGTAGGCAGCAAGATAGTCGCTTAGCGCAGCTTTGGCGCGTTGGGCGGAAGGGCGATCCACTTTATCGCCGCCGGCATAACCACCCCACTCGTCAAATGCACCAGCCTGCGCTGCGGCCAATTCGTTTCGTGCGATCATGTACCGCGCGGTTTCCGCTAGCCACGGATCGTCGGCTTGCGCTAGATCTGTGAAGCGAGCTCGGGCGGTAGCAAAGTCGTCCGCATAGAACGCATGCGCGCCTTGCAGATACGCCAGCCAGCGCGACGCCGACGTGCCGGTTACGCTAGGCCAGGCAACGGCATTCTTATCTCCTTCGCAGGCCGGTTTCACCAGGTCGCGAGCCGCATTGAGGGTGTCGCGTTCGGAAGGCTTGAGCCCCGTGGCCAACGCCAGCGCCGCGCGAAATGCATCACCTCCGCTTACCAATGTCTGGCAACGCGAGCCTGCATACTGTTGGGCGTCGTCTACCGAAAGGTCTGATTTTACCGCCGAAGTCGGCCAGAATGCGTGTTGCAACACATCCCAACTGATGAAGACATGTCCGAAATCGCTGTTGTCCCAGTCCCAGGTGGGGTAACTAAGACGACCCGGAGTGCTGATACCGGCTTGATCGCGCAGGAGAAAAGCAAGGTTCGCACGCGTATCATTGCGTGGGCCAATAATGGCACTTCCGGCGCATTCATAGGATGAAACACCCAGGGACCACGTAGGCGTACAACCGTAATCCCCACTGGCTCCTGCAGAACTGGACCATGCGGCAGTGCCAAGAAGAGCTGCACAAACGAGGATGTGACGGTTCATATTCAGTTCCGGGAACGAAACTTCGATACCATCACTCCAAGTACTCCAGCGCCGACGGCAACGCCTCCCGCGATCACTGCGGCGCTGATCGGTGAAATCTTCCCATCATCCTTATGAAGATGAGGCCGAAGGCGTTTGAGTAGTGGTGTTCTCGCAGAAAACGCCTCGAACATTTCCCCCGGCCCCTCCGGGTCGAGTACCTTGTTGTCGGCCAACCAGGTCTGAACTGCATCGAGGTCAGGAATTTCGTAGGGACGCAAGGATCGGCCATCATTACGTAGCCTTTCGATTGTCTCGATTATCGATCCCGTCTCTGCGATCGTCGCTTCGATGGTTTCACAATCTGACCCCAGATGTTCGGCTATCAAGGAGTTGCGAATTCCCGCGATAGTCTTACGTTCATTGGCATTCTTGTGCATTGCGGCATCGATAACGACGTCACACTCTGTATCAAGGCGGAGTGATCTGTTGTTGAAGTTAGATGAACCGACCCTCAACACCTCATCATCAACGACTGTAACTTTGGCATGAACGTATATCGGTTCACCGCCGAGCGTAAACGGATGGTATAATCGCAACCGATTGAACGGATCTTGCTCCTTCAGCGCTTCGACAAGCCTTGCGCGCGCTGTGTCCATTGCGAGCGGTTCTAGCCATCCTTGCGCCGAGGTTGGATGCACGATGACGAATTCCGGCCCATCCGGCTCGGCAAGGCGGCGAGCGATCGCCTCGGCCACCTTTCGCGAAGCGAAGTACTGGCTTTCAGCGTAGAACCATCGTTTTGTCCGGTTGACCAGATCGACATACAGCGCTTCGATTTCATATCGCGGCTCCTGCTCGGCCATTTCCGGCACAGTCAGGGCTATGCCTACCTCGATGTCCGTGAAGTCAGACTCCACTTCGTCGGGCCAGCAGTCACCGGCATCCTCCACCGGCTCAATGTGTTTTCCGCCCGAAACCTCCCATCGGTCGCGGCACATATCGCCCAAAGCGCGTGCTATTCTTCCTTGCAACAATGTGGTTGCGTCATGCCATGGGCCGTAAGGAGTGCCATCGGGCTCAACCCGTCGCGGTTCGTCATCGGCGTGATCGCGGGTGTCCCAACGATCGACAGTCATGTCTATGCCGCCGCAGAATGCAACGTCGTCGTCGATTACGACGACCTTTTGGTGATGCGAGCCAGCGGGGGGGTGATGGCCATCCAATCGCAAGTGGATCTGTGGATCCCGGATCCATTTGGCGATGCGAAGCAGCGTTTGAGCATGGAAAAGCGTCTTGATCGCGCCGGTATCCCAACGCAGGATATGAACCTGTAGACCGGGATTGCGTCTGACCAGCCAACTCAGGAAAGCGCCGACCTCAATTGGACCACCATCGTCGATGTCGCCACCAAAACGTATCCTCGCGTCAAAATCCCAGCCGACCAACATGATCTGCTTACGGGCTTTCATCATGGCAGCGCGTGCGGCCTTGAAATAATCATCTGCGTCTACGATCACCGTCGCCCGGCTGGCGGGTTCAATCCGCCAGCAGTTGCGATCCGGTTCGAGCATGTTTGCATCATCGTTCATACCTGCTGCCATCGCAGGGTTAGGGCCATCTGCCAAGCAAAGCGTTCGTGCTCGAAACGCGAACGATCAAGTCTCCGCTTCACATTCCCGATCGACTGCTCAGGCAGCTGTCATGGCCGTTTTGACAATCCGAACAGGTAAGCCCTTGGCTGCTGGCGTTTTTGATTCTTGATCGTGATGAGACAAAGGTATAAGTGGATTTAGTTCGGGGAAATAGCCGGCCAAACAGCCTCGCGGGAGATTATAGGGCGTCACCGCGAGATCGCCGACAGCGCGGTGGACGCCATCATCGCAATCTGTAACCAATGTTATCTTTTCCCCCTCGGAGAAACCGGCCTCCACCATATCGGCCGGGCTCATCATCACGATCTGACGGCTGCCTTCCAGTCCGCGCAGACGATCCGAATGACCGTAAATGGTGGTATTAAATTGGTCGTTCGAACGCAACGTGATCAGGGTGAATCTTCCCACTGCGTCGGCAAGCCCGTTCGAGTTGAGCACGGTCGGAAGAGTGAACTCTGCCTTTCCGCTTTCTGTCTTCCATTCGCGCTCGTGAGCCGGGTTGCCTCGATAAAATCCTCCCGGCAGGTTCATCCGTCGACTCATGTCATGGAACTGATCGGGATAAGTCTGGGCAATCAGCTCGCGTACTTTGCCATAGTCAGCCGTCCACTCATCCCACTTCCAGCGCGGATTTTCCGGCAGCGTTGCCTTGGCGATCCCGGCGACAATCGCCAATTCGGACTTCAGGTTGTGGCTCGCTGGATTGCGCCTCCCCACCGACCCATAGATATGGCTGAAGCTATCCTCAATCGTGACTGTCTGTGGACCGCCGGCCTGCATGTCAGCTTCCGCGCGGACAAGGCAGGGCAGGAGGTAAGCTTCTTTTCCGGGGAGCAGATGGGTGCAGTTCAAGCGAGTGGCGACGTGGACGGTAATATCCAAATTTCGCCACGCCGGATGAACCACCGATTGGTCCGGCACCGCGCGTGCGAGATTACCGCCCAGTCCTATGAAGCCCTTGGCGCTGCCATCAAGCACCGCTTCAAGAAACTCGACGGTCGTGTGCCCTTTCTCCGTCGGCGGGTCGAAGCCGAATATGTCCCGCAATTTGTCGAGCGGAACGAGTTCGGGTTTTTCAGAGATTCCAACGGTCCGCTGGCCTTGGACATTGGAATGGCCACGGATCGGCTGGCACCCCGCACCTTTGCGCCCAATGTTACCACGAAGCAGGAGCAGGTTGACCAGAACACCGATCGCCTGAGAGCCATGCACTTGTTGTGTCAGACCCATGCCATAGATGCCGATCACGTTCTTCGCTCGGGCATAGGTCGTTCCGGCCTGCTCCATCTCGCTACGAGATAAGCCTGAGTGATGTTCAAGATCAGTCCATGAGCATTGCCTGGCGTAGCTGATGAATTCTTCGAAGTCCTTGCAATGGTCCCCCAGAAAGGCGCGATCCAGAATGTCGCCTTGCGTATCATCAAGTTCGAGAACTCGCTTGCAGACACCGATGATCGCCGCGATGTCGCCGCCTGGTTTAACTTGAAGGTATTGGTGTGCGATCTTGGTAGGGCTCCCCACGGTCATCTGCCATGGGTTTTGGGGATCGGTGAATTCGAGCAGACCCTTTTCACGCAAAGGATTGAACGCGATTATCTTGCACCCGCGTTTCACCGCAGCTTTCAACGGATGCAGTATTCGCGGACTATTGGTCCCGGGATTCTGGCCCAAATAGAAAATAGCATCGCAATGGTCGAGGTCATCAAACGTACAAGTACCAACCGATGATCCGATGACTTTTTTCAGTCCGACCGAGGTTGTCTCGTGACACATGTTGGAACTGTCGGGCAGATTGTTGTTGCCGTACATCCTGGCCAGCACGCCATAAAGATAAGAGGGTTCCAAAGCCGCCTTACCCGAAGCATAAAATGTGACTGAATTGGGGTCGAGTGCTTTGAGCGACGACCCAATCGCCGAGAATGCCTCATCCCAGTCGACAGGGATATACTTGTCCGTCGATGCATCGTACTTCAGGGGTTCGGTGAGGCGCCCAACGTTCTCTAGCTCAAAATCGCTCCAGCTCGAAAGCTCGCTCACGGTATGTCGGGCAAAGAATTGGGGGGTGCATCGTTTCGATGTCAGGTCCCAGATCGTTGCCTTCGCACCATTTTCGCAGAATTCCACGGGATGCGGATTTGGTGGCTTGGCCCAAGCGCATGAGCTGCACATGTACCCATCCGGCTTGTTTTGCGCTTTCAAAACCTCCAGCGTTCCGGGTGGAGCTTTGGCCGTAAGCTCTACCTTCGTTATTCCCTCGAGAGACCCCCACCCGCCAGTTGCGCGATGGTACTCTTTTGGTTTGGGCTGGTCGGTCATCTAAATGCCTTACGCCGAAGGTTCGTGAATGGGACAGCGATTGGCGGCAGCGCGGAAGTCTGCAGAGTGCTTGTATGTATCGCGACGCGCCCTGTTGATGTTACCCAACGGCTGGTGAGCGGCAATTCCCGTCCACACGGAGAATCGCATTCCTTCGTCCACTGCCTTCACTTGCTCGTCGTCCCAACTGTTCTGGCTCTTCACGATCAGGGTAGCCACTGGAGTAAAGGGAGCTTCATCCTCTTTCCATTCAACAGATGCGTCTTCGATCGGCTGCTTCTCCACATCTCGTTGCAACTGCACTTCGAATGCCCATTCTCCGTCCAAGCCAGCTATTTCCTGCTGCAATGTAGCCCGAATGCCATTCGGATTGCCGTTCAGGTCTACTTTGTTGCCGGTAAGGTTCAGCAATGCCGAGCTCACGGGCCGTAGTCGAAATTTGGCCACGTAATCACCGAAGCGGAATGGCGTGACGCTGAAGTATGTCTCTCCCAACGGATCCACCTGCGGAGCGCCCCCCAAACTGGCGAGCGTAGTGCTTTCCAACCCCACTGCACCCAAAGCAGCGTTGAGGACTTGGAACACTTTGGATGCTGCAACCTTGGCGCCTTCGGCGCGGTCAGTCGTCTTGGCCAGCAACTTAAGATTGCCGACAAATTTGTCGGCGTTGGGAGCGGTAAAAACCGGTCCGTTGATCATGATAAAGTCTTGGGTGTTACCTTCGGCACCTGGAATGCGCTCACCTTCGACATCGAGAATCTTAAGGGAAACCCCTCTCGGAAGCGCAATCGCGTCATCCAGAATATCGCCAGGATTTGTTGATATGCGTAAGTAGGCGCGATGTTGACCCGGGGTTGCGAATGCCCCTTGCGCCAGTTCAGGCGGCAATCCGTCATGGATGCTGAACGTCCCTGTCAGAATCGCGTGAGCCTTCGCGTGCACGGCGCGCACGGCATGTCCGTAATCTTGATGGGTGCGTTCCAAGATATGGTCGAATGCCTCGTTAAGTTCTGAGATCGTGGCCGCTTCATTTTCACGAAGCGTCTCTAAGCTGGGCGTGTATTTGACGGGAGGCTGCAAAGTCATAAAAGTTCTCGTTGCAAGAATCACTGGAATTGGTGGTTCGTCCGGCGTGAAAAAAATCACGGGACGATGAGAATTATGGAGTTACGTCGCCGTCAAGGTGAGTTCGCCATCATCCTCGCCATCCCAATAATGCAGGCGTTCACCGGTCACACGGATGAGAACCAATCCCGGCGTATCGATGCCGTCAGGCCACCACCGCTCGAGCCCTTTAGTCCAGTGCTCTTCGAACAAGGCGCGGTCCTTGACGATGGAGGCATCTCCCTCGACGGCGATGAAGAACGGTCGCATACCCAGTACGCCCGACGACCCTTGATACGTTAGTCCGATTTTGGCGTCGGTGGCGATGTCGTCCACCATGCGGGTAGCTTCATCTGCAAAGAACCAGGCCTCGCCATCATAATCGACTTCGCGGTTGTTGCTCATCGGTCGGGAGGCGATAGCGCCACCGTTTGTCTTGGTAGACAGCATCGCGAAGTCGATATCGCGCATTTTTTCGGATAGTTCGGCGAGAGTCTTCATGTCGGCAGGCTCCTCTTCAGCTTGCAAACGCTTCGCGCGATTGGAAGGCTCCCGATCTTCAGCTTATTCTACGGGCTGAATGTCGATTTAGGTATGTGCGTAATTCGACACGCCAAGTCGGCTTCGCCTGAGGCGACGATATAGTGATCTCCGCCATCGACTATCCCTGTCGTAAAGACGACGTCTCGCAGGTACATCAAATCTTCGATGGGTTTCGTCAGGTTGGGGTTGGCTTCAAGCAGCGGTTCGTGCTGTGTGCGAATGACAATGCTGGGATCGTTTCGATCGAGCAGAGACCAGTAGGTGCGATAGATGCCCACGATCTCCTTGGGTTCTACCCCATGCCACAGCGTCAGCCATCCTTCGTCAGTGAGGATCGGAGGGGCCCCGCCGCCCATCCGCGCGGTGGCTGCCGTTGCGGCATGCGGACGAATTCCGGGCTTATGCCATGGTTTCCAGAATATGCCGTCCGGAGAATGGGCAAGGTTGATGGATGGCCCCGCCCGCCATTCGCTTTCTGGCGGGTACGCAAAATACAGGTCTCCAAGAGGGCGAGTCTGCGCCCAGTACTGGTCATTCACCAAGCCTTCGAAGATCAACATGTCCTTGTTTTGATGGTCCAGAACGATGGCTTCGAATGTCCAATCCAGACCGTTCGCAGACTTATACAGCGTAGTTGACTGACGCTCGGGACTCACCGAGCATGTGGTCATCAGATAGCTCCCTTCGACGCGGCTGATCCGCGCATCCTCGACCCCGTAACATTGGAAATCATGGGTAGGTGCAATCGCACGGTCGTAATGGATTTTCACCACCGTTAGACCATCGCCCGACAGCTCGACCGGGAGAAGCCACGATAACGAAGTCAAGGCCATGATACGCCAGCCCCCGCCCGGCAGCATGAACTTTCGGGGGTCTGCCGTGTCGGCATGTTCGAGTGGCCACGCATCAAGAGCGTAGCGTCCGCCATCGGGGCTGGCTTCCCACCGTATGGCATGGACATGGCCATCCTTTATCGGATGCCGCAGCGCCTCCGCCACTCGGACCATCGCCAGGAGGTTCCCATTGGGTAACCTGTTCAGCCCGGGATTGAATGCCCCCAGAGCATATGTCTCGACGTCCAGATGCCCGGCCAGAGGAGAACGGCTGAGATCGATATCGTTGGGTGTGATGATGAGGCTATCTACGGTGAGTTGCATTCGCCATCCTGACTGCGCGAAACGATTGTCAGTTCTTCAACGATCGCGCGACGTGGTTGTGTCAGGAGAAAATGAAAGCCCGAAAGGCAGTATCGCACTAGCCATGCCATGTCGGCGGCACGAACTTCGACATGTGGACTAGATGAAATTCTATAGCGTTCCCAATATCCTATTGGAAGGATCAGCTATTTATTGACTCGTTTGGTCGATGAGGAACATCGAGTCGTCTAAACGGCGATACGGTCGGGAACGGATTGCGGGGTTCGCTGTTATCGGTGGTGAAGGCCGGCGCGGCTCTTCCCCCACCCCTCCCAAGCTGCGCCGGCCGACACTTGATATGTGGCGGTACTGGACTGGCAGATTAGCGTGTAAGAACTGCAAGCTGAACTCGGCCGCTTCCTCGTCCGAGAATGCCGATTTCTTTGGCGGCAGCATCTGACAGATCAATTACGCGATTGCCATGGAACGGCCCGCGATCGTTTATCGTTACAACGACCGACTCGCCGTTGACAGGGTTCGTGACTTGTACGTGAGTGCCGAAGGGCAATGTACGATGAGCTGCCGTTAATGCGTCTGGGTTGAACCGCTGGCCACTGGCCGTGCGGGCACCTGCCAAGTGGCGGCCATAGTAGCTGGCCACGCCGCCGTCGATCGGCATTGCGTCTGGCGCGCCAATGTTCCCAGGTGCAGGGTTGGGGAGCATGGAGAGGGGGACCTCGGGAGCTACCGCTGCATTGACAGCGAGAATGCCGGAATCAGCCTGTACGGGACCTGCAATAGAGAAGGTGATGGCAGCGGCAAGCGCGGCCAACCGGCCGATTTGACGGTAACTCAAGCAAAACCCCGCTTCGTCGTTGACGATGGCGGGACTCCTAGCGGCGTCGGTCTTCGGTGGCCACCCGTGCGAAAGCGGCCCGTCGCTTTTTGGCAACGGACCGCCCGATGACGTTAAGCTATCAGAAAGGGTTCAGCGTCCTTGCTGGGCAAGAAGGCGCAGGCGAAGCGCGTTAAGCTTGATGAACCCTGCGGCGTCCTTCTGATCATAGGCACCAGCATCGTCCTCGAACGTGACATGGCGTTCGGAATAGAGCGAATCAGGGCTTTTGCGGCCGACGACTGAAACCGATCCTTTGTACAGTTTCAGCCTAACGGTGCCATTTACCCGAGCCTGGCTATGGTCGATCGCCGCCTGAAGCATTTCCCGCTCCGGGGCAAACCAGAACCCATTGTAGATGAGTTCGGCATACTTCGGCATCAGCTCATCCTTCAGGTGAGCCGCGCCACGATCCAGGGTGATCTGTTCGATACCGCGATGGGCACGAGCGTAGATTTCGCCGCCCGGCGTCTCGTACATCCCGCGCGATTTCATCCCAACGAACCTATTTTCCACCAGGTCCAGACGGCCGATGCCATGCTTGCGACCAAGTTCGTTCAGCTGGGCCAGAAGGGTCGCGGGGCTGAGAGCAACGCCGTTCAATGCAACGCCATCGCCTTTTTCAAAATCGACAGTAATGTATTCCGGTTGGTCCGGCGCATCCTCCGGGTTCACCGTGCGCGAGTACACGTAATCCGGCGTTTCCTCCCATGGATCTTCCAGAACCTTGCCTTCGGAAGATGTGTGGAGAAGGTTGGCGTCAGTGGAAAACGGGCTTTCGCCGCGCTTGTCCTTCGGTACCGGAATCTGGTGCTTTTCGGCCCAAGCTATCAGCGCCGTGCGGCTCGTCAGGTCCCACTCGCGCCAAGGTGCGATGACCTTGATGCCGGGGTCCAGCGCGTATGCGGACAGTTCGAAACGCACCTGATCGTTGCCCTTGCCCGTCGCGCCGTGAGCGACTGCGTCGGCGCCGGTTTCGCGTGCGATCTCGATAAGACGCTTGGAGATCAGTGGGCGTGCAATGGAAGTGCCCAGCAGATAGTCGCCTTCATAACGAGCATTGGCGCGCATCATCGGGAACACGAAGTCGCGCACGAATTCCTCGCGCAGATCGTCGATGTAAATGTTTTCGTCAGGCAGGCCCATCAGCTTCGCCTTGGCGCGCGCAGGCTCAAGCTCCTCGCCCTGACCAAGATCGGCGGTGAAGGTTACGACCTCGCAGCCATAGGTGACCTGAAGCCACTTGAGGATGACGCTGGTGTCAAGGCCGCCGGAATAAGCGAGGACGACCTTCTTGATGGTGTCGGACATGGGCATGGCTCCGCGGAAAAAGGCGGTGATGGTTCGGGCGGGCGGCTAGCAGGTGCGCTCCCGCGACGCAACGCTTGTGCAGCTTAAGGGCAGGTTAGGTGCCGATAAGGTGTTTCTCTGTTTCCATCAGATAGTCGCGCGTCAACGGCAAAGCATGCCGATTGCGGGTGTATTGGATCTGGTAATTGCACATTCCGCCGCTTTCGAACGCGGCTGTCGCGCCGGCCAGGTAGAATATCCACATCCGATAAAAGCGTTCGTCGTACAACGCCACGATGGCGTCCTTGTTGGCGACACAGCGTTTATACCATTCCCGCAACGTCTTGGCATAGTGGAGGCGCAGCGTTTCGACGTCGGCGGCAATCAGGCGCACTTTTTCGCTGGCCGCCACCGTTTCACTGAGCGCCGGGATGTATCCTCCGGGAAATATGTATTTTCGGGTAAATGCATCGGTGGACCCGGGGCCACCCATCCGGCCGATGGTGTGCATCAGCATGACGCCGTCGTCGACCAGCATGGTGGCGCAATCGCGGAAGTAGCGGGCGAACTGCGCTTGCCCGACATGCTCGAACATGCCAACCGACACGATCCGCTCGAACTTGTCTCCGCGAGCAGCCAGATCGCGGTAGTCGACCAATTCAAAATCGATGCGATCGGCAACGCCGGCTTCTGTCGCGCGTTTCTCTGCGAGCGCCAATTGCTCGGCACTCAGCGTGATGCCCTTGACCCTCACATCGAAGTGCTTGGCGAGATAGATCGCCATTCCGCCCCAGCCACAGCCAATGTCCAGCACCCGCTGGCCCGGTTGGATCGCCAGTTTCGCCGCGATGTGCGCTAATTTGGCAGTCTGGGCTTCTTCCAGCGTCATGTCATCCCTAGGCCAGTAAGCACAGGAATATTGCATGTGTTCGCTGTCGAGAAACAGGCGATACAGGTCGTTCCCTACGTCATAATGATGAGCGATGTTAGCTTTCGCTTTTGCCGCCCGGTTGACCCCGTCAATCAGCGTGATGGCCTTTCCAGCCAGTTTTTTAAGATGGGACTGTTCTTTTAACTCCCCGCCCCGATCCCATTTCGCGTTGGCGCGCAGCAACTCGACAAGTTGCATAATGTCGCCATGCTCAATGACTAATTGGCCGTCCATGAAAGCTTCGGCCGCACCAAGGCGAGGATCACTCAGAATGCGGCGCTCCGCCGCCGGATCGGTCAAGCGGATGCGGATCTCGGGAAAATCGGGATTGGGTGTTCCGAAGCGGCGTACAGATCCGTCCGGCCTGCAAACTTCCAAAATTCCGTCGCGAACGCCACGCTTTAGAAAACGGTCTAATATACCTAATGCCATTCGCCGCTTTTGGGATCGCTTTGCCCCGGGTGCAAGGGGGCGAATGAGCAATAGTCTGCATAGTTTTTCGAATGGAAATATTTCATTGACGGGCGAGAAACAGGACGTCCCGCTCTTGCGGCACAAGATGCTGACCGGAATCGACAAAAATTGTCGATCCACTCGCCAACCAGCCCTCCGCCAAGAACAGGGCAGCATCGGCCACGTCATTGGCTGTAGCCCGTCGGCGCAACAGGTTCATGCGATGCGAAACTTCTGTTTCCGCCTCCGTTTGGTCATGGCTAGCGAGGATCGCGCCTGGAGCAATCCCATAAACGCGGTCACGCGGATCGGTTCTTGCCATCGACAGCATGGGTATGGTCGCAGCGAGTGCGTGCTTGCTCATCGTGTACGAGAAGAAATCCGGGTTGGGGTTGAGTAGCTTCTGATCGGTGACGTGAATAAGCCGACGCCCGTCAACGGACGTTGCGTTTGCGAAATAATGCTGCGCCAGGATAGCCGGGACGGCAGCGTTGACCTGCATCGCGTCCTGGAACGTCTCTGGTTCAAGTCGGTCCGTAGTGTCGATGTCAAAAACGCCTGCGCAGTTTATGAGCACTCGCCAATTGGGCAGTCGCCGCGAGAGCTGAACAACCATCTCTGCGCCCTGATGCCAGTCATCCAATTGGCAGGAAACCGTTTCAGCCGAAGGCAATCGCGCGGCCAAGTCCTCCGCCTGATCGCGAGAATTTCCGTAGTGTATGATGACATGCCAGCCTTTGGAGCCATAGGCTTCGGCTATCGCTGCCCCTATTCGTTTGGCGCCACCGGTCACGAGAACTGTGGGCAGGTCAGGTGCGGCCATGATTTACGTGATACCGAATTTGCATGGGATGTTTTGAGCATAGCACCCGTGCGGATGAAAGGTCGAATGCACTCTCAAAGCCATGAAAAAAGCGCGCCGCTTTCACGACGCGCCTTTTCGAATTATCTGTTCTATCGATTAACGGCAGCGCGAGCGTGAGCCGCCACGATCGATTTCGCGGCCCAGAACTGCACCGCCTGCAGCGCCAAGCAGCGTACCTACCGTGCGATCACCGCGGGTATCAATGGCGCGGCCTGCGAGGGCACCGGCAACACCGCCAACAAGCAGGCCGGTCGTGCCGTTCGACCGCTTGCAGCGGTAGCGACCATCGTTGCCGCGCCAGTAGCGCACGCCATCGTCGGTACGGTGATAACGACGGTGATCGCGGGCTTCGGCTGGAGCGCTGACCGACATCACTGCCGGGACCGAAAGAGCCATCATGGTGGCGGCTAGAATGACTTTACGCATTGTGTTTGCCCTCGTGAAAAGTGATGTGATGATCTGGTAACGCCGCTTTTCGTTCATTGATCCACAACCTCAGATGAACGGATTGTTGTATGTGCATTTGTGTGATGAGGCGACGCACTGAAGCGACGAATTGAAGAATGGTTGCTGAAAATAGGTGTTTGCGCGTTAGAATTACGTCAAATCGCTACTTTCAGCGGCACTGGATATCACCTCTGTCGATTTCGCGCCCCAGCGCGCCGCCGAGAACGCCGCCTAGGATGGCCCCTATAGTCCGGTCCCCGCGTCCAGCGATTTGGTGGCCTGCCAACGCACCGACACCTGCGCCGATAATCAACCCGGTCGTACCGTTATCCCGGCGGCAATAATATCGACCGTCGTTTCCCCGCCAGACGCGGGAATTTCGATCAATCCGACGCGGTTGGAGATAGCGGCCTCGAGAATCGTAAACGCGGTCGTTGCGGTACCCTCGACGATCGTCCCGTCGATCCCAGCGATCACCGCGCCAGTCTCGATCACGATCCTGGCCACGTGCGCGCGCCCAAGGCGGCGGGTCGGCCAGTGCCGAAGTCATGGGAATAGCGGTGCCGGTCATCACCAGTGCGGTGAGTGCGATAATGGCTTTTTTCATTTGCCGTACTCCTGAAAAATCATTCGCGATCAGGTTCCTTTCTCTACCGCAACACCCGAACGGCGGATTAACGTGTGTTTTTAATCACACGCTAGGAGGTCGGCTAAGAATTCCCAGCGGCAAAACGCTTGATCGTGAAAATTGATGCCGCAGGTCAGCGGCCTATGCGCACGGCGTGTTCCTCGCTACCCAACCGGTTCACAGTCGCCACCAGGAAATACGATGAAGCCCATCCCCGATGACATCGAAGGAAGTTCTTCCATCGGCATCATGCGGAGCGATTATGCTGATGGGCCGCGAATTCCGGCAGCCCTCTCGATCGCTGCCGAGGCTCCCATCGCCATCGAAACCAATGGCATCGCCTATGCCGTCATGATGGCTACGCCCCTGCAGATAGAGGATTTCGTAACCGGCTTCCTGCTGTCCGAAGGGCTGGCGGATGCCCACGAAATCACCGACATCGTTGTTTGTGAGAGCGATCATCACGAATGGGGCGCGGGGTATGTCGCTCGGGTCAATCTTCCGATCGAACGCCTTGGCCCGATCGTGGAGCGGGCGCGGCGGCGAGTGGGAGACAGTTCCTGCGGTATCTGCGGGATCGAGGGGATCGACGCGGCCCTGCGCCCACTACCTCGCCTGCCGACCCGCACCGCGATCTCGCCCGCAGCGGTCAAAAAGGGGCTGGACGCCATGCGACAGGCCCAGGTGCTCGGTCGGCGGACAAGAGCTACGCACGCGGCTGCCTTCTGCGATACCCAGGGCGAAATGCGGTTCGTGCGTGAGGATGTCGGCCGCCACAATGCTCTCGACAAGTTGATAGGCGCGATGGCGCGCGGAGAGGTGGATCCCGGAGCGGGCTTCATCGCCATGACGTCGCGGTGCTCCTACGAACTGGTCGAGAAAACCGTCCGGGCCGGTTGTTCGATGCTCATCACGATCTCCGCGCCGACCGATCTTGCGGTGCGCCGGGCGCGTGCGGCGGGACTCACCCTTGGCGTCATCGCGCGCGATGATTGCATGTCGATGATCGATCCGGATGCGTCGTTGGTCGAGGAATGAACCGAAGGACTGAGCGGTTTTCCTTGTAGTCTGCGCGGCCCGCACATAAATTCCGCACTTTACCGGGTTTTGACGAGGAATAGGTATTACGATGGCGACGACAGCCACTGACACTCTCGCCACTCAGCCGGGCGACCTCAAGCTTACGCCGCCCGATCCGGTTCCGGCCGTTCAGCCGGAACGCGCGGCAGGATTGGTCCCGGTGGGCGATGAGCAGAAGTCAAAGCTTCAGATTCGGGTGGAGGAGTTCGTCAACGATCTCGTGTCGCAGGATGCTGCTTCGCCGGAATTTGGAAGGCGAGTGGACCAGATTACCAACATGGGTCGTCGCGAAATCAGCGAAGCTGCTGGCCATTCCAACCGCTTTCTCGATCGCCCGGTGCGGGCGATGGGCAAGGACGAGGGGGTTGGCGCCGATCTGGCCGAATTGCGTCGCACTGTTGAAGAGCTGGACCCGTCGCGCAAAGGTAACCTGATGGCGCCGCGCAAGCTGTTTGGCGTCATCCCGTTCGGCAACAAGCTGCGCAATTACTTCGACAGCTATACCAGCGCGCAAAGCCACATCAGCGCAATTCTTGCCCGCCTGCAAGGAGGCAAGGACGAGCTGCTGATGGACAACGCCGCCATCGATGTGGAACGGCAGAACCTGTGGGCAGCGCTCGGCAAGCTTGAGCAGATGATCTACATGTCTCGCGCTCTGGATGAAGCATTGGAGGAGAAGGCGGCCGATCTGGATCACACCGATCCCGCAAAGGCCAAGGCTCTTCGCGAGTCTGCCCTATTCTACGTCCGTCAGCGGACGCAGGATCTGCTGACCCAGCTCGCCGTGTCGGTGCAGGGGTACCTTGCGCTTGATCTGGTGAAGAAGAACAACGTCGAACTGGTGAAGGGCGTCGATCGCGCTTCTACGACGACAGTCGGCGCGTTGCGGACGGCGGTGACCGTGGCCCAGGCCATGGCGAACCAGAAGCTGGTCCTGGAACAGATCACCGCGCTGAACACCACCACCGCCAGCATCATCGATGCGACCGGGCAGATGCTGAAGGATAACACGGCCCGCATTCACGAGCAGGCATCCAACTCCACTATCCCATTGGAAACGCTTAGCCGTGCGTTCCAGAACATCTACGATACGATGGACTCGATCGACACATTCAAGATGAAGGCGCTTGATTCCATGAAGCAGACGGTCACCGCGCTGGAGGGCGAAGTGGGCAAGTCCAAAGCATACATCGCCCGTGCTCAAGGGCAGTCGGAAGGGCTTGTGGCGGGGGATGGCGCTGCGGCGAAGTCTCTGCTGGAGGCGTTGGACTAACCCGCGATGGCCCCGCCCCCTGCGAAAGCTGCGTCGTCGCGCGTATCGAAGGAACTCGTCAGGGCTGCGCGTCGCCAGCGCTCTGTCCGCATCTATAACGCGCGCAAGGAGCAATGGCGCTTTCGGATGCGCCGCCTGCGCCGTGCGTTTCTGGCGCTGGCCGCAATTTACATCGCTGGCCTGGTGGCGGCTCTCGCGCTTGGCGGGATATCATTCACCGCGACGTTGCTGACACTTCTGTTGGGCGCGGCGGTGTTCGTGGTGCTTTCCATCTATCCCGCCACACCGCGCACCCATGTCGAAGACCTTGGTACGGCGAGCCTGCCGGAACTCGCTGGTTCGACTGAGCTTTGGCTGGAAGGTAAGCGGCGTGCCTTGCCAAACGCGGCAGTCGATACCGTCGACCTGATCGGTGTCCGCCTTGAACAGATCGCTCCGCAATTGGCGGTGCTCGACGAGCGAGGCCCAGCGGCGCGGGAAGTGCGCAAGCTGCTGACCGAGCATTTGCCGGAAATGGTGAACAGCTACACCCGTATCCCAGCTTCGCTTCGCGGTAAGGCGGGCGCGGGAGGAACCACGCCATCCGATCAGCTCGTTGATGGCCTGTCAGTCATTGCCGACCAGATCGACGCGATGAGCGAGGACCTTTCTCGTAACGACATCGACGCTCTCGCAACGCGGGGCAGATTCCTTGAGGTCAAATACCTCGATCGCGAATGAGGGTAGCCAGATCGGCGTTCAGTTGCGAAGCGATTGCATGCGCTGGAGATAGCGCGCCAGAACGTCGATCTCCAGGTTGACCCCGTCTCCCGCCTTCATCGCACCGATGGTCGTGACGTCGGCGGTATGCGGGATGATGTTAAGCGTGAAATGGCAGGTCCCATCGGTCTGGTCGGTGACGTCGTTCACAGTCAGGGAAATGCCGTCGACCGTGATTGACCCCTTGGGTGCAAGGTAAGGCGCCAGTTCGTGCGGCGCGGCGATGACGAAACGGTGCGAATCGCCCACCGGGTCGATGCTGACAATTTTGCCTACCCCATCGACGTGGCCGGTGACGATGTGCCCGCCCAGTTCATCACCCAGCTTGAGGGCTCCTTCGAGGTTGAGTGCGCGCCCCTCTTCCCACCGTCCAGGCACGGTGCAAGCGATGGACTCAGCTGAGATATCTACTGCGAACCAGGCGTCTCCTTCGACACCACCCTTGTCCACCACCGTCAGGCATACGCCCGAACACGCGATAGAAGCGCCCATCGCAATGCCTGCCGGATCGAAAGGGCACGTTATGACGGCACGCAGGTCGCCGGTCTGGTGCGCTTCCTTAATAGTGCCGACGGCGGTGACGATTCCGGTGAACATGGTCTTAGCTCTCTGTAAAATCGCAGGCGTCGTAGACTTCCAGCGTGTCGCTGCCAAGCTTCCGACGTTCAGTCATGCGCCATTTTCCGTGCGCTCCGGCAAGTGCTTCTAGGCCGAAATCGCCAAGTCCGGGCCGACCACCCAGCAGGATTGGTGCACGATAGATGAGCAGTCGGTCAACCAGCCCAGCGCGCAAGAACGCGCTAGCCGCACTTGCGCCCCCTTCGATGAATAGGGATGATACGCCGTCCATCCCGGCGATTTGCTCCGGTGTCGACAGCGCATTCCAGCCCTCGGGCGCCGCACCGCGCGTAAGCACCCAACGCTGCGCGCTGCGCATTTCCAGCCCGGGCAGGCGCACATCGAGGCGTGGGGCGTCTGCCCGCAACGTGCCGCCGCCGACGAGGATCGCGTCGGCCTTTGCGCGCATGGCGTGGGTATGGGCGCGGGCTTCGGCACCCGTGATCCACTGGCTGTCGCCGTTGCCTAAAGCAATGCATCCGTCCAGCGACATCGCCAGCTTCAGCGTGACTTCGGGGCGACCAAGGTGCTTGCGCAGCAAATAGCTTGATAGGCTGCGAGTACAGGGAGCAGAGGCGAGCAATTCAGCCTCGATCCCGGCTGAGCGTATGCGATCTATGCCCTTTCCTGCGGTGCGCGGGTCGGGGTCGGCGCAACCTATAACTACACGGGAAAGGCCGGACGCCGCTGTAAGGTCTGCACACGCTGGCCCCCGTTCGGACTGATGCGCGCATGGTTCCAGCGTAACGTACATCGTCGCCCCCCGCGCACCATCACCGGCTGCGGCGAGCGCAACCGCCTCAGCATGAGGGCGTCCACCGGGCTGGGTCCATCCGCGAGATACGACGCGATCGTGCTTTACGATGATCGCGCCAACGCCGGGATTGGGTCGGCTGAGAGGATGGGCGCGGGAGGCGACCGAGGCCGCCGCCGCCAGCCACCGCCGGTCCTGCATCAGGTCGCTCACTGCTCGGCGGGGTCCGGGGCAAGCCTGGGGTTGGCGACGCCGGAGCGGCGCAGGGTAGCCTCAATCTTTTCGCGTTCAGCCTTTTCACGCGCAGCGTCTTCCGCGTCGGCTTCGCGGGCGATCTTGTCGACGTCCATCCCGGACATGCGACCGATGGTCTTGTACATTTCGCGCACATCCTTGTCGCGCCGCGCCTGCTCGCGCGCCCAAGCCTCTTTATTGGCTTGATTGGCAAGGTTTTCTTCCATGATCTGCGCATCGGTGCGATGCTGCTTGAGAACCGAGATGTACGTGATCTTCGGCGGCGGGTGAGGGGCGCTGCCTTCCTGCGTGCTCATCAGGTAAAAGACGCCGAACGTGCAGGCGGCCGAAATCGCGGCGATGCGCCAGCGGTTGGACCCGGCCTCTTTCCATACCTGCTTGAAATCCGCGACCATTCCGGTCGGGCTGACGTCTTTCCAGTAACCTGAACGCTTGAACATCGACATGGCACCTATTTAGTCCTTAACGGCACCTAGCGCTACCCAAAGGGTACATAGAGCGTCCGGCCATTGGCTTTCAGCCAGCGATTGGCCTCGTGGATCGATCCTTCGAAGATTGTCTTGAGGCAATGATGGAACGCCGGTGAATGATCGAAGTGAAGAAGGTGTGCGACCTCATGTGCGACCACTGACCGGCGGACCATGTCCGGCGCCATCACCAAGCGCCAGTTGATGCGTATCGACCCGTCGTGCGCGCATGAACCCCATCGCCGTTGCGCGCTGGACAGGCCAAGCGTCGGGCAAGGCTGCTCCGCCCGCTCACAATATTCGCTGAGGTCGGCGGTGAGCAGTTCTCGCGCTTCACCCTGCAACCAGCGCAGCAGGCGGGGGCTGAGCGAATCGATGGGTCCTCCGAGACGCAGCGCACCGGCTTCCACGCCAGGACGGCGCGGGGCCAGCGGATCGTGCAGGATTTCGAGCGGCTCGCCGCGAAAATGCAGGGTAGCGCCGTCTCCGATGGGCGCGCCTGCCGGCAGCGCATTGACCTGACGGGCAAGCCAGTCGCGGCGGCTTTGTGCAAAGGCCAGCGCTTCTGCGGTGCGTGTCCAGCGCGGGATCGAAATCCGCACTTCGCTGCCGTCTGGCGCTAGACGCATCGTCATCCGCCTTGCCCGCTCGAGCCGCCTGATCACGACGGGCAGGTGTCGGCCGGCGATCTCAACCACTGGCTCTTCCTTGGGATCACGCCGCAACCAGTCGAGCACGGCGGTCAGCCTTTCCGTTCCGGCGGAAGTACGTCCCAGGGCTTGCCCGATCCATCCTCGTCGTCTTCGAAATCGTCATCATCGCCGTATGGCCACACAATGTGGTTTTCGAGTGGCCCGGCCACGGTTTCGGAAATCACTTTCCCGGCGATGGAGATCCCGGCGCGATGAACCGCATCGCGATCGCCGCACACCAGGTAGTGCCATTCGGGCAGAGGGTCGCCGTCAGCCCGCAACCGATAGGCGCAGCTGGGTGGCAGCCATGACAGGCGACCGGCCGTCTCTGGCGTGAGCTTCATGCAGTCAGGCACAAACTTGCGGCGATTGGCGTAGTCGGAACACTGCGCAGTCTTGAGATTGAGCAGCTTGCAGGCGACGTTGGTGTGGTAGATTTCGCCGGTGTCCTCGTCCTCAACCTTGTGAAGGCAGCACTGGCCGCATCCGTCACATAGCGCTTCCCACTCTTCCCGGTTCAGCTGGTCGAGCGGGCGCTCCCAAAACGGTTTGGGTCTGGTCGGGGTCACTTCACCCACTTGGCGAGTTCGGCGGCAACGGCATCAGGCCCCTTGTCTATCGGGAGCATGGAAATCGGTTTTCCGTCCGGGTCCATCAGATACGCGATGCGGCTATGATCCATCAGATAGCCGCCGGGGGTGTCCTCACCCTTCTTGTAGTAGGACGCGAACGCCTTGGATGCCTGTTCAACCTGCTGGGGTGTGCCGGTCAGGCCAAGCAGGCGCGGACCGAAAGCGGCAGTCCATTCGCCGACGATCTGCGGCGTATCGCGGGCCGGGTCGATCGAAATGAAGATCGGCTGCACTTTGGCGGCAGCGGCGGCATCGTCACTTTCGAACTTGGCAAATCCCTTCATCAGCGATTGCACATCCAGCGGGCAGGCATCCGGGCAGAATGTATACCCGAAATAGACGATCCGCCAGCGACCCTTGAACTGATCCCAGGTTACGGTCTTGCCCGCCTTGTCCACCAGCGTGAACGGGCCGCCGATGGCCGCGCCTTCCAACGGCGGCGCTTCCTTCGCCGATTGCTGGCAGGCGGCCAACGGCAGCATCAGTGCCAGGCCAAGAAGGAGTGAAGCCAGAAGGTGAGCGGGACGGCGAAGCAGGTAGGTCATAGCGCGCCGGTTCATGACCTGCTAAGCGCTGGCATGCAAGGCGCGGATGGCGGGGCCGCGCAAAAGACCTGTGCTTTGAAAGGATTGGTAGTGTCGAAAATCTCGGTCGGTGGCACAATGGCGCATCGGGCAACGGGCATCGTAAATGCGATCTGGAAACTGACGATCCCCGCTTTTGCCGTCAGTTTGTTGCTTGCAAGCCCCGCTTATGCCGATTTCTCGGACGGCTACAAGTTTCTTGAAGCGGTCAAGAAAAAGGAAGGCGAGAAGGTTGAGCAGGCGCTCATGAAGTCCTCCCAGATCGTCAACTCGAAAGATGTGACGACTGGTGAAACCGCGCTGCACATCGTCACCGCTCGCCGGGACATCACCTGGTTGACCTTCCTCGCTGCGAAGGGCGCCAACGTAAACGCGGCGGATGATCGCGGGCGCACCGCGCTGGAATTAGCCGTGAATCTCGGCTGGCGCGAAGGAGCGGCGCAGTTGCTTGCCGTGGGAGCGACACCGGACACCCCGAATGATGCGGGCGAAACACCGCTCATCTTCGCTGTTCACCGCAAGGACGCGCAGATGATGAAGGCGCTGCTGGAAGCCGGGGCCAACCCCGATCGCGCCGACAATTCCGGCAGGACGGCTCGCGATTACGCCAAGATCGAGGGCGGGGGACAGAACCTGCTGGCCGTCATCGAAGCCAACACAAAGAAGGGCGCCATCAAGTCTGCCAAGCCGGTCTATGGCCCCACGTTCTGAGGACATTCGCATGACGGACGAAGCCGCTTCCCTTGATGAACTGCGCGTACGGCTGGCGCCCGCCATTGCCGACGCCGCAGTATTCGATGGCTGGTCCACAGAGGCGGTTCGCCAGGCAGCCTTGGTGACGGGCGTCGATCCATCGCTCGCCGACTATGCCTTTCGCGATGGCGCAATGGCGATGATCGCCGCGTGGATCGCCCATGTCGATCAGGAGATGGGCGAGGCTGTTGGCGGGGTACTGTCCAACCTGCCGATCCGGGAGCGCATCCGTCGTCTCGTTTGGGCACGGCTGGAAGCGGTAGCCGGTCGCGAAGAGGCGCTCAATCGCGCGCTGTCGATCATGGCGATGCCGCAGAACCTGGCGGCCACCACGCGGCTGGGTTGGCACAGTGCCGATGCCATGTGGCGCATGGCGGGGGATACCGCGACCGATTACAATCACTACACGAAGCGCGCGATCCTTGGCGCGATCTATGCGGCGACCTTGCAGGTCTTTGCTCGGGACCAGAGTGAAGGCAAGGCAGACACTCGCGCGTTTCTAGACCGAAGGATCGAGGGAATCATGCGCTTTGAGAAAGCCAAGGCTCAGCTTCTCCGCACACCGGACGAGCGTTTCAGCCTGTCGCGACTGATGGGGCGTATCCGTTATCCAGCGCGCTGATCGGTTGAGTTGGGCGAACCAACCGCCACATTGTAACGAATCCTTTCGTGCGCGCCGATAACGGCCTGTAGTTATTGCGAGCCAGTTGCATCTGGGTCTGTTATCTGGCAGCGGATTCGCATGACTTTAGACCTGCTTCCTATTGGCCAGGGCGCACGTATCGTTGCCGTGGACTGGTCCGCTCTTGTCGATGAAGAGGCGCAGCGTTTGCGCGCGCTCGGACTTGAAGAGGGCGCCAGGGTGAGCGTAGCCCATCGCGGCATCCTGATGTGGCGCGATCCTATTGCCGTCACCGTTGGCCGGATGACGGTCGCGGTCCGGCGGGTTCACGCCGCCGCCATGCAGGTCGAAGCGCTTGAGGGACTTTCCGCATGAGCCGTCAACGCAAAGTTGCTTTGGTCGGCAATCCCAACGCGGGCAAGAGCGCGCTGTTCAACGCGCTCACCGGCGCGCGCCAGAAGATCGCCAACTATCCCGGGGTGACGGTTGAGAGAAAGTCGGGACGCTTCGTGCTTCCCACTGGTGAACCGGTAGAGATGACCGATCTGCCCGGCGCGTACGGCCTGCACGCAACCAGCCCGGATGAGGAAGTGACGTCCAAGGTCATCCGAGGGGATTTCACCGGAGAAGCCATTCCTGACGTCCTCGTGCTGGTGCTCGACGCATCGAACCTGGAACAGCACCTCGTCTTTGCGCAGGAAGTGCTGGCTTTGGGCAAGCCGACGGTCGTCGCGCTTAATATGGTTGACCTGGCCGAACGCGACGGACTGGTGCTCGATCCTGCGGTGCTGGCCGAGGAACTGGGCGTCCCGGTCATCCCGACGGTGGCGGTCCGCCGCCGCGGCCTTTCGGAACTGGGCGAAGCGATCGCTTCTGCCGGAGAGCGCTTCGCAGGCCCGGGGCTGACCGACATTGGACCGACCGAGCGACGCGTGGCGGCGCATGCGATGGCCAACGCGGCGATACTGTCGGAATCCAAGCAACGGCGGATGCACGCCAGTCTGGACCAGATGCTGCTGCATCCGTGGCTGGGCTTTGCGATCATGCTGGCGATCCTGTTCGTCGTGTTCCAGGCGGTGTTCGCATGGGCCGCGCCGTTCCAGGATGGCATCGAGGCAGGCATCGGCGCGCTTCATGATGGCGTGCAGGCTACCTTGCCGGCAAGCCTGCTGCGGGATCTGTTGACCGAGGGTGTAATCGCGGGCGTCGGCTCCGTGCTGGTGTTCCTGCCGCAGATCGTAATCCTCTTTGCCTTCATTCTTGCGCTGGAGGCGTCGGGATACATGGCCCGGGCCGCGTTCCTGATGGATCGCCTGATGGCGTTGGTCGGACTGTCCGGGCGCAGCTTCATTCCACTGCTCTCCAGTTTTGCGTGTGCGATCCCCGGCATCATGGCCACCCGGTCGATCACCGACCCCAAGGACCGGCTGACCACGATCCTGATCGCGCCGATGATGACGTGCTCCGCACGGCTGCCGGTCTATACGGTGATCATCGGCGCCTTCATCCCCAACCGTGCGATCGGGCTGGGAATCGGCCTTCAGGGCGTTGTCCTCTTTGCCCTCTTCCTCGCGGGGATCATCGGGGCGATCGTGGTGGCGCTGATCCTGCGCATGTCGGTGACAAAGGGCGCGGCGTCCGGCTTCATCATGGAGCTGCCGAAATATCAGATGCCCCGGCTGAAGGACATGGCCATCGGCCTGTGGCAACGCGCGTGGATCTTCCTGCGTCGGGCCGGCACGATCATCTTCATGGTGACGGTCGTCCTGTGGATCCTGCTCAACTTTCCGAAGGCGGCCCCCGGTGAAAGCCAGGTCGATGCTTCGATCGCCGGTAAGATCGCCAATGGACTGGCGGTCGTGGTCGAGCCGATCGGCTTCAATCGCGACATGGCGTTGGCCCTTATCCCGGCCATGGCCGCGCGCGAGGTGGCGGTATCCTCACTGGCGACGACGTATGCCGTGGACGCAGGAGACAACGAGGATCAAGAGGCGCGCGAGCTGGGTGATCAGCTGAAAGCCAGCTGGACTTTGCCGATGGCGCTGGCGTTCCTCGCCTGGTTCGTCTTTGCTCCGCAATGCATGTCCACGATCGCCGTGACCCGCAGGGAAACGAACGGATGGAAATGGCCGACGTTCATGCTCGTCTACCTTTTCGGCCTGGCGTACATAGCGGCGGGAGCCACTTATTGGGCAGCGGTGAGCGCGGGGTTGTAGCGGTGGATGGCCGGGCTTTGCATCGCGGTTGTTAAAAAGACGGGGCCAAGGCTGGCCTCCATCGCACTGCCTGCGCTACCGTTGCCGTCTATTTGAGATACGAAAGCGATTCCCACAATGGCAGGCAGCGTCAATAAGGTGATCATCGTCGGCAACCTGGGTGCCGATCCAGAGGTCAAGTCGTTCCAGAACGGTGGGCGCATCGCCAATCTGCGCATCGCGACCTCCGAAAGCTGGAAAGATCGCGCCACCGGCGAGAAAAAGGAGCGGACCGAGTGGCACTCCGTCGTGCTCCAGTCCGACGGTCTGGTCGGGGTCGCCGAGCGGTTCCTGCGCAAGGGTTCGAAAGTCTACATCGAAGGTCAGCTGCGCACGCGCAAGTGGCAGGACCAGAACGGCAATGACCGGTACACCACCGAGGTATCCGTGGGTGGTATCGGCGGCGTATTGACCATGCTCGACGGCGCGCAGGGCGGAGGCGGCGGTGGCGGCCAGCGCGGCGGCGGTTTCAATGAGGGTGGCTCATCCGGCGGCGGGCGTTCCGGTGGGGACGACTGGGGCCGTTCCGGTGGGTCTTCCGGCGGAGCATCGTCTGGCGGCGGCGATTGGGGTCGTTCGGGCGGTTCGTCGGGTTCATCCGGCGGCTTCGGCGACGATCTGGACGACGACATTCCGTTCTGATCGCACGCAGATAGACGGGGCGGGAGCCGGACGGGCGGTCTGAGAGTTGTTGGTCATTATCAGCAGGATGACCATATGCTTGAACATGTGCCGGCCTGGCTTGGCGGCCTTCTTAAAAACGTACGCGCCGGTCATGCGAAGTTGGCGATCGGCCGCGAAGATATCGGTCAGGATCTGATACCGTTGTCCAGTCCGGCATTCGCCGACGGTCAGCGTCTGCCGGTCAGGTTCACGGCGGATGGGGAAGGCGTTTCCCCGCCCCTGGTCTGGGGTGCCTTGCCGCCCGGAACCGCAAGCTTGGCCTTGCTGGTTGAAGACCCTGATGCGCCCGCACCCAATCCGCTGGTTCATGCTCTCGTCTGGAACCTGCCGCCCGATGCCGCTGGCCTTCCCGAAGGAGCCATCGCGGCCGATGGCCGTGGCGGAGAGGACGGCCGCGACGTGGGCCGCAACAGCTATTTCGCCGAGGGTTGGCTGCCGCCTGATCCGCCGACCGGTCATGGCGCCCACGACTATGTCTTCCAGCTATTCGCCCTGTCTGAAACGCCCGAACTCAGTGCCAATCCGGGTCGAACGGAATTTTTGAAAGCGATCGAAGGCAGGGTCCTGTCGGCTGGACTCTTAGTGGGAACGTACTCGAGGGGAGAACAAGCTCCGTCCGGTCCCGCATTCGAAGGGCTCCGGCCTGCTGGCGCGTAATTCCATGGATAATGCCCTATGGAGGATCTCGGTCGAGTGTGTATGAGCCGCACTTCAACTGGATGGAACATGCACTGTGCTAGCAAACGTTGACGCAAACGCGACCTTCAAAGACAACCTTGCGAAATTGCCGTCCGTGGATGGTGTCGCCCGCATCGAACTGATGGATGACAACGGCCAGCTTTTGGCCAGCATCGAAAACCAACCGGGCAAGCAAGGCTCGTTGGCCGTTTACCAGTATCTGGGCCAGCATTTCGACAGTCTGGACGCCTCGGCGGCCCGGCATGGCCTGGATGTCTTCGCTGAACACACGGCAGACGCTCGTCAGCGCCCCGGGGCACATCCGAACATCGATCGTCTGCTTCAGATCGCCGATGGCAGCCCACCGTTGACCATGCACGTTATTTCCGTCGCCTCAGCCGAGGCAAAGTAACGTATTCCGCCCCGTCGCGGAGTAGCCTGCCAAGTGAGCCACGGCGCACCTCGCCTTGATCTTTGTGTGATATGACTAAGGACAAACAGACAGCCGGCTCTGCCGCATATCCCATTACGCCCGATGGGCGATACTTCGTCGTGCGTGGCCGGCTATGGCGGATGTCAGATCCGGCGCTTCCAGCCAAGCGGCGGGAAGGGCTTGTGGCCGACTTGATGCGCGCCCGAAGTGCTTTGGGCCATGCTCGAAAGGCGCGAGACGACGACGCGAGACTGGCCGCCCGTGATCAGATCGACAAAGCCAAGCGCGATCTTGGCGAGCGTGGACCGGTCTGGTGGAACGATGGCGCGCCAGACCTGAACCGCCATATGGCCCATACCGGCCCCTACGCAGACTGGTATGCCAGTCTGACGCAGGGTGCGGATTAGCGGTTGTCGTGTTTACTCGGCGGCTATGGCGAGTGGTGTGGTCCATTGGGGTGCTTTGGGTGCGGGGAGGCCTGTTTCTTCGAGGCAGTTCTGGCGCAGGGTTTCGATGTCGGGTCCGAAGTTGAAGACGGTGGTGTCGCCGCGTTCGCTGCGCAGTTTGGTGCGCAGGGTTTGGGTGGCGGCATCGACCTGGCCGTTGACGAGGACGACGCCGTAGTCGCGGGCGCCCTGCTCGGTGACCAGGCCCTGCTTCAGTTCCTTGACGAGGAGGGCGGGATCGCGCTCGAGCGGGTCGCCCCAGCCACCACCGCCCCAGGTGATGAACTGCAGTTCGTCGCCGGCTTCGACGGGATAGTCCTCCAGCTTGTTGCCGACGACGATTTGGGTTCCGTCCGCCTTGGTGAGGATCTTGCGGGCGCGCTTGCCGGGAAGGCCGCCGTTGACGCCCCAGGGCGGCACGAACCAGCGGTCGTCGTGGATGGCGATGACGCCGGGTTCCAGGAAGCGGTAGACCATGTTGATGCCGTTGCCGCCGCGGTGCAGGCCCGCGCCGCCGGAATCGGCCACCGTTTCATAGCGCACGATCTCGAGCGGGAAGTAGCGTTCGAGGAACTCGTTGGGCACGTTGGTGAAGCCGGGGAACAGCGAGTGGCCGTCCGGCCCGTCGCCCAGCGGCCGGCCGGGGATGCCGCCAAAGCCGATCTGGAACAGCTGGAACCATTTGCCCGCCTTGTCGTGGCCGGCATAGAACAGGTGCGGGCTGGACGAGAAGCCGGCGGCGTTGAGGAACTCGGGCGTCTTCTGGCCGAGCAGGCCGCCCAGGATATCGAACAGGCGGCCCAGCACGTGGGTGCGGCCCGACAGCGCGGCGGGGAACTTCGGCTTGAGCAGCGAGCCTTCCGGGATGCGCACGTCGATCAGGTCGTAGTAGCCATCGTTGAACAGGATCTGCGGATCGAAGATCATGATCATGTAGATGCCGAAGAACATGCGCATCATGTTCTCGTTGAGGAACATGTTGATCGATGCCTTGGACTGCGGATCGGTGCCGTCGAAGTCGAGTACGACGCGGGTGCCGTTGGGGCCGTTCTCGCGCCACATGGTGCACTTGATGCGGTAGGGGCCATAGCCCATGCCGTCATCGCAGATGTAGTCCTCGAAGCTCACCTTCTCCTCGCCGATCGAGGTTTCGATGAGGTGCTTCATGGCGCGGTGGTTGCGCTCCAGCAGCATGTCGGTGGCCGAGACGAACACGTCGTCGCCAAAGCGGGTGGCCATTTCCACCACGCGGTGCGCGGCGACGCGGCACGAGGCGATGAGCGCGTTGAGGTCGGCCTTGCACCAGTCAGGGGTGCGCGACTGGTGCATGACCAGCTTGATCAGGTCCTCGTTGTATTCGCCCTTCTTCCAGATCTTGACGGGCGGGATGCGCACGCCTTCCTGGAAGATCTCGGTGGCGTGGATCGGCATCGATCCCGGCACCATGCCGCCGATGTCGCTCTGGTGGCCGAACATCGAGGTATAGGCGATCAGGCGGCCGCTCTTGAACACCGGCAGCAGCACCAGCCAGTCGTTGCAGTGGCTGATCGCGCCGCCGACCGAGTAGGGGTCGGACAGGAAGATCAGGTCGCCGTCTTCCACGGTGCCGTCGAAGCCGTCGAGGAACGGGCCGATGTACGAGCCGAACTGGCCGACGATCATCTTGCCGTTATGGTCGGCGATGAGCGGGAAGGCGTCGCCCTGTTCGCGGATGCCGGGCGACATCGCGGTGCGCACCAGCGTGGCGTCCATCTCGATGCGCGCGTTGCGCAGCGCGTTCTCGATGATGTCGAGCGTCACCGGATCGACGGCGACGGTCTGGAAGGGGGTTTGGTTGGCCTGGATGATACGTGCAGACATTGGTTCGTTCCTCTCGCTCAGGCCAGGTTGATCAGGATGTTGCCGACATGGTCGACGGTGCCCAAGCAGTCGCCTTCGATGAGGGTGGTGGAGTCCATCTCGGTGACGATCGCCGGGCCCTTGATGACATCGCCGGCGCGCAGCAACGCGCGGTCGTAGATGGCAGCGGGCGCCATCGCGCCGTCGAACCACAGCTCGTGGTCGCGCACCTTGGCGCGCGAGGGATCGCCATCGCCCTGCTCCAGCGGGGCGCTGGGCAGTTCGAGGGCAGGCCCCATGGCGACGGCGCGCAGGTTCACCAGTTCGTGGGCGCTGTCCATGTTGAAGGTGAACAGGCGCAGGTGCTCGGCATCGAAGCGGGCGGTGACGCCGGCCAGGCCATCGGCCTTGAGCGTTGCCGGATCGATCGCGAGCGGCACTTCGAAGGCCTGGCCTTCATAGCGCACATCGAGTTCGAACTGGCTGGTGATGTCGGCATCGGCAATGCCTTCGGCGGCGAGTTCGGCGCGGGTCTGCGCGGCCATCTCGTCGAGGAGGGCGAGCACGTCCGCCTCGCTGGTCTCGGCCACGCGCTGCGAGAACGAGCGGGCCGTCTCGGTGCGCATGCGGGTGGTGGCATCGCCCAGCGCGCACAGCACGCCCGGCGAGACGGGGGAGACGGCAGGCCAGGAGCCCATCAGCCTGGCGACCGCGTTGACGTGGAGCGGCCCGGCGCCGCCAAAGCCCATCACCGCGAAGTCGCGCGGATCGTAGCCCTGCTGGACCGAGATCATGCGCAGCGCGCCGAACATGTTCTCGTTGACGATGTCGATGATGCCGCGGGCCGCTTCCATGAGGCCGATGCCCAGCGCATCGGCGATCGTCTGGACCGATTTCTTGGCGCCTTCGCGATCGAGCTTGAAGGTTCCGCCCAGCAGGTTCTCGGGCAGGTAGCCGAGCACCACGTTGGCATCGGTCACGGTGGGCAGGGTGCCGCCCTTGCCGTAGGCGACAGGGCCGGGCACCGCGCCGGCCGACTGCGGGCCCACACGAAGAGCTTTGGTCAGTTCGGGAACATAGGCGATCGAGCCGCCGCCCGCGCCCACGGTCTTGACGTCGAGCGCCGAGGCGCGGACCGAGAGGTGGCCGACTTCGGTGGTGCGCTGGCGGCGCGCTTCCAGATCCTCGATCAGCGCGACGTCGGTGGAGGTGCCGCCCACGTCCAGCGTCAGGATGTTACGGATGCCCGCGTTGCGGCCGACCCAGATGGCGCCGGTGACGCCGCCAGCGGGACCCGACATCAGCAGCGAGACGGGATGCTCTTCCGACTTCTCGGACGACATCAGGCCGCCGTCCGAGCGCAGCAGCGAGAGCGATCCGGCCATGCCCGCACCGCGCAGCGAGGCGCGCAGGTTGCGCACGTACTTGCCCACGACCGGGCGCACCGCGGCATTGGCGACGGTGGTCAGGGTGCGTTCGTATTCCTGCATCTCGGGCAGGACGAGGTGGCTGAGCGAGATCGGCACGTCGGGCATGATCTCGGCGGCGAGCTCGGCGATGCGCGCTTCGTGCGCGCCGTTGAGATAGGCGTTGATCAGGCTGACGGTCAGCGCCTCGACGCCCGATGCCTTGAGCGCTTCCAGCGCGGCGCGCACCTCGGCCTCGTCGATCGGGGCGATCTCGTTGCCGCGCGCGTCCATGCGGCCCTTGACCTCGAAGGTGTCTTCCAGCGCCGCCAGCGGCTCGGGCTTGGGCCACACGATCCAGCCCGCGAGGCCACCGGGCACGAACGAACGCGCGATCTGCATCACCTGGCGATAGCCGTCGGTCGTGATCAACCCGACCCGCGCGCCCTTGCCTTCCAGCACCGCGTTGGTCGCAACCGTCGTCCCGTGCAGAAAGAACTCGACATCCGAAGGGCTCACACCCGCCTTGTCGCAGATCGCCGTCACCCCGTTCAGAATCCCCTCCGAACTGTCATGCGGCGTCGACGGCGTCTTGTTCCGCCAAAACTCTCCCGTCACCTGATTGAACAACAACAAATCCGTGAACGTCCCTCCAACGTCCACTCCCAAGCGATAGGTCATGATCATTCTTCCTGTAATCATACGCCGCGTCGGCCCGCGCACCGTTCATGCGCGAGCCGTTGAAACGCGATCAGTGCGGCAGACTTTGCCACCGTTGCACAAGTGCCAAGCGCTCGAGCGTTGGCTGCTGCGGATCAGAAGTTGACGCCGGCCGTCACTCTCCACGTCATTGGCATGTTGTAGAACTTGAAACCCGGAGGGAAATTGCTGGCGACGAACAAATTATTGAAGCAGTTGGCGCATTCGACACCCAGCTTCCAGCCCTCGCTGGCAGGGCGCAGGAACAGGCTTGCGTTGGCCACCCATTCACCATCCACGTAATCCCCGGGGACTCCGGCGGTGCCGACGATGTTGCGCGATTGGTACGTCGCATTGGCCGAGGGCGTCACCGTGAAGTCGCCAAGATCGATGTTGTAGCTGCCGCCAAAGGCCAGGCTGAGTTTCGGCGTGCGCTGCGGTGGGGCAAGGCTGCCGTCCGGTGCGACGATACCTTGTCCGCAGCTGGCGGCAGTACCCGCGCGACACGCTGCCTGCTGGGCTTGGATGGTGGCATCGGGATTAAGGTACTTGGCACGCTGCAGGCCCAGATTCGCGAAGAGTGACAAGCCTTTCGCCGGGGCCAGAACGGCTTCGGCTTCAAGACCGTAGTTGCGGAAATCGGAGCCGTTCTGGGTGACGAAGTTGATTGCCCCGGTACTGTCGATGAAACCGAGCGGAACCTGGAAGCCCTTTACCGAAGTGTAGAAGCCGGTTGCGTTAAGTCGAAGTGTGCGGCCGAACAATTCCGAACGCACGCCGCCTTCATACGACCAGACCTTTTCCGCACCGAACACTTGGAAGGTTTCCGCCGTCAGCGCCCGGGCGTTCCAGCCACCCGAACGGAAGCCACGGGTGGCGGATGCGAAGAACATCAGGTCTGGATCGACCTTGTATTCGATCGCAAAGCGGGGAGTGAAGACTTTGGTGCGCAGCTTTGTCGGGACGCCGGCGGCTATGATGTCCGCCGTTCCGTATGGCACCCCGAAAAGCAGCGGGTTGGCATTGGGTGTCACGCCGACCGTCTTTTTCTCGCTGGTGTAGCGGGCGCCGACGGTTAGTGTGAGTTGGTCCGTCGGCCGATAGTCGAACTGAGCGTAGACTGCGGGCGCGGACGTCTTGTTGTTCAGGACACGGTCTGCAAGCACCAGCGGAATGCCGAATGTACCGGCATCGACGGTGAAGACGTCGGCGAAGTCGGTACGGTTCTTTTCGTGGATGTAGAACGCGCCGACGACATATTCCAGGCTGTCATTCAACAGCTTGCCGTTGGCTTTGATTTCCTGGCTGAACTGTTTGAAACGGCCATGATTGGAAAGAGCGAACCCACCGGTTGAATACTTGCCGTCGAAGATGTCACTGAGATACGCCTGATCCAGATCGCGATAACCGGTGATCAGCGAGAGGTTCATCTCGCCAAGCTCGAACTGGAGGTTGGAGCTGAATGACTTGCTTTTGGTGACGTTCTGCAGGTGGTAGTTCGCCTTGTCACCCGCGACCAGTCCTGCAAGACCGGCCGACTTCGAACTCAACCCGGTCATGCTGTATAGCTTGCCGTCGCGCTCCGTAGCGGGAACGTTTACCTGATCGGCGCGGATGTAGTCTGCTGACAGATCCCAGGTTATGGAGTCGGTAGGTAGCAGTCGCACGGCAGCGCGCAGGCCGTAGCTTTTGTCCCCGTTGTTGCGTTCGCCAGTGGTCAGGTTGCGAACATAACCATCCGAGCGCACCCCAAAAGCGGAGAACTTTGTGAGGATCTTCTCGCTGATCGGCAGATCGATCGATGCCCGGCCGCGCCATGTATCGAACTTGCCATAGCTGACTTCCGCGTAGCCGCCCAGGGTGTCGGACGGCTTTTTCAGAATGACGTTGATGGCGCCGCCCGTTGTGTTCCGACCGAACAGCGTACCTTGCGGGCCGCGAAGGGTTTCGATCCTGTCCACATCGAAGAATGCGAAGTTGTTAGCGTTCTGTCGGCTAATATAAACGTCGTCTACATAAGTTCCGACGGCTGGATCGAAAGTAGCGATGGATTCCGTATTGCCCAAGCCACGGATGAAGTAGCTATTGGCAGAACCAATGCCGACATTGGTCGATCCTACCATGTTGGGAACAAGGCGGGGAATGTCACTCGTCGATTGGATTTGCTTTGCTTGCAAGTCCGCCTGCGAGAAGGCTGAAATGGCGATCGGCACGTTCTGCAAATTCTGGTCGCGGCGTTGAGCCGTCACCACGATTTCCCCGAGGCCGGATTGGGGCGCACTGTCGGCAGGGGTGGCAGCGTTGTCTTGTGCCAGAGCGGTATTGGCGAAAAGCACCAGGCATACCGCTGTTGACGTCTGCAAAATCCCATCGAAACGAGTTTTCATCGGACCCCCCTTTGTTTTTGTCGGAATCGCCAGAACGTTATTGCCTTAGCGTGGATACAAGCTGTCAAAGTTTATTTGTAACGTCCTACAAAAAGATGTTGTTTTAACTGCAAGGGTTCTCGCACAGTTCAAGCCATTCGGCTGCCTGGCCCTTCAGCAGTTTCGTTGCTGTCCTGATTTGGCCCTTCGTTGAAACGGTGATCATCGCAATGCCACATGGCAGTCCGATCGATGACATGGCACGATCCCGGGTGGTAGCCGGAAAAGCGTCCACTTCCACCAGGCTGCGATCATCCATCGCGATTGTTGCTAGGGCGTGTTTGTGGTTTCGAGGCATTCCCAATGCGGCCGACAGGTATGGGATTGGGGCGGTAAGCACGGGGCCGCACAGCCTTCCCAGCTGCGCATAGAATTCGCCCGTTGACGCGATATCAGCGCTGGCCAGGACCATGATGAACGGATGATCCACGAACGATTGAGCGGATGGAAGGTCAAATCCCGGGATTTCACCGCCGATCTCCGTGAGATAGAGGATTTCTCCGCCCGGACCAACCACTTGCATCGCCTTCAGCTTGTCGGTGAAGTCGAATTCCAGGACCGCCGGCGCACCGACAATCTGAAAAGGGCTCTCGGCGAGTTTGAGCGCCAGCGCTTCCACGTCCTCGACGACCATTTCGATCGCAGTCCATCCATACGATTCCAGCGGCCGAAAATCAGGATCGGGCGCTCCTTCGACCAGTCGGATGAAGCGGGGGTTGCCGCTTTCCGGGCGCAGGACGACCATGCGCGCACCCACCGCCTGCGGTACACCCCATTGCTCTGCCAGTTCGGCGCTGACCGTGTCCTTCTCTCCGTCGTAACCAAGGAAATCACGGTACGCGGCATGCGCGGCGTCAAGGTCGGGTGTGACGACGGTCGCGCCCATCAAAGAATGTATCATGTGGCCCCCTGTTGGCAGGATCAGGAAAAGGTAAGAGTACCGCCACCCGGCGGTTTTCCGTACGTACGTTCGGCTTCGAAGACGATTTCTTCCATCAAGCGCTGCGCGGAAGGGCTCAGCCGATGGTCACGTCGCGTGATCAAGCAGGCATGGCGGACGATGGTCGTCTCCGTTAGGTCGAGGGTGGACAGCGCGCCCATTTCGAGCAGCGGCGCCACCATGTCGGGTGATACGGTGACGATGTAATCGTCGTCCATGCATAGCCACGATCCCACCGCGGTGGCATCGCTGCGGATGATCCGCTTGGGCGGGGGCAATTTGGCGCGCATATGGGCGATCTGGATCGCCTCGTAGATGTCGCCTCTGAAAGCAGGCATCATCCAGGTGAAATCGGCCAGATCGCGCAACGATAATTCGCGTGCACCGGCCAGCGGATGGTTTTTGCGGACGGCAAGCACATCACGGATCTCGAAAAGATGACGATATTCAAGATCGACGCCATGCGCAGGATCATGGCTGGGGCCACCGGCGACGAAATCGACCTCACCAGAGACAAGTTTCTCGATCATCATCTCGGTGTAACCCTCGATCAGGCGGATCTGAACGTCAGGCTGCTGGCGGTGATAGCGGCGGATCGCCGTCGCGACATGGCGACCCATCATGGTTTCGCCGATACCCAGAGTGACGCTGCCACCACGGGCATCGCGTAAAAGCTCGATCTCGCCCAGCATCCGCTCGGCCATCATGATTTGCGCGCGGCCACGGGCAAGCAGCAAGCGGCCAAAAACCGTCAGATTCAACCGACCGCCGCGCTTACGATCCAGGAAGCGGACGCCCGCGACTTCCTCCATGCGCGCGATGGAGGCACTGAGCGCCTGCTGCGTGATGTTCAGACGCTGCGCAGCTTCCATGAAGCTGCCAGCGTCCACTACGGCGATGAACCTTCGCAGCTGGGTTAGTTCGATGTCATGCATTCAAAATATAGCCAATTTTGTTTCTTTGGATGAATGGCCTTTGGTAGCCTTGTTTCTGGATGATGCATTTGATCCGGTCAAGCGGATGGTACCGCGTGCATCGAGAGGAGATCGAAAATGGCGCTAGCCCTTCAGCATGCGATGCAACCTAGCCTGATGCCGGAAGACGTGGCGCGCGGACGTTTCGTGTCCGCACTGCGCCGGTTCATTCTCAATGATTTGGCTCACGATATGCGCACCGCCTACGACGAACGGATCGCCCCCGCCTTTCAGAAAGCTAACGGACGCCCGCCACAGTCGAGTTCGGAAGTGCATATGGCGATGCGCGGGGACAACGCGTTCAACGTGTACAGCGCTTGCCGCGTCCACGCCCAGAAGATGGTGTGGAGCGCAGTAAAACCCGTGGTTCACCGCGAGCGAGCGGCGATCGAGGCGACGGCGCAGGCTCATGGTAATGGCACGGTATCGCTTTCTCCTGAGATGGATATGCCCCGGAACGTCACCGCTATCGATGTGCATCTGATGCCCGGCGGGTATGGCGGCGATCCTGAGTATCCACTCGAAGCCGGTGCGGTGTACGATCAGGGTCTGGCGATTTTTTCCATGGGTCTGATGGGTCAGAACCTGGATGACATCGGGCTGTCGATGTCGGGCTATATCCGCCATGCCTTTCCCGATTTCAATCCTCAGGCGATTCTGGATGTTGGCTGCACGATCGGCCACAACACGCTGCCATGGAAAAAGACGTATCCCGATGCGCAGGTCCATGCGGTCGACGTTTCCGCACCGGGGCTGATCTACGGCGCTGCACGGGCCACGATGCAGGGAGCGGACGTCAAATTCCAGCAGATGAACGCCGAAGCGCTCGAATATCCGGATGGCTCGTTCGACCTTATTTTTACGTCGATGTTCCTTCATGAACTGTCGAAGAAAACACGCGCCGCGTTTTTCAATGAAGCGCACAGGTTATTGCGGCCAGGTGGGTTGCTGTTGAACATGGAGCTTCCGCCCAACAGCCAGATGGGCGCTTTCGAGGGATTTTATCTCGACTGGGACTGCTATTATAACAAGGAGCCATACTACAAAGGCTTTCGTGATGAAGAGCCGCGTGACCTGTGTGAAAACGGTGGGTTCAAGCCCGACAACTTTCTGCAGTTCGTGGTTCCGAGCGTCGGCATTTATGGCGAGGATGCGGTCAGAACTGCAGCGCAGGCCGATCATCATGAAGTGAACAGGGAAACCACCGGGCGCCTTGCGGATGGAGTGCAATGGTTCGGCTTCGGCGCATGGAAAGAGGACCGACCGGCGTGACATTGATTCCCGAAGACGCGCCGCCCTCGTTGTATGGTGACGATGGTGAACCACGGTTTTTCGCAGACCCGGCCATGGACCGGTTCGCGGCGGTTCTGCTGAACCTCACGTCGGAACTATGGGTGCAGACCGAGAAAGTGGAAACGCTCACGAACCTGTTAGTGGCAAAGGGCGTCGCCACGGATGCCGATCTGATCGATGTAGTGAAACGTGACGACGATCCGCTGGAGAGCAAGTTGCAGGATTTCGTCACCCGCATCCTTGCACCGTTGCGTGAGGGCGGACGCTAGACGTGGAATCCACTTGCGGCGGCGTCAGGCCGGCGCTGCCGCACGCGCCCAGGCGGCGGTGAATCCGGGGATGGGGGGACATTCGCCGACTTCCAGCGGCGATTGCCCGCTCACCATTACCGATTGTCGGCCGTTGAACCCTGAATGGAACTCGGCAGCGGGCATGCTCAGTCCGCAGCCGATGGCTTTCAGACAGGCTTCCTTGCGGGTCCATCCCAGCAGAAAACCCCGCCCGTGCCGGGATGCCATAGTCTGTCGTGCCAGCGCCTGTCGTTCGAGCGGATGAAAGTGCAGCGCACCGAGATCATCGGCCTCGGGGATCATTCGGTCGCATTCGATATCGACGCCCACCGGCGCATCGCAGTCCACCGCCATTAGCGCGAGATCGCCGGCATAGCTGAGGCTGAAGTGCAGGCCGGGGGCACCTGTCAGACATGGTTTGCCGTTAGGCCCGATGTCGAACGTTTGCCATGGCGCGCGAATGTCACAGTATTTTTCCAGGACCATCCGCATGCCGATGTGCGCGCGTTGATAGCGTTCGCGGTGCCGTGTGAAGTGGAACCTAGCCGCGCGAGCCTGCTCCTCGAAAGACAGCCATGCCAAGGGCGCGGCAGGCGGCGGTCCCGATAGATCTAGCAGCCATAATTCGAGTGGCATATCCGCCATGACCGGACGCGCGATGGAAGACACGGAGATCGGTTGCCTCGTCAGGTTCCAGTATGCGGATGCCATGTCAGCGGGCCCGCGGGCCGTGGAACAGGGCGGACCGGGCGATGAAATCACGCATCAGATGCGATGTGGCGGTATCCTGTCGGGATCGGAACGGCCGCAGCGTCCGCCACATCAGATGTCCCGCCAGCCAAGAAAGGTCGGTCATGATCGCGTAGGCCTGACCGTGATTGGCGATGAAGTACCGACGCCGGGAATCGAACCAGTAGCGGGGTATGCGGGATGATTGCTTGTCGGTCAGCCCCGTGCTTTGGCCGGCGATATGCATTACGACAGCGTCCGGCAAGTACCAGCACGACCAGCCGTTAAGCGCAGCCTTGCGGGAAAGGTCTGTCTCTTCAAAGTAGAGGAAATATCCTTCGTCCATTAGGCCGATGGATTCCAGCATCGACCGGCGGAGGACCATGCTGGCGCCGGATACCCAATCCACTCGTCGGGGCATGTCACCCATCTCGATGGGCACTCGATAATTGCGCAGCAGCTTTGTCACCGTGCCGATGCAAGCTCCGCGTTCCAGTTCGCTCAAAGCCGACGGAAAGCGAAAGGCAAAGGGCCATGGCGCCTCGTCCCCTTGCAACAACTGACAACCGGCGATGCCTGCCCCCGGATTGCTGTCGAAGAAATCGATGAATGCGCCCAATGCTCCCGGCTGCACACGAGTATCGGGGTTGAGCAGCCAGAACAGGTCGGGTGGAGTTTCTTCGTGCAAGGCGGATCTGATGGCAAGGTTATTGCCAGTCGCAAACCCTCCGTTGGTCGGGGAGCGGAGCAGCCTTGCCCAATCCTGCCAGCCGTGATCTTCGATAGCGGCGGCGATGACGTCTGCCGACCCGTCACCCGATGCGTTGTCCACCACCACGACTCGTGATGATGGATAGGCGGCAACTTCGGTGGCCAGACTGCGAAGGCAATCGACGACAAGGCCGCCGGTGCGATAGTTGACGATTACGATCATCACGGTCGACGCTTCATCGCGCGCCATGGACTCCTCCATCTGGAATGGTGCCATCATCATGGGTGGGTCGCTGCCGCTATCCTTTCGTTCTGGAAAACGGCGGCGTCGACCGGGGCAGAACTGGCTGGCAGCGGAAGCCGGGCGGGCGTGGCGAACTCCTGAGGAACGGCGCGCACTATCGCCTCGCGCATGGCGACCGCCAGTTCATCGACATTGGGTTCCTGCAGGACGCTGACATGCCCGCCGGGGATCGACACGACTGTCACATCGTTGGCGACGCGTTTGCCCCAACCAAAGATGCAGTCGGTATAGATGTCGATGTATGGCACATCATCGTCCGCCCCGGTCCCCTTGCTCGCCTTGAACAGCACCACCTCGCCACCGTCGAACAGACCTGCGGGACGATGGGCGCGGTGTGCGACCTCGTACAGGTGAAGGAACGACAGGTTGCCTTCGGTCGGCGCAGTCTCGGCTACAGGAGCATCGGCCATTTTTGAGACGGTACGCGTTCGGCGCATCCATTCCACTCGGGTCGAGATGTCGTAGGCCACTGCGTTGACTGCCCGTTGCACCAATAGCGCCATCGTCGGCCCGAACCCTGACCCATCGCCGCGTAACAGCGCACGCACGCGCTGGATACGAGTCCGGGTGATGTAGAACGAACGCTTGTGCGCCTCCACGTCGGCGGCGTCTATGATGCCGACGAACGCGGTGGTTTCGCCCAGGTCCTGAAGTTGGCGTGCCATCTCGAAAGCGATGACGCCGCCCGCGCACAGGCCCGCGATGAGATAAGGTCCATGCGGTTGGGCTGCCTGCATGCGCGCAATGTAAGCGCGGGCCATCTCGGTAATGCCGGTGTGCAGGTAGGTGCCGCCTGCGTACACGTCCGGTTCGATACCGATGACCGGGCGATCAGGGTCCATACGCATCGCCAAGGCCCGGTACAGAAGCGTCTGTCCCAAGCCGTCATGGATCAGGAAAAGAGGCGTCTTGCCCGTTCCCGGTCGGATAGTGATGAGCTTGCGATTGGTGTCGATGTCCCCGGTTTCCTCGATGGCGGGGACATCTGTACCCATAGCGTCTGCAGAGCCTTCGGGATCGATCACGCGTGCGAGGTTTTCGACCGTTGCCGACTCCAGCAGGGCCGCGAGTGGAAGCTGTTTGCCGGTACGCTTGCGCAGGCGATTGACGAACTGGACACCCAGCAAGGAGTGTCCGCCCAGGTCGAAGAAGTCGTCGCTGCGCTGGATGTGGCGAACGCCCAGCATTTCGCTCCAGATCTCGGCGATGATGCTCTCCGTACGCGTCGCGGGCGGGTTGTCGCCCGCTTCATCTGGCCCTCGCTCGATGGCGGTTTCGGGTTGATAGGGCCCGCGCAGTCTGGCGATCGTTTGCCTCAGATCAGTAGGGGAAACGATGACATGGCTGGATCGTCCTGACGCCAGAAGACGCTCGATAACCTGCAGCCCCTCAGCGGAAACGAGGCCATCGGTGGGTTGCTCCGATGCTTCCGGCCTATTCGATGCCTTGGCCGACGTATTCGCACCCGAAGATGCCAGCCGAGCATTGTCGGCGATCCGCATCATCGTGAATTCGGCGATCGTGGCGATGACCTGACCATTCTCGTCCGCCAGAGTCACATCGAACACCGCAAGGTCGGGGCCGGGCGCTGGACGACAGCGTACGTGGCTTACGAAGCGGGCGGGCAGCGGTGCATGCAGCTTGATCGATCCATACGATGCGGGGGCAAAGAAGTCGCGGCCCACCTCCCGACCCGGGATGAGGCACTGGGCGCCCGCCGTCGCAAAATCCAGCAGCGCTGGGTGGAGCGCTATGTGATCCAGATCGCGCCGGAACGCCTGATCGAGTTCCAATTCCAGCAACGCTTCAACTTCTCCGACGCTGATACGGCCGACATTACGCCAGCGGGGGCCGAACCGCATTTGGGACGTTGCGTCGATCAGCGATTCAGCATCGCCCGTTGCAGGACAACGCAGCCGAAGCGTGGCAAGGTCAACAGGGGCCGGGCGTGCTGGCGTTAACGCCAGCATTGTCCCGCGAACGTGCTCGGTCCAATCCGCGTTGGACGAGCTTTCACACGGCCTTCCCAGCATCACGAATTGCCACTGTCCATCATCGCGCTGTTGCAAGTGGATGCGGACCGCGTGGCTTTTACCGTCTGGGACGGCAAAAGGCGCGAGGAACAGGATGTCGCGCAACTCGATGGGGCCAGTCTCGATGGCACCGAACGCAGCACGCGCCAGTTCCAGGAAGCCGGTCCCCGGGATGAGGGCGCCGCCATCGGCAACGCGATGCTCGTCCAGCAGCCAGTCGCGATCTGGCGAAAGAACGCCTTCCACGATCACTTCGTCGCTGGCAATGCGATGCAACTTCCGCAGGAACGGGTGATCGATCAATGCACCGCCTTCAATCGGCAGGGGATCGGTTGCACTGCTGGCTCTATCGGATGGATTGGCTGCCATGCCGACATCCTGCCAGCGGCTCCATCCAACCGAGATCACGTTCGTGCGATCGTTGCGACGGCTTTGCGCATAGGCATCGAGAAACGAATTCGCAGCCGCGTAGTCCAGCTGCCCCGGTATTCCAGCGAACGAACTGATCGACGAGAACAGCATCAGGAAATCGGGGTCCTGTCCGCGCAACGCCTGTTCCAGCGCAAGGGTGCCATGCAGTTTCGGCGTGAGTACCTTGTCGATCGAAGCGCGGGTCTTCAGCTGAAGTAGTCCATCATCGAGGACACCGGCGGTGTGGAAGACGCCGTCGATCGGGCCCCATTCCTTGCGCAGCTGTCGCACGACATGCTTTAGCGCGCGGGTATCGCAAACGTCGGCAGCCAGTATCCTGACCTCACCGCCCGATGCCTCGATAGCGCGGATACGACGGATTTTACGGGCCGCAGGATCGGCGCCGCCCCTCGCCGCAATATCTTCCCATTGTTCGCGCGGAGAAAGCGCCTTGCGGACAATCAGGCCAAGGCGGGCGTTGCGCGTGTGGGCCAGATGTTCGGCCAGTTCCAAGCCAAGGCCGCCCAGACCGCCGGTGATGAGATACACACCTTCCTGCTTCAGCTGGCAGTCTGCCAATGGATTAGCGGTTGGCCGGGCAGGCGCATGATCGGCAACCCAGCGTTCTGACGAGCGATAGGCTATGACGCTGGCGTCATCCGCGCTTGAAAGTTCGGCCGACAGCATGTCGCCCAGCACGTTCCACGCCGGTGTTTCTCGCGCTGGCAACCGGATATCGACGGTCCGCGTGCTGATCTCGAGGTATTCGCGCCCGATCACCTGCGTCGCGCCCAACACCGTCGCCTTGGCAGGGCACGGTACGGTTTCGTCCGAAATGCGCTGCACGCCATCCATTACCGTGGTCAGGAACACAGGCCCGGCGTCACGTTCTCCCAGTGCCTGAGTGAGGAACGTCAGACTGTGCAGCCCCAGATCCTGAATGGCGTTGGCGACCTGAGCCTTGGCTCCCGTCACCAGCCAGAGATGGCAGATCCGCGATGGCATCTCACCGCGTTCGGCAAGGATGGACAGCAACCGGCTGTAGTCCTCGGCGGCGCGTGGATTGATCTCGAAAGCATCGTTCGAAAGCTGACGAAAGCGTCGCCCGGCCCGCACGGTGACAACGACCCCGCCCAGCACACGGAGGCGATCGGCCAAGGATTGCCCCAGTCCGAATTTGTCTTCGAATATAAGGGTCGATCCGTCAGGCGTATTTGCTGGAGCGGTATCGGCACGACGCCACACCGGCTCATACAGCCAGTTCGCCAGATCACGTTCGCGTGGAAGAGGCTGATCGGGCGCTATGTTCGCCTCTGAAGCCGCGCTCGTTGGTGCGACAGGATCGAACCAGTGGCGCTGGCGATCGAAGCGGTAGGTCGGGAGCGGCATGCGCAACCGGCGCTCGCCTTTCCAGAAGGCATCCCAATCGGGGGAGACACCAGAGGCCCACAGGCAGCCGAACGTGTCGAGGAGATGCGCGAGATCGGAAGTCTTGTGCTCATCCTTGTGACGCATCGAGTTGAGGACCGGCTGATCCGCCGCGCGGTCAGGATGTTGCCGTGCAAGACTGGACATCACGCGGCCCGGTCCGACTTCCAGCAGGACGCGATCCTGCTCTTCCAGAATCTTCGCCAGACCATCGGTGAAGCGGACCGTCTGGCGCAAGTGGCGCACCCAATACTCCGGATCGGTGGCCTGCGCCGGGGTGATCCAGTCGCCGGTAAGGTTGGATACGAAAGCAAGGTTAGGCGCGTTGAAACGGATGGAAGTGAGCACCCGCCGGAAAGGCTCAAGGATCGGTTCCAGCATAGCCGAGTGGGCCGCGACGGAAATGCCGACGCGCTGCGTTTCCACGTCGAGAGCGGCCAGCGTATCGGCAAGCATATCGATCTGCGGTGTTGGCCCGGAGACGACCACCAGTCGGGGGGCGTTCACCGCTGCGATCGATAGTTCAGGCGGCAGAATGGCAAGCAGGTCTGCTTCGGCCATTGGCACGCTCAGCATGCTGCCCGATGGCAGCGTCTCGAACAGGCGACCGCGGGCGCGGACGATGGTCAGCGCATCGGTCAGGCTCAATACGCCTGCAAGGTGGGCGGCGGCGTATTCACCGGAACTGTGGCCGATCATCGCGGTGGGAGCGATACCCCAGGCCATCCATTGCCGCGCCAGCGCCACCTGTACCGCGAACAACAGGGGGAGGGCGATGGACGTCCGCTGCATCGCCGCTTCCGCCGCAGCGAATTGCGTCGGGTCCGGGTGCAGCCACTGGCGCAGGGTCTCGCTTTCGTCGCGATCGAGAAATGTGAGGCATTCGTCGATCACCGAACGGAAGACGGGCTCGGTCGCGTAGAGGTCCGCGCCCATTCCGGCGTACTGCGCGCCAGCGCCGCAGAACATGAACGCCACTGGACGGCTGGCGGCGCTGGGGACAGGTCGTGACTGGCTGGGATGGGCAGTTTCCTTGAGAGCAGCACATGCTTCGGCACCGTCACGTGCGACGATAATCCGCCGATGTGATAGCGCCTTGCGTCCCGTGCTCAGGGTATAGCTTACGTCGGCGAGCGCAATGTGCGGATGGGTGCCCAGATACTCGGCCAGGGCGGCCACGTTCGCTTCCAACGCGGTCACTGACTGCGCGCTTAAAGCTAGCACCTGCCACGGCCTGCTGGCACTTCCCGGCAGGCGCTTTGGCGCTTCTTCCATGACAATGTGCGCGTTAGTGCCACCGACGCCCAGAGAGCTTACGCCCGCGCGTCGGGGCTTTCCGGTAATGGAAGGCCAGGGCCGCAGTTGTCCGGCAACCTCGAAGGGGCTGGCCTCGAAATCGCAGGCGGGGTTTGGCTGGCGGTAATGAAGGGTCGGTGGAATAGCCCCGTGGTGCATCGCGAGGCTGACCTTGATGACGCTCGCCGCGCCAGCGGCGGTGTCGGTATGCCCGATGTTGCCTTTGACCGACCCGATACCGCAATAACCAAGGTCAGCGGTGTGGCGTCTATAGGCCTGGCCGAGCGCGGCGACTTCGATGGGATCGCCTACGCGCGTCCCGGTGCCGTGCGCTTCGACATAGTCGATGCTGCGCGCGTTGACCTGCGCCACATCAAGCGCCTCGCTGACGACGCTGGCATGCCCGTCCACGCTGGGGCTGAGATAGCTTACTTTGCCCGACCCGTCGTTGTTGACGGCCGAACCCCGGATGACGGCATAGATGTGATCGTTGTCATCGATCGCATCTTCAAGGCGGCGCAGCACCACCACGCCCACGCCGCTGCCGAACACCGCGCCGGTGGAGTCCGCGTCGAACGGGCGGCAATGCCCGTCGGCGCTGGTGATCTCGCCTTCTTCGTAGAGATACCCTTGGCCATGGGGCAGGTCGATCGACGCGGCGCCCGCCAGCGCCATGTCGCATTCGCCATTGAGCAGGCTCTGTACCGCGCTGTGAATCGCGACAAGCGAGGTCGAACATGCCGTCTGCACGTTGACGCTCGGCCCTTTGAGGTTGAGCAGATAGGAAACGCGGGTGGACAGGAAATCCTTGTCGTTGCCGGTATGCCGCAACAGGAACGGGCCAACGTCGCGGACGAGCTTGGCGTTGGTCAGCAGGTTCCGGGCGAAGTAGGCGTTATGACCGGTGCCGCCGAACACGCCGATCGCGCCGGGAACCCGGTCTGCCACGTGCCCCGCGTCTTCCATTGCTTCCCACGCGCATTCCAGGAAATGGCGATGCTGAGGATCCATGATCGCGGCGTCGCGAGGGCTGAGGCCGAACAGCCCCGCATCGAAGCACTCCATGTCTTCCAATGGTGCGCCCGCGCGGATGTAGTTGGGATCGGCAAGCAACCGGGCATCGACCCCGGCGGCCAGCAGCGCTTCTTCCGAAAGCCGCGCTATTCCTTCGACACCGTCCCGCAGAGATTGCCAATATTGGTCCAACCCGCGCGCGCCTGCGAACCGGCAGGACATGCCGACGATCGCGATGCCGTTCTCGATCTCCGGTCCTTCGGATGGGAGGCCGCCGTCGAACTGCTCGTCTGTGCGATACATGGTGTGGGTCCCGGTCTATTCCTGAGCTGCGATCGGCTGGCGGATGCCCCGGCGTCGCTCCAGTGCTGCACGGCGTTCCGCAGCGCGCGCTTCGCCTTGCTGGACGGCGGCGTCGCCATTGCCGCTGCCGGCAAGATGCGCACTGAGGGTCTGCACCGTCGGGAAACGGAAGATGTCAGTCAGCGGAAAGGTCTGGCCCAGCGCCGTGCGCAGCGAGCGGTGCACCTGGACCGCCAGCAGCGAATGGCCGCCGATGTCAAAGAAGTTGTCCCGCATCCCGACCTTGTCGAGCTTCAGTACCTCGCACCAGATGGCCGCCACGCGTTCCTCCATAGCGTCCCCCGGTGCGACGTAATCGACACCGGGAGAGACCACGTCACCCTCTGGGGCTGGCAGGGCGCTGCGATCCACCTTGCCGTTGGGGGTCCGCGGCAGGGTCCGCATCTCCATCAGGATGGAAGGGACCATGAACTCCGGGAGATGCTCGCGCAGATGGTTACGCAGCGAGTCAACAGGGGGTGTGACAACGTTCGCTGGTACAAAGTAACCAACCAGGCGTACATCCCCCGGAGTGTCTTCCCGTGCAGAGACAATCGCCTGCTCCACGTCGGGGTGACTGCTGAGGACCGCCTCGATCTCGCCGAGTTCGATGCGGTATCCCCGTATCTTGATCTGATGGTCCAGCCGGCCGAGGAATTCGAGCGTGCCGTCCGCGCGTTGCCGGGCCAGGTCGCCGGTGCGATAGGCGCGCTCGCCCGGCCGGAAGGGATGGGCTACGAACCTTTCCGCCGTCAGTTCCGGGCGGAACAGATACCCACGGACCACGCCTGCGCCGCCAATCACGAGTTCGCCCGGTATGCCGGGTGGGCAGGGCTGGCCACGGGTGTCGAGTATGTAGATCTGCTGATTGGCCAGCGGTCGGCCCAGCGGCAAGGCGCCCGGCGCTCCGTCCAGCTTGTGGACTGCGGACCAGATCGTCGTCTCCGTCGGCCCGTACATGTTCATGACGGCATCGCCGACCAGGGCATGGAGATCGCTTGCCAACACAGGCGGAAATGCTTCCCCGCCGATCATCAGGCGCGTCAGCTGCGCCAGCCTTGCGCGTGATGCGTCATCCGCGACCAGCATATGCGCCATTGAGGGCGTGCACTGCAGATGGGTGACTGCATGCCGTTCCATCAGGGTCGCCAGCGTTGCGGAATCGTTCGATGCCGGGTTGGCCAGTTGGCGCAGCGCATCCAGATGCGGCAAGTGGTCCAGAACCTGCTGAACGGGAATGCCGAAATCGATCAGGCAGCCAATCTCGTTGACGCCCGCCGCCCGCACGCGCGCCACCATCGCCAGGCAATCCTCGGGGGTTCCGAACAAGCCGCTCGTTTCGTAATAGCGATCGAACGCGTAGTCGAGCAGCGCGTCCATCTCGGTATCGGTTACGCCGGACAAGTCATCGTGCGCGCTGGATTGCTCCATGCCGGGGCGGCGCTTGAAGGCCGGGAAGGACCAGGCAAATTTCTTGACGAGATCCGTGGAAGTCCGAAGGTAGGCGATCATCGGTTCGCGAACCGCTTCCTTCACCGCCTGTGCATCGCTCCCGACGAAGCTGTGCAGCATCAGCGTGACGTGACCTTCGCCGGGATGACCCGCTGCTTTCCAGGCGGCCCGATAATGCGCGATCTTGGATGCCAGCTCGTCAACGGTCTGGCCGAGCAGGTGGGTCAGCAGGTATGTGCCTGCTGTGCCTGCCGCAGCGAACGTGTCGGCATTGCCCGCCGAGGTGATCCAGGTGGGCAGTTCGGCCTGCACCGGGCGGGGGTAGATCCGCGTTTCAACATCATTGCCAAGCGGTCCGGGGAAGGAACACGCCTCTCCTCTCCACAACGCGCGTACGGTCTCAATGCCGCGCATCATCGCGCCGTTGCGATCGGCGAAATTCTCGGGCTTGAGGATGAAATCGTTGGGCTGCCAGCCTGCCGCGAACGAGATTCCGACCCGGCCGTTGGACAGGTTGTCCACCAGCGACCATTCCTCAGCGACGCGGGCAGGATGATGCAATGGTAGCACGACGCTGCCGCCGCGGATCTGCACGTTTTTCGTAATGGCCGCAATTGCGGCACTCGCGACCGACGGGTTTGGATACAGGCCACCGAAGGCGTGAAAATGGCGTTCGGGCGTCCAGACCGCCGTAAAGCCGTGCGTATCGGCAAACCGGGCACCCTCCAGCAGCAGGCGGTATTGATCGGCCGCGCTGCTGCTGTCGGCGATCGGGAAGTAGAACAGGCTGAAATCCACCGGGGTTGACGATGCCTGTGTTTCCGGCGCGGCCTTGATGTCGTCGTTCGTCGCAAGGATGACGTGGAACCCACGCGTCAGGGTCCAGCACAGTTCGAGGACGGAGATGTCGAAGCTGAGGCTGGTCACCGCCAGCCATGTTCCCGGCGCCTCCAATTTGGCATCCATGCCCGCGAAGAAGTTCACCGCGTTGCGGTGTTCGACCATCACGCCCTTGGGCTTTCCGGTCGATCCGGAAGTGTAGATCACATAGGCGAGGTTGGCTGCTACGGCCGCTGGAGATACGGGGGTGTCGGGACAAGTCGCGATCTGCGGCCAATCTGCGTCCAGCTTGATGACTGTCGCCCCGGTGGCAGGCAAGACACCCTGAGACGCACTGTCCGTGATGACGATCGCGGCGCGCGAGTCCTCGATCATGTAGGCGATCCGGTCGCGCGGGTAGGTGGGGTCCAGCGGAACGTAAGCGCCGCCCGCCTTATGTATCGCGATCAGTGCAACCAGCAGATCGACCGAGCGCGATGCATGCAGGCCCACCAGCATATCGGGGCCAACGCCCAAACCTTTCAGGTAATGCGCAAACTGGTTGGAACGGGTATCGAGCTGACTGTACGTTAGCGTCTTGCCCCGGCACGTGACGGCGGGCGCTTCGGGCGTCTGGGCGGCCTGTTCGGCGAAAAGATCGTGGATGCACGCATCCGTGCGAACGGTACTGGTCGTATCGTTCCATTCATCTACTACTCGATGAAAAAGATCTGGCGCGAGCAATGGCAGTTCACCCACCGGACGGTCCGGCGCAACATCAGCAGCGGCAAGAAGCGTCAGGAACGACGACTGCAGGGTTTCGATCGAAGCTGCATCAAGCCGCTGCCGGTCGTGGAACCAGCGGGTGCTGCTGCCATCCGTCGATAGCGCGATGGTAAGGTCTGCATCCTGCCGGGCTGTTGCATGGTCGAGGTCGTCCGCCAGCACGATTGCGACCGGCAGGGTGGAGGGGTCATCTTCCGTGCTGCGCAATTCAGGGCTGCGAGCGAAAAGATCGGCGGCATGGCCGATCTTGCGGCGGACCTGCCGGATTTCGGCACACAGGCTTTCGCGTACGGCGGATAGGCCGTTGGCAAAGTCGATGGAAATGCCGAGCGGGATCTGCGGCGAAAACCACGCCTCCATCCCGCCGTACTGGCTGAGCAGGATCGGGTCGGTGTAGCCGATATCGAACTGCGCCTTGTCCGCAATGCGCGCCAGACAAGCTACGAGCGCCGCCATCACTACGCGCTCACGGGCGGTGCCATTACCGCCTTGCGGCACCGCAAGATCGACCGCTTCCATTCGAGGCGCGGCCACGATGCTCGTGCGATCGACCTGCGGCAGCAGCAGGGGCTGGCGGCGGGCGAGCCTGCGCCGCCACCAAGGCTCAAAGCTCCCAACGGCGGCATTGAGCGTCGATAGCTCTTCACATTGCTGCAGCGTCGGAACATCGAGCATCGTGCCCGGCGCTACACTGCGGATGCGATGCGCGGGGATCACCATCCCTCCGCATGTCCTCAGCGCACCAACCCAGATGTCTTGCGATCCCGTCGCCACGATCAGTCCATCGGCCTGCACCGCAACAATTGTTCCAGCCGGCAGTCCTGATCGAGAAGCCTGCAGCGCGTATTGGCCGACGATCATCAATTTGCCGTGGAAAGAAAGCTTGGGCGATCCGAGAGGGTTGGCGTAGTCGCCATGGTCCAACGCGCGTATCAGCCGGGCGATGGATGGGGCATCGGCGCTCCAGTCGATCATCCCGGCATTGGCGGGACGGGCCGACAGTCCATACAGATGGCCGGGCACATTGTCTTGCGGACGGGCCGCCAGTGTTTCGCTCTCCAGCCCGGCGACCAGCATATCGAAGCCATCCAGGGCGGCCACGAAGCATTTGGTATTCACCGAAAAGGCGCTGTCGTCAGCATCAAGATCGACAGGACGGGTCACCAGAAGGTCACCGGCGTCAAGCTCTGCGGTCATCAGGTGCCAGCTGATGCCGTGCGTGGTTTCACCGTTCAACAGTGCCCAGACCGGCGTGTTGAGGCCCGCATAGGCAGGCAGGACGCCGTCATGGAAATTGATCGCGGCGCGGCGCGGAAGGCTGAGCACTTCGGGTGCCAGACGACGCAAGTTCGTGATGCTGAACAGATAGTCAAACGGGGGAAGGTCTGTATCGAGCAGCCCGGATGGTCGATCCAGAACGGTGATCTTTTGCTTTCCGCACCAGTCCTGAATGGCGGCCTGATCGGATACGACGGCCACGATTTCATGGCCACGATCGCGCAACCTGGTCGCGCATTCGATCAGCAGTCGCTCGGAGCCGATGAGTACGCATTTCCAGGAAACGGGCGCTCCGTCCCGCAGGCTCGATCCAATTGGAACGATACTCATGAGAAGGTAGCCGAAATTGAAAGGATGTGACGCATTTGTTCCCCCCTGTCGCACCGGGATGCGATGGCAAAAGTGTCCGAAAACCTTGTGGTGTGACCTGCACGATAGAGTGCCTGCGGGCGCGTCGTAACTTGCCGAATTGCGGTATTGTTTATCACCACTAAGAATTAGGCGATTGGTTTAAGTATCTAAAAAACAGTCATGGGACGCGGCTGGTTCGGACCCAATGAACCTGGCGATCACCCCCCAGCCGCCGATAGATCGGCAGCTTCCATTTGAGGTAATGCGGCAGCTGCGCGATCATGCTGGCGGGCAGAATATCCCGTCCATGGTGCATCCAGGCGCGAACCAGAGAGAACGCCGCCGTCAAACCCGATCCAACAACGATAACCATCGCTGCGTACGCGCCGGAAGCCAGCGAAAATGCCATCTGCGCGATGCCCAAAGGTATCAGTGCGACCGCCAGCAGTGACACCGGAGGAACGGCAAGGTCGGCGGCCAGCAGCAGCAGGCCGGGCCTGCCCAGAATGCCGCTGAACGCCAGTTTGGGTGCATAGCGGAGGGCGGTCGCAATGGAGCCATGTTCCCACCTTGTCCGCTGCCCTTCAGTTGCCCCTTGAGCGCTGGCGCCGCTCGTGAAAACACAGCATGGATCGAAGACGACCGGCTTTCCGGCCAGACGCAGATCGAGCCCGAGCTTCAGATCCTCGACCAGGGACGACGTTTCCAGTGGGGCGGCATCGAACATCGACCATGGGAAAGCCATGCCGGTCCCTTGCAGCAGCGCTCCTCCGCCCATGCGTTGCAGGCCATTCTGGCGGACGCGATTCTTGATGAGGAAGGCAAATACCGAGATGCGCACCAACGGCGTCGCATCCGCGCCACTGGTCAGCAGGTAACAGCCTTGCACCGCGCCCTCACACGCCGCCGCCCGGGAAGCCAGGCGGGGAAGAGCGCCGCGTGCAGGAAGGCAGTCCGCATCCAGCACGATGACGATGGGGGAAGGAGCATGCCGCAGCACCTCGCGGCCATGCGCGAGAGCATAGGCCTTCCCCCGGCGATCGGCATCGACCCGTTCGACCACTTCCGCCCCGAACGAGCGGGCAATGGCTGCTGTATCGTCAGAGCAATTGTCCGCGACCACCAGAACTCGGTCGCAAGGGCGCAACTGCAGACGTACGGCGCGCAAGACCGCACCGATGCCATCTGCTTCATCATGGGCCGGAACCAGCACGACGAAAGGCGGCGGCGGAAGATATGCCTTCTTGATGACAGGCGCCGCGCCGAGCAGGCACTCGACCGCGAGCATCAGCAAAGGGACCGAGATCAGGAGCGCCAGTGCCCATGAAATGATGATCATAAGGGTCAGATCAACGGTCGCAGGAGGTCGGCAAGGTCGAGGACGTTTTCCTCTATATCATGCCCGGCCCTCACGCGTTGGCGTCCCAGTTCTCCCATCGCGCGCAGTTCTTCGGTCGATGCGTTCAGGGCCGCCACCATTGCATCGGCCAGTGCGGTCACGGACCCCGCCGGGATCACCCAGCCAGTTCCGCGATCGACCAGTTCGGGTATGCCGCTGATGGCGGTGGCGATGACGGGGCGCCCCATCGCCAGTGCTTCCATGATGACGACCGGCAATCCCTCTGCAAAGCTGGGCAGTACCAGCGCGCGCGATGCCAGAAGCTCCCGCCACACGCTTCGAGGATCGAGCCAACCGCACAGCGTGATGTGTTCTTCAAGACCACGCTCCTCGATCATGGCCTCGATCTCTTCACGCATCGGGCCGTCGCCGACGATGTTGAGGTGGAACGCGTGCGTCTGGGCGACCAGCGCGGCAGCCTCTATCAACAGCATGATGCCCTTTTGCGGGCTGAGCCGGGCAACGCAGATCAGGTTGTTCCCGGTCAGCCCGGTGTCGACGATCGGGGTCACATGGTGCATGAACAGCGGGTCGCTGCCGCAACGCACGACCGCGATCTTGGACCAGTCGGCAGGATCGGACCACCGCATGATCTGGCTGCGTCCAAACGCGCTGATCGCGACGACAAATTCGGCGTCTGCCACTTTGTGACCTAGCTGCAGACGTTCCGGCGCGTCGAACTCGTCCGGGCCGTGCATGGTGAGGCTGTAGCTGAGCTGGCCAAGCCGGCTGGCGATGCGCGCTACGGTGGCGGGGTTGGTACCGAAGTGGACATGGACATGACGGATGCCGTCGCGCTCCATCCTGTCGGCAAGACGACATGCTTCCAAAAAGTAGGCGGTGCATCGCACAATGCCCTGTTCGCCGCGGCGATAGCTTGAAGCGGCGACTTTGACTCCTTCCCAGAACGGCCCCGGCTGCCGGACCATCCTGCCCAGCGCGGACCGGGCCAGGGCGGCGAAATCGCCATCCAGCAGCGGGGTCGTGTTTTCCTTTTCGTCTCGGTCGGTCTCGTCCGAAAAAACGTCGGGGGTGGGCCGTATGGTCAGCCGGGTGACGGCAAAATCCATGCGCTCCAGAGCAAGTATTTCGTTACGGATGAAGCTGTGGCTGATCTTGGGGTAGACGTTGGTCAGATACGCCACTTTGGGAAGCGCTGCATTGGAGACAGCGGGCGTCGATCGGCCCTGGCCCTTTCGCTGGACCGCCCTCATGCTCTGCGGGTGCCGTTGTAATCGGCAATGGGCGCTGCGGCGACCGAGTGACGGGAATGACGGCATAGCAACATGCTCTTCCTCTCGCATGACGCGATGGGTGGGAATGACGTCGCACTCTGGCCCGGATGGCGCGCAATGGGCATCCAACCTTCTCGCCCCCGTAAAGCCAGTGGTGACCCGCCCCTTATGATATTGGCCAACGTAGATCGTAGACTGTGGCCGCCCGGGCAGGGGGGATACCCTGTCAGTGCCATTGTTGCGGGGGGATCTCGCCGGGCTGGCTCGGGGTGAGCGTTCATGCGGATATTGCTGGTTGCCGAAAACATCTCATTGCGGCTGAGTGGTGAAACGCTCCTGCCGTGCTGCTATTTCGAGCAGTTCGTGGCGAGCGGGCAGGATGTACGATTGCTTTGTCACGAGCGGGTGCGCGATCACCTTCGCGAGGACCTTACGCCGGATCAATTCGCCCGTGTTCGGTTCGTTACCGATAGTTGGGTGCAGAAGATGCTGTTCCGGATCGGTCGATTGCTGCCGTACCGGGTGGAGGATCTGGTCTTCAATCAGTTGATCCAGATCGTCACGCAGATACGCATGCGGCGGATCGCGCGGGAAATGGTTTCGCGCTTTGGAATAGAGGTGGTTTTCCAGCCGGCGCCGATTGCCGCCAAGGCAGTGAGCACGATGTACGATCTTGGCGCTCCGGTAGTCATCGGGCCGATGAGCGGTGGCATGGACCTTCCCCCGGCGTTCCGGAGCATGGATGGACCGATGACCCGCTGGTGCGTGACTGCCGCGCGAAAGGGAGCCGCTTTGCTGCACCGTTTGCTGCCCGGAAAACTGCGGGCGGAAGCGGTGATTGTCGCCAACGCGCAAACCCGTGATGCGTTGCCTCCAGGCATTCGCGGAGAGGTGTACGAAGTCATGGAAAGCGCGGTGGACCTGCAGCGCTTCGTCGCTCGGCCGCCGTTGTCCAAGCCCGCAGAAGCGCCGGTTTCGTTCATCTTCTGCAGCCGCTTCGTGGACTGGAAAGGCATCCGTCTGCTGGTCAGCGCTTTCGCTCCGTTAGCGCGAGAGGGAGGCACCGTTCTGCATCTTGTGGGCGATGGCGAGCTGTTCGAGGAGATCAGGGATCAACTGCGGCGAGAGGGGCTGACACGGCAGGTCTATCTGCATGGGCGCCTCAGCCGCGACCTCTATCAGGAACTGCTGCGCGAAACCGATGTCTATGTGACGCCGTCGCTGCGGGAATGCGGCGGGATGGCGATGATGGAGGCGATGGCCGTGGGACTGCCCGTCATCGGAATCAACTGGGGCGGCGCCGCGCAATATGCCTCGACTGATTGCGCGATGCTGGTCGACGCTTCATCGGAAGAGGCCGTCATTGCCGGACTGACGGATGCGATGCGTCGCATGGCCCGGTCACCCTTGCTGCGACGCACGATGGGTGCAGCTGCGCGGCGTCATCTGGAAGATGCCGGGCATGGATGGGCGGACAAGGCGCAACAGGTTCTCACCGTTCTGGAAGACACTGTCGCTTCATCCCAACAGTCCGGGCGAACCCGCACCTCCGCGCGACGGCCCAGAGAGGCTGCAATCCTTAAGCCATCACTTCAGGCAGTACACTGACATGCTGATGTTCCCGCAAAGCCGCACGGTAGATGTGATGTTCTACACCCGGCAACTCCACAATGGCGGTGTGGACCGCGTGGTCTTCAACCTGGCCGAAGAGTTTCTGCGTCGGGGCATCCGCTCCACCATTGTGGTTGACGTGGATAACCCGCACTCCCCCTTTCGCAACCTGATCCCGGACGGGGTTGGCTATGAAGTGCTGGAAGCGCGCGGCCCGATCGCGCGGCTGCTGAAATTGCGCAGCTATCTTCGCGAGGCGCGGCCATCGTCGGTCATGTGCGCCAGTTTCGGTTTTCCGAACCTTTACGCGGTCGTGGTACGATGGATCGCCGGAGTGAAGTTTCGCTTGATGCTTACCGAGCACTGTTTCCCGTCGGTCGATCACGCTGGCCCCAAACCCTGGGAGGCGCGGTTCTGGTTCTTCCCGTTGGCGCATCATCTTTATCCCCACGCGGATCGTATCGTTGCCGTATCGAAAGGTACTGCCCTTGATCTTGCGAAAGTGATCCGCATCGATCCCGCCAGCATATCGTGCATCTACAACCCCCTCGTCAGCGACGCGCTTGTCGAACAATCGCAGGAGGCCGTCGATCATCCTTGGTTCGTGGGAGAAGGTCCGCCCGTGATCATCGGCGTGGGGCGGTTGGAACCGCAGAAAAACTTCAGCCTGCTCATTCGAGCCTTTGCCAAAGTACGTGCCCGCATGTCCGCGCGGCTGGTGATCCTGGGCAATGGCTCCGAACGACAGATGCTTCAGGATCTGATCACAGAGCTGGGGCTTGAAGATGACGTCGCGCTGCCGGGCTTCGTTCCGAACCCACATGCCTATGTCGCGAAGGCCGATCTGATGGTTCTCTCGTCCGACTTCGAAAGTCTCGCCAATGTAGTTATAGAGGCGCTCGCGGTCGGCACTCCCGTCGTCGCTACGGACTGCCCCTCCGGCCCGGCTGAAGCCCTCAACCACGGAGAATACGGCACGCTGGTCCCGGTTGGCGATGCCGACGCGATGGAAGCGGCGATCATAGGCAACCTTCAACAACGACGCCCTCCGATCGACCGGGCATGGCTGGACCAGTTCACCGCCAAGACCGTTGCCGATCGTTATCTCGACATGCTCGGTTCGGACGCGCGGTCCTGATTACCGGCAGAAAGACCTGAAGCCCATGGCAACCGTTCCCATCAGTCCGCCATGGCGCCGAGCCATTACCAGCGGCGTCAGCCTGGTTGCGATCACGATCGTCGCCTCCAACGTGCTGCGTATCGCCAGCACGCTGATCCTCACTCGCGTCTTGTCGCCGGAGGATTTCGGCGTGGCGGGGTTGACCGGCGCCATATTGAACATCCTGTTGATGATCTCTGACGTGGGGTTCGGCGTCTACGTTGTGCGACACGCGCGCGGCGATGATCCGCGCCTGCTTGATGTCATCTGGACGGTGCGACTAGCTCGCGGCCTTGTCCTGACGCTGCTGATGGCGGCTTTCGCCGGACCCTTGGCAGCCTTGCTGGGCAAGCCGGCACTTGCCTTGGCGATCGCGGTGACGGGCATCAATTTCCTGTTGGATGGATGTTCATCACTGGCACAATTCACGACCGTGCGTCAGGAACGGCTCGCCATGCTGAGCGTGCTCGACGTTACCGGGGCGGTGATCCAGACCCTCACCGGTATCGTCCTGGCGATCATTCTGCGCAGTTACTGGGCAATCATTTTCGCAGGGCTTATCGGGGCGTCGATCCGTGCGGTGCTGAGCTTCGCCATGTTCCCCGGTTCCGCCCGCCGCTTTGCGTTCGATGGGCCGGAGATGCGCGAATTGTGGCGCTTTGGCCGCACGATCGCGAGCGCAAATACGATCCAGGTACTTCTGTCCAACGTCGACAAGATCGTGCTTTCCCGGTTGTTTCCGCTTTCGCTGTTCGGCCTCTATTCGCTGGCGTCAAATCTGTCCGCCGTCGCATCGGGGTTCACGACCCTGTACCCGCACCGCATCCTGCTTCCTGCATACGCCCGCGCCCATCGCGAGGAGCCCGAGAAGCTCTCCGATGTTTATTATGCACGCCGCCGGACGCTGACGCTGCTGTACATGGTTGCGATGGGCGGCTTCATCGCCATGGCGCCGGCGGTCGTGGATCTGCTCTATGATCCCCGCTATCAGTCTGCGGCGACGTATTTGCGCTTGCTGGCGATTGCGCCGGCGATGGCCATGAACAACTACGCCGCGCGCGAAGTTCTGATCGTGGTCGGGCAGGTCCGGTCCCTGCTCTACGCCAACATTGCGCGGCTGATCTGGCTGGCCGTGGTCGGTACGGCGGGATTTATCAGCTTCGGCCCGATGGGTCTGGTAGGCGCGGTGGGCTTCATCGAACTGCCCGTGCAGATATACTGCTGGTACGAATTGCACCGGGCCGGCATCTTCCGCCCGCGGCAGGAAGCGCTGATCGTTGGCTCGCTGTTTGTCGGATTGGCGCTGGGCCTGGTCGGCAACGACCTCTACTTCGCCATCACCGCCGCCTGGTAGCGAACCCTTGCGGCGGGAACGGCGGCTTTCACCGTCACCCGACCGAGCAGTCCCGCACCGATGGCGATAAGCATGACATACGTGGTCTCGTTGCGTCCGTAGCTGGTGGTCGTCAGGCTTGCCATCAGTCCCACCAGTCCAGCGAAGCAGGCGGTCGATGTTGCCGCAGACTCCTTGCCGAATTGCCGATAGCGTGCAAACAGCGAGCCTAGCACGCCCACCAGCACAGCATAATACATCGCCGCGCAGAAGATCCCGCCACGCATGAGGATGGTCAGGGGCTGATCGACCAGATCGATGATGCCTTCACCCTGACGCAGGTGCTCCAGCCGCATATAGATATTGTCCATCGTCATGCCGGTCGCCCAGTTTTCCCGAACCAATTCTAGGCCTGAAGACAGCAGGTCGGATCGATAATCGACCGACCCTGCTGCGTCTTGGCTCGTGCCCATGGATGCGGCGAGGGTCGGGATGAATTTCGACATCACCAGCAACATGCCGCCAAGGATGGGAATGGCAATCAGCAACTGGAACAGGACCAGCCAACGCCGTTCATGGATCATGCACGCCAGCAGTCCCGCGATGACGACGATGTACCCGATCCGGGCCAGCGTGAAGAACACGCCTGATGCCAACAGCGCGAGCATGGCAAGAAACGTGACGGTCGATTTCACATGGCGACGCATCGCGACCACCAGGACCACCTGCATGCCGAGAAACAGCGACAGACCCGTCGATTCCGGGAAACTTGCCCGGGCACGCAGCAATCCGCCGCGCTGCTTTGCATAGCCCGAACTCACTTCCGGATCGGTGCCCAGACCCTTGGGCATGTTGTCATACAACAGCCAGTGGCGCGGCGCCTCGAACGAGGCGATGAGTGCAAGGATGCACCCGCCGAGGATCACTGCCAGCATCAGGTCGTTCGGCGACTTCGCGCGAAGGAAAATGCGGCTGATCAAAAAGTACGGCAGGGCAAGGTTGAGCAGGACCTGATTGCAGGCACGGATCGAGTACGTCGCGTTATTGCCACGGCAGTCCATGTAGGCCTGAACCAGCATCATCAATGCGAACAGGATGTCCCAGCTCTGCAACCGCGCATCCGCCATGCGCTCTCCAGACAGAAACAGAGCCAGCAGAAACGCTACGCTAAGGAGATGCGCGTAATTGAACTGTGCGTACGTCAGGCCGCCGAATACGATAGTGTAGACCATCAGTGGCATCAGCGGCAGGCACATCAGGTATATCCGCGCTCGCTGCTCGATCGCGCTTGGCGGCAGTAAAGCGATCCCAGCGCCGCTGACGGCGGGGGCAAGAAGAACCAGCACCATCATGCCTAAGACAAAAACCGGGTACGTCATACCAAACGTGCCGAGCAATGGCAGGGCGACGGCGATAGTCAGCTCGCGCGGGCCAGCGATATAGCGCATTCGGCCGGGCAGATAGCGCAAGCCCAGGATTACGATCACCGTCAGCCCGATGATAGCGATGAATGCCACGCTCAGGCGGCCGAAGGCGCGAGTGTGGGACGGGGGCCGCCGTCGCGAACCCAGTCGTAAACCTGCATGATCTGATCCGCCTTGCGGTCCCAGGTAAAAATGTCCTGCACACGCTTCACGGCGGCGTCTCCCAGCCGGTCAAGAATTTCGGGTTGGGCCATCACGCGCTCCAGTGCAGATCGGAATCCCCGGATCAGGCTATCGGAACAGGCGAATGGCACGCGGATGCCGGTGTCATCGTCCATCAGTTCGATCGGTCCGCCATAGTCGGCCACGATCGGAGCGACACCCAGCGCCATCGCCTCAAGCACCACGCCGCCGCCAAATTCGCGAATGCTGGGGCAGGCGAGGAAATCGCAATCGACCAACAGGTTCTGAACTTGCCGGTGATCCACTTCGCCATGCAGCGTGACCGCGTGTTCCAGGCCGAGCTTTTGCACCAACCGAGCAATTTCCTCCCGCTCGGGTCCATCGCCAATAACGTCGAGATGCAGTTCATTGCTGCGCAGCATCTCGCAAGCGGCCAGGATCAAGGCGTCGCAGCATTTGTAGGGAACAAGCCGGCCAACGAACGCCCCGCGCAGTGGCTTGGTTGCCCGCCGCGTCCGACGGAGCGCGAAGCGGGTTGGATCTATGCCGTTTTCCGGCAAATGGAAACTGCGGGGCCGTGCCTGTCTTGGCAGTTCGGACAAGGTGTGAAGGGATCCTGCCAGGATGGCGGCAGCATCCCTTCGCGTGGAGGTGTAGCCGGGCAGAAATTTATAGGCACCGCGTAAACGGGAAAGCCATTCGCGCTCACGCAGCATGCGATCCGCAAATCCTTCGGGCCAAGGAAGGCCGCCGTTCAGGGGGCCTACAACCAGTGGCACGCCAATGCGCTTCAATCGTCCGGCGAGAAACGAGGGCGTCGTCGGACTCATGGGCGTCAGTCGGTGGACGATATCGTACTTTCCGGCTTTGAGATCGCCCTTGAAACGATCCCAGACGGCCTTTTCAAAAGCGAAGCAGCCAAGCGGCGCCAATGCCTGGTAGATAGTCCAGCCACGGTTGTCGCTGGCGCCAAGGAACTTGGCGAACCGTATGATGTTGCGAACCATCGGTTCGGTATCGATGATCGAGAAATCGCTTCCCTCGCTCCAGCCCATCGCCAGGATTGCGGGTCGATTGCGGATGTGAGTCACCAGATGGACTTGCGCCTGCCGCGCCAAGGCTTCTGATATGCACCAACCGATCAGCGGCACGCTGACCATGTCCGGGTTGGCGATTTCGGCAAGAAGAAGGATGCGCGGCGCCCTCGCTATGCCTTGTGCCGATTTCTCTGAAGTCGTTTCAACCAGCATATTTCGGATACCTGTTCCGCTTGGAGCAACCCGCTAGAATCGCGTCCGAAGAATGTCCTGCCCGAGCGGAAGATCGGTTCTGACCGGAATTCTCCTGATCTGGCCGCACTATATGGCTGCGGCTCGCAACATCCGATCATGGCCATTGAGAGGGGAGAAGCGCGTGGGTGTATTTCTGGAACCGCGAAACCGACCAATTCGGCGCAACCGACGATGGAAAATCGCATCTGTCTGCGCCATCGGCTTGCTAGGGGCATGCGGGGAAGGCGGCTTTGCAGCGTCCGGGGATGCGGACACAACCGCTGTCACGGCCACAGACAACATGGCGCTGGGCACGAACCTGGACGGGTTGGCTTACTGGAGCACGGCGCTGCCCACGCTCGATGTGATGAAATCGGCCGGAACATGGCTTCCACAGACGGATGGCGCTTACGATACCGGAGAAAAACTGGCGCTGGACCGTGACGGATGGCCGCTGGCCCCACCCGATCCTTCGACCCGGCGGTACCGATCCATGCTGTTGAACGTCATCCACGACAATTCCGCCGCAAAGCCCGGCGCCGAATACGTTGTGATGTACGACGGCACGGGCAAACTGGAGCCGCTGGAAATTGACGGCGCGCAGGTTCTCTCGCGTGTTCCCGGTGAAATACACGTGCGATCGGGGCAGACGTCGGGCGGCCTCTATTTGCGGATTGATGCGGCAAGTGCGGGGGCAAACAATGATCCGGTTCGCAACATTCGGATCGTGCAAAAGGACTATCTGCCGCTTTACCTGGCAGGCCTGACGTTCAACCCGGAATTTCTCCAGAGGATCAATCCGTTCCAGGTCCTGCGTTTTATGGACTGGATGAATACGAACGCGTTGTTCGGCCCCACCGGTGGTCCGATCACCGAAGACGCGGCGATCGAGGCGGCCCCGCAGCTTGACTGGGCGCATCGCCCGCGACCTCAAATGATGAAATGGGGAGACGGCGGGCGAGGCGTGCCGGTGGAAGCGTTGGTGGAAATCGCCAATCGCACGGGGGCCGAGCCATGGTTCACCATGCCGGTTAACGCCACCGACGATTACGTGCGCGGCTTTGCGCAGTACGTCCGCGACCATCTGCGGCCAGATCTCAAGATCCATGTCGAACTTTCGAACGAAGTGTGGAACTGGATATTTCCCCAGGCCCGCTACGCCCAGGCGCAGGCGCGAAAGACGTTCGGGCCGGATGGGCACTGGCTGGAATGGTACGGGATGCGTGCGGCGCAGGTCGGCAAGATCTGGAAGCAGGTGTTCAACCAACCTGAAAAGGGATCGCAGGGGCGGGGCCGCGTGTCGATGGTGTTCGGTACGCAATTCGCATGGAAAGGGCTGGAATCGAATGGGCTTGAAACGGCGCACTGGCGTGATGCTTCCGGCAATCACATAGCCGCGGCCGACTATTTCGATGAATACGCGATCACCGGTTACTACGATGGTGCGATGAACACTGATGATAATGTGAAAACGGTAGAAGGTTGGTGGAAGGATCAGGATGGCGGATATCAACGGGCCGTCGCCGCCCTGGAAAAGCGCATCACCGACTTTAACGCACCGCTCTACCGATACCATGCCGAGCAGGCGAAAACGCACGGACTGCGCCTGGTAAGCTACGAAAGCGGGTTCGGAGAATATACCCCCATCTCGCAACACCAGAACGAAGCGTACACCCAGTTCCTGATCAAGCTGCAGCGCCGCCCGGAACTGACGCGGCTGGAAACGCTCAATTACAACGCCTTTGCTGCGGCGGGGGGGCAGTTGTTCATGAATTTCGGCATTATCGGCGCACCGTCCAAATGGGGCAGCTGGTCGGCGTTGGAGTCGGTCAACGATGCCCATTCGCCACGCTACGATGCTTTGACCGCCTGGCTGCGCGCGCACCCGCCGGCAGTATCACGCGGGCCGGCGATCGCCTTTGCTGACGCGCGGATCGCCATGGGATCGACAAAAGGTGAGACGTTGGAGGAAACTGCGCACGGTTACGACGTGCTCGTCGGCGGTCCAGGCGACGATCGTTTTGTGATCGGGAGCGGCAACGGGGGCCGCATTGATGGCGGTGGCGGGACGGATATGCTGGTTCTCCCCGGAAAGCAGGGTGACTGGCGCTTTGTCGACGGTCCGCAGTCCGGGCAGACTCAAGTAACGGGACCGGGCGGGACACGGATCGTGTCCCGTATTGCCCGTGCGAGCTTCTCGGGAAGTGCGCCGATCCCCTTGGCGCAGCTGGTATCGAAAGGCACGGCGAAGGTGGCGTGGGAGCCACCTGCGCCAAAGCGCTAGGCCGCCTGCCGGGCGCGCCAGCTGCGGACGATCTCGAAAATCAGCGGGCCATCCACAAGGTATCTGCGCCACAGGCGACGCGGGTTGCTCATCAGGCGAAACAGCCATTCCAGACTCAGCTGCTGAATGAACTTCGGCGCGCGAGCCTGCTCGTCCGTCAGGAACTGCAGGCTTGCCCCGATGCACAGGCCAACACCCGTGGCGCGACCAGTGCGAGCGATGCGATAGGCGAGGATTTCCTGCTGCGGTGATCCAACCGCAAGGAACACGTACCGCGCCCGTGCGGCGATCGCGAAATCGACAGCCTGCCGGGTCGCCACCTCGTCCTGGATGAACCCCATCGGCGGATTATGGTGCATGAGGTTTGTCAGGCCATAGAGCTGGCGCAGGTTTTCGATAGCGGAAGTGCTGCCGCCAATGACCGCGATCCTGTCGTCCGGGCTGATCACCTCATCGAACAGTGCTACTGTCAGGTCGCTTCCCGGCACGATGGGAAGGGCCATGTCATCATATCCTGCCAATCGCGCCAGAATGCGGCTATCGCACAAGGTGATCCAAGCGTTGCGGTAGATCGGCCATAGATCGGACCGTGCGTGCTGTATGCGCACGACGTGATCGACATTGGGCGTGACGATATACGCGAAGGGAGCATCGGCCGGACGTCTTTCCACATCATGCAGCACCTGCGTCTGATCGCGCCAGGCAAAGTCCAGATCGATGAACCGGGATGTACGTTCGCGCCGGGGCGCCCGGAACGACAGACCATCGACACCATTCGGCATCGGCAACGAAGCCATACATATCCCCCGCTCATGGCCCGGACGGGCAAATCCCGACCAAGTCCGCTGACGTTTGCCCGCCAACCGCAATTGGTGAACAAATCCTTTATAGCGAGGTCGCCGGCCCGGTCGTTCAGTCTTAGACGGGACAGGGTATCATCCGGGGGTATTTGCCCAGGGTATTGGATGCACGGGCGATCCCGCGTGACCTGTGGTGAAATTCAGGACCATCCTTGAACGAATGCCCCCGTATGGCGCTTGGGCGTACACTGGTGGCATCAACAGCGGGGATGTCGATATGCGTATCGCGCGAGATGGAAAGATCGTCTTCAAGGCGCTGGCCGCTTTGTTTATATCGGCACTGATGGGACCGCCTGCGCTGGCTGCTGCCGCGCAGGAAGTGACGGCCGTTGTCCATGCCAGTCCGACCGAGCTGGACTATCGGGTCAATGCCGGGGATGAACTGGACATCTCGGTGTGGGGTGACGAGCGGCTGCAACGCGCCGTCAGGGTGCAGCCGGACGGTACGCTCAGCTTTCCGCTTGTCGGGCGGATCACCGCCGCGAACCGGACGGTCCGCGAAATTGCCGGCGAGATTCGTGAGAACCTGGCGCCCAATTACCGGGAGGCGCCGCCAGACGTGACGGTTTCCGTGCGCGATGCAACCGGCATGAAATTCTACGTGATGGGCAAAGTCAGGACGCCCGGTGGCTTTAATTCGGGCCGGTCCGTCAACGTGCTTCAAGCCTTGAGCATGGCCGGGGGGCTCGCGGATTTCGCCGACGTCAAGAACGCCGTGATCCTGCGCCAGACCGCGCAAGGCCAGACGGTGGAACGCCTACGTCTCTCCCGCATCCTGAAAGGCGGCCGCGCCATGGATGCAGGGCGTCTCGCCACGCCTCTTCCCGTCCTGGGAGCCGGCGATGTCCTCGTCATTCCTTGAGGGTCACCGCACCTCTCACCGTCGTCGTCAGCTTTCCGTCGTAGTCTGCACGCTGGCTGTCCCGGCCCTGGCCGCCACCCCGGTGGAAGGGCGCACCGATCCCACTTTGGCCGTAGACGCGGCAGTGTACGAATCGCCCAATCCGTTCCTGCTGACAGGCGATAATCGGCAAGCCGTGATGTTCGAAATAGCCGCTTCGCCAAGCCTTCAGATCACCACCGATACCGGTTCCAGTTTGGACATAAGCGGCACGATCAAGCGGCGCGAATACTCCCGCAGGTATGGCGGCTTTCTTCTCGGCAACGGGCGCATTCAGGGGCGGTATCGCGACAGCGAGTATTTCAACATCGGCGCCGGCGTTGGTTACGATCGTTCGCTCGCTATCGATCTCATGTCCTCCACCGCGGACGTGTCGGTAGACCCTCGGGCGATCCGGAACGACTGGTATGGCGGGGTGGATGCCGAATGGCGACCCGATGCCTTCCAGACTTTTACGGCCGAGGCCCGGTTCAACCAGACCAACTATTCCAAAAGCCCGTTGCTGCTCGATTCCCGCGCCTTGTTGGCCAGCATCAACTACGCGCGGCGGACCGGACCCCGCACCACGATCGGCATCCGTGTGCGCGATACGCTGAACCGTGTCACCGGGATGCAGCAGACCAACAACATCGCGGCCTACGGCACGCTCAACCGCCGCTTTGGACCGCATACGAACCTGATGCTGGAACTGGGCGCGGAGAGGACCGGCCGGCAGATCGAATGGGTTGGCGGAGTGAATATTCGTCGTCCAGCACGCACTCTGCTGGCGGGTCGCTTCGATCTTTGCCGGACAGCGGACGAAGGGTCCATGGCGATGTCGGGTTGCCTTGGCGCTTCACTCGACACCGACGTCAGCGGGGTGGGTGGGCTTCGTCGCAATGCGGCGTTCACCGCATCGCTGACCAAGCCGGTGAACGAACATTGGGCGCTGCGGGCAACCGGCGAATACCGCCGGTCATCACTGGTCGGCGGTTCACGCGTGATCGGGCCGATAGACGCGCGTTCGGAAACCACCGATGGCCTTCGCGGCATCGTCGATCTCGACTGGAAGCTGCGCGCGAACCTCACGCTTACGGGCACGGTGCAATACTTGCGACGTCAGGTGATCACCGGGCAACGGATCGGTGCCGCCTTCTTCGGAATAGAACTCAGCTACAAGCCCAGGATGCGCAGATAATGGATGAAACCACGTCCAACGCCAGTGTCATCAGCCCGGTCGAGATATTCGCCATCCTTTACCGTCGGCGATGGTGGATAGCGCTGCCTGCGATTGTCGGAACCATCGTCGCGCTGATTGCCGCGTTCGTGATGACCCCAGCATACCGATCGCAGGCGACCCTGCTGATCGATTCCCCGGAAATACTGACCCGTTCCGAGCAGTCTCTGGCGCAGACAGCCAGTAACGCCAACGAGAACGTCGGTAAGATCCGTCAGCAGATCACCAGTCGGGCCAGCCTCACGAAGCTGATCCACGACGCGGGACTGTACCAGAACGAGCAGAGCCGGATGAGCTTCGATGACTTGCTGGGTGTCATGCGCCACTCGATCGCGGTCGACATGGTCGGCTCCGCAGGCGTTCCGGGGTCGGGGACTGCGAACGATACGGTCGCATTCGACCTGTCCTTTACATACCGGGATCCCGTCGCGGCTCGCGCCGTGGCAGAGCGCCTGGTCACCATGTTCCTTGCAGAGGACAAGCGGTTGCGGACAGAAAAAGCCTCCAGCACCGCCGCTTTCCTGACCCGGCGCGCTGACGAGATCCGCAACCAGATGGTCGCCCTCGAAGGCAAACGTCGCGAAGTTGAGAGCCGGTACGCTGGTGCATTGCCCGATCAGGTGGCGCTAAGTACGCAGGCAGGATCGTCCTTGCGGGCGGAAGTGTCCCGGCTCGACGCGGAAACGTCTGGCCTGATGCAGCAGAACAGCTTGCTTGCCGCGCGCAGCGAAGAGATAGCGACCGCCCCGCGTCCGGGCCTCGACCGGCTGCGTCAGGCGGAAGAGCGTCTCGCCGAACTGCGCGCCACTTACACCGATACCTACCCGGATGTGGTGGCCGCGCGCGCTGCGGTTGAGCGGCAGCGGGATGCGGCGCTGCGGGTCAATTCGCAACCGGCGGGAAGTGGTGTCATCACTGCGGAAATGGACGCCGCCCGGTCACGCATCGCGATGCTGGCGGCGCGGCGGGGCGCATTGGTCGGCTCGATCTCTCAGATGGATCGGATGACTGCTCTCGCACCCCAGGCCACGTATGAACTGAACAATCTGGAACGCGATTACGATAACCTGAAACGCCAGTACCAGGACGTGCGCGACAAGCAGATGGATGCGCAAGTCACGGCAAACCTCCAGGCCGAGAACAAGGGTGAGCGTTTCTCCGTCGTCAATGCGCCGAGCATGCCGATTGATCCGATCCGCCCCAAGCGGCTGCAGATGGTGGCGGCTGGGTTGTTCGGCGGCCTCGCGATGGGACTGGCGCTGGTCATCCTGTTCGAGCTGATCGCGGGACCCATCCATGGCGTCAGCGCGGTGACGAGGCTGATGAACTCACCGCCGCTGGCAGTCGTCCCGGTCATGACGCCGACCCTGACCGGGACCCTGTTCGATCGCTTTCGCCGGGCCATCGACAAGAGACGGCGACAGTACGCAACCAAGCTTGCGAGGGCACGATAATGAGCACGGTCTTCAAGGAAACCCCCTTCGCCAATCTCAATCCCGGCACGTTTCGCGCAGCCGACCGGACCGGCATCAGGCTCGACCATGCGACGCTGATCGCAAACGACATCTTCGGACTTGAGCACACCGATCCGCGTGCCCGGACGTTCATGCTGCTGCGATCGCAGATCATGACCGGATTTCATGTCGCAGGCGGCCGTGTGCTGGTTGTCACATCTACGCAGACCGCGAATGGCAAAAGCTTTGTCACCGCCAATCTCGCCTGTGCGCTGAGCCTGATCCAGCCTACGATCCTTGTGGACCTTGATCTGCGCCGCCCCACGATGGCGACCCGGTTCGGGTTGGAGGTGGAAGTCGGCGTCGATGACTATCTGGTGGGTGACTGCGAGTGGGAGGATGTCGCCCAGAAAGTCCAGGGCCTGGACCTGACGTTCTACCCGGTCCGCAAGCCTCGCCCGGAATCCTCTACTCTACTGTCGCAGGACCGTCTGGCCAACGCGCTGGAAAAGGTTCGGACAACGGCACGTCAGCCGATCTGCATCATCGACACCCCGCCAGCGCTGGTGCTGGACGATGTGATGCTCATCGCCCGCAGCGCCGATGGGGCGCTGTTGGTGGTGGAAGAGGGGCGGACGACGAGCAAGGACCTGCAGGAAGTGATCCGCCTGCTGGAATCCACGCAGATCGTCGGAACCGTCCTCAACAAGTCGATCACGACCGGACGGGGCAGCTACGGATACGAATACTACGACGTGAAGTGAGTGAGACGGCATTGTGGGAATGCCCCACGGATTACGATGTCTGCGCGGCGTCTACGCGCACGATATAGTCGATGCTTCAGGACAGGCGCTCTGGATCGGATCGCATCCTGCCAAAGTGGATACGCGGCATGAAATTCAGCGAAGACATTTTCGGCCACCCGTCGCTCACTCCCATGGCCGCCATGCCAGCGCCCGCCGCGCTGCGCCGCAAAGCCCCCGGCACGGCGCAGGCTCCGGTTCCCGCCACGCCCGTGACGCAGCCGTTCATGCCGCCGCTGGACGAGTATCTGCCGTACCTTGAAAAGATCTGGTCCAATCGCTGGCTCACCAACTCCGGGCCGTTCCATCAGGAGCTAGAGCGAGCGCTGGAAGAACATCTGGGCGTGGAACATCTTTCGCTCATGTCCAACGGCACAACCGCGCTGTGGACTGCCCTTCAGGCGCTGCGTGTCAGCGGGGAAGTGATCACCACGCCCTTCACGTTCGTCGCCACCGCTCACGCGTTGCGGCTGGTGGGCGCGACGCCGGTGTTCGTCGATATCGACGAAATCGACTGCAACCTGTCGCCTGCCGGGATCGAGGCAGCGATTACCGAGCGCACGCGCGCTGTTATGCCGGTCCATTGCTTCGGCCATCCTTGCGACGTCGATGCGATCGCGCAAGTCGCCGACGTTTACGACCTTAAGGTGATCTACGACGCGGCGCATGCTTTCGGCGTCAGGAAAGAGGGCGTCAGCGTCCTCAACCATGGGGACCTTTCGGTCCTCAGCTTCCATGCCACCAAAGTATTCAGCACGGTCGAGGGTGGGGCGATCGTATCCCCCGATGCGCGCACCAAGGCCAGAGTGGATCGCCTGCGCAATTTCGGGTTCTGCGGCGATACGGTGATGGCCAGCGCTTCTATCAACGGTAAGTTGAATGAACTTCAGTCTGCCTTCGGCCTGTTGCAGTTGCGGTACATCGACGATCTGATCGAACGGCGCGGCGCGATCAGCGCGCGCTATCATGCGGCTTTGGCCGGGATCGATGGGATAGTGCCGTTCACCATCGGCGGCGATGTTACGCTCAACCACTCGTATTTCCCGGTTCGCGTGACTGAAGACTATCCAATGGACGCAGATGCCCTCTGCCAGCGACTGCAGGCGGCCGGACTTCTGGCGCGGCGTTACTTCCACCCGCTGATCTGCGACATGCCCGGCTACCGCGATTTGCCTTCCGCACGGCAGGAACTGCCGGTGGCGCGGCGGATCGCGCGGCAGATCCTGTGCCTGCCGCTTCATCCCAACCTCACGGATGATCAGGTCGATCGCGCTATCGATACGCTCGCTCATGCCTGAGCCGCAATGGCGTGACGCGGTCAAATGGGCGCGCGATCTGCCAGCGCGCGTGGCGTTGCGCTGCACCAATACCGACGTGCTCAATCGCCATCTGATGGCGCGCCACGACCGTGCCCTCGACCGGCACCGGGGAGCCGTTCCCGAACTTTCCGGCATCGACCGTCGCATCGTCGAAGGGCTTCAAACTGGCGGCATTTTCGTGACGAGCCTTGAGGAGATGGGCATCCCCGGGTCGGCGGAAATGCTATCCGCCGTGCAATCGTTCGGACAGGCATTCGCCCCTCAGGCGAGGCGTCTTTCTGCTGATGGTCGGGACTTCATCATCCTTCCGCCAGAGCAGATCGCTTCACGCCCCGAGGTGTTCGCCTGGGGCTTGCACGAGCGTCTGCTGGATATCGTCGAGGCGTATCTGGGGCTGCCCGCCGCCTATGACGGCATCAACGCGATCTACACCGTGGCCAAAGCGCGGGAGGCGGGACCACGTTGCTGGCACCGCGATTGGGAGGACCGCCGCACGATCAAGATCGGGATCTATTGCAACGATGTCACCAGCACCGGCGGGCCATTCCAGATGATCCGCCGCCGCGACCCTCACCACGGTGGTCGGCACGGCTATCGTTACGCGCTGGCGAATGACGCGACCCTGAAGGAAAAGCTGGGCGCTGATTACGAGCAGGACCTGATCAGCTGCGAAGGCCCTGCAGGAACGGTGATCTTCTGCGAGACGGGCGAATACTTTCATCGCGGAAAGCCAGCGCAGGACGCTGATCGCGTCGCCATGTTTCACAGCTATTTCGCCCGAACCCCGCGCCATCCGTTCCTGTGCGAGCGATCCGGCCTCACCCGCCGTCAGATTGCGCGTCTGGCCCAGCCGCTCAACGAACGGCAGCGCGCGAACGCTTTATGGCGACGGGAATTGCCGTTGCTTGCCCGTTTGATCCCGCCCGCCGGTTTGTAATGCGGGCGGGCCGGGCGGTCAGAATTCCTCGGTGTCGATAGAGGCGAACATCTCGCTGGAATAGCGATGCCCACTGACTGTCTGCTGGTTGAGGAGCGCGCCCGCCTGATCGATTACGCCCTGATCCAGTGAAAGGTCGGAACTGGCATGGTTGTCGGCCCAATGCGCGATCGACTGGGTCCCGGGGATGGCGTGAAGGTGAGGACCTTGCGCCAGCACCCACGCGATCGACAGTTGTGCCGGGGTTACGCCCGCATCTTTTGCCAGCGCGCAAAATTCCTCGATAAGGTTCAGGTTGTGCGCCCAGTTGCCGCTCTGAAAGCGAGGCATCTGTCGCCTTATGTCCTTGGTGCTGAGCGATTCCGGATCCTTGATGTCGCCACACAAGGCACCACGACCGACGGGCGAGAACGCGATCAGAGCGATATCCAGTTCGCGAGTGGTTTCCAGCACGCCCAGTTCGACATTGCGGGTCCATAGCGAGTATTCCGTCTGCACGGCCGCCATCGGATGCACAGCGTGCGCTTCGCGAATATGGTCGGCGGACCATTCGGAAACGCCGTAAGACCCGATCTTCCCCGCTTCGATCGCGCGCGCCATGGCGCCTACCGAATCCGCGATCGGCGTGGTGCGATCGAGCCGGTGCATGTAGAACAGATCGACGTGGTCGGTGCCCAGCCGCTTGAGACTGGCATCGAGCGATGCGGTGATCGCTTCCGGGCTGCAATCGATCGCGCGGCGGTTGCCATCGATCACGATCCCCGTCTTGGTCGCCAGCAGAAATTCGTCACGACGGTCCATGATCGCTTCGCCGAGGATTTCCTCACTGACACCCATGCCGTAGATATTCGCCGTGTCGAAGTGATCGCAGCCGTTGTCGAGGGCGTGGCGGAACAGCGCCACAGCTTCGGCCCGTGGAGGTGGCGGAGTGTAAGCCCATGCGATGTTCATGCATCCAAGCCCAACCGGATTGACCTGCCGGCCGGCGAGAAGGCGAGTTGTCATAAGTCCACGTCCGCTTGTTCGAGATGGCAGGGAGTTCGCGGAAACCGTTCCCTGCGTCAAGCCAGCCACTGGCGGATGATTTCCATCTACCGATGATCTCGGTGCGCGTGGTGGGCAACATTCAGAAACAATGGCAGGGGTTGCCGCGCGCGTGCGGGTTCCCCTAAGGCGTTCCAATCACAACAGGAGTGACGTTTTGGAGACAGTGTCGATCGTTCTATTTCTCTTGCTGGCGGTGGTCGTCAGCGGAGCCGTTGCAAGGATGTTGCCTTTTTCGATACCGACGCCGCTGGTCCAGATCGTGCTGGGCGCCGTCATCGGGCTATCGACCTCGCACCGGGTAGAACTTGATCCGGAACTGTTTCTTTTCCTGTTCCTGCCGCCGCTGCTGTTCCTTGATGGATGGCGGATCCCCAAGGATGAGTTGCTCAAGGACGCATCAACGGTCGTCGAACTGGCGCTGGGTCTAGTCCTGTTGACGGTCGTGGGGATGGGTTTCCTGATTCACTGGATGATCCCCGCGATGCCGCTTGCCGTGGCATTCGCCTTGGCGGCCGTCGTCTCACCCACCGATCCGATTGCCGTTTCGGCGATTGCCGCGCGCGTCCCCATTCCGAAGCGAATGATGCACATTCTGGAAGGGGAATCCCTTCTGAACGATGCTTCCGGCCTGGTCTGCCTGCGTTTTGCAGTGGCGGCGGCGTTGACCGGCACGTTCTCTGCCGGAGCGGCGGCGCTGAACTTCGCGTGGGTTGCAGGAGCGGGCCTTGCCATTGGCGTCATCGTGACGCTGGCGGCCACCCGCGCCAAGCAATGGGTCACCAAGCGTTGGGGCGAGGATACGGGATCGCAAATCCTGGTGAGCCTGCTTATCCCGTTCGGCTCCTACCTTCTGGCCGAGCACCTCCACGCATCCGGCATTCTGGCCGCTGTCAGCGCGGGTGTGACCATGACGTTCGCCGAAATATCAAGGCAGGCGCTGGCTGTTACGCGCATGCGCCGCAATTCGGTATGGGACATGATCCAGTTTACCCTGAACGGCATCATCTTTGTGCTGCTGGGTGAACAATTGCCGAGCATCCTTGCAGGCGCAAAGCAGACCGTGGCTCTGACCGGGCACAGCGCGCCGTGGTGGCTGGGGGTCTATGTGCTGGTCATCGTCGCGGGTCTGGCGGCGCTGCGGTTCGGGTGGGTGTGGGCTTCGCTCAAGTTCACCATTCTGCGCAAGACCAGCCGCGGCATGGGCGTGCAAAGTCCGGACTGGCGGCTTGTTGCCGCCACATCGTTTGCGGGCGTGCGCGGCGCGATCACCCTGGCGGGTGTGCTGACGCTGCCGCTGACCATGAACGATAACGTCACGCCTTTCCCCGCGCGCGACCTTGCTATTTTCCTCGCGGCAGGGGTAATCGTGGTGTCCCTGATCCTTGCAAGTGTCGCGCTTCCGGTGTTGCTCAAAGGTCTGGCCATGCCACCCGAGCCGGCCAAGCGGGCCGAGGAAAATACCGCTCGCGTCGCGGCGGCTGAGGCGGCCATCCAGGCGATCGAACGCCATCAGCATGCCTTGGCCGAGGACAGGGCGGATGCCGACCTCTACGCCGATGCGGGTGGCGAGGTGATGGACCTCTATCGTGAGCGGATCGAAGGGCTCAACGGACGACAGACCGATGAAACCCGGGCCAGCGATCGTCTGCAGCGCGAGTTCCGGATCGTGGGCGTGAGGGCGGAACGCGTCGCGCTCGCCAAATTGTTGCGAACGCGCCAGATCAGCAGCGAAACCGCGCGACGGCTGACCCGCGAACTGGACTTGTCGGAAGCGCGCTACGTCGGCTGATCGGCGTCGATCAGAAGTGGATGTCGATGTAATCCGTCAGGCCGTCGCACCATTCGAATTCGCGCAAGCGATAGTACTTGCGATTTTGAGTGACCGCAAAGTGCCAGGTCTTCGTGCGGTCGCAGCGACGGCCCGCGTCGGGCGTGTCGGTGATGCTGATGCGCCCATGGAAGGTGAAGTAGCCCTTGCCGATCTCGGTGATCTCGCCATCGAGAAGCAGGCGTCCTGGCCCGTTCGCCTGCGCCTGTGCACCGCGAAGCGCCCATACTCCGCCCGTTTGAGAAACATGAGCCGTCCCTCGCGTATTCCAGTCGATCCACTGAAGCGTCACGCCCTTGTTGGCCATGAGCTGTCGTGCGTCGCGCTGGCTTAGCACCTTGGTCGGTTTTGACCTGACCATGGTGTGCGGCGCAGCGGTGTCGTCGGCAATGATTGGAGCGGGCGCCATCAGCAATGCAGCAGCGATGGACATTTGGCGAAAAGACATGGGCATAGCATCCTGTACCAGATTTCCAGCTAAGCTGTAGAGTGATGACGTTGTGCTGACGGGTCACACGTTCTACCACACCCACGATTTTATCCAGAGGTGAGCCACGATGATCGAAATGGAAATCGAACAACGCCGTCGCAGCCTTGGCGGCGGGCTGGACGTCGGGCGCGTGCTGCCATTTGCGAAGCGGCGGATGGTCGGACCGTTCGTGTTCTTCGACCACATGGGGCCGCTGGACGTGGCAGCCGGGGTGGACCGCAGCATCGACGTGCGCCCTCATCCGCATATCGGGCTATCGACAGTGACGTACCTGTTTTCTGGCGAGATCGTCCACCGTGACAGTGTCGGTTCGCATCAGTCCATTCGTGCGCGCGAAGTGAACTGGATGACCGCAGGCAGCGGCATCACTCATAGCGAACGGTTCGAAAAGGCCCGTGCGGTCGGCGATCATCTTCACGGTATCCAAGCCTGGGTCGCTTTGCCCGATGGCGAGGAGGAGGCCAGCCCGAGTTTCTCTCACCATGCGGGGGACGATCTTCCCCGATGGACCGAGGCCGGTGTCGACGGCCAGCTGATCGCGGGCAGCGCCTATGGCCTGACCGCCAGCGTGCGAACGCATTCGCCGCTGTTCTACGCCCACATCGACCTTGAGCCGGGCGCCCGCGCCGAAATTCCAGCGGGCTATGCCGAACGCGCCATCTATGTTGCCACCGGAGCGATCGAACTCGACGGCAGGCGTATCGAAGCGGGCCGGATGCTGGTGGTCAGTGGCGATGTTTCCGCCGTCTGCGCGATCGAGCGATCGACGGTGATGATGCTTGGCGGCGAGCCGGTGGGGGAGCGTTTCCTGTATTGGAATTTCGTTTCCTCATCACAGGATCGCCTGGCTCAGGCCGCAGCGGACTGGAAAGCGGGGCGCATGAAGTTGCCCGATGCCGACGACGCGGAGTTCATTCCGCTGCTGGACGACCCTTATCTGAAGCCTCCAGCCATGTCCTGATGGCGTTTTCTGCAACCCTCAAGGCCCTGAAAACAAGACGCCAAGGGTTCCATTAAAACTCGCACGTCCTATATCCGCTGCAAGCGGTCCGGTCGCTCGATATGGATGGCCGCATTTGGGAAAGGTTCGGCACCTCTAACCGGAAAGCGAACCATGTATTCAGCAGCCTTGTCCCCTAAGGCTCAGTCTTGAGACCTCGTCGGCGCGGAATAGCTTCTGTCAACGCCGAAGTGCGCGATGGCATCGTCCCCGCAGGGGGCGGATTGGCCCGTGCGCAGGATCTGGGGCCGGCTGAATCGAGCGCGAACTACCGATTGGTCGCCCTGATCATCGCGTCCGCGCTGTTCATGGAATTCGTCGATTCCACTGTGCTCGCGACAGCCCTGCCGACCATGGCGCGCGATTTCGGGGTGCGGCCACAGGAAATGAGCGTCTCGCTCACGTCCTATCTTCTCGCTCTTGCCATCTTCATCCCGGCCTCGGGCGTGCTGGCCGACCGTTTCGGCTCGCGCACGGTTTTCCGCACGGCCATCGCGCTTTTCGTCGCGGGAAGCCTCGCCTGCGGGCAGTCGCCGACGCTGGAGGCGATGGTCGTCTCGCGGTTCGTGCAGGGCATGGGCGGGGCGATGATGATCCCGGTCGGGCGACTGGTCCTGCTGCGGTCAGTCGCCAAGAAAGACATGGTCAACGCGATGTCGTGGCTGCTCGTGCCCGCGCTGATCGGGCCGATCGTCGGCCCACCGCTCGGCGGGTTCATGGTGACGTACCTCGACTGGCGATGGATTTTCTACATCAACCTTCCCATGGGCGTCATCGGGTTTTTCCTCGTCGGGCGCTTCATCGCCAATATCCGCGAAGAGCACGCTACGCCGTTCGACATTTTGGGTTTCATCCTCAGCGGTGTTTCGCTGGGTTGCCTGCTGTTCGGCTTCGAAATGGTGAGCCGACCGGGCGAGGGGGCCATGGCGGCGGTGCTGGTGGCGATCGGTCTGTTGGCAGGCGTGGCTTACGTGCGCCATGCCTTGGGCCGGGAAGGCGCCATACTCGATCTCTCCCTGCTCAAGGACGAGACGTTTCGCCTGTCCGTAATCGCGGGGTCCATCACTCGCATCACTCAAGGGGCGCAGCCGTTCCTGCTGCCGTTGATGATACAGGTCGGATTGGGCTTCTCGGCTGCCCGCAGCGGGACGATCACGGTTGCCACCGCCATCGGGTCACTGGCGATGAAAAGCCTGGCCCAGCGCATCCTGCGCCGCTTCGGCTTTCGGCGGGCGCTGATATGGAACGGTGTAATCGCAACGGCGGGCTATGCGACGTGCGGGCTGTTCGGCCCCAGCTGGCCGGTGTGGGCAATGTTCGGGGTCCTGGCGTTCAGCGGGTTTTTTATGTCGTTCCAGTTCACCGCTTATAACACCGTGGCGTACGCCGGGGTGGACAAGCAGCACATGAGCAGCGCGACATCATTCTACTCCACGTTCCAGCAGTTGATGCTGTCGCTGGGCATTTGCATCGCCGCGATCGCGCTGCATTTGTCGATGCAAGCGCGGGGGCATGAAGCCCCGAGTCTGGGAGATTTTTCCGCTGCGTTCTGGATCGTCACGGCGCTGTCGTTGAGCGCCACGTATTGGAATCTGCGCTTCGCTCCCGATGCGGGCGCCGAAATAAGCGGCCATCAGGAAGTGGACCAATCCGACGAAAAGCGTTCCGCCGCCTGACTTTTGGAAGGCCGAGCTACCCCGCGTCCGTCGCCTAAATCGCTGCGGCCCGAAGGTAATGTCCGCCAGCCATGGCTATTGGTGGAAAGTGTGCTATAGCTTTCCACGCTGATGTCGCCATCGACGGATATCGGGCCGCGTCAGCTGCTCCCTTTGTCCCTTTTGCTTCGCGAAGCCGGGATGCGCCAAGTTGGGGCATGCCCGTCAACCTTGGACAAGGAATGCGTCCCATGATCACCGGAAAAGTCAAATTCTTCAATGCCGACAAAGGCTATGGTTTTATCGCTCCTGAAGGCGGCGGCGATGATGCCTTCGTGCATATCTCGGCAGTAGAGCGCGCTGGCATGCGCACGCTCGACAAGGAACAGCGCGTTTCTTACGAGCTGGAAACCGACCGTCGTGGCAAGACCTCGGCAGTCAACCTTCAGCCTGCCTGAACTACGGTGACGGAGCGGCACGCCGGATGGTGTGCCGCTTCTCCCACAAGACGAATTTTACGAGAATTAGGTAGCAGTTGATGGCAGGATACAAGGAACCCGGCATTCAGGACCGGGTCAACGCCGCAGCGCAGGCACGGGCAAAGGCCCTTGAACTGTTGAAGTCGAAAGCCCCGGTCGATCCGGCTGTACAGGCCGAACGCATTGCCCGGGCCCAGGAACGCGAAGCCGCGCAGGCCGCCAAGCGCGAAGCGGCAAAGGCCGCGCGTGAAGCCAAGGCCGCCGAAAAGATCGCCAAGGCAGAGCAGGCCAGGCTGGACGCCATCGCCGCCGCGCCACCCCCCGAACTTACCGAGGCCGAACGCAAGGCGGCCCGCGATGCGCGTTACGCCGCGCGCAAGGCACGCAAGAAGTAACTTCTCGCTGTCGAAAGGTGCCGTCATGGTCGAAACCGCGATCAAACCAGTGATCGAGGATGAACTGATCGGCACCGCCCGCGTCCCGGACGGCGTTGAGCTTCAACTCGTTCGCAATGGCGAAGATTTCGCCATCATCCTCGACCGAAACGAGCTGATGAGCACCGACATCATCGCTTCCGAAGAAGCGCTGGCGACGATGACGCGTGACCGCCTCGGTCACCGCCGATCGGCGCAGTGGCTGATCGGCGGCTACGGCATGGGCTTCACCCTGCGCGCCGCATTGGCCGCGCTGGACGAAGACGCCAGCGTCACCATCGTTGAGATCGTTCCCGAAATCATCGAATGGGCGCGCGGGCCGATGCATGCTCTGACCGCAGGATGCCTTGACGATCCTCGCGTGGTCCTCGTCAACGATGACGTGGCGATGCTGATCGATGCCGCTCGCGACGCCTATGACGCGATCCTGTTGGATGTCGACAACGGGCCGGAGGGCCTGACCCGGCGATTGAACGACCACCTCTACACATCGCACGGCCTGCAAGCGGCGAAAGCGGCGCTGACACCGGGCGGTATCCTCGCCATCTGGTCGGCGACACCTGAGCCATCATTCACAGTCCGTCTTGCCGACGCCGGGTTTGAAGTCGAGGCGGTCAACGTCAAGGCTTACACCAGTGGTAAGGGCCACGATCACGTCATCTGGTTCGCCCGCAAGCCGTATTGAAACCCCTACCGGCCCCGACCGTTGATTGGCGGCCAGCCGAAGCAACGAAGGGGGACGGCGCATGACGAACATTAGAGTGAGGTCTTTGCGGGCCATTTTGGGCGCGTCGCTGGCGGCAACGGTTTTCGCTCCCGTCGCAGTTGCCCAAACCGCTCCCGTTCTTTCCAATGCCTCTGCGATTGACAGCCCGGCGGAAGAGTACGGCGACCTCCTCATGGCGGTGCAAACAGCGCGCATCTTTCCGGATGGGAAGACGTTCGTCGACGCCATACCCCGCCGCGATCCAGACGCCATCATGGCCGATTACGATCGCGCACGGCCTACGACTCCTGAACGACTGCGCCAGTTCGTGTTGAAGAACTTCATCGTTCCCGGCGTGAACGACGGCTCCATAAAGCCGATCAGGCAGCACATCGCCGCCTTGTGGCCGCGGCTTACGCGACAGGGCGACGAAGGCAGGGCAAAGGGTTCGGCGATCGGCCTTCCCGCGCCCTATGTCGTGCCAGGTGGTCGCTTCCGAGAGATGTACTACTGGGATTCCTACTTCACCATGCTCGGGCTGGCAGCGGACGGCCAAGACGATCTGGTGGACAGTATGATCGACAACTTCACCAGCCTGATCGAACGCTTCGGCCATATTCCCAACGGCACCCGCACGTATTACCTCAGCCGATCCCAGCCGCCTTTCTACGCGCTGATGCTTGATATCTCGAAGGCGACCGATGGCGCGGTTCGTGCGCGACGGCTTGCCGCGTTGCGGCGTGAACATGGGTACTGGATGAAGGGGGAAGGGTGCGCCACTCCCGCCAAAGCATGTGAGCGGGTGGCTCGCATGCCCGATGGCAGCGTGCTCAATCGCTACTGGGATGATCGGGATACCCCGCGCGACGAATCCTTTGCCGAAGACCGGGCGACCGCTGCCAGCGTCTCGTCGCGCCCCGCCGCGGAAGTCTACCGCGATCTGCGGGCCGGGGCCGAAAGCGGGTGGGATTTCAGTTCCCGCTGGCTGGTCAATCCAAAAGACCTTGGCTCGATCCGGACCACGCGCATGGTGCCGGTCGATCTCAACGCCCTGATGTGGGCGATGGAGAAACGGATCGAGCGCGGCTGTCGCGCCGTGGCGGACCGGGCCTGCGTCACCGAGTTTGCCCAACGCGCCGCCAGACGTGGCGCTTCCGTCGACAGGTATTTGTGGGCCGCCAAAGAAGCCCGATATGCCGACTGGTCGATGGATGACAAGCGCCAGAGCACTGTGCTTTCTGCCGCAACGCATTACCCGCTGTTCGTCGGCATGGCCAAACCGGCGCAGGCAAAGGCCGTCGCCGATACGACGCAGCGCTATCTGCTGGCGCCCGGTGGCCTGCGGACGACGATGCTGAACACCGGCCAGCAGTGGGACGCGCCCAATGGCTGGGCTCCGTTGCAGTGGGTCGGGATCGAGGGTCTGCGCCGTTATCGACAGGAATCACTCTCGCGCAATATTGCCGAGCGCTGGATCGGGACGGTGCAGGCTGCATATCGCGAGACGGGCAAATTGCTCGAAAAGTATGACGTGGAAGAACGCCGTCCCGGTGGGGGCGGGGAATACCCGCTGCAGGACGGTTTTGGATGGACCAACGGCGTCACCAGCGCTCTGCTTCAGCGTGACCCATCGCTCATGCAATCGGAATGAGTCGTGCCGGTTTGCGCCATCGGTCAAAATCCCGGAAAGATGCGATAGCCAAAGTCGCTGGTTTGCCGCATGGGGCTTCTTTAGCAGGCCGTTTCGCCTGTGGTCGCCAGTAAGCCGAGAGTCGTTCGGCCGCGCGACGATGAGCACGAAAGGGTGACATGCAGTCGATCACATTGACCCGCTTCCTGATTGAGCAGCAACGGCGCGAAGACAGCCCTTGCCCTGCCGAATTGCGCCTGCTGGTGGAAACCGTGGCGCGTGCCTGCAAGACGATCGCCCATGCCATTTCCAAAGGCGCGCTGGGCGATGTCCTGGGCAGCCTGGGGTCCGAAAACGTACAGGGCGAAGTCCAGAAAAAGCTGGACGTGCTGGCGAACGAGATCCTGCTGGACGCCAATGAGTGGGGCGGCCACCTTGCGGCGATGGCGTCGGAAGAAATGGAGACGATCCACCGGATACCCAATCGCTATCCCAAGGGTGAATATCTTATGCTGTTCGATCCCATCGACGGATCGAGCAACATTGACGTCGACCTGTCGGTAGGCACCATCTTTTCCGTCCTTCGCGCTCCTGACGATTCCGCTGGTCGCGACATGGCTGAGGCAGACTTCCTTATGCCGGGACGCGAACAGGTTGCGGCAGGTTATGCGATCTACGGACCGCAGACATTGCTTGTGCTGACGATCGGAACCGGGGTCTACGAATTCACGCTCGATCGTGAAATGGGCGCATGGCGGATGACCGATGGACCGCTTCGCATTCCGTCGGGCAATTGCGAAGTCGCCATCAACATGGCCCGCCGCGAACAATGGTCGCCCGAGATTCGCAGCTACGTCGATGCTCGCGTAGGGTGTGAAGCTGGTCCTTTGGCGGGGCAGTACAACATGCGCTGGACCGGATCGATGGTGGCGGACGTTCATCGCATCCTGAAGCGTGGCGGCATATTCCTCTACCCCGCCGATCATCGCAATCCCGGCAAGGCGCGCTTGCGGCTGCTATACGAAGCAAATCCGATGGGCATGCTGGTGGAGCAGGCAGGGGGGCTTGCAAGCGATGGCTCTTCTCCGATCCTAGATGCTCAGCCGGTTGGCCTGCACCAGCGGATCGGCGTGATCCTTGGCGATTCCGCGGAAGTGCGGGCCGTGCTCGGCGAGACCGTAGACGCCTGATCGGGCTCGATCCGATCCTGCTGATGCAAACGAAAAGGGCCCCTCGCGGGGCCCTTCCTTTTTGGTATCTCTAAAGTCGATCAGAAGCCGAAGCGGACGCCGGCCTTGAAGTACCGGCCAAGGATGCCTTCGCCGCCCTGGATCGGGTTGTAGGCGTGGGCGCCATAAGTGACAGTGTCGATCGGGGGCAGGCGGTCAGCCAGGTTCTGGATCGTCGCGTAGAACGTGAACTGATCGTTGACCTTGATCTGGCCGGTGAGGTCAACCGTGATGTAATCGCTGACCTGACAGGGCAGTGATCCGTCGCTCTGGCCGCAGTCCTTGTACTGGTCGCCCTGGTCCGTCGCGGACAGGTCGTAGCCATCGAAGTAATTGGCCGTGGCGCTCAGCAGGAAGTTCCCGAAGTCGAGCGTAGAGGTCCAGGTGCCCTTCCACTTGGGCGTACCGGAACCGGCCGTCAGGTTGAAGTTGCCAAGCGTGCCATCGTAACGCTCGACAGTGCCGTCAGGGAACTCGGTTTCCAGCTTCAGGATGTAGGTCGCCTGCGCCGATGTGGTGAAGCGGATGCTGGGCGTCAGATCAAAGCTGGCGTCGATCCCGAAATCGAGGCCCGAGGTCTTGAGTGTGTTGGCGTTGATGAAGCCCGATTGCACGAAGGCGATGCGCGGCAACACGCCGGGGCGGGTAGTGTCGGCAACGTCCGGGATCACGTTGTAGCCTTCGGGGATCGCCGCGCCCGAGTAATAGGCCAGGATAGCCGGGGCATTGTTGGCCGTGGTGATGACGTTCGTCTTCTTGATGTTGTAGTATTCGGCAGACAGCGTCACGTTGCGGATGGGCTGGAAGACGATGCCGCCCGTGAAGCTGCGCGATTTTTCCGGTTTCAAATCGGGATTTGGTAGCGAAGTGCTGCCGTAGCTGGTGCTGCGAACATATGTTGGACAACTCGTGAAGGTGTCCTGCGAACAGCCGAACTGGGCAAGGTAGGAGTCCGGATAAGTATTTGCTCCGGCCGTGACGAATCCAGTCGTGGGGAAGGTCGCGTTCGATTCCCCGAAGCTGGGGATGCGGAAGCCGCGTGCATATGTACCACGAAGGGTGACTTCGGGGATCGGCTTGACGATCACACCGGCCTTTGGCGAGAAGTTATCGATGCCGTTCGGATAGCGATCGTAACGGCCACCGGCGCTCAGCGTGACCTCGTCGATGATCGGCGCGTTGATTTCGCCGTAGGCCGACCACACCGTGCGGTCGCCCTTCACGGCAAAGCCGTTCAGGCGGTAATAGCGCTGCGTGGCGCCATTGATGTCAGAGTTGATGCTGGGCGCGTCAACCGCTTCGTACCGGAAGCCGACGCCGAACGCGACCTGCAGCGGCCCACCCGGCAGCGTCATGAGTTCGCCGTTGACGCTGGCATCGGCCTGAACCAGATCGGAAGTGGACGTATTCATCGCGGTAGGTGCGATATAGTCCAGTTGATCCTGCGTGTTGGCGTAGGGATTGACGAAGTTGAAGCTGCCATCAGCGATAACATTCAGCAGATTCTGAATGTAGACGTAGCCATTGCTCTTGCGGCGGAGATCCACATGCATGGCGGTGGCATTGAAATTGTACTGCCAGTTCTCGGAGATGTCACCCTTTACGCCGATCGCACCGCGATAGCCGCGCGTCCGGGTTTCGTCACGTTCCCGCAGGTTGGGCAGGCGGCCAAGCAGCAGAGCCGACTGACCCGCTGCCGCGAACGGGTTGTTAGGGTTGAGCGTGCCGTTGGCGGCCGTACAGGCAACCGTCGTGCCGCGCGGGCAAACGTAGGCGGGCAATTGCAGGACGGTGTTGCCGCCGTAGAACGCGATGTTGCCCTGCGTGCTGTAGCGGGGGAAGTAGAACGGTGCCGGAGCGTTGCCGCGCAACGTGGCGGGAAGGCCATCGTTCGCCACGTCGGTCTGGATGAAGTTGAACGATGCGAATGCCTCGCCGCTATCACCAAAACGAGTGGTGAAGCGGGCGGAAAGGCCGAACCGCTGAATTTCTGGCGTGATCACGCCATAGTTCTTGGTCAGGTCCTCCTGGCAAACCGTCGTTGGCGCGCGGGTATTAAGCAGGTTTCCATCTCCATCTGTTGCGGCGAGGTCGGCGGGGGTCAGATTGTACGACGTGCCGCGCGGGCAACCCAGCGAAGGATTGAGCAGCTGATAGCGACCCTGTGCAGCACCGCCGCTACCGGGGGCGACGTACAATGTGCTGCCAGCGCTGGTGAGGATCGGGTTGAATGCCTGGAAATTACCGTCGGCATCGAGGCCGTTGACGACGTTGTTGGCACCCTGAATCCCGTCGTTGGAAATGCCGCGGTAGTCGTCAGAATTGTAGGGATAGGGGCGCTGATTGTTCCTGAGCTGGCTCTGGCTGTAGTAGAAGCCGCTGATGTACGCATTGTACCCGTCGGAATCGAGATCGCCCTTACCGGCGGTCAACGAGATGCGGTACTGTGATGCGTCACCGCGCTCCGAAATGCCGGCCTCGGCCCGGCCCTGAATGCCGGTGATCTGCTTTTTTGTGATGATATTGACCACACCGGCGATCGCGTCGGCACCGTAGGTGGACGAAGCGCCGTCACGCAGGACCTGAATGTCCTGCACGATATCGTCGGGGATCGTATTGAGGTCGACGAAGTTGCGCGTGCCGTCATCGGCCAGAGGATAATACGCCGCGCGCATGCCGTCGAACAGGACGAGGGTGGAGTTGGTGGTCAAGCCACGCAGCGAAATGGCTGACGCGCCAGATGCGAATGCGCCGTTTGCTGAAAAGCTGTTCGTGAGCGAAGGGCCGTTATTGGCGGAAAGGCGCTGAATGCCCTCCTGGATCGTGCTGATACCACGCTGTTCGAGGTTCTCCACAGTGACCGTAGTGGTCGGAGACGCGGTCACCACATCGCGCAGCAGCGTGCCGGTGACGATGATGTCGGAACCTGTCACCGCATCGTCTTCCGGAGCCTGCTGTGCAGCCGGCCCTGGCGTAGGTGGAACTGTTTGTGCGTAGGAAGGCAGTGCGCTGACGGCGAACAGGGCGCCCCCTGCTAGCAGACGACAGCGGACGAACTTGGAATTTTTCATGCCTGCACCCTTTGCTGTTCGCTGGCTTCCGCTTGACCGGCGCCAGCTCAGACACTTCCCGGCGTCAGAATTGCCCCGCCGGGCTCGATTGCAGAAGGATGTAACTACGTTGCGACACTGTAAAGTTATGGTGCCAAACTGCGACATTTGCGCAAAAATGCTGTTGCAGAATAGCGACTAGGCCTGAAGGCTGAATGTGACCCAGTTGGATATAATGCCTACTTTACAATACTTTGCAAGATAACCATTGTCGCCATTATCGAAGCTCTTCACGCCGACATATTATTTCGACATCTTGAAACTAATTTCGGGATCGTTTGTGATTGTTGCGCGTTTATGGCGCTTTCGTTCCTCCCAACCCCAACCCTTTCAGCGCGGCGAACGGCCCTTGGCTTTCCGGGTTACCCAGACCCGCTTCAGTCCGTGCCGCGTCGGCTTCCGGGCCGGTGAGGAACGGATCGATCGCAAGACCCAAGCTCTGCGCCACCGCTTCGCCCAAGTCGAAATGACTGCCGGAATATTCGATCTCGTCGAATTCCTCGGCGCTCAGTTCGATTTCCTCATCGGGAGCATAGACCTTCGTTTCCGGCACGAAGCGAAACAGCAGTGGCTCATCTATCGACACATCAATGTCTTCCGCCGATACAGCGCAAGATTGCACGAAGTCGGCCTGCAGGCGTCCCCGCGCCTCTATCACGCGATCGTGCCGGTGCAGTTCCAGATCGGCAACCAGCCGGTCGATCCGCACGAGGCCGAAGCGCCGGGCGATCGCCGCGCGTTCCGACTCGGCTGCTTCAAGATGCGGTGCCTGACCATCAGCCTGTCGCACATCGAGCGAAAGCGAAAACTCCGGTCGGGGATTGTCGGCAGGGGAGTCGGTCATCGCACGATCCTCGCCGCCATGACGTCGCTGCCCGAAAGCGCGTCCATCTGAGCGTTCAATTCCCGTACCTGCCGAGCGAGGCCCGCCTTGTCGGCATCGGGTACTAGCGTCACGTTGCGATCCAGCGCCTCGATAAGCGCGGCATCGTCGGCCTGTGCCAAGGCGTCCCGAAAGGCGCCGATCCTGCCGCCCAACGTGCTCATCAGTTTGCCCATGCGCTTGCCGACCACCAGATCGCCAACGCCCGATTGCCGAAGCTGGCCGTCCATATCCTGCACGAACAGCTCGGTCAGGCGAACCGACGGCTCGATCAGGGTGTCGTCGCTAGCCTTGTCGCGTTCCATGCGCAGCATCACGATCGCCATCACCAAGGTGACGGCATCGAAACGGCCCGGCACCTTGTCGGCAATGCCGCATTGCGCGTACCACTCCTTTTCCCGGGCAATCTCGACGATGCGATGCCACAGCGGGCGGACCGCTTCACGAGAACCGGAATGTTTGCCAAGCAGGCGGGAGAGGAAGGACACGGTGGCTGAGGCCTTTCGTTGGCAGTCGTTCAGGGGCAATTCAAGCGAACGGCTCCAACGCCCATTGCGCGGGCGCTTTCGGGGCCGTAAGGCCATTGGCGATATATGGGTATGATGGCCGCTGGCAATGGTCCGCGTGTCATGTCCGCGTTTTGGAGTGTTAGAATGCGCAAGGTGGGTCTCAACGTCAGGACTGCGGGCATTGCGTTGGCGCTCGCTACGTTGGTTGGCGGCTGCACTTCGATCCGCGACCATCGCGGATACATGATCGATCAGGCCCTGCTCGATTCGGTCCAGCCGGGCATCGACAATCGCCTGTCGGTGGAAAAGACCCTTGGCCGCCCGACGTTCGAAAGCCAGTTCGGCCAGAAGGACTGGTACTATATCTCGCAGACCGTGAAGACCCCGCCGTTCCGTCGCGCCCGTACGACCGAGCAGACAGTGCTGCGCGTGCGCTTCGATCCTTCAGGCAACGTTGCGGGGGTCGACAAGCGCGGCATGGAGCAGGTCGCTCGCATCAGTCCCGATGGCAAGACCACGCCGACGCTTGGCCGTGAACGCGGTCTGCTTGAAGACCTGTTCGGCAATATCGGCGCCGTGGGTGCGCCCGGTATGGGCGGCGGCGCTGGACCGCAGGGACCTGGCCCGAACGGCAGCTGACGGGGTTTTCCCCGGCCCAGGCGGTCAGGCGTGAGCGCACGCCTTGAACCGCTGCGGTACGGGCATATATCCCCGCCCATGAACAGTAATGGGGCAAGCCACGGCCTGATCGAGTGGCATGGGACGACTATCATCGGCGTCAGCAAGGGCGGCAAGACCGTCATCGCCGGTGACGGTCAGGTTTCGATGGGCAACACCGTGATGAAGCCCAACGCGCGCAAGGTGCGCCGGATCGGGGAGGGCGGCAAAGTGATCGCCGGTTTCGCCGGCGCTACGGCCGACGCCTTCACTCTGTTCGAACGCCTGGAGCGCAAGCTTGAGCAGTATCGCGGTCAGCTGATGCGGGCCGCTGTCGAGCTGGCAAAGGACTGGCGGACGGACAAGTATCTGCGCAACCTCGAAGCGCTGATGATCGTGGCGGACACAGAAACGCTGCTGGTATTGACCGGCAATGGCGATGTTCTGGAGCCCGAGGGCGGGATCACTGCCATCGGATCGGGCGGAAACTATGCGCTGGCCGCCGCACGGGCCATCAATTTTTATGAAGAAGACGCTGAAGTCATCGCGCGCAAGGCCATGCAGGTCGCCGCCGACATCTGCGTTTTCACCAACGACCGCGTGACGGTCGAAACCGTCTGACCGGGAACATCATGAACGACAATCTTACGCCCAAGGCGATCGTCGCCGCGCTGGACGCGCATATCATCGGCCAGGCCGAGGCCAAGAAGGCCGTCGCCGTGGCGCTGCGCAACCGCTGGCGTCGCCAGCACCTCGATGCCGATCTGCGTGACGAGGTGACGCCGAAGAACATCCTGATGATAGGCCCGACCGGCTGCGGCAAGACCGAGATCAGCCGCCGCCTGGCGAAGCTGGCCGATGCGCCGTTCGTCAAGGTCGAAGCCACGAAGTTCACCGAAGTCGGCTATGTCGGGCGCGACGTCGAACAAATCGCACGCGATCTGGTGGAGGAAGCGATCCGCCTTGAAAAGGAGCGGCGGCGCGAATCCGTGCGCGAGGCGGCCAGCAAGGCGGCGATGGATCGCCTGCTGAACGCTCTGGTGGGCGAGGGTGCTTCGGAGGCGACGCGTGCGGCGTTCCATCAGCGCATCACCGAGAACGCCATGAACGACACCGAGGTCGAGATCGAGGTGGAGGATTCGCCTTCCGCGCCGATGGAAATCCCGGGCATGGGCGGGTCGGTCGGCATGATCAACTTGTCCGACATGATGGGCAAGGCGTTCGGCGGCAACCGCATGAAACGGCGCAAGATGAAAGTCCCCGATGCGTGGGACAAGCTGGTCGACGAAGAATCCGAAAAGCGCATGGACCAGGACGATGTGGCGCGCGTTGCGCTGGCCAATGCGGAGTCGAACGGCATCGTGTTCCTGGACGAGATCGACAAGATCGCGGTGTCCGACGTTCGCGGCGGTTCGGTTTCGCGCGAAGGCGTGCAGCGTGACTTGCTGCCGCTGATCGAGGGGACGACGGTGGCGACGAAGTACGGTCCGATGAAGACCGACCACGTGCTGTTCATCGCGAGCGGCGCGTTCCATGTCGCCAAGCCGAGCGACATGCTGCCCGAGCTTCAGGGCCGCCTGCCGATCCGGGTCGAACTGAAGGCCCTTAACGAGGAAGATTTCGTTCGCATCCTCTCTGAAACGCGGGCGAACCTTATCACGCAATACAAGGCGCTGCTGGGCACAGAGCAGGTGACGGTGGAAGTCACCGCCGATGCCATCAGCGAAGTCGCGAAGATTGCCGCGCAAGTGAACGAAAGTGTCGAGAACATCGGCGCTCGCCGTCTGCAGACGGTGATGGAAAAGCTGCTCGAGGAACTGAGCTTCGAGGCTGAGGATCGCCGCGGTGAGACGGTGACTATCGATCAGGCCTATGTCCGGTCCAAGCTGGAAGGTCTCGCTAGCAACGCGGACTTGTCGAAATATATCCTTTGATCTCGACCTGACCAATATGTTCGGCTAATGTTCCGTCGGACATATTGGTTACGGATGGAGGTTTGGGATGGCCCTGAAAGGTGGATGCCAGTGCGGCGCGGTTCGTTATTCGGTTCAGGGTGAAGCGCAGCATGTGGCCTTGTGCCATTGCACCGACTGCCAGAAATCGTCAGGCGCTCCCACTACCGCCTGGGCAGCCTACGCGAACAGTGATTTTCAGCTGATTTCCGGCAATCCAAAGCAATTCACTTCCAACGGCACCTCGCTCCGCCATTTCTGTCCGGAATGCGGCACTGGCATGTACTTCATCAATGAAACCGTCTTGCCCGGCCTCGTCGACATTCAGGTAGCGACGCTCGACGATCCAAATGCCCTGCGCCCGCAGGTCCAAATTCAGGCCGCCGAACGCATCGGATGGTTTGAGAAGGCAGGTGATTTGCCAGCGTTCGATCGCTACCCCGGCTGACGGTTACGCTCGCAATTCGATTTCGAAAGGCTCCGCCATGTACGAAACCCCAGACGATCGCCCCGTATATCGCCTCCTCACCGGCAAAGATGATCGCGCTTTTTGCGAGCGGGTCTCGGAAGCGTTGGGTCAGGGGTGGCGACTGTACGGCTCCCCGACGCTGGCATGGGATACGGCGGAAAACTGCATGAAAGCAGCGCAAGCCGTCGTCTGGCATGAGGCTGATGTAATTAAATAGGCCACTTGGCTTTTGCTCAAAACCGTTATTCAGCCGCCTCGTTCATCGCTTCCGCTTCTGCCGCCTGGCGAGACCACATTTCAGCGTAGAGGCCATCATGCCGAAGCAATTCGGCATGCGACCCGCTTTCAGCCAACCGACCTTCATTCAGCACCAGGATCCGGTCTGCATCTGCGATTGTCGACAGGCGATGGGCGATCGACAGCGATGTCCGATGTTCCGCTACTCGGTGAAGCGTCGCCAGAATGTCCTGCTCAGTACGCGTGTCCAACGCGCTGGTCGCTTCATCAAGAATAAGGATCGGTGGATTTTTCACCAGCGTCCTAGCGATTGCAACGCGCTGCTTCTCACCACCTGACAATTTGAGACCGCGCTCTCCAACTTCGGTGTCGAAACCTTTCGGCAACCGATCGATCAGGCCACTCAATGAAGCGCCACGAGCGGCGTACTCGATCTCCGCAATCCCGGCTCCGTCGCGGCCATACCCGATATTGTACCCGATAGTGTCGTTAAACAGGACCGAATCCTGCGGGACAATCCCGATCGCGGCTCGCAGCGACGATTGGGTCACTTCCCGGATATCCTGACCGTCGATGAGGATACGCCCGGATTGTGGATCATAGAACCGAAACAGCAACCTCGCGATGGTTGATTTACCAGCACCGGAGGGGCCTACCACGGCAAAAGCCTGTCCTGCGGGGACTTCGAACGAAAGCCCATGCAGGATTGTCCGATCCGGCTCATACCCGAAAACGACATTGTCGAACTGTAATGATGGGCGCCGGATCAAGAGTGCAGGTGCGCCGGGCTGATCCGGGACTTCCACCTCAGTGTCGAGCAAGCGAAACATTTCAGCCATGTCGATAAGGCCTTGGCGGATAGTGCGATAGACCATCCCAAGCATGTCGAGCGGTCGAAACAACTGAGTCAGATACGTTTGCACGAATACCAGCTGGCCTGCCGTGAACTGCCCCCGGTACCAACCCCACACGGTCCAAGCCAAGGCGCCTGCCATCAACAGGTTGACCACTACGCCTTGGGCGATGTTGAGCAGGCCGAGCGAGTTTTCGCTTTTGACCGCCGCTTGGGCATAGGCGCTGGTTGCCTGTGCATAGCGCGCTCGTTCACGATTTTCGGCAGAGAAATATTTGACTGTCTCGTAGTTGAGCAGCGAATCCACCGCGCGAGACAGCGCCTGTCCATCAAGCCGATTCATGTCCTCACGCAGTTTGGAGCGCCATTCGGTGATCGTTCGCGTGATCCAGATATAGGCTGCAATGGCGACACCCGTCGCTATCACCATGCCCACCCCGAAATTGAAGTAGAAGATCACGGCCACCACGGCCAACTGCAAGATGGTGGGCGCGATGTTGAAAAGCATGAAATAGAGCATCGTATCGATGCTCTTGGTTCCGCGTTCGATCGTCTTCGTGACTTCGCCGGTCCGACGAGCGAGGTGGAACCGCAGGCTTAGACGATGAAGTTGACCAAATACATTTTCAGCCAGTTCGCGCGTCGCATCCTGGCCAACGCGTTCGAAAATGATGTTTCGGAGGTTGTCAAAACCGGTCTGAAGCAGACGACCGGCGGAATAGCCGACCACCATGAGCATAGCGAGTTGAAGAAGCTTAGGCCCGGTGGTGCCCATGAGATCGACCGCCCATTTGAGCAGATAGGGCAGGACCAGCTGGGTAGCGGTCGAAAGCAAGATGAACAGGCATGCCCACACGATCCTCCACCGCAGCGCCGGGTTATCCCTTGGCCACAAGTAAGGCATGAATCGCAGAAGCGTGCGCCAGCCATCATGACGAGCATCGGGCGAGATTACTGCGGTATCGGGAGGCATCGACGCTATTTAGAGTAAGTCACGGTCAAAACAATGCCGAACCGATCATGCTGAGGGAGCGGTGACGGTAACGTTGAACAACGAGCATGTGGCTGACAGCGCCGGCCCAGACTACGATCGCCGCCATCTTACCCGCGCTACCGCAGGGGCAATAAGATGATTAGCCATTCCCGCTAGATCGTTCATTGCCGGGTGGCGGAGCAAGACGACACCCACGATCCAAGCTAAGCCCGATGCAATACCGGCTATCAGCAATCCGCCAAAGTCCAGTGTCGAGGGGCTTCGCCAGAACCACACTGCCGTAAGCGCCGGTATTATGGTGATGGCCGACACGGCAAAGCTCTTCGCGTAAATCTGCAGCGCTGCGTTCCAGTCGAACCCGATCAATCGCTTGAGCCAGAGAGCATAAAGACAAAACCACGCGAAACCATAGACGAGACGGGATGCGGCGGCCGCCTCCACTCCCATGGCCGCACCAGCGACCAGGGTCCCCACGGACAGCGCGGTGTCCGCCAGGTTGAACCACAGCAGTTGCTTCAGGCGCCCAAGCAGGATCGGCAGATCCATGTGCAAGGGCAGCGCCACAAAACAACATTCTGCTATCGCCACGAACGCGAGGAGTGGGGCAGCCTCTGCCCACCCTGGACCGTACAGGAGAAGAATGACCGGCTCACTCAGCACTGCCAGCAACGCCATAGCTGGCCAGACGATGACGCCGTGCGCTGCGACGACCCGTTCGTAGTAGGGGCCAAGGTCCTTTCCTTCATCGCGAAGGCGCGCAAATGTGGGATAGTAGATTGAACCTACCGCTCCGGCGACGAGATAATGGAGCTGAGAGGCGAGGGCGACACCTCGACTGAATAATCCAGCTGCAGCCATTCCCTGTAGTCGACCAACAATAAGGTCAGGGGTCCGCATTCCGATGCCGCCTGAGAGATAGAGGACTGCGCTGCTGGATCCGAAGCCGATGATCTCGCGCGCCCGGTCCAGGCGAATGTGAAGTGTAGGGCGGGTGGGGCACAAGGCCTGAGCCGTCACTGCCCGAGCGATCGCTTGGGCGATCATGGCCCAAGCCAATGACTCAGCAGAGAAGTCCAAGGCAGCAAGGGTCAATGCGCAACCGCTATTGACCACGGCTCCAATGCTATTGACCAGGAATGTCGCTTTGAAATCCAGGCGTCGGGATAACAGTGCGACCGGGACGATACTCCACGGATTGCAGATATAGGATACGGCAATCAGTCCGAGGATTGGAAACAGGCGAGGTTCGCCATAAAACCGCGCGACGGGCCAAGCGATTGCAAAGATCAGGCCGGCCAGCAGGAACGAGAAAAGCGCTGCAATGGTCGTGCAGTGCTGTACGGTTTCCTTATCTGCCGTTGGATGGCGACCTATATATCGCGTCAGTCCGAAATCCTGGATGACGGACAGGATCATTGCCGCCGCCAAAGCTACTGAAAAAAGACCGATTTCTGCTGGTTTCAGAAAAAAGCGTGAGATGACGACGGAAGTCGCGAACTGAAGTACGAATTGTACGTACTGACTGCCTGCGGCCCAAATCGCCGCTGATTTGACGCTGCCACTCCCGCGGCCGCTGTTTGGTTCGGCGCGCGGCGCGGCAGGATCGGTTTCCTGTTCCATAGTCACCCGATCACCTGGCTGCGGTGAGCAAGAGCGTCCAGGCTAATCTCATGGCGCGTCTTGGCTCGCCAAAACGCAGCAATCGGACTACCGTTCGCCACATGCCGTCGCGCTTTCCCCCGTTGCGGAGGTGAGTTAGCAACAGACTGAAACCTTGGTCCCGCATAGCGCTGACAGAATATAATAGACCAAGCGCTACCTGCTCCAGAACCTGCCGCGAAATGCCTGGGCGCCCAAATAGCGTATCGAGTTGGTCGATAGGGGGTAGTGTTTGGATATCTGCCGTCGGGTCTGGACGCCCTGCTGCTCGCTCCCGCCAGGCAGCCTGTGCTACTGCCGTTCCGATCTGCTGTTCGGTCGCATGACGTGAGGAAACCTGTCCTGAATAGCGCCGATAGAGCAGAAGGCGCTCCGGTATGTTTCCGAGCTTTGTAACGCTGGAAAGACGCAGCCACAGGTCAAGATCTTCGCAATGCCGGAATGCAGCATGATACGAACCGACCGACTGCACGACATTCCGCCTGTACATTGCGGCAGGGTGGCAAATAATCTGCTCACCTTTCGCAATGGCAGCTAGAACATCCTCATGGGTGACAGGGTGGTCGGCGCCGGAACGCGATAGTTTTTCGCCATGCTCGCCTATATCTTCGCTCCAGCTACCGACTACGCCATAATCTTGATGTTCTTCGAGGAACGTTAGCTGCTTGGAAAAGCGATCAGGTCGGCAAATGTCATCGGCATCCATTCGGGCGATGACTGGCGCCCGTGAGACATCGATTAATTCATTCAAGCTGGCGATAAGGCCGCGATTTTCGCGCAATACCGGGCGGATCCGCCAGTCCTTACTGGCATATGACGTGATTATCCCGGGGGACCCGTCCGTCGACCCATCATCAAGGATCAGAAACTCAAAGTCCGCAAAGTCTTGCGCCAACACACTCTCGATTGCGGACACCAGAAATTGTTCGCCGTTGTAGACGCTCATTGCAACGGTGATCGCCGGTGGCGGCATGAATCTTCCTGATTGATGACCGCCTAACGTGCGGTTTGGTCTGGCTTAGGTGTTAGCGGGCTTGTGGTAAATAAAGGGTTTGGCTTCACTGATAGCGTGAGTGGTCGGGTGGGCTTAACCGGCTCCTGCTTCGTCACCCAGTGCAGATTTCCCAAAAACCTAGCGATTACGATTTTTTGAAAATCGGTATTGAC